>SVEZ01000014.1 GCA_015057115.1 Lachnospiraceae bacterium | reverse complement strand
ACGGACATAAAAATGCTCCCTCCTAAGTAGTTCAAGATTTTATTATTTCTCTTGTCTACCTAGAAGGGAGCATATCAGTGATGCAATTAAACATCCGGGTGAGGCCCCTTTTTATCCGTCTCGTAAATTTTCATAGTCGTTTAATGGAGTCTTCGACATAGAAGGCGTGTCGGCAACGACTGAGGGGGTGAAATCATAGCAGCATACTAATAGGTTATACATAAATGCCTTGTATGAATAGAAAATACCATCTGTAACATCCAAAATTAGCCTGGTGAGAAGAAAAAGAAACCAGGCTAACAAAAACCGTTAGCCTATGGGGAGAAAATGTCTGCGAGGCAAACAGGCATCATTGCCTGTAAGCAAAATATGTTCTGAGGCAAACCGCAATGTTAGCCCGCGGAGCAAAATTCATTGTGAGGCTATGTGAACGTTTGAAAAAACAATAGCCTGGGGAGAAGAAATCCTCATGGGGCTAACGGATAGCGTTTGACCGGCAGGGAAAAAAGTTCGCCGGGAAGTCTCCATCACAAATCACATCAAAAAGAAAAAAATCACCCATGAAATCGGGGCTGTGGATACGAAATCGTAACCGCAGCCCCGTGTTTACACCCATGAAGATGTATTAGGAAGTAACCGTTTATAATAAATCCCGAACTAATATTCGCTCATTGCAGGTCAAACGATATTCATCTATCTTTTCCGGATCAAAGTCACGCAGGGTCAGGCGTAATGCTGCAAAAGTCTGTGCCTGCTTCTGGCTGGACTGGGGAAGTGTCCGCAAATAAAACAGTAGGTAGGTCTGTTTCAAATACGGAATGGTAGACTTCTCACACAACTCACGAAGACGAGCCAGCTTCTTCAAATAGTCCTGGGAGGTGGAATCTGAATAGGAAAGAAGTTCGTATTTCAAACGAAGAATTTCCTGCTCTTCCGGATCGCCGTAGCGAATCAGAGACTGTTCGCAGATTCCCAAGCGGTTTAAAAGTGCTCCCGCAAGAAGAACGCTGGGCGTTAAGGTGTTGTTCTTGATTCTGTCTAAGGTTGATTCACTGCAAAGACCGGAACATAAGGTTTCGGAAGAAACGTCCTGCTCTGTCTGCAAATCCCGAATCAGTGTTCCGAGAGAAGTGAAGCAAATCTTGGACAGATTCGTCAACGTAGTGCGTGCTTTAGATATCATCGGTATTACCCCCTTACAAACCGGCATACCCCATGCCGGACAAACAAACATATCATTTAATACGATTAAATTTTAACAATCAAGATATAAATTTATTATAGTATAGACTAAGGTCTGTTTCAAGAGGAAATACACAATTTATTCAAAAAAATTCAATAAAATAGAATCGAAAAAAGCCGACAAATTTAACAAAGCGTGTGGCTTGATACGAAAAAAAGGCGGGAGGTAACAACATGAGAATAACAAAGAAAACGATGGCGTGGGTATTGGCGCTTTGCATGGTGGCAGGCATTTTTTTCGGTATTTGTTGGGGTGGGAAAAATGGAGCCTCACAGGTGCTGGCAAAAGAAAAGAGCTTTTCCAAACTTCATGTGGAAGGTACCCATCTGTGCAATGAAAAAGGAAAAACCGTTCAGCTTAGAGGCATCAGCAGCCACGGATTGGCATGGTTTCCGCAATATGTAAATAAGAAATTATTCAAAGAACTTCATGATAAATGGGGCGCTAATGCAGTGCGTCTCGCTCTATATACCGAGGAATACGCCGGATATTGTACGGGAGACAAGAATAGCCGGAAGGAATTGCGCAAACTGGTGCGCAAAGGTGTGAAATACGCTACAGAGGCAGGTTTGTATGTTATTATCGACTGGCATATTTTAAGCGACGGTAATCCCAAGAAGAATCAGTCTTATGCAAAGAGTTTTTTCAGAATGATGTCCAAAGAATTTAAGGATCAGAATAATGTGATTTATGAACTTTGCAACGAGCCAAACGGTGGCACCGACTGGAAGAACATTAAGTCCTATGCTAACAAAATTATCCCCATCATCCGCAAAAATGACGAGGACGCCATCGTTATAGTAGGAACGCCTACCTGGTCCCAGGATTTGGAGCGGGCGCTGGAAAGTCCGCTAAATTATGATAACGTAATGTACACCTTCCATTTTTACTCCGCAACCCACAAGGCAGATATGCGCAAGCGGGTGAAGGCAGTGTTAAAAGCAAAGCTGCCGGTATTTGTTACGGAATTCGGAATCAGTGAGGCTTCCGGAAACGGGCGCATCAGCAAGAGCGGCGGCAAAAAGTGGCTTGACCTTTTTGACCAGTATGGTGTAAGCTATATAGCGTTTAATCTATCAAATAAAGACGAGTCCTGTGCCCTGATCAAAAGCAGCTGTCAGAAGGTCAACGGTCTGAAACGGTCGGATCTTTCCGCTTTTGGAAAGTGGTACTACGACTTACTCCGTAAAAAAGCAGGGAAAAAGTAGTGGAAAAACAAAAGGATGTAAATATAGAGCTTTTACGCGTCATATCGTGTATCATGGTGATTTTTATTCATGTAGCGAATTATTATTGCCGGATCATGGAAGACATATCCGTAAGCTCCTATGTGTTTGCTTGTATTATCAATGGAATATCCAGAGTATCCGTGCCGCTGTTCTTTATGATCAGCGGCTCCCTTCTGATTGGAAGGGAGGTTGATTTAAGACGCAATACTGCCCGGGTGACAAAGATTTTGCGTCCGCTGGTGGTCTGGAGCGCAGTATATGCCGTATGGAACTATTTTTACATGGATAAGGGATATTATAATCTGCAGGATATGTTCGAGGAGCCGGTGAAAAAACACTTATGGTATTTATATGTGCTGGTAGGGATCTATCTGACCCTGCCTTTCTGGCAGAAACTGTTCCAGAATATGAATGACGAGATGGTAAAATATTTTTCCATGCTGTATATCTGTCTGCTGGCCATCAATTTTTATCTGGCAATTCAGGATATGGAAGTGCGGTATCAGATTCCCCTGGTAGGAAGCTCTTGCCATCTGGGATATTTTATTATGGGTTATCTTATTCGGCAGTACAGGGACAAAATCCATCTTCGGCGGCTCTGGGCGGCTTGCCTTGCCATGCTGGCGCTGGCAATTGTGGTTGGTGCAACCTTGTGGTATTCCTTTTGCGACGGTCAGCACTGTGAAGACTTTTTTGAATATCGGAACGTGCTGATTGGAGTGGCGGCCATGGCGGTGTTTTATATCGCGATAAAATCCAGACCATTTTATCTGCCGGAGACAATAGGATGCTGGGTCGGACTGGTAGCAAAGCATTCTTTTACCATCTACCTGTCCCACATACTGTTTCTGGATATTTTAAAAGAAGAAATCGAAATGCGTGAAATGGGGGCATTTGTAGGGATTCCTTTGTTTTCGAACATGATTTTCATGGCAGCGTTTCTGTTTGCCGGCGGACTGGACAAAGCGCGGAGTATAGTTGAAAAATCTTATATTTGACAGAAAAATCTGTATTTTTCGGGATTGTACGGAAAATACAGATTTTTTTAACACAAAAAACATAGGTTTAGGGTAAAATTTTTATTAGAGAATTAGCAGGCGGCAAATGCCTACAGGGAGGAAGATTCATATGAAGGAAAAGACGAAAAAAACTACGAATCGGGTGAAATTCAGCATTCGAAAGAAGCTGGTAATGACACTTGTGCCGATTGTGGGAATTGTGTTTATTGTGGTTATGGCAGCGATTATAGCACGTTCTCAGAATACAGTGAAAGACAGAACCTATGCACTTATGGAGGATCAGGGCAGCAAATACGCAGGCCAGCTGCAGGCAGTAGTAGACCGGGTATTGGCAGAGGGCGAAGTTTTTCACGGTACATTGGAAAATATGCAGGGAACCGATGAGGACATTGAGCATTATATGGAATATGCCATGACGGTGGACCCTATGATGCCATCCGGTATTTATGTAGGAGATAAGAATGGAAAATATATTGACATAACCTGGACTCCGGATCCCGGGTATGTGCCGGCGGAAAGAGGATGGTATCAGACCGGTGTGACACAGTCCACCATGACCTTTGGCGAGGCGTATATTGATTCGGATAGCGGACAGCTTTGTGTCAGTGCATCTGCCAAGCTTGCCTATCGCGGAGATGATAATGCGGTTGTGGCAATGGATGTTTTCCTGGATGACATTTCCAACTATGTGAAGGAATATAAGGTGTTGGAAAACGGTGAGTGTTATCTTGTGAATCTGGCAGGTGATGAACCTACTGTATTGGCATCCAAGGATGATGCTGTATTAGGAAAAACGCTTGCAGAGCTGGGAAAAGACAGCGCAATCGGTCAGGCTGCTGATGTGGCAAAGGCAGCAGATCAGAAGATTCATACTCTGAAAGCCGGAGGAAAGAATTATGTTGTATCTGCCCAGAAGATGGAAAAGGTAGACTGGGTTTTGTTGGCAGTAGCACCGGAAAAAGACATCAGCAAGACGGCTACAGAACTTAGAACCATGGCAGTGATATCTGTGCTGGTAGCGTTGATTTTGGTAGCAGCAGTCATTATCATTCTCGTTACCCGCATTACCAAACCGATTCAGAAGTTAAGCGAGAATATTCATAGAATGGCAGATGGCGATTTTACCGTCAAAATTGAGGCTAAAGGAACCGACGAGATTGGCTTTATGGGCAATCAGTTGGATGGCCTGGTAGAATCCATGCGAGACATTTTTACCGAAATCGGCGGTGTGTCCACCAAGTTGGCAGGACAGGCGGATTCCAGTTCGAATGTATCCGGCGAATTAAAGAGTTCAGCACAGTCACAGTCCCAGTCCATGAAGGAATTGAACCAGACTGTGGAAGAACTGGTAACCTCTATTTCAGAAGTTGCAAATAATGCAACTGCGTTGGCACAGACTGTAGCAGAAACCGGCAACAAAGGTAAAAACGCGAGCCAGAAGATGGAAGAGACCGTAGCAAGTACCGCTGAAGGAAAACGTGGTATGGACAAGATTCAGGTGGCTATGGGCGAAATCGCAGAGGCAGTAAGTTCTTTGGAAACCGTGGTTACCCAGGTAGGCGATTCCACCGCAGAAATTGCGAAATTCGTAGAGATTATCGGTGGTATTGCATCCCAGACCAACCTGCTTTCCTTAAATGCAGCTATTGAGGCAGCCAGAGCCGGTGAGGCCGGTAAAGGTTTTGCGGTTGTAGCCGGTGAAGTAAGAGACCTGGCAGATAACAGTACTTCTGCGGTTGCAGAGATTTCTCAGATTACTACCGCAATCAACGATCAGGTTAACAATACTGTTAAGCAGACAAGAGACAGCGTAACCCGCATTCAGGAAAGTGTGAAACTGGTAGAAGAAGTTAGCGAAGCATTTGACCTTATTTACAATAATATTAATGAAACAAGCACCCTTGTTCAGGATATGGTTGAGGACGTGAAGGCGGTTGACGAAGTAGCCACTTCCGTAGCGGCCATTACGGAACAGCAGTCAGCAAGTACAGAAGAAATTCTGGCTACGGCAGAGAATTTGGCCGAACTTGCAGGCAATGTATCGGATAACAGTGAGAACGTGGCAAACGAAGCAGAAAGTATTGCGGATACCGCAGACCTGTTGTCAGAGAGATTAAGAGGCTTTAAGGTGGAGTAATCCCCTTTTAGAGAATAGGACGTTTTAAAAAAGGAGCAGGAGGTTACGCTATGAAGGTACGACGAATATCCATGTCCATAAGGATACTTATTTATGTTGCAGTGCTTTTACTGATTACGGATGTTATTACAGGAGCTGTGTTCTATAAGAAATCCAGGGCGTTGTTAATATCCCAGATGAGAGAAAATATTGCCAACATGGCAGGGGCTGTTGCGGCAAATATTGACGGAGCCGCTTTTGATGCGATTCAGTTCGGGGATATGGACAGTGAGAACTATAAGAAGATTTATGATCAGTTAGCAGTTTTCCGTGATAACAGCGGTGCGGAGTATGTGTATTCCATTAAGGAAAAAGATGGAGAAATGGTATATTCTGTCGACACGGCAACGGACATGCAGGCTGAGAACGGCGATGAATTTGCGGCCATTGAAGGCGGTATTGCCGAGGCAATCAATACGGGAAAGCCGGCGGCGGATGATGAACCTTACACCGATGATTGGGGTACCCATTACACCGCATATGCACCGGTTTATAATGGTTCCAATATGGCAGGACTTATCTGTGTGGATACCAGTTTTGCCTGGGTACAGGAGCAGTCCCGTAACATTTTGATTATGGTTGTTTCCATTTGCGGAGCCGCCTTTATCCTTGGAATTTTCCTCCTTATCCTGATTAGCCGCAGATTGGCAAAGGGATTTAAAACATTGAACAATAAGGTTGAGGAGCTTGCCGGAGGTGGCGGTGACCTTACCAAGAAGATTGAAATTCACAGCGGTGATGAATTCGAAGTTATCGGAGAAAACATCAACAAGCTGGTAGCCTATATCAGAGAGGTTATGATTAGTATTATCAACGGCGCCGGTTCCTTAGAGGAAGCCACCAATGCCATTTTCGGAAGATTGGAAGAGGCCGGGGATGATACCAGTACTGTGGGAGCGACTTTGGAAGAGTTGTCGGCATCCATGATTAATACCCAGGAAGCTATGGAAGAAATCTATAGTCTGGTAGGCGGTATCAATGAGGTCTTCGGAGGCATTGTTGCGGAAGTACATGATGGTTCCGATTACGCACACGGTATTCGTAAGCAGGCGCAGGACACCGGTGATGAAGCTATGAGAGCTCAGGAAAACGCTCGTGTCAGCGTAAAAGCTATGCAGGATGCTATCCAGGAGAAGTTGGATCGAAGCGAAGCCGTAAAACAAATCAATGCCTTGACGGAAAATATTTTAAGTATTGCGAGTCAGACCAATTTGCTTGCATTAAATGCCAGCATTGAGGCGGCAAGAGCCGGTGATGCGGGACGCGGATTTGCAGTTGTTGCTACAGAAATCGGAACATTGGCAACGGATTCAGCCGGCGCAGCCGGAGAAATCCAACGCGTTTCAGCCGAAGTAATTCAGGCGGTGCAGGATCTTGCAGAAGAAGCAAAACGAATGATGGAATTTATCGACACCAATGTGCTGCAAAGCTATGATCGACTGGTTGAAACCAGTGAGAAGTATCGGGAAAGCGCAGAACATGTAGATGATATTATGACGAAGTTTGCGGAAATGAGTACCAACGTACAGCGGGACATCGATGAAATCAAGCATCATACCAATGCGGTAAATGATTCCGTTCGCGTATCAACCGATGCCATTACGGCAGCAGCAGACAAAGCATCCGGTGTATCCGGAAACATCAGCGGAATTAACACCGAGGCGGAGAAAGCAACCCATATTTCTGATGAATTGGGAGATGCTGTAGGTAAATTCAAAGTGAATTAGTGTGAATCGCATTTTGGGTAAAAGCGTAGATAGGGGTGTATTTTTTACCCTGGGGCAACCGAGAGGCAAAGCTTTTCAAGGGTGGGCACGATAATCGAAGAAGTGAGAGAATATAAAAAAGCAGCAGGATAAATTCAAACGCGGAGCCTCCTGAGGCGTCGGCACTTTGGCACCGTTTACGGCGCCTTATGTGCCGCTACGCTGAAGGCGGAGTGAGAACGTCTCCGCATTGAAATTATCCTGCTGCGTGTTTATGTGATTTTACATTGTCCGATTATCGTACCCATCCGGATGATTTTTGTGCCATTTCCATGCTGTCTCAATAATCGTCTCCAAACTATCCATCTGCGGCTTCCACTTCAGTACCTCTTTTGCTTTGTCAGAAGAAGCAATAAGGGTGGAGGGGTCGCCTGCCCGACGGGGTTCTACCTTGGCGGGAATGGGGTGACCGGTTACTTTGCGGGCAGTTTCGATTACCTCTTTTACCGTAAAACCCACACCGTTACCGAGATTGAAGGTGTTGCTTTCGCCGCCGTTTACCAGATATTCCATGGCAAGGATATGGGCCTGTGCAAGGTCGTTCACGTGGATGTAGTCACGAACACAAGTGCCGTCTTTGGTATCGTAGTCACCACCGAAAATGGAGATGTGTCCCCGTTTTTCGTTTGGAACCTGAAGTATTAATGGAATCAGATGGGTCTCCGGATTGTGAGCCTCACCGATTTTGCCGTTTGGATGAGCGCCGCAGGCGTTGAAGTAGCGCAGAGCTACATAGCGCAGGTCGTGGGCAACAGATGTCCAGTGCATCATTTTTTCCATGGAAAGCTTGGTTTCCCCGTAGCAGTTGGTTGGATGAGTCGGGTCGCTTTCCAGAATAGGAATGCTTTCCGGTTCACCGTAGGTGGCTGCGGTAGAGGAAAAAACAATTTTGTTGATGCCGTGGGCAACCATGGATTCCAGTAAAACTTCGGTGCCACAAAGATTGTTGTTATAATACTTTAAAGGATTGGTCATGCTTTCGCCTACCTGTGAATTGGCAGCGAAATGAATGACGCCTTCGATTTCTTCTCTTTCAAAAACTTCATCCAGAAAACTACGATTGCGGATGTCTCCTTCGTAAAAAGTAGCATCCGGATGAACAGCCTGCTTGAAACCGGTTTCCAGATTGTCAATTACAACCACTTTTTTTCCGGCTTCGATTAAGGCATAAACCGTGTGGGAGCCGATATAGCCGGCACCGCCAAGAACTAAAATACTTTTCATTGTAAACCTCCTTGTTGTAAAATGATTATATACTACATAACAGATACGCCGCCGCACTTGCGGATGTGCAGAACTTTACAGGCATCTTTGCCAAAAAGTTCATCCATGCCAGTGCGGTATGCTGAAACTTTTTCATTTGGAACAAAGGCTTCCATGGTTCCTGCAAAACCGCCTCCGTGAACTCTGTCAGCGCCCTCTCCGGAAAGGAGATGTTCGCTTAAGGCCAGAGCCAGAGAGACATTTTGGGTTGAAACGTCCTGTGTGGAGTAGACATTTTGCAGATATTTGTAAGAGGAATTGCCGGATGCCTTTATGAGGTTCAAAAATGCAGGCATATCCTTACGGCGAAGGGCCTCTGCTTCCAAAGGCACCCGCTTATTTTCTTCTACAAAATGGATGGCACGTAAGGCTGCGCGATCCCCGGCTTTTTCCCGGATGGCAGTTAAATTGGCGTAAACATCCATAAGGCTTACCTGCCCCAGAAATTCTTTTCCCAAAACCGTTGCCGCCGCTTTCATTTCTGCCGGAATGGCGGCATAATCCGGTGTCAGATTAGCGTGGGAACCCTTGGTGTCAGTGATACAAAGGGTATATCCGCTTTTATCAAAATCCACATCTACTCGATTAACTATAGGAGCATCAGGATTTGCAAAATCAATGTGCACCAGATTTCCTACGGAGCAGGCCATTTGATCCATTAGTCCGCAGGGTTTGCCAAAATATGCGTTTTCTGCGTACTGTCCGATTTTGGCGATGGTGATGGCATCCACTTTCTCCTCGTTATACAAAGAAGACAAAATGGTTCCCAATAAGGTTTCAAAGGCGGCAGAGGAGGATAATCCTGCACCGATTAGTACGTCGCTGGTTACATAGGCCTCAAATCCACCGACGGAAAAACCATTATTTACAAATCCCCGGCATACACCCCGGATTAGGGATTTGGTGGTTCCGAAATCAGCTTCCGAAATAGGGAAGTTATCAGAAAGGGATACGGTCAACAAATCAAAGCCGTCGGATAACAGACGAATTGTGGGCTCGCTAATAGGACGCACCACCGCAATGGCGTCCAAGTGAATAGAAGCCGCCAGCACCTGACCATGCTGGTGATCTGTGTGATTTCCCCCAATTTCAGTTCGGCCGGGAGCACTGTAAACACAGGCCGGTCCATCCCCGAAGTTTTTTTCAAATTCGGTCAGCGCCTGATGATAACGATGGCGCTGATAGGTTAAAAGCTCCGGCTCAAAGTAAAGTTCCAAAAGCTTTTTATCATAGTCACCGGCTAAAAGCTTACGCCGGATTTCAGTAAGTGTTTGCATAGTATACTCTCCCCACGTGCAAAACATTTTTCTCTATTCTTCTAATCTCATACTAGAACAGAAACTAAAAAAAGTCAATCAGTTTCTTGATGAAAGAGGGTAGACTTGAATGAAAAAAGTTAAATATAACTAACTAGGGGATGACGACTAGAACAAAAGCGTGTATAATACTAGTAGAAAAATCAAAAGATAAAGGATATGGGACAGACAATGAAATTATCAGAACTAAAAGCGGGACAGACCGCCCGGATTGAGTTCGTAGGCGGAACCGGGGCGCTGCGCCAGCATTTTTTGGACATGGGACTGATACCCGGAGTGAATATCACCTTCGGAAAAGCGGCGCCCATGGGGGATCCGGTGGAATATCGGATTTGGGGATACTCCCTGACACTTAGGCTTCAGGAAGGGGATCAGATTCAGGTAACCTTACTGGATGAAAAAACGCCGGAAGAAGCTTTTTCCCAGAGACAGACAGTGCCTCATCCGGGACTTGGTGAAATGGGAATCTTCCATAAAAAAGAAGAGGAGACTGTGAAGGTTGACCGGACGAAGCCATTGCTTTTTGGATTGGCAGGTAATCAGAACTGTGGAAAGACTACACTTTTTAACCAGCTTACAGGGGCGAACCAGCATGTGGGTAACTTCCCGGGAGTAACCGTTGACCGAAAGGACGGCCCCATTCGTAAGCAGGAAAATACTACGGTGACAGACTTACCGGGTATTTATTCCCTGTCACCTTACACCAGTGAGGAAATCGTAAGCCGGGAATTTTTGTTAAGAGACCATCCCAACGGTATTATCAATATCGTGGATGCCACCAATATTGAGCGAAATTTATACCTTACCATGCAGTTGATTGAACTGGGAATTCCCATGGTACTTGCGTTGAATATGATGGATGAGGTGCGGGATAACGGCGGCACCATAGATGTAAACCTTTTAGAGCATAGTCTGGGGATACCGGTTGTACCGATTTCCGCAGTGAAGAATGAAGGTATTGATGAGTTAATCAAACATGCCATGCACGTGGCCCGGTATGAGGAAAAGCCAAGTCGGCAGGATTTTTGCGACAGTAACGGTGAGGATGGGGGAGCCCTCCATCGAGCAATTCACTCCATTATGCATTTAATTGAGGACCATGCAAAGGATGCGGGAATTCCGGTGCGATTTGCAGCCAGCAAGCTGGTGGAGGGGGATCAGATGGTGCTGACCCAGTTGGGCTTAAGTGCCAACGAGCGGGACGCCTTAGAGCACATCATTTCCCAGATGGAATCCGAGGGTAATATGGATAGGCAGGCGGCTCTTGCCAATATGCGTTACACCTTTATTTATAAAATTTGTAATCAGGCGGTAATCAAACCCCATGAAAGCAAGGAACATATTCGCAGTCAGAAAATCGACCGGATTCTTACGGGAAAATATACGGCCATTCCGGTTTTTGTGGGAATTATGGCGTTGATTTTCACCATGACCTTCGGCTTAATCGGAAAATGGCTTTCCGACTGGTTTGAGGAAGGCATCGGTTTTGCCATTGGGGAATTGGACAAGCTGCTGACGGCCATCAATGTTCACGGTGTTTTGCATTCCCTGATTATAGACGGTATTTGCGAAGGTGTGGGTAGTGTGTTAAGCTTTTTGCCCACCATTGTAACCTTGTTTTTCTTCCTGTCACTGTTAGAGGACAGCGGATATATGGCCAGAGTGGCCTTTGTAATGGATAAGCTGCTTCGCCGAATCGGTCTGTCGGGACGAAGCTTTGTGCCTATGATTATTGGTTTCGGATGTTCCGTGCCGGCGATTATGGCAACACGAACCCTGCCGTCGGAGCGGGATCGTAAGATGACAGTTATGCTGACACCGTTTATGAGTTGCTCGGCAAAATTGCCGATTTACGGTTTCTTTACCGCAGCATTTTTCCCTAATCAGGCGGCACTGATTATGGCGGTATTGTATTTTAGTGGAATTATTGTGGGAACGGTTTACGGAGTTTTGCTGGATAAGCTGGGCTTTAAAGGAGAGCCGGTGCCCTTTGTTATGGAACTTCCCAACTACCGGATTCCGGGAGCCAAAAGTGTGGGTCGGTTGATTCTTGATAAAGCCAAGGATTTTGCCAGAAAAGCTTTTACTATTATTTTCCTGGCAACCATCGTAATTTGGTTTTTACAGAATTTTGATATGCACCTGAATGTGGTGACGGATTCTTCCAAGAGTATTCTGGTTTGGATCGGAAATGTGCTGGTGCCGATTTTTGCACCCTTAGGACTTGGAAACTGGAAGATGACCACTGCTTTGATTACCGGTTTCATGGCAAAAGAAAGTGTGGTCAGTACCCTGACAATTCTGGCGGGGGAAGGTGGAATCGGAAGACTGTTCACCACCGGAAGCGCTTTTATCTTCCTGATGTTTACCCTTTTATATACTCCTTGTGTGGCAGCAGTAGCGGCTGTAAAACGAGAGTTGGGTAGAAAATGGGCGGCCCTGGTGGTATTCATGCAGTGTGCGGTAGCCTGGGTGGTATGCTTTTTGTTGAATCTGATAATTTAATGTAAATAAGAAGGACAGCCTTATTTGGCTGTCCCTTTTTTTACAATATCGATAAACGCCTGCATTTGCGGATTAACCCATTTGTCTTTGCGGTACAAAAGCTGGCGATACATGGTCAACGGTGAGTTGCCTGCCGGGAAGTCTTCGACCTCAATAGGCTTTAAGAAGCCTTCCGCAACTTCTTTGCGAATGGTGAACATAGGCAGGAAGGAAAAGGCTTCTTTGCCTTTTAAATAGCGGATGATGAATTCGGTGCTTCCGATTGTCAGGAAAGGATTTACCTCCTGACCCCGCTCTAACAGAAACTGCTCTAAGGCTTCACGGTAGCTTGCACCCTTTTCCGTTAAAATTACATGCTGGGATAAAATCTCGTCCAAGCTTAAAGAATCCCTGTTTGCAAGAGGGTGAGCTGCATTGGTAACCGCTACAATTTCCTCCGGAATTTCCATAACTTTTACAAAGTTCATATCCCGAACCTGTTTCTCCATCAGATAAACAATGTCTAACTGATTCTTGTTCAGCCGTTCCAAAAGATTAGGCGGAGAATCCAATTCCAGCTCTACAGTTATAAGAGGATAATCCTGATGGAGCTTGGTGATTAACTCCGGCATTAAAACGGCACCGATGGATTCAATGGTTCCGATGCGAAGCTCGCCTTTAATCTCTCCCTGGTTGCCGATTTCGGCTTTGGCTTCTTCAATTTCTCGTAAAATGCGTTTGGCGCGCCCTTCAAATGTGCGTCCGCTTTCTGTCAGTTGGGTCTGCTTGCCAATACGGTCAAACAAAACGGTACCCAGTTCTTCCTCCAAATGCTTAATCTGGATGGTGACAGCAGCTTGGGAATATCCCAGACTCTGGGCTGCTTTCACGAAACTTCCGGATTGCGCAGCCTGTAAAAAAGTTTTAATCTCTCGTATTTCCATGATTAATTTTTATTGATACCTCGTTTAACGTAATTTTAATAATTTTTATCTATGCATTTACATTTTATTATGTTACATTATATATGAAAACTTTTCAATGTTTTTTGATAAAATAATAAAAATTTTTTAATACAGAGAGGTCCTTATGAAAAAATCCTATTACCAACCGTATCTGGACATTTTGTCCGAAGAATTGAAACCGGCCATGGGATGTACCGAGCCAATTGCATTAGCGTACGGTGCGGCCAAGGCAAGAGAATTGCTGGGGTGTACACCGGAAAAGGTGGAAATCGAAGCCAGCGGAAGTATTATTAAGAATGTAAAATCGGTTTACGTACCCAACACCGGCCATTTGAAAGGAATTCCGGCGGCAGTGGCTGCGGGAATCATTGCCGGAAAAGCAGACAAGCAGTTAGAGGTATTGTCTGAGGTAAGCGCGGAGCAGATTGCCGCAACCAAAGAATATTTGGAAAAAACACCAATGGAGCTTTCCCACATTAACAACGGATTGACCTTTGATATTGTTATTACCGTTTGGGCGGGAAAAGAATCTGCCAGCGTGCGAATCGCAAACTACCACACCAACATTGTGCACATGGAACATAATGGGGAAGTGATTATGGACACTCCGGTGGAAGGAGAAAACGAGCAGAACCTGACAGATCGTTCTTTATTGAATATGAAGGATATCTGGGAGTTTGTTCATACAGTGGATATTGAAGATGTGAAACCGATTTTGGATCCTCAGATTAAATGCAACATGGCCATTGCGGAAGAGGGACTTAAAAATGATTACGGTTCCACCATCGGAAAAGTACTTTTATCCTTTGACGATAATTGTACCAGAACCAAGGCAAGAGCCTATGCGGCAGCGGGATCCGATGCCAGAATGAACGGATGCGAGCTTCCGGTTATTATTAACTCCGGAAGTGGAAATCAAGGTATTACCGCTTCTGTTCCGGTTATTATTTATGCCAGAGACTTAGATGTAAGTGAGGAGCAGATGTATCGCGCGCTTACCCTTTCCAACCTTACAACCATTCATCAGAAAACCGGAATCGGTCGTCTTTCCGCTTACTGCGGAGCCGTTAGTGCGGCAGCAGGAGCCGGTGCGGGTATCGCTTATCTTTGCGGTGCCAGCGAGAAGGAAGTGGGAAATACCGTAGTAAATGCCATTGCCATTATTTCCGGTATGGTTTGTGACGGTGCCAAGGCTTCCTGTGCGGCGAAGATTGCAGAGGCTATTGATACGGCAATTCTAGGCTATCAGATGGCGAAAAAAGGATTGGTATTCTCCGGCGGTGACGGACTGGTATCCGCTAACGTGGAGGGAACCATTAAGAGTATTGGTCGACTTGCAAAGCAGGGAATGGAACAGACAAATGAAGAGATTATTGATATTATGATTCATGAGTAAAGAATAACTTACGTAAACGCAACTCATACCATTCACGCATGGGCGCTTTCGCTCAGCTTCGTTCGTAACGGTACATAACCCGGCGAGGACGGCTGCCACCGCCTCGCCGGCTAAGTACCGACGGACTCAGATGCCATGCGGGGAATAGTATGAGTTGCGTTTTGCAATTTATGTATTGTCAAAAGAAGTGTCTGGTTAGCCAAAATGCTCTGAGCGTGGGGGATTAGATGGTTTCCCGGAGTTTGTTCATAATCGCATCGTAGTGGGACGGATTATGTGGATAGTTGCAGTTGCTGCAGTCCTTAATGCGTTTGTCCCCTCGTTCTATGTAGTTAGGATTGCCGAGACAATCCGGAAGTCGATACATAGGGCAATAGCAGAACAGGCAGTTGAAATCTTTTAACCCGGTATGACAGGGATAGTACTGGCATGCTTTGTTTTCAAAAAATCTGGAGCCTGTTTCCGGCTTCGGATTCACGATATTGCGTTCTTCGCCATTCAGGAAGGCTTTGACATTTTCCCGAACTTCTTCCACACAGCGAACTCTGGCTTCCACACTTGCCCAGGCAAGGTGCGGTGTGATAATAAGCTTGTTGGAATCTTTAATCTGTCCCAAAGGATTCTCCGGAGCAATGGGTTCTTTTTCCAAAACGTCCAATCCGGCGCCGGAAAGAATTCCTTCGTTTAAAGCACGGGCAAGATCCGCATTGTTGACTACCGGCCCTCGGGCCACATTAATTAAAAGTGCGGAATTTTTCATTTTGCACATGGTATCATAGTTAATGAGATTCCGGGTTAAATCACTTAGTGGGCAGTGGAGGGATAAAATATCGCTTTCTTTTAATAAGGTGTCAAAATCCACCTGGGGATAATCGGTAACGGTACTTTTTCCCGTGACGGAATAAAAGATTACTTTTGCGCCGAAAGCAGTGGCAATTTTAGCAACCCGCCTTCCGATATTTCCCATACCGATGATGCCCCAGGTTTTTCCCTCAAATTCATAAAATGGTACGTCAAAGTTGGAAAAACGACGCTGATTTCCGTATTCTCCGCTTTTTACGTAGTTGTCGTAATGAGGAAGCTTTTCATAGAGGCTTAATGCCAGGGCAAAAGTATGCTGTGCCACCATGGCTGTAGCATAGTCCACCACATTTGCCACCAGTATACCCCGTTTGTTGCAGTAGGCAAGATCCACATTGTCATAACCCGTGGCAAACACGGTAATGAATCTCACATTCGAGGCATCCTTTAGGGAGGCCTCGTTCATGGGGGCTTTGTTGCAAATAATAATATCTGCATCCTTTACCCGTTCTTGTACTTCTTCCACAGTTACCGTGTTCTCATAATAGGTGACTTCCCCCAACTCGTTGTAGTCCACCGGAATGTCGGGGCCTACGCTGTTTCGCTCCAAGACGACGATTTTTGGTTTGTTCATAATTTCCCTTCTCCTTGTATCATATATTGTTATTGAGCTACTTGTCGGCGAAACTCCCCTGCCACCACGGTTGCAGAGGAGTTGGCATAGAAATGGTTCCTGGAAGCTTGCTTGCGGGAACCATTTTTATGTCAACTGAGCATGTGGCGTAGGCCACAGAGCAGTTTCGCAAACCTTATCTTCAACGTTGCCGATATTCATAGGGTGTGCGGATTGCATATACCGAGTCATGGCATCTGGAGACGTCGGTACTTAGGCAGCGCGTAAGCGGTGTCTTACGTACCGTTACGTCGGAAGCTGAGCGCAAGCGTCCATGACGGGTATATGCAATCCACACGCAGTATCACTATCAGTAAGTATACCATATAGGGTAGAGAAAAAACATAAAGAATTCAATATCTTGTACTTTTCTATTTGGAAAAAAAGTGCTATAGTATATGCTGTTATAGTAGGAGGAAGAGTGATGTTTTCAAGGCTCGGATTGAAGAAAAACGGACTTCGTATCATCATTGTGGGCTGCGGTAAGGTAGGTATGACCCTGGTGGAGCAGCTCAGCAAGGAGGGACACGATGTTACAATTATAGACAGTAATGCGCAGAAGGTCAGCAGCGTGGCGAATTTCAATGACGTTCTTGGAATTTGCGGTAACGGAGCCAGCTACACTACTCAGGTGGAAGCCGGTATCAAAGATGCGGATCTTTTTATTGCGGTAACGGCATCTGATGAATTGAATCTGCTTTGCTGTACCATTGCGAAACAGGTGGGAGACTGTGCAGCTATTGCCAGAGTCCGGACACCGGATTACAGCCATGAAGTCAGCTACTTACGTGAGAAGCTGGGTCTGGCGTTGATTATCAACCCGGAATTGGAAGCTGCGGTAGATATGGCACGTATTCTGTATTTGCCAACAGCACTGCAGGTGGATTCTTTTGCACACGGTCAGGCGGATATGGTGAAATTCATGATTCCGAAGGACAGTATGCTGTGTGATAAGACCATTGCCCAGGCGGCTTCCGGTCTTATGAACAAGGTTTTAATCTGCGGTGTGGAACGCGGTCAGGAAGTATTTATCCCGGGTGGAGATTTCTGCCTGAAGGAAGGAGATCTGGTTTCTTTTGTAACCGGACGTAAGAGCGTTTCCCCATTTTTGAAAGAGATTGGCGTTAAGACCAACCGGGTGAAAGACTGCCTGATTATCGGCGGTGGAAAGGGTGCCTTTTATTTGGCGCGTCATCTGTTAACACTGGGTATTGACGTGAAGATTATAGAAGCCAACAAGAAGCGTTGCGAGGAATTAAGCGTTTTGCTTCCGGAGGCAATTATTATTAATGGTGACGGAATTGACCAGGAGCTTTTGAAGGAGGAAGGCATAGAATATGTGGAATCCTTCGTGGCACTGACGGGAATTGATGAGGTGAATGTGTTATTGACACTTCATGCCCGTACAGTATCAAAGGCCAACGCCAAGGTTATCACCAAGATTAACCGCATCAACTTTAAGGAGGTTTTAAATGACCTTACTCTTGGAAGTGTGGTTTATCCGAATCAGATTGCATCCGAATCCATTTTGGCTTACGTGCGTGCACGTCTGAATTCAAAAGATATTTTGAGCGTGGAAACCTTGACCCATATGTATGAAGGCAGGGTTGAAGCCATTGAATTTTTGGTGGATGAAGGCTCTCCGGTGGAGAACATTCCGTTACGGGATTTGGATATTAAGAGTAACGTACTGGTATCCTTTATCAACCATAACGGTCAGATTATTATTCCTTCCGGTAGCGACTGCATTCAGGCGGGAGATACGGTTATGATCGTTACAACCCATAGAGGTTTTTCCGATATTTGCGATATTTTGGAGGAAAATGATGAATAGTGCCATGATACGTTTCATTTTGGGACGTGTGCTTCGTATAGAGGCCCTGTTATTAGCTCTGCCCTGTGTTGTGGCGTTAATCTACAGGGAAGATCAGGGTATTTATTATATGGGCGTGTTGACAGTCTGTTTTTGCTTGGGCTGTCTGCTTTCTTTAAGAAAACCCAAGACCAATGTGTTTTACCTGAAGGAAGGATGCGTTGTTACAGCATTAAGCTGGATTTTAATGAGTGTGTTTGGGTGTCTGCCCTTTTATTTGTCGGGAGAAATTCCGGGTTTTGCAGATGCCCTTTTTGAAACCATATCCGGTTTTACCACAACAGGAGCCAGTATTTTGGGAAATGTGGAAGCTTTAAGTCATTGCGCTTTGTTCTGGCGAAGCTTCACTCACTGGATTGGTGGTATGGGTGTATTGGTCTTCTTATTGGCAGTAGTACCTTTAAACGGTGGATCCCCCATCAATTTGATGCGTGCGGAAAGCCCCGGCCCTTCTGTTGGTAAACTGGTGCCAAAGGTGCATCAGACTGCCAGGATTTTATACGTGATTTACGTAGCGCTGACAGTGCTGGAACTGGTGCTATTGTTAGCGGGACGAATGCCTGTGTTTGATGCGATTTGCAGTAGCTTTGGTACTGCTGGAACCGGAGGATTCGGTATTTTAAACGACAGTTTTGCCAGCTATAACAGTTATCTGCAGTGGGTGGTGACAATTTTCATGATCCTCTTCGGAGTGAACTTTAATGCCTTTTATTTTCTATTGTTTGCAGAGTTTAAGAAGGCAGTTTCCATGGAAGAGGTGCGCTATTACTTTTTAACGATTTTAGTGGGTGTGGCCATTATCCTGCCGGATACCAGGGCAATTTATCATAGTCTGCCGGAAGGACTGAAGCATGCGGCCTTTCAGGTGGCATCCATTATTACCACAACCGGTTTTTCTACAGCGGATTTTGACCAGTGGTCCATGACCAGTAAGACGGTAATCGTGCTGTTGATGTTTATCGGTGCTTGTGCCGGAAGTACCGGCGGTGGTATTAAGGTCAGTCGTTTTATTATGCTGATTAAGAGTGTGAAACGGGAATTAATGTCCTATATTCATCCTAAGAGTATTATGAAGATTAAGATGGATGGGAAGCCGGTGGAACACGGTGTTGCCCGTTCCGTAAACGTCTACTTCATCACCTTTGTATTGGTGTTTGTAGCATCTGTATTCCTGCTTTCCTTAGAAGGCCGGGATATGACCACCAGTTTTACAGCGGTGGCGGCAACCATTAACAATATCGGACCGGGATTGGAATTGGTAGGACCGGCCAGAAACTTTGGCTTTTTCTCTACACCATCCAAGTATGTGTTGATGTTCGATATGTTGGCGGGACGTTTGGAGTTGTTCCCGTTATTGATTCTGTTTTATCCTACCATGTGGAAGGAAATGTTTGAACGACGGATGCACATCCATCGGGAACCAAAACCAAAAGAAAAAAACGGTGCCCGTGCAAAATAGTAAAGAAAACCCCAGGTTGTCAGTGTAAACCTGGGGTTTGATTATTGTGCTATTGATTGTGTTTTTCGTACTCCGAAAGTTGAGCTTTTAAACGAGCTATTTCCGCATCCTTTTGTTCCAAGGCGGCATTGCTTTGTTCCAAGGCGGCATTGCTTTGTTCCAAGGCGGCATTGCTTTGTTCCAAGGCGGCATTGCTTTGTTCTAAGGCGGCATTGCTTTGTTCTAAGGCGGCGTTGCTTTGTTCTAAGGCGGCTTCATTTTTCTTCAAAGCAGCTTCCTGCTCCTTTATCTGCTCGTGTAACTGATCCCAATATAAATTGACAGCTCCTTTATCCAGTTCCTGTAAAGTTTTCGACCACATAACCAAAACCTCCTTCGGATTCCGTATATAATTGGCCACATCCTTATAGATTTCGTGCAACCACGGATATGTAGAAACGACAGCGTCCACGTCTGTTATATCTTCCGTTGTTAAGAAAAGTAGCCAACCGTTTAATTCACTCTTGCTCTTAGTATAATCGGTGCTTTTAAAAATATCAAGACTGATGATATAGTATTCTAACAGCATATCCGGTTCAATGCTGGTGTCGAAACAAATTTTGCCGTGGTGGAGATATTCCCCTTTTTCAAGAGCAACGGCATACTCTGTCGGCGAATTTTCGTATAGCACAATGGTGTAGACTTTGTTGACATTTCGATAATCAAAGCTGGTGCCCTTCATACGCGCTTTTGCCCGTTCATACTCCTGCATTAGCGAATCTGCGGAATAGCAGCTCATACGCTGCGCCGGAAAGGCAGAACCATATTTTTGGATTTCTACATTGGCACGAGAACCATCATCCAAGCGCACCAGCAAATCCATAATTACCAGACTGTTGCCATCGTGTAATGTGTGCTCCACCGGTAAAATGTCCATGACATGAACCTTTCGCCCCAGTATGGAACTTAGAAACCCGGAAAGGCGTTCCGGATTCCTGTCTGGATTAAATACCAATTTGAAAAAGGGATCATATGTAAACGGTAATGTTTTCTTTCCTGTCATATAATCCAAAAGCCGTTGCTTCCAAGGGGCATGCATGGCATTTAATATGGCGCTTTCTCTTGGATTATTTTCAAAATAACGATAGATATCCTCTTCGGACGCAAAAAAATAGTTACAATTTTCCATTAACCTTCTCCTTTTCTTACGAATTATAATTTTTGACTTGTGTAAGGAAACCTTACATTTACGAATGCCCCTGAAATGTCAGACACATTATACTGAAAAATAAATTAGAGACGCATGACGCATCTATGATGGGGAGTAATCCCCTAAAGATAATAATAACTGTTTTTTCATTAGGACACAGTTCATTATCCATCATACTATAAATGAAAATAAAAGTCTATATCTTTTTGGATTTTTTTTGTAGAATGAGATAGAAACAAGGTGATAGGTATGGGAAAGGAGAGCTATGAATATTAGTAAAAAAGCAGAAGAACAGAATCTGAAAGAGGTACTTTCCGTTGCAGAGGAGAATTTGGTACGAACACAGGGTTTTCTGGAGCGGTTGAAAGAAGATATGGAAGATATCTGGCAGAATTACGAAGTCAGTGACAAGGAAACCCTGGTGCTTTTTAACACGGCGGAAGCCCAGTATCAGGAAACCCTGCGGGATTTGAGCCGGCGGGAGAGAGCAAGGAAAAAGCCTTACTTTGGACGGATTATTTTTTCTGAGCCGGGGGGCAAGGAGGAAAGTTACTACATTGGAAGAGTGGGGATTGCCAAAGGAACTTCCGAACCGGTGGTTATTGATTGGAGAGCCCCCATTGCCAGCACTTATTATGATGGCAATTTGGGAAGAGTGCGATATCAGGTGAACCGGGACGGAGAGCGGGAGATTGATCTTTTGCGGAAACGTACTTACGAAATTAAGGATGATACGCTTATTAATTTCTACGACTCGGATGTGGTGGCTACGGACGAGCTTTTGACCAAATATCTGTCTCAGAATAAAAAAGCGGTATTGGGTGAGATTATTGCAACCATTCAACAGGAGCAGAACGAGATTATCCGAAAATCGCCGCGATTGAATATTCTGGTACAGGGAGTGGCGGGATCCGGAAAAACCACGGTGGCTATGCACCGGATTTCCTATATATTGTACAACTATGAGGAGGATTTTCGCCCGCAGGATTTTTACATTATCGGAAGCAACAGAATACTGCTTAACTATATTACCAGCGTACTGCCGGACCTGGATGTTTACGGCGTGGCACAAATGACCATGGAGCAGCTGATGGTGCGGCTTCTGTATGAAGACTGGGATAAGAACAAATATAAGGTTAAGACCTTGGACAAAGCCTCTCAAACTGCGTGGAAAAAGGGAACCCAGAAGTGGTTTGATGACCTTGCTGCGTTTTGCAAAGATTTTGAAACCGATTATTTCGGAAGTGGAACGGTGATTTTGGAAAAGACAGACGGACAGCTGATGAGCCCGGCGCTTTTAACCCACATTCTGAAAGAGAATAAGAGAATGTCTGTGGCGGAAAAAGCCCAGACCTTAAATGATCGGCTGGTGGCCGCCCTGGAGATTGAAATGCAAGGCAAAAACCACTCCTTCCCACAAAAGGAGCGGGATAGTTTACTGAGAAAATACGGAACTTATTACGGGAAGGGACTGGATAAGGTTTCTGTATACGGCTTGTATCGTCAGTTTCTGGAAGCACAGCAGGCAAAGGGGGAGAAAGTAGAGATTCCAACGGATACCTTTGATGTGTATGATCTGGCATCCCTGGCTTATCTTTACCGGCGGATTAAGGAGACGGATCCGATTCGTGAGGCCAGTCACGTGGTAATAGATGAGGCTCAGGATTTCGGAATGCTGGTGTATGAGGTAATGCATTTTTGCCTTAGAGATTGTACTTACACCATAATGGGAGATGTGTCGCAAAACATTCATGAGGGATATGGATTGAATGATTGGGACGGCGTGCGGCGATTGTTTTTAACCGGAGATTATGACTGCTTTGAAACTTTGCGGAAAAGCTACCGAAATACGGTGGAGATTTCAGAGTTTGCAGGAAATATTCTGGGGCATGGCAGTTTTGAAATATATCCGGCGCAGCCGGTGCTCCGTCATGGGAATCCAGTGAGCATTCGGGAGTGTAAAGGTGAAGACAAGGTTCTTTTTACTATGGCAGAAGTGATTCGCCAGTGGCAAAAGGATGGGCTTTCCAGTATCGCTGTAATTTGTAAAACGGAAGAAGAAGCCTTAGATGTACAGAAAGATTTAGGCAAGGAAGTGGAGCTGGTGCAGGGAGATTACGAAACCATGGAGTTCCAAACCGGTGTAATGGTGCTTCCCATCTTTTATACAAAGGGTCTGGAATTTGACGGAGTTGTATTATACTGCCCTACTAAAGAATCCTATCCCCTTACAGATGGCAATGTAAAGCTTCTGTATGTGGCGGCTACCAGAGCGCTGCATGAACTTTGCATTGTGCATGACGGTAATTTAAGCAAGATTATAGCAACCAAGGCGGATATGAGCAACAAGAGCTTCCATACAGAAACAGGAAGCCGGAAAAAGGTATTTGCAAAGCCTGAAATCACGAAAAAAGAGCAGCTTAAGCAGGATGTGGCAGATAATGTAAAAGAGCGGGAGTTGCGTGGCTATATCGGTCCGCGGCATGTACGCACCGATGACTTGAAGCCCAAGGAAGAAAAAGCGGTATTACGACCAAAGAAACCGGCAGTTGCTGAGGCACCGATACCACCGGCGGCGCGAAAGCCGATGCCGGGACAGGTTGGGGACAAAATGAAGCCTGTGGGAGATACGACACCGGCACCAATAAATCCTTCACCTTATGAATTCTTCTCTATGCCACAGGCAAGCGCATTAGTGCCCCAGGGACATACGAAAGTAAGTCAGGCGGTGCGGATGGTACAGCCGGGGAAAGATTATGTGGATTTTATTTCCGCATATGGAAGACTCCGGGTTCAGGTGGTTTCCGCCGATTGCGTTCGAGTGGTATTCGTTCGGGGTTCCATGCAGGAGATTCAAAATGAGGGACATTTTTTCCGGGAATCCAAGGCGAAGTTAAGGGTTCGACAGGAGCCTTCCCGGGTGGTAATGGAAACCGGAAGAATTGTGGTTGTTGTGGAAAAAGCAAATGGCGCGGTACAGTTTTTCGATTCCAAAGGCAGTCTGCTTTTAAAAGAGGCGGTGAAGGAACCAAGGCAGTTAGAGGATACGCCGCGAAAACGGGGCTGGGTTTATTTCGATTTCGGGAAAAAAGAGACCTTGAAAGCCCAGGGGATTTTGAAGGATGATTTAAGGAGAATCGATAAAAAAGCCTATTACATTTCATTTGGAGGAAAACCTATGCGCCAGTCGCAAGTGGTATCCTCCAATGGATATCGAATCATGCCGGCGGGTGAGAACACCGTACTTTTCTGCGATACAGGGGTGTATGGAAGCTACCTCTATATGGAAGAGGTTTCACAGCTGGATTACTATTTTCAGATTGATTTTTAAAAGACAAGACAGGTGTATAGACACCTGTCTTTACATGTGTTATGATAGATGTCAGTTACTGCAAAAGGAGAAGAAAACTATGGATATGTTTGAAAAGATTCAGGAACTGAAAAGGGAAAAGAATGCAGTGATCCTGGCACATTATTATGTGGATGAGGATGTACAGAAATGTGCAGATTATATTGGAGATTCTTTTTACCTTGCAAAGGTGGCAACGAAGGTTGACGCAGAGCGCATTATCTTTGCGGGAGTAGAGTTTATGGGAGAAAGTGCCAAGATGTTAAACCCTACAAAACGGGTTTTTATGCCGGATGCAACGGCAGATTGTCCTATGGCACACATGGCAGATATTGAGGAAATCAAGAAGGTGAAGGAGGAACACCCGGACCTGGCAGTGGTATGTTACATTAACTCCACAGCGGAAGTGAAGACTTACGCAGATGTATGCGTGACATCTTCCAATGCTGTGAAGATTGTAAAGAAGCTTCCAAATAAGACGATTTATTTTATTCCGGATGCTAACCTGGGAGATTTTATCCGTAAACAGGTGCCGGAGAAGGAAGTTATTACGAATCGCGGTTTTTGCCCACGACACGTAGCTATCACCTTAGAGGATATGCAGATGGCAAAAGAGATGCATCCTGATGCAAAGGTGGCAGCACATCCGGAGTGTACTGCCGATGTTTTGGAAGAGGCAGATTATGTAGGAAGCACCTCCGGAATTATTGACTATGTGGTAAATACCAAGGGTGACGAGTTTATTGTAGCTACGGTGGACGGCGTATTTCCGAAGATTCTGGAACAGGCACCGGAGAAGAAGCTGTATCGTGTCATTGATCCGCAGGTATGCGTAAACATGAAGAAGGTAACTCTGGATAAGGTTCTTGACGTACTTGAGAATGAAACGAACGAAATAATCTTAGATGAGGAGGTTGCCAGAAAGGCCATGATTCCGTTGGAACGGATGTTGGAACTGGCAAAATAGAAAATGAAAACGGATGTATTGATAGCCGGAAGCGGTTGCTCGGGACTGTATTGTGCTCTGCAACTGCCAAAGGATTGGGAGGTAACGGTTTTATCCAAGAAATCTGTGGAGGAGTGTAATTCCTACCTGGCTCAGGGCGGAATCTGTATGCTGAAGGCAGAAGAGGACTACGACAGCTATTTTGAGGATACCATGAAGGCCGGTCATTACGAGAATGATGAGGGCGCAGTAGAACGAATGATAAAAGAGTCTCCGGAGATAATCCGGGATTTGGAAAGCTACGGAACCCGTTTCCAGAAGAACGAAGACGGCAGCTTCTGTTTTACCAGAGAAGGAGCTCATTCCAGTAAGAGAATTCTGTTTCATGAGGATATTACCGGAAAAGAAATAACCAGCCATCTTTATGAAGAGGCGAAGAAACATGCGAACATTCATATCTGCGAATATGCCACTTTGAAGGATATTGTGGTAGAGGATGGTGCCTGCGTAGGCGGCGTTGTAGAGAAGGATGGAAAGACAGAAGTAATTCGTGCAGATTATGTGGTACTGGCAACCGGCGGTATTGGAGGAACCTACGAACATTCCACCAATTATAAGCATTTAACGGGGGATGCCATTACCATTGCAAAAAAACACGGCATCGAATTGAAGAACCTGGATTATGTTCAGATTCACCCTACGACGCTGTACAGTGAGGATAAGGAAGAAAGAAGCTTTTTAATTTCCGAATCTGTGCGGGGTGAAGGTGCGAAACTGTACGATAAGGACGGAAAACGGTTCGTGGATGAACTTTTACCCAGGGATCTTTTGACCAAGGAAATCTTAAAACAGATGGAAAAAGACGGAACCAGCCACGTATGGGAGGACTTGACGGTTATTCCAAAGGACGAACTGGAAAACCATTTCCCGAATATAGTAGAGCATTGCAGAAGGCAGGGGTATGACCCGGAAAAACAGTGGATTCCTGTGGTTCCGGCTCAGCATTATTTTATGGGTGGTGTCAAGGTGGACTATGACAGCCACACCAGCATGGACAGACTGTATGCAGTAGGTGAGACAGCCTGCAACGGTGTTCACGGAAAGAACAGACTGGCAAGCAACTCATTGCTGGAGAGCCTTGTTTTTGCAAGAAGAGCAGCAAGACACATGACAAAATCAGGAAAGTAGGAAAAGACCATGATCAATGAAGTAACATTACGATTGAATGCGGATCCATATATTTTAAGTGCCTTAAGAGAGGATATTACCAGCGAAGATGTTTCCACAAACTGTGTAATGCCTAAGGCTAAGAAGGGTAGTGTGGATTTGATCTGCAAGCAGGATGGAATTATCTGCGGACTTCCCATTTTTGCGCGGGTTTTCCAGCTGCTGGATGAGAAAACCAAGGTGGAGTTTTATGTTAGTGACGGTGACGAAGTAAAGAAAGGACAGCTCATGGCAAAGGTGGAGGGTGACATCCGCATTTTGTTAAGCGGAGAGCGTACGGCTTTAAACTACCTGCAGCGCATGAGCGGTGTTGCTACCTACACTCATGAAGTAGCAGCCTTACTGAAGGGAAGCAACACCAAGCTTTTGGACACGAGAAAAACCACTCCAAATAACCGTTTATTTGAGAAATACGCGGTAAAGGTTGGCGGTGGTAATAATCATCGTTACAATCTGACAGACGGAGTGATGCTAAAGGACAACCATATCGGTGCGGCAGGCAGCATTACCAAGGCTGTAACCATGGCGAAGGAATATGCGCCTTTTGTCAGAAAAATCGAGGTTGAAGTGGAAAACCTGGATATGGTAAAAGAAGCAGTGGAGGCCGGAGCGGATATCATCATGTTGGATAATATGTCCCATGAGGATATGCAAAAAGCGATGGAAATCATTAACCATAAGGCAGAAGTGGAAGTTTCCGGCAATGTTACAAGGGAAAATATCAAACGTCTGGTAGATTTGGGAGTGGATTATGTTTCCAGCGGTGCGCTGACCCATTCTGCTCCGATTTTGGATATTTCCCTGAAAAACTTACATCCCATAGAATAGAGACACAAGGAAGGAGACACCTATGAGCGGTGAAGAGCGAAGAGAGCAGATTCTTTCAATTCTGCGTGAAGCAAAAGAACCGGTGTCCGGAACAGCGCTGGCTGGGAGGTTACATGTAACCCGACAGGTGATTGTGCAGGATATTGCCCTGATTCGTGCCAAAGGGTGTGAGATTAACTCCACCTATAAGGGATATGTGCTGGAAAACAAGGCCATATTCACCAGAGTGTTTAAGGTGATTCATGAGGATGCGGATGTAGAGCGGGAATTGAAGCTTTACGTGGATATGAGCGGTACGGTCTTGGATGTGTTTGTGTACCACAAACGGTACGGAGTAGTTAAGGCGGAAATGAATATCCGTTCCAGAAGAGATGTGGACCTCTATCTGTCGGATATGCGGACGGGGAAATCCTCCCCATTGAAGAATCTAACTTCCGGTTATCATTATCATACTATAGCAGCAGAAAGCGAAGAGATTCTGGATGCCATACAGGAACGTTTGCAGAAAGAAGGGTTTTTAGCCCAGTTGAAGGACTATGAGCCGGTGGATTTCTGGAAGCAGGATAACAAGGAGAAGGAGCATGTGTAAACGGGAAGAGTTTATGGAAAAAATAGAGGACGATGAGCAGAAAAGGTTGCTTCAGGAGGCCCTTGCCGAGGCCAACGAAGCCAATGAAGCGAAGTCCCGGTTTTTGTTGAATATGTCCCATGATATCAGGACACCAATGAATGCCATTTTGGGATTTTCCCAACTAGCATTGGATGAAATTGATGATAAAGAGAAGGTGACGGATTATCTTCAGCGGATTATATCTTCCGGTAATCATTTAATGACGCTGATTAACGCAGTGTTAGATATGAGCCGCATTGAAAGCGGTAAGGTGGTATTACAGAGCGAGCCCATGAGTCTTCGTCAGTTTATGAAGCAAATGGCCAATATGCTCCAGGTGGATGCCCAAAGAAGGAATCAGTCCTTTACAGTAGAAGTGGAAGTGAAGCGGGCCAATATTTTTTGCGATCAGGTGCGGTTAAGTCAGATTGTTCTTAACTGTGTCAGCAACGCCCAGAAATACAGTGGTGAAGGTGGCAAGGTAGAGGTTCTGTTAAGAGAACTACCGGAGGAAAAAAGCGGATACGGCAGTTACCGTCTGACCATCCAGGATAATGGCATCGGCATGAGCGAGGAATTTGTGAAGCACATGTTTGATCCTTTCGAGAGGGAAGAGAATTCTACTGTAAGCGGAATTCAGGGAACCGGCCTCGGTATGGCTATTACCAAACATTTAGTTGAGATGATGGAGGGGCGAATCGAAGTGCAGAGTAAGAAGGGAGAAGGTACCCGTGTGGAGATCTATCTGTCCTTCCCGCTGACAGCAGATAATGAAAAGATTCAGGAGGAAAAAGCGGAAAACCGCCGAATGCCGGATCTTTACGGAGCAACCATTCTGCTGGTGGAGGATATTGCCATTAATCAGGAATTTATGTCTGCGCTTTTGAAAAAGACCGGAGCGGAAGTTGTGGTTGCTGAAAACGGAAAAGAAGCGTTAGAATATGTTGCAAAAGCGAAAGAGGGAGATTTCCAGCTTGTTTTTATGGACATTCAGATGCCCATAATGGACGGCTATGAAGCAACGAAAGCAATCCGTGAATTAAAGGAGCCTTGGATTCAGGAGCTACCTATTCTTGCAATGACTGCCAATGCTTTTTCGGAAGACAAGCGAAAAGCGCAAGAAGTAGGAATGAATGATTACCTCACCAAGCCGGTGGATGTGATTGAATTGTATCGAAAATTAAGAGAGTATATTTTAAAATGGTAATGCGTAAAAAAGACCTTGTGAGAGGTCTTTTTTTCTTACAAAAAACACATTTGTCAGATAAAATGTATGTGGGAAGATTTAGACAATCAGGCATATGATTTTCACGAAAGAGGCAGAGTATGAGTGATACAATTCGACAGATGCAGGATTTCTGCGATATGGAGAGACTTTCTCGTATTTTGGAAAAATGGGCAAACGGAACCGGCATGGAGGTGCTTTTGGAAGATCCCAAGGATAGAAAGCAGGTTTTGGAGTTTGGCGAAACACGATGCTGTAAAAAGATCCGTGAATTTGAAGAAGGCGTACAGATGTGTAAATGCAGTCGCGGGGATGTACAGGACGGTATATTCCGTTGTCGTGCCGGAATGCATAATTTTGTGCTGCCCATTACCCTTCCGGATGGACGTGTCATCATTAATTTGTTTGCCGGAGGAGTTATTCTGTTAAAGGATAAGGTGGCGGCGGAACTGGATGCCAGGGAAGTACTGCGTTCTTTTGACGTGGATGAGGAAGAAATCGATGCTTGTATTGAGGATATTACGGTTAAGAAAGAATCCAAGATAGAAGGAGCGTATGAGCTGTTAAAAGAAATGCTCCAGGATTTTGTGGACCGAAGCTATCAGGTGTGGTGCACGAAGCAGGAACTGAAAAAGGAAATGGAGTCCGGTCAGGAGCTGCGTGCCGCTTTGGAGAATGTGGGAATCGGAACCTGGATTGCCAAAGTGCCGAAGGACGGTAAAGTTAAAATGTATGCCGATCATAACATGAATAGCCTGATGGGATGCTCGGATTATATGAACCCGGAAAGACGTTTTGAGTATTGCTACTCCAGAATATGCCGGGAGTATTTGGAGGATATTGACGTTTTCCATGAGGAGATACGAAGTGAGGGACAGGCAGAGGTGACGTTTTCCTGGGAAAGCCCTGAGGCGGGAAGAACCTACGGACGAATTGGTGGAGCCCTTATGAGTGAAAGTGATTCCGGGAAAGTATACCGTGGATATTATCAGGATATTACGGATAAGATGGTGGCACAGCAACGGGATAAGGATTCCATGGATGCGGTGCGTGCATTTAGTTCCCTGTATTCCGGAACCTGGAAGGTGAGCGTGGAACAAAATAAGGTAGAAAGCATTAAATCCTACTTCTACAAGGAAGCAGATTTGAAAAAATTAAACCATGATGCCACGGAAGTTTTACTGAACCTGATTGATTCGGTGGTAGAAAAAGACTGCAGAAAGCAGTTGGAAGGCATTGAGGATATTTCCCGTACTGCCCGCCGGTTGAAACGACGCCGCAGTATGAACTGGGAATATAAAGCCATTGACGGTAAATGGTACTGTATTACGGCGGTACCTTTACAGAAAGATGGGGAAGGAAATGTTTTAAAAATCCTGTATGGTGTGCAGGAGATTACAGATGAGAAGAACAAGGAGCTGGAAGCCAACCGTCAATTGGAGCAGGCAAACAGGGTAATCAGCAAACAGTTAGAGACCATCAGCAGTGCTATGCCCGGCGGTTTTAAAATCAGTTATAACGATCCGAAATACACATTTAAATATGTGTCGGAGCATTTGGCACATATGCTGGGGTATACCCTGGAGGAGTTTTATGAAGCTTCCGGCGGTTGCTTTTCCGGAATCATCAACATGGATGATATTCAGAAGGAACTTCCTAAGGCACTGGAAATGTATTCCAAAGGGGATACCTACGTTATGAAATACCGCCTGCGTTGTAAGGACGGAAGCTGGAAGTATGTCATGGATCGAGGCAGAAAGGTTTATCAGCCGGATGGAACTTTTGAAAACTGGTGCCTGATTTTGGATGTGGATGAGCAGGAGCACTTATACCAGATGCTGCAGGAAGAACGACTGCAATACCGGGAAGCGCTTTTACAGGATAGTGTGTATTTCTATAATTTTGATGCAACGGAAGGCATCATCCATGAAAAATTCCGCCTGAAAAACGGACAGTGTCCTATGGATAATATGGGAATAACGCCACCGGTAAAATTTGATGAATTGGTAGAACGTTTCCTAAAGACAGTGAATCCAACGGTTATGAGCATTGGTACTCAGGGGTTCCCAAAACAGAAGGATATGCTGAATGCTTACAAAGAAGGTCGGAAACGGTGCGAGTTGGAGTATTATGATCCTTCCATAGAGCAGTACCATCGTATGGTTATTCTGCTTTCTGAGCGGGAGGTAGATGGTCATGTGCTTGCCTGCGTTATCGGACAGGATATAACGGAGCAGAAGACCAAATTGGAAAAAGCGTTTGCGGAGGCGCGCCGTGCCAGCAAGGCAAAGTCGGAATTTTTATCCCGTATGTCTCACGATATCCGGACTCCGATGAATGGAATTATGGGAATGACCAAGATTGCAAAAGCAAGTCTTGGAGATGATGACAGAGTGGAGGATGCTTTAAAGAAGATTGAGGCAGCAGGAAGTCAGCTACAGATGCTGATTAATGACGTTTTGGACATGAGCCGATTGGAAAGCGGAAAGACCGAACTTTCCCTGGAGTCCTTTGACATTAAAGAAATCGTGGCTAATGCAGTAAATGCGGTTCGTACCCTGGCAGATGAGAAGCGTGTGCGGATTCGACCTGCAGAATACGAGACGGCGCATACCAGAGTAATTGGAAGCCCCCTCCATACCCAGAGAGTGCTTTTGAATGTGTTGTCCAATGCTATAAAATACAATAAAGAAAGCGGTTCCATCGAAATCTCCATCAAGCAGACGGATAAAGATGAGAACCACGCCGACTTCCGATTCCGTATTGCGGATACCGGTATAGGTATGAGTAAGGAATTTATGAAGCGGATGTTTGAGCCCTTCTCAAGAGAACATACGGATGCGGGAACCAAGTATCAGGGAACCGGTCTGGGAATGCCGATTATGAAAGAGCTGGTAGACCTTATGGGTGGTACCATTGAGGTGGAAAGCGAAGTGGACGAAGGAACCACGATTTCGGTAACCCTTCCGTTTGAACTGGACTTTACGGAAGCACCGCAGGAGCAGGAAGAGGAAAAAGAAAATCTGGAAGGTATGCGGATTCTTCTTGTGGAGGACAACCAGATTAATATGGAAATTGCCAAGTTCCTGTTGGAAAGTGCGGGGGCGGGAATTGTTACTGCAGATAACGGCAAGAAGGCAGTGGATTATTTTTCCAAAACTTCTCAGGGCGATTTGGATTTGATTTTGATGGATGTAATGATGCCGGTTATGGATGGTATTCGTGCCACCCGGTTAATCCGGCAAAGTCCCCACGAGGATGCGAAAACCATTCCAATTGTTGCCATGACCGCCAATGCGTTTGTGGAAGACATGAAGAAAACCAAGGAAGCCGGCATGAATGCCCACCTTTCCAAACCGTTGGACCCGGAGAAGGTTATGCAGGTTTTATATGACTATAAGAAGGCAAAGGAGCAGAAAGATGAAGCATAAGACGCGAAGTAAGGTTATTGGCGATGCAGGTGTAGATGTAAGAATGGATCTTTTCGGGCATCTGGTGATTGTATTTTGCACTGGGATGATACTGGCGCTTGTAACGTTGGGCGTGCTGGCAATCTATGCGTATGTGAGGTAGCTTATGGGAAAGATGGAAGACTACAAAAGAAGAATTTATGAGATTATTGAGGCATCCCGGGAAAACGATCCTGTAAGTAAGGCCTATGATACCATGATGGCAGTAGCAGTTGTGGTAGGTCTGGTTCCCTTGGTTTTCAAAGGGGAGAACCGGTATACCGGATATATTGATTTGGTTACCGGCATATTGTTTTTGGTAGACTACATACTTCGCTTTTATACCTCGGATTACAAAATGGGAATCAAAAGTTACAAGGCTTATATTGCCTACGTTTTTACCCCAATGGCAATTATTGACTTGCTGTCGGTAATTCCGGTGTTTACCATGTTGTTCCCGGCGGGAATTGTGGGACTGGGAATGTTTCGTGTATTCCGAATTTTAAGGGTATTAAAGCTGATTCGTTATTCCAAGACCATGACGGTGGTAGCCAATGTGTTGCATCGGGTGCGTAAAGAATTGTATGCAGTGTTGATGCTGACTTTGATTTATATTACAGCCTCCGCCATGATGATTTTCCAGTTGGAACCGAATTTGTTTAAGTCCTTTTTCGATGCGTTGTATTGGGCCACGATTTCCATTACTACCATCGGATATGGCGACATTTCTCCGGTGACTTCCGCAGGTCGAATGATTACCATGGCATCGGCTTTGGTGGGTGTGGCGGTGATTGCGCTGCCCTCCGGTATCATTACGGCGGCTTATATGGATGAGATTAAGAAAAAAAAGAGCAAGTTCGAATTATAGAGTGTGCGAGACTTGACAGATGGTGTATAATATTCGCGTAGGCAAAGTGAGGAAGGGGAATGCTTTCCTCACTTTTTCAAAGGGATGAAAAAGGAGTATGTCAAGATGAAAAATCTTATGTTAATATTTGGCGGACAGTCCTCTGAGCATGAGGTATCCTGTGTGTCTGCAACAACGATTGCGAAAGCCATTGATAAAGCAAAGTATCAGGTTTATCTGGTGGGAATCACTAAGGAAGGAAAATGGTTGTTGGCAGATTCTGTCGAGCAGATGCAGACCGGCGAGTGGAGGGATTCCAAAAAGCAGGCGGTTTTATCACCGGATGCTACCGGAAAGGAATTATTAATCCTTCAGGGAGAAAGTGTGGAACGCGTTAAAATCGATGTGGCATTTCCGGTGCTTCACGGTTTGTACGGAGAGGACGGAACCATTCAGGGATTGTTTGAACTTGCGAAAATACCTTATGTGGGTTGCGGTGTTTTGGCAAGCGCAGTATCCATGGATAAGGTATATACCAAAATTATTGTAGATAAGTTGGGTATTACCCAGGCACAGTTTGTGGATGTAAGAAAAGAGCAGTTTGCGGATATGGAAGCAGTGCTGAATCGGGTAGAAGAAAAACTATCTTATCCAGTGTTTGTAAAACCGAGTAATGCAGGATCCTCCTGCGGCGTAACCAAGGCAGAAGACAGAAATGCGTTAAAGAACAGCCTTTTACTGGCGGCAGAACATGACAACAAGATTCTCGTGGAAGAAACCATCGTTGGACGAGAGTTGGAATGTGCAGTGCTTGGAAATGGGGAAATAGATGCTTCCGGAGTAGGCGAGATTCTGGCAGCAGAAGACGCGGCATTTTATGACTATGATGCAAAATACAATAATGCGGAATCTAAAACCGTAATCGGACCGGATCTTCCGGAGGGTAAGGAAGAAGAAATTCGTTCCTGTGCAAAACAGATTTTTAAAGCTGTGGACGGAAGAGGACTTGCCAGAGTTGATTTCTTTATGGAGAACGGAACAAACCGCATTGTGTTTAATGAACTAAATACCCTTCCGGGATTTACATCCATCAGCATGTATCCTATGCTGTGGGGAGCAAAAGGGCTTTCCATTGAAAAACTTGTACAGAAGCTGATTGATCTTGCAAAGTGCAGAGGTTAAAAATCCTATATTTATAACGAAAAAAGGACATCCGTTTTGGATGTCTTTTTTCAATTTATCCTATCCCTTGCGTATCTCAATGAGAAATGCTATGCTTATTATGAAGGAAGTTGGCCCCGGTTGCAAGGTGTAACCGAGACAAAAAGTTAAGACATTGTATGTGCATTCAGCACAAAGGGAAAGAAAATGGAGATTAAGGAAATCTACAAGTCCGCTTTGGAAGGCGGAAATATCGGGGAGATAGTGGATCAGATGGCAAAGTATGTGGAACACTCATTGGTGGTTACGGATAAGGGATTCCGTGTGTTGGCACATTCTCAAAGTTATCCGGTAACAGATCCCATCTGGAAAGAGATTGTGAAGAAGGGATTTTGCAGTTATGAATTTGTGCAGGCAATTAAAAAGCTGGTTCCGGACTATGAGAATATTGACAATAATGAGGTGTTTGCGGTAGAATGCAGTCAATCGGAGGAGCAGAAGCTGGTATCGGCGCTTTTATACGAAGGACATCTGCTAGGGTATTTAATTCTATTGGATAACCGGAAGCCGGTACAATCCTTTCAGGAAAGAGTTTTGCCGGAATTTAGCGAAATATTGGTACAGGTTTTAAAGCGTAGCGAGGGATTTCACAGACTGTTTGGCGATGTGTTGGAAACAGCCGTGCGAGAACTGATTGAGACAGGGGATGTAAAGCGTGCAGAAGAACGATTGCTCTCCTCCGGATTTCGATTTCCCAGGGAATTGTATGGTATGGCTTTTGCATTACAGGAACCGAAGGATGCAAATATGGAATTTGTAATGCATGCTATTCGGGAGGCATATCCCGGAATTCTGTGTATCGAAATGAACCGACAGATTTTTGGTGTGGTGGTTCGGTTGGAACCCTCACAGTTTCATACGATTCCGTCGCCCTTGGAAAGAATGGTGGAACGCATTGGAATCGGACCGGTGGCAGAGAATGTATCCGAGAGCTATAAAGGATTGAAGCTGGCGGCAAGAACCTGTGAGATAGCCAAACAGCTGCGAAAAGAAGAAAGGGTCTGCAGCTACAAAGAGGTTAGCATCTATGATTTGCTAATGTCTTGCAAAGAAAGGGACATTCTACTGTGTAATTTACATCCGGGACTTGAGATTTTAAAAGAGTATGATTTAAAGAATGAATCGGAGTTGTTTGAGACCCTTCATCAGTTTTTGGAAAATGACTGTGGCATTGCAAACGCAGCCCAGGCACTTTTTATACATCGTAACACCCTAAACTATCGTTTGGGCAAAATAAGAGAACTTACCGGAATTGATTATCATAATGCACAGGAGAAATTTATGCTTCTGTGCGGATATCGGATTTGGGAAATCCTAAGCAGTGAGGAGGGCAGCCTATGAGTAAACTATTTATTCCTGCGGGATATGAATCCCCCCTTGATTTGAAAGAAACACAGATTGCTATTAAGAAAATCAAGGATTTCTTTCAGGCACAGCTAACAGCAGAATTGAATCTGCATCGTGTAACGGCACCCCTATTTGTAACGCCGGAATCCGGTTTGAACGATAATTTAAACGGCGTGGAGCGTCCTGTTTCATTCGGCGTGAAAGAACAGAATGATAAGGCAGTGGAGGTGGTACATTCTCTTGCAAAATGGAAGCGTATGGCTTTGGGGAGATATGGTTTTCGCGTGGGCGAAGGTCTTTATACGGATATGAATGCTATTCGCCGGGATGAGGATACGGACAATATCCATTCCATTTATGTGGATCAGTGGGATTGGGAGTGCATTATCCGGAAGGAAGAGCGGAATGAAGAAACACTTCGGAAGTATGTAAAAAGCGTTTACGCGGCACTACGTGTTACGGAAAAATATATCGCAAATTCATATGATTATGTGACCTGTATTTTGCCGGAAGACATTCATTTTTTGACAACTCAGGAGTTAGAGGATGCCTATCCGGGTTTAACCCCTAATGAGCGGGAATACGAGGCGGCAAAAAAATACGGAGCAATTTTTCTCATGAAGATTGGTGACGTGTTGGCATCCGGAAAGAAGCATGACGGCAGAGCGCCGGATTATGATGATTGGAAATTAAATGGGGATATTATTGTATATTATCCCGTAAATGATATTTCCCTGGAACTTTCTTCCATGGGAATCCGAGTGGATGAGAAAAGCCTTTTAATCCAGCTGGAAAAAGCGGGTTGTAAAGAGCGGGCAGAACTTCCTTTCCAGAAAGCGGTTCTGAACAAGGAATTGCCTTATACCATTGGAGGTGGAATCGGACAAAGCCGAATTTGTATGTTTTTCTTACGCAAGTGTCATATTGGTGAGGTGCAATGTTCCTTCTGGCCGGAAGAAGATATCCGGTATGCCAAAGACCATGGAGTGATTATTTTATAAGATATAAAAACGACGGACACATTTTGTGCCCGTCGTTTTAAATTGCATGTGATACTCTGTTTACGAGTACGCTTTACCATACTGCAACCCGATCTTCCGGTGCCAGATACATTCCGTCACCTTTCTTGATGTTGTAGGTTTCGTAGAATTCGTCGAACTGCTGAACTACGGTATTGACTCTTAAGAAGTTCAACGGATGGGAGTCTCTTGCGATTCTCATCTGTTCGTAAGCGGTATTGGAAATACTGCACCATGTATCAGCTGCTGCTTTGAAGAATTTGTCATAGTCAAAGTTTGGCTGGGTCTTTGCGTAGGTTAATACGGCCTTCATTCCGCCCATATCCGCAATTGCTTCGCCCTGTACTAAAGCTCCGCTGTATTTGGAACCGTCAAACATAACCATGCTGTCATAGTAGTTAATCAGCTTTTTGGATCTTGCCTTAAAGCTTGCATAATCTTCGTCGGTCCACCAACCTTTGGCGTTTCCGTCTTTGTCAAACTGAGCGCCGCTGTTATCAAAAGCGTGAGACATTTCGTGTCCGATAACATAACCAATCTTTCCGAACTTTTCTTCTAAGGACATATTCTCGTTATAGAGATCGCCGTTTAAAATTCCTGCAATAATATTAATGGAGTTATCCAATGGATAGTAGTAAGCATTTACTTCATCCACTTCTTCGGTAACCCATGCAGTCTTATCAACAGACTGGTTGATGCATTTTAACATCTGCTTCATGTTAAAGTCACCGATTGCGTCAAGAGCTTCCTGATAAGTTCCGCCCTGAGCTTTGGATTTGAAGGTTAAACCGGAATAGTCGGTCCATTTGTCAGGATATACTGCATTTACGCGAATTGCTTCCAGTTTCTCCAATGCTTTTTCTTTGGTGGTATCAGACATCCAGTCCTGACTCTTAATGATGGTGCGGTAAGAGTCACGGATAATCTCGCACATATCGGTGATGTCCTTCTTAACCTTTGCAGAAGAATATTTCTGAACGTACATTTTAGCGACACAGGTTCCTAACATGGAGCGGGTCTTGGAAAGAGCCAGCTTTTCATCCGGATCACTCTGGGATACACCGTTAACCTCGTTGCTAAGTTCCTGAGCTTTACGGAAAGCCTCTTCATCTGTAGTACTGATAAAGCTACGAGCTACGTTGATAAGAAGATATGCTTTAATTCCTTCGAAGTTTTCGTCGGTATAAAGCTCGTTGATTTTCTTTAACCAATTTGGCTCGTATACGTTGTAGGACTTGGAGTCACCCATTCCCTCTGCAACAAGTATATCTGCAATCGGGAAAACCGGAGAAGCTTTTCTTAATTCCTCTAAGGTGTAAGGATGGATGAATTCGCTGTTCTCCATCATGTTTGATTCTTCATCAGTATAAATAGAAGATGCAATCTTGGTTTCGAAAGCGTCTCTCTTTGCAAAAAGGTCCTTGATCTGGTCTTCACTGTAACCAAATCTGCCCAACATATAAGACGCAACTTTGTTGTAGTAGTTAGCAATCATATTTCCGTATGAAGTACGGTTCTTGTACTCTGCGGAATCACCTAAGGTAAGGCTGGTGCTGTTAACAGCTACGGTATATTTGGAACTGTCAGCCATATCTACGGTTACACCTTCGCCTGAGATTCCGGTAACGCAATCCTTAGACAAGAAATATTTGGTTAAGTCGTCGATGTTTTTAAGGGCTGCGATTCTGTCAACGACCGGTTTTGCCTTGCTGAGACCAACTTTGTTTCTGCCGTCCCAATCAAGATATAATGCATATAAGTTTCTTACAAGCTCTGCGTCGTGACCGGTGAGAGACTTGTCTTCAAGAAGCTTCATTCTGTCATTTTCAACGTCATAATCAACCTGATAGAAGGTTCCTTCTACCATGTGAGTCGGATCAAGCTGCATGGTTTTTAATTTCTCGTAGTTGGCAGCAGTATAGAAGTCATCCTTTAAATCCGGATTATATCCTCTGTTTACCGCGTCTCCAACACTGGAGTTAAGCCATGGTTTTTCAACTGCAAGTCGGTCTGCAATGTCGTTGTCTGCACTAGGTGCAGGTGCCTTCTTTACGACCTTAACGGTAAAAGCTTTATTGGCAACTCGATTCCAGCTACCTTTTGCTTTGGTGCTAACCTTAACGGCAACGGTGGTTTTACCGATTTTCATTGCTTTCAGGTTAACGGTTGCAGTACCTGCTTTTCCCATAATGAAGGTGGTTTTGGATGCTTTAAGAATTTTCTTATTCTTGATGGCAACGCTGACCTTCTGTCCTTTTTTCAGGTTCTTGATGGTGACCTTACCGGAGTCACCTTTGGTGATGGTCTTGGATACAGAAATCACCAGTTTTTTGGATTTGGTGGCAGCCTTTGCGCTAATCGTTGGCTGTGCGACAAGGCTGAGCACCAGCGCTAATGCCAGAAGCAGTGCGCTGAGTTTTCTGAATTGTTTCATTCGTTACTCCTCTCTTCTTTATATATTTTTATGCAATTGCTATTGTATCATAGATTGGCAAAAAAAAAACAATCTGTATAACAAAAACTAATGGACAAAATAATTGTATAATAATTGTGAATATTGCAAAAAAATGAATGGAGGCTGCATGTTGCAATTTCATTGCTTTTATGATAAAATATAGTTGTCAAAAATCGTATGTTTGTAGAAAGGCAAGGTGAAGCATGACCGTCGAGCAGATCGTAAACAATGTTCGTGGTTCTTTCGAGATGGAGAACCTTTCCATGAGCGAGATGGATCGTCTTCGTGGAATTGCAGTTTTGAAAGGAACCAAGAGCGCTGACCAGGTAGTTGCAGAGATTATTCGCAGCAGCCTCACCAGTAACAGTAATATTGCTTAGTATGAACGAGACTTATAATTATGACAGTGGCCGGGATGATAAATATTGTTATCCCGGCACTTCTGTACTTAAAAACAAACTGCATATCACCTCTCAAGAGGAACTTTTGGCCATGGAACGGCAGCTGACCATGGTCCGTTACTTTGAGCTGGAAAAAAAGGGGGTTACCGGCGATTTTTCCCTGAAACACCTGTGCCAGATACATAAGGCTCTTTTTGGGGATCTTTATGATTGGGCAGGAAAGATTCGGGATGTGAATATCGCCAAGGGGACCTATTTTTGCTTTTATCCATATATAGAGGAAAACTTTGATATACTGTATCGTCAGCTTAAGAAGGAAAATTGCCTGAAAGATATTCGGGATGTGCCCACCATGGCGAACCGTCTGGCTTATTACCTGGGGGAGATTAATATGATTCATCCCTTCCGGGAAGGAAACGGAAGGGCGCAGCGCCAGTATCTGGAGCAGTTATGCAAGAATGGAGGCACTTTTGAACTGCAGTTTTCCCATTGCAGTTATGAACAGATGCGTCTGGCAAGTATTGATGCAGCCATGTGCAGGTATGAGAAAATGGAAGAGGCAATAAAGGCGTGTCTGGTGGATAAATAGCGGTATATGATAAAGGTCGTGATTTCACGGCCTTTTTTTAATGGCAGGGCTTTAAATGTGAAAAATTGTTGTAATTTTGCGAAAGCGTATTTACAGATTTTTCAAGTGACTGATAATATATAAAGTATGAAGGAAAGAATTAGAAATCATTTTTGTTGAGACGTTTAAAAGGCGTGGAAACTAGTATTTCAGGAGGAAAACATATGGAAGTGAACTTGATAAATGCTTCAGAGGAAGAACTTTTGGCCAGCGTGTCGGGGAGAGTGGATGCAACGAATGCCGAGGAACTGTATGATGCTTTAAATGAGCTTAGGGAAGCGCATCCCCAGGGAACTTTTGTTTTAGACGGGGAGAAAATGGATTATATATCCAGTGCCGGTCTGCGAGGCCTTCTCCGGTTGCAGAAAAAGGAAAAACAGAAGATTGGTATCGTGAATCTGTCTTTGGAGGTTATGGAAATATTTGAAATAACGGGGTTTGCGGATATTCTTGACGTACATCGGAAACTCAGGTCCATATCCATTGAAGGATGTGAGAAGATTGGACAGGGTGCCAACGGGCAGGTGTACCAGTTGACCAAGGACAGTATTGTGAAGGTTTATCTTCCGCAGACCAGAATGGAAGACATTAAAAGAGAGCGGGATCTGGCACAAAGAGCTTTTGTAAAAGGAATTCCAACAGCAATTACTTTTGACGTGGTAGAGGTGGGAGAATGCAAAGGCGTGGTTTTTGAAATGCTGGATGCGGTATCTCTGGCAGCAGTTATTAATGAGCATATGGACCGGTTTGAGGAGTACGCAGATGAATATGTGGCTCTGTATAAGACCTTCCATCAGACCCGGGTGGAGGGGAAGGATTTTCCCTCTGTAAAGGATATCTATGACGGCTATATTGACGGCTGTAAAGACTGGTATACACCGGAAGAATTAGAGCAGATCCGAAGCCTGGTCAGAAGTGTTCCGGACAGGGATACGCTGATTCACGGAGATTTTCATGTGCGGAATATTATGGTACAGCAGGGTGAGCTCATTATGATTGATATGGGGGATGTCAGCTACGGACACCCGATTTTCGATTTCCTTGCAACTGCAGCTACCCAGGCTAACCTTGTGGAGTTAAATCCGGAATATGCGGTGGTACATACGGGAATGCCGGTAGAGACCATTAAGAGATTATGGACGGCTCTCCTTCAAAAATACTTTGTAGGAAAGTCACAGGAGGAAATTGCAAGAATTGACAAGCAGATTCGTTTCTTCTCCAAACTGAAAGTGGCTCTTGCACCTGTGGTTGGAGCAGGTGCACCGCAGGAAATCATAGAGGCCAGTGTTCAGGATGCGAAAGCCAATCTTTTACCCCATATCAAGGAGTGGATTGGTTCGATTGATTGGTAAGACAGAGGAAAATACCCCCGATACCTTGGGGCGGGATGAAACAATATGAAAAGAATCACAGAGAGGAGAATATGCCAGGGGCATAAGTGAAAATTATGAAAAAAATAGTACTATACACCAGTAATTCAAGATTACGGGATCAATCGGCGTTGACATGTACGGTTTTTCCAAAATGGGCTGAGCAGTGGGATGCGGTTGCAGAGAAATATCCGGATTATGAGATTACTCTTGTTGCGCAATTATCCGGCAGATACTATTTGGATATCAAGGATGGGGCCGTGGTGCAGTATCCGGAAAAGGTGAAGGTCGTGGAGATGGAAATGGAGGCCAGCCTTGAGGATTTTGTGGAGAAAATCACCAGCCTTAAGCCGGATCTTGTAATTGGTATGCCGGGACCGGCAAGAGGTTATGACTGGAACGGTCTGCGTGATGCAGGAATCGCTGAGCAGCTGCAAAAACGCGGTATTGAGACAATCTGCTATTCGATCAAGACCGCTCTGGATACTTTCGATAAATGGAGAACCCATCAGGTATTTGAAGCCAATGGTTTCCGGTGCCCGAAGGATTTGTATGTGCATCATGATTTGTTTTTCGCACAGGTGCAGGGTGCCTCCTGTAATCTGTATACAGAGTACATCCTGCAGCAGGTGAAGGATATGGAGATGCCGGTTGTAATCAAGAGTACTACCGGTTCTGCTTCCATGGGAATCCATATTGCAAAATCCTATGAAGATGCAGAAGAATACCTGCTGTCCGAAAAGAATACAGAGGATGTAATTGTGGAGCAGTTTATCAAAGGTGAGGAATTCGGTACGGAGGTACACGGTGCGAAGGGACATTACTATGTTACCCCACCGTATCGTCTTTTCAATACAGCTTCCAGTGGGGTGAATGATCCGCTGGGTGCAGCGACCATCAAATATGGACCAATTCTGGATGAGAAGTACCATGTGGAGGAGCTGCAGAAGGAACTGGAAAGACTTGCCAATGTAATGGATTTTTCAGGAACGCTGCAGATTGATGTGATTTTCGTGGATGGCGAATGGTACATCCTTGAGATTAATTCCAGATGGTCCGGAATGACACTGCTGACCACTGCTTCACAGGAGCGCTATCCGTATGATATTTATTTGGAGCAGGTGGAACACGGCGGGAAGAACTACAGCGACCGAAAGAATCTGAAGTACGCCTGTCAGTTTAAGTTGCCTGAGACATCCATGGAAACCGTGGAGAAGATTAGTAAAGAGCCACACGTGATGAGCGTTGTCACATATTTGAAAATCACAGACGTGGTAATTACAGGTTTTGACTCGCTGGAGGAAATGGCAGATGCACTGGTGGCTATGCAGAAGAAATATCCGGACGTAATCATGGAAAGTGTAGTGAATGCGTTTGTAGAGGAAATAGGCAGATAACACCGGTTATGCTGACAGTATTATAGATTATTGGGAGGATGAAGCGATGACTATTTGGGCATTACTGACGAATGTAAATGACTCTGATTTTGAGATGTATGGTTCACCGGAGAAGGTAAAAGAGCTTTTGCCGGGAGCAGAGGTGGTTCTGCTGGACCGGGCAGGAATAGAGATTGAGGTGGGGGATACAATTTCCATTACATATAATGGGAAGGTGATGAAGGCACCGGATGCCTTTTGGCCGATTTTCAGCAATACAGATTCCTTCACCATCGAGAAAGCCTTAATGGCAGCCGGCTCGAAGAGTCTTATTAATTTTGAAGAATATGCAGTTGCCAGAAGCAAGTCCCTTACTTATCAGAGACTTGCAGCCAACGGCATCAAAGTACCGAAGACATTTCTCTTTTTTGATAAGGTGGACAAGGAAAGCCTTACCAGCAGATTTTCCTATCCTTTTATTATCAAAAAGGACAACGGTTACGGAGGTCAGGGTGTGGATTTAATCGAGAATGAAGAGCAGCTTGACCGGTACCTTACAGAACTTACCTATGGAACAACATACAATGCGCAGGAATTCATATCTTCTTCCAGAGGTACCGATTTGCGTGTGGTGCTTGCGAAAAACAAATACTTTTTTTCCATGCAGCGCAAGAGCGGCGATGAGAAGGAGTTTAAGTCCAATGTTCACGCAGGCGGAACGGTGGACAAGGTGGAACTGAATCCGGAGACCATTGCATATTGTGAGAAGATTTCCAGATTGTTTGATCTTCCACTGCTTGGAATTGATCTTCTTTACGGACAGGAGGAAGGAGACTATACGGTTTGTGAGGTCAACGCCTTTCCGGGAATGACTGCCAAGATGCTGCTTCCAATTGTGAAGGAGGTTCTTGCAGACTTTGCCGCTGGTTTACAAAAAGGAGAGGACTGATGGGGAAAATAATAAAAAAATATTTGTTTCGTTCTAAGGGGAAGTTACTGGGAAATATCTTCTTCGTGTTTTTGCAGGTTGTCATACAGACCATCTTTTTGATGGCGGAGATGAAGAATATTATAGACAAAGGTGTAGGAATGCAGGATATGGATTATATCCTGCATTCCGGCCTGCGAATGATGATTTTTACTCTTCTTGTAGGCTTATGTACCGTTGTGGCATCCCGGCTTAGTGCACAGCTGACTGCGGGGATAACAGCGGATATTCGCCAGGATTGTTACCGAAAGGTACTTTCCCTGTCACCCCAGGACTATAACCGGTTCGGGGAGTCTGCGCTGTTGACCAGAACGTTGGCGGATGCAACACAGATTCAGATTTTTATGATTAATATTTTGCGGTCAGCCATGACTGTGCCGATTATTATTGTTGTAATGTTGATTTTGATTGCAAGGATGAATTGGATGCTGTTTCTGATTCTCTTTTGCGCTTTTTCCTTTACGGTTGGAATGATGATTTATTTTGGCGCAAAGTCTAAGCGTCTTTTTGCCAAAACACAGCTGAAAATCGAGCGTATCAATCTTCTGATGAAGGAAAAGATTACCGGAGCGCGGACAATTCGTGCTTTTAATAATGAGAAACTGGAGGAGGAGAAATTAGGTCAGGCGAATTATGAAGCCTATGAATCTACGGTGACAGCCAGCAGGATTAACAATTTTCTTTCGCCGGCTTCCCTGATTGTCATGAACTGGGCTATTGTATTTATCTATCTTGCCGGCAGTCGCCAGTTGCAGGAGGGGATGACATCAATCAGCGACCTTCTTATGGTATTTCAGTATCTGGCATATTTTGTTACCTGTCTTGGAATTGTTCCGATTCTGGTCAGCCTTCTTCCCAAGATGGCGGTTTCCTGTTCCCGTATTAATGAGCTTTTGGAATATGAAAAAGAAGTGGATGAGAATCCGGGGGCAAAACCAATCGTCATGAAGGGCGGCGGAATTGAGTTTGAGGATGTTATCTTTGGATATGCCAAAGCAACCAATACCATTGCAAATGTATCTTTTACGATTTCTCCGGGAACCACAACCGCATTTATCGGAACGACCGGAAGCGGTAAGACGACGATAATGAATCTGCTCATGGGCTTTTACGAGCCTACATTCGGAACAATCCGGGTGGACGGACAGTCTCTGAAGGAAGTGGATAAGGAAGAGTACCGCCGACATCTTTCCTATGCGGCGCAAAAAGCATATGTGTTCCAGGATACGGCTTTTAATAATATTGCCATGTATGATGAAAGCGTATCAGAAGAGCGGGTGCAGGCAGCCTGCGAAGCGTCACGGTTTGATGAGGTGATTACCAAGATGCCGGATGGGCTGAAGACAATGATGGCTCAGGACGGCCGCAATATCTCCGGCGGACAAAGACAGCGTATGTCCATTGCGAGATGCGTGGTGAAGGATGCGGATATTTATATTTTTGATGATACCTTTTCTGCCCTGGACGCAAAAACAGAAAGCGTTGTATTAGGCCGGGTACAAAAACTTCTGAAAGGAAAGACGGTATTGATGGTGGCGCAGAAGATTTCTACGATTCGGCACGCAGATCAAATTATTGTGCTGGATAAGGGTAGGATTGTAGGAAAGGGAACCCACGAAGAGCTTTTGCAGAGTTGCCGGGAATATCAGGATATTTATGAGACGCAGAACTATCTGGAAGGGGAGGGAAAGGAAAATGCCAAATAACGCTATAGCAAACAAAATGCCAAAAGCCAGGCAGCATGGCGGACAAAGAACTGCCGAAGGAACAAACCGGGGCGCAATGGGGAATATCCTTCGGGACGTGGCTTCCCAGAAGGGGATAATTATTTTTTGCGTTGTGATTATTTCTGTTGCTAAGGTTGTTCTGGCTGTTGCGCCGCGTATTGCCGGAAATATTACGGACTATCTTTCTTCCTCCGTAGGAACAGGGAACTTTGACATGAATCATGTTGTTTCCTGGTGCCTGCTGCTTTTGGTCATGTACCTGGTGGGATATGGCGTAGATATCGTTGTGAACCGCAGCATGGTAAAAGTGGGGGAGACACTGGTTCTTAATCTCAGAAACCGGGCACAGAAGAAGCTGAATCGCATGAAGCTGAATTACATAGACACCCATCCTACCGGGGACATTCTCTCCCGGGTAACCAATGATATGGTGACAATGGCCAGTAGTGTGGAATCTACGGTGAGCAGTATTCTGGGACAGCTGATCCTTCTGGTTGGACTGGTTGCAGCGATGCTCATTACGGACTGGAGACTGGCTCTGATTTATATTGCAGTTATTCCTCTTGGTTTTGGGATTATGATGTTTATCATGAAAAAGACGAACAGGCTTTTCCTGCAGCAAAATAACACGGTAGGAGAGCTAAACGCTCTGGTGTCGGATACCTATTCCAATCATATGCTGATGAAGTCCTATGGCTGCGAGAAAAAGAAGCTGGAGGATTTTGCAAAGAGTAATAAGCGGTTTTATGATTCCTATGTGCAGAGCCGTTTTTTGTCGGGATTTGTTATCCCCATGAATACCATTGTGAATAATGTTGCATATCTGATTCTCTGCATTGTAGGGGGAATCATGCTTTTGAAAAACAAACTCACAATTGGAGAATTTCAGGCGTTTATTTTTTACGGAAACATGGTTAGTTCGCCCATGTCCACACTTTCGACTTCGATGAATAATATTCAGAACGGACTTACGGCCGCAGGACGGGTGTACGAATTCCTGGCGGAAGAGGAGGACGTACCGGATCAGGCAGTGAAGGAGCTGACAGTTTCCAAGGTAAAAGGAGAAGTGGAATTTAAAAATGTGGTCTTTGGCTATACGCCGGATAAGGTACTGATGCATGATGTTTCCTTCCATGCAAGACCCGGTATGACGATGGCTATCGTAGGACCTTCCGGAGCAGGAAAAACCACGCTTATCAACCTGCTATTGCGATTTTACGAGATAGATGGCGGCAGGATATTCCTGGATGCCACAGATATCAAGGACATTACGAGAGACAATTTACGAAGTTCCTTTGGAATGGTGCTTCAGGATACGTGGATTTTTGACGGCACTATTGCTGACAACATTCGTTATGGAAAACCGGATGCGACCATGGAGGAGATTCGTGCCGTTGCAAAACAGGTGCAGTGTGATTCATTTATTGAGAAGATGTCCGAGGGCTATGAAACCTATGTCAGCGAAGAGAATGCCAGTCTTTCCTCCGGAGAGAAGCAGCTGCTGGCAATTGCAAGGACGATGCTTGCGGATCCGAAGATTTTGATTTTGGATGAAGCAACCTCCCAGGTGGATACGAAAACCGAATTTTTGATCGCCCGTGCGATGGATAAGCTGATGGAGAACCGAACCTGCTTTATGATTGCTCATCGTCTCTTTACGATTAAGAATGCAGACGCCATTCTCTACATGGAGGAGGGTGACATTAAGGAGGTTGGCAGCCACAGCGATCTGATGAAGCTGAATGGGAAATATGCTTCCATGTACCGGCAGGCCGCCTCAGAGGACACGGTGGCATGACCGATATAGTTGTGAATAAAAAAGAGGCTGCAAATAACAAGGGCCGGATGGAATGAAAGGAGAATGGAGATGGATGAGAAGCTGGGTAGAAACGTTGTGTATGTAGGATCTTTTAATCCTGTACATGTTGGACATATTCAAACGATGAAGTATGGCCTGGAGCGTTTTGAATACTTGAATATGTTTGTTCGATACAATGAAGGAGTGGATTTGACAGACTGGGAGACAAAACGATCTTTCTTCGAGCATATCAGCAAGGACCTGGGGGTTGAAGGCCGAGTACGAATCTTCCGGGAGGAATCGGAGGAGAAAGGAAAAAGCTACGGGATAGAACTATTTTATGATTTTATCCGGAAAACCAGTGAGGTTATAGGAGAAAAGGTGGATGCCTTTCTTTTCGGGGAGGATTATGAAGCGATACGACCGCAGCTGGAGAAGGAGTTTCCGGATATTCAGTTTATAATCGTAGAGCGGGTAGGCTACAGTTCCTCTGCCATTCGAGATGATCTGGAGGGGCATAAGGACTGGCTGCCTCCGTATGTTTATGAAGCCCTAAAGGAGGTACGCAAATGAGTACGACATTACAGCGACCGGAAAAGGGGGAGGAATTTTTCTTTTACACGGATAGGAAAGGCGGTTGTTCATTGGAGAGTTTCGCGCTGCAGATGAAAGAGCCCCTGGATGAAAAAATTCTGGAAAAAGCATTGGATAAGGCGGTAAGCTGTTTTCCTCTGTTTGGTATGAAACCGGTAATCGGCAGGGATGGATATCTTTATCTGAAGGAGAATCATCTGCCCTGCAAGCTCTATGCCAGAAATCAGGGTGTCTGGCACCTTGGCAGTGAAGAAACGAATGGTTATCTCTTTCGTGTAATCTGTGATGGGACGTTCGTAAGTGTGCGTGCCCACCATTCGCTGGGAGACGGTCGCACGATCATTGCATTTACGATGACGCTGATTTATTACTATCTACAGCTTTCGGGTGTGCAGGTGGAATCGGAAGGTAAAATTTATACTGAGGAAGACAGGAATGATCCCACGCTTTTAGCCTCTTTTCTTAAAGATGCGGGGACTGTGGAAATTGGAGAGCCCCATGACGTGTATATACCTCAGAATGTATTTGTATGCCCGGATGACAGCTGTCAAGACGATAGGAAGCCGTTGCAGTACCGGATACGCTGGAAAAACCAGGAACTTCTGGAACGCGTACATGCTCTGCAAGTGAAGGCAACCGCGTTCCTTGCTGCGGTGGTGGATTCTGCACTGTTGGAAATGTTTGAGATAGCCGATCAGCATATCGTAACGGGAATTCCGGTGGATATGCGATCCAGAATGAAGAAAAAATCTCAGAGAAATTATATCGGAAACATTCGCCTGCCCTATTATCCGGAATACAGAAACCTTCCGTTTGAGGAACAGGTCAGAAGACTGCAGCAGGATATGGACGTGCAGATGGATATGGCGAATATGATTTCCAGAGCCAGGGAATTGGAACATGTGGTGGACAGAGTAATCAAAGGACCGTTGGTTGAACAAAATCCTGCCCAGGGCGAAGCCCGTCCTGCGGCACGGGAAAAAGGTATGGCGGCTCAAACTATTATGCTGACAAATACAGGAAAAGTATCGCTGCCAAAGCAGATGGAGGATGCAATTGATGATCTGGTTTTGGCCTGCCTTCGGGAAAACATGTTGATGTCCGTTGTCTCCAGTTTTCGTGATCAGGGAAATATGTTAATCAGACATGACCAGTACGCAGAAAAACTGTCGCAGGGAATCTGCAAGATATTGAAGGAGAACGGAATCTCTGCAGAGTATGAACCGGTGACAGCAGAGCGGGAAGAGGAACGCATGGATTTTAACAGGTTTGAGAAGGTTTGCGAAGCAGAATAGGGTAGACTGAATCCAGATGTAATTTGTTTTTTCTGCTTTGGATTATAAAGACAGGGCGATTGAGTATATAAATGGGCAGAACCGGTTTTCCCGGGTTCTGCCCATATCTTTTGGGGATATATATCAGGAACAATTTGAAATCGACTCGGCGGCTGCCAGCCGGGAGGAAATTGGTAATCCGCCGCACCATGGAACCGTGGCGAAACTCCGGGCGGAGGGCGTACCGGTGGTTCCCCACCGGGCGAAACAGATGACAAAAGAAGATTATAAAAAAATGACTATCTTATTGGCATGGATGGTGCTAATATAAGAAATATGAACCGCATAGCGGGAGGAGATCCGGAGGGATGTGAAAGAAGGACTGGCCTCATTTTTGGCACAGAGCATGCATTAGAATTTTCGCCGGAGACTGCCCGGGTATGGGATAAGGAGATAAGGATAAGGAGATAAGGAAAATTGAGTAGTTTAAAGAGCATGACACAGGGCAGACCGACGAAGCTAATTGTAACCTTTGCCCTTCCACTGATGGTTGGAAACGTGTTTCAGCAGCTCTACACCATAGTAGATACCATGGTGGTAGGGCGTTATTTGGGTGTAAATGCACTGGCGGCTTTGGGGGCAGACGACTGGCTGTCCTGGATGATGTTGGGAATCATTCAGGGATTTTCTCAGGGATTTGCCATAAAAATGGCCTACGATTTTGGGGCAGGGGATGAGAAATCTCTGAAAAAGACCGTGGGAAATTCTCTGGTGATTGCCATAGTCTTTTCCTTGGGAATGACCCTGCTGGGAGAAGTGCTGGCCCCTTACGGATTACAAATACTTAAAACAAAGCAGAGGGTGTGGGCGGATGCTATTTTATACCTGCGACTAATCTATCTGGGAACGCCCATTATTATGATGTATAACTTGTTTGCCAGCATATTAAGAGCTTTGGGAGACAGCAGAACTCCGTTAAAGGCCATGGTGGTGGCGTCATTTACCAACATAGGATTGGATCTTTTGTTTGTGCTGGTTTTTCATTGGGGCATTGCCGGTGCTGCCTTGGGAACCGTTTGCGGTCAGCTGGTATCCAGTTTGTATTGCCTGCATTATATGCGGAAAATTCCCCTTTTGCATCTTAGCAGAAGCGATTGCCGGTTGGATATGCGTTTGGGAGGACACCTTCTCTACCTGGGACTTCCGATGGCACTCCAAAATGGCATTATTGCAGTGGGCGGCATGATTGTGCAATCGGTGGTGAACCAGTTCAGTGTTGCTTTTATCGGGGGAATCACAGCGGTCAATAAATTGTATGGATTGTTGGAAATAGCCGCGACTTCCTATGGTTTTGCCATGGTGACCTATACAGGGCAGAACCTGGGAGCCGGACAGGGAAATCGAATCCGAAAAGGAGTCCGGGGAGCCAGCATGATTGCGCTTGCAACATCTGTGGTAATCATGATGGTTATTTTGATTTTTGGCCGCCGGATTGTGGGAATGTTCATGTCCGGAACGCCGGAGGAGATTGGTGAGGCCATTGCAGTGGGCTACCGATACATCAGCATTATGGCGGTATGTTTGCCGGTGTTGTACGAACTTCATGTGATTCGCTCCACCATACAGGGCATGGGCAACACGGTACTTCCCATGGTTTCCGGAATTTCTGAATTCTGTATGCGAACCTTCGTGGCATTATTGCTTCCGTTGTGGGTAGGAGAGTCCGGCGTTTACTATGCAGAAGTAGCTGCATGGATGGGAGCTATGCTGGTATTGGTACCAAGTTATTTTATTTTAGGGAAAAAAATGACTGCCGGGGAAGCCTGCGGTTAATATGGATAATGGGGAGGAGTTAAAAATGGAAATCGGGATAATCAAAGGAACACTATGTGTTCCGACCCTTGTGGCTATGGCGATAACGGATGCCCGAACGCATAAGATTTTGCCGGGTTACTGGCTTTATCTTTTGGCAGTAGGCGTTGGAATTCGGCTGTGTGAAGACAGTCTGTGGCCGGAGGGAATAGTTGGGGGAATCAGTTTGTTTTTGCCCTTGGCGTTGGCTTTTTATATTACAAAAGGCAGAATGCTGGGAGGCGGCGATGTGAAGTTAATGGCGGCGGCCGGCATTTTACTGGGAACTGTACAGGGGTTGGTGGCACTGCTGATTGCCGCCGTGCTTGCGTTGATGGTGAATCTGCCGAAACAGATGGGAAAAAAGCGACACGGCGAGGCCTTTGCCTTTGGACCATATCTCGCCGTGGGAATCGGAGTTTGCCTGGTTGTGGGTGAACAGGTGGAAAAAATCCTGTAAAACGGGATGCCCCCAAGATGTGGTGAGTCAAAAATGTGGGAAAGTGAAGGACAGGGCACAACAAGTTGTGGATAACTGTGGAAGATGTTGGAAAGAAACCACAAAATGTGTAATTTTTTGCAAAAAATGCTGGAAAAACTGTGAAAAGTACGATATACTATATCTAGTAAGCATAGAATGCAGGTGAGATAGATGTGGTTTTTGTTTTCGGCAATTTTGATGACGATTCCGTTGGTGATGATTTTTATGGGCCAATGCCTTGTTAAGGTGCGCCCGCGTAGTAAGCGTTGTCGCATTTACTATCGGACAGAGCGCTCCATGAGAAACACCACTACGACCCGTTTTGCTCATCAGGTTTGCGGGAAGTATTATATTTGGGCAGGTAAGTGGACTATGATTTTTACGGCTGTAATTGCCGTTGCTTTTTCCCGGATGCCTATAGAGCGATATGAGACTGCGTGTGGAATCTGGATGATTGTGGAAACCTGTTTCTTGCTTTTTGGAGTGTTTTTGACAGAGAAAGCGCTTTCCCATCGGTTTGGACATGACCTGGTTTAAATGTTAAATGAAAACAACCTTGGAAGTAAGCGATTACTTTCAAGGTTTATTTTTTGGAAAAGTATATTTTTCGAAAACGGGAGCATACTAGGAAGGACAAAAAGAAAGGAGACGAAAGGTATGCCACAGATTACGGAAAAAGAGCTGGATGCTATTAATCAGGTATTAGGTGAAGAGGAACTTCATGTGAAAAAATTCCAGATGCTGGCCAGCCAGGCAGAGGATCCGGAAGTGAAAAAACAGCTGGAGCACATCGCAAGCAAGCATCAGGGACATTTAAACAGTATTTACGGATTATTAGGTTAGGAGGAGCGAAGATGGGAAACTGTAATTGTAACTGCTACACGGAAAAAGAAATCTACGCCGACGCGCTGGCAGCGCAGCATGCGGCGACAAATCATTACAACACCTTTATGAATGAGTGCGATCACAGCCATGTGCGTGAGGCTTTTCATAAATGTTTAGAGCAGGAGCATCTGATTCAGGAAGAGGTTTTTGAATCCATGCACCATAAAGGATATTATCCTACACCGGCAGCAGAAATGAAGAAAATTGACGAGGTAAAGCAGAAATTTGCCCAATCAGCAAAATAAAGTGTAGAAAGTATGGAAAAGAGGGGGAAAACTCCTCTTTTTTCTTGTATTTTCGCCAGTTTTTCCATGCAGTTCTTGAAACGGACATAAATAGATGATAAAATATAGTTGGATTTCTATACGCATTTTCTATTTTTGGAAAAATAGAAGGAGATAAGATTTTGAAAGTAAAAGGATTAATTGGATTATTGTGTGCCGCTTTGCTGGCCGGAAGTGCTTTTTCACCGGTTCATGCAGAGGGGGAACAGGCATATCCAAGCGCCTACAGCATGCAGGAGTTAGGATTGGTGACTCCGGTAAGAGAGCAGAAGGATGCAGATCTTTGCTGGGCGTTTGCGGCAGTTGCCTGTATGGAGAATAATGCACTGCTTCATGGGCTGGCCGATCAGACATTGGATTTGTCTGAGGCACAGCTTGCTTATGCTGTCTATAATAATCCGCAGAGTCCGGCAGCCGGCTTGGAGGGAGATCGAGTTTCATACTTGCACGAGGAGAAACCCTGGTACAGCCTTGGCGGCGATAATGCGTTTGCTATGACAACACTGTTGAAAGGCTATGGTCCGGTAATGGAGGCGGATGCCCCTTATGCCGGAATTGCGGATGCTCTTTCGGAGAATGTTGCTTTTCATACAAGGGCATTTGCAGTGCGGGACGTATATACCTACTCCGGTGCAGATCGGGATGGGTTAAAAGATGCAATTATGAAATTCGGTGGTGTTACCATGCGGGTTCGGATGGAAGGAACGGAAGTTTTTGCAGGTAAATCCGATAGCTTGTACATAGCGTCTTCGGAACTAACTCCGGACCACGAAGTTTGTATTGTTGGATGGGATGATACCTATTCCAAAGAGAATTTTAAGGGTGACAAACCATCCGGTGATGGCGCATGGCTTTGCAAGAACAGCTATGGTGAAAAAGGTGATTTGAAGGGGTATTTTTGGCTTTCGTACGAGGATGCAGTGTCCAATTCGGATGCCAATACCTGTTATGCTTTCGATTTAACCACAACGTCACAGGAGCGGGAAACCTATCAGTATGATGGTGGTGGATCGGTAGTCTGGAAAACGGTTAAGGCTGGTGCAAACGTTTATACAGCCCGAAAGACCCAGAGATTAACCGGAATACAGGTATTAAACCGTGAAGATGCGGTGGCGGCAACCTTAACGGTTTATTCGGATGTAGATTCTGCGAACCCAACCAGCGGACTGCAGAAGTGTACCCAGGAGGTTTTCTTCCCCAAGGCAGGATATACGACAGTAGAGTTAAAGACTCCTGTTTTACTGGCAAAAGGACAGAAATTTTCTGTTTGCCTGAATTATAAGATGCCAACACAGGTTGGTATTGATACGGATATTTATCATGCAACGGCGTTTCTTTCTTATGATGTAACCGCCAATCCGGGAGAAAGCTTTTTTGTAACAGACGGAGCGGAAGAATGGCGGGATTTGACGAGCTTGGCAGAGGTGGACGGTAAAGACAGAACCCTACGGTTGAAGGCAATCGCAGAACCTTGGCAGGGTAACGGTGAGCAGAAATTAAATGCTCCGGAGTTGGAAGCAGAATTCGAAAAAGAAGACACCATTTGGCTGAATTGGAGCGCAGTGGATAAGGCGGAAGGTTATTTGCTCTATGGCGCGGCGCAGGGTGAGGAACCGGTATATCTGGCTGAGTTCGAGTGCGATGAGGACGAGTACGAATATGAATTCAGAGATGCGAAACCGGATAAATCCTATGAGTTTTATCTGGTAGCGTTTGCAAATGGATATGATTTGACTGAAAGCGCGAGAGTTCAGGTGGGATTTCTTTTGCCACCAACTGGTTTTTCAATAAATCAGAAGGACAATGGAGTTGTCCTTCGCTGGAATAAGGTTAAGACCGCGAATCAGTATGTGATTTATCGAAAGACGAATAACGGAAATTATAAAAAGATTGCAGTAACAGGAAATGTACGTAGTTATACAGATGTTTCGGTGATAAAAGGTTTTACCTATTTCTACAGAATCCGGGCAAAGAGAGATGCGCTTTTGAGTGATTATTCTTCTCATCGGAAGATTAGGGTTCGGTAATAGAACGAAAAATAAATACGAAGGTTGGAGGAAATGACCATGAGTAAATGCAGACATGATGTACTTTTTTTCGACTCAGAGAGAAGCAGGGTTAAACGGGCTGCACCGGTTTTTGGAGCAGTTTGTGAGGCGAGATTTGCTTCTAATGTGAATGAATTGCACGAGGAATTGACAAACACCAGACCGGATCTTTTTGTTTATGCTTATAACTGGACAGATAACAGCCAGTTGGAGAAGATTGGACAGGAATTGAGTCAGCCGGAATTTGTGTATTTGCCCATAGTGATTATTATGCCGGTAGATCAGCAGGAACTGGTGATAAAGAATTTCGAGAACCTTCGGATTACCGTTCAACCGGCGTTGGAGTTGGATGAGAATGGAGCGTTGAAGCTGAAAAGCGTATTGGATGAGTTGGATCTTTTGCCTCATGTGGCGGTGGTAGATGATGACGATATCAGCCGTAGCGTAATTGTTCACATGCTGGAAGATTATTGCAACATTTCCGAATTTGGCAGAGGAGATGACTTCCTTAAATTTTTGGATAACAATAAGCCGGATGTGGTGTTGCTGGATGTAAATATGCCCGGCCTCAGCGGTTTTGATACCATAGACCGAATCCGGGAAGTTCCCGGAATGAAGAAACTCCCTATCATTATGTTAACGGGAGACTCAGACAGAGATACGGTTCTTACCAGTGTGACCAAGAAGACTTCCGGATATCTGGTTAAACCAGTGGACAGAGAAGAACTGCGAAATCGTATACGTCAGGTCCTTGAGGCGGGAACACCCAAACCGAAGATTCGAACTGTCATGGTGGTGGATGATGATATCAATACCCTAAAGACGGTTCAAGCCATCCTGAAAGGGGAATGCAAGGTAGTGGCTATTGCCGATACGGATCAGGCAGAACAGTATGTTGCAGAACAGGTTCCGGATATGATTTTGTTGGATTATGAAATGCCGGGACACAATGGATTGTATTTGCTGCAGAAACTTCGTATCGATGAGCGGTTCAATAATTGCCCGATTGTTATGCTTACCGGAAATAAGGACAGACAGACGGTTATGTCCTGCTTTGCGTCGGGAGCTCAGGGCTATCTTGCTAAGCCGGTGAATGCGATGTCTCTGAGACTGCGTGTGAGACAGCATTTAAGTGAGGCGGCAGAGTTTACGGATGATTAGTATAAAAGTAATTGAAATGAGAAGGAAAAGATTGGAGGAGTCAAGAAAAGATGGACAAGAAATTTTTATATGAAATGCTCACAACCATGTCGGTTTCAGGAAATGAACAGGAGTTGGAGCATAAGATTTATGACTACATGCAGGGAAAGGTTGATTGCGTGGAAAGTGATGAGCTTTCAAATGTAATTGCCTGTGTAAATCCGGATGCAGAATTTAAGGTATTGATGACCGGACATGCAGACGAAATCGGTCTCATGATAACGGCAGTTACTTCAGATGGAATGCTGAAGGTTAGAAAAGTCGGAGGCGTTCCGGTAGGGTGCTATCCGGGACACAAGGTTCGCGTATATACGAAGGATGGGGTTTTGTATGGTGCGGTAGTCAGAAATTCTTCCATTGCAAAGAATAAAGATTTGGAAGCAACGGATTTGACCATTGACATTGGTGCAACTTCCAAGGAAGAGGCTCTGGAGCATGTGAGATTGGGAGATGCTATTACCGTTGATACAGACTACAGAGAAATGTTAAATGACCGGATTACCGGTAGAGCATTGGATGATAGGGTTGGTGCTTTTATCGTTATGCAGGCCATTGCGCAGGCAAAAGAAAAGGGTGTTAGCATTGGTGCTTACGCAGCAACAACCACCGGAGAAGAGACCTCCATGAACGGCGCATATTTTACTGCATCTCGTGTTAAACCGAATATTGCCATTGCGGTGGATGTAACCTATACCAGTGATTATCCGGGTGTGGATGAAGCAGATACGGGAGATGTACAGGTAGGAAAAGGTCCGGTAATCTGTAATGCACCGGCCATTCATAAGATTGTGAATGAGAAGCTGGCGGCAGCGGCAGAGAAGCGCGGAATTGCCGTTCAGTGGGAAGCAGCCGGCGGTCGCACCGGAACAGATGGTGATGTAATGCATAAGAGCGGTATTGGAGTGCCTGTTGCGCTGGTATCCATCCCGTTACGCTATATGCATTGTCCGGATGAAGTGGTAAGCCTGAAGGATGTGCAGGATTGTATTGATTTATTGGCACAGTTCTTATGTGATTGTACACAGGACATGAATTTGAAATACTTCTAAGGGATGGGTGAACAGAAATGATAAATGTTATTCGACAAAGTGAGTACAAAAAATCAACCTGGAACGGTGGAGAAACCTGGGAAATTCTTATTGCGCCGGAAAAAGCCGACTATGCAAAAAGGGACTTTCGATTTCGTGTAAGTACGGCAACCTGTTTGCTTCCGGAATCGGATTTTACCAGCCTTCCCGGCGTGGATCGATATTTGACAACTCTGGATGGAACCCTGGAGCTGATTTTTGAAAAAGAAGAATCGGTTTTTGTAAACCCTGATGTGGTGGTGAATTTCTCGGGAGATAAGAATGTACATTGCATCGGAACCTGCAGAGATTTCAACCTCATGTTAAAAGGATCAACCGGCAAAATGTATCGCATTAGACAGGGCGATGTTCTGGAGATTAATGCAATGCAGGAATATGTGGTTTTTGCCGTGGAAGCCGGAATACTTCACTTTGCCGATGATCGATATGAAAAGCTTGCGGAAGGAGACAGCTGTCATATCAAAGGAACCAACATTGGCTGCCGATGGGAGAATGCCAGAGGTGAAGCCATTGTGGTAGAAATTAAGAGACAGTGGGGAAGATAGGTTATGCGACGGGAAGAATTTAAAATGGAACGCCCCGGGTTATGTAAGCCCGGAGATGTTTTGGAGATTACGGAAGGAAAACTTCCGACTTCCTATTACTACACCCTTGGAAAGGCTTATGCCATGTCTGCTAATTTTACGGCGGCAGAGAGGATTCAGTCCAGACAGGGGACGGTAGTAAGTATCGAAGAGACGGAAAAAGGATTCTTCGTAATTGTTGAGTTTGATGAGTAAAGAGGACAGCCTGAGGCTGTCCTCTTTATTATACACGCCCTGAGGCGTGGTGTTTTATAAACAACGCTTTAATATGGCTGCCAGATGCTGCATGTATTCTTGACGAACCGATTCCGGAGAGGCTATCTGAATCCCGGTACCAAGGGCAGTTAACCAGCCGAAAAACTGGGTACTAATTTTTACCGGAACATAGGCTTCGATGGTGGAATCATCTAAAGGACGAAGGGTGATGCCGGTTCCGAACCGGTCCAGAATTACGCCGGTAAGTTGGGCGCTTGCCACCAGCTTTACCATGACTTCATCACCGGAATACATTCCGAAAGTGGCACGCTGAAAAGATGCCATATCGAACCTATCCATTACCTCCTTGCCCAAACGGGGTTCGGAAAGTTCCTGCATACGTTTCATTTTATCCACACGATAATGCTTGAGCATGGAAACAGAAGCGTCATAACCTAACAGATAGTAATTTTCGTTGTCCCATATTAAAGCCCAGGGACTGATTATATATTCCTTGCCGCCACGTCTTGGAACCAGTTGTTTCTGAGCATTCCACTCGTAATAGAAAAAGCGAATCTGCTTGTCCTCTGCCAAAGCATGGTGAATCATATCCACGTTATAAAAAATGTTTTCGTTCTGGGTTTTGGAACGATTGGTAATAATCACATTTCTGGAAAGCTGTTTGGCCTCGTAGATGCTGGTCTGATGCTCTAGTTTGGAAATAAGCTCCCGGGATTTCTTCTCCGTAATGAAACGTGCGGATTGCACTACGTCCACCAAAGTCTTTAGCTCCGGAAGTTCGAATTCCCGATGGGCAACATAGTAATAGTTGCTTCGATTGCGGACGGTAATAATATCCATGCCATAGTATTCCAAAGCCTGTATGTCGGTATAAATGCTCTTGCGTTCAGCGTGAATACCCAGTTTCTCCAGTTCCTCTACCAGATCAGCCGTACTTAACGGGTGCTCTTCATCCGTCTTGCTTAATAAAATGTCCCGCAAAGCCACTAGTTTCAGCTTCTGATTCTCCAATCTTGCCATAAGGTCGCCTCCTCCTTTTTCAATTATAGCATAAGAGACGGAAACAAGTAAATGATTGCTTAAAACTTCATCTTGTGGTTTTTAATACTAGATGTTATAATATCCATGTTATAAAGGAGAGATTGATATGATCAGAATAATGAGTGACAGCGCCTGCGACGTGCCGGTAGCATACGCTAAGGCGCATCAAGTGGAGATTGTGCCACTATATATTACTTTTGACGGAGAGAATTATCAGAAAGACCGTGAAGAACTTTCTAGGGAAGAGTTTTATCATCGTATGGTGGATGAGGGAGCATTCCCCATGTCCTCCCTTCCTTCCGTAGACGATTATTATCAGCGGTTTAAAGAGGCGTTAGATGCCGGGGACAGTGTAATCTGCATTACCATAACCAACACTTTGAGTGGTTCTTACGGTTCCGCCCATACTGCCTACGATATGATTCGGGAGGAGTATCCGGAGGGAGAGATTGCAGTATATGATTCTTTGCAAAATACAGCATCCCAGGCCTTGGTTGTAGAGGAACTTGTGCGGATGCGGGATGATGGTTTAAGCTTTGCACAGATGACAGAGAAGATTCCTGCTTTGTTAAAAAGCGGTATGATTGTATTTACGGTAGGATCTTTGGAGTATTTAAGAAAAGGGGGACGTATCGGCAAGCTGGCAACTTCCGCTGCCGGTAAGCTGAATCTGCGCCCGTTGCTTATTTTGGAAAATGGCAAGCTGGGAATCGGAGGTATCAGCCGTACCCGTAAGAAATCCATTGAGGAAGTATACCATTATATTGAGAAGTTTTTCGGAAACCCGGAGCATAATAAATTAAACTATCGCTTTACCGTAGGTCATGGTTATGATGCAAAGGAGGGCGAAGAATTCCGGGATACTGTAGAGGAACGGTTTGGAATAAGCTTATTGGAGCGTAAGCCGGATTCGGATTTCATAGTAGAAATCGGAGCCGTGTCTGCCGTACACACCGGTCCTCACGCACTGGGAATCGCATTTATCCGAAAATATGAGACTCTGTAAAAATAATATACTACTTACTTGCAGCGGATGCTGCCGTAAAGTGCGAGGGTAATAAAAATGACATGCATGCTAATGTGGGACTTTACAAGACATTGGCACTTAGAATACGGAAACCGGATGCATCGAAGCTTAAGCTTCAGTTGCATCCGGTTTTTGTGTTCGTATGTGCCACTATGTCTTGTATGGAGCGAGAGCGCTCCCACATAGCGTGCATGTCATTTGCTTTTATCTTTTACACTTTACAGCAGCTTCCACAAATCCCTTAAACAACGGATGTGGTCTGTTTGGTCTGGACTTTAACTCCGGATGTGCCTGAGTTGCAACAAACCATGGGTGATCCGGAATCTCAATCATTTCCACAATACGTCCGTCCGGAGAAAGTCCGGATAACATCATGCCGTGCTCGGATAAAGCAGCGCGGAAATCATTGTTTACCTCATAGCGATGACGATGACGCTCATGAATTACATCGTTGCCGTACAACTTGTATGCAAGGCTGTCCTTGGAAAGATGGCAAGGATAGGAACCAAGACGAAGGGTTCCGCCAATGTCATCCACACCTTCCTGATCCGGCATTAATGCGATAACCGGATGAGTAGTGGTAGGATCTAACTCGATGCTATGTGCATCGTTGTAGCCACATACGTGACGGGCAAATTCTACTATGGATAACTGCATTCCCAGGCACAGTCCCAGGAATGGAATCTTGTGGGTGCGGGCATACTCAATGGCAAGAAGCTTGCCGTCGATGCCACGGCTTCCGAAACCACCCGGTACCAAAATACCCTGCTGATCTTTGAAAAGCTCGTCTGCATTCTCAGGGGTTACGGTTTCAGAATCAACCCATTTAATATTGACGGTGGCACGCTCTGCAATACCGCCGTGCTTTAACGCTTCCACAACAGAAATATATGCGTCGTGAAGCTGAATATATTTTCCAACTAAAGCAATGTTGACTTCCTGGGTTGGATTACGAAGGGAATCAACCATTTCCTGCCAATCTTTTAAATCCGGTTCCGGACAATCCAAGTGGAGACACTCGCAGGCAACCTGTGCCAGGTGTTCTTTTTCCATGGCAAGAGGAGCTTCATACAGATACTCCACATCCAGGTTCTGTAAAACGTGATTGTTTGGTACGTTACAGAATAATGCGATTTTATCCTTTAATCCCTGGTCAAGCTCGTGCTCGGAACGGCATACGATAATATCCGGCTGGATACCCATTCCCTGAAGTTCTTTAACACTGGCCTGAGTAGGTTTGGTTTTTAACTCACCGGAAGCCTTAATGTAAGGAATTAAGGTTACGTGAATTAAAATCATATTCTCTTTTCCCACTTCGTGCTGGAACTGACGAATGGATTCCAAATACGGCTGGCTTTCGATATCACCAACAGTTCCACCTACCTCGATAATGGCAATCTCGGTTTTGTCAGTGGTAAAATTGCGGTAAAAACGACTCTTGATTTCATTTGTAATATGAGGAATAACCTGAACGGTTCCTCCGCCAAAGTCTCCGCGACGCTCCTTCTGCAAAACGGACCAGTAAATCTTTCCGGTGGTAACATTGGAGTTCTTGGTCAGACTTTCGTCGATGAAACGCTCGTAATGACCAAGGTCAAGGTCGGTCTCGGCTCCGTCGTCGGTGACGAACACCTCTCCGTGCTGAACCGGATTCATGGTTCCGGGATCGATATTGATATAGGGGTCAAATTTCTGCATCGTAACCGTATAGCCACGAGCTTTCAACAAACGGCCCAAAGAAGCTGCGGTAATTCCTTTTCCAAGTCCGGAAACAACTCCTCCGGTGACGAAAACGTATTTAACAGGCATAAAGTTCCTCCTTATAGTAATGCTCTGATATATCATTAAAGTTTCATTAGAACATAAATCAACCAATTTATTATATATCGTAAAGGACTAAAAATCTACTTTTATTTTAGAAAAATTTTAGAAACTTCCCAAAAACTTAAGATTCGAGGCATTGATTTTATTGTGCGGGGCGCATATAATATAGATACTTGCTATGAATTCGGCAAGTGAGGAAGTAACAGGAGGATAACATGGATAACAACAAACCAGGAGATAATAAAGGCCAGGGGCCGGAAAACAGAAGGAACGGACGATCCATCTTTACCATGCTGATGGTGGGCCTGGTAGTTCTGTTTTTTGTAACATTGATAAAAAGCAGATATTCGGGAATTTCCAAGGAGGAGATTGCCTATTCGGAATTTCTGGAGATGGTAACCAACGATCAGATTGAGTCGGTGGAATTTACCACACGGCAAATCAATATTGTGCCGAAGAATAAGTCAGAGTTGGAGAATACTCAGGACGAGGGCAATATTTTTGACCTATTTGAATCCAGAATTAACAGCAAACGATATGTGACAGGAATTGTACAGGATGATGATTTGCTTCCTTTATTAAAGGAACATAATGTCAAGATTGTAGCGGATATTCCGGAGGATACGGCAAATTATATTTTTAGCTTTTTAAGTATTGTTCTTCCGGTGGCATTGATGATGTGGATTGCTAATTCCCTGATGAAGAAGATGGGACCGGGAGCCATGGGCATGGGTAAAAGCAATGCCAAGGTCTACGTGGAGAAATCCACCGGTGTCACCTTTAGGGATGTTGCCGGACAGGAAGAGGCCAAGGAGTCCTTGCAGGAAGTGGTGGACTTTTTACACAATCCGCGGAAGTATTCCGCTATTGGTGCCAAGCTTCCAAAGGGAGCGCTTTTAGTAGGACCGCCGGGAACCGGTAAAACATTACTTGCCAAGGCTGTGGCAGGTGAGGCTAAGGTACCCTTTTTCTCTATTGCAGGTTCCGACTTTGTGGAGATGTTTGTAGGTGTTGGTGCCAAGCGTGTACGTGAATTGTTCCAGGAAGCCAATAAGCAGGCACCTTGTATTATTTTTATTGATGAGATTGACGCCATCGGTAAGAGTCGTGATTCCCGTTACGGCGGTAATGATGAGCGTGAGCAGACATTGAACCAGCTCCTTGCGGAGATGGATGGTTTTGATACATCCAAAGGTCTTTTGATTCTTGCGGCAACCAACCGTCCGGAAGTGCTTGATAAAGCGCTTTTGCGTCCGGGACGTTTTGACCGTCGGATTATTGTAGATAAGCCGGATTTGAAGGGGCGTCTGGATACTCTACGGGTTCATTCCAAGGATGTGTTGATGGATGAAACCGTGGATTTGGAAGCGATTGCGTTGGCAACCAGCGGAGCGGTAGGTTCCGATCTTGCCAATATGATTAACGAAGCTGCCATTAACGCAGTTAAGAACGGAAGAAAGTTTGTAACTCAGGCGGATCTTTTTGAATCTGTGGAAGTGGTTATTGCCGGTAAAGAAAAGAAAGACCGGATTATGAGCGCAGAAGAGAAGAAGATTGTGGCATATCATGAGGTTGGCCACGCGCTGGTTACCGCTTTACAGAAGGATGCAGAGCCGGTACAGAAGATTACCATTGTGCCGCGTACCAAGGGAGCCTTGGGCTATGTAATGCAAACTCCGGAAGAGGAGAAATACCTGATGACCCAGGCTGAATTAAATGCCCGCCTGGTTACCTTTATGGCGGGACGTGCGGCAGAGGAATTGGTATTTGATTCCGTTACCACCGGAGCAAGCAATGATATTGAGCAGGCAACGGGAATTGCCCGTGCTATGATTACTCAGTACGGTATGTCAGATCGGTTCGGACTGATGAGTCTGGAATCGGTGGAGAGCCGTTACCTGGATGGACGTGCTGTATTGAACTGCGGTGAAGCAACTGCGGCGGAAATTGATGTGGAAGTCAAAGAACTGTTAAAAGCAAGTTATGACAAGGCAATGACTTTATTGAAAGAAAACCGCCCGGTTTTGGATAAGATTGCAGAGCATCTTTACGAGAAAGAAACTATTACGGGTAAGGAGTTTATGAAGATTTTCCGTAAGGAAAAAGGAATTCCGGATCCGGATGAAAAGGAAGCCGAAGAGTTAAAAACAACACCGGAAGCGGAGAATGAAGAAGCAGAAGCAATGTTTGTAGAAGAGTAAGATACAAGCCGGAGGGATTCCCTTCGGCTTGTTTGGAGTACAGGCAATATGAAGAATGAACAGGGATTTGATTTTGAAGAGGAATTGCAGAAACTTCCGGGTAAGCCGGGGGTCTATATCATGCATGGTCAGCAGGATGAAATTATATATGTAGGAAAAGCCATTTCCTTAAAGAACCGGGTACGTCAGTATTTCCGCAAAGGAGCAGATGGCAGAGCCAAAATAGAAAAAATGATGCCTCAGGTTACCCGTTTTGAGTATATCGTGACAGATTCCGAACTGGAGGCTCTGGTTTTGGAAAATAATCTCATTAAGGAGCATACTCCGAAATATAATACGTTATTGAAGGATGGAAAGACCTATCCGTTCATTAAAGTCACCCTGGGAGATGCCTATCCCAGACTGGTGTTTTCCAGACAGATGAAAAAGGATAAATCCAAGTATTTCGGTCCGTATACAAGTTCTGCATCCGTAAGGGATACCATTGATCTTTTGCAGAAGTTGTATCATTTACGTAGTTGCAACCGGGTGCTGCCAAGGGACACCGGAAAGGACCGGCCTTGCCTGAATTATCATATCAAGCAGTGCGATGCGCCCTGTCAGGGGTATATCAGTCAGGAAGAATATAAGAGTCACGTGGATCAAGCACTTTTGTTCCTGAATGGAAATTATGACCCTATCCGGAAGCTTTTGGAAGAAAAGATGCTTGCAGCTTCCGAGAATATGGAGTTTGAAGAGGCTGCAGGTTACCGGGACTTGCTTAATAGTGTGAATCAGGTGGCACAGAAACAGAAAATTACCAATTCCGATTTTGAAGACCGAGATGTGGTTGCCATGGCTATGGATAAGGGAGAAGCGGTGGTGCAGGTGTTTTTTGTCCGGGACGGCAAGCTTATGGGAAGAGAACATTTTTATATGACCCTGGCACCGGAGGATACAGAAGAAGGAATTCTGGGAAGCTTTTTGTCGCAGTACTACGGCGGCACTCCCTTTTTGCCCAAGGAAATCATGATGGAAAAAGAACCGGAGAATCGGGAGGAACTGGAAACCTGGCTTACTAATCGCCGGGGGAATAAGGTGTCCATTAAGATTCCCAAGATTGGGCAAAAAGAGAAATTGGTGGAGCTGGCGGCGAAAAATGCCCTTTTGGTATTGGCAAAAGACAGAGAACGATTAAAACGGGAAGAAGCGCGAACTTTGGGAGCGATGAAGGAGATCGCGGATTTACTGGAGCTTCCCATGTTGAAACGAGTGGAAGCCTTCGATATTTCCAATATCAGTGGATTTTTAAGCGTGGGTTCCATGGTGGTCTTTGAGGACGGTCGTCCGAAGAAAAACGACTACCGAAAATTCCGGCTAAAGACGGTGACGGGACCGGATGATTATGCATCCATGTATGAAGTACTTTCCCGCCGGTTTTCCCATGGTATACGGGAGCAGGAGGAGTTGGCGGAAAAAGGCCTGAATACAGAGTATGGTCGTTTTTCCAAGCTGCCGGATTTGATTATGATGGATGGCGGACGCGGACAGGTGAATATTGCGCAAAAAGTGCTGGAAGAGCTGCATCTATCCATTCCGGTGTGTGGTATGGTAAAAGATGATAATCATAGAACCAGAGGACTGTATTTCCAAAACCTGGAGGTTCCAATGGATACCTCATCGGAAGCTTTCAAGCTGATTACCAGGGTGCAGGATGAAGCCCATCGTTTTGCCATAGAGTTCCACAGAAGCCTGCGTGGAAAAAATCAGGTGAAGTCGGTTTTGGATGAGATTGAGGGCATCGGACCGAAGCGAAGAAGGGCGCTAATGAAGCATTTTGCTTCGCTGGATGAAATAAAAGAGGCCAGTGTGGAACAATTAAGGGAAGTTGACGGGTTTAATAGTCTTAGTGCCCAGTCAGTTTATGACTTTTTCCATGTTGAACAGTCGTGAAGGATGTGTTAAACTAAGAAAAGAGCGATGTTTTATAAAAATGCAAGGAGAAGAAAGCATGGAGGAAGGATTACGGGTAAGTAATCTGAAGAAACGATTCCGATTACGGAATTTTACGAAAAAACTGGATCCGGATGTGCACAATATTACGGAACCGGATGTGAACCGTTTGGCGTTACAACTGACCGGTTATTTTGATCATTTTCAAGAAACCCGTGTGCAGATTATCGGTACGGTAGAATATACCTATCTTATGAAAATGTCGGAGGAAGAACGACTTCAGATTTATAAGGAACTCTTTAAACGGAAACTGCCCTGTATCATTTTTTCCAGAGGACAGAAGCCGGAGGAGGAAATGATTCGATTGGCGGAGGAAGCGGATATTCCGCTTTTGGGAACCAGTCAGCCTACCGGAGCTTTTATGTCTGAGCTGATTTATTATCTGAAGCTGGAATTGGCACCATGCATTACCATTCACGGCGTATTGGTGGATGTGTACGGTGTTGGAGTGCTGATTACCGGTGAAAGCGGTATCGGGAAGAGCGAAGCGGCTCTGGAACTGGTGCGAAGAGGACATCGTCTCGTGGCGGATGATGTAGTGGAGATACGAAAGATTAATGAGCATACCCTGTCGGGAACGGCCCCCGAGATTACAAAGCACTTTTTGGAACTGCGGGGTATCGGTATTATAGACGTTAAGATGTTGTTCGGTGCCGAGAGTGTGAAAGAGAAGCAGAACATTGATCTGGTATTGAAACTGTCTGAGTGGAATCAGAAGGAAGAATTTGACCGCCTGGGACTGGAGGAGGAATATGTGGAATTCCTCGGAAATAAGGTGGTATGTCAATCTCTGCCAATCCGACCGGGACGAAATGTTGCGGTTATTGCAGAGGTGGCAGCGGTAAATCATCGCCAGAAGAAAATGGGTTACAATGCAGCCAAAGAATTATATCGAAGGATGCAAGCTAACATAGAAAAGACCATGAAAGGGGAAGAATAATGGAGAGAAAGAATGCCTGGGAAAAATACGAAGGCAAATCCTTAGAAAAGGTAATGGAATTTGCAGAAGGGTACAGAAAATTTATTTCTGACTGCAAGACAGAAAGAGAATGTGTAGATGAGTTCATCTGCATGGCAGAAAAAGACGGATTCAAAAACCTTGAGGATGTAATCAAAGCAAATGGAAAGCTTACAGCAGGGGACAAGGTTTACGCAATCAACATGGGCAAGACAATTGCAGCATTTGTAATTGGTAAGAAACCTATCGAGGAAGGAATGAATATCGTAGGTGCTCATCTTGATTCTCCTCGTCTTGATTTAAAACAGAATCCGGCTTACGAAGACACGGATTTTGCTTTACTTGATACCCACTACTACGGTGGTGTTAAGAAATATCAGTGGGTAACCCTTCCACTGGCACTTCACGGTGTATTCGCAAAGAAAGACGGAAGTATTGTAAAAGTAAACATCGGTGAGAAACCGGAAGATCCTGTATTCACAATCACAGACCTTTTAATCCACTTATCCGCAGATCAGATGGATAAGAAGGCTGCAAAGGTTGTTGAAGGCGAGAGCTTAGATGTTTTAATCGGAAGCATTCCGGGACCGGCAAAAGATGCTGACGACAAGGATATCAAAGAAAGAGTAAAAGCAAACATCATGACAATCCTTGAGAAGGAATACGGAATCGAAGAGGAAGATTTCCTTTCCGCAGAAATCGAAGTTGTTCCTGCAGGAGCAGCAAGAGATCTTGGCTTCGACAGAAGTATGATTATCGGATACGGACATGACGACAGAGTATGTTCTTATCCATCCTACAAGGCAATGTTGGAAGTAGGCACACCGGACAGAACCTGCTGCTGCTTACTGGTAGATAAGGAAGAGATCGGAAGCGTTGGTGCTACCGGTATGACATCCAGATTCTTCGAGAACACTGTTGCAGAAGTAATGAACTTAACAGGAGATTACAGCGAACTGAAAGTTCGTAGAGCATTAAAGAACTCCTTCATGTTATCTTCTGACGTTAGTGCGGGCTTTGATCCGTTGTTCCCATCTGTAATGGAGAAGAAGAACACAGCATTCCTCGGAAGAGGACTTTGCATCAACAAGTACACCGGATCCAGAGGAAAAGGCGGTTCTAACGATGCAAATGCAGAGTACATGGCTAAGATTCGTAAGATCTTTGACGATGCAAACGTATCTTTCCAGACAGCAGAACTTGGTAAGGTTGATCAGGGAGGCGGTGGAACCATCGCTTACATTCTTGCAGAGTACGATATGAACGTAATCGACAGTGGTGTTGCTGTATTATCCATGCATGCACCGTGGGAGACCATCAGCAAGGTTGACCTTTACGAAGCATTAAATGGTTATGTAGCATTCTTAAAGAACGCATAAAGAAACGCAAGGAGCGGCAAGTGAGTAGAGATTTAGTAGAACACTTACAAACGCTTATGCCGGATTTAGAAATTCGCAAGCACGAGCAAATGAGTAAACATACGACCTTCCGAATCGGAGGGCCGGCAGATCTTTATATAACGCCGAAGGCAAATCAGGTTGCCGACATAGTAAAACTATGTCGGCAGACTGGCGTGCCATTTTTTGTATTTGGAAATGGTAGTAATCTACTGGTTTCCGATAAGGGAATACGCGGCGTTGTAATTGAAATAGGGAAGAATATGAAACAGGTTACTGTTGAGGATACGGTAATCAAAGCGCAGGCCGGAGCAACCCTTGGTATGATTGCAGGTGAAGCGGCCAAGGCAGGACTTACGGGAATGGAATTTGCTTCCGGAATTCCGGGATGTTTAGGCGGGGCACTGGTAATGAATGCCGGAGCATACGGCGGTGAGATGAAGCAGATTGTTACGGAAGTAGAGTGCCTTACGGAAGATGGTGAGAGAATAACACTTTCCGGGGAGGAAATGGAGTTCGGATACCGAACCAGTCTTTTATCAAAGAAACCCTATATCGCCATGTCGGCGACAATGAAATTAACCCCAGGCAAAGAGGAAGAGATTCGGCAGAGGATGCAGGAGCTGAATGCACAACGCTTAAGCAAGCAACCTCTGGAATATCCAAGCGCCGGAAGTACTTTTAAGAGACCGGAAGGCTACTTTGCAGGGAAATTGATTATGGATGCAGGACTTGCAGGCTATCACGTGGGAGATGCCCGTGTTTCTGAGAAGCACTGCGGGTTTGTAATAAATACAGGAAATGCAACGGCGGCGGATGTACGTCAGCTTATGACGGATGTAGACCGCATTGTCAAAGAAAAATTTGGAGTGGGATTGGAGCCTGAAGTGAAGTTCATTGGCGAATTTTAAGGGAGGTTTCGCATGAAATTTGTAATCCTGACGGGAATGTCCGGAGCCGGAAAAAGTACCGCATTGAAGATGTTGGAAGATATGGGCTATTACTGCGCAGATAATTTGCCGATTCCCTTGGTGGAAAAGTTTGCGGAGTTGGTTTTTGAACCTTCCTCAGAGTTGAATAAAGTGGCACTGGGGATTGATATCCGAAATGCACAGAATCCGGATGAGGTAGTTGCAATCCTTCATCGGATGAAGGAAAACCAGATGCCTGCAGAGATTCTTTACCTGGATGCGGATGATCAGGTACTGATTAAACGCTATAAGGAAACAAGAAGAAGTCATCCGCTTTCTCCGGAGGGCCGGGTAGAAGGTGGAATTCAGGCGGAAAGAAAGCTTTTGCAGACACTGAAGAAAGAAGCAGATTTCATTTTGGATACCAGTCATCTTTTAACAAGAGAGTTAAAGGCAGAACTTGAGAAAATTTTTGCCAGCAATCAGGACTTCAAGAATTTGATGATTAGTATTGTATCCTTTGGATTTAAGTATGGAATACCGACGGATTCCGATTTGGTGTTTGACGTTCGTTTTTTACCAAATCCCTATTATGTGGAAGGGTTAAAGTATCTGAACGGTAACGACCGGGAAATCAAGGAATTTGTTATGCAGTATCCCCAGGCAGGAGAATTTCTGGATAAACTGGAGGATATGGTAACGTTTTTAATCCCACATTATATTGATGAAGGGAAGAATCAGCTGGTAATCAGTATTGGCTGTACCGGAGGAAAACATCGTTCCGTAACCCTTGCAAACGGATTGTATGAGCGCCTTTCCGGGAAGAAAGAATACGGCCTTCGAATTGAACACAGGGATATTCCCAAGGATGCACTTAGAAAGTAGGAAAGAATATGTCGTTTTCCGGGAATGTAAAAGAAGAGTTGGCAAGAAGTACAATCAAAGCGCGTCATTGTCAGATTGCGGAGATAGCGGGAATGCTAAGCTGTCTGGGAAAGACGCACCGTGAAAACAAGAAGTTTATTATAGAACTGGAAACAGAAAACATTACTTTGGCGAAGCGTTATTATGAACTGGTGAAAGCAGCCTTTGCCCTGCAGCCGGCCATAACAATTCAGCAGAGCCAACATCTTAATAAAAACCGCATGTATGCGGTAACGCTTACGGAGCAGGAAGATGGAATGAATCTTTTGGATGCCTTGAAAGCAAGTCTGGATGATCAGAGCGAAAAGGGGTTTTCGGTCAGCGATCTTCTGCTTAACAAGAGTTGCTGTAAGAGGGCATATATCCGTGGCGTGTTTTTGGCAGCAGGATCTATGACGGATCCGGAAAAAGGATATCATTTTGAGGTGGTTTTCAGGAGAGAAGGCAATGCGGCCCAGTTTATGGAACAGCTGAGGTTTTTTGGCATTGAAGGAAAACTAACCACCCGTAAAGGAAATCTTTTGGTTTATATCAAAGAAGGGGCGCAGATTGTGGATGCCCTGAATGTGATGGAAGCACACAATGCTCTGATGGAGCTTGAAAATATCCGGATTTTAAAAGAGGTTCGGAATAGTGTGAACCGCAAAGTGAATTGTGAGACTGCCAACATTAACAAAACAGTTCACGCAGCGGTAAAGCAAATCGAGGATATCATGTATATCCGGGAGAAGATGGGGTTAGAGGCTTTAAGCCCCGCGCTTGAAGCAGTTGCGAGACTAAGGATTGAATATCCGGAGGCTCCTTTAAAAGAATTAGGGGATATGTTGAATCCACCGGTGGGGAAATCCGGTGTGAATCACAGACTTAGGAAGCTGTCTGAGATTGCTCAGGAGCTCAAGGATAATGGAGGTAAGGAAGAACTATGAAAAGACAGACTGTTCAGGCAACTATTTCAGCAGCAAAGGAAGAAAGACCGGTGGCAGAACTGGTGCAGTTGGCAAATCGCTTTAAAAGTTCAATCTATTTTGAGACATCCAACAAGGTTATCAATGCCAAAAGCATTATGGGAATGATGACGTTAAATCTAATCTCAGGATTGGATGTAACCATAACGGCAGATGGTGAAGATGAGGAGGTTGCAGTGGAACAACTGGCAGCCTACATTACAGGAAAATAAGGGAGTGGTTCAATGAAGCGCAAGAAACTGCTGTTTGTTTTTAATCCCCATTCGGGAAAAGCGCAGATTCGCCCGCGACTATTAAAGATTATTGATACCTTTACCAAGGCGGGGTATGATGTGACAGCCTATCCTACCCAGAAACAGGCGGATGCTTATGATAAGATTCTGGAGCAGGGAAAAGACTATGACCATTTGGTAGTAAGCGGTGGAGACGGAACCTTAGATGAAGCGGTTTCAGCCATGATTGATGGCGGAATCCATACGAATCTGGGGTATATTCCGGCGGGAAGTACCAATGACTTCGCCAATTCTTTGGAAATTCCCAAGGATATGGCAAAGGCTGCAGACATTGCGGTTAATGGTAAACCGTTTCTTTGTGATGTGGGTCAGATGGATGGCGTTACCTTTGTTTACGTGGCGGCATTTGGAATCTTTACGGATGTATCCTACCAGACCGATCAGGGCCTGAAGAACATGTTAGGGCATGCAGCTTATATTTTGCAGGGAGCCAAGAGTTTAAGCCAGATAGAGAGCTATCGGGTTAAAGTGGAGACTGCAGATGAATGCTACGAGGATGAGTGGATTTACGGTATGGTCAGCAACTCTAAGTCCGTTGGTGGTTTTTCTGCCATTAGCGGAAAGGACGTAGAGCTGGACGATGGTGTTTTTGAGGTATTACTTGTAAAAATGCCGAAGAATCCTATTGAGCTTACGGAAACACTGGGGTGTCTGATTCGCCAGGAAATTGATTTTAATCATCTGTATGCATTTAAGACGAAGGAAGTAACCTTCACTTTTGAGGAACCAACCCCGTGGACGAGAGACGGAGAATTTGGTGGCTCTTATACCAAAGTACAGATTAAGAATTGCCAGAAACAAATACCGTTTATGGTACAGGAAAATAGTAACAAGGAATAATCAGATTAGAAGAAACGGAGGCGGTCAGATGGAGGACAGACTACTGCTGATTAATAAACGTCAGGAGGTTGTTCAGGAGTTTTTGCGGAGCTTCCAGACGGAGAACTTTATTATCGACGTTGCCTATTCCGGCGTAGAGGGCTTGGAACGGTTAAGGGACACAGAGTATAAGGTGGTCGTTACCGGTACGGTATTTCGCGATATTGACGGAGAGAAGCTTTTGAATTATATTGCAAAGAACAAGCCGGACACTGTCTGTATTGTGTATACCACGAAGCTGAGCCTGGCCCAGGTTGCCTATTTGACCAATAAACTTCATGTTTTCCGTGTTTATCTGCGACCGGGGGATTACCGTGGTAAGATGCTGACGGGAATTCAGGAAGCCTTTGAATATTATGATGTGAAATCGGCAGAGCATGAGATTGAGGCTGCGGAGAGGGAGAATCTGCAGATGCAGCAGGAACGCTACGAGGAAATGCGGAAGCGAGTCATGGAACGCGATAAGGCGGATGCTTTGCTTCTTCGTATCTTTGAGCCGATTCTGAATAAGATTGTAGAACGTGGAGATGATTTGAAACCGGAAGAGAGGGCGCAGCTCCTCACCATAGAAAAGCAGATTATTGCCCAGTATATGAAGGAGAATCAGATGCCGGTAGGTGGACTTGGAACCGTAGAGGTGAAGTTAAAACATCACTTCTTTGAGAATTTTCCAAACCGGACCCTGCGGGTACAAACCGGCTCCATGGTTATTCAGTTAAATGATTCCTTCGTGGATATGGTTTATATGTGTATCTGGTTGCTGATACGACGAATTACGCTGTTGACCAAGAGTTTTGAAACAGATGTAATCATTGATTTCGAGACCAGTACCAAGGTAAATGTAGATGTGAAGTTTAAGCTTCCGGATGGTGTATGGCAGGAAGAAGAGAATCGTGCCATATCTAAGAAGATTACTGCGGTTCATGAGCAGGTTGTCCGGGATCTTTGCAGCGATTTCATTCGTTCCGGTGAAGAAACCCATTTGGATTACCATTTGTTATTGGATGCGCAGAAAGAAGTTGTTTTTGATACGTAAATATATAAAAAACTCCCGGCAGGCAGTTGCCTGTCGGGAGCTTTTTTTGTGAAGTTATTCTTCTTCCTCGTCAGAGTCTCCGAAGACGTCTTCGCCATCGTCGTCCTCCGATATATCGTCTTCTGCTTTCTTTTTATCATGTTTGGTACATACATCGGTTTCAAAATCCTCCGGCAGCAAATATTTACTGTCCTGTGTGCCTTTGGAGCCATCAATGATAAATACCTTGGTTTTTAACTCGCTTTCCGGACAATTCGGCCCTGCCGCCTTGCCGGACTTACCGCAAACGGTCACAGCGATGTGATGATTACAATATTCAGTAGGTACCGTACCGGAAGCAAAATACTCGGTGCGGACACAACCCCGCGGATCGTGGTTGCACACATCTTCCTGAGCCAGTAAACCGGATTTGGTACAAATCTTGGCACTTACAATACCCTTTGGTTTGACGAAATCCTTATACTTCAGCTTCTGATGAATCTGGCTCATACATTTCCGCCAAAGATCTTTTACGTAGCTGGTATTGGAGATAACGCTGTTGTCGTCGTATCCACCCCACATAACGCAGGTGTAATACGGGGTGAAGCCAGCAAACAATGCGTCGCGGTTTGCGGTGGTGGTTCCGGACTTTCCGGCAATGGACATGCCCGGGAAATTACAACGGACACCGGTTCCGCTTTTTACAACATCCTGCATAGCATTGGTTAAAAGCCATGCGGTGGTTTCCTTCAATACGGTGTGGGTTTGCGGCTCATTATCAATGAGCACATTGCCTTCGTGGTCCAAAATCTTGGTATATAAGTGAGGCTTGTTATAGGTACCGCCGTTGGCAATCGTTGCATAAGCGGCAGTAAGTTCCATGTTGCTGACACCTTTGGAAATACCTCCCAAACAAAGAACCTGTACAATGTCTTGCGTGGAAAGAGAGGTAAAACCGAAATTGGTCAGGTAATCATAACCTACCTGAGGAGAAACTTCCTCCAATGTTTTAACTGCCACTACGTTAATGGAACGCATGATACCTTCTCGATAAGTGGTGAAACCACGGTAAACACCATCGTAGTTACGAAGCGGAGAACCGTCGGTTTTCTTATAAGGGGCATCGTCCTGAACGGAAGCCAGGGTCTTACCGCCGGTATCCAAGGCCGGAGCATAAGAAGCAAGCACTTTAAAAGTGGAACCCGGCTGTCTGTAGGTATTGGAAGCACGGTTTAATGTTAAACTTCCGGTTTTGCTTCCGCGTCCGCCTACCAGGGCTTTTACTTCGCCGGTCTTCTGATCAATAATGGTGACAGAAGCCTGGGGCTGCGGTACATAAATAACACTTTCACTGCCTTCCACGAAGGAACCACCCTTTTTCAATACATGTGCCTTATAAGCCTCGATTGCGGCATTGGCGGCATCTTTGGTGGCATAGTCCAGGGTATAGCTTTTACCCTTGATGTTCTTAAAATACTTCAACATGGACTGCTCAGTCAAAGCAGTAATGTTGCCTTTCTCATCCTTGTATTTGATGTACCAGTTGATATAGAGCTGCTCGGTAGGGTAATTAGCACTGTTGGCAAGCTCTTTTTCACAAATACGTTGAATCTTTCGGTTCTGGGTGGAGTAAATCTTTAAACCACCGCTGTAAATCAGCTTGTAGGCCTGAGTCTCAGAATAGCCCTTCAGGGATTTCAAATCCTCAGCAACCTGTTCAATCAGCTCGTCAATAAAATAGGAAGAAGCGCCGGCTGATTTTTGATGATGGGTATTGGCCTGCTCGATTCTGGCGTATACATCATCCGCAATTGCTTCATCATACTGCTTCTGAGTAATGTAACCCTGCTTCAACATTTTTTTCAAGGTTGTGTTTTTACGCTTCGCATTATCCTCCGGATGAGAAATCGGATTCAGACCGGATGGATTCTTGGTGATGGCAGCTAAAACTGCACATTCCGACAAAGTAAGTTCGGAAACTTTCTTGTTAAAATAACGAAGGGACGCTGCTTGTACACCTAAGGTATTCTGACCTAAGTTGATACTGTTTAAATAGTTTTCCAAAATCCAGTCTTTGCTTTTGACTTTCTTTTCGAGCTGAACCGCCAGGTACTGTTCCTGAAGCTTACGCTTGATTTTTTCTGCCTTGGATTCCGTTACCCAGCCGGTGAAAACGTTGTTTTTCAAAAGCTGCTGTGTAATGGTACTGGCACCCTGACTTAAATGGCCACTAATAATGCCGGTGATACCTGCACGCATAATACCCTGAAGATCGATACCGTTATGCTCGTAAAAACGCTCGTCTTCAAGAGCAACAAAGGCGTGCTGTAAGTCTTTCGGAATCTTATCGATGGTTACATACTGGCGGTTAGAACCCTCTGCAACCAGCGTATCCAATTCTCTCCCCTTGGAATCGTATACCGTGGAAAGGTAGCCGGTAGGGGAAACATCAATCGTATCTATATCCGGGGCAGAAGCCAGGATTCCTTTGTAAATGCCGAATGCCGCACAACAGCCCACGATGATCATGATGAAAAAGCAGATCAACAGGGTTTTTCCGAAGATAAGGAAAAAGCGGTGCTTCAGCTTGGTGTTCTTAGAAGCAAGTCGTTTCTTCTTCTTCGAAGTGCTTTTCTTACTATAGTTCATATGAAACCTCCTTGAAAGCATCCATGGATGCTTATCCCTTTGAACAATTTCAGCCCATATTATAGCATAAATGGTTGGAAAAGTGCAAGCATAGCGGGGGCACCTGCTTTTCGTCCCAGAATCTGTGCGATTCGTCCCAAAGGGGTTGAGAAAAAAGACGGGGTGGGTAATAATTAAAAATGGAAATATCGTAATCTGTAAGGTGAGGAGGAAACGCTGCAAATGAAAAACGGAATAATAAAGAAACGAATAACAAGTGTACTTGCAATATCTTTATCGTGTGCAATGATGTTTGGTGCTTGTGGATCAAACACAGCCACGAAGACGAATCAGAAAGATAAGGCAGGGAATGCAAAAGCAAAGGAGGCCTCGGAACAAACCAAGGCAGCGAATGAGGAGTGGTATAAGAAACTGGATTTTGAAGATAAGAGCGAATGGGAGAACGCCAATAAAGGTTTGATTGAGGCAGCGGATGAATTAGAGCTTGTGTCTGAGGAGGATGGCCGAGTAATCTGGAGCCAGAAGGCATATGATTTTTTGGATGGGCAGGAGAAAGCACCGGATACGGTTAACCCAAGCTTGTGGGAGAATGTGAAGAACAACCATGTGTGCGGTTTGTTTGAAGTGACAGATGGTATTTATCAGGTCAGAGGCTTTGATATGGCGAATATCACTTTTATCGAAGGAAAGACCGGATGGATTATTTTTGATACTTCCATGTCCAAAGAGTGTGCCGAGGCGGCAAAAGCTTTGGTGGACAAGAATTTAGGAGAAAAACCGGTAAAAGCAGTTTTGATTTCTCATTCCCATATTGATCACTTTGGTGGGGTAAGAGCTTTTACCAATGAAGAGGAGATGGCAGATGGCAACCTTTCTATTGAAGAGCAGATTGCAAGCGGAAAAGTTCCGGTAATCGTGCCGGAGGGATTTACAGAGCATGCGGTGGCAGAGAATCTTAATGCAGGAACTGCCATGAGCCGGCGTGCGCAATATCAATATGGAAATTTCTTGCCGAAAAATGAAAAAGGCGGAATGTCCATTGGAATTGGAATGGGTCAATCCAAAGGAACGGCTACATTCGTGGTTCCTACCTACGAAGTGAAAAAATCCGGTGAAAAAGTGACCATTGATGGTGTGGATATTGAATTCCAGCTTACACCCGGCACAGAGGCACCGGCGGAGATGAACGCGTACTTCCCACAGAAGAAAGCGCTGTGGATGGCGGAAAACTGTACCGGCACTTTACATAATCTCTATACCCTTCGGGGAGCCGAGGTAAGAGACGGTAATGCCTGGGCGAAATACATAATGGAAGCTGTTGCTTTATATGGAGATAAGACGGATGTGGTATTCCAGTCCCATAACTGGCCACACTGGGGAACGGACGTGGTAAAAGATTATATGACCAACACGGCAGCGGTTTATAAGTTCATTAATGATGAAACACTTACCCTGATTAATCAGGGGTATACTTCTTCCGAGATTGCGGAGAAAATCAAGTTACCGGAATCCTTGGAGAAAAACTGGTATACCCGTCAGTATTACGGAACCTTAAAGCACGATGCCAAAGCGGTTTACCAGAAATACATGGGCTGGTATGATGCAAACCCTATTAATTTGGATAAGCTGACCCCGGAAGAAAGTGCAAAGAAATGGGCTGAGTATTTGGAACTGGGCGGTATTGATAAAGCAATGGAGAAAGCCCACGAAGAATTTGAAAACGGAGCATATCAGTGGGTAGCGGAATTTACCAATATGCTGGTTTTTGCAGATCCGAAAAACACAGAGGCACGGTATCTTTGCGCAGATGCCATGGAGCAGCTGGCATATCAGGCGGAGTCCGGAACCTGGAGAAACTGCTATCTGACAGCGGCAATGGAACTGCGTGAAGGAAACCAGACTGCAAAACTTCCGGGAAACAAACAGTTTGCAAAGGACATTATGATAAATCTTACACCGGAAATGGCTTTTGATTATATGGGCATTATGTTAGATAAGTCTAAATTGGAAGACGACAACTACACCATGGAATTTACCTTTGACGACGGAGAAGTGTATACCGTTTATATGCGTTACGGCTCTGTCCTTTACGCAAGCGGTAAAGCTGCCAAGGATGCGGATGTTCATATTCAGTGCAAGAAAAAGATGGTGTTGATGTTAATCTCCGGCGCAGGAGAAGAGTTTGTAAAGAATGGGAAAATCTCCGGCGATGTAGACAAGTTTAGTGCGTTGGTAGAGAATTTGGACAGCGTTGCCGGTGGAAGCAGAGGAACATTTAATGTTATTGAACCATAAGGAAAATGGTTGAAAAATAGAATTGGAGGAGAAATATGAAAATCAATAATTTGGAAAATGAAAACAGACGGATATTAGAGAGTAAAGGCGTGTTTTCTGTTATGGAGTATCTGCAGGATATCAGCGTATCTCCCGTTGATGCACAGAAAGAGTATTTTGCATCAAAAATGAACATTCGCCGTCGCCAGGTGGTTTGTAACATGGATGGTGAAACCGGCGTAACGGTACAGTCTGGCGGTATGCAGTGGATGGGCGGCAGCGTTCAGGCGAAAACCGGCGTCAAAGGCGTAGGCGATCTGGTTGGTAAGATGGTAAAAGGTGCAGTTACCAAAGAAGCTGCCATTAAGCCGGAATATGTAGGAAAAGGAATCTTGGTTTTAGAGCCTACCTACAAGCACCTGATTATCGAAAACATCAGTGAGTGGGGAAGTGGAATGACGGTGGAAGACGGTATGTTCCTTGCCTGTGATTCCAATGTTCAGCAAAAGGTTGCTGCCCGTAAGAGCATTTCTTCCGTCGTACTTGGTGGGGAAGGATTATTCAATCTTGCCCTGACAGGAACCGGCTATGCAGTGCTGGAAAGCAATGTACCACGTAACGAGCTTATTGAAATAGAGCTGGAAAATGAAGAACTGAAAATTGATGGACATATGGCGATTTGCTGGTCCTCTACCTTAAGTTTTACAGTGGAACGTTCCACCAAGACACTGATTGGATCGGCTGTAAGCGGTGAAGGATTGGTAAATGTGTTCCGCGGTACCGGAAAAGTGCTGATGACACCGGTTACCCAGTCTGAAACCAATCCGGAGGCCGGACTGGAACGACTGAATGCGGAAGATACCGGAAAAGAAACGAAATCAAAAAAGTAAAACTCCGTCCTTTTTGACAGCGTATTCTATTTGATCTCCGAGTTCCGGTGTTAGAGTGCCATCTGAGATACGGATAAACTCTCCTGACAGTTCATCTTCCCGCCCGGCGGGAAAAACGAGGGTCATGGTGATGTTGGTTTCGTACCTGGTTTCTACCACCGGAATTTCTTTCTCGGAGCAAAGGTATTGCACTTTTCCAAGAAGAGTATACGGGATATCAATGGTTACCAGAGTTCCCACGTTTCGGGTTAAAAAGTTGCAGTTCGCCAAAGCTTCTTTCGTAGCACCCTGATAGGCTCTCACCAAGCCGCCGGTGCCCAGAAGGGTGCCACCAAAGTATCGGGTTACTACGACACAGACATTATAAATACCTTCCCGTTCCAAAACCTCTAACATAGGGCGACCGGCAGTACCGGAAGGCTCTCCGTCGTCACTGCTTTTCTTGTTTTCACCATTTCTACCTATTATATATGCAGAGCAGTTGTGTCTGGCATCATAGTATTTCTTTTTTTGCGCAGTAATAAAAGCCACTGCTTCTTCTTCCGTGGAAACCGGCTGGATGCTGGCGATAAAGCGGGATTTCTTTTCTGTAATCTCTCCCATTGCACCGTCAGTAATTGTTTTTTCAAAAGCCATAATTCTGCTCCTTTTCTCAAATTCCATATAAGTATATCATAAGGAAGAAGCCGGAGAAAACTCTTTTTGAGAAAAAGTTAAAAAAATTAAAAAAAGTACTTGCATTTTCTTCCGGGATGCTATATAATACTTTTTGTTGACACGCAATGGCCCATAGCCAAACGGTAAGGCAGCGGACTCTGACTCCGTCATTTTCAAGGTTCGAATCCTTGTGGGCCAGCTCTTAAGCATCATACGTTAGTGTGGTGCTTTTTTTGTACAGGAGATACAGCAAGGCAGGAAAGCGGGATTTAAGGAGAGACGTATGTATAGTTTTGACAGTCGGGTACGATACTCGGAAGTTTCTATGAGGGGAGAGTTATCCACACCGGGAATTGTAAATTATTTTCAAGACTGTTCCACCTTCCAGTCGGAGGAATTGGGACGAGGCGATTTCTGGTTGAAGGAACAGAATCGATTTTGGGTTATTAATTCCTGGCAGGTTAAAATTTTAAGACGTCCAAAGTTGGCAGAGAACATTCAAATCTGTACCTGGCCCCATTCCCTTAAGGGTATGTTTGGGGAGCGTAATTTCTGTATTCGGGATGAAGAAGGCAGGGATTTGATACAGGCAGAGACTTTGTGGACCTATATGGATGTTGAAAAGATGCGTCCCACAAAGATTGATGAGGATGTAATGGCGACCTATAAATTAGAGCCGGCTATTGAAGCAGAGTGGAAGGGTCGTAAGATTTCTGTTCCCAAAGAAGGGGAGGCGAAGCCACCGGTTGTAGTGGGAACGGGTTTGCTGGACACCAATGGTCATGTAAATAACGGGAAATATGTGCTTTTGGCCATGGAATACGTTCCGGCTGATTTTGAAATCGGAGCATTTCGGGTGGAATATCGGAAGGCGGCCTGGCCGGGAGATGTGATGATTCCTGTAGTTTCAGAGACACCGGAAGGAATGGTTATTGTATTTAAGAGCCGGCAGGAAGAGATTTTTGCCGTGATAGAATTAGAAAGAGGTTAACTATGTTACAGTTAGGAGAAAAACAGACACTGGTAGTTGTGAAACGGGTAGAATTCGGTGTATATCTGGCGGAGAATCGGGAAAAGGATGCGAAACGGGTTCTTTTGCCGGCAAAGCAGGTGCCGGAGTTTGTAAAAACAGGGGACTCACTGGAGGTGTTCCTGTATAAGGATTCTAAGGATCGTATGATTGCCACCACAAGACAGCCGGCGTTAACACTGGGAAATTTCGGTGTGCTGAAGGTTTCCGAGACCAACCGCATTGGAGCGTTTTTGGACTGGGGCTTGGAGAAAGAACTGTTTCTTCCATATAAAGAACAGACCTGTCAGGTTAAGCGTGGAGATGAAGTGCTGGTACGCCTTTACGTTGACAAGAGCGAGCGTCTTTGCGCATCTATGAGAGGTATTTACCACCTGCTTTCCCAGAATCCGCCATATCGTGTGGAGGATGTGGTAAAAGGAAGAGTCTACGAGTTCAGTAAGAATTTTGGAGCTTTTGTGGCAGTAGACGATAAATACTCCGCATTGATTCCACACCATGAAGATCATAGCAAATTAAAGATTGGACAAATAATCGAAGCAAGGGTAACCGAAGTAAAAGAGGATGGTAAATTGACTCTTACCTTAAGACAGAAAGCATATCTTCAGATTGAAGAGGATGCGAAACTGGTGCTGAAGGTGATTGAGGAATTTGCAGGGGTTCTTCCGTTTAATGATAAAGCACCGGCAGAAGTAATCATGCGGGACGTAGGTCTTAGTAAAAACGCATTTAAACGTGCGGTAGGACATTTATATAAAGAAAGAATTATAGAAATTACAGATAAAAGTATCCGTTTGGTAAAATAAGTGTTATACTATTAGTTAGGGCATGTGATGCCACAATAATAATGTAACGGAGGATATAACGAGATGAAGAAAGTTATCAGTACCGATAAGGCACCGGCAGCAATCGGACCTTATTCACAGGCAATCGAAGTAAACGGAATGGTGTATACATCAGGTGTAATTCCTGTAAACCCGGCAACAGGTGAGATTCCAAACGGAAGCGTAGAGCAGGCTAAGCAGGCATTTACCAACCTGTCAAACTTACTTCAGGCAGCAGGAACCGATATGGATCATGTTATTAAGACAACAGTATTTATTAAAGAAATGAACGATTTCGCTGCAATCAACGAAGTGTATGCGACCTTCTTTACCAAAGACTTCCCAAGCAGAAGCTGTGTAGAAGTTGCAAGACTTCCAAAAGATGTTATGCTTGAGATTGAAGCAATCGCTTTGAAATAAGAAAAGATTTCAAGGAAGCCGTGAGCCTGAGGTTCATGGCTTCTTTTTTCCGCTGTAAAGCGCTGAAAGAAGGCATTACTTTTGGTATATACCGGAATCTGAAGAAGAATATACTGCATAAGGGTTGACAAGCCCCGAAAGCGGTGCTATACTTTACAAAGTAATAATTGTAATATTTCTGTAATATATGTTGGAAGTGTGATTGATAGGAGGATGAGATGAATCGAGCAAGAAAGATTGCAGCATGTTGTTTAGTTGGTGGAATGGTGCTGACAAGTACCCCATTATTGACAGAGGCATCTGCTTTATCTGGAGTTTCTACAATTCTCTCAGACAAAGTGGTTTTAGAAGATAGTTCATTGTTTGCAGGTGTATCCGGTGTGGTAGCTGATTACCTTACCAGTTCTGCAGAGGTGAATGTACATACAGTTCAGGCTGTTGCAGCTCAGAAGGATTCTGAGAAAGCTGAAGAAGAGAAGGATGTTACTGAGGAGCAGGCAGCAGCAGAAGCAGCAAAGGTAGATGCGGAGGACGTAAGTAACCTTTGTGTAGCAAAAGTTGAAGATTTCGTTTATGTTCGTAGTAAACCGAATACCGATGCAAGAGTAAGAGGTAAGCTTTATAAGAAGAACGTAGCGAAGATTTTGAAGGTTAAGGGTGACTGGTATAAGATTCAGTCCGGTAACCTGAAGGGATATGTTAGCGCAGACTACGTAGTAGTTGGTAACGGAGAGGCATTAAAGAGTGCAGGAACCCGTTATGCAAAGGTAACAACCGAGACTTTACGTGTTCGTAAGAAAGCAAGCACTAAGTCCGAAGTTCTTGGCTTAGTTCCACAGGATGAGGATATCATTGTTAAGGCTGAGAAGGACGGATGGGTTAAGGTATCCGTTGAAGAAGGTAAAGGATGGGTTTCTACTGATTATGTAGAACTTCATACAGAATATACTCACGGTGAGACCGTGAAGGAAGAGAAAGCTCGTCTTAAGAAGGAAGAAGAAGAGCGTGCAGCAGCAGAGGCAGCAGCACAGCAGGCAATTGCTAACGGAGTTACTTCCGAAAGCAGCAGTTCCGGAAGTTCTTCTTCAGGAAGCTCCAGCAGTAGCGGAAGCGGTTCTACCAATACTACTGCACCAAGCAGTTCTACCGGATCTTCCGTAGCAAGCTACGCTTGTCGTTTCGTTGGTAACCCATATCGTTGGGGTGGTACAAGCCTTACCAACGGAGCTGATTGTTCCGGATTTGTTATGAGTGTATATGCGGCATTTGGTATTTCCTTACCACATTCCTCTTCTGCATTACGTAGTGTAGGACGCGGAGTAAGTACCAATGAGATGCAGCCGGGTGATATCATCTGCTATTCCGGTCACGTAGGAATTTACATTGGTGGTGGATCCATGGTTCATGCAAGTAACCCAAGAACCGGAATCAGAATTACATCAAACATTCATTACAGAACAATTCTTGCAGTTAGACGCATCTTTTAAAGCGACGAGCAGAGAAGGCAAATGAATGCGCCAAGGGTAAGCTAGCTTATCCCTGGCGCTTTTTATTTGCCTTTTGGGCGACCGCCCTAAATCGAGCGTGTGAACGCGAGATGACAGCTCGTCGCATCTGTGAGTCTAGCTTTCGAGCAGCAAGCTCGCACTACCGTGCTCGCTTGGGGCGGTCGCCCTGAATGAAAAGAAAGCGAGACGAGCAGCAAGCTCGCACAAATGTGCTCGCTTGGGGCGGTCGCCCTGAATGAAAAGAAAGTGAGACGAGCAGCAAGCTCGCACCAACGTGCTCGCTTGGGGCGGTCGCCCTGAATGAAAACAGAAAGCCGGACACTGGTAAGCTAGCTTACCGGTCCGGCTTTCTGTTTCCCTTCTCTGCTCGTCGCGTTCACAATTTTATAAACTTCACAATTTATGTATAAAATGATGTTAGAAGGTAATGCTATTTTTGCTAAGTTGATAGACAGTAAAAATGCAAGAGGGAATTTTAAAAATGTCATTTTGTACAAAATGTACTATTAAGTTTCCTGTAAAGAGATTTATCCACAACGGATAATCCACAATTCACCTCTCACGGATGCCGAAAAATGGACTTATACACGAAGTTATCCACTTTATCCACAAAAATCGGGACAAAATGGGAAGAAAATCTATGAAAAAAGAAAACATATGTTTTGTGCAAGGCTTATAAAAATCAATCGAAAATGTGAAAAATGAGAAATTTCATTGACAACTTAATTGACGGGAAAATGGAAAAGCGTCCCGGATAATTGTCAGAAAAAGATACGAATAATCTTTGTTGATAAGTCAAACTTGAAAAATCTACGGGAAAATGATATACTAGCGCAAAGAGCACAATAGGAGAGTATGTTTTGGCTAAGAAATTAGAGGTAATGAACATCCGGCTTGACAATTATCCCATGCGGGAGAGTATGGTTTTGGTGGAGACCTTTTTAAATAATTCGGTTTTGAATACCATCGAAGAAATCTCGCGCCCTATGATTGTGGAAGCTGCGGAACAGGAAGACGTGAAAAAGTGCATAGAGTCATTGGATCTTGCCATTCCTGCGAATCGTGAGATTTATGTGGAGGCCGGACTTCGGGAAGACGAGTATGAGGATGGAAACAGCTTTTTCTATGAGTTTGCAAAGCGTGTAATCCGAGATGAGAAGAAGGTGTTGCTTCTTGGAGCGGATGCTCAGGGAATTGCCCGGGTGGAAAAGTTCCTCGCGCAAGGCTATGGCAGGATGCAGGTCATTGGAACCCTGGCCATGGAAGATTATGGCGAGGAGGCGGATGTGATTAATGAGATTAATATTCTGATGCCGGATGTGATTCTTTCTGTATTGCCATCACCACAGCAGGAATATTTTTTGCTAAGGCAAAGAGAACGGCTACACGCCAAGGTGTGGTATGGCATCGATAAGGAATATCTTTTGGATCAGGGCAGTAGCGGACCGAAACGCACGTTTCGTCGCATGTTGAGGCGCCTTTCCTTCCGACGATATATGGCGGAATTTAAGAAAAACGAGGCTGATTTGTAAAAAGAAAGGGGAAGTGCATAAAAAATGCACAAATCCTCTTTCTTTTTTTGACATTTTCGTTTATTATATACTGTAGTGTTAGTGTATTTTAATCTAAAAACGAAACAGGAATTTGTAGAAGTTGTCTAAATGGTGACTTCAGAAGGAGAGGAAACATGATTTCAAACCAGATACTTCAGAGCACAATCGATGGATTACGGAATATTACCCGGGTTGATTTGTGCGTGATCGATACAGAGGGCAAGATTTTAGCAACTACCTTTCCCCATGCAAATGAGTACAGTGCAGCCGCTGTAACCTTTGCAGGTTCCCAAGCGGATAGTCAGGTGGTATCCGGCTGTCAGTTTTTCAAAGTGTTTGATGATCGTCAGTTGGAATATGTTTTACTGGCAAACGGTGACAGCGACGATGTGTTTATGATTGGCAGAATCGCTTGCTTTGAAATCCAGAATTTGATTGTTGCCTATAAGGAACGCTTTGATAAGGATAATTTTATAAAGAATCTGTTGCTGGATAACCTTTTGCTTGTGGATATTTACAACCGTGCCAAGAAGTTGCACATTGAAAGTGATGCTAAGCGCGTGGTGTATCTGATTGAGTCCAAGAACCGGGATAATAATGATGCAGAACGCTTAAGAGGAATTCTTGGGGGCAAGTCTAAGGATTTTGTTACAGCGGTGGATGAGAAGAATGTAATTGTTGTTAAGGATGTCAGTGATAACGATAATATAGATAATCTTACGAAGATTGCAGAGGCTATGGCAGACGCCCTCGGAGGAGAGAAGAATGTGCGTATTGCTTTCGGAACCGTGGTTATGGAACTGAAAGAGGTGAGCCGTTCCTACAAGGAAGCGCGTATGGCTCTGGACGTTGGTAAGATCTTTTTCGAGAATCAGAATGTGGTGGCATATTCCACTTTGGGAATCGGTCGTTTAATCTACCAGCTTCCAATTCCCCTTTGCAAGATGTTCATTAAGGAGATTTTTGGCGGAAAGTCTACGGACGATCTGGACGAGGAAGCTCTTACCACCATTAACAAGTTCTTTGAGAACAGCCTGAACGTATCTGAGACATCCAGACAGTTATATATTCACAGAAATACTCTGGTATATCGACTGGACAAGCTACAGAAGAGTACAGGACTGGATTTGCGCGTGTTTGAAGATGCCATTACATTTAAGATTGCCCTTATGGTGGTAAAATATATGAAATACATGGAATCCTTAGAGTTCTAGGAATAGGGAGGAAATATGATTACATTAGATCATGTCACCAAATGCTATACGGAAGGAATTCCGGCATTGAATGATGTAAGCCTTCACATTAATGAAGGAGAGTTTGTTTTTATTGTGGGTAACAGTGGTTCCGGTAAATCTACTTTTCTGAAACTGTTGACGAAGGAACTGGAACCAACCTCCGGAACCATTACGGTGAACGGAACCAATTTAAGAAAGCTGAGACGGAAGAAGATCCCGATGTATCGTAGAAACATTGGTATGGTATATCAGGATTTCCGTCTGTTTAAAGATAGAAACGTTTATGAGAACGTAGCATTTGCGCAGCGTGTTATTGAAGAGAGTAACCGTGTTATTAAGAAACGTGTTCCTATGATGTTGTCCATGGTGGGGCTTGCGGCAAAATATAAGTCCAGACCGAAGCAGCTTTCCGGAGGAGAGCAGCAGCGTGTGGCTATAGCCAGAGCGTTAATTAATGAGCCGAAGATTCTTTTGGCGGATGAGCCTACCGGAAATTTGGATGCGGACAATACCTGGGATATTATGAAGCTCTTAGAAGAGATTAATGCAAAAGGAACTACGGTAATCGTAGTAACCCATAACAGAGAAATTGTGGAAGTGATGAAAAAGAGGGTCATTACGCTGAAAAAAGGTGTATTGGTGGATGATTACCGTCCGGGTGAAGATGATGAATAAGATAAGTACCTTACGTTATACTACAAAGCAGGGAATCATCAATATTGGCAAGAATAAGATGTTTTCCCTTGCATCCATCGCCACCATGGCGGCCTGTATCTTTTTGTTCGGTATTTTTTACTCTATGGTCATAAACTTCCAGAACGTGGTAAAAGCGGCGGAGCAGGGCGTTGCGGTAACCGTGTTTTTTGAAGATGGAGTAAAGGATAAGCAAATCGAAAAAATCGGCGAAAAGATTAAAGAGCGGGCAGAGGTTTCCAAGGTGCAGTTTGTATCTGCGGAAGAAGCTTGGGAAGAATATAAGAAAGTGTATTTTAGAGGGCAGGAAGAACTGTCAGAGGGATTTAAGGAAAATCCTTTGGTGAACTCTGCCAACTACCAGATTTATTTAAATGATGTATCCATGCAGTCCACGCTGGTATCCTATTTGAAGGATTTAGATGGTGTAGGACGCGTAAATAAATCAGATATGGTAGCCAATACCCTATCGGACTTTAATAAGTTGATTGGCTATGTGTCGGCTGCAATTATTATTATCCTGTTGATGGTTGCGGTCTTTCTGATTAGCAACACCATAACGGTGGGTATCGGCGTCCGCCGGGAGGAAATCGAGATTATGAAACTTATCGGTGCCACGGATTATTTTGTACGAGCACCGTTTATTGTGGAGGGAATTTTCATTGGACTGATTGGTTCTGTAATCCCTCTTGTAATTCTATACTTAATGTATGGAAAGGTTATCGGTTACATTATTGACCGGTTTGTATTTTTGAATAATGTTTTGAAGTTTTTACCGGTACAGACTGTGTTCCAGACTCTGGTGCCTGTAGCATTGATATTGGGCGTGGGCATTGGCTTTTTGGGAAGCCGTATAACCATCCGCAAACATTTATCGGTATAAAAGAAAGGAAAAGCTATGGAACATCAGGAAGAATATGAAGAGTTAGAAAGACAACTTGAGGAAGATCGTCGCATATACAAGAAAGGATTGCGTAAGGGAATCTGTTTGACCTTGGTGGTGGTACTTCTTTTGACTGCTGCAGGAAGTATTGTTCTTAGAAGAAATGGGTTCGTTTTTACATCTTTTGCATTTGATAAGAAACTTACCGGAGAAGTACTGTCGGAGCCTGTGCAGAAGAAGGTGGCAGAGATACTCAGTGCTTTATCTGCTTATTACTATGAAGACATTCCGACGGAAAAATTACCGGACGGTATGTATGCAGGTATGGTGGATTCCCTGGGGGACAGATATACCACCTATTTTACCGCGGAAGAGTACAAAGAGTATATTAGCGGAAGCAATGGAACCTACTACGGAATCGGTGCGGTACTTACTCAGGACCGTAAAACGGGAGTTATCAGTATCAGCAGAGTATACGAGGGTTCCCCTGCTGAAAAGGCAGGGCTTTTAAAAGGCGATATTTTTGTCAGTGCAGATGGAGTAGCTGCTGAGGGAATTGATATTACAGAATTTGTTACCCACGTGAAGGGCGACAAAGGAACCAAGGTGAAACTGGTAATGGAGCGAGATGGCAAGAAGAAGACTTTTACTGTTATTCGGGATGAAGTGGAAGTGCCGACAGTAGAGCATCAGATGCTGAAAAACCATACCGGTTATATTTCCATTTTGGAATTTGATAAGGTGACAGCAGATCAGTTTAGAACTGCGCTGAAGGATCTTAAGAAGCAGAAAATGACTTCTCTTATTGTGGACCTCCGCGATAATCCGGGGGGGATGGTAAGCTCTGTTACGGAAATTCTGGATGAGATTTTACCGAAGGGATTGTTGGTATATACCCAGGATAAGAACGGAAAGAAGACGGAGTATAAGTCGGACAGTAACGAGCTGGGAATGCCTTTGGCGGTGCTGGTAAACGAAAACAGTGCCTCCTCTTCGGAAATTTTTGCGGGAGCCATTAAGGATTATGAATACGGAACCCTGATTGGTACCAAGACCTTTGGAAAAGGTATTGTACAGGTGCTTTTGCCATTATCCGATGGAAGCGCCATTAAGGTAACTACAGCCAAGTATTTTACACCAAAGGGTAACTATATTCATGAAGTCGGTATTGAACCGGATGTGAAGCTGGAATATAAACAGCAGAAAAAAGAATATGATATCAACAAAGATAATCAGGTGAAGAAAGCCTTAGAAATATTAAAGAAAGAAAGTCGGTGAGAATGTGGTATTGTTGGATCAGATAAAAAGCGAACGCCTGTCATACGAAAGACCGCTTCAGGAATTGAGGGATTCACTTTGACCTGGCAGGGAAAGAACGTCGGGTAAAAGAACTGGAGAAGCTGATGGAGGAACCCGGTTTCTGGGATGACCCGGAGGCGGCTCAGGCGAAAACAAAGGAATTAAGCGGACTGAAGAATGATCTGGAAGGATTCCGGGAACTTCTTCAGAGTTATGAAGATATAGAAACTCTGATTGAAATGGGTTACGAGGAAGAAGACGAAGAAGTGGCCAAAGAGGCGGAAGAGGAATTGAAGCATTTTGTGGACCGCTTTGAAGAACTTCGGATGAAGACGCTTTTAACCGGAGAGTATGATGGCTGCGATGCGATTTTAAAGCTCAATGCAGGAGCAGGCGGAACCGAGTCTTGTGACTGGGCGTCCATGTTGTATCGTATGTACAGCCGTTGGGCAGAGCGCCACGGATTTTCCATGGAAGTATTGGATTATTTGGACGGTGACGAAGCGGGGATTAAATCTATTACGGTAGAAGTGCGGGGAGAGAATGCTTACGGTTTTTTGAAATCGGAAAAAGGTGTGCATCGGCTGGTTCGTATTTCACCATTTAACGCTGCGGGTAAGAGACAGACATCTTTTGTGTCCTGCGACGTAATGCCGGATATTGAGGAAGACTTGGATGTGGAAGTGCGAGATGAGGATATTCGTATCGACACTTACCGGAGCAGCGGTGCCGGCGGACAGCACATTAATAAAACCTCATCTGCCATTCGTATCACGCATTTTCCTACGGGAATTGTGGTGCAGTGCCAGAATGAACGGTCTCAGCACATGAACAAGGAAAAAGCGATGCAGATGTTAAAAGCAAAACTTTATATTTTGGAGCAGCAAAAGACGGCGGAGAACCTGGCGGATATTCGCGGTGAGGTGACGGAAATCGGTTGGGGAAATCAGATTCGTTCTTATGTGCTGCAACCTTATACTATGGTGAAGGATCATCGAACCAATGAGGAGAACACCAATGCAAACAGTGTTCTGGACGGAAACATAGATTCCTTCATCAATGCATATTTAAGAAGTGTCTAGAAAGATAGCAAAGGAGTAGCAAATGCTGATTGTTAAGAAATTTGGCGGAACCTCTGTGGGAAATACAGAACGTATTAAGAATGTTGCAGAGCGTATTGCCAAAGAATACAGAACCGGAAATGATGTGATTGTAGTGCTTTCGGCCATGGATCAGACTACGGATGAGTTGTTGGCATTGGCAAGAAAACTAAATGCTCAGCCGCCGAAGCGGGAAATGGATGCACTTTTGGCAACCGGAGAACAGACTTCGGTTGCGCTTATGGCCATGGCTCTTGCGGCAATGTCCATACCGGCAATTTCCCTGAATGCCTTTCAGGTAGCCATGCATTCCACTACAGCCCATACCAACGCTCGACTTTTGAAAATTGATACCGAGCGTATTGAACACGAGCTGGAGAGTCGGAAAGTAGTGCTTGTTACCGGATTTCAGGGCGTGGACAAATACGGAGATGTAACCACCATCGGACGTGGAGGATCTGACACCACGGCAGTAGCTATTGCGGCGGCCATGCATGCAGACAGCTGTGAAATCTATACGGATGTTGATGGCGTTTATACAGCGGATCCGCGAATTGTACCAAATGCCAGAAAAGAATCGGAGATTACCTATGACGAAATGTTGGAGCTTGCTTCCATCGGCGCCCAGGTGCTCCATAATCGGTCGGTAGAACTGGCAAAGAAATACGGAGTGACCTTAGTGGTGCGCTCCAGCCTGAATGAATCGGAAGGAACCCGTGTAAAGGAGGTAACAAGCGTGGAGAGTATGTTAGTGAGCGGCGTTGCTGCAGATAAGAATACAGCCAGAGTAACCGTACTGGGAGTAGCGGATGCTCCGGGAAGTGAGTTTAAGATTTTTGACCTGTTGGCAAACAACAGTATTAATGTGGATGCGATTTTGCAGACGGCGGCAAAAGACGGCAAGAAGGATGTGTCTATTTTGGTGGCAAGAGATTGCTGTGAAAAAGCGCAGACCATTCTGGAAGAAAATATGCCTCGATTGAAGGCGGACAGCATCGAAGTAGATACTTCTGTAGCCAAGGTTTCTATAGTCGGCGCCAGCATCCAAAGTAACCCGGGAGTTGCCAGTGCAATGTTTGAAGCATTGTATAATGTTGGAATCAACATTAAGATGACAGCCACCAACGAGTTACGCATTACCGTACTGGTAGATGAAACTGAGATGGAAAAAGCAGTGCGGGCGATTCACGCAGCACTCATCGAGTAATAAAAGAAAAGGCTGTATATTTTGAAGCTTATGTACCGCTGCGTCGTAAGTTGAGCGAGAGCGTCCATGCGTAGAATATACAGCCTTTTCTTTTTACAATTTGATGAATACAGCGTGAATCGCTCGCGTTGCTTTTCTAGAATTTTTCATCTGTCAGCATGGGGCCCATCTCCTCTTCCATGCGACGCTCTTCTTCGATCTTTCTGTCGATTTCACCGATGGTGTCAATGTAGAAATAAGCGTTTACCTGATACATATAAGGCTGTACCCAAAGGCCTGCAATGCCCAGGGACAGTACTACCAGAATGCCCATTGGAATGAAGCTTAAATCAATATACAGTCTGCGCCAGCAATGTCCTTTCATGGTACGGAAGCTTTCCTTGATGGCACCCATGGCACCCAGGGAAGGATTGTCCAGCAAAAAGTAGATGGACAAAGATATACGCAACTGAATGAAAATGACTATAACGCATAGTGCAATGGTGAAAGCAACGGAGACGATTGCAATGGTCGCACCGTTTGGTACCACATTCACAGAAATGATTGCCATGATAATAATCAATGGCAGTATGCAGGCGAGAGTAATCACCACATTCAGTAGGGTATATACAATGTAACGGTCAGGACGGTTCTTAAACTCGCTGAATAATGTGCTAATTGGAAGTTTGTTTCCACGGGCAAGAGCAAGATGGATCTTTTGCTCTCCTGCCATAAGCACGGTGGCCAAAAGCGCAATAATAATCATAGCGACTAACGCCCATATGGGGAAAGAACCGGGGCTGACTGCAAGTTGATTGTCCGCAGGCAATGCCATATTCAGTTCGGCTAAAGACGCGCTTCTGGAATAGTTCTGCATCTGAGCCTGAAAAGGGCTGATTACCACGTTGGTAATAAGTTGTGTTAGGAAAAGTGCCAGAATTACAAGTCCGTAATTACCAAGTAAGGACTGGCGACTTAAACGTTTTAATTCTTTGGATGTTCTATTCATAATCGGTACACTCCTTATAAGTAATTTTGTAATTGTTCATTATTCTCAAAGACATTGAGTAACTGGCGCTGCAGTTCGTTGTAGTCCACGTGGGTTGCCAGATATACAATGCCGAAAATGGTTACGGCAGAACAAATGGCAATACCAAGAAGTCCAAGAAGTAATGCAACTTTGCTTTTTCCTTCGGTATGCATCTGGCCACCTCTGGATAAAAGTGCCAGAGCCACGGCAATTGCCGGGCAGATAGTTCCGAAAATCGGAATGAAGGAAAATACCAAACCAATAATAGCAAGGGTTAGTGCCGCTGTGGGCATGGAACTGGTTTGAGGTGTTACAAATGTATTTTGGGGTTCGTATGGTTGATGATCCATAAGTCAAATCCTCCTTTGATGTATTAGCGGTTTACGCCATCCGCTATATTATACCATAAATCCCTTGAAGGAACTAGGAAATTCAACTATAATGTTTAGAGAAAGAAAAATGTAATAACAGGAGAGAAGAATGTTAGATATTATAGAAGTGCTGGCAAAGGAACTTGGCATTAAGAAAAGCCAGGCGGAAGCTGCCGTTACCCTGATTGATGAAGGAAATACCATTCCCTTTATTGCCCGTTATCGTAAAGAGAAGACCGGGGCGTTAAATGATGAGGTGCTTAGAAATTTATTTGATCGATTGAATTATTTGCGAAACCTGGAAGAGAAGAAGGAACAGGTGCGCTCATCTATAGAAGAACAGGGGCAGCTCACACCGGAGTTGGCCCGGAAATTGGATATGGCCGAGACTCTTGTGGAAGTGGAGGATATCTATCGTCCGTATCGCCCGAAGCGAAGAACCCGTGCCACTGTGGCAAAAGAAAAAGGTTTGGAGCCGCTGGCGAATCTGATACTTTTACAGACCACCAAGGAGCCTTTGGAAAAAGAGGCGGAGGCGTACATTGATGAAGAGAAAGAAGTGTTGACTGCGGAGGATGCTATTGCGGGAGCCCAGGATATTTTGGCGGAAATGGTAGCAGACAATGCGGAATACCGTAGCTATATTCGTGACTATACTTTTAAACATGGAAAAATTGTTTCTCAGGCAAAGGATGCAGAGGAAAAAAGCGTTTACGAAATGTATTACGATTTTGAAGAACCGGTATCAAAGCTTGCGGGTCATCGTGTGCTTGCGTTAAATCGTGGTGAGAAGGAGAAATTCCTTACGGTAAAAGTGGTAACGGAGACAGAACGGATTACGGGATACCTTGAAAAGAAGGTAATTGTAAAAGAGAATCCCTATACTACACCGGTTTTGCAGGCCATGATAGCAGACAGTTATGACCGTCTTATTGCACCGGCAGTAGAACGGGAAATTCGTTCTATGTTGACAGAAGCTGCGGAAGAAGGAGCCATGAAGGTTTTCGGCAAGAACCTGGAGCAGCTGTTGATGCAGCCGCCGATTGTGGGAAATACTGTGCTCGGCTGGGATCCGGCTTTTCGTACCGGATGTAAGTTGGCTGTCGTGGATGCCACCGGAAAGGTGCTGGATACTACGGTAATTTACCCCACCGCGCCCCAGAATAAGGTGACAGAGTCCAAGGCTGTTTTAAAGAAGCTTATTGACAAGTACGGAGTCAATTTGATTTCTGTGGGAAACGGAACTGCCAGCAGAGAGTCGGAGCAGATTATTGTTGATTTTATAAAAGAATATAATAAACCGTTATCTTATGTTATTGTAAATGAAGCGGGCGCATCGGTTTATTCTGCAAGTAAACTGGCCACCGAAGAATTTCCGAACTTTGATGTGGGACAGCGAAGTGCAACTTCCATTGCCAGAAGATTGCAGGATCCTTTGGCAGAACTGGTAAAGATTGACCCGAAATCCATTGGTGTGGGACAGTACCAGCACGATATGAATCAGAAGAAGTTAAGTGAAGTATTGGGCGGCGTGGTAGAAGATTGTGTTAACCGTGTGGGTGTGGACTTAAATACAGCCAGCGCATCCTTGCTTTCTTATATATCCGGTATCAGCAAGCCTATTGCCAAGAACATTGTGGCTTACCGGGAGGAAAACGGTCGATTTGTCAGCCGTAAACAACTTTTAAAAGTGGCGAAGTTAGGACCTAAGGCATTTGAACAAAGTGCCGGATTCCTGCGGATTACCGGTGGAGAAAATCCTTTGGATGCCACCAGTGTTCATCCGGAGAGTTATGAGGCGGCCACGGCATTGATGAAGAAGCTTAAGGTGGAAACCTCAGATGTAAAGGCGGGAGGTATCCGGGGAATATCCGGAAAAATTCATGATTATGAAAAACTGGCAGAGGAACTGGGTGTAGGAGTTTTGACTCTGAAGGATATTGTAAAAGAGTTGGAGAAACCTGCCAGAGACCCACGAGCTGAAATGCCGGGACCGATTCTTCGACAGGATGTTTTGGAAATGAAGGATCTTACGCCAGGCATGGAATTAAAGGGAACCGTGCGTAATGTCATTGATTTTGGCGCTTTTGTGGATATCGGAGTTCATCAGGACGGACTGGTGCATGTATCCCAGATGAGTGAGAAATATATTAAACATCCGCTGGAAGCGGTAAGCGTAGGGGACATTGTGAAGGTGAAGGTATTAAGCGTGGATTTGGAGAAGCAAAGAATTTCTCTTACCATGAAATTGGGTGAGCCTGCGCCGAAGGAGAAAAGGAGAAAGGACGGATAGGGATGGATATTAAGGTTCAATTGACATCGAAAGATTTTTTGACTTTCCAGATGTATCATGCATATCACAGAGTGCAGACATGGGTGTTTACTATTTTGGGAGCGGCAATTACAGTGCTTGCATTTACCATGTTCAATAAGGTGGAAATTACCTATTCTTTGATTTATTTGGCTTGTGGTTTGTTTTTTGTAGGTTATACACCACTTCATTTAAGAAATAGGGCAAAAATGGCGTTTCGCGGAGATTCTCCCCTTACCAAGGCAATGACTTATCATTTTGATGAGCAGGGTGTTACGGTTCATTTTGTGGATCCACAGGCGGAAACGGAAGAAGAATCCGAAGTGGAAAGCAGCGTTACCTGGGAGCAGGTTTATCGTGTACGTGTTACCAAAGAAGCGGTTTATCTCTATACCTCTCCGAGAAATGCGTCTATTTTGCCGTTGGAACAGATTGGTGATAAGCAGAATGCATTAAAGGAATTGTTTCAAAAGGAGTTAAAAGGACATCAGTATGATCATAGAAACTAACGGATGGGAAGAAACCTTTGAACTGGGGCGGGAGCTTGGGCAAAAAGCGCAGCCGGGAGATGTGTACACCCTGATTGGTGATTTGGGAGTGGGTAAAACCGTTTTGACTCAGGGAATTGCCAAAGGGCTTGGAATTACAGAACCGGTGAACAGCCCGACTTTTACCATTGTGCAGGAATATGAGGAGGGAAGGCTTCCTTTTTACCATTTCGATGTGTACCGTATCGGGGACGTAGAAGAAATGGACGAGGTGGGCTATGAGGATTATGTGTACGGTGATGGACTCACCATGATCGAATGGGCAAACCTCATTGAAGAGATTCTTCCGGATAAACGTAAAGAAATCCGGATTGAAAAGGATCTGGATAAGGGTTTTGATTATCGAAGGATAACCATTACCGAATATGAATAGGAGACAGAAATGAAAGTATTAGGACTGGATAGTTCGGGAATGGTGGCAAGCGTCGCCGTTGTGGAGGATGATATCCTTTTAGCCGAATATACCATGAATTATAAAAAAACCCATTCCCAGACATTGTTACCCATGCTGGATGATGTGGCAAAACGTATAGAATTGGATTTGTCCACCCTGGATACCATTGCTGTGGCGGCAGGACCGGGATCCTTTACGGGACTTCGTATAGGATCGGCAACTGCAAAAGGACTGGGACAGGCTCTTGATAAAGAAATTGTTCCCGTACCGACGGTGGAAGGACTGGCTTTTAACCTTTGGGGCAGCAGAGCAGATGTGTGCCCGATTATGGATGCCAGAAGAAATCAGGTCTATACCGGTTTGTATCATTTTACGGAAGATACCATGGAAACACTGGTGGAACAGTGTGCGGTGGATATTCGGGAGATTATAGAGAAGATTAACCAAAGAGGCGCGGAAGTGGTCTTTTTGGGAGATGGTGTGCCGGTTTACAAAGAACAGATTGCAGAATATTGTGATGTGCCTTACTCTTTTGCACCGGCTCATATGAACCGCCAGCGTGGCGGAAGCATTGCCGCTTTGGGTATTCGATATCTGAAGGAAGGTAAGGCGGAAAGTGCAGCTATGCACAGACCGGAATACCTGCGTCTGACCCAGGCGGAAAGAGAGCGAAATGAGAGGTTGAAAAATGAGCAGAACCCGTAAGATGACATCGGAGGACCTTTCGCAGGTGGTGAAGCTGGAGAAAGAAACTTTTTCCCAGCCCTGGAGTGAAAAAGGTTTTGAGGAGGCGCTTTTAAGAGAGGAAAACTGCTTTATTGTAATAGAAGATACCGAGATTTACGGATACTGCGGCTACTACAAGGTGTTGGATGAAGCTGAGGTAATGAATGTTTGCATTCGAAAGGATAGCCGGAACCGGGGATTGGGAAGAATTATGATGGAGGCACTTATAAAAGAAGCGCGGGATGCGAAGGTCTCCAACATGATATTGGAGGTGCGTGTAAGCAACGCATCAGCCATCCATCTTTACGAAAAGCTGGGCTTTGTCAGTCTGGGAATTCGAAAAGATTTTTATGAGATGCCGCGGGAGGATGCGGTGATAATGCAATACCTTCTATAGAAAGGAAAAAGAATGTTAGATGTTTGTTTGCTGGGAACAGCGGGAATGATGCCATTGCCCTATCGATGGCTTACTTCCTGTATGACCAGATATAACGGGAGCCATCTGCTAATTGATTGCGGAGAAGGCACCCAGATTGCCATAAAAGAAAAAGGATGGAGTTTTCATCCTATCGATATGATTTGTTTTACCCATTATCATGCAGATCATATCAGTGGACTTCCGGGTTTGCTGCTTACCATGGGAAATGCAGAACGAAAAGAACCCTTGCTTTTGGCGGGACCGCCGGGGCTTGCAAGAGTGGTGGAGAATCTGCGGTGTATCGCACCGGACTTGCCCTTTGAATTGCAGTACCATGAATGGAAGGAAAAAGAAGAATATTTTAGCTACAAAGGGTATGAGATTCATGCCTTTAAGGTGAACCACAATATTCCCTGCTACGGTTATACCATCGAAATTAAGCGCGGAGGCAAATTCGACGTAGAGCGTGCCAAGGAGCAGGACATTCCGGTGCGGTTCTGGAGCATTTTACAGCGTGGAGAAACGGTGACAGAAGAGGGTAGAACTTTTACCCCGGATATGGTGTTGGGAGCCCAGAGAAAGGGATTAAAGCTTACCTATTGTACCGATACCAGGCCCACAAAGAATATTGTGGAGGCAGCAGCCCATTCCGATTTGGCGATTTTGGAGGGAATGTATGCTGAGCCGGAGAAAATTGTTAAAGCGAAACAATATAAGCACATGACCTTTTATGAGGCGGCACGGATTGCCAAAGAGGCGCAGGTGGCAGAACTATGGCTTACCCATTTCAGCCCGTCCCTCGTGGGGGCAGATGGCTATATGCCGGAGGTCTGGAAGATTTTTCCCAATACGAAGCTGGGAAAAGATGGCATGAGTGTAGAGTTGATGTTTGAAGAATAAATCGCAAAGATGGGAGGTTTTTCATATGAAAAAAGTAATACGGACAGTGATTATCGGACTTGTATTTGTTTTGCTAATCGGAGGATACTATTTTTACCTTACAAAGCGGAGTGGCTCCGGTGCGCAGAGTAAGTTGCCCAACGAAACACCGGTGGAAAAACTTTTAAACACCGATTTGGAACAGAACTATCCTACAACTCCCCGTGCGGTTATTCAGATGTACAACCGCTTTTTAAAGTGTATGTACGGTGAGGATTATTCCGATCAGCAATTCGTGAATATGGTAGAAAAGCAAAAGGCTTTGTTTGATCAAGAACTTTTGGATAACAATCCGCAGAATCAGTATATTCAGAATGTGCGAGCAGATGTTAAAAAGTGTAAAAGTGAAAAAAGAAGTATTCGGAATACTTCTATTTGCGGTTCCAATGAGGTGGTCTATAAGACTGTCGATAAGCGGGACTGCGCCTATGTAAGCTGCTCCTATTTTATGAAGGTGGCAGACGATTATGAAACCACAACCCAGCAGTATGTGCTTCGGAAGGATAACACAGGACGTTGGAAAATTTTAGTATATTATATTATACGAGGGGAAACAAAATGACAGAAGAAATAAAGATACTGGCCATCGAGAGCTCTTGCGACGAGACAGCAGCTTCCGTGGTGCGAAATGGACGAGAGGTTCTGAGCAATGTAATATCCTCACAGATTGCACTGCACACCCTGTATGGTGGTGTGGTGCCGGAGATTGCATCCAGAAAACACATAGAGAGAATTAATCAGGTGATCGAAGAAGCATTGAAGGAAGCAGATACCTCTTTGTCAGAAATTGATGCTATAGCGGTTACCTATGGACCGGGGCTTGTAGGAGCCCTGCTTGTTGGCGTTGCCCAAGCAAAAGCCCTGGCCTATGGCGCAGGGAAACCTTTGGTAGGAGTGCACCATATTGAAGGACACATCAGTGCGAACTATATTGAGAATCCGGAATTGGAACCGCCATTCTTGTGTCTGGTGGTTTCCGGTGGACATACGCACCTGGTAAATGTTTTGGATTACGGTAAATATGAAATTCTTGGAAGAACCAGAGATGATGCAGCCGGAGAAGCCTTTGATAAGGTTGCCAGAGCCATCGGACTGGGCTACCCGGGTGGACCGAAGATAGAGAAGAAGGCAAAAGAAGGAAATCCTTTTGCTATCCCATTCCCTCGGGCAAAAGTGGCAGACAATGTATACGATTTCAGTTTCAGCGGTTTGAAATCGGCGGTATTGAATTATATCAATGCCTGCAAAATGAAAGGCGAGACTTACAGCGAGGCGGATATTGCAGCTTCTTTCCAGCAGGCGGTAAGTGATGTGCTGGTAGAACATGCGATGGAAGCAGTGCGGGAACAAAAGGCAACCAAATTTGCCATTGCCGGTGGTGTGGCATCCAATCAGACCTTGCGCAGTGCTTTTGAAAAGGCTTGCGAGAAGGAAGGGGTTCAGTTTTATCATCCTTCCCCGATTTTCTGTACGGATAATGCAGCAATGATAGGTGTGGCGGGTTATTATGAATATATGGCAGGAACCAGATCGGGGTTGGATTTGAATGCCATACCGAACTTGAAGTTGGGAGAACGGTAAGTATGAACAAAAGTGTAACCGCTATTATACTGGCAGCCGGAAACGGTAGCCGGATGCAAAGTGCACAGAAAAAGCAATTTATGGAATTAAACGGAAAGCCCTGCCTGTATTACAGTCTAAGGGCTTTTGAAAACAGTAGCGTTGAGGAAATCCTCCTTGTTCTATCTAAGGAGGATATTTCTTATTGTAAAAAAGAGATTGTAGAAAAATACGGATTCAAAAAAGTAAAAGGCTATATTGAAGGCGGAGCAGAACGGATTTGGTCTGTCAGAAATGGTTTAAAAGAGGCTTCCGGGGATGTGGTGATGATCCACGACGGAGCAAGACCATGTATTACTACTTCAAAGATTGAAGAGTGTCGCTGTGCGTCCGAGAAGGAAGATGCGCTGATTCTGGCGGTGCCGGTAAAAGATACCATTAAGAAGGTAGATGAAGAGGGGTATATACAGGGAACGCCTCAAAGAAATACATTGTATGCGGCCCAGACCCCACAGGTCTTTAATAAAGAGCTTTTGAGGAGCGCATATGAGGCTATGGCAAAGGAAGAATCTTCTGTGTTCAGTACTGACGATGCGGGGCTTATAGAGCGTTACACCCACCGCCGGGTAAGGGTTATAGAAGGAAGTTATTATAACCTGAAATTAACCACTCCAGAGGATTTAAAAATAGCAGAGAATTTTTTGAAAAATTTAGTTGACAACAGCGCCAAAGGATGGTAGAATTGATTTTGCGTTCGGCGAGAACGATAACTGCAGAGGTGTCCGAGTGGTTTAAGGAGCTGGTCTTGAAAACCAGTGATTCCGAAAGGGACCGTGGGTTCGAATCCCACCTTCTGCGTTACAATTTCATAACCGGTGAGCGAGGCTTCCAACCTTGCGGCCTATGGCAATCACCAATGAATTTGGCACACTATGGAGAAGTACCCAAGCTGGCCGAAGGGACACCCCTGGAAAGGGTGCAGGTCGTTAACAGCGGCGCGAGGGTTCAAATCCCTCCTTCTCCGTTTCTTGGTTAGCCAACAGGAAAATTTTAAAAAGGATGTTGACATCGAAGAAGTACTGTGGTATAATAACTAAGCTGACTGACGAGCTGAGAAAAAGCTCGAAAGAACTTGAAAATAAAAGAAAAAAGTTCTTGACAAACAGTCAAACAAATGATATAATATATAAGCTGTCGCGAACGAGCGACATGCAGAACCTTGATAATTGAACAGCGAGACAACCTTGAAAAGATTCTAAGAGAAAATTTTTAAGAACGTTTCAAAAGAGAATTTTGAAACCCAGAACACAGTAATCTTTGGATTATAAGCTAGCAAGTAATTGTTAGGATAAACTTTTATTAGAGA
>SVEZ01000013.1:77213-105398 GCA_015057115.1 Lachnospiraceae bacterium | reverse complement strand
ACGGACATAAAAATGCTCCCTCCTAAGTAGTTCAAGATTTTATTATTTCTCTTGTCTACCTAGAAGGGAGCATATCACACTTAGTGCGAAAGCCCCTTTCCAAAAAATATTATTTTTCTATCTTAATCTTCGCATTTGGAGCACCGGCAGTTTTTAACTGTTTTCTTACTGCTTCTGCCTGCTTCTTGCTGTGAACGATTATAGTGAGTTTTTTCCCTGTGTTGAGGGAATTTCTTTCAAACTTTGGAACACTTTCCAGTTTCAGCGTCGTAACGTTTGAGCCTTTCAGTGCGTTGTGTTCAAAGACTTTTACGTTCCCCTTTACCACGAGGGTTGTAACACTTTTTTCCCCGTTCAGTATGTTCGCCGTAATAACCTCGACCTTGTGGGCCTTACCGTTTGCATCCACTACCTTTTCAGGGATGGTAACGGTAGACTTATCTGAATCGATGTTTTTTACTACCACAGTTCCGTTCTTCTCCGCCTTAAAATCGACTTTGGCAATCTTTCCATCTGTCGTGGTTTCTGTAACCGATGCCTTTGTCAGATTTCCATCTGCACTATTTGTAACTTTGATGTTCTGAGTTGCACCAGAGGATTTTACAGTTTCCGTCTCTAAGGTTACTTTTCCTGTCTTCTCGCTGGTGGTTCTGATTTCCGTAACAGTCTTTGTAACTTCTCCGTTTTTATTGATCGAAACAGTCTTTGCTTCAAAGTCTCCGTTGTTCTTGACTTCTGCTTCTTTTTCGGTTTTTGTTCCGTTTGCTTTTTCAACTGTCTCCAGGGTTTTTACAGTTCCATCTTTTTCCGTAACGGTAATCTTCTCAGAAACAGTACCGTTTGCTGCCGTAACTTTTTCCTTCTCGGTTGTGGAACCGTCTGTGTTCTCAACCTTGGAAGTTTCTGTAACGGAGCCATCCTTACCGGTAACTGTGGTGGTCTCCGCCTCACCCACTGCTGTCTTTCCTTCAGATGGATCCTTGGTTTCATTGCCGGTTTTGCCGTCGGAAGGTTTATCGGTATCTGCAGGTGTGTTACTGCTTCCACCATCTGAAATACCTCCACCACCTGAAATACCTCCACCGCCGATATTTGTCTGTTCAGCAGGAGCACTTACTATCACCTTACAGGTCGCGGTCTTATCATCACTTGTATCTGCTGTTCCATTGGTTGCAATTACGGTAATAATTGCCTCACCTGCAGCTTTTGCCACTACTTTTCCACTCTCATCCACAGTAGCAACTTTCTCATTATTGCTGCTAAAGATGACAGTCTCATCAGCACCCCCCGGTGAGACTACTACTGTCAGTGTCTTGCTGTCACCGGCATTCATAGACATCGTTGCCGGCATGGTCATGCCGGTAACTACAATTTTTGCAACCGTAGCGTCAACAGTCACCGCCTCATCCGGCATTATGAAGGTGTTATTCGACTCTACCAAAACCGGTACATCTGTCATCGCACTAACATTAGAAATTGTATATCCCTTTTCCGGTGCAATTGTAATAGTATCCCACGCCACAAAACAGTTATCATCTGCAAGTGTTTTCGGTGTTTTGGTTGCGCCTGACACAATAACATGCGCAGGCGCTTTGACCATTGAATACCCCAAGATCTGCGCAGTTGATGGAATTCCTGCCCATTCCCATTCCAGAGAAAGAGCATTCTGCTTATATACTGTCGCAAGTTTTGCGCACTCATCAAATGCATCCTTGCCAACGCTCTCCACACTGGCGGGAAGTACTACAGATACGAGACCGTCTTTACAGAACTGAAAAGCCTCTTGACCAATGCTCGTCACATTTCCTGTCATCGTAAGATCCGCAAGCTTATGACAACCCTCAAACGCGCTATAGCCGATTGCAGTACCGCTTTCAATACCGGTAATCATAAGTTTTTCCAGATTCGTGCACGCGGAAAATGCCTGTTTGCCAATACTCGCAACGCCGCTGATTTCCACGGTTTTTATTTTCTTACACCCCTCATAAAAAGCCTCTTCTCCGATGATTGCCTGACCGCTGCCGGTAATCTTAACTGACTCAAGTGAAGCACAGCTATGAAATGCATGCTGGTCTATAAGCATTAAAGTGCTTGGAAGGGTCACGGACTTAAGCGCTGTTTTTTGGAATGCATATTTGCCGATGCTCGTCACACCGTCAAATGTAACAGTCTCCAATGATTTGTCTTCACAAAACGCACTGTTTCCAATAGTTGTTTTTGTTCCCGTGAAAATCACGCTCTCAAGTGTACCCGCATAAGCAAATGCCGAATCGCCAATGCTTTCCACACTCGCCGGGATAATAAGGGATTTGATGGGCTGGAACTCAAACGCGCAGTTGTCGATAACCTTACACTTACTTCCTTCCGCAAAGGTTACACTTGCAAGATGGTTGTTAGCCAGCGTCCAACTTGTATAAAAAGCACTCGCGCCAATGCTTTCCACACTGGCCGGAATGGTAACGGAGGGGAAGTTTTGGCAGTTTTTGAACGCATTTTTGCCGATGCGGGTCACACCCTCATCGATGGTAACCTCAGTAATATAGGCACAGCTATCTTTCCAAGGCAGGTTATCCGGTGATTCATAGTCCGCCATTGCACCTGTACCTGAAATCGCAAGAGTAAGGGCTTTCTTTCCGTTAATTGTATCACCGTTCTCCGTCAGCTCCCACGTAACACTGTCGTTTGCAGTTGCTCCGCAGTTACCACTGATTGGCAACGCATCCGGACGCAATGTTTTTTTCTCGATTTCGCCTTTCTGATAGTCCGTCAGTGCGCCGTTTATAGCCACTTTCTCAGATTCATCCTCGTAATAATATGGAATGAGAGCCTCAACCTTACCGCGGTAGAACTCGGCAGTTATTTCACCGCCGTTAAGAGTAACGTCACCGCTAACTTGAGATGCATTCACACTTCCACCATTAAGCATCATACCTGCACAATAAATTGATGCACCTGGCAGTTCTAACTTTCCGCTGTTGATCGTCAGTGTTCCATATTCCATACCGGGATCAGTAGAGTGCTCCGAAATATCGCAAAGACTAAGCCCCACAACTCCCACGGTCAGCGTACCGCCTCCGTTAATCACAAGATCCTTTTTACTGAGATTATTTTCCTCATATGCAATACTACCAACCTCCAGGGTCTTGCCCTTTGCAATCGTCAACGTCGTGTCCCCTGTAAGATACACCTCGCCACTGATGGTAACATCATTATTTACCACCATCTCCCCCGACCAGGTGGTTGTCTCGTCGGTAATTTCTGTCGCCACACTATCTGCCTTCACTACCATCGTCACTCCCCATAATGGCACTGCCCCAAGTACCATTGCCAGAGTCAACACGAAGGCCAGTATGCTTTTCAACATTCTCTTCTTCATACTTCTTTTTTCCTCCTTTACTGCTTCGCCGCTCCGACTCCCCCACCGTCGCGGCATTCGCCATTTTTATCCGACACATTTTATCATTGCAAAGATAACATTTCAACCCTTCTGGGACGAACGTCAAGATTTTGGGATAAACGTCAAATTTTTGAGAAAAAATTTCGCACCATCCCCTCAAGATAATCCCCTTGCTTTTTCCCCATGCTCATCCTATACTAAATATAGTGTAGCTTGTAAAAAGGCTATGTGAACACACAAAAAGGCAGGACAATTCATGATTGCATTACAGATTCTTGAAAAAAAACAGTTTATGAGCAAGCTTCTGAAGGAAGAAATGTTCCACCATTTTCTGTTGGTGGAGGCAACCGTTATCAATGGTGTAACCTATGCACTGGACGGTAAAATCGCCGAAGTTTCAAAAAAAGATTTTCCGGAAGAGTTTCCTTTTTCCTTTATATTATATGAAAAAGCACAGCCTAAGATTTTTGAGATGGTAAAGGGAAGTTATACCCCCTCCTATATGAAGATGATCTTTAGTCTGACGCCGGAAAACATACAAAAAACCATTGCTTCCGCTAATTGCACCTGTGATCCGGACACAATCTCCGGAATGTATATCAATGTGGTTTTTCAGGGGGACCAGCTTTTGGTGACCACCGGCGTTTCCTATGGGGTTTTTGTCAAGGATCGCACATTGGAACAGGAATGGGATCGATTTGTCAAGTTATTTTTTACGAAAAATAATCTGGGTTTTGAGCTTATGTCTTAAATTATGAACGAAACCCTCTGCTTTTTTTCACATTTATTGTGCAATCTGCTTTACTTTGCGTCATCTGTATGCTATACTGAATATGCTAAACATTTTTGTAATATTATATGGAGGAAAAAAAGATGGCACAGGGAACAGTGAAGTGGTTCAACAACACAAAAGGCTACGGATTCATTTCCGATTCTGAAGGACAGGACATTTTCGTTCACTTCTCCGGAATCAGCATGGATGGTTTCAAGACCTTGGAAGAAGGCGCTGCCGTTCAGTACGAGGTGACCGATGGTTCTAAAGGACCACAGGCTGTAAACGTATCCGTTATTGCATAAGATTTGTAAGAGAGTTACATAGAGCAGTAAGAATAAGTTTTCAGTAAGACCCCAAAGAGGACAACCTATCCGGCTGTCCTCTTTTTTTGCTGCTCTCACCATAAAAAACTGTCCCGTAAACACAGCATGCCATATCCCCATTCCCGATTGGGATAGGTTACATTTTCTTTTTTCCGGACTCCGGATAACAGTCGCTCTTTTACATCCACTCCCCGGGGCCGCATCACCCGATTTAACGCCCACTCCATGTAAAGTGCGGCCGCTCCTGCCGTCACCGCCGCCGCTGCAGAAGTGGAACTTTTTGCCTCCTGTCGGTAGGGACTGACCAGATCTACGCCGGGTGCGGCAATTTCCGGCTTCACGATTCCATTCTTACTATAGCCACGTCCCGATTCAATAAAAATTCCTTCCGTAACGGTATCATACGCCGCCACCGTCAAAAGCAGGGGCGCATTTCCCGGCTCCGTTACGGTCGTATCGGGATCGGATCTTATAAAAACCACCTCGCTTTGCAGCTGTTCCTCCAAAGGCAGCCAGCTATGCATTTCACCGTCTGTTATCTTCTCTATTCTTCCCACCAGCTTCCAGATACCCGGCGTGGGATCCACGAAAAAGCTACGCACCAGCCTGTTTAATTCCCTTCCCACCACGTTATCCGCACTTTGGTACACCTGGGTATCTTCCACCCGGAAACGGTGATAACCATTCCTCTCCCCCGCCGGGATTCCATCGTAAGTCTCTCCCGTAGGTGAGATTACTGCCACCCTAAGCTGTTGAGGAATCCTTACATAGCTTTCCACATAGAACCCTTTTGCCCCCTCCTCCACTCGGATTTCCATAACGTAAGCCCGGCTATTTTCCTCCGGATGCAGAATCAGTTCGCCCCCTCCCGGCCGTAAACTGAAAAAGTGATGCCGACGTAATGCCTCATTTCCTGCTCCGCAGACTACCATCCGGTCTTCCCGCTTCATCCAACCGGAAAGCATCTCTCCCAGATAGGAGCCCCCTTCGTGTTCTCCCTGATTCGTTCCCAGACAAAAGCAAAGCACCAACGGCTTTCCTCTTTCTGCGGCATAGGCATCCAGAAATGCCACTCCCGCCATAATATCGTTTTCCTGATAAAAGGCTCCGTTGTCCGGCAAGTTATAAAATTCTCGCAGATAAGGACGAACTGTCTTTAACCGCACCACCGCCAATTCCGCTTCCAGTGCCACACCACCATCTCTGCCGGCTGCTATTCCTGCCAGATAGCTTCCGTGACCGGTTTCGTCCCATTCAGACGGTCTTGTCTGCGATAGCAGGGCATTTAACTCTGACCGATTATACACCGTATCGTCTTCCTGATTCCAGAAAATCCCTACCCTGCTGCCTCCTCCCGCAAACTGAAAATTGGAATCCGTAATATCCAGCCCACTGTCGATGAACCCCAGAATAACCCCTTCTCCCACCAGTCCCAGCGCCGGATTCTGCTGAATGGACGCAATGCATCCCGCTTCCTCCCAATCCGGGCTTAAGGGACTGTATACCTTTGGCATTGCCTCATAGGGATAAAACAAAAGGTCATTTATGTCATAGTCATCCGCTTGTACATAAACAACCTCGTATTCTTTTCCCAGCTCCTTACGTTCCACCGGCACATTTCCCGGCGCAAGAGGCATGGGTTCTTCTTTTTTTACAAGAAATTCGTATTCCATAAGAATTCCTTTTTCACTATTCTATGCCGTATTCCACCTTATCATGCAACTACTCCGGCATACAAAAGCAGGCGAGAGTTGCCTCCCGCCCGCTAAGCTTTTTATTCTTCTGCCATTTCTTTGTAGGACTGATATTTCTCTTTTGCTCCGGCTTCTGCCTGCTGTAAGAGTTTCTCTCCGCTTTCCGGGAAGGTTCGAAGCAATGATGCATAACGAACTTCTCCCATTAAGAATTCACGGTAATCCGCCTTTGGCTCCTTGGAGTCTAAGATAAACGGATTCTTGCCCTCTTCCTTAAGAAGCGGATTGTAACGATATAAGAACCAGTATCCTGCTTCAACAGCCTTCTTGCTCTCTTCCATAGCAGTGGACATACCCTTTACGATACCATGGTTGATACATGGAGCGTAAGCAATGATAATGGATGGTCCATGATACTCTTCTGCTTCTTTCATGGCTTTGATTAACTGTGCCGGGTTCGCTCCAAGAGCAACCTGTGCTACATATACGTAACCGTAAGCCATAGCCAGCATACCAAGATCCTTCTTTGCTGTCTTCTTACCGGATGCAGCAAACTGTGCAACTGCACCAACCGGAGTAGCCTTAGAAGACTGTCCGCCGGTGTTACTGTAAACCTCAGTATCTACGATTAAAATATTAACATCTTCGCCGCTTGCCAGTACGTGGTCAAGTCCGCCATAGCCGATATCGTAAGCCCAGCCGTCACCGCCGTACATCCACATGGATTTCTTGGAAAGGTGCTCTTTGTTATGTAAAATGAAATCTTTGTATTCGCTCTTAACATCGGATGCTTCCAATGCCTTTACAAGCTCGTCGCTGACCTTCATGGTGCAATCCATGCAGTCTTTCTTCTCCATATACTCATCAATTGCCTTGGTAAGCGCAGCATCGGTATTTCCGATTTCTTCTTTCAGATGCTCAATCTGCATAGCCATACGCTCACGCTGCTGTTTTACCGCAAGAACCATACCAAGGGAGAACTCTGCGTTGTTCTCGAATAAGGAGTTAGACCATGCCGGTCCCTTGCCCTCGTGATTGGTTGTATAAGGAACAGATGGACATGCAGCACCCCATGCCTGAGTACATCCTGTTGCGTTTGCAAAATACATTCTGTCACCGAATAACTGGGTCATTAACTTCGCATAAGTGGTTTCACCACAACCTGCGCAGGCTCCGGAGAACTCAAGAAGCGGCTGCTCAAACTGGCTTCCTTTTACGGTGAACTTATCCATTGGGTTCTCTTTGTGCGGTAACTTCACTGCGTAATCCCAGCACTTGATTTCCTTGTCCTGGGTATCCAGTCCTGTAAAGGATAATGCGTCTACCGGACAAGCCTTGATACAGCTTCCGCATCCGGTACAATCCAGAGGAGAAATGGTAATGGCAAACTTGTACTGCTCCATTCCCTTTCCGGTTGCCTGAACATTCTTATATCCTTCCGGTGCATTCTGAACTTCTTCATCTGTAAGCAAGAACGGACGAACACAGGCATGCGGACATACTAAGGAACACTGGTTACACTGGATACACTTGGTCTGATCCCATACAGGAACATCCACGGAAACTCCACGTTTCTCAAACTTACTGGTTCCAAGCGGTACTGTTCCATCCGGATGATCCTTAAATGCGCTTACCGGAAGATCGTCTCCCTTCAATGCATTTACCGGAATCTGAACGGTCTTGATATAGGTAGCAAGTTCTTCGCTTGCTCCACAGGTGCAGATTGTCTTTTCGCTGCAAGCGCAGTCTTTTGCATCAGCCCAGTCAGCCGGTACCTTTACTTCACGTAAAGCATCCACACCAGCATCTACCGCTTTGTTGTTCATGTCAACGACCTTCTCACCTTTATGGCCGTAGCTCTTAACAATTGCTTCCTTCATATACTTAATTGCATCATCAATCGGAATGATATTTGCCAGTTTGAAGAAGGCTGCCTGCAAAATGGCATTGGTACGGTTACCTAAACCAATCTCTTTTGCAATATCCACTGCGTCAATACAGTAGAACTTAATATTCTTCTTGGCAAGAGTACGTTTTACCTTAGCAGGAAGCTTCTCTGCTAATTCTTCATCCTTCCAGATGGTATTTAATAAGAATACACCGCCCTCTTTAATCTCGTTTACAATGTCATACTTCTGAATGTAGGACTGGTTATGGCAGGCAACGAAATCAGCCTGTTTAACCAAGTAGCTTCCACGAATCGGTTTGTGACCGAAACGTAAGTGAGACTTGGTGATACCGCCGGATTTCTTGGTATCATATTCAAAATATGCCTGAACATACTGATCGGTATTGTCACCAATAATCTTAATGGAGTTCTTGTTTGCACCAACGGTACCGTCGGATCCAAGGCCCCAGAACTTGCAGCTTACAGTTGACGGATCGCAAAGGCTGATTTCTTCCGGTAATGTTAAGGAATGGAAGGTTACATCATCTTCGATACCTACTGTAAAGTGATTCTTCGGTTCATATGCTGCAAGGTTCTCATAAACAGCAATCAACTGAGCCGGTGTAACATCCTTACTGGAAAGACCGTAACGTCCACCGATAATCTTCGGTGCGTCTTCACGGTTTGCGAAGGATGCACATACATCTAAGTAAAGCGGCTCACCAAGAGCTCCACACTCTTTGGTTCTGTCAAGAACGGAAATTCTCTTAACGGTCTTCGGCAGTTTGCTTAAGAAGAAGTTTACGTCAAACGGACGATACAGATGAACCTGTAAGTATCCAACCTTCTTGCCCTGTTTTCTTAAGTGATCTACTACTTCCTCTGCAACACCGCTTACGGAACCCATAGCTACAACAACATCGGTAGCTTCCGGATCTCCGTAGTAGTTAAACAGATGATAGTCTCTTCCGGTAATCTTGTTAATTTCCTTCATGTACTCTTCCACAATCATCGGAAGTGCTTCATAGTATGGGTTATTTGCTTCTCTTGCCTGGAAGAATACGTCCGGGTTCTGTACGGTACTTCTCTGTACCGGATGCTCCGGATTCAATGCATTCTTACGGAATTTATCTAATTCATCATAATCTACTAATTTAGCCAGATCGTCGTATTCCATTACGTCAATCTTCTGTAATTCGTGGGAAGTTCTGAATCCATCAAAGAAGTGTAAAAATGGTACATGTCCCTTGATTGCGGATAAATGAGCAACACCTGCCAGATCCATGGTCTCCTGTACACTACCGGATGATAACATAGCAAAACCGGTCTGTCTGGTTGCCATTACGTCAGAATGATCTCCAAAAATAGAGAATGCGTGTGTACCTACGGTTCTTGCTGCCACATGTAATACGCCCGGCATCAACTGTCCGGAAACACGATACATTGGCGGAATCATCAGCATCAATCCCTGGGAAGCGGTATAACTTGTTGTTAACGCACCTGCCTCTAAGGAACCATGCATTGCTCCACAGGCACCGGCCTCAGACTGCATTTCTACCAGACGAACCGGCTGTCCAAAAATGTTCTTCTTTCCATTTGCCGCCCAAACATCAACGTGCTCTGCCATTGGTGAGGACGGAGTAATTGGGTAAATGGTTGCAACCTCAGTAAACGCGTATGACACGTATGCGGCTGCTTCATTACCGTCCATTGTTTTTTTCATTGTAAAACCCTCCATTTTTGTTTTGGGAGTAGCTCTCACCCCAAAGCAATCTTCTTACTATCATTTTGGTGCTATTGCACCACTTCCATCTTATTATAGCAAAATAATTAGAGAAGTGCCACATTTTTGTAACACTTCTCTAACATTTTCTCCACATTGTTCTGAGATTAGTGCAATTTCCCTTTCTATCCCCCCTGTCTATAACATTTCACAATCTCCATGAAAAGCACCAGTGTCATGTACACTCTGCAAGTGCGCCATTTCTGCGAACTTGCCGCCCCTTTGAAGAAGCTCCTTCGGCGTTCCTTCTTCCGCAACTACACCATCCGAAAGCACAACCACCTTGTCGGCGCCGGCAACGGTGCGCATACGATGAGCAATTACCAGCACGGTTTTATTTTTAATCAAGGTTGATAACGCCTTTTGTACCATGGTTTCATTCTCAACATCAAGAGAGGCCGTTGCCTCATCCAACAGTATAATGGGCGCATTCTTTAAAAATGCCCGGGCAATGGAAATTCTCTGGCGTTCCCCACCGGATAATTCACTACCGTTTTCACCGATGTTGGTATGATATCCCTCCGGTAACTCTTTTACAAACTCATCACAATGCGCAAGTTTTGCCGCTTCCAACACTTCTGCATCGGTGGCACCCTTTCTTCCTACACGAATATTCTCCATTACCGTATTATTAAATAAGGTTACGTCCTGAAATACAATGGAAAAAGCGGATAGTAACGTTTCCGGATCAACACTTTTCACATCGGTACCGCCAATGGTAATTCTTCCCTTATCCGCATCCCAGAAACGTGCCGCCAGACGGGAAACCGTGGTTTTTCCGCCGCCGGATGGTCCCACCAGTGCTGTAACCTGCCCCTGTTTTGCCACAAAAGACACATCCGATAGCACGTTCTTTCCATCTTCGTAGGAAAAACCTATATTTTCAAAGGCAATGTCATAGCCTTTCGGAGCAAAGACTTCTGTTCCGCTCTGTTCCTCACACGCACTGATACTGCTCATACGATCCACATTCACCTGCAATGCATGAATGGCTGCAAGATTCACCAATGTTGCTGCCATGGGTTCATAGAGTCTGGATGCCACCAGTAAAAAGCAGAAAAACTGCATCAGTGTAAGCTTTCCATCTACCAATAAAACACTTCCTGTAAGCGCAACGGTGGCAATTCCGAATTTTAGCAGCATCTGTGCCGTAACAACAAACATGGCTGCTCCCAGCTCGCTGAAAATCTGTCGTTTTTCCAAGATAGAAATCTTTGTAAATAATCCTTTCAGGTATGCTTTCTCCGCATTATTGCTCTTTAAATCTCTGGATGTTTCGATAAACTCCTGAACACCTTCATTTAAATCAATTTTTGCTGCCACCTGTTTTCTCGTAAATATATTCTGCACTTTCTTTGATGTCAAAACAATCAAAAGTGAAATGGGAAGGGGCCACACTGCAGCCACCGCCATTGTCGGGTGCATGAAAAACAGGGAAATGCCCACAATAATGGTAGAAATAATACTTCCATAATATTGCGGAATCTGATGAGACCCTGCATGCTCTAATGCCTCTGCATCTCCCATGATGGAGCCTGTCAAATCTGCCAAATCCCGTTTTGCAAAAAAGGACAGCGGCAGCTTCCTTAACTTCTCTGCAAGGTTAATTCTTCTGATTCCGGATTCAATATACGTAGTAAAAAAAGTAGCATTATACTGCCATACAGAGGTGACTGCAATAAGCAGAATGCAAACACCAATACCCACAACATACCGTACTATATTTTCCTCCGTACTATGGGCAAAATAGTCTCCTGTAAAGGTATATAAAAGTCCCACCGGAAACATCAATGCAAAGTTGGCAGCTACAACAGCCAAAATAGCAAGCATCATATCCTTTGCGCCTTTATCTGATAAAGCAAATTTCTGTTTGAAATAGTTTTTCATGCTCCTTCACCCACCTTCCAATTAATTGTCTGTAAATATTCCTGCCACATTGTGTGGTATAAGCCATGTTTTTCAAGCAACTCTTCATGGGTTCCTTCCTCCCTTACGCACCCCTTATCAAGCACATAAATCCGGTCTACGTTCTTAATGGTGGATAACCGGTGTGCAATCATAATCACCGTGGAATGTTTGGTCAATTCCGCAAAAGCCTTCTGTACCAAGATCTCATTCTCCGGATCTGCAAAGGCAGTTGCTTCGTCCAAAACCACCACCGGCGCTTTTTTCAAAATTGCACGGGCAATGGCAATTCGTTGTTGCTCACCACCGGAAAGATAGGTTCCTTCGCTTCCCAATACGGTATGGATTCCCAAGGGCAGCCTTGCAATAATATCATCACACTGTGCTGCATGCAGCGCATTTTTTATCTCCTCATCGCCGGCATCCGGTTTTGCAATCCGAAGATTCTCTGCAATACTGCATTTTAACAGTTTGCTATCCTGAAATACGTAGGAAACCGTATTCATCAATTCCTCCTTTGCCATATCCCGCACATTCACTCCACCAATACAAACCGTTCCCTCATCTGTATCGAAAAATCGAGAAATTAAGGCTGCAACCGTGGTTTTTCCACTTCCGGAAGGCCCCACCAGGGCAATCATTTGATCCGGTTTTGCACAAAGGGAAAGATCTTTTACAGCCGCTTTCCTGCTACCCGGATAATGATAGGTCACGTGAGAAAGCACTACCTCTGTTTTTTGCGGAGTCTTCGCATTCTCAGGCTCCACCAGTGGTCTCATTAACAGAATTTCATCCATACGGCTCAAGGCATCCTTTAACACCATGGAGTTCTCCGATAAATACATTACCCTGTTCATGGTGGTTACAATAACCGGCGTAAACATTACATAAAATAAGAAATTTGTCATAATTTCCTGAGAAAAACCATTTTTCCCACTTAAAAGCACTGTCAATCCAATTAGCGTAGCAAAGGTGGCATTGATGATTACGGTAAATGCTATCATGTGGGGACGACACCGTTTTGTATAATGAATACAAAAATGGCTATAATCGTCGATGGATTTCTTAAACCGGTGAAAGGAAAATACCGTCTGTCCAAAAGTTTTTACCACGGGAATTCCCCGTACATATTCCACCGCCTCGTTGCTCATTTTTTCAAGGGCATTCTGGTAGTGTTTCATATCTTCTGCCATGGCCGGCCCTGCCATCTGCATCATGCAGGCAAAGGCAATCACCATAGGTACCAGACAAGCCAACCCAAATTTCCAATCATAGAGAAACAACATTACTATCATGCAAACAGGCGTCACCACCGCCTGCACCATATCCGGCAGATTATGGGCCAAAAGTGTCTCGGTAGATGCCGTCGTTTCTAACACTACTCTACGCAATTTTCCGGAACCCATCTCATCTGCAAACCCCACCGGAAGCTCTGCAATATGGGATAACAACGCTCTCTTCATATTTCCTGCTACCCGGAAGGCCGATAAATGGGAGCACATTAATGCCCCAAAATACACCAGCATGGTAATAAGAGAAAACCACACGGCCATCCATCCGTTATGCACAATCCCCACCGCATTCTCATAATGGGGATGTACGGCAATCACTTCTTTTAGGATCTTCCATAAATACACAAAGGGCATTACCCCCGTAACAGCTGTCGCTGCCGACAGTACAAAGGATAAGTAGGTCAGCCCTTTGTATCTGCCTGCATAAGCAAGCGTTCGTTTTAATGCACGTTCTTTCTTTTCCTTCATGATAACCTCCTCTTTGTAAACATTTTTCTTTTTTGACCGCTGTCAGTTGACCGCATTTGATTACTAACAAAATAAAAAAGACCCGAAGGTCTTTTCTCAACATCCCATAAGCTCATGCCATCCAGGCAGGAAAAATGCCTCAATGGTTTCTAAATAATGCATGGCTTTTTCTAAAGGAAAATTATGCACAACCGGCTCAAATAACGCCGTCGTATAAGCACTCAATAGGATATGCAGCTCTTCTTCGCTGACATCCTTCACCGGGACACCCTGCGCCCGTAAATTGTCGAACACTTCCATCATGGTCTTCTGATTCTCCACCACCAGATCATCAATAAAATTCTCGTACCGGGTTCCCTGTGCACAGCAAAGAATCAGGCGGAATGCATCCAGGTTCGGATAGACAACCTCACGCATCATATCGATTTCACTGTCTCTCCACATCCCATCATATTCCCCATTCAGAACACCGGCGCAGCCCTGCTTCTCATGTCTGCTCATCCAGGCATAAAATTCCCTGACAGCAGGTTCTACCAATGCGGCGAACATCTCCTCTTTGTCCTTAAAATGGCGATACAATCCCCCGGAGGTAATGCCGGCCTTCGCTGCAATAGAGCGGGTCGAAGCATTTAAAAACCCCTTCTCCATGAATTCCTCCATGGCAGCAGGAATAATTCGGTTGTGGCTTTCCGTCTTATCTTTTGGCATGACTTTCTCCTTTCACATCGTATAGTAAACACTGTTAGCGGTCACTGTTTACTATAAATGATTTTTGGCACATTGTCAAGTCCCCGGAACGATTATGCCATTTCCAGAATTTCAAAAAAAATAATAATTTATTTAACTTCTGTAGCTTGACTATTTCTCAGGTTTGTGAGACAATCAATTTAGCAAAATTGAACATTATCAAATCTAATTTAAGGAGTGATTATCATGAACTATGCAGTACGTTATTATACAAAGACGGGCAACACCAAACGATTAGCCGAAGCAATGGCGCAGGAATTAGGCGTAGAAGCATTACCTATCAGTGCGCCGATAGAGGAAAAGGTCGATCTTTTATTTTTGGGAAACTCCTATTATGCGTTTAGCATTGATCCGGAGGTTCGGGATTTTATCCAATCCCTGGATAAAGCGAAAATCGGTAAAATCGTCAATTTTGGCTCCGCTGCCATGCTCAACTCAACCTACAAGAAGGTTAAGGCTGAGGCTGACAAGGTGGGTATTCCGATGATGGAAACCGAATTTCACTGCAAGGGAGAATTCAAAGGAATTCACAAGGGCAGACCAAATGCGGATGATGTGAAGGCCGCAGCCGCTTTTGCCCGCAAGATTATGGGAAATAACTAATTCATTCTTCTATATAATATATGGTAAACGGCAGGTATGCATTATGCATTCCTGCCGTTTACACTATTATTCTTTACTCATTTTATCCAGGGCGGCAGCAAATTCTATCTGATATGCTTCTTCTTCCATGCGTACCCTCTCCCGATACCCTGCAATCTCATCACCGGATACTTCCCGTGCTCCCAGAAACCGAAGAGCAGCCGCCGCTTTTTCATTTTTAAGTACAACCTGTTCATAAACCGCCCCTGGCATCAACAACTCCATCGCTTCCGATTCTTCCAGAAAGCCGCTGGTAATAATACATTTTGTCCCTAATAAAAAATCGGTCGAGTTTTTGCACTCTTACAAGTACGTACCAACTCGACCGATTATTTTTCATTTCCTAACGCACTCTACAGTGCATATCCGGCTTCAAATGCTTTGATATTTAACTCTTTGAATTTTTCCGGAACCATTTTCTCAATGATGCTCTTCCAATCGATGGATTCCAGACCCAGTTTCTTAATCATGGCACCCAGTAAAACTACATTCTGTGCTTTGATGTTTCCAAGATCTTCTGCAATCTTTCCGGCATCAAGACTTAATGTATCCGCTACGGTCTTATGTAAATACTCGATAACCCCTTCCGGATACTCCTGCTCACCGGTAATAATCGGCATGGAGTACATCTGATGATCGTTTACAATTACGGTTCCCGGTTTCTTTAAGTAAGGAAGTGCACGTAATGCTTCTACCTGTTCAAAAGAAACCAAAATATCTGCTTCTCCCTCGGAAATAACCGGAGAGTTTACTTTTTTGCCAAATTTAATGTGTGTGGAAACGCTTCCACCACGCTGACTCATACCATGAATTTCGGACATCTTTACGTCGTATCCTGCTTCCATGAGTCCTTCAGAGAGGATTTTGGAAACAAGCAGGGTTCCCTGTCCGCCGACACCTACTAATAAAATATTCTTTTCCATTGTCTATCCTCCTATTCCAATGCTCCGAATTTACATACCTGTTTACAGATTCCGCATCCGTTACACTGAGAAAGATCAATCTGAATCTTACCGTCTTTACCAAGTGCAACTGCCGGACATCCAACCTTCAGACATGCTTTACAGGATTTACATTTATCCGGATGAGCGGTTACATGCTTACCTGCATTCGCCTTCTGTACTTCCTTGATTAAAGCACATGGGCTCTTTGTCATGATCACAAATACACCGGTAGACTCATAAGCATCCTTCAATGCTGCTCTGGTTTCTTCCAGATTCAACGGATCCACTACGCGGATGTGGTCATCCGGAATACCGATGGATTTTACAACGGCAATCGGATCAATAGCTTCTGTAATCTCGCCGGTAATGGTCTTTCCGGTTCCCGGATTCTGCTGATGTCCTGTCATCGCTGTGATGGAGTTATTCAAAATACAGTAAACAGCATCGGACTTGTTATAAACCGCATCAATCAAACTGGTAATTCCGGAGTGGAAGAAGGTGGAATCTCCTAAGCATCCGAATACCTTAACATTGTCTCTCTTAGCCTGTTTGTTTGCCTGGTCAAAACCGGTTGCTCCGGAGAATCCGCCACCCATACAGATTACGGAATCCATTGCGTTAAGCGGTGCTACCATACCTAAGGTATAGCATCCGATATCGCCGGCAATCATAACATTCTTTAATTTTCCTAATTCATAGAAGAATCCTCTATGCGGGCATCCTGCACAAAGCACAGGCGGTCTTCCCGGAACCGGAATCTCGGACTGGTAAAGATCTTCTTCAACGTAACGTTTCACACCAAATGCCTTTCCGATTCTTCTTGTATTTAATTCATCGCAACGCGGAACCACATCCTTGCCCTTGCAGGCAATTCCCATGGCACGTACCTGGGTTTCGATGAATGGATCGTTCTCTTCAATAACGTATACTTCGTCAACCTGATCAGCGAACTCGCGAATCATCTTTCTTGGAAGCGGATTTAATAATCCAATATGTAAGTAGGATGCGTCTTCCCCGAATACATCCTTACTGTGCTGATAAGAAATACCACTGGTAATAACACCAATCTTCTTGGAGTTGTACTCAACGGTGTTAAGCGGAGTATTATTTGCATACTCTTCTTCCATCTTTTCAAAGATTGCTTCTACTTCAAAATGTCTTGGTCTGGAATGTGCCGGTACCATAATGGTCTTACGTACATTTCTTTCATAAGGTTTCACACCAACCTCTACACGCTCACCAAGTTCCACAATACTCTTGGAGTGGCAGACACGGGTAGACATACGGAATAAAACTACCAGGTCATACCGTTCGGACAATTCATACGCCAATTTGATGTAGTCAAGACATTCCTGAGAATCGGACGGCTCAATACACATTAACTTTCCAAACATGGAGAAATTACGGTTATCCTGCTCATTCTGAGAAGAATGCATTCCCGGATCATCCGCTGTTAAAATAACAAGACCACCATTTACTCCTTCATAAGCAAGGGTCATCATCGGGTCAGCTGCTACGTTTAAACCAACATGTTTCATAGAAGAAAATGCTCTTGCACCTGCTAAAGATGCTGCACCTGCTACTTCAACCGCCACCTTCTCATTAGGTGTCCAACGGCTTCTGATCTCCGGATATTTTGCTACGTTCTCCATAATCTCGGTACTCGGAGTTCCCGGATATGCAGCAGCAACAGTAACACCAGCTTCGTACAAACCTCTGGCAATTGCTTCATTACCTGTTAATAACTGTTTCAAATAATCTCCTCCAATCTCTTCATCCTTCTTTTTTGCGATTCTCCCTGATTTGAAAAAGGCAGGCTACTTCGCGACCACGAAGCAATCCTGCATTCTTCTTCCCACTCAAACCATTCCCTGGAGAGTCATTTTCATCAGACATTTCCCGCTATCTGATGTTGTTGTCACTTTATTCCCTAAAGGATCGTTCCCTGTGTAAGCATTATATCACTCTCCAGCGAAAAAAAACAATAATTTTTCACAATTCCATCCATAGGTATTTACCTATAGCGCTACACATCATCCCCGGCTGCTGCCTTTGTATCTGTCAGCAAATTCGAGGAGAAATCCCGCATTTTAATAATAGGGCCGCCGGTATGATCCAAATACTCTTTGGTAATAACCACCTCCCCGATGTTATCATCCTTTGGTGTTTCATACATGATGTCCAGCATATATTCCTCAATAACAGCCCGCAACGCTCTGGCACCCACTTTTTTATCCATTGCCTTTCTGGCAATCTCATGCAATGCTTCATCGGTAAAGGTAAGTTTTACCGCATCCATGGCCAAAAGCTCCTGATATTGAGCTATGATGGCATTTTTCGGTTCTTTTAAAATCCGAACCATCATATCTTCGTCCAATGCCTCCAATGCAAAGAGCACCGGCAGACGGCCGATAAATTCCGGAATCATACCGAAATTTCTAACATCCTCCACTGTAACCTTCTGCAAAAGATTCTTGTCGTTGTCGTATTTATCTTTCAAGTCTGCCAAAAATCCCATGGAGGAAGCCTTGTTCAAGCGTTCCTTGATAACATTTTCCATATCCGGAAAAGCGCCACCGCAGATGAACAGAATATCCTTGGTGTTAATGGTCACCATAGGAACCATGGCATTCTTACTGCTGGCTCCTACCGGCACCTCAACTTCCGCACCTTCCAGCAGCTTCAGCATTCCCTGCTGCACGCTTTCACCGGAAACATCACGCTGGTTGGTATTTTTCTTCTTGGCAATCTTATCGATTTCATCCACAAAAATAATTCCGTGTTCTGCACGTTTCACATCATTGTCTGCTGCGGCTAAAAGCTTGCTTACCACGCTCTCAATGTCATCTCCGATATAGCCTGCCTCCGTTAAAGATGTGGCATCTGTAATGGCAAGAGGCACATCCAAAAGTCTTGCCAGGGTTTTTACCAGATAAGTTTTACCGCAACCGGTTGGACCTAACATCAGCATGTTGGATTTCTCCAGCTCTACCTTTTGTTCCTCCTTCCGGGTAATGCGCTTATAGTGGTTGTAAACCGCTACTGACATAACTTTTTTTGCCTGTTCCTGGCCTACCACATACTGATCCAATTGTTCTTTAATCTTGTGCGGTGCAGGAATGTTCTTGATATCAAACACCGGTTTTTCTTTTTTCTTACTCTTATTCTTCTTTACCCTCTGACTCTGGGGAATATCCCCAAATCCTGTAAAATCTCCAAGATTCATAAAGCGGATATTGGGTAGTCCCGATTTTTTCTTTTTACCTTCCCCTTCTTCCTCTTCATTCAGCGGAAGATTCGGTGGCATACTAAAACTCGGATCAAACATAAATTCCTGAGGAGACATTCCTGCCCCGCCCATGGTATCAAATGTCCGCTGCATACAGTCTACGCAAATGCAGATATTCTGGGGAATACGAAGCATTCTTCCCGCTTTCGATTCCGGACGTCTACAAATATAGCAGACATCTTCGTATTCCTTATCATCCACTTCGTTTACTTTATCTTTATCCATGTGTACGTAACCTCTTTCTACGCCTCCGGTAGCAAACCATAACGGTATGCATCCAAAAGCTCGCTTAAATCTTCTATATTCTGTGCCAGTTCTTTACCGATATCGGTGTCTTTAACCAGCTTTCTTCTCGGCGTATTCTTCACCAGTACCTGATGAGAATGTACGTCTGTTTCTTTTTCAATTGCATCCTCGATGGAAGTAAACGGATCATGTGCAACCAGCGCCATACCGTAAGAGTTATAGGTCAATGTGTAGCCTGCAATACCGGTCTGCTTCTGATATGCTTTTGAAAATCCTCCATCAATGGTAAGAACCTTGCCTCCGCATTTTACCGGAGATTCGCCCTTGGTTACCTTAACCGGCACGTGACCGTTGATAATATGGCTTTCTCCGTCATCCTGAAGACCAAATTCCTCTAAAATGTTCTTAACAATCAGCTCGTCCTCTATGTATTTGTAGTAAGAATTGGTGTGCTCCTTATGGGTCCCCTTATCCTCAAGGAAATACCGTTCAAAAGTAGCCATTTTACTCTTTCCGAAAAGAGGTGAACCCGCTGCAGTCCAACAGAACCAGTGGATATCACTCTTGGTTGGAATATGCGGATCACGGTTATAATATGCTGCACGAAGGGCTTTTTCCAATGCATCGTAAAGACCCTTTCCGGAATACATACCGGAGCCAATCTGCACATCCATAAAAGTTCCTTCCGGCGTTAGCGGCAAGCAGCCGTGGAATAAAAGCTGGTTATTTACAATTTTGTACAAGCTTCCCTTATCATACATAAAGCGGATATGCCGCTGTAATTTTTCACTGCTCAAAAATGCCTGACGAATGCGGAGAATTACATCATTTTCTTCCGGTGTCAGTTCATATGGATTTTCCGGATCAAGAGTTGGGAAGTTGGCGTCTAAAAGCGGGTATTCCGCTCCATCTACAACCACCGTCTTTTTCTCCAAATCAATCTTATCCAACAATAGGCGGGACTGCATTCCGTATTCCGGATGCTGCATAATTAACTGTCCCTCCAGTTTAAACTGAATAATGGATATTGCTTTGTGAATTTTCATATCCAGATTCATTTCTTTCTGACTGTACTCACCCGGACGATAGTGAATATCAAAGCACTCGCAAGGATCATCCGCATAGGTGTCCAACGCAAAACGCACCAACGGCACAACGTTGATTCCGTAACCGTCCTCCAGAATATCCAGATTTCCGTATCGTGCGCAAATACGCAATACGGTTGCCACACAAGAAAGCTGTCCGCAGGCGGCTCCCATCCAAAGTACATCATGATTTCCCCACTGGATGTCGATGGAATGCATCTTCATCAAGTCATTCATAATCTTATCCGGATACGGTCCTCTGTCAAAAATATCGCCGATTACATGTAACTGGTCTACCGTCAGGCGACGAATCAATTCCGCAAAAGCAATAATCAATTCCTGTGCTCTGTCCGTACGGATTACCGCTTCAAATATCTCATCATAATACGCTTCCAAATCGCTAATCTGATAACGGCTGCTCATAAGTTCCTCCATAATATAGGAGAAATCCTTTGGCAACGCTTTTCTAACCTTGGAACGGGAATACTTAAAGGAAGCACGTTTTGCCACACGAACCAAACGGCGCAAGGTCACACGATACCAATCCGACGGATCTTCCTTTCCGGCCAAAATCTTCTGCATCTTGCGCTCCGGATAATAAATCAAAGTTGCAAGCTGCTTCTTTTCATGAGTATTCAACTCATCCTCAAAGGTATCGTCTATCTTTCTTCTTATGGCACCGGAACCGTTACGAAGTACGTGGGTAAACTGCTCATATTCCCCGTGTAAGTCCGTTACATAGTGCTCTGTTCCCTTGGGAAGGTTTAAAATTGCGCTTAAGTTTACCATCTCCGTTGCCACGCTGGCGCGATTCGGAAACAGCTTTCCCAAACTTTTTAAATATTTCTCGTCCATGGTATATCCCCCTTAATCTTAGCTTTTCTGTGCAATCACTTCGGCCATGGTATACATTCCTGCCTTCTTACCTGCCAAAAACTTTGCCGCCGCTACGGCACCTTTTCCAAAAATATCTCTGGAATAGGCTCTGTGAGACAAAGTTACCACCTCATCCATGCCGGCAAAAATCACGTCATGATCTCCAACTATACTGCCACCACGTACCGCGGAAAATCCGATTTCTTTCTCATCCCGCTCCTGGCGCTTGCCGGTGCGATCCATTTCATAATGATATGTATTCCCCATTGCCTCATTGATGGCATCCCCCAAAGCAATGGCTGTTCCGCTGGGAGCATCCAGCTTGTGGCGATGATGTTTTTCTTCTATTTCCATATCGAAGCCTTCTCCTGCAAGAACTTTTGCCGCCTGCTTTACCAACTCCATTAAGAGATTAACACCCAAAGACATATTGGCTGAGCGAAGTACTGCAATCCGTTCAGAGGCTTCTTTCACCTTCTGAAGCTGATTTTCACTTAATCCGGTTGTGCATAACACCACCGGTAATTTCTTTTCCACACAATATTCCAGTAGTCCGTCCACTGCCAATGCATTGGAAAAATCCACCACCACATCCGCCTGTTTATCGCACTGTGCAATGTTCCCAAATACCGGATAGGAATTTTTCCCTTCATCAAAAGGATCTATTCCCGCAACAATGGTGGTTTCCGGATCTTCTTCCATGAGGCGGGTAATAACCTGTCCCATCCGGCCATTGCATCCATGCATAATCACTTTTATCATTACGTACCTCCATGCTGAAAGCAGCCAATCGCCCGGACTGACTGCTTCGCTTACTAATTTAATAATCCATATTCTTTTAATGCTTTTTCCAGAATCGTAACGTTGCTCTCTTCCATGGCACACATTGGGCTTCTAAAACCGCCTACCTGCTTACCCATAAGGTTCAGCGCTGTCTTTACAGGTATCGGATTCACTTCACAGAATAAGGCTTCTATCAGTGGTATTGCATCCAACTGCATCTTTAAAGCCTTCTTACGGTCTCCGTTTAAGTATTCCATAACCATCTGATGGGTCTGCTGCGGAGCCACATTGGCCAATACAGAAATTACACCGATTCCGCCGGCTGAAAGAATTGGAATAATCTGGTCATCATTTCCGGAATAGATATCCAAAGAATCTCCCGCCAATTGTGCCGTCTTCATGGTCTGGCTGATATTACCAGCCGCATCCTTAATGGCTACGATGTTATCCACCTCTTTTGCCAAATCCGCTGCTGTCTGTGGTAATATATTGCAACCGGTACGACTCGGAACATTATACAAAATCATTGGCAGTTCTCCTGCTGCTGCCACCCTTGTAAAATACTCTTTTAAGCCCTTCTGGGTTGCTTTATTATAATATGGTGTCACGGTAAGAAGTGCATCCGCTCCTGCTGCTCTTGCGTTTCTCGCCAGCTCCTCCGCATGGGCGGTATTGTTGCATCCGCAGCCGGCGATTACCGGAATCTTCTTTCCTGCTGCCGCCACCGTGGTCTTAATGCACTCTGTATGTTCTTCCGTTGTTAAAGTTGCTGACTCTCCGGTGGTTCCGCAAATGATAATAGCATCTGTTTCATTCGCCACCTGCTCTTTTACCAGCTCCTCCAATTTTCCATAATTAACACTGCCATCTTCCTTCATGGGAGTCACAATCGCCACTCCGGATCCTTTAAAAATAGACATCGCTTTTTCCTTCCTTTATCTTTCTTCCTGATCAATCCGATAAATCGCATCTGCGGCTGTTCGTAATTTCTCATCCAGCTTCCAGCCGGTTAAAATAACCTCTGTAGCATCATTTCTTGCCTCAAGAACCTGAATCAGCTCCTCATCTGTTGCCAGACCTTCATCCACGAGACCCAACACCTCATCCAGCACCACCAGGTCACTTTCTCCGGTGGACAAAACCTTCTTGGAAAAGTTTAGGGTATTCCGAATATTCAATGCTTCCTCTTCCTGTTCTTTTTCTGAAAGCTCTTTAAAAGGGACATCGGACTTTTCAAACCGAAACAATCTTACTTCCGGTTCCAGTCGCTCCATTACACCGGCTTCCTTCGGTACGGCTCCACCCTTCAAAAACTGAATAATGGTGCTGCGTTTACCCAAGCCGGCATTACGAACTGCATAGCCCAAGGCTGCAGCCGTTTTTCCCTTTCCATCTCCATAATAGATTTTTACCGCTTCTTTCATAAGTCACCTCCGCGCAAAGGCGCGCTTCCCGTTATCATCCACCACTGGATGACAACCTTATTTAGAATATAGCACACTTCTTACACATAATCAACTTTTGATACAGATACTTCATAAGCAGTGCGCTTCTCTGCCATATCCTCACTTAGCCTTTTTACATATTCCCTGCTCTGAATTCTGCCTTGAATCTTCAACCGCGCTCCCACTTCAAAGCCGGATACAAATCTAGCATTTCTTCCCCAACAGATGCAGGGAATGTAATCCGATTTTCCATAAGAACGATTCACTGCTATTAACAAATCTGCAATCTCCCGCCCAAGGGGCGTTTTACGATAAACCGGCTCCTTACAAATATAGCCGTCTAAAAAAATCTGATTGCTTTTTGCTCCCCCCGCATCTTCCTCCACAAACTCGAATTCCTGCACGAAAACAGACAGCACCAAATGGTTTTTCTTTTCGTCGTGGCGATTATAGGATCGGAACTGTCCCGTCGCCAGAATGATTTTTCCTCTATAGTCCTGTGTCACATCCATCAAACGGTCGGAAATCAAAAGCGGCACAATATCACTGCTTTCCGAAAGTCGACGTACCAGAACGTCTACTGTGTAAAAGCCCTCCCCAAACACCTCGTGACTATACTGAAATTCTGATACAATCTTGCCTACGATGGTTACCTGATTGTTCTCTACGATTTTATCTGCCATGAATTTTTCTCCCTTCTTCTAACAGCTGGTTTTTACGTATAATCTGTTATATGTCTATGATAGATCCTTTAAAACCCATTTTCTTCCACTTTTCATCGCAACTTCCGACACCATTCCTATTTTTTTGTCATTTTAGGTGGATTTTTGTTGCATTTTCTTCTTTATCAATGCTATAATAACGTGTTAGTGTGATTAAAATTGTTATATAAGAAGTAAGAAAAGAGGAATACTATGAAACGAGAAGATATTCGTAACATTGCCATTATCGCTCACGTTGACCATGGAAAAACAACCCTTGTTGACGAGCTTTTAAAACAAAGCGGTACTTTCCGTGAAAATCAGGATGTGGCAGAACGTGTCATGGACAGTAACGATATTGAACGGGAACGTGGAATCACAATCCTTTCCAAAAATACCGCCATTCACTACAAAGATACGAAGATCAATATCATTGACACCCCGGGTCATGCCGATTTCGGTGGTGAGGTAGAACGAGTATTAAAAATGGTAAACGGCGTAGTTCTATTGGTAGACGCTTTTGAAGGCGCTATGCCTCAGACTAAGTTCGTTTTAATGAAGGCACTTGCCTTAGACCTTCCGGTTATCGTTTGTATCAACAAGATTGACCGTCCGGAAGCCCGCCCTGACGAAGTAGTAGATGAAGTTCTGGAACTTTTCATGGATCTGGACGCTTCCGACGAGCAGCTTGACTGCCCATTCATCTATGCTTCCGCAAGAGATGGCTATGCCCGCTATGAAATTGACGATGACAACATGGATATGATTCCTTTATTTGAAACTATTTTAAATTATATTCCTGCACCGGTTGGTGATCCGGATGCCGGAACCCAGGTTCTGATCAGCACCATTGACTACAATGAATATGTTGGTCGTATCGGTGTCGGAAAAGTCGACAACGGTGTCATTCGCGTAAATCAGGATGCCGTTGTGGTTAACCACCACGAACCGGACAAGCAAAAAAAAGTTAAAATTAGCAAACTTTATGAATTTGAAGGTCTGGAAAAAGTAGAAGTTACCGAAGCAAAGGTTGGTTCCATTGTAGCAATTTCCGGAATTGCAGACATTCATATCGGAGATACTATTTGTTCTCCAACCAACGTAAACGCAATTCCATTCCAGAAAATTTCCGAGCCCACCATTTCCATGAACTTCATGGTAAATGACAGCCCTCTTGCAGGTTTGGAAGGAAAATACGTGACCTCCCGTCACATCCGTGAGCGTTTGTTCAAGGAGTTAAACACTGACGTTTCTCTTCGTGTAGAAGATACCGACAGTGCCGATACCTTTAAAGTTTCCGGACGTGGTGAGTTGCATTTATCTGTCCTCATTGAAAATATGCGTCGTGAAGGCTACGAATTCGCCGTAAGTAAAGCAGAAGTTCTTTATCACAAAGATGAAAACGGCAAGAAAACCGAGCCGATTGAGGATTGTTATGTAGATGTACCGGACGAATTCACCGGTGCGGTTATTGATAAACTGGGACAGCGAAAAGGAGAACTCCAGAACATGGGATCCATTGCCGGCGGCTACACTCGTCTGCATTTCCTGATTCCATCCCGTGGACTTATCGGTTATCGCGGAGACTTTTTAACCGATACCAAAGGAAATGGTATAATTAACACCAGTTTCCACGGTTACGCTCCATATAAGGGCGACATCAGTTACCGAAAACAGGGTTCTTTAATCGCTTTTGAATCCGGTGAATCCGTTACTTACGGACTTTTCTCCGCCCAGGAGCGTGGTGCTCTTTTCATCGGTCCCGGCGAAAAAGTTTACGGTGGTATGGTTATCGGCCAAAGTGCCAAACCGGAAGATATTGAGTTGAACGTGTGTAAGAAAAAGCATCTGACCAACACCCGTTCTTCCAGTGCAGATGAAGCTTTAACATTAACTCCGAAAAGAGAAATGAGTTTGGAGCAGGCTCTTGACTTTATTGATACCGACGAGCTTCTGGAAATCACTCCGGAATCCCTCCGTATCCGCAAGAAGATTTTGGATCCTACTCTCCGCAAGAGAGCGAATATGAAAAAATAAGACAAATGGCGAATGAGGCAATTCCTCATTCGCCATATCTATTTTCCGGATTTTATTCTCGGGGTTCGATTTTTGACCACTGCACTCCGGAGCTCCCTGATTTTCTACTTTTGCCTTTTGGGAAGTGATAAATCTTCTTTTAATCGCCCCATTTTTATTTTTTCCATGTTTGGGTAGGATTTTTTCCTTTCCTCTGTATCCCAATTAAGAAAATTCAAAATTTAGGTAGCCCCAATTTTTACCACCCATCTACATTATTTCCCGCTTTGGGTAGCAAACTCGTATTTATGCTCTAATCGTTGCCAATCTTTCAAACACCTCTGCTATTAACAGTTCTCCTCCTGCTTCCGCCTTAAATGTAATTCGTCCATCCTCACTTGCGGCTGAAATCCCCAGTTGTATAAAATCAAAATATTCATTTAAACCTGCAATAGCACACTCGTCTTCCTTGATGCATAAAAGCTTTGCCAGCAACCACTTAAATAAAACGCTATTGTCCGAATACCTGCGATTCGCTTCTATGTTCTCCTGCATTCCACCAGTAATCGTGTACAGCACCATCTCATCCATTTCATCATTCCGCTTTTCACCGGTACCAATATTCTGGGAAACCAGACAATTTCCGTTCACATACACAATGTTATTTCCCGTTACCAGCACGGGATACTTTGTTCCCGGCTCTTCGCCTAACATTCTTCCGTCTATTTCTGCACAAAATGCTGATTTACCGGATTCCTTTTTCATAATGACAAGATTCGTCGATATCTCAGTCGCCGAAACCGCTTCTTCTGTCGCAGGCATTTCCGGCTCTGCAATCACTTCTTCTACCACCGGCATTTCCGGTTCCGCTTGCATCTCAGCCTCTACTGCCATTTCCGCTTCCGCTGGCATTTCCGGTTCCGCAATCACTTCTTCTGCCACCGGCATTTCCGCTTCCGCTATCAACTCTTCTGCCACCGGTGTCTCTAACTCCGCTAATACTTCTTCCGCCGCTGGCACCTCTGTCTGCGGTTCCACCTCATCCAAAAGTTTTTTCAATTCCTCTACTGTAAACTGCTGCTCCATATCTCGTACACCTCCACTTCGGTCATTCATGTTTCTTCAACATCCCAAAGTTCCAACAGCCAGAGTTCCATCCAGCACGAATAAGGGAAGTATCCTATAGTATACTCGCTACTTATTACCTTTTTGTGTACGATTGGTTTATTATATGTATCCTATGCCGGCAAGCCTATATGCACTTTCACCTTGCGCATATCATCCTCCATAATATTCATGCGCAACATTAATAATTCTCTTTCGCCATCGCCTTTTAACACGTCATCCATTTTCCGATGCAAATCCAGATGATTCTCAGCAATAACTCGGATATTCCGATTCGTTTCGTTTTCAAATGTAAGCTGTATGTCTCGCATCTTTTCTTTCAACACATCCACTTCTACATAAAGCTTATTAACGTCCTCCTTTAGGATGGCTACGTCCTTCTTCAAGATGTTGACGTCCTCTTTCAGTTTGGCTACCTCTTCCTTCAGAATTCTTATCTCCTCTTTCACTTCGGCCATGTCTTCCTTCAGAATTCTTATCTCCTCTTTCACTTCGGCCATGTCTTCCTTCAGAATCCTTATCTCCTCTTTCACTTCGGCCATGTCTTCCTTCAGAATTCTTATCTCCTCTTTCACTTCGGCCATGTCTTCCTTCAGAATCCTTATCTCCTCTTTCACTTCGGCCATGTCTTCCTTCAGAATCCTTATCTCCTCTTTCACTTCGGCCATGTCTTCCTTCAGAATTCTTATCTCCTCTTTCACTTCGGCCATGTCTTCCTTCAGAATCCTTATCTCCTCTTTCACTTCGGCCATGTCTTCCTT
>SVEZ01000013.1:0-77203 GCA_015057115.1 Lachnospiraceae bacterium | reverse complement strand
CTTATCTCCTCTTTCACTTCGGCCATGTCTTCCTTCAGAATCCTTATCTCCTCTTTCACTTCGGCCATGTCTTCCTTCAGAATCCTTACCTCTTCCTTCAAGACGCCCACATCTTCTTTAATTTCTTTGATATCAACCCCCATCGTTCCCAATTGAGAAAGAATCATATCCAGTTTTTCTTCCAAAACTATCCCTCCTATTCTTAAAAAATAACACAAAAATGCCCAGTGCTTATAATTCGCCCTGACAAGCCAAATAAGACACACAGCTATTGCCCAAATGCAATCCGGTTTACAACAGTAATAACTTAAAAAGCAGTAGATGATTATATAAGGAATCCTTATAGAAACCATTGAATATGTGCTCTTGCACTTACGCGAAGCAAAGAACTCTCCGCAAAAGATAGATATACTTTAGCATGTTTCATTTCATTATGCAACCACAAGATATTGTATGTCATAGAAAACCGCATATCGATTTTCGTTGCTTGTATTTTTTATCTGGAATTTAAAGTGCAATTCCCGATCACAGGGAAGTGTAAAGGTATACGCCTTCTCACCCCATAATTCAACATCTCCAAGCTGTTCCAATTTCCCGGCCTTCAAAAGCTCACGCTGGGGGTCTGTTCCCGCCGCCCTCCTTGCAAATATTTTTTTATCCTATCACACATTCTCGTCGATTCTGTGTCGCAAGAATTGTTCATCGTTTGCATATAAAAAACGCATATCCGGCGGAAATATCTTCACACCAAAATATGCGTTTTCGTCTTACCAATTATGTTTTTATTAAATTGTCACTTTACCGGTTACAAGCAATACTGCACTTAAAACCGCAAGACCAGCCAAAACAATTGCAGTAATCATCTCTGCAGTAGTCTTAAAGGTCTTCTCGCCACGCTCTTTCTTACCAAGGTAGAAAATAATCAGACCCGGTGTATAGAGAATGGTGGATAACAATAACAGTGACAATCCGGAGGAATACAGCATCCATACACTGTATACCGTACCGATTACAGCGAAAATAATGTTTTTCGCTTTCTCACCTGCAGACTGACCGCCCATTACCTTCTCATCAAAGCAAAGCTTTAAGAAATAAGCTGCACTGAACAGGTATGGAATCATAATCATTTCTGCGGAGATGTTGTAGAAAAAGCTGTAAGTATTTGCACTGAAGTATACAATTACCAGTGTTAAGCTTGTAATAATCTGTGTAATCAATACAGAAATCACCGGTGCGCCTACTTCGTTCTTCTTGGTGAATGCCTTCATGAACACACCCTGCTCTGCTGCAGAGAATGGACAGTCAGATGCAATAATTGTCCATCCAAGAAGACTTCCGCATAAGGAAATCATAAGACCTGCGTTAATGAGAACAATACCCCACGGTCCAACTGCGTGTGCCAAAATACCGCCCATCTGCGGGTTTGCAAGCTCAGCCATCTCTTCTGTAGGCATAACACCCATACTTAAAACGGCAATGATTACGTAGATTGCAAGTACGCCTAAGAAACCGGTCATAGATGCCTTACCTACATCACTTGCTTTCTTTGCACGTCCGGAAAGTACTACCGCACCTTCCACACCAATGAAGCACCATACGGTTGTTCCGTTGGTTGCTTTAATCTGGTCGAATACGGACATTGTTCCGTCTCCCCAGAAGTTATGCATGAAGATTGCCGGATCAAATGCCTTAATAAAAATCAGCACGATCATGAATACGAAGATTGGAACCAACTTACTGATTGTGGTTACCACGTTCACGGCTGCTGCAGATTTCACACCACGTAAAATCAAAGCATATAATACCCAGATAATTACCAGACTGGCAATAATGGATGTGAGGTTATTTCCTTCTCCGAAAGCAGGGATGAAATAACTTGCCGTACCAAACAAAAGTGTAAAGTACGAAGTCTGCGCCAGAATCGCACTAAGCCAATATCCCCATGCGGAGTTGAAGCCCATGTACTCTCCGAATCCTTCTTTTGCATAACTATAGATACCATTGGTTAACTCCGGTTTGTACTTATTCAAACCGAAAAAGCACATCATCAAACAAAGCATTCCGAGGCCTGCTACCAACCAGCCGATTAAAACGCTTCCTGTGTGTGCGCCGGAAGCAGCCATATCTCCGGCGGTTGTAAAAATTCCGCCTCCAATGGTACTTCCCGCAATCAATGCGACAAATTTCACAAAACTAAGTGAATTGTCTTTTGGTTCATTGTGATTATCCATATACTACCTCCTCACAATTGTGTACAATTAATCGTACCATACCGACAAGCTTTTATCAAGTCATAAATGTGTTTTGTTCGCGAATAAATGCCGAATTTCCGTTGACATCCCGATTTTGTTTTGTTAAAATTTATTGATTAGAACCTTTATTATTAGAAAGTATGGAAAAACAATGACTGGTGTTCACAGGCTGACACCAAAGTGTAGAAAAAACAGAAAGGAAGTATCAAAATGGCGAAAATAATCGGCGAAGGAATTACATTTGATGATGTGCTTTTGGTTCCTCAGTATTCAGAGGTCACCCCCAATATGATCGACCTGAAAACCAACTTAACCAAAACCATTGAATTGAATATTCCAATGATGAGTGCTGGAATGGATACCGTTACAGAGCACCGTATGGCCATCGCAATGGCAAGACAGGGAGGTATCGGTATTATACATAAAAACATGTCAATCGAGGCGCAGGCTGACGAAGTGGATAAGGTAAAACGTTCCGAATACGGCGTTATCACCGATCCTTTTTCTCTGTCACCGGAGCACACTTTACAGGATGCGGACAACCTGATGGCAAAATTCCGTATTTCCGGTGTCCCAATCACGGAAAACGGCAAGCTGGTAGGTATCATTACTAACCGCGACCTGAAATTCGAGGAGGATTTCTCAAAGAAGATTAAGGAATCTATGACCTCCGAAGGTCTTATCACTGCCAAACAGGGTATCACCTTAGAAGAGGCAAAGAAAATTCTTGCAGCTTCCAGAAAAGAGAAATTACCGTTGGTAGATGACAACTTCAACCTGAAAGGACTCATTACCATTAAGGATATTGAGAAAACCGTTAAATATCCCCTTTCCGCAAAGGACAAGCAGGGAAGACTATTATGCGGTGCCGCTGTAGGTATCACAGCCAACATGATGGACCGCGTAAAAGCCCTTTACGAAGCAAAGGTAGACTGTGTAGTTGTTGACTCCGCTCACGGTCATTCCAAGAATATTTTAAATGCGGTAAAACAGATTAAAGCCGCTTATCCGGATTTACAGGTCATCGCCGGAAATGTAGCTACCGGTGAAGCAACAAAAGCTCTTATTGAAGCCGGTGCAGATGCGGTAAAGGTTGGTATCGGACCGGGTTCCATTTGTACCACCCGTGTGGTTGCAGGAATCGGTGTTCCACAGATTTCCGCAATTATGGACTGCTACGAAGTTGCTAAGGAATATGATATTCCGATTATCGCTGACGGCGGAATCAAATTCTCCGGTGATATGACCAAGGCACTTGCTGCCGGTGGTTCCGTATGTATGATGGGAAGTATGTTTGCCGGATGTGATGAGGCTCCCGGTGATTTCGAATTATTCCAGGGAAGAAAATATAAAGTATATCGTGGTATGGGTTCCATCGCAGCAATGGAAAACGGAAGCAAGGATCGTTACTTCCAGTCCGATGCCAAGAAACTGGTTCCGGAAGGTGTGGAAGGCCGTGTTGCTTACCGTGGTTCCGTTGAAGATACCATCTTCCAGTTAGTAGGAGGTATCCGCTCCGGACTCGGCTACTGTGGTGCACCAACCATTAGAGACTTACAGAAAACAGGCAAATTCGTGAAGATTTCTGCAGCTTCCTTGAAAGAAAGTCATCCACATGACATTCATATTACAAAAGAGGCTCCGAACTATTCCACGGAGGCATAATAAATTGTTGTAACTATAAAACAGCTCGTATATTCTACGCATGAGCGCTCTCGCTCAGCCTCAGACGTAACGGTACTAAGCCACCGCTTTTGCGTTGTCTAAGTACCGACGTCCTCGGAAGTCATGCTTTAGAATATACGAGCTGTTTTTATTTTCACGGCAATCCACTCCTCCGTGGAATAGTTCTCTACAAATCGATTTTCTCGAAGGAATTCACAACCCCACATCCCGGAATGAGGAATTTTTAAAACTCTTTCTTTTTCATAACAGCTACACTACTGCAATAAGACACTGCCAATACCACAAGCATCACTCCCCCAAGTGCCAGGGGAACTATACTGTCCGGAATTTGATTTAGAGACTGTTCAATTTGAAGAAAAATATCCCTTCCATATCCATCCAACGCAAGTTTTGTTAGAAGTACTAATATACCGGAAAAGGCAAAAAGTATAATTCGGCTTTTTTCCACACCGAACTTTAACGTTATCGGAGTCATTACTAAAACGGCAATTCCCAGTCCACACCACATTCCGACGGTTTCCTCATTCACCGAAACCATATCTATCTTACGGATTACGTGGATTAAAAAATTGATTGCCTCAGCAAACAAAAGGGAAATCCCAAAGGTTAGCAGATTATATACATACTTTTCCTGTACATAGGATTTCCGATCTACAGGCAGGGACAGTAAAAACTCCATTCCATGCTCCATCTCGTCCATGGAGGTACAACGGAAGGTCAAAAACATTCCGATAAAAGGCAGGTACCACAAAATCATAGACTCCTTCGCCATTCCAATACCTACCGACATCAACAATAATAAAATCATAGAACGATTGCAATACGTCAATCGTATATCTTTTTCCAATAATCCCAACATTAGCGATATCCTCCTGTCATCATTAAAATCATGGCGTCCACGCCGCCTTTTTCCACTGCCAGCTTCGGATAGTTCTCCTCATAAAAACGTCGTTCACCGGTAAAGCAGGCATAGCCGTATGGTTCCTTTTGGGTTGCCAGAATATGGTCTTTTTCCAGATTTTCATAATCTGCCTCGCTTACTTTTAACACACCATATTCCTCCATCAAAGTGGCAACATCTTCATGCAAAAGGATTCTACCCTCATGAATCAGATAAATATCATCGCACAGCCCTTCCAGATCCGTTGCAATATGAGAAGTAATCAGTATACTTCTTGCTTCATCAACCTCCATATATTCCCGTAGCATATCCAAAATTTCATTTCTTGCCTCCACATCAAGTCCCGCAGTTGGCTCATCCAAAATCAACAGCTTTGCTCCATGGGTAACAGCAATGAGCACTCGAAGTTTCGCTCGCATACCGGTGGAAAGCTCTTTTACCTTTCTGTTTTCCATAAGTCCGAATTCCCGGCACTTTTTCTCAAACAATGATTCATCGAAATTCCGGTACATCTTTTTTAGGATTTTTCTTACTGCACCAATCTTTAACTCACCCTGAAAGCAGGCTTCCGCCATGGATACCCCGATATCCTGTTTTTCCACCTTACTTACCCGGTCTTTTCCAAGAACGGTAATACTTCCACTCTCCGGTCTGATAAGTCCCAGCAACAGCTTTATCAGCGTGCTTTTTCCGGCGCCGTTTTTTCCAACCAAACCGGTAATGCAACCTTCGTTCACTGTCATGGACAAATTCATAGAAAAATTCGGATATGTCTTTCGTATTTCATTCAATTCAATCATGTTAAATCCTCCAAAATAATCTCTGTAATCTCCCGAAGTTCATTGACGGAAAGGCCTGCCTGCACTCCATACTCCAGGGTAGTAGCGATTCTTTCCTCCACTTCTTTCCGTCTGGCTTCAATTGCCAAGCTCCTGTCCGCAGCGTTTACGAAGGTTCCCTTACCGTGAATTGTTGTAACAAAACCGGCTTCTTCCAGTCTGTCGTAGGCCTTCTTGACTGTCAGGGCGCTAATCCGCAGTTCCTTTGCCAGACTTCGCACCGAGGGCAATGCCTCTCCCTCCGGAAGTTCTTCTTTTATAATTGCTTCTTTGATTCCCTCCACAAGCTGCTCGTAAATCGGAACCATGGAAGAGTGATTAATCAATACATGCATGTTAAATCCAATCTCCTTTCACGCAAACAGTATATAACAGTATAGAACTGTTTGTCAACTGTTTTATACTGTTTATTTATAAAAAAAGAATTGCGTGATATAGCACACAATTCTCTTCTGCTTTCTATTGCTTTCTATGAATCATTGTGCCTGCCAGCCGATACAGGGGAAGCAGGTATAAATAACATGCCAGTAGTAACGCACTTAAAGGTGCTCCCACTGTCGCCAACGGAACAGCACCGGCTATAGACCAAGGGACCAGCGGTGAAAGTACAACAGCCGAATCCTCTAAATCCAGGGCAAAATCCGATGCTTCCTTTTTCAGATTCCTACACAGTTGATCCGTCAGCATAACTGCCAAGGTCTGATTGCAGCCCACCATCCCGGAAAACACTGCGGTTACAAACATTGCTGCAAAAGCCGTCGTACGCTCTGCTACTCTCTCTATTCTTTGCTTTATGCCATCCAACAAACCGGTTTTCAGGAAAAGCCCGGAATAAGATGCGGAAAGACATACGATACCTGCTACGTGAAGCATGGAGGTAATCCCTCCACCGTTTAACATAGTAGCCACCTGCGTATCCTCTGCATGATACCCGGTTAGTACCGATTGTAGTAGTGCTCCAACCTCCACCTTCTGCAACACAAAGGCAATGGGAATTGCTGTGGAAATACTGGCTGCCATGGCAATTTTAACATTTATCCGTAAGGTAGAAAGAACCAGAATTACCAACGCAGGTAGCAAAGCAATCGGATGAATCTGAAATTCCCGCCCGAATACAGCTTTCAAATCCAGCATTTCTCCAGCATGTGAAGAAAATATTCCCAGAACAGTATAAATACCACATGTAAGCAAAAATGGAACAACGGCTGTTTTTGCCATCCGCTTTATATTATCAAAGATTTCGGTTTCCGTAAGCTCCGACACCAGTAACGCACTGGTGGAAACCGGTGAGCAGCGATCTCCAAAATAGGCTCCGGAAAGAACCGCTCCACCAATGAATAGGGGATCCACCTTCAAAGTAGCTCCCATGGTGGCGCAAATCACGCCCATGGTGGCTGTGGTACCAAAGGAAGTACCTGTCAGAGTGGAAACTCCGCAATTTAGCAGGAAAGTCATCAGCAAAAAGACAGATGGCCGAATCAGCGTGGAGGCATAGCAGACAATCACCGGTATGGTTCCTGCCACACGCCACATAGCTGTCAAAACTCCAATCAACATAAATGTCATCAAAATATTTTTGATAGTAAGCACGCCTTCCATAGCTGTTTGAAACAGTTCCCTCCAGCCAAAGCCTTTACTTTTTCCATAGAACAAAAACAACACCAGACCAAAGGCTAGCGCATAAAGGATCGAAAGATCCAACAGAATGCACAGAATCAAGCCTGCACAAAACATCCCTAACACCATTAAACTCATTTCTTTTCTCTCTTTCTCTTATTGCTTCCCTTTAATATCTCTTATTTCTTAAGTTCCCCTTGTTTCCAGTAATATACCGCCAACTGGGTGCGGTCCCTAAGTTCCAGTTTTTCCAGAATCGTACTTAAATAGTTCCGAACCGTCCCCTCAGATAAAAACAATGAATCTGCCAGTTCCTTATTATTCAAGCCTTCCGCAACTCCTTCAATAATGGCAAATTCTTTTTCACTAATCCCTTTTTCTTTGAAAACATCTGCCATCTCCTCTGCCGGAACTTCTTTTTCCTCATTCCCAACCCCCGGCAAAAGTCCGGGAATACGTTCCATTACTTCTCCGCCAAATACTGTCTGTCCTCCGGCCACTGCCAGAACCGCCGGTTCAATGGCTTCAAAGTCCTGTTTTAAAATATATCCTTTTGCTCCGATTCGCAGGGCACTTACGATATACTCATCATCCCGAAAGGTGGTAAGGAGTAAAATTTTCGCCCCCGGATGCTTTTTTAAAATTTCTTCTGCTGCCGATAATCCGGATTGCTGCTGCATCTGGATATCCATCAAAAGCACATCCGGTTCATACTTTTCATATAATGAGAAGGCCTCATTACCGTCTTTTCCGATAGCTTCTACGGAAATATTTCCTCCACTTTCCAAAATTGTCTTCAATGAGATAGTCACCAACTGGTCATCATCGATTAAAACTACTTTTTTCATCCTATTCTTCCCCTTCTATTTCATAATTACCACGTTAATACGAAATCCATTTTCCGTAGAAATGGTCAAGGTTCCGCCCAAGTTATCCACACGTTCCCGAATACCGGATAATCCCATTCCGCCGGTAAAATTTTCTTCAATGTCCCTTCCGTTATCGCTTATTACCAATTGATAAAAGCCCGGATTTTCAACGATTCTTAAGGTTACCAGATTTCCGTTGCTGTGCTTGGCTGTATTGTTCAATGCCTCCTTGATAATGGCAATAAATCCATACTTAATTTGATTATCCACAGATTTATCCACAGCATAGGAAAACTTTATTTCCAATGCCGGAAAAGCGGTTATTAATTCTTTTACTGCTTTTTCCAGATCAATAGACTCATCATGCAAATCATGAACGCTCTCCCGAATATTGTTCATGGCAATATTCAATGTCTCATGAAGTCCCTCTACCTGTCCCTTCAAAGGTTCCTCTTTTACCAAAACCTTCAAAGCTCCGGTTTGCAAAATCGCTCTCGTCAGCATGTGACCCACATTATCGTGAATCTCCCTGGCAATGCGGTTTCTCTCCTTTAAGGTTGCCATGTGAATTTCCGTATTCTGCTGCTGTAAAAGGGAGCGATTTCGCTCTTTTAAAAGTAAGGCATTTTCCATGCTGTCATCCCGTAACTGCTTCAACTTCACTTCCATGGTATTACGAGCCCGGGTCTGTATCGCCAATCGCAGGCTGACGCACATCAATACCAACACATAGGCGCAAAGCGTTTTTCCCTTAGTATCGCTTTCGTAAAAGCACTGGGAGCACAAAGCAGCTCCGCTGATTACCAACAATACATACTGCTTTTTCTTCACCGCATCGTAATTCACCAACGGAAAAAAAGGCAGGCAGACCATCCACTGAAAGCCCGCAAGCAGAAAACAAATCGTCAATATTTCCTGAAGATACGGAATTTTCCAGCGCAAATTTGCCGCCAACGCTATACCTATGGCACAAAGGCTGGCTACCACCAATCCTTCCTTTGACCCCAACATCCCGACAAAGGCCAATCCACATATCCATAAAATCCCTTTATCAACTATTTCCTGTACCATTCTTTTTCCTCCCATTCATAAGTATAGCTTACCGGAGATGCTTTTTCAATTATGACATTTGTCATGTCCATCTTCTGACATTACTCACTGTTATCCCGATCCAAAATTTTCTATAATGGGTTCATAAACAAGATAAAACCAATTCCAAAGGGGGAAAAATTAATGGCACATGTTATTGAAATTAACAACTTAGTGAAACGATACAAAGAGCTGGTAGCTCTTGATCACTTTAACCTTACTATTGAAGAAGGCGAAATCTTCGGATTGTTAGGACCTAACGGTTCCGGAAAAACCACTACCATCAACTGCATTCTTTCGCTTTTAACCTATGATAAGGGTTGTATAAAGGTATTTGGAAAAGAAATGAAACCAAATTCCTACGACATCAAAAAAGATATCGGCGTGGTTATGCAAAATGTGGCTGTATTCGAGGAATTAACGGTTTACGAAAACATCGATTACTTCTGCGGCTTATATATTAAAGACAAAAACTTAAGAAAGCAGTATGTGGAGGACGCCATCAACTTCGTCGAGTTATCGGACTTCCGCAAATTCAAACCGAAAAAATTATCCGGCGGACTTCTTCGCCGCTTAAACATTGCTTGCGGTATTGCTCATAAACCAAAGCTTATCTTCTTTGATGAGCCAACGGTCGCTGTTGACCCGCAAAGCCGTAACAAAATCCTTGAGGGAATTCAGGAATTAAACCGCCAGGGAGCCACCATTGTCTACACCTCTCATTATATGGAAGAAGTCGAGCAGCTTTGTTCCCGCATCGTTATTATGGATAAGGGCAAGAGCCTTGCCATGGGAACCAAGGAAGAATTAAAGGGCATGATTGGTTGTACCGAAAAGATCACCGTGGAAGTTGCAGATCTTTCCAAAGAACTTTTATCCAACATGGAGCAGCTTTCCGATGTAGATCAGGTAACCTATGAGAACAACGTCTTACACGTATCCTTCCGGGGCGGACGCCACAATCTGGCTCATGTAATGAATGTTTTAGCAGATCATCCGGGTAATTTAGGAAAAATATACTCAGAACTTCCAACTTTAAATGATGTATTCTTAGAGATTACCGGTACAGAATTAAGAGACCATGCTTAGGAGGTAGATTTATGTTTTTTCATTATTTAAGATATAACCTGCTTTCCATGCTCCGCACGAAGGAAGTGGTTTTCTGGACATTTTTGTTCCCGATTGCACTGTCTACCTTCATGTTCGCAGCCTTTGGAAACATTATTGAAACCACGGAAATGGCAAACCCTATTCCGGTAGCCGTCATTTACGAAACCGAAGTTCCGATTTTTGAAAAAGTGGTAGAAACCGTATCCACCGGCAAAGATGCCATTCTGGAAGTCAAAAACCTAAAGGAAAAAGAGGCATTAAACGCACTGAAAAAGGGTGACATTACCGGAATCTACTATGTTAACGATAAAATTTCCCTTCAGATAAAGGGAGACGAGTTACAGGAAACCGTATTAAGTGGCTTTTTAGACGAATATCTGCAGCGAAAAGAGTCTTTGACCCTCGCTGACATGGAAGCCTGCAAGGAAAAAATTACAAGCCAGGGAAATCTGGATAACCTGGTATCCTATTTTTACGCCATCCTTGCCATGAGTTGCTTGTTTGCATCCTTTAATGGACTGGATCGTATCAAAGGATTGCAGGCTAACCTTTCCACCTTGGGCGCCCGCCGGGGTGTGGCACCTACAAAGAAATCCGTCATTATTCTGTCTGAGTTTTTGGCAGGATTGCTGTTACAGTTTGCCGTAACCAGTGTAGCTTTCCTCTATATGTGGAAAGTCCTGGGTGTTAATTTCGGAAGCCACGTAGCTCAAATCTTCCCGATTTTGCTTTTAGGCAGCGCCAGCGGACTGTCTTTGGGAATGTTTATCGGTGCTTTAAAGTTCCCACGCACCATTAACGGAAAAATGGGATTCGCAGTTTCTTTTTCCATGTTATTATCGGTTGCAGACGACTTATGCGCTCCGAACATAAGAATCACCATCGAGCACTACCTGCCGATTTTCAACCGTATTAACCCGGCAGCTTTAGTTTCCGATGCATTTTACGCGCTGAGTGTTTACGATACTTACACCCGTTACATCACAAATCTTTGCTATTTAGGTGCCATCACCTTTGTTTTATGCGCCGCAAGCTACCTTGTTATAAGGAGGAACCGATATGCGAGTTTATAAACTGTTTTTAACCATATTAAAATCCCAGTGGGGACAGATTGTGACCTACCTTTGCATCTTTTTGGGGATTATGGCTTTAATGAATGTAAAATCTTCCGAAAGCCCTGCCTCTGCAGATGATTATGAGAATTACAAGCTGTTGCTCGCTGTTTCCGATGAAGATAAAACACCGGAAAGCAAAGCTTTTACCAATTATTTATACGAAACCAACCGAAAACATGATATCCCTTCTTTTGAAGAAGATAAAATCCGGGACGAACTGTTTTTTAGAACCGTTGATGCTGTAGTTGTCATTCCAAAGGGCTTTACAAAAAACCTTAAAAACGGAAACGTGGAAGACTGCATTGACACCTACACCCTGCCGGGGTTAATGACCGCAGACCTTGCGAAAAGCCGTATCAACCACTACCTGACAACAGCTGTTTCTTATATGGAAAAAGGCTACAGTCTAGACGAGGGACTCTCCTATGCAAAGGATATTTCCGAAATTCACGGGGAAGTAAAAATGCTGAATGCAGAAAGCGTAGGGCATACCAAACACTACACCTTCTTTACTTACCTGGCTTACGTAATGCTTTGCATCAGCTTTGTTACCGGCATTTCCGTATTAAAGGTTTTAAATACCAAGGAGTTATCTGACCGGATGCAGTGCTCCCCATATCCTTTTTCACGAAAAGCACTGGAGATTTTCCTTGGAATCATTACCCTTGGAGTAGGCATCTATATTGCTTTTGCCGGACTTTCTTTCGTCTTCTTTGGAAAAGAAATGTTAAGCCTAAACGGTGCACTGTTTTTCTTAAACCAAGCAGGTTACCTGATTATGATACTGGCACTTACCTATTTCTTCGGTCAGATCATCCAGAAGGAAGCCCTGATTTCCGCTATATCAAACGTTGTTGGCTTAGGCTTCAGCTTCTTAGGCGGTGTCTTCGTTCCACTGGAATACTTAGGCTCCGGCGTTTTGAAGATTTCACATTTTCTGCCATCTTACTGGTACGTAAAAGGATGCCAGTTTGCTGATACTTACACCAGTGGCAGTATTACGCAGCTTTTGCATTATATCGGCATTGAGCTGATTTTCGCCGCAGTCTTCTACCTTGCCGGTGTAACGGCAGTGAAGATGAGAGAAAGTAAATAACCATCGGTTGTATGACGGACAATACCTTCTATTCGACCTTAACGACTGCTTCTGCTGAACGGGGGATAACTTTTGTTACCCCCGTATTTTTTTATACATATTCTCCTACCTTACTGTGCCTTATGGCTCAACCGGACCAACAGTCTCTTGCCATCCCGGCTCGTTTTTTGCTTCACCATGGCATGTACTATCTTCGTCATCGTTTTCGTCTTTACTTCGTTTATTATGGAAGTTTCCGCTAACAGTGACAAGGGAAAATCTTGCTTCTTCCCCATTTCGCTTTTTCCCTGATTTGGGTGGTAGAAGTCCTGTCAAAATTACCACCCAAATCACTATTTCTTCCTTTTGGGATATCTGGGGGTCTTTTTTTACCACCCAAATCACAGTTTCTTCTTTTTGGGGATTTCGTCCTATCACGTTGAACGAGGGTGCCTTTTGTTACCCCCGTATAGCTCCGATACAAGTCTACACCTTGTAGTTATATGATACGCTATTTAAAAAATCAATAATCTCATTGTTTTTACAGCTAATTTTTAAGCGCCTTGCCCCTTCGTCGTTTCAAATTCTTTAGCTTATGCTTTGATTGCTTTTTCCTCCAGAAGCAAAGGAAAATCTCTATCTCTTTCTAATCTCCCCAACCTGTGGTATGATAGGTAGTAGAAAAATCAAGGGGGGCGGCTATGTTTACAGACCACTATTTTGAAACAGAAAAAGATATTTCCATTCATTACTATGACGAAGGAGAAGGACAGCCCGTTGTCTTTATTCCGGGCTGGATTTTTTCCTGCGATGTATTTAAAAAACAGATAGAATTTTTTTCAAAGGGTTACCGGGTGATTGCCATTGACCCTCGTGGACATGGGAAGTCCACCCAGACTCCGGTAGGCCTGGACCACATCACCCATGCAAAAGACATCATTGCCCTTTGCCAAAAACTGGGCTTAGACAATGTCATTTTTTGTGGATGGTCCTACGGTGCCTTTGAAACCTGGGCTGTGATCCGTGAATGGGGCATTGAGCACGTAAAAGGATTATTCAATATCGACCAGCCACCCCAGGGTTTCCCGGAATTTCCGGAGGATTGGGTAGAGGGAGATGCAAAACATACTGCCCAGATCATTCAGGATGTCCGGACAAAAGAAGGCCTGGCCCGGGTAATCCCCATGATGGTAAGAAATTATATGCTAGAAAAAAAGCTGACCGAAGAAGACTATCAATTCATAGAAGGAACCGCCACCATGCCATATTATCTGGCAGTAGCAGAATATGCCATCGGACAGAGCGGCGATTTCCGGGAAGAAGTACGCCTTGCGGATAACTGCTCCACCTGCCACAGCGAATTCATGGTAGCCAAGCGCTGGAACGGTGCAGCGGAAAGCTATATGAAAACACTGGCTCCCAATATGAAAATCCATACCCTTGGATGCCACATGATGTTCTGGGATTACGCGGAAGAATTCAATGAGATATTCGCAGAATTTCTGCAGCAGTGCTAACATTCTGCCCGTCCCTGTCCGTGGACGCTCGACTGGTATCCTAGTGTCTGAGATAAACGTATGAGAGCCGGAAGGATCCCTATGCATGGTATTCGCAGACGTCGGTACTTAGCTTCGGGGATGCAGGTTCGCTCCGGGAAGCGCAGCTTCACGGGAGGGAATCCGCATCCCCGAAGGTTATGTACCGTTACGTCGGAGGTTAAGCGCAAGCGTCCATGCAAGGGAACCTTCCGGCTCCTACCGGTTTATTTCAGATATTTCTCCATCCAGTTTGTAATTTCCGTCAACCGGCGAAGTCTGTGCGTCGGCTTGCCGCTTCTGGACAGTTCATGATTTTCTCCGTGGAAAAGGCACATTCTTACAGGCACACCACGCTGGGCTAATGCCGTGTAAAACTGGATGCCCTGGGACATTGGACAACGATAATCCTCATCCGAATGAATGAAGAGTACTGGTGTTTTGACGTTGGAAGCATATTTTAACGGAGAATGCTCCCACATCTTTTCTATATTTTCTTCAATATCACCGCCGGTCTGATCCATGGAAAAATCCGGTCCGATATCGGAGATTCCATAAAAGCTCACCCAGTTGGAAATGGAGCGCTGGGTTGCGGCACAGGCGAAACGATTCGTATGACCCACAATCCAGTTGGTCATAAAGCCGCCATAGGAACCGCCGGTTTCCCCTACTCTTTTTTCATCAATCTGGGGATATTTTTTCAAAACACCGTCCATAAAATCCATTAAATTCTTATAATCAATGGTGCCGTACTTTCCCCGGATATCCGCAAATTCATCGCCGCGACCGTCGGACCCCGTAGGATTACAGAAGAATACAAAGTAACCTTCCGACGCCCAGTACTGCATTTCGTGATAAAAGACTTCGCCGTAAACGGTTTTCGGACCGCCGTGTACATCAAAGATAGCCGGATATTTTTTCTTTTCATCAAAATCCATGGGCTTTAATACCCATCCGTCAATGTCTACGCCCTCCGACATGACCGTCAGCTTCTCCGGCTGTGCCACGTAGCGGTTCTTCAAAATGGCGTCGTTAAAATGGGTGATCTGCTTTAAACCTTTTTTCCCATCCAGGCGGTACAACTCCTGCAGCTTCATATCAAACATACCTACCAACAGAATTTCCGAACCGTCTTCCTTTACGGAAAAGCAGTCCACGCCGCCCTCTTTTTCAATCACCGGCGTTTCCTTGAAATCCCCGGTCAGGGCATACAGGTTTGCCGCATTTCTTCTGGTGGAAACATAATAGTACCGATCCGCCATCTGCTCCTGATCGCCACCACCTAAGCGGCAGTCGCTTCCCACACTGTTGTAAAGGCTGTCCTTGGGATCAAAACGCTCCACCAGCCTGCCATTTTCCAGCGTATAGAATAAAGCATTCTGATTCAATCCATGTTTATCACAGGGAGAGCCGATTACCCACAGCTTTCCTTTTGCATCCACTAACTGATACAGACAAAAGCTGCCGGCTTCTTTTAACTTTTCCGTTTTACCGCTTCCCAAATCATAGCAATAAATATCACCGGACATTGGTCTTATCGTCTCAAAATCCGATCCGATAAAGAAAATTTTCTTATCAATTATGACCGGACTGCCGACATCCATGGTCGGAGCGGAAATCCTTGTAAGCTTTCCGCTTTTCCTCTTATATAAAAACATGGCCTGCCGTTTCCCGTTTACCACACCGGCGCCGTTAAACCAGAAGGGGCTTTCCGTGAAAACTTCGTAGTCCTTTTCTTCTTTTACGGTCTTGGCGATCTTGTCCTGCTCCTTTACCGGCAGCTTGTAGTAGTCCGGATAGTTCACATCAATCTCGCCTAAAAGCAGCAACGTATCCTTGTCCACTTCCTTATAGTCCGCTACGCTGATGGGCAGGGAAAAAGCTTTTTTCGCCTCACCACCGTGAATGTTAATCCGGTAAAAATTCGTAACGCCGAAGGGAGCCTCTTTTGCCTGCTTTTTCTCCCGCTCACTTCTTGCAGCAGGAAACAGGATGTTTTCCTCATCCTCCCAGTAAAAGCTTCTTTCCTTATGTAACGCGGTAAGCTGTCTTACCTTTCCTTTTTCGTAAACCCAGATATCCCCTTCATAGCTGTTGTCCTCTTTGTTGGCGTTGCTTACCACAAAGGCTGCCGCCTCCCCCCTTGGTGCATACTTTACCGCCGACAAAAAACGGTACTTCAAAATGTCTTCCTTTTCCACTCTCTTCATGCTTCTTCTCCTTTTTCCCTCCGGTACTGCCGGTGCAGTCCCGTTTCTTACTTTATTTCAACAGAAATTCTGCCAAAACCACATTACTCACATCGCGACCGTATTCCGTTAACCGGATCCGATCATTCTCTCTTGTAATCAGCTTCTGCTCCTCCAATCGCTTCAGCACTTCTCCATAGATTTCATCCATGGATACATGAAAATTTTCCTCAAATTCTGAAATTGAAACTCCTGTGTCCATACGAAGCCCCAGAAACATGGTTTCTTCCATCTGGCCGTTTTCCGAAATCGCTTCTGCTGTTTTGCGGTTTTCTCCATGCATGTAAAGCCACAGACTGTCTTTATTGGAATACCGAACATTATCATAAAGAGATGCCGCACCAAGGCCAAATCCAATATAATTTTCCCGAATCCAATATCCAATATTGTGCTTACACTCATATCCTTCCTTGGCATAATTGGAAATCTCGTAACGTTCATAGCCGTACTGTGCCAAAATTTTCTTCGTCGCCTCATACATGGCACGTTCTTCATCCTCTGATGGCAGTACCTTGGGTTGTCCGCCTTTTTCCCGGATTTCCTCATCCTCTTTGTAACTCTCATAAAAAGGAGTCTCCTCCTCAATAATCAAGCTGTAGGCCGAAATATGCTCCGGATTCAGCCGGCATACCTTTTCCAACGTATCTTCATAGGTAGAAAGCTTCTGTCCCGGTAAGGCGCTCATAATATCCACATTAATATTGGTAAAACCGGCTTCCCTTGCCAATTTAAAACTTTCCAAAAACTCCTCATAGGTATGAATCCGCCCCAAAAGCTTTAATTCTTCGTTCTGTGCCGACTGCAAACCAATGCTTAATCGATTGATTCCCGCATCCTTATATCCTGCTAATTTCTCTGCCGTTAAAGTCCCGGGATTTACCTCCATGGTGATTTCCGCATTTTCCTCAATTTCAAAAACACTTCTTACCGCTTCCATGATTTCGCCGATTTCTTCCCCACTTAATAAAGAAGGGGTTCCTCCACCAATAAAAATCGTGGGCACAGAGACTCCCTCTGTTGCCCACGCACAGGTACGTATTTCGGAAAGGAGCATGCCAAGATACTCCTTTCTTGCTTCTTCATTTGACGGATAAGACAAAAAATCACAATAATCGCACTTTTTCACACAAAACGGAATATGAATATATACTTCTGCCCTTTTCATCTATTTGTCCTCGTCCAAACGTAATACGCTCATAAATGCTTCCTGCGGTATCTCTACGGTACCAACCTGGCGCATACGTTTCTTTCCTTCCTTCTGTTTGTCCAAAAGCTTACGCTTTCTGGTAATATCACCACCGTAACACTTGGCAAGCACGTCTTTTCGCATTGCTCTTACGGTTTCACGGGCAATTACCTTGCCTCCCACTGCTGCCTGAATTGGAATCTCAAACAAATGTCTTGGGATTTCTTCTTTCAGCTTCTCGCACATCTTACGACCACGCTCGTAGGCAGTTCCCGCAAAGACGATGAAGGATAACGCATCCACCTCTTCTTTGTTTACCAGAATATCCAGTTTCACCAGTTCGGAACGCTGATAACCCTTAATTTCATAGTCAAAGGAAGCGTAACCCCTGGACCTTGATTTTAACGCATCAAAGAAATCATAAATTATCTCATTTAGCGGCAGGTCATATTTCAACACTGCACGGGTTTCTTCAATATATTCCATGGACAGATACACGCCGCGGCGTTCCTGGCAAAGATCCATAATAGCACCGATATACTCGGAGCTTACCATAATCTCTGCAGATACAATAGGCTCTTCCATGTATTCAATCATAGTGGGCTCCGGCAGGTTCGACGGATTAGTAAGTTCAATCACTTCTCCGTCGGTCTTGTGCACCTTATAAACTACGCCCGGTGCCGTCGTTACCAAATCCAGATTGTATTCACGCTCCAAGCGTTCCTGAATAATTTCCAAATGCAACAGTCCCAGGAATCCGCAACGGAATCCAAAGCCTAAAGCAATGGAGGTTTCCGGTTCAAAATATAAAGATGCATCATTTAACTGGAGTTTTTCCAATGCTTCTCTTAAATCCTGATATTTTGCCGCATCCGCCGGATACAGACCGCAGTAAACCATAGGGTTTACCTTCTTGTAACCCGGCAAAGCCTCCTTACACGGATTATTCTTATCCGTAATGGTATCACCCACCCGGGTATCTTTGACATTCTTCAAGGAAGCGGTTACATATCCAACCATTCCGGCGGAAAGTTCCTCGCAAGGAATGAACTGCCCTGCGCCAAAATAGCCTACCTCCACGATATCGGCGGTTGCTCCCGTTGCCATCATGTGCATCTTGGTTCCTGCCTTCATGGTTCCTTCCATGACACGGCAGAACACGATAACTCCCTTATAGGAATCATAAAGGGAGTCAAAAATCAACGCTTTTAACGGCGCATTGGGATCTCCCGTAGGTGCCGGAATCTTGGTTACAATCTGTTCTAACACCTCTTCCACATTTAAACCTGTCTTTGCGGAAATCCTCGGCGCATCCTCCGCCTCAATTCCAATAATATCTTCAATTTCTTCCACGACACGATCCGGATCTGCGCTGGGTAAGTCTATCTTATTGATAACCGGCATCACATCCAGGTCATGATCCAACGCCAAATATACGTTGGCCAAAGTCTGAGCTTCCACACCCTGGGCTGCATCCACCACCAGAATGGCACCGTCGCAAGCCGCCAAACTACGGGATACCTCATAGTTAAAGTCCACATGGCCCGGAGTATCAATCAAGTTAAAAATGTACTCCTCCCCATCCTGTGCCTTATATACAATACGCACTGCCTGAGATTTAATGGTAATTCCTCTTTCACGCTCAAGATCCATGTTGTCGAGAACCTGAGCCTGCATCTCACGGCTGGTTAATAATCCTGTTTTTTCTATAATTCTATCCGCCAAGGTTGACTTTCCGTGGTCAATATGGGCGATAATGCAAAAATTCCTGATTTTGCTCTGGTCAATTGCCATTCTGTTATCCTCCGTCTTTCCTGCCTGTTACGCAGAGTCTATTATAAAATCATGGAGAAGCGATAAGTCTTTCCTTCCTTTAATACGCCTCCCTGAGTCTTTTTCACCTTAAATGCCGCACCTTTCCATCCGACGGTAATTTCTCCTCGGATTCCAAATGCGGAATTTTCAAAAATCCATTTTCCATTTTCTTTTACAAGGGTTCCGGTTAAAGAGCCTACTTCATCAATGGACATCATTACCAGATATCCACCTTCCATGCCTTCCCGGATAATCAGAAGTCTCTCAGCCTTACCGTCCTTCGGTTCCACAAAACGACCTACTATCGGAAGCTCCGGTTTCTCGAATTCTTCCCCTTTGAATTTGGCAAAAATATCTGCCATATAGTACACTCTGGTTCGGGTTGTTTTTCCCAATTCCTGACTTTGCAGCATGGGATAAATACTTCCGTCCACATAATCACTTAATGCCTCGGAAAGCCCTGCTTCTTTCAAAATAATCCAGATTCGCTGACTGGTTAAAACTTTTTCCTTGGTGTCCGCATCCAACTCATCACTCATGCGAGACCACAGGTTGTTGATTTCCGTATCCCATACCACATAGAGCCACTGGGCAATCTGGTTGCGTTCTGCCTGAGAGTACTCCTGCATCATGGGATCATCATAATATCTTTCCTGTAATTTCTCAATCTTTTCCATTTCCTCGCTGAGACTTTCAGAGCTTGCCACTGCCTTGCTGACTGCATCTTTTATCTCAACGGTATAATCCTTCCAGGGATCGAAGGCTTCCTGTTCCTCCGACTCTGCAAGGGTTTGATTATCCTTGTCCTTCTCTTCCTGCTTCGCCGCATCTGCACTGGCAACTGCAGTTTCTTTTTTATCAGTTTTATCGGAATTCTTTGCTGTACCACATCCTGTCAACAATAGCAGCAGCGCCAGCGTAAGCCAACCTAGTCGTTTTGTCATGAATTCTTCACCATAATCTTTCTTTGTGCTTAACGCCCTTGCGGGCATACTTATTAAGAATTATAACATAAAGGCACGAGGCAAGCAAGGCTGAAAGGCTTATTTGCCCGGCAAATGCTTATCGTGAGTATTCATTATTTACATCAATCTGGCACATTTTCATTGCTTCTAACGCGTTGCTATGAGACTGAGGTGTAACGCCTGCGCAGCAGCTGGCATCCACTTTAATCGGCGTTTCCGGAAGCACTGCTTTTAGCCCCAGCGCATTGGAAATCACACAGATGTCGGTACACAAGCCTACCAATTCGATTTCATCACCTTTAATCACGTTTTTGTCCCATACATGGCCGAAGGTTACTTTGTTAATTACAATATCTTCAGCTTTTACTTCCAGTTCCTTTGTAATCTGCCATCCCTCTGTTCCTTCGATACAATGCTCCACCGGCAGTTTTTTCCCTTCCTGGGTCTCCAAATAATTCTTCTGATGGGTGTCTCTGGTAAAAATTATTTGGTCACCTCTGTCTCTATATTTCTGAATCTTTTTTACCACATTTGGAACAATGGCTACCGCTTCCTTCGTTCCAAGGGCTCCATCAATAAAGTCCTTCTGCATATCCACTACAATTAATGTCTTCATCTAATCTGCTCCTTTCCATTTTTCCATGATCCGCTTCATCCGCTCATCTGCCACATGATATACCGGTTGCAAGGGCCAGGGAAGGTTTTCTACGTATTCCCGATCTTTTGTATCCAACCCCTCTAATTTTCTTTGAAAGGTTTCCTTATCTTTGTACTTTTCTTTTCCGAACTCTATCCGCAGATATTCCTTCGGCTCCGCATCCACCACTTCTTCCACCCGGCGGAAGCTGGTTTTGCCGTAGCTGCCCTGTACTTTTTCATAATGTACCTGCACATGGGGCATTGCATCCGGCTTCTCCATGCGGATTACACCGGTATTTTGATAATGCTCCCACACCGTTTTCCGGATGCGCTCCACCGGCGTCGGAAAATCCAGTTTTCCGGCTATTTCCGGCACCGTATAGCCCTTGTCAGCCAGATGTCTTATGGCATCGCCGCTGGCCACATTATGGGTAAAATTGGATAATGTCTGATTAAAAAACTCCTTCGTCATAGCCTGTACCTTCCGCTACTCTTTTTCACATATAATCATAACACGGTTTGTCCGCCAGATACAACTGAATCATACTTTACGCTTTTTCATATCCCAAGGGATTGTCCCCCGTTTCCATAGTTAAAATCAGATTATCCTGAGGCATAATTCCGTAATTCATATAATTTTTCAGTTTGTCTTCCACGCGGTTTACATACCATTCCTTATCCATAAGGCCAAGGTGTTCCCAGTACATAAACTTTTTCCGCTTTAAACTGTACACCTTAAAATCCGGAAAGTATATTTTTCCGTTAGGAAACTGCAATATTTCCTCATAATGATAGGGAATGCCATAGCGGTTCAGCATTTCATCAATAATCATTTCTGATTTGGAGCGCACAATATTCCCCGAAGGCGACTTGAAAAGCAATTTTTCCAAATCTCTTTCACTTTTCACATATTCACTTTTAAACCATTCTTTGATTTCATCTCCGGGATGATCCGGAAATATGAAGGTATGATAACGATTCTCTTCTGATAAATACGATTCTGTTTTGGACTGATAATTCTGTTTGGCAAGATAAGCTTTGCAGGCTTCAATTTCCTTTTGCAAATCCTGGATTCTTGCCTCCAAGAACCTTCGTCTTGCTAGTTTCTCTGCCAGTCTACGCTCTTCCTTGGGTATGTATCTTCTTTCACCATTGACGGACACATACCATTTCTCCCATTCCCTATCCTTTGCAATCAGGAGTTTTCCTTCCGGAAGCGTCCGCAGTTCTTGAACGTTCTCTGTTATTTCTTGCTGTAGTTCACTACTCTTCCTTTCAACAATTTCTGCTAAAATTTTGCTCATCCGCCCTCCCCTTTCTCATTTGTTATTATGAATTCTAGCAGTATTCTATTCAAAAAGCAACTATTTTCTACTTTCCCAAGCACATTTCACATCTTGCTCGGTATAAACTTATACCTTTCCAATTTCAGTTCCTATTACTCGGTAAAAAGTGGAAATAAATCACTTTACGGTTCCTACTTTTTTTCCAAAAGTGTTTACTAGCCACTATTTCTCGGTATATGGATTGGTCTGCCATTCTTGTATACCTATTTTCAACTGCAAAAAGCGCTGAATCTTGAGTTTTCTTGAGATTTCTTGTGTTTTCTCGGTACAACTCACTTTCTCTCCTAATAAAAATCCTAGTGCTCGGTACCGAACAGGCACTGTTCCAATTCTTGACCGCGCCACACCAGTATAGTACCTCTTATGCATCGCAGAGCGGCAAAAGACTGCTCTGTCCATGACAAGCACCACAAAAAATCCAGAAAACCTCTCCCCAAGACGCCATCTAGCAATACCTATCCCGCTTTGACACCATCTGCCCTGCCAAAGGTACAATATCATAATACTCTGCCTGATGTTCCTCGATACAGGCTCTGGCGGCGTCAATGGCGGACTCCGGAATTACCAGGGAGACGCCGCAGGAAAGTTCTCCCTGTATGGCACGCGGCGCCGGGGCAATGCGGTTATCAATATTGTTGGCGTCCAGCAGCTCATGCAGCGCCATGCCGTGCTCATAATTCCGAAACAAAATATAATACCGTACTACGTCACTTTTCATAGTGTCCACTCCTTGTCAAAAACGCTTCCGGACCGGCAGTGGTCCGAAGCAAAAGCATTCTCACAATATACATGTCGGGCGGCTATTGCCGCCCGAACCATTTCACCTTTACATGTCCGGCGACATGCGCCGCCCGAACCATTTCATTTTCTCATTCCGGTGACCGAAGCCGCCCGGCAACTTTTATTTCTCATTCAGCATTTCTACGAATGCACCGATTCTTGTTCTCAACTGCTCTGCATCGGTATCTGCGTAATCTGTTTCCAGACTTAATACTGGAATTCCTGCCTCTTTCAAAGCGCGGGATACACTGTATTTCTCGGTATCGTATAAGCAGCAGAACTTCAGGCTACAATCGATAACACCGTCAACCTGATACTCTTTTGCGAGACGAAGGATATCGTCGATACGTCCGGTATTTGGTGTGAAGCATGCACAGTTGGTCTTCATGTAACGCTCGGAAAGTGCCATGTACTGCTCATCCAAAGTAGTCTTGGTTTCATCTACCAGGTTCTCAAAGTATCTGGTTCCGGTACACATTTCTTCACAAACAACAGCTGCACCGCTGGTTTCAATAATATTGTGTAATTTCCAGTTTGGAACTGCCAAAGGTGTTCCGGTAACGAGAATACGTTTGGTTCCTTCCGGTACTACACTTACACCGTCTTTGATTCTCTGCTCTAATTCATCAGCCAACTTGTTGCACATCTGTGCACAACGAGCCGGATCATCAAAGAAGGAAATCTGGGTCATTAACAATGCATCACGACCGGAAATCGGTAAGCATTTGCTCTTTCTTGCATCGTATACACGCTGCATTGCTTTTCTCTTCTCATTAATGAGCTTGATTGCTTCGGAAAGTTTCTCCGGAGTAATCTTATTGCCGGTAACTTCCTCAACCTTTGCAGCAAAGTCCTTAATTTCCTCTTTCCATTTCAAAATATCCTTCTCACGTTTCATCTGAGGAACGTCCATTACATACATGTCCACATCTTCCCCAAGAATTTCGTAAGCTTTCTTCTTACCATCGCAAGTGGTCTCTCCTACGTATACATCTGCAATACGGAAGAATGGGCAGGTCTTACCAAGTCTTGCACCTACGGATGCTTTTACCAGAGGGCAGGTATTCTTCGGAAGAACAGCCTCACCATCCGGAACCCAGAACTGGGATCCGCCGCAGAGTCCGGTAACAATACCGTTTGCAGCAACCACTACTTCATCCGGTACATACACGCAAAATGTACCAAATACTTTACGTCCTTCCTTCTGAGCTTCAATTAATTCTGCCGGACGGATTCCGTGAACCTCGGAAATAACCATATCCCAGAAGTCCATAGCCTTCGGACGATTTTCCTGTGTTAAAAACACATCCCCAACAGCTGTTGGAAGCACCTGACACAAATTGTCATGAGCTTCTAAGTCCATCCCTAAATCTTTCCACATTTTTACGTAATCTGACATCTTTTATCCTCCCGTAGTATAAATTTAAAGTTTATGGCTCCGCTAAAAGCGCGTGCCTTACTTCCTATTCTTCCGCCAACTCCCGAATCGCTTCAACGGCTTTATCCACCTCTTCCTCAGTATTAAACCAGGAAAAGCTGAAACGCACCGCTCCCTGCTCTGTGGTATGAAGAGCCTGATGCATTCTTGGTGCACAGTGGGCACCGGCACGGGTTGCAATATCGTAGTCCTCCGACAATGCGTCTGCCACCATGGCAGAATCGTAATCCCGGATGTTTAGAGCTACCACACCGGTATGCTGTTTTGCCTCCATATCACTGTAAACTCGTATCCCCTCAATATTACGAATGCCCTCATAAAAGCGTAGCGCCAGGGCATTTTCTTTCTGTTCAATAGCGGAAATTCCCACTTCTTCAATGTAATTCAGTGCCGCATACAGACCTGCAATTCCATGACCATTTAGGGTTCCTGCCTCTAAGCGGGTGGGATAATCCCGGGGCTGTTCCTTATCATAGGAGTGAACACCGCTACCGCCGCATTTAAACACTTCTACTTCCACGCCTTCCCGGATACACATACCGCCGGTTCCCTGAGGTCCCATCAGTCCTTTGTGCCCGGTAAAGCAAAGAATATCAATATTCATCTGCTCCATGTCAATAGGTAAAACACCTGCCGTCTGGGAAGCATCCACGATAAACAAAAGCCCATGTTTTTTTGCTATAGCACCTACCGCCTCAATATCCACCACATTGCCTGTAAGATTGGAAGCATGGGTGCATACAATGGCACGGGTCTTTGGAGTAATCAATTCTTCAAATTGTTCCGGTCGTACATTTCCCTGTAAATCCGAAGCCACAAAAGATAAAGAACATTGCTTTTCTTTCTCCATCAGATAAAGGGGACGAAGCACGGAGTTATGCTCTAAATCCGTTGTAATCACATGACTTCCCGCCGGAATGGCTCCCCGAATAGCAATATTTAAGCTTTCCGTAGCATTCATGGTTAAAATCACATGATCCGCCCGTTGACAATGAAACATCCTGGCTAATTTCTCCCTCGTATGATAAACCACACGGGATGCGCTTAAGGAAGAACCGTGAGCACCACGGGATGCATTTCCCATAGAAGTCATAGCCTCACAAACCGCATCAATCACACACTGGGGTTTCACCCGTGTTGTAGCTGCATTATCAAAATACATTCCGGTTCCCTCCTATTTCATTCCCCAGGCTACACTGGCAGCACCAATGGCACCGGCATACCGTCCATCCGGTTTGCTTTCCACCGTAGCGTGAAGCTTTTGTCCTAACATCGTTTTCAGATACTCATACTCGCAAAGTCCGCCGGTTAAAACCACGGTTTTTCCACCGGGCGAAATATGACCTGCCTGACTTGCTACTTTGCTGGCGATGGAGTCAAGAACTGCATATGCAATGTTTTCCCGACTTTCCCCGCGACCAATCAGGCTAATAACTTCTGACTCCGCAAAAACCGTGCACAAAGAACTAATGGTGGTATTTCCGCCCTCCTTAGCCATGACGCAAAGATCTGCCGGATCCACCGCCAAAGTATTGGCCATAACCTCTAAGAAACGTCCGGTTCCCGCAGAGCACTTATCGTTCATTAAAAAATCGGTGACGCCGCCTCCCTGCACCTCAATAATTTTGGTATCCTGACCACCGATGTCGATAATCAAAAGATCCTCTTTCCCGTGAAGAATGCAGGCACCTTTGCCGTGACAGCTAATCTCCGTTACACTTTTATCTGCGTAAGGTACACTAACACGACCGTAGCCTGTGGCAACCACCTTCTCTTTTTCCACGTCAATGCCTTCTTTTGCCAGCATTTCTTTGATATTCTTAGCGGTCTCCACACTGCTGTAACCGGTGGGCTGCAAAAAGCGTTTCACTATCTGCTGCTTTTCATCCATCACAATAGTTTTGGCGCAGGTAGAGCCAATATCAATTCCAATAAAAAAACTCATCGTAATAAAACCTCATAAACTCCGTCATAGGTAATGTTCTCTTTTTCAAAAGCGGCGATTAGCGCCTCTCTATCAGAAAGAGCGGCCTTCCAGGCCAGACCACACCCTGCCGTAACCTCTTTCGGCACCGGGATTAGCCTTCCGGGAAGGTCGTGTTCCAAACAATATTTCTCCACTGCCATGGCGTGAGCTGTGGATTCAAAAGAAATGACGAGCTGTAATGTCTTTTCTCTCATATTCTATGGACGGATAATTAAATCCGCACTCTCCATTTTCTCAACAATATCATACATGTTGGTTATGCCACCAACTGCCAGTTTGTCTGCAATTTCATAGAAATTCAAACAGGTTCCGCAGGTTAAAATCTCAACGCCCTGTGCTTCCATAGATTTCAAATCCTCTAAAGATAAAGAACCTTCGCAGGTTACACGAGCGCCACCATTGTAGAATAAAATGGTGTTTGGAAGTTCATCCTGCTGTCCAAGGGCATAAATAAAGGCTTTCATCAGGTTCGTTCCCAACTGGTCGTCTCCATCGCCCATTTTGGAAGAAGAAATAACCACTACGCGATTCTTCTTGCCATTATTCGGAACGATACACTCTGCCTCTGTAGTATCATTCTTGGCATCTGCCGCCTGTTCTTCACCAATGGTCATGATAACCTTATACTCGGTATTGCTGATTTTCTCAGACTTAACACCATAGCCCTTCTGTTTTGCCATTTTGGTCAGGTTCTGAACCGCAATCTCGTTATCTACCATTGTCTCTACTTCACCGGCACCATTTAAGGATTTAATAGCCTCCTTTGTTTTCACTACCGGAATTGGGCAAGCATCTCCCATTGCATTTACTTTAATCATTTTTCATTCCTCCTGTATGTTATTTTGTTTTCTTTACTGTAATTTCTATATCCTGTTTTGCTACGACTTCTCCCACAATCTTCGCTGCCGGAACCGTCTTATTAAGCTGGGTTAAAAGCTCCTGCGCCTTATCCTTCGCTACACTAAACAATAAGCCGCCGGAAGTCTGAGGATCAAACAAAACCTCTTCCATGGAAAAAGCCATACCCTCTTCAAACTGCACTCTTCCTTCCGCAAAATTCCGGTTTCTTTGTCCTGCAGCTGTCAACAGAAATTCATCTGCATGACGAAAGGCCTCCTCAAATACAGGAACCTGATCTGCGTAAATTACCGCACTGGCATTACCGTCTAACATCTCATGCAAATGTCCCAAAAAGCCAAAACCGGTTACATCGGTACAACCATGTACCGGATAATCCCGAATGGCTTCTGCCGCATATTTGTTCAAGGTTGTCATGGACTTCATAACTGCATCCATTGCTTCCTTACTGGCTTCACCCACACGGTTTGCTGTACAAATAATACCTACACCCAAAGTCTTGGTTAAGATTAACGCATCCCCGGGTTTCACACCGTTGTTGGCAAGAATCTTGCTTGGGTGAACCACTCCGGTAACGGAAAGGCCGTATTTCACACCGGCATCCGCAATAGAATGTCCTCCCGCAAGGCTTCCGCCTGCTTCCATTACCTTCTCGGCGCCGCCCCGCATGATTTCTCCTAAAATATTTAAATCCATACTTTCCGGAAAACATACAATATTCAATGCAGTCTTCACCTCGCCGCCCATGGCATAAATGTCACTCAAAGCATTGGTTGCCGCAATCTGTCCGAATATGTACGGATCTTCCACCATCGGCGGAAAGAAATCCAACGTCTGTACCACTGCTATATCATCTGAAAGACGATACACTGCCGCATCATCCTTGCTGTCAAAACCGATTAATAAATCCGGATCCTTTTCTCCCTTTGGTAGGCGCTCCAGTACCCGGCTTAAAATTCCTGCACCCAGCTTTGCGGTGCATCCGCCTGTACTGCAAAAAAGCTTCTCTTCTGCCATATTTCTCCTCCTAACAGTAGAATTTAGCGTATAGCCGCCTCATTACTAGGATACTATTCTTAAGGAAAAAGTGCAAGATATTTATTCTTTTTTCCTATCTATTTATAACATTTCCCTATAATTGTCTGTCATATGACAAACCGTCTCATTTCTCGCTTTCGCTATTAAGTACCCGATTTAAAAGATCTGCCAGAGGCTCCATTGCATTTCGTGCCTCCTCATAAGTATTGGTTTGGGCGCCAACCTCCACCAGCATGTTCCGCCCCTTCAAATGCATGTTGTAGCGATAGCTTTTAATGTAAATCCCACGGCTTAACCCCGGATAATAGGTATCCGCCGCCAATCCCAGCTGCATGGATAGGGCAAGATTTTCCGAAAGGTTCGGGTTATACAAATAATCAATAGGACCCAACACCTTGGAATAGCTGATACCATTAAAAAACATAATCTTCGCCATTTTCTTGCCATCAATCTCCGTCACCAGTCTGGTATTTGCTCCGATACCGTCTCTGTGCAGGTCAATTACCACCTCAATAGAGGGATGTTCCTTTAGCACCTTTTCCACTGCAGGCAGGGCTTTGGAATAGGCAACATTGCGATTATCGTCGTAGACACCTTTGTGATGCAACACTTCAATATGATACTTTTCTTCCAAAAGCTTTGCCAACGCATCCCCCACGTCCACCACCGTCTTATTCCTATACTTTTTCGTATTTCTGTATTCCTCATGAGCATGGGTATGATACAGCAAAATTCTGGGCTTTTCCCTGGAAGGCGTAATAGTCAGCTTTTTATAAAAGAGTTTGCGAAAAGGCAGCCTCTTTGCACTTAGGCTGGTGGATATGTCCACATGATAAAAATGTTTAATCAGGTAGTCATGATTCTTAAGATTTTTCTCCGAAAATCGTTTTAGTATATCCTTCCGGAAATCTCCCTTAGACTTTACCGGAGCGGATACCGGCCGGTCTTCTTTTTCCGGCTTCGTCTTTTCCGGTTCTCCCTCCATTCGCAATTCATAAGCCAAAACAGACTCCATGCTTGTCTGCCCCTGCTGCTTTTCCATACAATACCGATAAAGAGGAATCTGATTTACAAAACATTCTTCCAGCACCGTAAAAAGACTTTCCTGTTTTTCCGCCAGTCCGTAGGTAACCACGGGAGTCTGCAACCGAAAAAAAGCGATGGTCAAAAGTCTTCCTCCACCGTTTTGAAAAAGCAGCACTGCCACCGTCATAATAATTAATCCCATTTCCAGGCTTATGGTTTTCCTGTTTTTTATTTTACTTTTCCAGTGTCTTACTCTTCGTCCCATATCTTCATTGTATTCCGAAAAAATGGGAAGTATGACAATCAAAAAAGGAGATGGTGTACCATCTCCCTTCCGTTGTGCGGGGCGCGTCCGGACTTGCCGGAATACTACCTTACGCACCCCTGCACATAATAAAAGAACCGGTTGACGGTACCGGTTCTTAAAAGTCGTATATCTTATGCTAACTTGTTGACAGCCTTGGTTAAACGGCTGATCTTTCTAGCAGAAGTATTTTTATGATAAATTCCCTTCTTGGTAGCTTTGTCGATTACAGAAATTGCTTCAACTAAAGCGCTCTGAGCTGCTGCCTTATCATTAGCTGCGATTGCTTCCTCTACCTTCTTAACAAAAGTCTTTACCTTGGACTTTGCAGCCTTGTTTCTTGCATTCTTCTTCTCAGCTACAAGGATTCTCTTCTTTGCAGATTTGATGTTTGCCACTTCGTACACCTCCATATCTATTAACAGTATCGTTCTTTCTTCCGTTAAAACAGACACGGGTGCTCTAACGGAAACATACTAATATAATATACCTTATACCATTTATTCTGTCAAGGGTTTTTCTCGAATAAACGGCAAATTTTGGGACATACTTTTCCTATCTGATAATATAAGCAAATGAAAGGAAAATACTATGTTACCTTCTACTCTACGAACCGATCTGGCATTGGAAGCCCAGGAAGCATTGACCTGTACACCGCAGGAAACAGAAGGGGTTAAAATAAGCGAAACCACCGTGGCTTCCCACCTAACCCAAACCATTGTTCAAATTCAAACCGAGAATGCCGCAAAAACCATTGGCAAGCCCAAAGGAACCTATATTACACTGGAATCCCCTAAATTCGCGGAACACGATGATTCCTTCCACGCGACAGCCTCCAAAGTTCTAGCAGACTGCCTAACCTCTTTCTGTCCTTTAAAGGGAAATTATCAGCATCCGGATACCGTTCTGGTGGTGGGACTTGGCAACCGGAACGTTACCCCTGACTGTCTGGGCCCCTTTTGCGTGGATCACCTTTCCATTTCCCGCCACCTGTTTGCGGAATACGGACAGGCTGCTTTTCCTACGCCGACTCCTTATCTTTTAAGCGGCATTGTTCCCGGCGTCATGGGACAAACCGGTATGGAAACCACAGAAATCATTCAGGGCATTGTTTCTACCCTTCGCCCTGCCCTCTGCATTCTGGTGGATTCCCTCGCAGCTCGCAGTATTAAACGTTTAAATCGTACCATCCAAATTTCCGATACCGGAATCCAACCCGGAGGCGGCGTTGGGAATCATAGAAAAGCTATTACCCGAGAGAACCTGGGGATTCCGGTGCTTTCCCTTGGTGTCCCCATGGTAGTGGATGCGGCCACCATCGTGACCGACAGCCTGCAGCTTGTACAAAAGGGACCTTCCACTCCCCTTCCTTCCCTGCCGCCTTCTTTACACACCCTTTTTGTCACCCCAAAGGATGTGGACGATAGAGTTTCCCGTCTTGCTTTTACCCTCTCCGAAGGAATCAATAAAGCCTTTGGCCCTAGCTGGTAAAACGGATTAGCAAAAGCTCCGTCGCCAACTGATCCGTGATTTTTCCTTCTTTGAAGCTCTGGTCAGCGGCTGTTCCCGCCTCCAGGCACGCACGCAATTCGCTGCTTTTGTATTTTGCTAAAATCGGCATTCTCTTGGTTATGAAAAATTCTTTGGTGCCAAGCTTTGCCGCCACGTTTGCCTTGCTCTCCCCCCGCTCAAAAGCATCCTTCATCACGTAGAGCTTGGAAAATTCTCCGTTTAAAAGCGCCAGAATTTTCACCGGGGAAACCTTCAATGCCAAAAGGTCATGATATAACTGCAGGGTCTTTTTCTGATTCTTACTGCTAACCGCTTCAATCATATCAAAAATACGATCCTCCAAGGTGGTTACACAGATTTCCTCCACGTCATGCACCGTAATTTCGTTCTTCTCGTAGGTATAAGCAAGAAGCTTGGATAACTCCTGTTCCAGAAGTTGCATATCATCCCCCACTTTTCCGATAAAGTAGGCGATGACGCTTCCCGCCATTTCTTTTCCTTCCCGGCGCACCCTGGATTTTATCCAAGCTGCCAAAGTCTTTTCGTTCTGCTTCTGGTATTGCACACATACTCCTAGCTTCTCGATGGCCTTTTTTAACTTACTACGCCCATCCACGCTTTCTTCCACAAAAACAAAACTTACGCTTTCCGGCGCTTTTTCCAGATACTCGCTAAGTTCTTCCCCTGCTGGCGTAAAAACTTCCGTATTTTCCATATAGATGACACGGTAATCCGCAAAAAACGGAAGCGTTTCCGCCACATCGATAACTTCTTTGACATTGACTCCACTTCCTATATAGGTATTCATGTTCATGGTATCCCCTTCGGGATTTAAGAACTTTAAAAGCTTATCCCGGTTCTGTCGCACCAGATACCGTTCCTCACCGTACAAAAGATAAACGCGCTTACGCTCTTTCTTTTCGATAAGCTCCGGAATTACTCTGGTAGCCAGAATGGGATCTTCTTTTTTTGCAAAAGCCATTATTTCACCTCACCGTTATCGCCAATGGTTACATGCATGTTTCGGGACATGGTTCGCAACTTGCCGATAATTCTCGTTTTTTCACTACCGCTTACCGGTGTAGGCTGAAAATCATTGGTATTCCGGTGTCCGGACAAACTGCAAACATGGGCTTGCGCATCTTTATTTTTGATAAATTTGCCGTGGCTGTCCACATAGAAATTCTGAGTATAAACCATGGTGTCCTTATCACTTGGGTTGGCATTTCCGCCAAAGCAGAAGTTACCCAGGCTATATAAAATGTAGGATTTCTTGTATTTCTCAATTCCCTGCAGCACATGTGGGTGATGTCCGATTACCAGATTTGCTCCCTTGTCGATGGCATAATGAGCGTAGTCTTTCTGTCCCGCATTCGGGTAATACTCCCGTTCAATACCCCAATGGAAGCTTACAACAATCACCTTGGCACCGTTTTTCTTTGCCTTATCAATGTTCTGACCAACACGCTCATTGGAAACACCGCTTAAGCCGCTAAAACCAAGGAACGCAATCTTGGTTCCTCTTACCTTCTTGTAGGCAATGGTATCTAAGATACAGTATTTCACCTTTGCGTCTTTTAATGCCTTCTTGGTATCATTCATGCCTCGTTCCAGGAAATCCATAGTGTGATTATTTGCCAGGTTCACCACTTCTACAGAAGAAGACGTCAAAATCTTCGTATATTCTTTTTTTCCCTTGAAGGTAAAGGTTTTCTCTGCGCGGGTATTGGCTTCTGTCAGAGTTCCCTCAAAGTTTACAATGGTCACGTCGTCCTTCTCAAAAAATGGCTTTACTTTTTTCAAAAAGTAATCCGAGGTTTGACGGGCATACATATCGTTAAAACAGTTGTTATAGCGACTGTCCACTCCCAAAGTACAATCTCCTGCTGCACTAAGAGAAATGCGATTTAAGAAGTACCGTGTGGTAGCCGCCTTCGCCTTTGCCGTCTGACCATTTTCCTTGTTAAAAGCCACAACCTTAAATCGTGTTTTCACGTTGGAAATCGCTTTTAATTTCAATGTAGTCTTTGTTGTTTTATTTATCAGCTTATATGCTTTCTTTCCATCCTTACGATACACAAAATATCCGTCCGCAGCCTCTTTGTGCCAGGAAAGCTTCACCTGCTTACTGGACAAAGTTTCGGTAGTAAGTCCTGTTACCTGTTTCGGAGCCGATATGCTTACCACTGCATCACCGGATGCAGTTTCTCCTTTTGCAAGTCTGGCAACCGCTGCCGTCTTCTCTGAGTTACATCCCGACAGGCTTCCCAAACCTAAGGTTACAAGCAGCATTATTACTGCGGTTTTCTGTGTTCTCTTTATCATTTGTATTTCCTCCAATTTGATTTCGATGATTTTTATGCCGATGCTAATTTTTCCTTAATCGCTTCCATCACAAAGGTATTTAGAGACTGCTCATGCTCCATTGCATAAATTGCAGCATCCCGATGCAATTCACAACCAATTCGAACATTAAAACTGCCTTTAAAGGGTTTCTCCGGTGCGATACCTTTTTCTTCACAAAGTTTCAAATATTCATCAACCGCTCCATGAAAATCAGCAATTAGCTCTCTAGCATCTTTTCCTTCATACATAATCAGTGATTGAATTCCTTGAACCTTTCCAAATAATGATGTATCATATTCCGACAGTTCCACGCTCCCTACGTATCCCCTATACTGCATATTGTTTTTCATTTCAAATCACCTTCCTCTTTAAGATGCTTTATTATATCTGATAAATAGTTTCGATTAAGTATATTACCTGGGTGGGGTTTATGAAGAATAATGGTTTTCCCATTCGCTTTAAAGAACGCAACTCTTGACCCGCTGGTCTTTCCCTTTTTATCAAGTTTATAATCCAAATAACCCAGCAACGCTTCCAACTCATCAAAAGTAAAATCCTTAGGACGAGACAATAATCGTTTTATCAACTTTTCCTTCTTACTCACACTATACTCCTTTCACTCTCTATTTGCAACTATTTTTAGTATCATACATCAAATTATTCTTCTCTATAATCCTCCCATTTTCCATTTTTATCGTAATCTGCCCGGTTTTGGTGGTCACCCCATAGGAACTTCCTGCTTTAAGGATTCTTTCCAAGGCTTCCTTCCCCGGATGCCCGTAACGGTTGTTCTTCCCACAAGAAATAAGAACCGTCCGAGGACGTAGTGCCTGCAAAATAGCCTCACTGTTAGATCCATTGGAACCATGATGATTGGCCTTCATATAGAGCAAATCTCCGGCTTTTCGCTTTTTTCGGATAAACGGCGCCAACTCCTCCTCCACTTCCGTAGGCATATCACCCCCAAGCCAAAATGCGGTTTTCTGCTGGGGGTAGCGTACCAAAAGCCCCAAACTTGCGGCGTTGGGCTCCTCACCTTCCATTCCGAAGGTTACAATAGAAAGGCCCCCAAGGTAAAAGCATTTCCCGGCGGGCACCAACACCATTTGACTTCCCGCCTGCCGGATAGCTTCGGCAAAGTCCGCCAGTCGATCATCCTGTCGGATTCCTTCAAAACAGCAGACCCTGGTAACAGGATATCCGGATTGCAGCACTTCTAAAAGTCCGGAAATATGGTCCTCATCTAAATGAGAAACAAACCATACATCCACCTTTTTCTTTTTGTGATACCGCAAAAACGGTAAAATGGTATTTTTCCCCACCTTCTTCTTGCTGCTGCTTCCACCATCAACAAAACAGGTAATCCCCTCCTTTGTCTCCAAATAAACCCCGTCTCCCTGCCCTACATCCAGCATACAAACCTGATTTTGAGAAGGGAACGGCACCAGAGCGATGATTATAGCTAATGCGATTCCGCACCACATATACAGGAAATTTTTCTTTGCAAATGCAAAATACAGCAATATAACCATCACAATTCCATATCCAATAAGACTTACCACTGTAGGACGCCCCGTAAAAAGAACGCTTCCGAAAAGCCACCCATACACTTTAGCCAGTCCGATTAACCCGGTCCCCAGCTTCCCGGCCAACCAAATAAGTCCGTATCCGAAAGGCTTTAGAAAACATCCTCCCAATAAGGTTCCGGACAATCCCAAGGTTAATAAGGGTGATACAAAAAGCAATGCAAGTGGATTAAACAAAATCCCATAAGTCGGAATCTGGCCTTGATGCCAGACCGTCAACGGATAGGTAAGACAAAATACAAAAGAACTGATAATAAGTGCACTAAGCAAGGGATGAATCTTTTTGAATTTTATTCGAATCCACTCCAGTGCAAGAAATACGGCAAATACCGCGGTATAAGAATATTGAAAAGCTGTACTGAATAATCGATAGGGCTCCCACAGCAATTGAATAATACCTACAAATGCCATGGTGGAAAGCCCATCATAACTTTTTCCCAGTACGATACTCAAAAGATACACGCCAAACATCAGCATCGCTCGGATAGCAGAGGGTGTTCCCCCTGTTCCAAAAGCGAAAAGTCCCACGGCCAGAAAACTTAAACCCGCCCTGATTTTCAAAGAAATCCCGCTTTTCCCAAACAAATTCAAAAGCAGAATCCCCACTACGGAAATATGCGTTCCAGAAATGGCCAACACATGGGAAATTCCGGCATTTTGAAAATTTTCTTTTACGTCTTCGCTAATACCGTCTTTTTTCCCAAGACATACCGCAGCCAAAAGTTCCGCCTCTTCCGATGCTAAAACTTTCCCGTACATGGCAGAAGCTTTTTCCCGCACAAAACCAAAGCCCCGGTAAAAACCGGCCTCTATCCTCATCAAACCGACACAAGCCTTTTTATGAACTTCAGCATCATAAAACTTCCCTAAAAGTCCTTCCCCAAAATAGTAAGCTTCCTCATCATAACCACCGTCATTTCGAGGCTTTTCAGGAAGTTTTAGCACACCGGTGCCCTCAATAAAATCACCCTGTCGATATATGATTTTCTCTTTTTGATAGATTAAAATATCCGGAATGGATAGATTTGTGCTCCCCGTATGAAGCACACAATGATGAAGTCTTAACTGACAATAATCCGACTCTTCTTTGGTCTGGATGATCAGACCTGATACTGTACTTTCTTTGTTTTCCGCCTCCCACCGGGCAAAACCGCTTCGCAAATGCTGCGTAACCCCAAAGTGGAGTTCTCCCCCCAGGGCATGCCAAAGCAGTATCCCCAACACAAAGGCGGAAAACACCCACACTAGCGGGCGCTTTCCCATACCTTTCTCCTTTACTGTTTTTTCTTCTTAACAATGTCTAAGTTTCGTTCATACATTTCATCCAAGGAAAATTTTTCCCGATAAATCTGTCCGCTCTCTCCTTTTACCGAAATCTGCACTTTGTTAACGGTAGATAATTCGCAAAGGGAGTTCACGATGGAATAAATAACCACGTCTTCCTTAATGGCAAAATTCTGATTCAAAAATCCCTCATCAAAAGCAACAAAGCAAACACCATCTACGGTAGAGGTACTTACCAGCTTCGTTTCCTTTGGCAATGCCGATTGATACTCCCCATCCTCGCCGTTTTCCATCAGCTGTTCAATAATGGCTTTTTCCACCGGCGCATTGGTCAAGGCATAAAACTTCTTCTCCACCGGAACCAACTTCTTTCCGTTCTTGGATGCATAATAGATTATACTCTCCTGTTCGGTAATGGAATTAATCTTCTGCCCCACATTCTCCACAAAGGTATCCGCGCCCATAGCTCCGACAAAATTACCTTTGTGATCCTTCAAAGGCGCATCCCCTACCTGAAAAGATACGAAATCTATATCCACTACCTGCAACAATGTTCGTACCACTGCTGCCCGGGCCAATACCTCTCTGGATCGATCCATATTCCCGTAACTGTCATTAAAAAACAGCGTCAGTTGATTATCTTCAATCTTCGAAGAAACCAGCAACACATAGTTCGGAATGGCCGTCTGTCTTCCTTCCCCCGGATTTTTCTGCAAAGCTTTCAAAAGCTTATTTACCTGCTCCTTTTTGGTTCCGTATGGAAGGTCATACTCCACCCCTTCAATCTTGTCGCCTTCACTATTCAGATAATACACATACGTCTGTGCCTGCTCCTCCTTCTGACTCTGTGTTCCGCAACCGGTCAACAGGCAGATTAGGAAAAAGAGTATGCACCATCCTGCTTTTTTCCTCATGGACTGCTCCTAGCTTATATAGTTTAGTGGAATTCTCACGCTAAAAGTGGTTCCCACACCCAGTTCACTATGCACCTTAATGGCTCCGCGATGCAATAAAATCGAGTTTCTTGTAATGGCAAGACCCAAACCTGTTCCTCCGATTTCTCTGGAGTGGGACTTGTCTACACGATAGAAACGTTCAAAGATTCGTTCAATGGAATCCTCCGGAATTCCGATTCCGTTATCCTCCACCGTCAGATAGAAGAACTGATGGTCAGCATTTAGGGTAACATGTACCCAGCCGCCCCCTTCTTTGTTATATTTCACTGCATTTTCCACCAGATTGGATATTGCCAAAGAAAGCTTCACTTCATCAATTTCCGCACTTACCGGTCGGAAGCTTTCCAGCACCAACTCAACTCCTGCCTTTTCTGCAATAGGTTGAATTCGTTTTAAAATTGTCTCCAGAAACTCATTGATATTCACCAACGTAATGGTTGGCTTTGCTGCCTGCTTATCCATTTTTACCAAGGAAAGCAAATCATCAATAATCTTACTCTCACGCTCTACTTCGTTAGCAATGTCCTCCATAAATTCACGATAAAGCTCTGCCGGTGCATCCTCCTGGGACAAAAGAGAATCCGCCAACACCTTCATGGAAGTGATGGGTGTCTTTAACTCGTGGGACACATTGGATACGAACTCCTGACGGGAAGCATCCACAAGCTTCATATCTGCCACCAAAGCATTAATCTCGTTGGATAAAATCTCCGTCTCCGAGCTTCCTCCCACATGAATTTCCTCATCCACCAATCCATGCTTTTTCTGTTCTAAGGCAAATCGTAATTTCTTTAGCGGAACGATAATAAGTTCCGAGCTGCCTGCCGCCCCAAAGAACACCAGAATCGTTAAAATAATCAGGCATACATTTGCCCGGTTCCGATAAAAGTCCCGATTAGCCATAATGGTATCTGCAGACATATTGATAGCAAAGACGCCGATTACATCCTTCTGACCCGGATTGGTAATGGGCAGAGTCATCTCCAAAAAACCATATTCCCGGTCGTAACGGCTGTTGGTCTCTCCCCGAAAAGAGGATACCACTTCCTGGGATGTAATCACCTTGCCTTCATCCATTTTGTAAGTATCTTTGACAATGGTAAACGTGCTATCGATCAGCATGATTCTTCCGTCGTAAACGTTGGACAGCTGGTTAATCTGCGCATCAATCACTTCGGAATCCAGATTATTTAAGTAGTCGGAAGCAGCAATCTGTGTTGCCAGAATCTTCGACTGATTGGAAATTTCCTGGTTCTTCGCTGCTACCTCCCGCTCCTCAAAGCTGCGGAGCACCACAATACGCACCGCAAACATGGGAATTAATCCAAATAGAAGGATTAAAAGAAAAACCCGGAACTGTATACTGTTAAACTTTGACTTCTCTTTACGAATCTTAGACATAGTGTTTCCTTTAACTTATCCTCGATAATAATAACCCACGCCCCATTTGGTATGCACATACTTTGGATCACTGGCGTTTGGCTCAATCTTCTCTCTAAGCCGTCTGACATGAACATCCACTGTACGTTCATCTCCGGGATAATCCTGTCCCCACACCAAATTCAACAGCTGTTCTCTGCTGTATACCTTATTAGGATGCTTTACCAAAAGTTCTAAAAGATCAAACTCTTTCGCAGTTACATTCACTACATTTCCCAATACATACAACTGTCTACCGTCGCAATCCAGCTTAAGGTCACCGGATTCAATCACTGCCTGATTGCTTTCTGACACCGGTTTGGTAGTGGTTCTTCTAAGAATTGCCTTAATTCGGGCCTTTACCTCAAGGATGTTAAAAGGCTTGGTAATATAATCATCTGCACCGTATTCCAATCCCAAAATCTTATCCATATCATCGCCCTTGGCTGTCAGCATGATAATGGGCACATCGGAAAACTCACGAACTGCCTGGCAAACCTCAAATCCGTTCATTTTTGGAAGCATGATATCTAAAAGCATCATATCATAGGTATTCTCCCGCGCCATATTCAGCGCTTCCTCTCCGTCGTAAGCACAATCCACTTCCATTCCGTCCTGTTCCAAACTGAAACGGATTCCCTTTACGATTAACTTTTCATCATCAACTACCAGAACTTTCTTTGCCATACATTCACCTTTTCTTTAATCCGGTCACTTCGTAACACAGATGAATTCTTCGATCCTACGGAATACACCTTCCTTAATGCCGGTTACTTTCATAATATCCTCCGGCTTCTGAAACAGTCCCTTCTGCTCCCGATACGCCACAATGGCATCCGCCTTGGCACTTCCGATTCCCGGCAATGTCATTAGGCTCTCCCGGTCTGCCGTATTCAGATTGACCTTTCCATCCTCTTCCGGTTCGGTCTTACTGTCTTCCTGTTCCCGCTGGTGTTTCCATTCCTTCTTTGTATAGACGTAAATCTGCTGCTCATCCTTCACCGCTTCTGCCTGATTCACGCTAAGAAGGCAGGCATTCTTCGTAAATCCGCCTGCCAGTTCGACTACCTCAAAAATGCGGCAGCCTTCTTTCACCGGATACACTCCCGGCTTCTTCACTGCACCGTTAATCTCTACATACCAGACTCCCGGTTCTTCAGCATCAGGGGCTTCTTCAGCCGAGTCCGTCTGTTCTTCAAGAAAAACGGCATCCTGCTGCCTATCCGTCCTTCCGCAGCCGGACAAGCATACGAGAAGGACCGCCAACAGCATCGTGTTTAACACTTTTTGCACACCATTTCATCCTTTCTTTCCGGACATCCGAAAAGCCTATTGGGAAGGTATAGGGAAGAAATGATGTTACACATTATATTCGCCATTTACATTTTACTCAATTTTTACAAATATTACAAGAGTATTTAAGAAAAGAATTTCGCAAGTTCTTTCTTTAATTTCTCTTTTTCGATGCTTTTCAGCAAATATCCCTCCGGCTTTAGGGATAATACCTGCATAACGCTCTCCTTATCCCCTTTTCCTGTAAGGAACATCACCGGAATATCTCTTGTTTCCGATTCACTTCGTAACATGGACAACACCTGGGGACCACTGGTTACCGGCATTTCATAGTCCAACAAAATCAGATCAGCCTTATTGGCTCCAAGCCATTTTAGCGCCTGCAAGCCGGAGTTTGCCATATTCACCTGATAGGTATCTCTTAACCACTCACGAATCAATCCCATATATGTAGTATCATCATCTACAATCAATATGGTCTTTTTTTGCTCTGCCGCCTGGGACAAAACCTCCACCTTCTGTTTCAAATACTCCAGAAACTGATCGTTATCCAGAGGGCGCAGGAAGGTATCCATCAGGACTTCTTTGGAAAAATTCTTCTGACAGGCTTCCACATCTTCTTTTTCGCCAATGAGAACCAGCTTTTTATCCGCCTCATCTAACTTGTCATTTAAAAAGTGACAAATATCCGCCTTACTACCCTCGTTTCTGTCCAGATAGTATATTGCCAGGTAAGCCTCCGACACCTTCTTATTAATGTCATCGATTTTCGTTTCCGCATGGCAGGTTTCCCATCCCGCCTCCTGCAATTTCTTTGCCAGTGCCTTTATTAAAAAGCTCTCCTTCTCACTTACGAGTAAAATTTTCTCTTCCATACCTGTACTCCTCCTGCTTATTTATCCTTCAACAGCTCTTTCATTCCATCCCAATCAAGCTGCTTAAAGCATTTTTTCAATTCTTCTACCAGTGTCTTATCTTCCTGTTCCAGCTTATATCCCTGCAGGGATTCAAAAATCATTTCCAGCGAATCGTAATCCATGAATTCCACCAGTTCCTTCATCGCCTCATAGGCATCCGCCATTTCATGTCCGGAAATCCGGGGTTTATCTTCCTCTTCCCGCTTCAAGGGTGCCAGAATAGAAAGATAATTCCGGTACCATGTAAGCAAATGGTGGGTGTTTTCTTTTATAAAAGCAATATCACCGCGTTTACCTGCATTCTCCAGTTCCTCCGACAGCTTTGACAGTACATTGGCACCAATAATGCGGGCAGAACTCTTTAACGCATGCACCTTCACCGTGTAGAACTCATAATCTTCGTTCTTAAAAGCATCCTCAATTTCTTTTGCATGATCCTCCAGCGTAGTAAAGAAGGTGGTAATGGCAGAATAGAATTCACGGACTCCCCCGCAATTCTGTATTCCCGCATCCTTCTGTAATTCCTTTACATCATCCAGCCAGGTCAGCTCCGGAAGATTTCCTTCCTCCTTCAATGCCTCTAAAGCCGTAGGTTCCTGCTGCAATTCTTTTGGTATAAACCGTTGTAAAACCTCCTCCAGCTTTCGTCCTTCCACTGGTTTGGCCAAATACCCCTGGAATCCTGCATCCAGATAAAACTGCTCTCCGTTGGTAGCCGCATTGGCTGTCAGCGCAATAGCCGGCAGGGTATCGTTAAATGTACGAAGATTTGCCAGTGTTTCCAGCCCATCCATCTGCGGCATCATATGATCCAGTAATAATACATCATAGTGATTCTGTTTCACTTTTTCCAGACACTCCGCTCCACTGATGGCTGTATCAAGCTGCACCTTAATTCCCCTAAGAAGACCTACAATAACTTGAAGATTCATTTCATTGTCGTCCACCACCAGTACTTTTGCCTCCGGTGCTGCAAAGAGTGGAATGTATTCTGTCTGTCCTTCTGCTGCCTCATCCCGTTCCACGAATTCTCCTATAGGGGTTTCATCCACAATATCCTGCACCAATGTAAAATAGAATGTGGAACCTTCTCCGTAAACACTCTCGCAATGTAATTTATCACCCATCAGTTCCACAAACTGTCTGGAGATATCAAGTCCCAATCCGGTTCCCTGAATACCGCTGTTTTTCTTCTCATCCAGTCGTTCAAAGGCGGAAAACAATTTATCCATGTCCTCCGGTCGAATTCCGATACCGGTATCCGATACCTGATAGCGAATCTGCGTTCTACCGTCAAACTGTTCTTCAACCTTCAGACTCAATTCAAAGGATCCTTCTTTTGTATATTTTACAGCGTTGGTTAGAAGGTTTAAAAGCACCTGCTTAATTTTCCCCTCATCACCGGAAAGAACCTTCGGAAGCTTAGGATCAATGTTAACCGAAAATCCCAAGTCCTTCTCGTTGCTTCGAACCCTTATCATGGTAACGATGGCCCTTAAAAGTTCTTCCGTAGAATACTCTGTTACCACCAGATTCATTTTTCCGGATTCAATCTTTGAAAGATCCAGAATATCATTTACAAGACCCAAAAGGGACTCTGCCGCCCGCTTAATGGATACCGCATACTGACTGACATTGGCTACGTACTCTTTGGGATCTCCCTGCTTATTCTCCCGAAGAATCATTTCATCCATACCCATAATGGTATTGATAGGGGTCCGAATTTCATGGGACATGTTTGCCAAAAAACGAGACTTGGCACTGTTTGCCCGATCCGCCTCTTCCTTTGCCTCCCGGATTTCATCGTACTGTCGTGCAATAATAGTGACCCGCATAATACGGACAACCACCAGGACAACCACCAGCATCCCCAGAGCAATCAGCACCAGTTTTACCCATAGCAGCTCCATCGGCCGCGGCTTCTTATAGATGGAAAAGGTCTCATCCCGCTCCACCTCATAAGTAATATGATCCAGAATCTGCACATGGAGCGTGTATTTTCCGTAAGGCAGATTCGTATAACTTAAGTCTGACAATTCCTCCTGCAGTACCGTATTTCCTTCGTCCTTTGCCCCTTCCAGGTAAATCCGCACCAGGGGATTTGACAACTGGAAGTTTAACAGCGCCGGACTGATTTGGATACGTTTGGTATCGGAAGGAATGTTATAAACTCCCTTTTTGTCCGGCTTAATCACTTTGTCATCGCAGACAATCCGATTAACCCGGATATAAAAATGGGAATCCAGGTTGCTGTACTGCTTCGTACAAACCATCCGCACCCCATCTACACAGCATAAAAACAGGTTATTCCCCTCATCTGATTCCTCATTCCAGGAATTGGCGGTAAGCGAAGTGGAAAAGCCTCTGGAATAATCCAGCAGTGTGTAGTTGTAGGTTTTATCCTCAATCAAATTCTTGATATTTACCACAAAGATTCCTGCGCTGGAAGAAACCCATGCCTCCCCTTCCTCCGTAATATGAATATCATAGTTATTGCTATAAGGGAAATTCTTTAATTTCCGCACCGTCTTCGTATCATCATAGTACAGCGCATTGCTGGTAACATACAGATAATTCTCCTTATAGGGTACAATCCGAAGTACCACAGAGGTGGCAAGTCCCCTTTCCTCCGAAATATGTTCCAACAGCTTTCCGTCCTTGATTCTATATACACCATCTCCATCGGAGCCTGCCAAAATACTGCCATCAGGGCACTCTACCATGGATAAAATCTGTGGCGCCTTTAACCCCTCTTTTTCTCCAAGAGTGGCTATCACCCTGTTGCCCTTGATGTAGTTTAATCCCATATTGCTGGCTGCCAGCATGGTACCGTCCGACAGTTCCATGCAATACCGGAACCGCCCTCCCAGGGTATGTCCATGACCTTCATTAAAAACTTTTACCCTGCCTCCGGGCATTACTTTAATCAACCCGTCTTTTCCGTAGGTGGAAAGCCAGATATTTTCGCGGGAGTCTTTCATGACATGGCGAATTCGCACCCCGTCAAAATGGGAGAGATACTTCTCTTTTATTTCCCTGTATGTCTTCAGGTCAATCATGGAAAGACCGTCATCCTTTGCCACATACAGAACATCATGCAACACCATGATACTGTTTACCACCCCGGGCTTTAACCCCGCCCGGGTGAAAATATCCACAAAGGGATTCCTGGAATACTTAATAATTCCCTGCTTATTGGATACAAACCAGAGATTTCCCTGATAATCCCGCATCCCGTCACTAATTGAGCTGTCAAACTTCTCCGTCATCAGAGGGGTAATCTCTCCCTCCGGACTACTATAGACCAGACCGTTCTCTGCGCAGGAGAAAAAACCTCCCGTGCTTGTATCATAAAGAATGGCGTTGGAATATGCCACTTCGCCGGTTCTTGTGACTTTTTCCCGGGAAAAAAAGCCACCCTCATATCGCAGGTGTTCCACCCGATTGTCCGATGTTCCCGCAAGAAATTCATTTCCCTCAGCGGCAACCACCGATGTATAATAGATTCCTCCCTCCCGGTAGGAAACTTCTTTTTTCAATTCTCCCTCTTCCAGAAAAAACAACTGGCCTGCATTGGTTACCCCGCATACTACCCTATTCTTTCCTGCCGTAAGATCCCGGACGCCAAACACGTTTTTCCACCGGCTGCAGTCGATAATGTTTCCACCGGAGTCAATGATTGACAGGGTGGAAACCGTTCCCACATAAATATTTCCACCGGTATCCTCGCATATGGCCCGCACGGAATCAGAAGAAAGACCTTCCTTTTCTGTATAACATGCGGTCTTTCCGGTAGCTTCCCGATAGCAGAACAGGCCGCTGTCGTTGGTCCCGATCCATAAATTTCCCTGGGAATCGGTGAACAGCACCATTACATTGGAAATCCGCTCATCCAGCGTCATTTTTTCAAAACGAACACCATCATACCGATAAAGACCGGAGTAAGTACCAATCCATATATATCCCTCCGGAGTTTGCGCCACTCCATTGACTTCCTTTGAAATCAGACCATCCTCCGAACCAAACTGCACCGATTCATACTCTGCCAGATAATCTGTCTTTGTTTTCACGCCGGCCGCACAGGCAGTCTTTGGTGGGATTATCGTACATCCCATCAGCAAAAAGCAGACTGTCAAAAGACTTATAATCCTTCTTCGCTTTTGCATGAACTCCCTCCTCTGTTATTGTCGCACATCTATGTTCATTTTACCCTGTTTTTTATCAAATTACAATAGAAGGCACAGTTCTTTCAAAGAACTGTGCCTGTCTTTCGTACTCTTTACTATGCTTCAGAAATAGCTTTTCCAATATCGTTTCGCATGTATTTGTTATCAAAGCTTACCCACTTGGTTGCTTCATAAGCTTTTTCTCTGGCTCTTTCAAGGGTTTCGCCTGTGGCTGTCACGCCCAAAACACGTCCGCCGCCGGTAACTAATTTTCCATCCTTCACGGCTGTTCCAGCGTGGAAGCAGAAATAGTCATTTTTATTATCAAATTTTTCCAGTCCGGTTATGGGGAATCCCTTTTCATAAGATACCGGATAACCCTTGGATGCCAGGATTACGCAAACCGCTGCATTGTCTTCAAACTGCAACTCAATCTGATCCAGTTTGCCATCCACACAGGCTTCCATAACCTCTAAAAGATCATTTTTCATACGTGGTAAAACAACCTGGGCTTCCGGATCTCCGAATCTTGCATTATACTCCAACACCTTCGGTCCTTCCTGGGTTAACATCAGGCCAAAGAAAATAATGCCTTTAAAGGGTCTTCCCTCTTTTGCCATAGCCGCAACCGTCGGCTCAAAAATGTTTTTCTGGCAAAAATCGGCAATCTCCTGCGTATAGAAAGGACTGGGTGAAAATGTACCCATTCCGCCGGTATTCAATCCCTGATCTCCGTCCAAAGCTCGTTTGTGATCCTGTGCAGAAGTCATAGGGCGAATGGTTTTACCGTCACAGAAGGTCAGTACGGATACCTCACGACCGGTCATAAACTCTTCTACCACCAGCTTGGTTCCAGCTTCACCGAACTTCTTATCCAACATAATCTCTTTCACACCGTCCTGTGCTTCTTCCAAGGTATTACAAATTAGCACACCTTTTCCCAATGCAAGTCCGTCCGCCTTTAATACGATAGGAAGCTTCGCCGTTTTTAAATATGCCTCTGCTTTATTGGCATCGGTAAAGGTTTCATAAGCCGCTGTAGGAATACCGTATTTCTTCATCAAATCCTTGGAAAATGCCTTGCTGCCCTCCAGGATTGCTGCATTTTTCCTTGGTCCAAACACCCGTAATCCTTTTTCTTCAAAGACATCCACGATGCCTCCCACCAAAGGATCATCCATTCCCACAATGGTAAAATCTATTTTTTCATTTAATGCAAACTCTGCCAGTTTGTCAAACTCCATAGGTTTTATTGGCACCAATGCTGCATCCTGTCCAATGCCTGCATTGCCCGGTGCACAAAAAATCTCCGTAATACGGGAAGATTTCTTAAGGCTTTTCACAATGGCATGCTCTCTGCCACCGCTTCCAATTACCAAAACCTTCATTTTCTTATCCTCCATCTATCATCCTTACAATTCGCCATTAGCAAGCATTCCAATGGCTTTTGGCAGAATTATCCACTCTGCCTCCTCCATGACTCGGCGCTGTAAAATTTCAGGGGTATCTCCCGCCTTCACTTCCACCGCCTTCTGGAGTAAAATCGGTCCGGTATCCGTTCCCTCATCCACAATATGTACTGTGGCACCGGTAACCTTCACGCCCCGTGCAAGCGCCGCCTCATGTACGTGAAGTCCGTAATATCCCTTTCCGCAAAAAGAAGGAATCAGGGACGGATGAATATTGATGATGCGATTCTTATAAGAGCGCACCATTTTTTCCGAAATATTCACAAGGAAGCCTGCCAAAACCACCAGCTCTATGTCATGTTCCTGTAAACAGGAAAGCAAAGCATCGTGATACACTTCCCGACTTTCATAGTTCTTCGGGCTTAAGCATACTGCTTCAATTCCGGCATTTTGGGCTCTTGTTAAAGCATACGCCCCGGGATTGTTGCTTACCACCAACGCAATTTCCACATTGGGAATTTTCGCATCAATAATGGCCTGCAGATTGGTTCCTCCACCGGAAACAAGTACCGCTATCTTTAGCATAATTCTACGCCTTTCTCGCCTTTTACAATCTCACCGACTACATATGCCTTCTCGCCGGCCTTTTCTACTGCCGCAAGAACGGTATCCACGTCCTTCTTATCTACAGCAAGTACCATTCCGAGACCCATGTTAAAGGTATTGTACATCATCTTCTCTTCAATGTTACCGGTCTTTGCCAACAATTTGAAAATCGGAAGTACCGGATAGCTGTCTTTTTTAATGATGGCTTTTGCATTTTCCGGAAGCATACGTGGAATATTTTCATAAAATCCACCGCCGGTAATATGGCTACAGCCCTTAATTTTTACCCCTGCCTTTTTAATTTCATCAAGGGTTTTTACGTAAATAACAGTCGGAACCAAAAGAGCTTCTCCCAAAGTGGTTCCCAGTTCATCATAATAGGTGTTCAAGCTTTCTTTAGTCATTTCGAACACACTTCTTACCAAAGAAAAACCATTGCTGTGTACACCGCTTGACGCAATGCCCACTAAAACATCTCCCCCAGAAATATCCTTTCCGGTAATCAGATCCTTCTCATCACAAACGCCCACAGCAAATCCTGCCACGTCGTATTCATCCTCCGGCATAAGTCCCGGATGTTCTGCGGTTTCTCCGCCGATTAAGGCAGCACCCGCCTGACGGCATCCTTCTGCCACACCGCTTACGATGGTCGCAATCTTTTCCGGATAATTCTTTCCGCACGCAATATAGTCAAGGAAAAACAGGGATTCTCCTCCGGCACAAGCCACATCGTTGATACACATTGCCACACAATCAATTCCAATGGTATCATGCTTGTCTAACAAAAATGCCAGTTTAATCTTGGTTCCAACACCGTCTGTACCGGATAAAAGCACCGGATTTTCCATATTTTTGAAGTTTTTCATGGAAAAAGCACCGGAAAATCCTCCCAGTCCTCCCATCACTTCCGGACGCATGGTTTTCTTCACATGCTCCTTCATCAATTCTACTGATTTGTATCCGGCTTCAATATCCACGCCTGCTTTCTTATAATCCATTCTTATCCTCCGTTAATTCACACGCTTATTTCTGCTCCATGTATGCCTTGCGGCCTACTTCTTTGAGCTTCGCATCCTTTGCTTCCACCTGCTCTTTCAGCTTGGCAGAATAATCCTTTAATCGTTTCAATAATGCTTCATCCGAAGTCGCCAAAATCTTTGCTGCAAGCAATCCTGCATTGGCTCCTCCGTTAATTGCAACAGTTGCCACCGGTATACCGGAAGGCATCTGAACGATTGAATATAAGGAATCTCTTCCTCCCAGGGATGTGGTATGCATCGGAATACCGATAACCGGCATTGGGAAAATTGCCGCACACATTCCCGGCAGATGAGCAGCCATTCCGGCTCCCGCAATGATTACCTTAAAGCCTTTTTCCTCTGCAGTCTTTGCATAGTCAAAAAACACATCCGGCTCTCTGTGGGCGGAAATAATGGTCATTTCATAGGAAACACCCAGTTCATCCAAAATGTCCGCTGCTTTACTCATGATTGGCAGATCTGAATCACTGCCCATAACAATACCAACTAATGCCATTGTTACTCCTTTCTATAAACATTGGGATTTATAGGTTTTGCCCCTGCCAATTGGGGTGACTGTGGCAAAAAACCTTGAAAGTGGGAGCTTTCGCCCCCACTTATCAACTTAATTCATGGAATCCAACGGTTTGTTTAATTCCTCTGTTCCCGGAAGTACGAAACGTCCGCCACTGATAAGCTCAATGGTGCTGCCGTCATGCTTCACAACAGTAATGGTATCCAGCTCGTTGTACGGAATGGTGATATCGGTATGGCAGTTAAAGTAAGCTGCTGATTTATCCGTATCACGCAATAGGGATTTCTCATTATCCTTTGCGATTACTTCTTTTCCGTCCGGATTATAAACCTTTACATCCTCGGAACGACTGTAGCAGGTATCACCCATAGCAAAGTGAGGACCTGTTTTTTCAGCAATCAAAATCGGAAGCTGAGCCTGAATATCATATTCTTTACCCATCTTATATGCCACGGTATTGGTTCCGATAGCAAATTCTCCGATAGGCACGGTCTCATGGTTAAACAAAACGTTGTCTAACATATATTTTTTATTGTCTTCATCCTTCTTGAAGTTTGCACAATTATAGGATTTAATCATACCATCCTCTAATTCAATTTCAAGCTCCTTGAAGTTCAATCCATTTAAGTAAACCTGGGTTACATGAAGCAATCCGTTGGTTCCTTTTAATACAGGGGAGGTAAATACTTCTCCCACCGGGATATTTACATCTGCAACACAGTTTTCAAATGCACTTTCTTTGGTCGGATCCTTCAACTCATGAATCTTAATGGTAAGATCGGTTCTGTTGTTTCCGCGACCTTTTACTTTTACCACATCTGCCTGATCCAGTGCATCAATCAGCTTCTGTTGGATGGTTTCGTAAGTCTTGTAATCCAAAGTATTTACTTTTACAGTCTCTGCAAAAATCTCTTTAAACTTCGGTCCGATTTCCGGAATCGGGTAAGAAATAATTGTAAAGCTTCTCTCCTCCGGATGTACATATTCCGCATTCAGTTCGGAGAACTGACCTGAAAGCTGGATTTCTAATCCACGCTGTTTATCGTCAAGCTGTAATGCCTCGTCTTTTCTCTTCGGATCAAATTCTTTCTCACCAAAGGTTTCAAGAACTGCAGGTCCTGCGTATCCGTTAGCCAGTGGCTTAACAGCTTCATAAGCCTGACGGGATGTTTCAATATAACGCTCCACATAAGCCTTGTCCAGGAATAATGCCATATCCTCTTTGTGGTCGTAGTTATACTGACGGTTTGCTTCCGTAGTGCTGATAACACCTGCACCACAGGTTGCTTTCACACCGTAGCCTTCAATATTCTTCATAGCATAACGCATCATGCGCTCAAATCCCAGTGCATAGTATAAACGAATGCTCTTCTTGGTCTTTAAATCAACCTTCAGACGTTCGTAACCGATGCGGAATCCTTCGGTAAAAGTGTGAGCCATTGCTTTTACATCTTCTTCCGGAAGGCTGTTGATAAATTCCGCTGTCTTAATTTCGTTGTCTGTTACATGGATACCCATATAGTACAGATAACGTAAATCTGTTAAATCCGCATTCTGAATAATATCGGTATAGTAATCCCATTCCGGACTTACCATTTCGCGAACTCTTTCTTCCTGGAAAATTTCCACATAATCATGATAGAACTCGGAAATAATGGTCTTAAGCTCTTCTGCGGTAATATCTTTTTCCTCAAAACGATTATAAATCTGAACAAAGAGCTCTTCGTAAATGGTCATTCTCTGTTTTTTACCGGTTAAAGCAAGGTCAAACATGCCTGCCAGCTTAAAGTAAACATGGCACAATCCCTGTCCCATATCCCCCAACTGTTTCACTGCGTAAGTTGGATTACCATAACTGGTTCCATAGTTTGCCTCATAAAACTCTTCGTAAACCTTCTTGTTATACGCTTTCAATTCTTCCATGGAAAGAGTGCGGTATTTTCCGCTTTCATTCAGTTCATAAATCTCTTCCATCAAAAGAATCTTTTCTGCACCTTTTTTGAAGTAGTCCTGATACTTTGCTTCCACATTGGCTTCGGAAAGCATTTCTCTAACTCTGCCAACTACAAGCTCGCTGCGTTCTTTTACTGCTTCGTTTTCCTCTTTTGTCATTTCACGATAACCCATAAATTACGTTCTCCTTTTCCTTATGTTTAGTTTTTATAGAAAGACTCCGATACAATATATCCCTATCCAGGATAACAGTGTCAGACTTCCAAGTATGGTTCCGATGGCCGGAATCATTTTATAAATGTCTTCTTCTGTCAGAGCCATAATCTCAATAATCCACCCTAAAAGTGTGAGGAACATGCAAAACACTCCGGTATCCCCCAGGATAATCCCGGCTTTTCCTCCTTTGATAAACGCAAAATTCACGGAAGTAAAAAGAGCCACCAATGCAATAATGATGATGGCAAATCCAATCAATCCCCGAAGCGACTGCTTTCTTCCGGAAAATTTTGCCCTGTCACGATGTTTCTTTCTTCGCGTCACCTTAATTTCTCCTTACGCTTTCTATTATCAGATGAACCAGATACCCAAGGGCACCTCCAAAGGTATTGAGTATCATATCATCCACATCAAAGCATCCCACCTGGGCAATCATCTGAATTCCCTCAATCAGAAAGCTGAACAAAAAGCAGCAAAACACTGTAAGCAGGAAATTCCGAAAGCACCTCTGCATTCCGGGAAGCAGATACCCAAATGGCAGAAAACCTAAAATGTTTCCTCCCAGATTCAGTATCACCAGCTTAAAACCCAAGGTATCATGATACCGGATATAACGTTTTATCTCCGCAAAAGGAGTCACATTGTATCCACTGATGGAATAGCCTCTCTCCGCAAAAAGAAGAAAGTACACAAGAGCCACCAGATAACAGGCGAAACACACTTTTATCAGGACGCCATGTCTTTCTGTTTCAGTCTGATTCATGACACTCCCTTCACTTTCTATAGAATTAAAAAACAACCTGTTTCCTTCTCTTTAAAAGATTTCCTCCAAAAATAATGGAAACAGCACCACATCCAATGCCAACAGCGGCAATCACAATTCCAACCACCACAGCGGCAACACCGGATGCACTCATAGTCTTATAAATACGCTCGTTCATATACTCTCCTTTATTTTACACCATACTGCTTATAATACTCATCAATCGCCTGTTTTATGCTATCGTCAATGATAACCTTACCTTTGTAAGGCTTATTATACAAATGGGAAACCACCTCTTCCATGGTTACAATGGCTGTGGTCTCAAATCCATAGGTCTCACGAATTTCCTCTAAAGCACTCTTTTCAGTGGTTCCCCGCTCCATACGGTCTACAGATACCACCAGTCCCAGAATCTCCACATCACCCTGTGCCTTTAAAATCGGCACGGTTTCACGAATGGAAGTTCCTGCCGTTGTCACATCCTCGATGATTACAATTCGGTCTTTATCTGCAATGGGGGATCCCAATAAAATTCCCTTATCGCCGTGATCCTTTACTTCTTTTCGGTTGGAGCAGTAACGCACATCCGCGTCAAACAATTCTCCCATTTCCATGGTTGTTGCTACCGTAAGGGGAATGCCCTTATAGGCCGGTCCAAATAAAATATCGAAATCCGTACCGAACTTATCATGAATTGCCTTGGCATAATACTGACCTAATTTAGCCATCTGTTTACCGCTGCGATAAAATCCGGTATTTACAAAAAAGGGTGTCTTTCTACCGCTTTTTGTAACGAAATCACCGAACTTCAACACTCCGCAGTCCACCATAAATTCAATAAACTCCTGCTTATACTGTTCCATCTGAAAAGTCCTCCCGTAAGCCTTCAAGTTTCCTATTAAAATTGTATTTTTACAAGCGTTCCTATCATATCATAAAATCCGCTTGTTTTCAACCAAAACGTCCACCTTAAACCCTATTATTCTTACGCATTCTGTTCAAAATCCATCCAGATTTTCTGGGCAATGGCAGATACGGTACTGTCATTAATGAAAAAGGTATCCATACATGCCTGATAATGGGGCAACCGTTTCCGGTAAAGTGTCTCAATGGTATCATCACTGGAAAGAGGTCTTCCTTCCATATCCAATTGTCTGATATCTCTGGAAATGTAATAGACATATCCATCCGCTTTCAGCAATTGTTTGTTTTTTGCAGTCAGAGGCGTGCCTCCGCCGGTTGCAAGAATAATTCCTTTCATTTGGCACACTTTTTTCAAAACCTCGGTTTCCAGAGTGCGGAAATATGCCTCTCCCTTCTCCCAGATCAACTGCTCCGCTGACTTCTTAACTTGCTTTTCAATTTCTTCATCCAGGTCTACCACCTGTCTGCCGGACATTTTTCCGATCGCTTTGGCAATAACGCTTTTACCGCATCCCGGCATACCTATTAAAACAAGATTTCTTTTTTCGAAGGATAATTTCTTGTAAATGGATCGAATGGTTTTCGCATCAAATTCTTTTCCCCAAAAGAGGGTTTCTGCATGGGCCGCTTGGGCCACCAGCATATACAAACCTCCGATACATGGAATGCCAATGGTTTCTGCTTTCTGTAAAAGACGGGTGCGATGGGGATTATAAATCAAATCCACAACCGCCTTACATTTACTGAAAAGCCGCAAATCTACAATCTCGTCCTCCAAATTCGGCGCCATACCCACCGGTGTGGCATTTACAATTACTTCCGCATCATAGTGACGATCCAAATTGGAAAAATTATCTCTTCCTTTTCGGGAAACCAACACCACTTCTCTGGCTTTTGCCACATGGGCTGCGTAGGCTACTGCCATCGCAACTCCCCCGGCTCCCAAAATCACTACCTTCTGACCGTTTAAGTCAAATCTGGCAAACTTCATCATATCCTGGAATCCCAGAACATCCGTATTGTGGGCTACCCAATGATAATCCATGGTTCCGTCTTCCTTTTGGGTAACCTGTTTAACCAATGTATTGGCACTTTGTATATCTTTTACTTCTTCCGACCATTCCGCACAGTATTCCAGAATCTTCCGCTTGTAAGGAATCGTAACGTTAAACCCTAAATATTCTCCATTCCCAAGAACATTTTCCAATTCATCCTCTTCCGCTTCTACTAAGTTATAGTTTGGGCAGCCGAGAGCTTCATGAATCTCGATGGAATAGCTATGGGAAAGCTTCTCTCCCAAAAGGCCGTAAAAGCCCCGCACTTCATTTTGTCTTGCCCGGGATAACTCCATCATCTTCTTAAAAAGCGCCTTGGTATACTTCCCGTATTTTTCTTCCTGATCATCTAACTTCTGCAAGATTTGATTTTCGCGATTCTTCTGATAGATTGGAAGATTGTTTTCGACTTTATATGCCGCTACCTTCTCGCTTATCTCCATCCGCTTTACAAACAGACGGTGTATTTCGGCATTGATTTCATCCAATTCCTGCCGATAGCGTTCTAATTCATCCATTCTAATACTCCTCCAATCCTCTGTATTTCTTCATAAAAATAGGGGTACGATTTGTTCACCACCATGGGATTCTCTATAATAACCGGTTCTTTACAACAGCAGCTTGCTATGGTCGCCGCCATGGCGATTCGATGATCTCCGAAGGAATTCACCTCTCCGCCTAAAAGCCCCTTTCCTTCAATAATGAAGCCATCTTTGGTTTCCCTGATGTTTCCTCCCAGATTAGAAATCATACTCACTATAGATTCTATGCGATTCGACTCCTTCAGCCTAAGGCATTCTCCCTTTTCAAACACTGTTTCACCAGGTGTCACAGCTGCCAAAACCGCCAATGGAGCTGCCAAATCCGGCACATCTGAAAGGTTTATACAACACTGTTTACTATCCCTAATTTCTCTTATCAGACTACTAACGATACTGTCTCCCTGGGAAGACGGGTCACAAAGATTTGGCACTTCAACCTGCTGTCCCATGGCATTGGCCACCAGAAAGAAAGATGCGTTAGACCAGTCGCCTTCTACCTGTATTTTACCCGGGCTACGGTACCCTTGCTGTCCCTCAACCAGAAACTCCGTTTCTTTTCGTTCCACCTTCACCCCGAACTTCTCCATAACCTCCATGGTCATGGCGATATAGGGTGCGGATTTCAGTCCTGTAGTCACCTTAATTATTATATTTTCATTTAACATCGCGCTCATCAATAGCAGTCCTGTAATATATTGCGAGCTAATATTCGCCGGTATTTCAAACTCTCTACTCTGAAGTTTTCCTGTAACGCAAACCGGAAGCCTTTCACCCTCCACGTTTTTCCCAGCTTTTTTCAGGCAAGTTAAAAGTTCTTTTAACGGTCTCTCTCTGAGCCTTCCTTCACCTGTAAATCGAATATCCTCTGTCATCGCCGCTGCCACCGGAAGCAGGAAGCGGAGTGTGCTGCCACTTTCCTTGCAGTTCAACAAACAACCATCTGCATGAAATCCTTCCGGAATCGGATATATCCGAATCCCGTTTTCTATCGGTTCCGTTCTCATTCCCAACTGTTTCAAGCACTCAATGGTGGCCTGCACATCATCTCCCATACCATTATAAAAAACATCTGTAGTTTCTTTACATCCAGCAGCGCAGATTAAAATCCGGTGAAAATGGGATTTCGAGCTGATGCCTTGCACTGTACCACGAAATTTCCCGGGCATTACTTTAACTTTCATTTAGCCACCTCTTTGCATTTTTGTAAAGCTCAAACACTTCCACAAAAGACATTTTTTGGAGACGGCAATCTCCAATGCCGTGAGGCAAAATCATGGTCACGGCATCCCCCTGCCTTTTCTTATCGTATGCCGCTGCTCTTGCGAGTTCTTCTATAGTATATCCGGATTCCTCCGGAAAATTTTCCTCATTTATCAGTCCAATAATTCTTCTTCCCGTTTCTTCCTCCAAAAGTCCTGTCCCACAGGCACCTGCAGTTATCAAACGCAAGCCCAAAGCTACCGCATCTCCGTGAGGAATCTCATATCCGCTTGCCTTTTCGATAGCATGAGCCGGTGTGTGTCCCAAATTTAAAAGTTTTCGCTCTCCCTTTTCGGTAAAATCCGCTTCTACCACCTTTGCTTTATATGTCACACATTCTTTTACCACTTTTTCTCGAATCGATTCCTTCTGAAAGTCTTCCGTTTCCAACGTAGAAAAAAGCTCTTCTCCGGAAAGAACGGCGGTCTTAATCACCTCAGCCATTCCCTGCCGCAGTACTTCCTTCGGAAGTGTCCGAAAGCAGCAAATATCCGTTATCACCAGCTTAGGATGAACAAAAAGGCCTGCCAGATTCTTTCCTTCCGGCAGGTCAACAGCTGTCTTACCCCCTACCGAAGAATCCACCGCCGCCAAAAGCGTGGTGGGTATTTGCACATACGCAATTCCGCGCATGTAAATTCCTGCAGCAAAACCGCTGATATCACCAACCACACCTCCGCCAAGAGCCACAACCGTATCCTCTCTGCCAAATTGTTTATCTGCCAGAAAAGACAAAATCTCCTGTAAGGTACTCATTGTTTTTGATTGCTCTCCTGCCGGAATCGCCATGGATTCCACTCCATAGCCGGCATCCTGCAACCCTTTTTTTACTTTTTCAAGGTATAAAGGTGCCACATTCTCATCCGTTATTACCGCCACTTTTCCGGAAACAGAATAATCCCGCAAATAAGCTCCGCATGTATTAAGAATCTCTTCCCCGATTACAACATCGTAGGGACGATTCACGTGAACGGTCACTTTTTCCATGAGGCACCTCCTTCCTATCTCTTTACATCCACTGACGCAGCCCCTGCAGGCGAGGATTCAATTTTGCAAACTCCTCGGTACTGATGGACTGTTCCCCATCACTCCAGGCATGTTCCGGATCCGGATGCACTTCAATCATAACACCGTGAGCCCCACTGGCCACGCTGGCAAGAGCCATGTCCGGCACTAAATCGGCTCTTCCCGTTCCATGACTGGGATCTACAATAATCGGCAAATGGGTTAGTTTCTTCAAAACCGGCACCGCCGTCAAATCCAGTGTATTTCTGGTATAGGTCTCAAAAGTACGGATTCCGCGCTCACAAAGAATCACCTGCTCATTGCCTTCTGCCATAATGTATTCCGCACTCATAAGCCATTCTTCATAGGTTGCATTCATTCCTCTTTTTAAAAGCACCGGCTTATGCTGCATTCCCAGCTCTTTCAAAAGAGCGAAGTTTTGCATATTCCGAGCTCCCACCTGAATAATATCCACGTTTTCGAACAAAGGCAACTGACTAATCTCCATGATTTCGGTTACAATAGGAAGTCCGGTCTGCTCTTTTGCCATCTCTAAAAGACGTATTCCTTCCTCTTGCTTGCCTTGGAAGGAATAAGGTGAAGTGCGCGGTTTAAAAGCGCCGCCTCGCAGGATATTGGCGCCGGAGCGTCTTACGGACTCTGCCACTTTTAAAATCTGATCCTTGGTTTCTACAGAACAGGGACCTGCAATTACACACAGTTCCTCTCCGCCGATGGTCACATCTCCCACCCGGATCTTGGTATCCTCTTCATGCAAATGACGACTTGCTTTCTTATATGGTTCTTCCATTCGTTTCACACTCTCCACAATTTTTAACGCTTTCAAACGATCTGCATCGATTTCCGACGTGTCCCCCAAAAGTCCCCAGATAGTTCGCTCTTTTCCCACAGTTTCCTTTACGGTAACATGCTGTTTACCAAGCCATTCCTTCAGTTCCTCACAGGCTTTCATATCCGGGTTCTTTTTCAAAATCAAAATCATGGTATTCTCCTATCTTACTGCGCCGATTAAGTCCCGCACATCGGAAATATTCTGCCTATCCAGATATTCCTCAATACCCTTCACAATCTCCATGCTCACAGACGGGTTTCTAAAATTGGCGGTTCCCACACTTACTGCCGTGGCACCTGTCAGCATCATCTCAATGGCATCCTCCGCACAGGCAATGCCACCCATTCCGATAATAGGCACTTTAACCGTCTGCGCCACCTGATAGACCATACGAACCGCGATGGGATGAATGGCCGGGCCGGATAATCCTCCGGTCTTATTGGCAATGGCAAAGGTTCTTCGATTAATATCAATCTTCATACCCGTCAGGGTGTTGATTAACGAAAGGGCATCTGCGCCTCCTTCTACAGCCGCCTTGGCCATTACTGTAATATCCGTTACATTGGGACTTAATTTCATGATAATGGGCTGCTTTGCCCTTTTTTTAATTTCTTTGGTAATCTCCTCTACCGCCTTTGGATCCTGTCCAAAAGCGATGCCCCCCTCTTTTACATTGGGGCAGGAAATATTAATCTCCAAAAGGTCTGCATTGCTATCGGCAAGTTTCTCCACCACTTCACAATATTCCGGGATACTTTTTCCCACCACATTAACAATAACCTTCGTATCATAATCCTTTAAAAAAGGAAGATCTCTTTCTTTAAAAACTTCTATGCCGGGATTCTGCAATCCGATGGCATTCATCATTCCACTGGGAGTTTCCGCAATACGGGGTGTGGGATTTCCCGGCCATGGCACATTGGCCACGCCCTTGGTCACCACTGCTCCCAGCTTATTTAAATCTACAAACTCTGAAAATTCCACTCCGGATCCAAAGGTTCCGGAAGCTACCATTACCGGGTTCTTCAGTTTTACTCCGGCAATGTCTACTTGTAAGCTTCTCACAGCGTAACCTCCTTTGACAAAAATACCGGTCCTTCCTTACAAACCCGTTTGTTGTTTACCTGAGAATGTTCATCCTTATCCTTACTTCCGCACACACAGGCAAGGCAGGCTCCGATTCCGCAGGCCATCTTTTCTTCCAGAGAAAGATAACACTCTATATCTCTTTCTTCCGCATATTCCTTAATGGCACGAAGCATAGGAGTAGGGCCGCAGGCATAAATTATGTCCGCCGGAATATTTTCCTGCTTCATAACATCCAACACATTCCCTTTAATTCCGTCGCTACCATCTTCTGTAGCCACATATACTTCTGCCGTTTTTTCAAATTCTTCCCGTAAAAACTGTTCACTGCGATATCCCAGAACTGCGGTTACTTTCTCGCTGAAACTTTCTGCCAAGCCCAGCATAGGCGGAATGCCGATTCCACCTCCCATAACTACCACGCGACCTTCTTTCCTATCAAAACCATTTCCGGCAGGTCCCATAATCTCTATGGTCTCTCCCTGTTTCTTCTCGGAAAATTCTTTGGTTCCCGCACCGGCCACACGGTATACAATGTGGAGCCGTCCCTCGTTCTTATCAATCTCACATAAACTGATGGGACGCGGCAACATGCGACTTTTATCGTCGCTGTATAAAACGATGAACTGTCCCGGTCTGGCCAATTCAGCAATCTGTGGCGCTTTGAGCCACATACTGTATATTCCTTCAGCAATCTTGTTCTGGGCAAGAATCACTGCCTCACATTTCACTTTTGCAGACATGCCTTCTCCCTTCTATCTTACAACGCTTGAAGCGCCTGTGCAATATCTTCCTTCATGGCAATAACTGCAGCTCTGCTGGCGTCGGCAAAATTTGCCTCGCCAAACTTCGCATACTGCTCCTGCTTATAAGCGGCAATAATGCCTCTGGAAGAGTTTACAATTGCTCCAAGACCATCTTTATTGAAAAAGTGCACCAAATCTGCGCCCTTTCCACCCTGGGCACCATAGCCCGGCACCAGAATGAAGGTCTTCGGCATAACTTTTCTAAGCTGTTTACCCATTTCCGGATAGGTAGCACCTACTACCGCACCTACATAGCTGTAACCGTCTCCCATGGCATCTTCACCCCAGGAAGCAACTTTCTCTGCCACCTGCTCGTACAACGGTTTACCATCAATAAGCCGATCCTGGAATTCACCGCTGGAAGGATTGGAGGTCTTTACCAAAATAAAGATTCCCTTCTTTTCTTCCTTACAAACATCTACAAATGGTTTGATACCATCGGTTCCCAGATACGGATTCACGGTTGCAAAATCAGCATCAAAGCCAGCCAATTTCTGGCTACCTACGGAAACTTTTCCCAAATGAGCCGTTGCATAAGCAGCTGAAGTGGATCCGATATCACCACGCTTTACGTCAGCAATAACCACAAGTCCTTTTTCGTGGCAGTAATCCACAGTTCTTTTATAAGCCACCAATCCCGGAATACCGAACTGTTCATACATGGCAATCTGAGGTTTCACTGCCGGAATCAAATCGCAGGTAGCATCCACAATGGCCTTATTAAACTGCCAGATTGCTTCGCCTGCTCCCTCCAGAGTTTCACCGAATTCTTCAAAAGCTTTCTTCTTTACCTGCTCCGGAATGTAGTTTAACATTGGGTCTAAACCTACAACGATGGGAGCGTTTGTTTTCTTGATGTTCTCAATCAGTTTGTTAATCATAGTTTTTTCTCACTTTTCTTATTGGATTTATATTACTCACCTTTCAGGATGTTGCCACCGCTGATGGTGTATTTCACTTTCCCGTAAACGGTCTTTCCGCCAAAAGGAGTGTTGCGTCCCTTGGATAAAAACTCCTTCGGATCGATTACCCACTGAGCATTAGGGTCGATAATCACCACATCTGCTCTGGCTCCAACCTGCAGCGTTCCCGCATTGATTCCCGCAATTCTTGCAGGTTCGGTGCTCATGCGTTCAGCCATTTGTAACGGTGACAGCCCTTTTTCTCTTACCAGTCTGGTTACCGTAAGGGGAACCGCTGTTTCCAGTCCTACAATGCCGAAAGCCGCTTTAGCCATGCTACAATTCTTCTCTTCCTCACTGTGAGGTGCATGGTCTGTAGAAATTGCTCCTAAAACTCCTTCCAGCACTCCCTCCGTAATTGCTTCCATATCTTCTGCGCTGCGAAGAGGAGGATTCATCTTGTAATTACCATCATCCTCCGGGATATCTTCGCTGTTTAAGCAAAAATGATGAGGACAGGCCTCTCCGGAAACCGGTAATCCTTCTTCCTGCGCCGCTTTTAAAAGCCTTACGCTATCGGTGGTGGAACAATGGCAAAGATGCAACTTCGCTCCGGTTTCTTTTGCCAAAAGAATATCTCTGGCCACAATAATATCTTCCACCGCATTGCTGATTCCCTTTAAGCCCAGAGCTTTTGCCTTCTCGTCCAGGTTCATAACGCCACCCTGCACCAGATTAATATCCTCGCAATGAGCCAGAACGGGAACATCATGCTTAGCCGCAATCTTCATGGCCTCCCGATACAGGCCGGAATCCATAACGGATTTGCCGTCCTCGCTAAAAGCGACACAACCGGCGTTTATCATTCCTTCCATATCCGAAAGTTCCTTGCCCTGCATGCCTTTGGTAATGGAACCCACTTGATATACGGTAATACCGCACTGTTTTCCCTTATCCTGTACATAAGAAATCACGTCCGGGTTATCTGCCACCGGCTTGGTATTTGGCATGGCAAAAATCGTAGTAAAGCCACCGTTTATGGCTGCTGCACAACCACTTTCCACCGTTTCCTTATAAGTCAACCCCGGATCTCTCAGATGCACATGCAAATCAATCAGTCCCGGCATTACATAACAGCCTTCGGCATCAATCACCTTTTCCGGTGTTTTCGCTTCCACCTTGCCAACCTGCGAAATCACTCCATCCGCAATCCACAGATCCGTGACCTCATCCCTTCCGCAGGAGGGATCCAAAACTCTTCCGTTTCGAATTAAAATATCCATTCTCCCTATCCTCCAAAAAGGGCTACGCAACTCGCGCAGCCCCTATATCTTTTATAATTTCACTGTCTTTTGATCTACATATTTGGCAATGTTACTTGCATTCACATACTTGGTTGCCTGCTGGTCTTTCACCACAACCAGCGTCGGTGCCTGCATGACACCGTATTTCCTTGCCAGCTCCACATTCTCCTGAGCATCAATGAGGATGTAATTCTCATCCTTCAAGGTCTCTTTGGCAATGGCGCAATTCGGACAGGTCTTGGTTGTAAAAAGATATTTGATGCTGTCTTCATCCTTAATGGTTACTTCTTCATTGTGGATGGTAACACGCTTTGGTGCAATCTGTCTATCCTTGAAATCCAAAACCCGGTATAATTTCCGGTTCTTGTACTCCTGTGCCTTACCGTCGTTCCAGTTCTGTACCGGACGATAGTAACCGGTAATACGGCTGTAAACTTCAGTCTTCGCTCCACAATGCGGGCACTGGAAATGCTCGCCCGTCAGATAACCGTGCTCCTTACAAATGGAGTAGGTTGGTGACAATGTGTAATATGGAAGCTTGTAGTTCTCTGCAATCTTACGGACAAGACCTGCTGCCGCTTTCCAATCCGGAAGCTTCTCACCAAGGAATGCGTGGAATACCGTTCCGGAAGTATAAAGTGTCTGCAGCTCATCCTGAATATCCAGAGCCTCAAAAATATCTTCTGTATATTCCACCGGAAGATGAGAGCTGTTGGTATAAAATGGTGTGTCGCCCTCTTTACCTGCTGTAATGATATCCGGGAAGCGCTTCTTGTCATGCTTTGCCAGACGGTAGGTAGTAGATTCTGCCGGTGTTGCCTCCAGGTTGTAAAGATCGCCGTAGAGTTCCTGATAATCCGACAGTCTCTCTCTCATGTGATTCAAAACGTCCTGTGCAAATTTCTGTGTTTCTTCATGGGTTAAGTCTTTTCTTAACCAGTTTGCGTTCAAGCCCACTTCGTTCATACCAATCAATCCGATGGTAGAGAAGTGATTATCGAAGGATCCGAGATACCGTTTGGTATATGGATATAATCCTTCATCCAATAGTTTGGAAATGACACCACGCTTAATCTTCAAAGAGCGGGCAGACAAATCCATTAAGTAATCTAAGCGGTTGTAGAAGTCCTTCTCATCCTTCGCAAGATATGCAATACGAGGAAGGTTGATGGTTACTACGCCCACAGAACCGGTGCTTTCTCCGGAGCCGAAGAATCCGCCGGATTTCTTTCTTAATTCACGTAAATCCAGTCTTAATCGACAGCACATGGAACGAACATCACTTGGTTCCATATCACTGTTGATATAATTGGAGAAATACGGTGTTCCGTACTTCGCGGTCATTTCAAATAACAAGCGGTTGTTCTCGTTATCAGACCAATCAAAATCTCTGGTAATGGAGTAGGTCGGGATTGGATACTGGAATCCTCTTCCGTTGGCATCTCCCTCAATCATTGTTTCAAGGAATGCCTTGTTAACCATATCCATTTCTTTCTTACAATCCTTATATTTGAAGTTCATTTCCTTGCCGCCTACAATAGCAGGTAATTCCGCAAGGTCTGCCGGAACTGTCCAGTCTAAGGTAATATTGGAGAATGGTGCCTGAGTTCCCCAACGGCTTGGGGTGTTAACACCGTATACAAAGGCTTCAATGCACTTCTTAACTTCAAAATAGCTTAAGTTATCTGTCTTAACAAATGGGGCAAGATAGGTATCGAAGGAGGAAAACGCCTGTGCTCCTGCCCATTCATTCTGCATAATTCCTAAAAAGTTAACCATCTGGTTACATAATACAGAAAGGTGTTTTGCCGGTGAAGATGTAATCTTCCCTGGTATACCGCCAAGTCCTTCCTTAATCAACTGCTTCAATGACCATCCTGCACAATATCCTGTCAGCATAGATAAGTCATGAAGATGAATATCTGCATTGCGGTGTGCATCCGCAATCTCCTGATCATAAATCTCGGACAGCCAGTAGTTTGCTGTCACAGCACCGGAGTTGCTTAAAATCAAGCCTCCTACGGAATAAGTAACGGTAGAATTCTCTTTCACACGCCAATCTTCTACCTTCACATAACTGTTTACGATTTCCTTGTAATCCAGAATCGTAGACTTCATGTTACGCATCTTCTCACGCTGTTTACGATAGAGAATATACGCTTTGGCTACATCGGTATAACCTGCCTGCTCCAGCACAGCCTCCACACTGTCCTGAATATCCTCCACATGAATTCTTCCATCTTCAACTTTCGGCTGAAAATGAGCAGTTACACGAAGAACCAGTAAATCTATAATTTCATCATTATATTCTTTCCCGGTTGCCGCAAATGCCTTGGCAATGGCTTCACTAATCTTCTTGACGGTAAAATCTGCTACCTGTCCATCTCTTTTTACTACTTCAAACATTCTTTACTCACTCCGTTTTATAAAATCATTTCTCCTCAGTCTATAACTCATCATGTTCGGCCTCACAAGAATATTGTAGCAAAACAGTAGTGGTTCGTCAAGCAGTAAAATACAATATATAGATTATTTTCTTTTTGGTTCCAACTAGATGTTGTACATTTCCGCTGGGACGTACGCTTTAACGTAAATCCCGTCATCCCGGTATTCTTCCTCCAAAAGCTCTCCATATTTTCGGATACTCTGTATCTTTCCGGCATCCTCATAGCGGAAAACTTTCTCCAACAATCGCTTATCTTCGCGCAGGAAATTTTCCAGCACTTCCTTTACCTCAGATAAGCCTTCACCGTTTTTCGCGGAAATACGCAGGGTTTTATCTGCTAAATCATCCCCTCGCATCTCCCCCTCACCCACAACATCTTGTTTATTAAAGAGAGTTAAAATCTTTTTCCCGGACACTCCCAACTGATGAAGGGTCTCGTACACAATTTTCATCTGCTTTTCCCACTGGGGATTGGAGGCATCCACCACGTGGATAATGTAATCCGCATATTTTGCCTCCTCCAGGGTACTTTTAAATGCTTCCACCAAATGATGTGGCAACTTACGCACGAATCCTACGGTATCTGTAAGAAGAATTTCCTGTCCATTATCTAATTTCAGGTTTCTTGTGGTTGGGTCCAGGGTAGCAAACAGCTTATCCTCTTCCAGCACTCCTGCATCCGTCAGAGTATTTAACAGGGTAGACTTCCCCGCATTGGTATACCCCACAATGGCTGCCACCTTGGTACTGCTGCCTTCCCGCTTGCTTCTGGTAATTTCGCGGTGGCGTTTTACTTCATCTAATTCCGCTTTTAACTGGGAAATTCGGTTCTTAATCAGACGACGGTCCACCTCCAGCTTCTTTTCACCGGGGCCACGGTTACCAATCTGTCCTCCCTGTCTGGACATGGAACGTCCATATCCCACCAGTCTGGTGGCACGGTATCTTAGCTGCGCCAGTTCTACCTGAATCTTACCTTCACTGGTAGAAGCTCTTTGGGCAAAAATATCAAGTATGATCAAAGTTCGATCCATAACCTTGCACTGAAGTTCATTTTCCAGATTCTTAATCTGAGCCGGACTTAACTCATCATCGCAAACAATGCCGGTGGCTTTCGTCTCTTCAATCAACCCTCGAATTTCCTCCAGCTTACCGGTACCCACATAATAACCGGGATGCACCTGCTCCCGGTTCTGAACAATACTTCCCACCGTAACAGCCCCTGCGGTATTACAAAGTTCCTCAAGTTCTGCCATGGAGTCTTGTGTATCGTCCCCTTCCTCCCTGCAGACACCCACCAGGATTACCTTCTCTATCTTCTCTTCATTATTAAATAATTCTGCCATAGTCACCTCTGATACTTTCTACTGCTGTTCCTCCGCCACCGTTGTGTACTCCAGAAAAGCCAGTTCTCTCTTCGCTTTCTGATCTTCCGGATAAGTTCTTGTATAGGACTGCAAGGCCTTTTTTGCCTGCTCCTTATCCCCTGTTTTCTCCAATGCAATAATCTCATAGGTCAAAAGCTGCTGCAACTGGTCTTTTTCCACCAATTTCTTCGCCTCCGTAATGTAGGTCAACGCTTTTTCATATTCCTTCTGCTCCATAACCAGATTCACTAAACGCAATTTTGCAAAACTGTCTTTATGGGTCTTGTCGTAGCTTTCATAAATGGCATAAGCCTGCTGTTTCTCACCCGCAGCCTCATATACACGGGCCATATACAGCCTTGCCTCTTCGTCTCCCTCATTTTCTGCCATGGACAAATACTGCTTCGCCTTATCATACTCTCCCAAGATATAGTAAATCTTACCCTTATTGCGATAGTCCTCTCCGCTCTCATCAGAAAGCTGCAACGCTCTTTTCAGATAGCTTTGTGCCTGGGTTTTCCCGGCACCTGCCGCCAAAAGATTCTCGTATACCGCCATATACAGTTCCTGCTTTCCCGGCTTTAGTGCAATGGCTTTCTCGTAGTCCGCCACCGCTTCCTTAACCTTCTGTTCAAAAGCGTAGAGATTACCTCTCTGCAGATAAGCATCTGCATTATCGCTGTCATAGTTAATCAGAGCATTATAAACTTCTTCCGCCTTACTTACTTCGCCCATTCTGGCAAAAGATAAAGCCTTATAATAGCAAATATCCAATTCCACATTACCGATACGACCGTTGGCATAATCCAAGGCCTTCTGAAACGCCTTTGCCGCCTGCTCATAATTGCCCTTTTCCATATATTGTATTCCCGCCTTACGGTAGGACAATTCATCCTTTTCCTGCAGGTTCATGCTACCGCAACCGGTAAAAATAATTGCACCTGCCACTACCAGGATCTTAAGGATTTGTTGCTTTCGCATTTTCATGCCTCCTACAAATTTCATTCCAACAACAGTCTCCGCAAATCTTCTCCCGGAGTCCTGCCTCTATAATTTTTTCCCGAACCACTGCAATAAATGCTCCATAAGAAAGCTCCTGTCCTGCTGTCAAATTACAAGCCTTCAAGACCCCTTCATCATATCGCAAAACCTGCTCCTGAGATTCACACTCGTCTCCCTTTCGGTTAGGGCAGTTTGCGCATACCACATCCGTTTCGGTTTTCAAACAAATCTTTTGCTGTGGATCTGCCTCCATAGCCTGTATTACCTTTCCCATATGGTCTGTGAATTCTTCGCTGTAACCTTTTCCTTCGTAAAACTGAAAACACATGCCATGATGAGGTCGTAGGGTTGTTGTCATTGTTTCTATACTCCTGTATCCGTTCTCCTACTAGTATACCAACTCTGCAGGCACTTGTCATTGAATTTGTGGTTAAAAATCCGATTTTCTCTTGCCAAATCCATCTACGTGTTCTATACTGTTTTCGTAAAACAATTCTGCTTTATTCCATGCAGGCTCAGCCTGTTCAATATCCATGTTTCATGGATAGATAGCTTCCGTTCATTTAGGAGCTATTTTATTTTTCTATTTAAAATAACAAAATTAAAGAAAGGAGCGAGTATCATAGGAACCAAAGATATTGCTACTAAGGAACTACTTAACATTAACAGGATTTTTGCGGACATCCTCAACGGCTACGTCTACAAAGGACAACAGGTAATTAAACCGGAGGCCTTGGAAGATTTTCGAACCCATGAAAGTTACCAGTCCGACGCCGGCGTTTTACACAATCAGAACCGGGATGTTGCAAAACTCTACAAGGACGAGATGAGCATCCAACTTGCCATTGCCGGTCTTGAACATCAGACAAGCATTGACCGTCTGATGCCCATACGGATCATCGGCTACGACGGGGCCTCGTACCGACAACAATTAACCGGTGAGTGGAAGGATGGACACCCCATTCCTGTTATAACTTTTATTTTATACTTTGGTATTGAGAAAAAATGGGACATGGATTTGTCTTTACAAGATATTCTTCCCATTCCGAAGGCTTTTCGGAAGCATTTTCAGAATTATGGCATTAACGTAATCAATGTTGCCTGGCTAACGGACGAGCAAATCGACTGCTTTCAGTCGGATTTCAAGATATTAGCAAAGGTCCTAAAACATCTTCGATTACATCCGGAGGAAAAATATCAAGACGAGCAGGAAATCGAGTATGCAAAACAACTTTTACAGGTATTAACCGAAATAACCGGAGATAAGGATTACATTCAATATACCGACACCACTAGTGACAGAAAGGAGATTCACAACATGGCAAGCCTATTTAAAAACAGCGAACGTTACGGTCGCGAGCAGGGTAAAGCCGACGAACGCCTGCGGCTAATCCAAGAGCTTCTGCGAAAAGAAATGTCCGATGACTTCATTCTTTCGCTGAATTATACGCCGGAGGAACTGGAAAAGGCGAAAACACTGCTACAGCAGCCCGTCTCAGATTCGGAAACAGCATAATTACAAAATAAATCTAAAAAGCAATTACTTCCACGTTCCGGGTTATCCCTGAACAGAAGCAATTGCTTTTTCATATTATTCTCGATGTTCTCGAATTGCTAAAACAACTCCGAGAATTGCAAATATGACTACCAGCGCCCCCGATCTATCTTGCCCGTCCTCCGGAGCATATTAAGGCCAATATTCCGCAGATAATCAAAATCGGAAATGCCAATGACACCAATCCGCAAACCGCCATTGCAACCAACAAAATCGGCCCTGCAATCAGAAACAACACAATCTTTGATAATCCCCAGGCCGCTTTTACGGCGATAGCGATTAATTTTAAAACAAAGCAAAGCATGCAAATTGCAAATATCAACGTCAACATATCCGCCACCTCACATTCTGAATACTAATCATTTAGTAATAATAAGATAGCATATCTTTCCTTTTCGCATCGACAACACACGGCTTTTATTATATTTTACACTCAAATCACTGTTTCTTCGTGTTTCTTCCCCCACTTCCAATACTCTGATATTTATTGTAGCATAGCAATAGAATTTTTCCAATATAAAAGGGCTCCTTTCGGAACCCCTTTATCCACTGCTTCTACTGTGCGTTCTTATGCTGTTCATCCTCATGATGCTCACTGTCGTGATTCTCATTATCATCATGCTCATCATCCCCAGTCATGTCATCCACGCCGTCCTCGATGCCGTCTGCCGCATCTTCTACTGCATCTCCGGCACCGTCCACCACGTCTTCAACTGCATCCCCGGCGCCGTCCACTGTATCCTCTACCGCATCCCCGGCATCTTCTACCACGGAATCCTCTTTGTTATGATCCTTGTCCTCACCGCATCCCACGGCAAAAACAAGACATCCGCAAAGCATCAGCCCCAGCAAATATTGTTTATAGTTCTTCATACTGAAATCTCCTTTTTCTTCGTGATAATCCTAGTTTTCCCTTTTTTCCAAAATCTATTCATCACATTTCTTAGCGTTTCATTTTGGAGTGGAAAAAGAAGGATGCCACATAGGAAAAAATCAGCGCCGCTCCCACACCGGTGGCACAGGCCGTAAACCCGCCGCAAAATATACCCATAAATCCTTTTTCATCCACGGACTGCTTTACGCCCTCCCAAAGTACGTTGCCAAATCCAAGCAAGGGCACGCTGGCACCGGCCTTGGCAAATTTTAAAATGGGGTCATAGAGCCCCAGTGCTCCCAGCACCACACCGGAGCATACCAATAGCACCATAATCCGCCCCGGCATCATCTTGGTTTTTTCCATGAGAATCTGGGCAAAAGCGCAAATTAGACCGCCTACCCAGAATGCATTCACATAATCCATATTACCTCCCTCTCCCCTCGCCTATGCGGCTCATGGCCACAAAAAAACAGGGAAGATTTCTCTTCCCTGTCAGTATTTCCATTTCTATGAAATTCATGTATTATCTTGCCAGAAAGTCTACGACTTCTCCGATATACATAGTGTGGTAGTCGCCTTCTGCATAAAACTGATCATGGATATTCCGATCTAAGAAATTCTCATCCAGAATCGGTACCTCTGCCATCTTCTTGCACACAATGGCAAAATGACACTCATCAATGAATGGGATTCCTTTGTGGTGGTTTACGTTAAAACCAGTTGCTTTGTATTTGTCTTCATTACGACCGGAAACCGCACCGAAATATTTCAGGGAATTCATTTCCTTACCCTGGAAAAAACTTACGGAAAAAGTATCCGAAGCGTCAATCAATTCCTTGGTATAACGGCTTTCTCTTACATAAATTGTAACCACATGTTTACCCCATAACTCACCGACGCCGCCCCAGGAAATGGTCATGCTGTTGGCTTTCCCATCTTTCTCTGCTGTCAGTAACGCAAATTCCTGCCCAATCATGGTAAATGGATTCATTTCAATCATTTCCACCGGCATATCCTGAAATGTATGCATAGCAACCTCCCTATCTTGAAAACATTATTTTTTCGCTGTTAAACATTCGTGTCATGATATATACACAAACTATGGCAAGCACCAGGTTTGACGCTACAGTTACCCCCACCTGCGCCATAGTATATTTCATTGAAAAGATTCCACTAAATAGCATAGCACTATTGTATATAGGAATTGTGAACAATTTAAGGGAATGTTCTGAACTTCCCATTGAGGATACCACTGCTACTACCGTTCCCACCAGCATAATCGGAGTGGAATAGCTTCCCGCCTCCTTCACACTTTTTGCGAAAGTAGAAACTATAGAGAAAATACTGATAATGCAAAGCACGGTTGCCAAAATAGAAACCGCCAATGCTGCATAATCTCCTACAGTATATACACTGGCAGACAGGTTCTCCTCGCCACCGCTCATAAGCTTCGGTAAAGATAACAGCACACCTGTTGTACTGGAAATTCCACTTAGCAAGGCAAAAACAGAAAGACTGATAACCTTACCCAATGCAATACTGCTTCGTTTTACCGGCGTAACCAGTAAGGTTGCCATGGTGCCACGCTCTTTCTCACCGGCAATGGCATCCGGAGCCACCGCCATACAGCCGCTCATCAGCATCATCACCAAAAGCATGGGAACCAACATGGCAAATACCTGGGCAGTAGAATCTTCTTCCGTTGCCAAATCAAACTTCACATCCTGATCCGCATTGATATCAAACTTGTTTGACATGGTAGTTTCATAGGAATCGTAAGCTGTGGTTAAGGTTTTAAAAAGTGCTTCCGACTCCTTCGCTGCGGAGTTATAAAACATCTCGATTTCCGGCGCTTTTTCCCCACTGGCAATGGCATCATATTTTGCTACCAGTTCGTCAAAATCATCCGGATACACCAACAGCAGATCCGCTTTCTGATCCTCGATTTTCTGTTTGACAGAAGCGGTTTGCCCCAGCTTCACTTCATGATATGTAATGTTCATGGATTTTAGAATCTGTTTTGCCGATTCCGGTTCGTTACACACGTAAACCTTTGGCTTATAGCTCTCATCCGGTTTCAAGAAATCCGCCATCAGCTGACCCATCAAGGTATACATGATGAAAATAATCAGGCCCGGCAGGATTACGGTTGAGAAAAACAGACGCTTATCACCGAAAAAACGGCGAAATTCTTTTTTAATAATTGTCAACAATTCACTTCTCATGCAATCTCACCTACCGTTTCCTCATAGATTTCAAAAAAGCGATCTTCCAGAGTCTTGCCGTCCTTGATTTCCTCAAGATTGCCGCAGGTAACCAGCTTACCGTCAATAATGACGCCAACCCGATCGCAAAGCTTTTCTACCAGCTCAAAAATGTGAGTGGACAGAATAATGCTTTTGCCCTCTTCCTTCAGATCCTTTAAAAAGTCCGTTACCACCTTAGCGGTAATAACATCCAAACCATTGGTAGGTTCGTCAAAAATAATGAAGTTCGGGTCATGGGCGATGGATACCACCAAGGACACCTTCTGCTTCATTCCGGTAGACAGATTTGCCACCTTCACCTCTGCAAACTCGCTAATGCCGAAGCGGTCAAAAAGCTCTTTCTTCCGCTCCTTCGTAGTCTGGGCATCTACGCCATGCAGGGTTGCAAAATAATCAAATAAATAGTTGGGAGTAAAAAAGTCCTCCAACTTTAATTCACTGGTAAGAAAACCGATTCGCTGGCGCACCGCCACCGGCTCCTTTACCGAACTTTTTCCTTCCACATGAATATCTCCGCCATCCGGCTTGATTAAGGTTGCAATCATACGAAGGGTTGTTGTTTTACCGGCACCGTTAGGTCCCAGCAATCCGAATATTTCCCCTTCGTATGCTGAAAAGCTTACGTTATTCACTGCTACCTTTTTCTTATCCTTAGTTTTTTCCAACTTCATCTGTTTACTGGAAAGCTTAAAGGTTTTGGAGACATTCTCAACTCGTAAGATTTCTTCCATACGTTCTTCCTTTCTATTTTCTCATGTCGTAAAATGAGCGGTTGCTCACTTTACCCTAGTATATCATAGCTCCTCTGCCGTTTCAATCACAACTCCATGAGCAATTCCCGGAACCGAGTTTCCTTCGTTAAAGCTCACCGGGGATAAAAGCGCTCCCGTTGGCACAAACAAAATCCGCTTATATTCTCCACTTTCAATTTTTGGTAAAAAATGTGCCGCCAAAGTGGACGCCGCACATCCGCAGCCACTTCCCCCGCTTCCGGTTTCCTGTTTTTCATTGTCAAAAATCATGATACCACAGTCTTCATGCTGTTTTTCAATAGCAATTCCATCCCTTTGCAAAAGCTCCAGCAAAAGGGTTTTGCCCACCAAACCCAAATCTCCGGTTACGATTCGATCATAGTCCCCGGGGCTTCGGTTAAAATCCGAAAGGTTTGCTTTTATCAACGCCGCTGCCGCCGGTGCCATAGCCGCTCCCATATTCATGGAGTCCTTCACACCGTAGTCGTAGATGCAGCCGGTGGTGATGCCGGTAATTTTAATTTTCCCCGGATTATCTGACAAAAGATAGGCTCCCCCTCCCGTTACCGTCCAGGTTGCGGAAACCGGCCGCTGCCCTGCATACTCCAGAGGATAGCGGAACTGACGCTCCGCTGAGGCAAAATGACTACTGGTAAGGCAAGCCACTTTTTTCGCATATCCTGCTGCCACCGTCATGGCTCCCAAACCAAGTGCTTCCCCCGCAGTGGAGCAGGCTCCGTAAATGCCGAAAAGTGGAATCTGAAAATCCATAACCCCAAAGGAGGTGGCAATATCTTGTCCAAGCAAGTCACCTGCAAACACATAGCGAATATCCTTAGCTTTTACCTTCCCCTTCTCCATTACTTTTGCCAAAAGTCTGGTCTGCAAGGCGCTTTCCGCTCCCTCCCAGGTGTCGGCTCCGAAATAATCATCTTCTTCGATATAGTCAAAACCCCTCCCTAAGGGACCTTCCCCCTCCTTTTTTCCTGCAATGGAGGCATAGACCTCTATGGTGGGTGGTTTTTCAAACGCAATACTTTGCTTTCCTATTGCCTGCTGCATGTAGCTCTCCTTTCTGTAATTTCTTCAGATAGGATATCCACATTCACAGGCAATATACTAACAGTTTTCCAGAAATGCCGCGATTTTTTCCGGTACTCCCACCAGGGTACCCTGAATCATTGGGGGCTTTCCGCCACCTTTAGCTTCAAATTTATCTTTTAATTCTCCCTGCAGAGCTTTTACATCCATGGTGGTGCTTGCCATCATGTAGCGGTATGTATTCTCCTGAGTCTTAACAAGTACTGCTGCCAGTTTTTGCGCTTTTTCACTTAAAACGTTCACGTACTGACGCTGGGCGTTTTGGTCATACCCTTCCACAAATTCCACGATTACCGGTTTTGCCTCAAGCAAAGATGCCTTCATAGTAATCATTTCTTCCAAAATTGCTCCTTTTCCCATTTTCAGGCTTGCAATTTCTTCCTTTAATCTGTCGATGGCTGCAGTCACATCCTCTGCTTTGGTAGAAAGACTCTTCATACTATCTTTTACCACCCTGCGGTTTTCCTGCATGGCTGCCACCGCCCGTTTTCCACAGCAAAGGGTAATGCGAATGCCGCCTTTATAATTCTCCCAACCGGTTATGGTCAGCATTCCAACTTCTCCGGTGCTTCTTACATGAGGTGCGCAGCAGGCGCAAATATCCACGTCCTTCACTGTCACCAGGCGGATGGCTCCGTCGATTTCTTTTTTGCTGCGATACTCAGTTTGCGCCAACACTTCTTTTGACGGATATTCGCAGATAATAGGCAAATTCTTCCAAATTGCCTCGTTTGCCTCTTTTTCCAATTCCAAAAGCTGTTCTTCGGAAAGAGGGCCGGAATAATCCACCGTCATAATTTCTTCCGTCAGATGGAAGCCCACGTTGTTGTATCCATATTTTCCATAAACCAGTCCGGAAAACAAATGCTCCCCGGAATGATGCTGCATCAGGTCGTATCGATGGGAAAAATCAATCTCCCCTTCCACCTGCTGTCCTTCCTTCACTTCTGCATCCTCCGGCAACGTGTGCCATATTATGCCATCCTTAATCTGTACATCTTCCACCGGGAACCCCGCCAGAATTCCGGTATCCGGGGACTGACCGCCCTCCTCCGGGAAGAACAGGGTTTGATTCAGTGTCACATAGGTCTTTCCCTTTTCCTTTTTTACGTCCGCCACTTGCGCCGCAAATCGACTTTCGTATGGTTTCTCATCATACAATTTCTTCGTCATGCAAGTTTCTCCTTTGACTTTTGTATTGTTGTGTCGGGTGTCGGCTGACAATCTGTCATAAGAAAACAAAAAGCCATGGGAAGCAGCTCGCCCACTTCCCATGACCTGCCAAAATTCTTTTTACAGAGTCGGTCCTGCCTTAACCAAAGCCTTACCAGCTTCGTTACCTTCATATTTTGCAAAATTCTTTACAAAACGTCCGGCAAGATCTTTTGCTTTTGCTTCCCATTCGGATGGGTCTGCATACGTATCTCTCGGATCCAAAATCTTGGTATCCACACCGTTTAACTCGGTTGGAATCTCCAGATTGAACATCGGTAACTGCTTAGTCGGAGCCTTATTGATATCACCGTTAAGGATTGCATCAATAATTCCACGGGTATCCTTAATGGAAATACGTTTGCCGGTTCCGTTCCATCCGGTATTTACAAGGTACGCTTTTGCACCATTTGCTTTCATTCTCTTAACCAGTTCTTCTGCATACTTGGTAGGATGAAGCTCTAAGAAAGCCTGACCGAAACAAGCGGAGAAGGTTGGTGTCGGCTCGGTAATACCGCGCTCGGTTCCTGCTAATTTTGCGGTAAATCCGCTTAAGAAGTAGTACTGGGTCTGTTCCGGTGTCAAAATGGAAACCGGCGGTAATACGCCAAAAGCATCCGCAGATAAAAAGATTACATTTTCTGCTGCCGGTGCTGCGGATTTCGGACGAACGATCTTCTCAATATGGTTGATCGGATAAGATACACGGGTGTTCTCGGTTACGCTCTTATCTGCGAAATCGATTTTACCATCCTTATCCAAGGTAACATTTTCCAATAATGCATTACGCTTGATGGCATTATAAATATCCGGCTCGGACTCTTTATCCAGGTTAATAACCTTGGCATAGCATCCACCTTCAAAGTTGAATACACCGTTATCATCCCAACCATGCTCGTCATCACCAATCAAAAGTCTCTTTGGATCGGTGGAAAGTGTGGTCTTTCCGGTTCCGGATAATCCAAAGAAGATAGCGGTATTCTTGCCATCCATATCGGTATTTGCGGAACAATGCATTGCTGCAATTCCTTTTAACGGCAGGTAGTAGTTCATCATAGAGAACATACCCTTCTTCATTTCTCCGCCGTACCAGGTATTGATAATAACCTGCTCGCGGCTGGTGATGTTGAAGACTACTGCAGTTTCGGAATTTAATCCAAGCTCCTTATAATTCTCAACTTTTGCCTTACTTGCATTATAAACCACGAAGTCCGGCTCAAAATTCTCTAATTCCTTCTCTGTAGGCTGGATGAACATGTTCTTAATGAAATGTGCCTGCCAAGCCACTTCCATAATAAAACGGACTGCCATACGGGTATCTTCGTTAGCACCGCAGAAAGCATCTACAACATACAGTTTCTTATTGCAAAGCTCTTTTACCGCGATTTCCTTAACTGCTTTCCAGGTTTCTTCGGAAGCCGGATGGTTGTCGTTCTTATACTCCTCGGAAGTCCACCATACAGTGTCCTTTGAGTTTTCATCCATAACGATAAATTTATCTTTTGGGGAACGTCCGGTGTAGATTCCGGTCATAACGTTCACTGCTCCCAGTTCACTGACCTGACCTACTTCATATCCGGTAAGTCCGTCCTTTGTTTCTTCTTCAAAAAGCAATTCATAAGATGGATTGTGTACGATTTCAGTCGCACCGGTAATACCATATTTTGCTAAATCTAAGTTTTTCATAGAAACCCTCCTGTTATAATATTTCGCGGATGATTTTTGGCACTTCTCATCATCCTCGTTTGCAATCTCATACACATCTATCATAACGCTTTTTCACTGAAAAGTCTATGAAATTTCCATGTTCACTTAGAATTTACGGTACAATTCCTCAATTTCACACCATCCAGTAAATCAATCCCGCCAACGCACTCACCACGATTCCGTACAAAATCACCGGTCCCGCAATGGTAAAAATTTTACATCCGATTCCGAAAACCTGTCCCTCCGCCTTATACTCGATGGCGCAGGATGCTACCCCATTGGCAAATCCGGTAATCGGCACCAGCGCCCCCGCTCCGCCAAAGGTCGCCAGACTTGGATAAATGTTAAAACCGGTCAAAAGCACGCTTAGCAAAATCAATACCACCCCTGTGTAACCATAGGCATCTTTTTCCTCAATCCCCATGGACAGAATATAGTTTAAAATCCCCTGCCCCAGGGTGCAGATTGCTCCTCCCACCAAAAATGCCTTCGCCATATTCACCGGCAGGCTGTGGGTGGGGGTGACCTCTTTTACCATTTTATTGTATTCTTCGTTTCGCTGTTCCTTTTTCGTTTCTGCTTCCATACTGAAATCTCCTGTTTTTTTCTTCAGTATGTGCAGCGCCGCGCTGCAATATACAAAATGCTGGGCGCCTCAGCAACTTTTTCTCTATATGCCCAGATTTTCTTCTTTGGCTGGGCGGCTCAGCGACTTTTTTCTATATGCCCAGATTTTCTTCTTTGGCTGGGCGCCTCAGCGACTTTTTCTCTATATGCCCAGCGCTGTAAAAAAAAACGCCCCCGTAGCTTTGCGAGGGCGCTTCCTATTCTGTTGATGTTCCCGGAACCACTGCACAATCTCATCCACCACCCGCTCGCTTTCCGGCAAAATCCAAGGTGTAACGTTCCAGCATATCTGCCTTGCTGGTAATCAGATAGCAGGGCGGGATATTATAAATGATTTCCGGATGTTCCGGGTTGGTGTATTCCGCCATGGCTTTGCTTCGCTCATCATTTCCGTAAAAAGAGCGGGACAGAAATCTTCCGAGGGAATCCTTTCTCGTGGTATAAAACATTCCGCTTGTATAAGAGCTACCAGATAACGGTAGGCGGTTGGTTCCTCTGGCACGAATTTCGTATGCTTGATATATTATCGTTAATGGCTTTTGTTGGCTACAGTGTTACTATGGTCAGCATCGGCATTCGTATTGGAATATACATAGCAAAAAACAATCGCCGTAACCTTCCAAAGTAACTGAGCAATTGTCGTTTTGCATCACTTGGAACCAACCGTCTATCGCGGTGGCTCTTATTTATGTATATTATACCATAATAGCGACGAGGAGAATACAAATTTATTTGTATTCGACGACCGCAAGTGATAACAAGCACTTGTGCTTGTTACAGAGTGTAGACAAAGTCCGCGGCGATTGCCGCGGATTTTTCTTACACAAAATCACCAAAAACCAGTGTTTATCTTG
>SVEZ01000012.1 GCA_015057115.1 Lachnospiraceae bacterium | reverse complement strand
CTCCGTAATGTGAGCATAATATGGCAATGCAAGTTCCTCTGCCCCTGCTTGTTTTCAGAATCATGGATGGCATACTGAACACACATACCTTTGCTGACAAAGTTCCGCTCACAATAATCCTTCACCACTTCCTTGGCAAGATCATAGCTCCACTCGTTCGGCAGCTCTATACGAAAGGTTCGGGCAAGCTGAGCATCCTTTGCCTTTTCGACAAGCTCTACACTATTCCATAAAACGTATGGATCTTTGTATTCTTCGGGTGCATTCTCCGGTAGCAAAACTTCGCAATGAACAAGATCCTCGGAATACTTTGGATAATATGTCTGACCGTCATACTCGCAATACATCTTCTCCCTGCTGATATATGAGGCTTGCTCAACGGCAGAATGACCACCCGTACATTTGGCACTCCTGCCACATATCTTGGCACGGGTGCTGATGTTTTTAACTGTCATGTCCGCACCTCGCTTTCCACCTTGACGGCATACCAAAACATGGACGGACTGACAGGACAGACTTTTCGCCTGGTGAAGCTCTGCTCTTTAGAGCTTTGCCAAGCGGAAAGTACACATAGAGGTAGGTGCGCAAGCACCGGAGGGGAAACGTAGTGTCCCCTCTTGGCTGCCCTCGGCAGACAACAGCTGTCCGCAGGACGCCTCCGGCAGGACGCGCAGTACCACCTCTGGTGGTATATCTGTGCGCACCGAGAAAATCTCGGTTAAAGACCTTAGGCTTCTCCGCCCTCGTCATCGTCATTTTCTTCGGGATCATTTTCCTCGGTTTCATCAGAATCATAATCATCGATTTCTTTCTCCTCTTCATCGTTATTTACCGCAGGATCCGGTCGCTCTTTCAGAACCGTAGCAATCATGTTCTTCACATCTTTAAGTGAAAAAGCGCACGCTATGATCCGATTCATTTCCTGCTCACTAAAGTCATAAGCTTCGGGGAAGTATTTCACTACACAACCGCCCATCATGTACTTGTGGCGATCCTGAACTTTTCTGAGCTGCTCCTTCTCCTCACGAACTACCTTGGCAAGCTCCGCATTGGCTCGCTTAACCTTCTCCATAGCCTTCAGCTTTTTTGCTGAAATCTGTTGCTGTTCCATTTTGAAAATCTCCTTTCTTTGATGTGCCGTTTCCGGCAGTTTTTTTGTATAAAAATAGCGGGTAGCTCATCATTTCAGATTTGCTATCCGCTATCGCCGTCCCAACTATTTGATTAGTGTACTGCTTTTATACTACAGCACTTTCCACCAACCATTTTTATTTGATCCTATTCGCTCTATAAAACCATTATTTCTCAAATATGAAATATTATTCTGAATGGCTGTTCTACCAACACCCACGAGTTTCTCTAACTGTTCATGCGTAACATTGGGATTGTTGCGCATTTCTTCTAAAATTCGGGTTCGTGTAGGATTCAGTTTCTTTTCTTTATCCCCCACATTATCCCTCACTTTATCCCCCACATTTAGAGATATGCGAAAAAAGGGTATCTTAACCACTATTGAGTTTTCTCTGAATTCATATGCCTCTTTTCCATATTTCTTTGTTATTTTGGGAACACCTCGTCCCGATCGTTCACTAATATGTAACTGTAAAAATACATCAGATAACTCTTGATTGACCGGAACTGATTCTCCTAAGTAAAATCCTTTCATCGTTTGTTTTGGTGCCAGCGTTCCTCTTGAAAGAATTTCCATTCTGTCTGAATATATCGTTATCATCGGCGCATTGCCGTCAACCCACTTATTATGCACAAACGCATTTATAATTGCCTCTCTGAATACATCTTCATCAAACAATGCCACTTCATCTCTGGCTATCCTTCGATTAGTCTCATCTGCTTGAAGTACATTCAAAACATCAGCATACTCAATAACCTTATCAAGTGAAATCAATAAGCAATTATTTCCAAACTCGCGGACTGAATACAATGGTGATGCTTTATCATTCCCTCTGAAAATAGATACTCTTATCGGAATATGACTATCATCAGATAATAACTGAGCTAGCATATTGTATTCACCGTCTTTTGTTCGCAGTTTGAGATTATGTTCAAAATTCTTCTTGTTCAGTGTTATGCCACGATCCTCATAGTACAAGAATAATTTCTTGAAACTCAAATCCTGCCAGTCAGACTTTTCGGTCACCAAAGACGGCATGCCGTTTCTGAGAATATCAAAAAGCTTGGATTCACGCTCCGGGTACTTGTTAAGATTAACTTTGCTAGATCCCACCCTCAAATATCTTGTATTATCAAAACTTGTCGGTACTTTTGTTGCTGCAGGTATAATTAAAACGACAATACGTTTTCTATACATCGTTAAGGTGACGAACTCAAACCCTATGTCAGGCGAAACCTTTCTACTAAGGTAATGCTCAAGCGGTTCATTTTTGACATCCTGATGATAATTAAAAGTTGTTCCGACCACTTCATGAGTATCGTTAGTTACTCCCCAAACCAGATATGCCGTTTTTTCTCCTAACATCGCTGCAACATTTGACATTGAAGAAATATACTCGCCCAATGCATTTGGTTCATACCAATTTTCCTTAAATTCAAACCATTCCTCTTCAGAATAATGCGCAATTAAATCTTTGATAATCTTCTTCAGTTCTTCTGTATTATTCAAGAACTTATCCTCCGCTCAAAAAATTTATCCCCCACTTTATCCCCCACATCAGTATATCAAATGTGGGGGATAAATCAACAAAAATGTGGGGGATAAATTCTACTAGCGATTGTGATTTATCTCCATCATCTTAATCCTTGCCTGTTCTCTCTTAGCCTCAGATATCCTTCTGGGCTTACGGTAACTAATGCGCGATTTAGGCATTGAATAGGTCTTATCGATATCTGTTTTGCCTATACACTTAAAGATATCGGGATACTCGGTAACTAACGCATCAAGTTGTCTCATAACGGTCTTATCACGGGTATAAACTATTGCATCCGGGTCCTCGGCATTGAAATTGATTATAGTCTCCTGCTCGTATCTTGTTAGCTTCATTCTCTGTTTGGCTCCTTTCTCGCGCACGCGCGCGTATATCCCGTCTTCCTCTTAGGGGAACGTGCGCAGCCGTTCCCCGACGGAAGACGGACGGATGGGATAGGATAGGATGGATGATGATAATAGGGGTATATCTTTCTTTTATCTTTTCTTTGCTTCTTTCTTTTCGTTTTTCTTTCTAAGGGGGAAGAGGAAGAAGGAAGGCAGGGAAGGGAAGGCTCCCTTTCGGGTATGTCTGGCATACCACTTTTATCTCCTTGAAGGCATCCCCCAGGAGTCTGTGCTTCTGTGCAAGTAGTTCCGTATTCCCCGGATCAAGTTTCAGGAGCTTATCGACATCTTTCAGCTGGCTCTGCGTATTCCTGATTTCCGTATTTACGCCCTTTAAGGCAGTTTGTAGTTTGGTGGTATCGCCGCCGATCTCAACGATGATTCCCTGGATCCGTCCAGCCATCCGATTCCCTCCTTCCTGATTTTGGGTAAAAAGAAAAGAACCGGTCTCCCGATTCTTCTCATAATTACTATATGTCCATATTCCGCTATAGAAAGCGAATGAGATTATGATATTACTGCATTCTGTCTTCTATAATTGTCATTATCCTTCTGTACAAGCTCGGCTTCTACCTGCTTAAGTTGTCTCTCCAATTCCTCTTTCTTGGAATCGTCTGCAGAACGAAGTTCCTGCTCAAGACGAGCTTTCTTCTCCTTGAGTTTCTCTATTTCCCTATCTACCTTGTCAGTATCAGTGGTTGTAGATTCGCTCTTTTTAGGATCCGAAGTTGTCATTTTAGCAGGCTTTTGCACATTATCCTTCTTAGGATCAATATAATCTATCTTTGGATTCCCGTCTTCATCCTTTCCTGGCTTGTAAATACCCTTAATAGGCTCTGAAGGAACGTATTCATCCATACGTACTTTAGGCGAATCCGGCTTGCTTGATTCTTCCGGCTTTTCTATTTTTTCCGCTTTCTTAACAGCTTCCGTGTTTTGTAATCTGGCATATTTTTCCTGCTCAGATACACTATTCATTCCTGATTCTATTCTCATTTCATTCACCTCACTAATAATATTATACTCTTAAGTCTAATCCCTTCTTCGATAGATTTCCTATATTTGCTTCAATAGATTCACGTGTCATCCCATCAAAAGCCCCTTTAGGTATAGGTTTTCCGTAATCCCAACTAGGATCAGCCTTTTTTGCTGCTGAAACAAAAGCCTTTGCATAAGCCTGTTCATACTGAGATAAAGTCCAGCTGGCAGCAAGTCGGTCATTCTTATTCGTCCTTCTTTGAAGATTAGTAAATATTTCCTTCTTAGTATCAGACTCACTTGTCATACCATTGTTTTTCTCAAAATTGTTCCTAACAATCTTGTATATTTCTTCACGGCTATCTTCCGGTATAGAAATGATTCTTCTTCGCTTTGCAGCAGTTTCCTCCGTAACAAAGACACCCGTCAGACCAGTATGTGGATCTATTTCGTCGCCATTCTTATCATAAGTATTCATTATGTTTTTAATGGCCTGCACATTAGTGGACATCCCCATACTACCCGGATGTTTAGTCATTTCCTTAATAGCCGCTTTATACTGCGCACTATTTGTATCAATACCCGCTGCTCTTAACTGTGCCTGTGTAGATCTACTTGATAAGCTTGAAACCTTAATATTATTCACCAAGCCGCTATTACTTTTGGTTCCAAACATCTGATCGAATAAGAACGAATAATCTGTAATCCTTGACATAAGCATTTACCTCCTTGTAAACACATTTGCTGTTTTTCGTACAGCAAAAGATGGAGAATACACTCCTCCAATCTCTATATCGACATCCAATAACAAAATCTTAACCAGGAAATAAATTATTTTAGAATCGATCCATATCATCCTAGATGCCAGCTGATCGTGTGGCTCGTCATCCCTCTGAAGTTCCGTGTACATATCCACAAAGGCACCCTCGGGGATCTGTATCTCTACTGATCTCTTTGGATGCCTTTTTTCTTTCAATTCATACGATAGTTATCGGATGAAAAGAAACTGCATTATGCTCTTTGGATATTTCCCCACCTGCCCTATTGTAAGGTTATGCATTGGCGGTAATTAACGTCATATTTGCACGCACCTCTTTTTCGGCTCTGCGCTTTGCCTTTCCCTGCTCACTCACACGTTTCTTCCGGTACGCTATCCTGCGGTCATACTCTGCCAACAGTTCAATAGCCTGCGGATCTCCCTGCTCTGCAAGTGCCTTGGTTTTCGCATATTTCTCCTGTTCCCTGCGATAACGCTCTTTGAAGTATGCTTTGCTTCGCTCCCGCTTTTCCTCTTCTTTCCTGCAATGCTCCTCATACTGCGCCTTCGCCTCGGGATCTCCGGATTCAGCAGCAAGCCTGAGTTCTTCAAGCCTCTTTTCCCTTTTGGCGTTATATCTGACAAGCGTAGCCTTTCTCTTCTCGGCACGGATCCGGTTCTTCTCAGCTTGGATGGCTGCCTGCTTCTTGGCTTCCTCCCGTATCTCCTCTTCGGGGATCGGTGGGATAAACTGACCAATGAAGTTGAAATAGATCTCTATCTTCTGCTTTCTGCCAAAACCACGGATCCCGTTGGATTCGTGTACGATGATCTTGTCGATAAACTCACTGACCATCAATGGTGTAAGTTCCTCAAAGTCCGCATATTTCTTTGCAAGGGTGATAAACGACTCCATATCAGACTTGGGATCGCACTCCTCCGTTCTGGGCGATAACTCAGCCACCAATGCTTCAAGCTCCTCATATTCAGCGTTATATTGGCTCATAAGGCGCTCATACTGCTTCGGTGCTATCTTCTCCATGGCATATGTTTCATACAGCTTGCCTATCAGAACATCAAGCTCCTGCATCCTGTTCTCGGCAGATGTACGTTTTTCTTCATTCTCCGAATCATCAAGCTCCTGCTTGACCGATAACTCTGCCATGATCTTTTCTCTGAATTCCTGCTCGTTAGTTATCGAATACTTGCTTGCTCTCTGTATTGCCTTGCGGATCAGTTCAAGCATATCGTTTCGCTTAACGTAATGCATGGTACAAACCTTGTTGACTCCCTTACGGTACATCCCACAACAATACGCCCGATCTGAATCCATCTTTTCCCGTGTGGTCGGCTGTGCATCATGACGGATCAGCTTTGATCCGCAATCGGCACAATATAGCAATCCGGTAAGATTAAACGGATCCTCGGCATATGGTGTTTTCTTCTTGCGAGCTTTTATCTTATTGGCAAGCTTCCAAGTTTCCTCGTCAATTATCGGTTCATGTGTATTCTTAAAAACCATCTGATCCTCAGCAGCCACATTCACTCTCTTCTTGGATTTATACGATATTCCCTTTGATTTCTTAAGTACCGTATGCCCCAAGTATTCCTGCCGGTGGATGATATATCCCAATGTTGTTGAGTTCCACATATAGGGATCCGGCACGGGATTATGTCTGCAATCAGATGGTGAGTGTATTCTCTCGTATTCTGCCGGAATAAGGATCTTCTCATCGTGAAAGATGCGGATAATCTCGTTATAGGAATATCCCTGCACAACCATGTCAAAGATACGTCTTACAACCTTTGCCGCCTCTTCATCAACATACAGAGTCTGCTTATCATCCGGCTTGCGGTAATACCCGTAGGGGATGGCACCGCTACAACGCAGTCCACGCTCCATACGGTCGGTAAATACCGCACTGATCTTTCTGCTTGAGTCCCTGGCATACCATTCGTTCATGATGTTCAAGAACGGGGTAAAATCTGAGTCTGTCTGATTTGCGCTGTCTATGTTATTATTAACAGCGATGAAGCGGACACCTTTCTCGACAAACATGATCTCGGTGTAGTAACCGACTTTCAGATAGTCACGACCGAAACGGCTCATGTCCTTAACGATGATCGTGGATATGTTCCCCTCAAGAACCTCTTCGATCATTGCCTTAAAGCCTTTGCGGTCAAAGGTGGTCCCGCTGATTCCATCATCGGTGAAATGACGGACGGGATCGAAGCCGTGCTTTTTAGCGTAGTCCTCTAAAAGCTGCTTCTGATTGGTGATACTGTTGCTCTCGCCCTGCAATTCATCATCCCTTGAAAGGCGTTCATACAGGGCTGTGTACTGGTATTTACTCATATGAGCCTCCTTTCTTTTTTCAAGGTGATATTACTATTGTCCTATCCAAAAGTAACCTTTCGGATCAGTCACTACATAAGAGCTGTGCATCTGCAATATGTTCGGCTTGATAAAAAACCTCGTCTTACCGGAACCACTACCGCCGACACAAAGCGTATTCTTATTCCTTGCATACTTAGGATTGGCTGGCCTGCTGTTCATGGTAATTCTCTCAGTCTGCGAAAGAATCACATTGTTCTGAAAGACCGGGTCCATGTATGGCTCTATGTCCTCATGTTTCCCCCATCTGGCAGATCCATATTCCTGATTGTGGCGAAACTTCTTGGCATTCTTGCTTTTGATGTAAACAGCAAGTCGTAAGATCCCGCCAATCGCAAGTCCTACTAATAAATCAATAGGATGAAAGCTGGGCAATGGGTTGGCAAATGCCGTTCCAAAGCAACCATCAAGCACTACACTCTGCACCTTTTCAGATGCATTCGTTCCTCCGGCAATTCGAAAAGCCTCTCCAACGTTGGTTGCCACAAGCCCTATCAGAACATAAGGAATATTCAAGATAATAAGCTTTTTAAAATTCTTCTTTTTCATCGCTCCATCTCCTTTCGCTTTTCCTTACTCTTACGGGGCATGGAAGCAACTTTTTCCTTGAATTTCTTAAGCTTCTGAAGAATGCTCGGACGTTCCTTTTCAGCTGCTTTCTTACGCTTCACTTGCTTATCGGAATACTCTTTCAAAACCTGAGTGATAGCATCAGCGTCTCTGGCCTTGAAGAAAACAGTATACTTAGGTGGGGTTTCGTTCTTGTCTTTCACAATGGCAAAATCCACCCCGTACTTGTTGGCAATCTTCTTAAAATCACGAATCCCGGAGTCCCCGATTTCCATACTGGACACTCCTTGTCCCTGACTAATCAGTTCCTTCACGGATTGCTTTCCTTTCACAGTATCGCCTGCCATTCGCGCAACATCCTTCTTTCGCTCATGATGACGATACCAGGCACGCAAACCACGTAGCAGAGTCCTTAAAGTGACTTTACCGGTCTGAATCGCCAACCGTACTGATTTGTTTTCAACTTCTTCCTGCACTTCATCACTTCCTTTCTATTAAGATAAATGCTCCTTAGATAAGCTCATAAGCCGAAAATTCCTGTCCTTCACAAACAATGGTAATCAATCGGCTTTTGAACTCTGTGGCAGCCTTTTCAAACTTATCTCCCACAAGCATTGAAAGTCCGTGTCCATCAAACTTCATAATGATGACCGATCCAATGAAGCACTTTCCGCCACTCAGATTAATGATCTTGTTAGCATTCATCATGGCAATGTAGTCGCTCTTACCCATGTACTCACCATGTCCAACTTCATTAAGCTTGTCGAGGATGCCCTGAGCCTCCTGTGCATCGACAATTCGCGACTCACCGTTGGTGGCAATGATAAGTGCCCCTTCATCCTTGCGTTTGATTTTAAATTCCCTTAACACTGCTCCGTCATTAAGTGGATCCAGTGCGATTTTAATATCTAATGTTTCCATGTCATAAATCCTCCGTTATATACGGCCTTCCGCCATGTCATTGTTGACCCAGGCCTGATAGTAACTTTGCATAGTAAGCGGCGCATTGTATATGGCAGCCAATAAGTATTGCTTGATATTTCGCACCTTGGCAGGATTCTTCTTCATACAGTCCATAACATACTCAAGATGCATAGAATTGATCTTTAAAAACTGTGATTTCACCACATTCACAGGTTTATCATCTCCTGCAATGCGGATAGTCTTTCTCTTAGAACAGATAACATCAAGCATAAGATTCATGATTGCATCCAAAGTCTCCCGGTCATATGGATACCGCTCATGCATGATATCCATATCAAGCTGAGCGTTAAGATATGTACGATATGAAGCTCTCTCATCCATATCCTTATCTACTCCGGATAGGATAGGATTAGTCTTATTACTCTCAGTATTATTAATCTCAGTCTTATTAGATTCCGATATGCGATTGTCCAGAGTTCCGGTATGCAGAATTACAGAGTTCTGCTTTTCAGAATCCAAGAGTTCTGCTTTTCGGAATCGGGTAAAATCCTTCACATAGATAATGGTCGGTTTACCCAGCCCTTGCTTTTTGCGTTCAATAAGACCAAACTCATCAAGCTCTCTTAACAATCCGCAAGCCTTTGTATTTGCACACCTCAAAGACTTCTTAACGCTTTTTATCGTGTAATAGACATAGACTCGCCCTGCATCATCTAGCCAGCCGTTTTCCCTGGATAAACTGATCCTATCCAAAAGAAGGCCGTACAAGACCTTTGCATCCGTTGACAGTGCTTCAAATATCTCTTCAGTAAAAAGCATCTTAGGAATCCTGTAAAACGAATAGCTTTCTGACTGCTCCTCATAAAAGTAGTCAAAAACCATAACATCACGCTTCCTTTACCTTGTTCTTTGCCGCCCTATGCTCCTTCATGATTTTGGCGTAACAAGGGAAACAGAATGCTTTGTTATACCCATAAGGGCACTCGTGTTTACAGTTTTGAGGATGAGCTATTGGTTCTGTTCTTCCCACTACGGGAGTGCTGTTACTGCCCATAGCTCCTAATACGTTGTAATGTGCTGACATTTTGATTACCTCCTATGCAATAGAAAAAGCGCCAGACCGGAGGTCGTAACCTCCGGCTGACGCCTTATTCATCATGATATGATTAGAGCGCTTCGCCACCCTTAGCTTTGGCACCCTTATCAACAGTTTCCTTTTTAGGAGTCTTGGCTACTTCCTCCTTCTTAGCTTTGAGATCACCAAGAACAGATTTCTCGCCTTTCTCCTCAGCATGCTCCGCTTCCTTTTCCGCCTGGCGCTGTACGAACTTTTCACCAAGCTCAAAGATCTTGTCCTTACTGTCATAGTGGTAAACACTATCGGTAAGCTTATCGGCAGGAGCAACCTGCGTAGCATTGACTTCCTTTACCATAGCCTCAAGATCCTTTAAGCCCATCTCTCCATTGTCAGGAACGATCAGAACCTCATGGATGCTCGAAGGTAAAATGAAGAAGTCACCACCGGCTCTTTCAGCAGCCTGGTCCATAAAGTTCTGATAAGCAAGAACCCCGGCGCCATGTACCTTGTCAGGCACTGTAGCAACGTAGATCTTCTCATCTTCAGGAGCTACCGGGAAAAGTCCCATCATTTCAGCCTGCTCAACGCCCATCATCTCAGCCATAACTTCGCTCATGCCTTTGATTTCAACGGGCTTGATCTGAGGCGCATTCTCCATTGCATCTGCGTGAAGCTGTTCAGGAGTAACTCCCATGTTTTCAAGCAGCTGATTGGTAACAAGGATCGATGCCCTGCCATCGTCATCAGAACTTAAAACAAAGCGATATACAACCGCCATGTCCTCCATATTCTGATGAGGTACCGTTTCAAGCATCTCCTTATTGGCCTCTGCAGAAACAACTTCCATAGCAAGTTTTTCCTTCATCTGAGAATAATCAGATAAGGATTCGATATCGAAGTCAGGTCTCTGGTTGATGCCGTTATTAATGACATCTACCGCCTTATCAACAACCTCATCATAAGGTCTGCCGTCTTCGACCGCTCCGTAGAACTTGTCGATCCCGATGTTCACTCCGATGTTGCTACCTTCCGGTGTAACTGTGATTGCCTCATAACTTTCATTCAGCTTGTTCACTGTATGAATGGAGAGATCAACCTCGGCTCCCTGCTCGTAAAGTCTGTCTTTCACATCCTCTACGAATTTCTCTTTGAAACTTTCGTAATCCATATTATATTTTCCTTTCTGTTTGCATTGGCATCGGATCGTCACCCTCCGCCTGGTTAATGGCATTAAAAAAGCGGCAGACCCATGACCTCAATCGAAGTCATAAGCTGACGCTTAAATCTGCCGGTATTCTTTTGCAAAAGAAATGGGCTTGGCGTTTAGGTTTGATGTCCTATCGCTTTGCCCATTGTAAATATAACACAGCCAAAATCATTTGAAAATAGAAGTTTCATGACCTGTTATGACATGATGTGACAGTTCGTGACAAGTTAGGACAGACAACAAATCAGTGCCCTAATTTACTTAGAATCGCCTGATAATCATCCCATAATCTTCTATCCTGCTCTATATTGTAATTATCTTGTATACGATCAAACTCCATTGCTTGATAGAAATCATCTTCTTTTCCATAATAAACTTTTGGGCCACCAGGAAACTGATCTCCAGTTAAATCAATTATATTATCATCATCTAACAATAGAACTACATGATTACATCTTATTTCAGGTTCATCCGGTTCATATATCTTTACTAACTGCCTTGCATGAATTCCATATTCTTCATTCAAATAGTATGCAAAAAGATCACAAGTATCATCACAGCATCCGCCAGGGAATCTATGCATCCTATCTTTTATCGAAAAACCTCTTTCGTCACATACAACCTCAATTGCAGTTCTAAACTCTCTACAAATATCTAATAAATTCATCACAAGCACTTCCTTTATACCAGTTTATAAAGGGCATCCTTCGCCCAAAGGATTCCTTCCTCACCAAGCTTAGTTATTACAGCCGGAACTGCAGCAAAAGCAACTCCACCAAGGAACATCTTTAAAAAGATATCTCCGGAAACCTGTCCGGTTGCAACACAAAGAAGACTTCCTAAAATCAAAAGGCCTCCTACTATTTCTCCAGCCTTTGTAACAATGCCACCGGCTGCGCCAAATATAACTACACCCAACGTTAATACAAGCTGGATAAAAAATACGATCACTCTAACCGGTGCCATCAAAATCGCTTTTAGTATTCTCATTATATGTTCCCCCTTTCCTTTTCAATCATTACCTTATAGGCAACGAGTCTAAGAACATATTCAGGGACCTGTGAGTTGCCGAGTTCCCAATCCTGCATTGTTCGATAAGGTATTCCTAGCCATGCAGCGAACTCTTTGCGATTCATACCGGTCTTGTTTCTTACCATTACAAAAGCAGATGCAAGCATTCTTTTCTTTCTGGCTTCATCTTGCTCTGCCTTATTCTCATCTTCAACAATGATTCCGTTTACGATATACTCTAAGTCTTTCATCTTGCACCTCCTGTATACGGATTTCGTATATACCTACCTTTATTATATACACGGATTCCGTATACGTCAACGAAAATGCAAAAGAAATCACCTATTCATCATCATCGTCATCCCTCTGAAGCTCCGTGTACATATCCAGCACGGTTCCGATAGTCAGCAAATCCAATTTGCTGATATGAATTCCTTCCTGATTTTGAGTAAAAGAAAAGAACCAGTCTCCCGATTCTTCTCAATAATCATATCTCTAATTGAATTATGCAATTATTTACTCTCGAACGCTAAACCATACCTCCCACAATCGTTCCAGCCTCATATGCTGATATTATTCCCTCCATTTTAGTATCCGTTGGCTTTGAAAAAATATCACTGAGTTCTGAAACCCCGCTTGTTTTTAGTATAGCCTTCCCATTAAGAAAATCAGTGTATGCCTGTCTCTTCTCAGCCGCTTCCTGTAGCCATTTTTCTTCCAGTTCCTTCTTTTCAGCGACTTTCTTATCTATCTTCTCCTGAACCCTTTTCTGTTCTCCGCGCTTTGTCCAGAAGCTACCTTTGGATTGAGCTTCCCAGACCTTGTCACCAATTCCATTCTGATAGCCCATAGACCAGGAGGTACAACTGCATTCCTCTTTGGTTGCCCCGTAGTTTGCGACAACAAAATCTGTCCCTCCTATTGCACGAACCCATCCTGGAAGAGGTGTAGAAAAGCCATTTTGAATATCTTGCAAAACCCACTTCTCATATTCTGGATCGCTCTGCATAGCTTTAAAACCATTCTCCGAAATATTTATTGATATACAATCTCCCATTCTATCTGAACACAATGGAAAAGAAGAAATAGTCTCATGAATATAATTCTTGTATTCCTCCAATGTCATATCCTTTGTGGAAACAGCTGCTGTTTCCTCTAATGTACCAGCTGTTTCCACCTTTGAGCTTAGTGTAGAAATAAAAGAATCTTTTTCACCGTTCACAGTTCCGCTATTAATCTTCGAACCATTATTCACCGATGTCTTAGCCGTAACAGATTTGATAAAGCTGCTATAATAACTCGTCATTCCATTTACATTAATAGTATTGTTCATATCATCACCGACCTTTTTCTATAAATACAAACCATTAGGGAGTGATACTCCAGCTCCATAAGCTGTTAACACACTTTCTGGGGTATCTCCAAAAGCAAATGTCCCCGATTCAAGCATCTGCTCATTAAGAACAGCTTCTATACTTCTCCTGTGATAAATCTCTTCCTGAATACGTCTACGTTCATCTGCAGCCTCTTGGCTCCGCTCAATACTTTCCTGCCTTTCTTTAGCTTTTTTCTCTCTTTTTGCTTTCTGCTCTGCTTCAAATTTAGCTATCTTTTCCGGTGATTCCTCACCGCTCAGGTAATGTGTCACGGTTCCATCTTCATGTATAACTAACCCTTCAGACGTTTTCCTATGGCCTATCATTGCCATAAATGCATCGGTCTTAGGGACACCGTAATTAAAATAATCCGATATTTTCTTTTCATAATATGCTGCTTTTTCAGGATCATTAGCCATCTGCTCCAAAATATTAGGTGCAATCGCTACATTCCCAGAGCCAGCAGTTCCGCCGGCAAATCTATCCATGCTATTCTGATCTTTTCCTACGCTTGCCACTGTAATAGGGCATCCGAATTTACTTTGCAGGCTGTTCTTATAGGCTTCTACTACGTTATCTGACGATGTTGCTTTATTCAGCGAACTTGCAAAATCGGATGATGAAACCGACTTATTCCTAATCTGATTTGCATAACCGTATGCACTTGCCACACCACCTAAACTGCTTAAATCCATATTCCACCTCCGTCATTATTTAAAAAGCACCTGTAAACAGGTACCATTCCCTTGAATACAGATGCTCTCCTTAGCCTTTATATAGTTTTCTGTATATTATATCGGTTAGCAACATAGTTTTCTTAACATTTTTTATAAACAGATGGTAAACACTGTATGTTCAAATATTAGAAAAGAGTCGGTTTTTGAACTGCACCGACCCTCTTCAAATAGTATCTTTTTTAGATTTCATATCGACAAATCAATAAATTCACCTGTGACTCCGCCTAAACTCATTGTTTTCAGCGATGAAAAGTCAACTCCACTCGAATCAACTTCTACTATATTTTGTTTCATAGCCTCGTTAAACTCATGGGATCCTTTTCCTATTGCTAAAGCGGCTTCGTTAGACTCATCTCCAAGTATTTTCTCTTTTTTCCTCTGTTCCTCTTCTTCGCGTTCATCCCATTCAGACTCTTTTGATTCCGCTCTTTTCTTCGCCATCTGAGCCATAGCCTGTGCTGCCTTTGCAGCTTGATATAACTTAGAGTCATATTCCATCAATCTGCTTTCATCTGATGAAGGAACATTATCTCCATTTGCCAAACTGCGAAATACTGCCATAGCCTTTGCCTGATCTTTTGCTATTCTTTCAGTAGCCGCTTCCTGAGTCTTTTCTGCAGCCATTTCAGCTTGAGTCTGAAGCATTCCAATATAATCTCCTCGATCCTTTACAAGTTGTCTGCCTGCCTTTTCTGTAAGAACCAAGGTGTCCTCTTCATTCGATAAAACGACCTCTTCTCCAGCCTGATTTTGTACCTTTGTCCCTTTAGGAACGCGGTATGCTTCATATGTATGCAGAAAACTACTCATATTATTTGATATTGAATTCATAGACCATGTCCTCCTTGAAAGTAGTCTAAAACACATTACAATATTCCTTATCTTTTATATCGTCAGTTTGAGCAAGAAGGTTTACAGACAGAATATAATTATCAAAATCCTTTCTACTTTCTAGTCAAAACTCACCGTCCACAGGCCCTTATAGCTCGTATCCTTTTCAAGCTTCACCTTAAAGCCCTCCACATACATCTGAGTCTGCACCGCCTGCAGGAATGCATCGCTCACAGGATACAACCGCCTCAACATATAATCTCGTATATAACAAATAAGCATATGCGTAATGCATATGCTTACTCTATCACATTTTGGTATATGCAATTAGCATACATTTATATTGTGCCATTGATTCTTTGCTTGATTACCCAAACTACATCTTCCTTGTCTCTATCAGATAGTTGATCGAACAATTTCAAGAAAGAACCATATCGATTGCATAGAATCTGTTCCTCTTTTTCATCAACATATGATTCCAAGATAAGCTCACGGATATCAACCTTATACAATTTGGCAAACTCAACTATATCATCTACAGATATTGCCGATTCATTTGCTTCAATCAACTGCAGCTTCCTTCTGCTAATCTTCATCGCATTTGCTGCTTCGTCCTGGGACAATCCAGCTGTATTTCTTGCTTCCTTGAGCATTTTTGCCGTAAATACTGACATTTTCAAACCTCCTTCGATGCGCAACATCTTGCGCTTTTTGCCCCAAACGCAAAAAAGCGCTCGGGGAATTTTCTTGTTAAAAAACCTCGAACGCTTCAAAAAAATGCAAACAACAGATTCAAATATACTAATCCGTTTATAGCACCTTATATTTTTAGATAAAAAATATAGGGAGTCTGTAACAGACTCCCTATGCTAGAAATAGCTTAAATTCAAGCTTTTCCGGGAACCGGAAGGCGCGATGTTCGCCATAATAAAGCTTACCGCTCTTCCTCATGAAATCTTTTGGGATCTCAAAAGTTCCTAAAAAACATGTTGGCTCAATTAACGTGCCTCGCTGATAGCTGCCTGTGCTGCAGCCAGTCTCGCAATCGGTACACGGAATGGGCTACAGCTTACATAGTCCAAACCAATCTTGTGGCAGAACTCTACAGAAGATGGATCTCCACCGTGCTCTCCACAGATACCGATGTGTAAGCTTGGGTTAACCGGTTTACCAAGTTTGATGGACATATCCATTAACTTACCAACTCCGGTCTGGTCAAGCTTAGCAAACGGATCGTTCTCAAGAATCTTCTTGTCATAGTAAGCATCTAAGAACTTACCGGCATCATCACGAGAGAATCCGTATGTCATCTGAGTTAAGTCGTTGGTTCCGAAGCAGAAGAAGTCAGCTTCTTTTGCAATGTCATCTGCTGTTAAGCATGCACGAGGAATCTCGATCATGGTACCAACTTCGTACTCTAATTTAGCACCTGCTGCTGCGATTTCAGCATCAGCGGTTTCAACAACAACCTTCTTAACGAACTTAAGCTCTTTTACTTCTCCAACAAGTGGAATCATGATTTCCGGTCTTACATTCCATTCCGGATGAGCTTTCTGTACTTCGATAGCTGCACGGATAACAGCCTTGGTCTGCATCTTAGCAATTTCCGGATAGGTAACTGCAAGACGGCATCCTCTGTGTCCCATCATTGGGTTGAACTCATGCAGGCTGTCAATTAAAGCTTTGATCTGCTCAACGCTCTTACCCTGAGCCTTAGCCAGTTTCTCGATGTCAGCATCCTCAGTAGGAACGAACTCGTGAAGTGGCGGATCCAGGAAACGAATAGTAACCGGATGTCCTTCCAAAGCTTCGTATAAAGCCTTGAAGTCTCCCTGCTGATATGGAAGAATCTTATCAAGCGCAGCTTCACGTCCTTCTACTGTATCAGCACAGATCATCTCACGGAAAGCAGCGATTCTGTCTTCCTCGAAGAACATATGCTCTGTACGGCAAAGTCCGATACCTTCTGCACCAAGTTCGCGAGCTTTCTTAGCATCACGAGGTGTATCTGCGTTGGTACGTACTTTTAATCTACGATATTTATCTGCCCAAGCCATTACACGGCCAAATTCTCCGGCAATCTGAGCATCTACAGTCTTAATCTGACCATCATAGATGTTACCGGTAGTACCGTCTAAGGAAATGTAATCTCCTTCATGATACTCTTTTCCAGCCAATGTGAATTTCTTGTTTGCTTCGTCCATAGCGATGTCTCCACAACCGGATACACAGCAGGTACCCATACCACGTGCAACTACGGCAGCGTGAGAAGTCATACCACCACGAACGGTTAAAATACCCTGAGCAACCTTCATACCGGTAATGTCTTCCGGAGAAGTCTCAAGACGAACAAGAACTACCTTCTCGCCACGAGCAGCCCAAGCTTCAGCGTCTTCTGCTGTAAATACAACCTTACCGCAAGCAGCACCCGGAGATGCTCCAAGTCCCTTACCAGCCGGTGTAGCTGCCTTTAAGGAAGCTGCATCGAACTGTGGATGAAGTAAGGTATCTAAGTTACGAGGATCGATCATTGCAACAGCTTCTTCTTCTGTTCTCATGCCCTCATCTACAAGGTCACAAGCAATCTTTAATGCAGCCTGTGCAGTTCTCTTTCCGTTACGTGTCTGTAACATATATAATTTACCATGTTCAACGGTAAACTCCATATCCTGCATATCACGATAGTGATTTTCAAGAGTCTTACATACTTCGGTGAACTGTTTGAATGCTTCAGGGAACTTCTGCTCCATTTCAGCAATCTTCATTGGTGTACGAACACCGGCAACTACGTCCTCACCCTGTGCATTGGTTAAGAACTCACCGAATAATCCCTTGTCTCCTGTAGCCGGGTCACGAGTAAATGCAACACCGGTACCACAGTCATCACCCATGTTACCAAATGCCATGGACTGTACGTTTACAGCAGTACCCCAGGAATATGGGATATCGTTGTCACGACGGTAAACATTTGCACGTGGGTTGTCCCAGGAACGGAATACGGCTTTAACAGCTCCGATTAACTGCTCCTTTGGATCTGCCGGGAAGTCAACACCGATCTTAGATTTGTATTCAGCCTTGAACTGGTTAGCAAGTTCTTTCAAATCATCTGCTGTCAGTTCAACGTCCTGTGTAACACCTCTGTCAGCTTTCATCTTGTCGATGAGCTCTTCGAAGTATTTCTTTCCAACTTCCATAACTACGTCAGAGTACATCTGGATAAATCTTCTGTAGCAATCCCAAGCCCAACGAGCATTACCGGATGCTTTTGCAATTGTTTCCACAACGTCCTCATTTAATCCAAGATTCAAAATGGTATCCATCATACCAGGCATAGATGCTCTAGCTCCGGAACGAACAGAAACTAAGAGAGGATTTTCTTTATCTCCAAATTTCTTTCCTGTAATCTCTTCCATCTTTACAATGTATTCGTTGATTTCTGCCATGATTTCAGGATTGATCTCGCGTCCATCTTCGTAATACTGAGTACATGCCTCAGTTGAAATTGTAAATCCCTGTGGTACAGGAAGACCAATGTTTGTCATCTCAGCAAGGTTAGCACCTTTTCCGCCGAGAAGCTCTCTCATGTTTGCATTTCCTTCACTAAAAAGGTAGCAGTACTTCTTTGCCATTAATAATTCCTCCTATATAGCTTTTCTTTATGTAAACGAATTAATCGTTACACCCCATCACTTCTTTTCTGTACTGCGCAATACCAAGTTTCAAAAGTTCCATAGCCCGCTCTAAGTCAGCCTGTTTTAAAACATACGCAATACGGATTTCGTTTCTGCCCTTTCCGCCGGTATAGAATCCACCACCCGGAGCGAACATAACGGTTTCTTTGTTATCTTCAAATTCTTCCAGTAACCACTGGTTGAACTTGTCTGCGTCATCTACCGGCAACGCTGCCATCATGTAGAAAGCTCCCTGGGGTTCAGCACAAACCACACCCGGAATCTTCATAATCATTTCATAGCAGGTGTCACGACGCTTCTTATACTCTTCTCTCATTGCTTTGAAATAGCTTTCATCACAGCTATATAATGCTGCAGCTGCAATCTGGTCCAAGGTAGCAACGGAAAGACGAGCCTGTGCCATCTTCATGGCATGACCCATAAGTTCGGTATTCTTGGATAAAAGCGCTCCGATACGTGCTCCACAAGCGGAGAAACGTTTGGAAACGGAGTCGATAATGACTACGTTCTGCTCAATTTCCTTGAACTGCGCCATAGACGCCAGTGGTTCATCACCATACACGAACTCACGATAAACCTCATCACCAATAACATAGAGATCATGTGTTTTTGCCACATCGGCAATAACCTGCATTTCTTCTCTGGTAAGCACAACACCTGTTGGATTACCCGGATTTGTTACCATAATGGCCCTGGTGTTTTCATTGATTACACCCTCAATCTTTTCTTTAACCGCATAGCGATAACCTTCCTCCGGAGAGGTTGGAATCGGGGTAATCTTTCCGCCTGCAACACTAATCATAGTGTTATAGTTCGGATAAAATGGTTCCGGAATCAGAACCTCACTGCCTTCATCTAAAATGCAGGCAAACAAAATGGATAAAGCTTCACTTCCGCCGGTAGTAATAATTACATCATCAGCGGTAAAGCTTGCACCAATGTTCTTATAATAGTCAACAATTGCATCGACCATAACCGGCAGTCCCGGAGATGGCGCATACGCAAGTACCGGCTGGGTAAAATTGCGAACCGCTTCAAAATACTGCTCCGGTGTCTTAATGTCCGGCTGTCCGATGTTTAAACGATAAATCTTCTTTCCTGCCTCTTCCGCCTTCACTGCATAAGGATGAAACTTACGCATTGGAGAGAGAGAACATTTCTTAATCTTTTCAGAAATCTTCATTTCTGGCCCTCCTCATTTCTATACATTATTTTCCTTCTATAACCTACTCTGTGTCAGTTTTGTGAACTAAACACAGCAATTAATTATATCCTACTTTTATACGAACTGCAAGCCTCTGTGTCCTAGAAAGCGAGTTTTTTTGCAAAATATTCATTCAGATCTGCAATTGCTACACGCTCCTGCTCCATGGTATCACGATCACGTACTGTTACAGCATGATCCTCTTCGGATTCAAAATCGTATGTTACACAGAACGGTGTTCCAATCTCATCCTGTCTTCTGTAACGCTTACCGATGTTTCCTCTGTCATCGAACTCGCAGTACCAGGTCTTGCTTAATTCCTCGAAGATTTTTAATGCCCCATCATTTAACTTCTTGGAGAGCGGAAGCACACCAATCTTAACCGGTGCCAACGCCGGATGGAAATGAAGTACGGTACGCATGTCGCCGCCTTCCAACTCCTCTTCATCATAAGCTGCGCATAAAAATGCCAATGCCACACGGTCAGCTCCCAATGATGGCTCGATAACGTAAGGAATATATTTTTCCTTCTTCTCATCATCAAAATAGGTAAGATCCACTTTGGATGCTTCCTGATGACGATTTAAATCATAATCGGTACGATCGGCGATTCCCCACAATTCGCCCCAACCGAATGGGAAAAGATACTCAATATCTGTTGTTGCGTTACTGTAAAAAGCAAGTTCTTCCGGATCATGATCTCTTAAACGAAGCTCTTCATCCTTAAGTCCCAGACTCTTTAACCAGTTTACGCAGAAATCTTTCCAGTATTTATGCCACTCAAGGTCGGTTCCCGGCTCGCAGAAAAATTCCAATTCCATCTGCTCGAACTCTCTGGTACGGAAAGTAAAGTTACCCGGTGTAATCTCGTTACGGAAGGACTTACCAACCTGACCGATACCGAATGGAATCTTCTTTCTGGATGTTCTCTGTACATTCTTAAAGTTTAAGAAAATACCCTGCGCTGTTTCCGGACGTAAGTATACGGTGTTCTTTGCTTCCTCGGTAACGCCCTGGAAGGTCTTGAACATTAAGTTAAACTGACGAATGTCGGTATAATTGTGCTTACCGCAGGTTGGACATGGAATGTTCTTCTCTGCAATGTAGTTCTGCATTTCCTCGGTAGTCATGGCATCTAATGGTTTGTCCAGTGTCAGACCGTTTGCGCTGTTGAAATCTTCAATCAGCTGATCCGCACGGAATCTTGCATGACATTCCTTACAATCCATCAAAGGATCAGAGAAACCACCTACATGCCCGGTAGTTACCCAGGTCTGTGGATTCATGAGAATTGCACAATCAACTCCTACGTTGTATGGATTCTCCTGGATGAATTTCTTCCACCAGGCTTTCTTTACATTATTCTTAAATTCTACACCTAAGTTTCCGTAATCCCAAGTATTTGCCAGGCCTCCGTAAATTTCGGATCCCGGGTACACAAAACCTCTGGACTTTGCCAGGGCAACGATTTTTTCCATTGTCTTTTCCATTATTATCTCTCCTTATTTGTAAATTACGGTGATATACTCTTCTCCGTAATGCGGTATAACTTCGTTATTCTCATCCCTTACCGGTGATACGGTATGGTCATTGACTACTGTAACGTTATCGGACACATAGCAAATCTTTCCATCCACCTGAATGCCCATACGTTCCTTCATTATTACAACCTTCAGACCATCTTCCAGGGTGTCAACCGCTTCTTCTTCGCCGATTTTCTTTCCCTTTACTTTGAAAAAGCGACCGTCCAGACTATACCCCTTTGCCAGGGCATCTGCCATGGTTCCGGCAAAAAAGTCTTCCCCGTGGAAACCCTTAAAGGCATCACCGTTTTCGTATTGTAAAAACATGGTGGCAACCTTCTTCTCAACCGTAAGCTCTGTTAAGCTGACGGCGTCCTTTCCATGTTCCTTCGTGTAGGCATCAATGCTGTCTTCCACGAATTGCTTCAGTTCCTTCTCGTCATAATATTTCTTGGAGAATTCTTCCACATTGGCTTCTATGATTTCGCCTTCATCCTTCACATAAATTGCGTTCTCTTTTGTTTCAAATGTAGAGCTTCCGCAGCCGGTTAATACACATGCCAAAAGCAAAAGCCCTGCCAGTTGACGCATTTTTCTCATACCAATTCCTCCTGATAAAGCTGTCGTCAAAACTTTATTATACTCTTTTCCCATAAGTTTGTAAAGAAAAGTATCAGCTTTCCATCATACGGATAAATTCCAGGGATTTGAAGCTCCGATCCAAATGCCGTTTCATAAACTCATCAATAATCTTTCCCATCTCCCGTAAAACCTCCGGTGTAACCTGAAAGGTATACAACTTCTCCACCGGCGTGGCAGCAATAAACTGCAACGCGTATACGGTGGCCTCTTCATAGCCCTGTCCTGTTTCCACTATGGGGTATTCGCCATTGAAAACCATAGCTTTCATTTCGAATATCCTTCTTACCAGCGCTTCTCCGATTTTTTCGGATAAAAGCGCTCGCAGGGACTGGTACAAAAGCTTTAACATAGGGGTCTCGTCCAGGTTCTCACGGGTATAATAATTAGCGATTTCCAAAAAATAAAAACCGTATCCGCACAAAACCGGATGTTCCGCCAGTTCCCGGAAATAGTTTTCCACGTTTGCTTTTACCACCGTCAGGGAATCACGTCCCTCGTAGCATTCAAATTCTGCAAAACAAAAGGGGTTGGCAGCCGCAATCAGCGCCGAATTCTGTCGTCTGGCACCTCTTGCAAAAGCCGTCACCCTCCCCCGTTCCTTTGTCAGGATCACAAGCCGTTTATCATAATCTCCCACCGGTGCCGCGATGAGCACCATGCCGGTGATTTTTAACCGCTCACTACTCATGCTCTATTCATCAATCCTCTTTTTGTCATATCCAAAGTTCTTCATTAACACATCGTTGTCACGCCAATCCTTACGCACTTTTACCCAAAGCTTCAGGTTTGCCTGGCAATCCAGCATCTTCTCAATTTCAAACCGGGCATTGCTTCCAATCTTCTTCAGCATATTTCCCTGTTTGCCGATAATAATTCCCTTATGAGACTCCCTTTCGCAAATAATGGTAGCCTCTATATCCATGATTTTTCTTCCTTTGCGCATCTTCATGCGATCAATCACTACCGCAATTCCGTGAGGAATCTCATCATCCAGTGCATGAAGCGCTTTTTCCCTAATCATCTCCGCAACAATCTGCTTCTCCGGCTGGTCGGTAATGGTGTCCTCGTCGTAAAACATAGGGCCGTAAGGAAGATACTTAAAAATCGTATCAATCAGCTCCTCCACATTTTCTCCTGTCTTGGCGGAAACCGGCACGATTTCATCAAAATCCATTAATTTCCGATAGGTATCAATGAAAACCAGAATTTCTTCCTTTTTCACCGTATCCACCTTATTGATAACGAGAATCACCGGAAGATTTCCCTTGCCTAACTTTTCTGCAATGTGCTTCTCTCCTGCACCGATGTAATCCGTAGGCTCCACCAGCCAGACAATCACATCGCTGTCTCTCATGGTATGCTCCGCCACGTTCACCATGTATTCGCCCAACTTATTATTGGCCTTGTGAATTCCCGGTGTGTCCAGAAATACAATCTGTCCCACTTCCTCCTTGGTGTAGACCGTCTGAATCTTGTTACGAGTGGTCTGGGGTTTCTTAGAGGTAATAGCGATTTTCTGTCCAATGATATAATTCATTAAGGTAGATTTACCCACATTGGGTCTTCCGATAATGGAAACAAATCCTGATTTTAATTCCTTCATATAACTCCTTTACTACGCGATACAGGCAGGTTTGACACCTGCCCATACTGCGTAACTCTTCTTACTTAATATTTTCGATATGATCAAAGATATCTGCTGCTTTCTTAATATTGTCTTCGTTACCGACAACACAGTAGCAAGATTCTTTCAGTGACTCTCTTAAGATCTTTCCGATCTCATGAATGTCTTCCGGCATTGCATTTAATGCCTGTCGTCTTTCTCTTCTCAAGTCATCTATTGTAATTCGTTTCAGGTACAGATCCGTACTTCTCATTCCCTTCTGGCAAGGTGTCAACGGTGTATCTATCATGCCGAAGGTTCCGATTACGTACTTGGTCATCTCACGCTCATCCGCCTCAAAATTCTCCAGATAATCCGGAACTCCCTGGAATACTTCCAAGGATCTCTTGATGTGCGGATCACGATAAGTGGTAAATAGAATGTTTCCGTTCTTCTGAATGGAAGCACCGCAACCATACGCACCACCCTTTACACGAATATTATTCCACAGATAATCGTAGGAAAGAATGGTCTGCATCAAATGCATTGCTCCGGTGTAGTTAAAGCCTGCATCTCTGAAGTTTGCGGAACGGCATACATACTGTACCTGTGAGGAATTGGTAAAGCCTTCGTTCTTCGGCTCAAATACCGGTTCATTCGGTGAAAAAGCGTAATCCTCATGGCTTAAATGACCGCAAAGTCCTTTTAATAATTCCGGAACCTTATCGAACTCTTCCTTGGTACAGGTTGAACTTACAATAAGATTCTCTTTACGGAATACGATTTCTTTTAATGTCTTCAGGTTGGCAATCAGTCTGCCCTTCTTCTCCTCAAAGTTATCATCCAAATCTGCCAGATACTGATAGAAGCCGATACCCATAATCATGTCTTTTACCGCACCCATTCTGGTGTGGTGAGACTGGGCACGTAAGATTCCGTAACGGTTTCCGGCCGCACTGATTTCGCTCTGCATACGGGAACGATTCTCTGCAATCAGCTCTTTTAACCGTTTTTCATCATCATACTTGGTTCCTTCGATGATTTCCTCAATAAGTTCCATGGCACGATTGGTCTTCTCGTAGAAGGTCTTGGAACTAATGGTAAACTTCAAATCAAACTGTGCCGGAGTCTTAATATTCTCATAGAAACCGAAGTTACATCCAATTCCACCTGTGGCAATGTCAATCTCCTTGCTTAACTCTGCGTAGGTGTAATGCTCGGTGTCCATAAGTCCCCATACGAACTGCAAAACTCCCAAGGCCGGAAGTAATTCATCCGAAAGTTTCTTTACGTCGAACAACAAATGCATGTAATGTATACCGTTGGTAAACATATCATGGTGCAGTGTCGGAATGGATTCCGGTTTATATACGGTATTGTTAATCTCCAGCGGTTCGGTCTTAATATCGGATCTCTTCAGCTGTGGAATGGTTGCCAGCTGTTCCGGTGTGTCCGGCGCTTCCTGGTATGCACGAAGCTTCTTTGTAGCTTCCACCACTGCCTTGATTTCATCCTTGCTCATTGCAGCCTTCTTCTCAGCCAGTTCTTTTGCAAGAGCTTCTGCTTTCTTATTGGCAAGCTCTTTTTCCGGCTCAAGAATAACGAAAGCGCTGTGCTGATTCTCAATGAGATATTTGGTAATTAACTTCTCATAGTAATCGGTCTTAATCTTCTCACGAAGAGCCTTGTAGGTATCCAATGCATCGATGTGCATAAACGGATCCGTATCGTCATGAAGCCAGCTTTCCATACTCTGGATGGTATACATCAGTCCCTTCGGGAAGGAACCGAAGTCCGCTTCTCTGTATTTAAATTCCATGGTATTTAATGCTGCTTCCAGAACCGATTTATCGATACCCTTCTTAACAACATCCTTCAGGGTATCCTGCATAATCTTCTTGAATGCATCAAACTGGTCCGGATTTACATTCTTCACGTCGATGGTAAAAATAGGCTGTTTCAGGCTGGTCTCCCAGTTTCCAACGATATCGCTTCCGATTCCTTCATCCAAAAGCTTCTGCTTCAATGGTGCTCCCGGCATCTGCAATAAGGCATAGTTAACTACAGACATTGCCACGCACAACTCTTTGTCCAAAGCGGTTTCCACTACGCTTCCGTAGCTGAAAATTGATTTCTTATCTTCGCTTTCCTCGGAAGAAATAGAGTACTTCTTCGTAACAGTCTTCTGTTCTTTAAACGGTGTCTGCATCGGAATCTCGGAATCAATCTTTCTTGGTTCAAAAGTAGAAAGATACTTCTCATCCAGGAATTTCAATTTCTCTTCCATATCCATGTTACCGTATAAGTAAATATAGCTGTTACATGGATGATAATATGCACGATGGAAATCCAAAAATGCTTCTCTGGTTAAAGACGGAATTGCATCCGGATTACCGCCGGAATCCTTGCCATAGCAGGTATCCGGGAACAGTGCCTTGGTCATTTCTTCTGCAATAACCTCTTCCGGTGAAGAATAAGCACCCTTCATTTCGTTATAAACCACACCATTGATTGTTAATGGCGCATCTTCGCTCTCCATCTCATAATGCCAGCCTTCCTGCTGGAAGATTTCCTCGTACTTGTAAATGTTGGGGTGGAACACTGCATCCAAATATACATCCATTAAGTTCTGGAAGTCCTTGTCGTTGCAGCTTGCCACCGGATAAATTGTCTTGTCATTAAAGGTCATGGCGTTGATAAACGTATTCAAAGAGCCTTTAATCAGTTCTACAAAAGGATCCTTTAACGGATATTTGTCAGAACCGCAAAGGACGGTATGTTCGATAATGTGTGGCACACCGGTATCGGTTGATGGTGGAGTACGGAATCCGATCTGGAATACCTTGTTCTCATCATCATTGGCAAGGAGACAAATTCTTGCTCCTGTTGCCTTATGCTTCAGCACATAGCCCTCTGAGTTCAACCCCTCTAAATGTTGCTGTTTCACCAGCTCGTAAGCCGGTACATTCTTCATGTCTAGCATTCTTCTTCCCCCTTCATGCTTAAATTCTATTTGTGTAGTGTAACTTCCATCTGTGGGAAGGGAATGGTAATTCCCTCCTTACGAAACGCTTCCAGTACCCTCTCCTGAAGTCTGAACCGCACCGGCCAGTAATCTTCTGTCTTCACCCAGATTCTGGCTCCTAAGGCAACCTCCGACTCTCTTAAAGAATCTACGTAGATTTCTATCTCTTCCTCCGGAAGTCTTGCAGGTTCTTCTTTGTATACGGCAAGAAGCGTATCCTTCGCCTTCTTAAGATCTGCATCATAGGCAATGCCGTAGATTAAATCGATTCGGCGCTTTTCCATTTTGGTAACGTTGGTGACCACACCGTCTGACAGTTTGCCATTGGGTATTACCACCAACTTATTGTCTATTGTTAATAAACGGGTATAGCAGATTTGAATCTGACTTACGGTTCCTTCTCCCGCATCCGTAATAATATAATCTCCCAATTCAAAAGGTTTCATGATAAGAATCAGAACACCACCTGCAAAATTTGCAAGGCTTCCCTGCAATGCCAGACCAATGGCCAATCCTGCAGAACCAACCAGTGCGGTAACACTGGCAGTCGCCACTCCAAAGCGGGTCAGGATAAATACCACCAGTAGGAAATACAGGGTAAATTTCGTTAACGAATCCAAAAAGGATTGAACGCCTGCATCCAGATGACTTCTTTCCATCATTCTTCCCAGCATCTTACGAAGCAGGGAAATAACCTTGACTCCAACTGCATAGATAATCAGGGAGATTACTACATTCAGCGCAAAGCTTAAGGCCTGGGGCAATAAGCTTTCCAGATAAAGTAAAAACCGATTGCTCTGCTGTACCAATTCCTGAGGATCCGTGGCAATATTCTCGGTTATATCTTCCATCCTCTGTCGCTCCCTTATTTACTGAAATTTTAACGCGAATAGCGCAAAAAGGACACGCCCTTTACGGGCATGTCCATCTTAACTTATTGTGCGGCGTCCTGTGCTTTTTCAATGGCAGCAATGGCAGCCTTCTGCATCGGGATACGGCAATTCTTGTTGCTTCCGAATTCCACGATAACAGTATCATCCTGCATATCGATAAGAGTTCCGTAGAAACCACTGCTGGTTAAAACAGTATCTCCTACTGCCATCTCAGCAATCATCTGATTCTTTCTCTTGGTTTCTTTCTGCTGCGGACGAATCATCATAAAATACATCAACGCGAACAGTACAACCAGCATACCAATAGAAATCAACGGATTTGATGCACCTGTTGCTAAAATCATGTTTTTATCCTCCATTTTTATAAACTACTACATTCTATTTTACACAAAATACGGACAATCTTCAAGTGCTAATATATAATCTTATTCATATCCGCATACTGCTTATAGAGCTGCTGTGCCGGCTTACGATCCAGATGTTCCACATCCAAGATTTTTTTGTTCCGAAAACCGCTCATAATGAAACTATAGATAAAATCATCCCGGAAACCGATTTCCTCACAGTCCTCTAACAGACCGGATACATATACTTTCTTGATGTTTGCCCAAATAATGGCACTTAAACACATGGGACAGGGATAACCGGTGGCATACAGTTCGCATCCGGAAAGGTCGTGGGTTCCAAGCTTCTTGCAGGCTTCACGAATCGCTTCCACTTCTGCATGCGCTGTAGGATCGCATTTTCCCAGCACGTGATTACTGGAGACCGCAATTACCTCACCATCTTTCACGATAACCGCACCAAAGGGTCCTCCGATATTCTCTATCATTGTTTTTCTGGCTTCCTCAATTCCCAAAGCCATTATCTCTAACTTATCCATTTTTTTACTATTATCCATACTACTCCCCTTTTCCTGGTAATTCATATTTTACTTCTTTCCAAAATTATTCTATGGGCGTTGCCATACTTTCCAGCTTATTTTTCTTATATGCTGCGAATCTGCCTTCATCCAGTGCATCCCGGATTTCTTCCATCATTTCATTGTAAAAATACAGATTGTGCTGTACGCACAAACGCATACCCAGCATTTCCTTTGCCTTTAAAAGATGACGGATGTAGGCTCTGGTGTAATGCCTACAAGTCGGACACTGACAGCCTTCCTCTATCGGGCGCATATCTTTTTTATACTTTTCGTTAAAAAGATTAATCTTGCCGTGGTTGGTATACAAATGTCCGTGACGACCGTTTCGTGACGGATATACACAGTCAAAAAAATCAATACCCCTCTCTACACCCTCCAAAATATTGGCAGGAGTTCCCACTCCCATCAAATATGTTGGTTTGTCCTGAGGCAGATAAGGCACTACTTCTTCCAGCACGTGATACATCTGCTCATGGGTTTCGCCCACTGCCAGACCGCCTACGGCATAGCCGTCAAGATTAAGTTCGCTAATGCGTTTTGCGTGGTCAATTCGAATATCGTCAAAAATAGCACCCTGATTGATTCCGAATAACATCTGGTTCTTATTAATGGTATCCTCCAAAGAATTTAAGCGCTGCATTTCTTTCTTACAGCGTTCCAGCCAACGGGTGGTTCTTGCAACGGAATTTTCCACATAACTGCGCTCCGCCACTGCTGAAGGACACTCATCAAAGGCCATGGCAATGGTAGATGCCAGATTGGACTGAATCTGCATGCTCTCCTCCGGTCCCATAAAAATCTTTGCGCCATCAATATGGGAATGGAAGTACACTCCTTCTTCTTTAATCTTGCGAAGTCCTGCCAGGGAAAAAACCTGAAATCCACCGGAATCGGTTAAAATCGGCTTATCCCAGTTCATAAATCTATGCAGTCCCCCCAGTTCCTTAATTACCGTATCACCGGTTCTAACATGCAAATGATAGGTATTGGAAAGCTGAACCTGGGTTTTCAAATCATGAAGATCTACAGTAGAAACAGCGCCCTTAATGGCTGCAACAGTTCCCACATTCATAAACACCGGTGTCTGGATGGTGCCATGCACCGTCTCCATAACGGCACGCTTCGCGCGGCCCTCGGTCTTCAAAACTTTATACATACTTACATCCTTTCTGAAAACAAAATTAACCTATATCACAATGTCGCCTTGTTTTCCTCCTTGATGTGCGATATGATGGAGGTAGTAGAAATTGTGCTGTTCCTGGTGGAAAAGCGCTCCCACAACCAATGGACAGGTGAACGAAATATTTCGTTCAACAGTTTTCGGTTATTAAACGCTTTTCCACCCGTGCCATATACAATTTCCAATATCTACAACCTATCACACAGCAAGGAGGAAAACATGGCTGGTTCTACATTTGGAAATAATTTCCGCATCACAACCTGGGGTGAATCCCACGGTCCTGCCGTAGGCGTTGTTATTGACGGCTGCCCATCCGGCTTTCTTTTGGACTTTGACGCCATGCAAAAATACATGGAGCGTCGCAAACCGGGGGACAATGCTCATTCTACCGCCCGAAAAGAATCCGACGAAATCCAGATTCTGTCCGGGGTTTATCAGGGCAAGACCTTAGGTACACCCATCAGCATGATTTTTTATAATAAAGATACCAAGTCCAAGGACTACGATCTTCTGAAGCATATTTACCGTCCCGGTCACGGGGATGCGGTTTACGATTACAAATATGGCATTCGTGACCATCGTGGTGGTGGTCGTGCCTCCGGTCGTGAAACGGTTTGCCGCGTAGCTGCCGGAAGCATTGCTGTTCAAATTTTAAACGCATTGGGCATTCATTTTACCACCACAACCGCTCTTCCTACAAAAGAAGAACTGGATGCTATTAAGCAAAGCAAGGATTCCGTTGGCGGCCAGGTAACCGTAGCCATTTCCGGTGTTCCCGCAGGTCTTGGGGAACCGGTTTTTGACAAACTGGACGCCTTACTCAGTCAGGCTGTTTTTTCCGTAGGTGGCGTCAAAGCCGTGGAAATCGGTGCCGGTAAGAAATGCGAAACCATGCAGGGTTCTGCTTTTAACGATGCAATTCTTTCCAAAACCGATACCGGAATTCACACCCGTTCCAATAACGCCGGTGGAATTCTGGCAGGCATCAGCAACGGAGAAGAGATTCTTGTTTCCGCCAGCATCAAGCCTACTCCTTCCATTGGCTTGCAGCAGGACACCATTACGGATACCGGTGCTCCTACCACCCTTTCTGTTTCCGGTCGTCATGATACAACCATCGTGCCCCGGGCAGCCGTGGTAATTGAATCCATGTGCGCCATTACACTGTTGGATTTGCTGTTAGCTCAAAACCACGCCCGTTTTTCGGATTTGCAGTCCTAATTATTTCGTAAGCTATTTCGTTCCTGTCGGCCTTCGCTACGACTGCCGACAGGATTTTTTATGACTGTACTTCTGCTTCCTCTTCTTCTCTACGAAGAATATCAAACTCGTCAAGTTCCATACCTAAATCGATAAACAGTTCCTGCTGTGGATGTGGAGCGCTTTCCATTTCTTCCCCATCAGAATTTCTGATATGAAGTACCCGGGCCTTAATATTCTCACCATTGGGTTTCATTACTTCAATGGTCTCACCCACGGAAAACTTGTTTCTCTGCTCAATACGATATCCTTTTTCGTTTTTCGGACCTACAATCCCCAGATAGGTATATTCCCGCACATAAGTATTGTTATCATAAATTTGCGTATTTTCATCCGGCTTGCCAAAGAAGAAGCCGGTGGTAAACTGGCGATAGGTACAATTGCTAATCTGGTCTAAATACCAAGGCATATTGGCACGGTATTTTTCCTCAGACTCCAGATAATCATCAATGGCTTTACGATAGGTACGTGCCACTGTTGCCACATACAGAGCAGTCTTCATTCTGCCTTCAATCTTAAAGCTATCGATTCCCGCACTCATCATCTCCGGAATATGCTCAATCATGCACAAATCCTTTGAGTTAAAAATATAGGTTCCACGATCGTTTTCGTATACCGGGAAGTACTCGCCGGGACGTTTTTCCTCCATAACGGAATATTTCCAGCGGCAAGGATGGGTGCAGGCACCGCGGTTGGCATCCCGCCCGGTGAAAAAGTTACTAAGCAAACATCTTCCGGAATAGGAAATACACATAGCTCCGTGAATGAAGGTTTCAATCTCCATCTCCTCCGGTATGTTTTCCCGAATTTCCCGAATTTCTTTTAAGGACAATTCTCTTGCGGTTACCACACGTTTTGCCCCCTGCTTCCACCAGAACTGATAGGTTCCGTAATTGGTGTTATTTGCCTGGGTACTGATATGAATTTCCATATCCGGCAGCACTTCTTTTGCAATGGTAAAAATTCCCGGATCGGAAATAATCAACGCATCCGGTCCCACTTTCTTTAATTCCTCAAAGTATACTCTAACGCCGCTTAAATCCCCGTTGTGTGCCAGAATATTGGCTGTAACGTAAACTTTTACCCCGTGTTCATGGGCAAAAGCCACACCCTCTGCCATATCCTCCAGGCTGAAATTTTTGGCCTTTGCACGAAGTCCGAAGGCTTCTCCGCCGATATATACCGCATCTGCGCCGTAAATAACCGCAACCTTTAACACTTCCAGGCTGCTGGCAGGCACCAGTAACTCTACTTTTCGCATAACTACTCCTTTCTTCCCTTTATCTTTTTACACTAACGGTCACTCCATCTCCCAAAGGCAAAATAGAGGTAACCAGTTCCTCATCATGTGTGATGGCATACAAGTATTCCCGCATCCTCTTATGGATGGTTCGGTCTCTTCTTGTTACCGCAAACCGGGACTGTATCAAGTCTCCGTCCTGCAATACATTATCGGAAATTAACACTCCGCCGGATTTCAACAGTCGTTTCACCTCCGGCAGGAAATGAATATATTGGGCTTTTGCCGCATCCATGAAGACCAGATCGTAGGAATCTGTAAGTTCTTTCAGGATTTCTGTAGCATCCCCTTCTAACAGGGTAATCACATCCGAATATCCGGCACGACTGATGTTTTCTTTTGCTATTGGTATCCGTTTCTCATAATTCTCTATGGTTGTTATTTTACAGGGCACCGGATTGTATTCTGCCATCAAAACAGAAGAAAAGCCGATGGCCGCTCCTACTTCCAGGATGGCTTCCGGCTTACGCATACAAAGCATGGTCTTCAAAAACTGCTGCATTTCCGTTCGTATAATAGGAACACGATCAGCAATTGCCTCCCGCTCTATTTCCGTTAAAAGCGGGGTATTTCCCTGATTCAGAGAATTCATGTAAGAAACGTAACGTTCCTCAACGATCATTCTTCGTCTTTCTCCTCCTCTAAGTTCTTGCCTCCAAGAGTCGCTATAATGTCTCTGGGCTTCATGGCCGTAGACAGGGTATAGACTCCCGGCTTCAATCTACCTTTGTATTCTGACAGTGTAAGTTGAAGATAAAAGATCTTCTCATCACGGCAAAGTCCATAGTCCTCCATCAATGCTGCCACATCCCGGTCACTCATACCGGAAGAAATCTCGATGGAAATCTCCTTGGCATTCTGCTGAGAACTCATGGCCGGTTCCGTGTAGATCCTGTATCCTGTCTGGTAGGCACTGCGTCCTGCCACAACTGCCACTGCAAACAGACAGACAAGGACAAGTATCCGCGCACACATTGATACAATCAATATTACTATTTTGTTCATACCTGTCCTCTCCTTTCTGCATTATTTTCTATTGTACTTCCATAATGATCGGCATGATCATTGGTTTTCTCTTGGTCTTCTTCCAAACAAAATCGCCTAAAGAATCCTTAATCTCGGTTTTGATTCTGTTCCAGTCGGTAACACCCCGATCTTCCAGTCCCAGAACCGTTTCATTCAATACACTCTGGGCTTCGTCTAAAAGACTTTCTGCGCCGCGAATGTAAACAAAACCTCTGGAAATAATGTCCGGTCCCGCAACAATTCTTCCGCTTCCGGATTCCATACTTAAAACCACAATAATAATTCCGTCTTCTGCCAGTTTCTGTCTGTCACGAAGAACAATATTCCCTACGTCACCGACTCCCAAACCATCTACCAAAATATCTCCGCAAGGCACGTGATCCGTTATCTTGGCGCTATCTGCATCCAATGACAACACATCTCCGGAAGATAAGATAAAAATGTTTTCCTTCGGTGTTCCAAGTTCTTCCGCCAATTTCGCCTGAGCCATTAGATGACGATATTCACCGTGCACCGGAATCGCATACTGCGGGCGAACCAGAGAATAAATCAGCTTGATTTCCTCCTGGCAGGCATGTCCGGATACGTGCGTATCCTGGAAAATAACATCCGCACCCTGGCTATATAATTCATTGATTACTCTGGATACGGCTTTCTCGTTACCCGGTATTGGGTTACTGCTGAAGATTACCAAATCTCCCGGTTTGATGGTAACCTTACGATGAAGGTTGGCTGCCATTCTCGGAAGTGCTGCCATGGCTTCACCCTGGCTTCCGGTGGTAATAATTACCGTCTTTTCATCCGGATAGTTCTTCAACTGCTCAATCTCTATAAGGGTATTCTCCGGAATTTCCAGATACCCCAATTCGGAGGCGGTATGAATGATGTTCACCATACTGCGTCCTTCCACAACAACCTTGCGTCCATATCGATGGGCGGTGTTGATAATCTGCTGTACACGATCCACATTGGATGCAAAAGTCGCTACAATAATACGTTTATTTACGTTATCGGAAAAAATATTATCAAAGGTACGTCCCACTGTCTTTTCAGACTGGGTAAAACCCGGGCGCTCCGCATTGGTACTGTCGCACATTAACGCAAGCACACCCTTCTTTCCAAGTTCACCAAAGCGCTGTAAATCAATGGCATCTCCGAATACCGGTGTATAATCCACCTTAAAGTCTCCGGTATGAACTACGATACCTGCCGGAGAGTAAATTGCCAATGCAGCTGCATCCTGAATACTATGATTGGTACGAATAAATTCCACACGGAAATTGCCAAGGTTAATGGACTGTGCGTATTTTACCACCTTACGCTTAACCTTCTTATCCAAACCGTGTTCTTCTAATTTATGGTTAATAAGACCCATGGTAAGTTTGGTTGCATATACCGGAACATTCACCTCTTTCAACACATAAGGCAGAGCTCCGATATGATCCTCGTGACCGTGGGTAATAAAAAATCCCTTTACTTTATCAATGTTGTTCTTTAAGTACGTAACATCCGGAATAACCAGATCGATTCCGTACATTTCATCCTCAGGGAAAGACAGACCGCAGTCCACAACAATAATACTGTCTTCGTATTCAAAGGCAGTAATATTCATTCCAATCTGCTCTAATCCTCCCAGTGGAATAATCTTTAATTTTCCTTCCTGTTTTTTCAAAACTACACCTTCCTTTTCTAGAAGGAAAAATCCACATCCTCAAGCATTTCCGCAAAAATTCCGGACAATGCAGAAAGTAATGCTTCATCTTCCACGATCTCATAGAAAAGGTCCTCATTTTCCTGACCGGACTCCTCCCGTAAAATATATGCTGTACTATCTCCGTCCTCGTCCTCTGTCACCAAAAGATAGTTTTCTCCGTTTAACTTCGTCTGCTCAACCACGAACACTTCTAAATTTTCTCCGGATTCCTCGTCAAAAAATGTAATCTTTTCCATGATCTTCATTCTCTCTTTTCGTTATTCTTTGTGATTGCTCAAATAGTCAAGGTAACCCTGCAAAATAAACACCGCAGCCAGCTTGTCCACGTACTGCTTACGGTCTTCCCTGCGGATTCCCTCTTCCATCATTGTCTGATCTGCCATAACCGTCGTAAGACGCTCATCCCATAACTCTACGGGAAGACCGCAACGGCGCTCCAGCATCTCTTTAAATTCCTGTGTTTTCTCGCAACGCTGTCCTTCTGTATTATTCATGTTCTTAGGATACCCTAAAACAATGGATTCTACCTCGTACTCTTTTACAAGTTCTTCAATCCGGGCCAACGTCTGTCTGAGCTTATTCTCCCGCTCTCTTCGCACAATTTCAACACCCTGGGCGGTAATCCCCAAAGGATCACTAACAGCTACGCCCACGGTCTTGGAACCGTAATCCAAACCTAAAATTCGCATTAAAACTTATTCTCCAAATAATACTTCAAAACCTCTTCCACAATCTCATCCCGCTCCACACGCATAATCAGGCTTCTGGCGTTCTGATGGCTGGTGATGTAGGTAGGATCTCCGGACATAATATATCCCACGATCTGGTTCACCGGATTATATCCCTTTTCCTTCAATGCCTCATACACCTTGGCGATAACGTCCGTAACCGGAAGTTCCACGTCTTTTTCTACTCTGAAATACTGTGTGTTGTTTAAATCCTGCATAGTTTTCGTACCTTTCTTATAAAAACGCCTTGTTCCCTTCATTGTAATATAAACAAGCTAAAATTACAAGACACCCAAAATGTCTTCCGTAAGAAAATCCGTAAGTTTCACTTTTACGAAACAATTTGTGGACTCTTTGCAGGCGATTCCCGGCATAGCCACCTTCACATATTCTTTGGTGTAACCGGTGTAAAAGCGTTTTCCGGCAACTTCTTCCTGCTCTTCAATAAGCACTTCCTGTTCTTTATCAAGGTAATAGCTCATAAAACGCTTTTTGTTTTCTTTTAAGTCCTCTGCCAAAATGTGACTGCGATCCGCCTTTTGTTTTTCTGTAAGCTGATTTGGCATTACAGCCGCCGGCGTCCCCTGTCGTTTGGAATACTTAAACAGATGCACTTCGTAAAAATCAACTTCCTGTAAAAAAGCCCGACACTGTTCAAACTCCTCTTCCGTCTCCCCCGGAAATCCTACAATTACATCTGTAGTGATGGCGGGATGTTCAAAATATTTCCGCAAAAGCTTACATCCTTCCAGATATTCTTCTGCAGTATAGTGACGATTCATGCGCTTTAAGGTTGCATTGCACCCACTTTGCAACGAAAGATGAAAGTGAGGACAGAACTCTTTTACCCGGCTTAACCGGCTTACAAAGTCTTCCGTTACAATATTTGGTTCCAGTGAGCCCAAACGAACTCTTTTTATGCCCTCTACTGCTGCTACTCCCTCAATCAAATCAATAAGGGAAGTATCCATGTCTTTCCCGTAGGAGCTTAAATGGATACCCGTCAAAACAACTTCCTGATATCCGTTTTCAGCCAGCTTATGAATTTCTGCTATTACATCATCGTAGCTTCTGCTGCGAACTCTTCCTCTTGCATAAGGAATAATGCAATAGGTGCAAAACTGATTACACCCATCCTGTACCTTCACAAAAGCCCGTGTATGCTCTGCGGTTTTCTTCATAACCATGGGTTCATAGCTTTTATCTTTCCCGATATCCGGCACTTCGCAAAGCTTTTCCCTGTTGTCAAAATAGGCTTCCAACAATTCCGGCAAACGATGTTTCTGATTGTTTCCGATAACTACGTCTACCGCTTCGTCAGCCTCCACTTTTTCCGGACTGGTCTGGACATAACATCCGCAGGCTACAATTACAGCCTCCGGGTTACGCTTTTTCGCCTGATGCAACATTTGTCTGGACTTCCGGTCCGCAATATTGGTTACCGAACAGGTGTTAATGACATATACATCCGCCTGCTCATGAAAATCTACAATTTCGTAGCCTGCTTCTTCCAGTAGGGTCTGCATGGCTTCTGTCTCGTAGGCATTCACCTTGCAACCCAGATTATGCAGTGCTGCTTTTCTCATATACTTCTTCCTTCTTTTCTAGTTTGTCTCATTGACTTTCGGTGTTCATCCGTGTAAGATGTTCATAGAATTGCAAAGGAGGTTCTTAACATGAGCTCAGTAAAAGTGAATTTAAACTCCATTGACAAAGTGAAATCTTTTGTAAACACCATTTCTCAGTTTGACCAGAGCTTTGACCTCATATCCGGTCGGTATGTTATCAACGCCAAGTCCATTATGGGAATTTTCAGCCTTGATCTTTCCCAACCCATCGAGCTCCGCATCCAGAATGAGGAAGCGGGGGACATGAATGAGGTCATGGAAGCACTAAAGCCGTATCTGGTCTAAGGTACGGTTTTTATTTTGCCTCCACTACAATTGTTTCCGTTGTTTCAATCGCTTTTTTCATCAAATCATCAATGGTATCCGCAAGCTTTGTTTCAGACCGCTTGATAATATTGATATTCGGTTTTGTCACCGGATGCTTTGCCACAAAAATGGTACAGCAATCTTCAAAAGGCAGAATGGAGGTCTCATAAGTATCGATTTTCTCGGATACTTCCACAATCTCCTGCTTATCAAAACCGATTAACGGGCGGTATACCGGCATGGTACATACTTCGTTGGTTGCCGCTAAGGACTGCATGGTCTGGCTTGCCACCTGACCGATGCTTTCACCGGTAATCAATCCCAGACAATTGGATTCTTTTGCAAAATGTTCTGCAATCTTCATCATATAGCGACGCATAATAATGGTCAGCTCGTCATGAGGACATTTCTCGTAAATTTCCAACTGAATGTCGGTAAAATTCACGATATTCAAAGTAATCGGACCGCTGTAGCGTGCCACAATGGCTGCTAAATCCACTACCTTTTGTTTTGCCCGCTCGCTGGTATATGGCGGTGCATGGAAATAGGTTGCCTCCAGGCTTACACCACGTTTGGCAATCATATAGCCTGCCACCGGGGAATCAATTCCGCCGGATAATAAAAGCATGGCTTTTCCGTTACTTCCCACCGGCATACCTCCGGGACCCGGAATAATTTCTGTATAGATGTTGATTTTCTGGCGAATTTCAATGTTTACAAACATATCTGGCTCATGTACATCTACCTTTAAATTAGGGCATGCATCCAGAATCTTTTCACCCATGTCCATATTGATTTCTGTGGAGTTTAACGGGTAATTCTTTCTTGCACGACGTGCCATTACCTTGAAGGTCAGCTCTTTTTCTCCATAAGTATCCTTTAAATGGCGGATTACTTCTTCTACAAGCTTCTCATAGCCTTCATCTTCCACCTGAACCATAGGGCAGACGCCTACCACACCAAATACTTTGGTCATAGCGGAAATGGCATGGTCGTAATCGTATTCACCCTTTGCATCCACGTAAATACGTCCCTGCTCCTTCCAGATGGAAAACTCACCCTCCACCGGTTTTAATGCATGAGACAAATGACTCACCAACGCATCCTCAAACAGGTGACGGTTCTTTCCTTTAATGGCAATTTCTCCGTATTTTATCAAAAATGACTGATACATCCTTACCTCCTAACAAATCGTGTCAGCACCGGAATCAGCTCCTTCAGTGCTTTTATGGTTTCTTCAACTTCTTCACCGGTATTGGTATCGCAAAAACTGATACGCACCGTAGATTCCAGTTTCTCTTTCGGTAATCCAATGGCCTTTAGGGTTGCGCTGATGGAAGGCTTATTGGATGAGCAGGCAGATCCTGCTGATACATAAATTCCTTTTTCCTCCAGGGAATGTAAAAGCACTTCGCTTCTTACTCCCGGCACGCTAACGCTAACAATATGCGGCGCATTTTCTCTTGTTTTCTTTCCGTTTACGGATACTCCTTCGATTTTCTCAACCTCTGAAATAAACTGCTCCCGCAGTTCATACATGTGGTTTACTTTTTCCTCGAAGTTTGTATATACATCCTCACAAGCCTGTCCTAAGCCTGCCACTCCCGGCACGTTCTCTGTTCCGGAACGCAGGCCGTTCTGATGTCCGCCACCGTAAATCAACGGCTTCAGCTTGGTTTTCTCTTTGACATATAAAAAGCCCACGCCCTTCGGTCCGTGAAGCTTATGACCGCTTACCGCCAAAAGGTCAATCTTATCCTGCTTCGGATAGATTTTGAACTTTCCGTACCCCTGAATGGCATCCACATGAAACAGAGTATTGGGGTTACATTCTTTTATCAGTTCTCCAGCTTCGTGAATGGGCATTACGCTTCCCACTTCGTTGTTGACATACATCATTGACACTAAAATGGTATCCGGTCGAATGGCATTTTTTAAATCTTCCAGACGAATCACACCGTATTCGTCCACCGGAAGATAAGTCACTTCAAAGCCCTGCTCCTCTAAAAACTTCATACTTGCTGCCACAGCTGCGTGCTCTACTGCTGTGGTAATCAGATGTTTTCCCTGTCTTTGGTTCGCAAAAGCGCCACCAATAATGGCAAGGTTATCCGACTCGGTTCCGCAGGATGTAAAGTATATCTCTTTTTCCTGACAGCGCAGAGTCTTGGCTATCTGTTCCTTTGCCTTCTTAATGTAATTCTCTGCCTCCATACCCATGGTATGAAGAGAAGATGGGTTTCCGTAATCCTTTCGCATTGCTTCTTCCATCACCGTAAGCACCGACTCGCTTACCCTTGTGGTGGCACTGTTATCCAAATAAATCTGCATTGTTTTCTCCTGTTATTCTTCCATCTGCATCATGACTAAAGACATGGCTGTAATAGCCGCCGTCTCCGTTCGTAAAATTCGTTTGCCAAGGCTAATACTGGTCATAACCTCTCTTGCCGCTTCGATTTCTTTTTCATCAAATCCCCCTTCGGGGCCGATGAAAATTCCTACTTTATCCGTTGGTTGAATTTCTCCAATTGCTTTCTTACTGGCCGAAATCCCCCCCTCGTTCTCGTAGGGAACCAGATTTACGTTGTTTTCTTTCGCATATTCCATGGCAGCCCGGTAATCCATTACATCATGAATCTGCGGGATAATACTTCGCTTAGACTGTTTCGCTGCAGCTTCTGCTATCGCCTGCCACCTTGCTACCTTTGCTTTTGCCTTCTTGTCGTCCAGCTTCACTACGCAATTTTTCATACGCACCGGCACAATCTCCGCTGCTCCCAACTCTACTGCCTTCTGGATAATAAGTTCCATCTTGTCGCCTTTTGGAAGCCCCTGAAACAAGGTAATCCTGCCTTTTAATTCCGTACTTTCTTCCAGCTTTTCCAAAACAACTCCGACTGCAGCCTCGTCACTAAATTCGCTAATCTCGCAAAAATAATTTTCGCCTTCTTTGGTACTGATACGAAACTTTTCGCCTTTTTTCAGGCGTAGTACATTCTTCGCATGATTGTAGTCTGCACCGGTTATGAATACCTGATTTTCCTTTATCTGCTCTTTTTCAATAAAAAACTGATACATATTATTTTTCGGCGATGATTCCGACCCACTCGCCCATGTGGTTTACTTCTTTGATGGTAAAGCCTGCCTCTGTCAGTGCTTTCTTCACCGGTTCCTCTTTAAAGTCAATGATTCCGGAGGTAATGAAAAATCCTCCCTTTTTCACTGCACGATATGCTGCCGGCGCCATTGGAATAATAACATCCGCCAAAATATTCGCCAGTACCACATCATACGCATTCGCACCGACGGTCTTCTGAAGGGTTTCGTCATCGATCAGATTGCCAATGTGGATATCGTAGCTATCCTTTGCAATATGGTTCATCTCCATATTCTCAACGGAAGCCTGTTCGCAAATGGGATCAATATCCGTTAATACCGTATGCTCTGCTCCGAGTTTTAATGCTATTACCGATAAAATACCACTTCCACAGCCAAGATCCAGTACCTGATCTGCGGACTTCATGTAGTTTTCCAATCCACGAATGCAAAGCTGCGTAGTCTCATGCTGTCCGGTTCCGAAACTGGTTCCCGGATCGATCTCGATCAATGCTCGATACGTTGCATCAGCCGGTACCTCTTCCCAGTGGGGCTTGATCAGAATATCATCCAGATAGAAGGGCTTAAAGAATTCCTTCCAGTTGTTGATCCAGTCTTTATCTTCTGTCTGGGCTTTTTCAATGGTTCCTTCACCGATATCTGCATAACCTGCAATTTCTCGCAAGCCCTCCTGCACTGCCTTTAACAGGTTTTCTTCCTCTGCGTCTTCTTCCAGGTAAAACCGTACTGCACCCTTTCCTTCATCCGGCGGAAGCTCGGCTTCGATGTCGATGTACATTTCTTTTACCTCTTCCTCAGTCAGCGGTACGTTATCAATAATCTCCACACCGGTGATTCCCAATTCATAGAGCATATCAGCTACCAGCTCTTCAGCCTCGGTTGTGGTGTGAATGGTATATTCTTTCCATTTCATATAGGCAACTCCTCGTTTTGGAATACTTTCTGCCAAAAGCATCCCTGTCATTTCGATTGATATGGGGCCGCAGTTAAACCGCGCCCCCATTTTCCAACACTTTAACTAATATATTATACACTTGTTTTTGTCAGGTTGCAAGCAAAAGTGTGGTTATTATCCAAAACTACTTTTTTGCCTGCGAAGGGGGATAGCTGGGCTTTTTTGACAACAAACTCTCCTGTCTGCAACTCCTTCACACCATGAACGATCAACGACGCAGACGACTATTTGACTTGATTACATGCTCTTTGGATGAAGAATTTTGAAAATTTAATATTTTCTAATTGAGTCTTCGGCATAGAAGGTGTGCCAGCAACGACTAAGAGGGTGAAATCATAGCAGCATGCTGGTAGGTTACACATAAACGCCGCATATGAATAGAAAGTACCATCTGTAACATCCAAAATTAGCCTGGTGAGTAGAAAAAGAAACCAGGCTAACAAAAACCGTTAGCCTATGGGGAGAAATGCCTGCGAGGCAAACAGGCATCTTTGCCTGGGAACAAAAGACGTTCTGAGGCTAACCGAAATGTTAGCCCACGGAGAAAAAATCATTGTCAGGCTATGTGAACGTGGAAAAAAACATTAGCCTGAGAAGAGGAAATCTCCATGGGGCAAAAAGATACACCCATAAAAAGAGCCCACCTTCTTCAGGTGAGCCCTTTTCTTCTGTATTCGATTCTTTACCTACATCAGGGATGCAACGCACGCCTCTACCTTCTTCATATCTTCTGTCGGCTCGAAGCGGGCAACTACATTTCCCTCTCTGTCCACAACAAACTTGGTAAAGTTCCACTTAATTTCCGGATTATTCTTATAATCCTTGTCAAGCTTCTTTAACATAGCTCCCATAGCAAGTGCTTTCGGTCCTTTTCCAAAACCTTCAAAGCCCTTCTGCTCCTTAAGATAACGGAACAGTTCGATGGCATTTTCGCCATTTACATCGGATTTCTTCATCTGCGGGAACTGAGTATTGTATTTCAGCTGGCAGAACTGATGAATTTCTTCATCACTCTCCGGAGCCTGACCGGCAAACTGATTACACGGTACATCCACCACCTCGAAGCCCTGTTCATGGTACTTCTCATACATTTTCTCAATCGGTTCATAATGTGGAGTAAAGCCACATCCGGTTGCAGTGTTCACTACTAATACTACTTTTCCTCTAAAATCCTCCATAGACACCATGCTGCCGTCTGCAGCCTCTACTTTTAAATCGTAAAATCCCATGCCGATTTCCTCCTTTATTCTGAATTTGTAATACTCTTTGTGCTATTTGCACACCTTTGTCCCCGTAGGGCTCTTTTTTACAGTAATGCCTTGATTTCTTCTACAAGAGCTTCCTTCGGCTTAAAACCTACAAGAATATCCTTCTTCTGGCCATCCTTCAATACCAGTACAGCCGGAATATTCATAATTCCATACTCTGCCGCAAGGTTCTGATTCTCATCTACATCTACATTGTAAAAGTTTACATCACCCATTTCTTCGGATACTTCCTCTAAAACCGGTGCCAGCATCTTACATGGTCCGCACCATACTGCGGAAAAGTCTACGACTGCGCAACCCTTCATTGCTTCATTTTTAAATTCTTCTGCATTAATCTTCTTAACCATACATTCATCCTCCTACTCTATTTTTTTAACTGTGCCAGGTATTCTACAACACTGATTGCTGCCACATTGCCTTCGCCCGCCGCCTTAATGTACTGATACGGCGCTCCGGTAATGTCTCCGCAGGCAAATAAGCCCTTGATGTTTGTTTCCATTTTGCGATTTACTTCAATGTGGTTTCCATCCATCTTCAGTCCCGGAACAAGCTGTCCCGGAGAAACACTTTCTCTTAAGATAAAGAACCCATCTGCCTTGATTTCCTGTCCGGCGTCACCCTCACCGGCGGCTTTCAATCCCTGATTTTCCGATTCTGCATTTCTCACTACCAGGGTGTCGGCTTTCATGCCCCCCTTGATCTCCATCGGTACCGCTTTCAAAACCTGTACCTTGCCATTCACTTCCGGCTCTTCCTTATAAGTAGGAATATAGATTACTTCGGAGCAGATTTCCGACATAAAGTCTGCTTCCTTTTCCTCTTTTGCCGAGGATCCAATAATGACGATTTTCTTTCCTTTGTAAAGCGGTGCATCACAGGTTGCGCAATAGCTGACACCTCTTCCCAGGAATTCATTCTCTCCCGGATAAGGTTTTCCAAAGCTTACACCTGTTGCCAAAACAATGGCATTGGCTTCCAGTGTCTCATTATCCGTTGTCTGCAGGCTGAAAAATGATCCCATTGCATACACGGTATGAATCTGGTAATTTTGAATTTCTACGCCGATGCTCTTGGCGTGTTCCAAAAACTGCCCTGCTAAATCCGACCCTTTCACTGCCGGTATTCCAAGATAGTTGTTAATCTCATGGGCTTTCGAAACCTTCTCGCTGACCTCCGCGTTTCCAACCACCAGAACATTCTTGTTACGAATCTTTAATGTAATGGCTGCTGACAACCCCGCAGGACCGGAACCGATTACAATTACATCATATCGCATAGTCATCCTCCCTTCTTCCTTTCTTGGTGATTCTTGCAGGTCGGTTTCCTGATGCTAACCTTAAACCTGCACTTTCATCTTAGTATTTCCGTATCCCTCTGTCAATATGACAATTGACTGTGTTTTCTGTTGTATATGCTAGTCGCTCTTATTAGTTGTGTGCAATTCTATTGTTCTCCATCTATAATGTTACTATACACCATCTTTTACCTCTTGTCAACAGTTTTTTTAAATTTAATTTTGCACAACCTTTTATGTTTAAAAACAGCCTGCTAAAGAACTTTCTCCAACAAGCTGTTTTCGTTATTCTTCTGTTTTTTCAAAATGCTGGTAATCCTTCCGATTTCGAAAATCACCACCCCAGATAAATCCATGTTCCTTAAAAAGTCGACAACATAAATCCTCTCCATCAATCTTATGGGGAAAATCCCGATTCCGATCTGCGTACTCCACTCCATTTGCCGGTTCCACATGTAACTTTCCCTCATAAGTATATACGTAAGGGTTATAGCGTGGATTCACATCGATGGCTTTTCCATAGCTATGATTGGACAACCGATTGGAATTAGCAATCATACGATAATTAAAGGCGGAGGTATTGTTGGCCTCCATGGACTTCTCATCATCTGCGTCAAAATCATCCACCAGCTGCATCCTCTCAATGGGATAATCTTCCTCATAAAGAGTCTGAAAGATTTCAAGAATATCTTTCGCCACATCCTTATGAACAATCATTTCCCCTATGTGCTCTTCTTCATCGAAGCCGTAATAGGTTATTTCCAAGTACCGGAGTTCCGATAGCGCAACCTTCGCATTCTCCGGATAAGAATGCCCCACAATTCTGTTGTAGACCGCATCGTTCTTTCGTATCCTGTGACTTTTGAAAACCGGCCCGGTTTTCTGATTGTCTGTTTCAGAGGGTGTGTTGTGGTTTTCTTCCACCTCAACGGCTTGTTCCATTTTTTCCTCTTTTTCACTTTCTGCTTTTTCACCGGTGACAAGAGATTTTTTTCCGCATCCCACCAAGGTCAACGCTAGAACAACCATAGCCAAAATGAGCAAAGCTTTTATTTTTCCATTATATTGTCCTAACATTTATGCATCCTTTTCCTCTATCCTTAACTTTTTTGCCTGCTCAATCTCCTCGTCAGTGGCATGAAGTACATTTCTTGAAATGGTTTCCCCATCCTCCATTTCAAGCAAATTAGAGATAACTTCTATACGCCCTTCTTGACGCCCTTCTTGACGCCCTTCTTGACGCCCTTCCTGACGCCCGGCAATTCTTTCATCCATCAATCGTAAATTGAATGTCATATATTCACACCTCCACTTCTCGTTGCTTATAGCACTGAGAACTTCATTCTCCAATGCCTTCGTAAAGTTATCCTTCACACTTCTATCCCGTAAATACGCCAGAAAATTCGATAATTCTTCCGACTCGCATGTTCCTATCCCTTTTGCATTAAGAATTATCGTTGTTTGTTCATCCTGATATTCAACGGAATCATCCTCCAAACACGTGTTACTGATAGTATATTTCGGAAGTTTCCTTCCCAACACATCGTCCAAGCAAATAAATATCACAACCGTTTTCTTCAGCTGCTCATAATCTGCTCCTTTTTCCAGCATATTTAAATCCAACATCCCATGATAATATCTTGCTCTTTTGGGAATATTTCTTGCAGCTACAGTCTGCATTTCCAGATCATATACTGTTTCACCGTCGCCTTCAACGTACACATCCAACCGTACCCCTTTGCTTTCGTAGGTATGCTTCAAGTTCTTTTGAACCTCCGGAAAATCAATTCGTTTAATCCTTTCCCCCAGAATTAATTCCAGCATTTTCCTGCAAATTTCCTTGTTGTTTGTAAGAACCTTCCCAAAAATAAAATCATCGGTAAAATTCAATTTCTCGTACTGCTTAAAAGTTCCATTTGTCATTTTTCTCTTCCTTTCTCATTTGACGTAATCGGAAAAACCAACAAAATGGAACATCTTATTCCACTAAAATTATACACCAAAATAGAACCTTGATGCAATCCATTCACAACCGGCTTCCCCTCTTCCCATTTGATTGTCATGTGTTGCAGGATGTCTTTCATAGAAATCTTCTGAACATCTTACATGTAAAAGAAATGTGCGATCGCACATAAAAATGAGAGTTTCCCCTCTATTGATAGGCAAAGAATAACACATTCTAAACAATAATTCAAGCAGTCAAATGCAATAAAAACAAAGAAGAAACAAGCATTGTAAATTTTCAACAATGCCTGTTTCTTCTTCACATTATTTCTTCTGATACTGCATCTTCACCAGGAAAATACCGATAACCACAATCACAATACCCAGAATCTCAACCATACTCAGCTTCTCCCCGAAAATCAGGAACGAATAGATGGCCGCGATAGCCGGTTGAGATAAGGTAATAACCGACGTAAGATTCACGCTAAGCTTACCCTGGCAGTGTACGAACAGTCCCTGTCCGATTGCCTGCTGGCAAATTCCCAAACAAAGCAGTGGCCAAAACTGATTCCAAGTAGTGGGAATCTGATTTCCTTCCCCAATACCTGCGATGATGAAAAGACAAATACATGCGGATACAGTACATCCAAACATAATGGCATTTCCCGGAAGTCGATCTCGCATTCGATACGTGATTAATATGTACACTGCGTAGAAAAACATAGCCACAAATGCCAAAATATCCCCCCAATAATTGGTACTGGTTGGTGCCGCCTTTCCGCAGATTAAAATAACAACTCCGGCTATTGCCACCAACGCTCCCACAAAGAAAAACTTCGGTATTTTTTCCTTAAACAGGAAATAGGACACTGGCATAATAACAAATGGCGTCATATTTACAAGTAAATTCGCATTTGCCAAACTGGTTTTGGTCATGGCAAAATTGAAAACCGCAATGTCTCCTGCAAGAAAGGCGCCGGCAAAAAACAGAATAATCCAGTCTTTCTTTTTTAATGCGGGAATTTCTTTCCACGCCATAGGCAGTAAAAAAATGATGGCAAACACCATACGATAGAATCCGGTATTAAGCAATCCCAAGGAACTGAATCGTACCCAGATACCGTTACTGGATAAAAAAGCGGCTGCCACCATCTGCAACATTACATACTTCGTTGAGTTCAATCGTTTTTCCATTTTCCTTCTCCTTTTACTTATATACTCATTCCCTTTCATTCCCCATCATGCCCCTAATATGCGTGCTACAGCAGTCTCATACTCGGCAATGGTTTTACTTTTTCGAATCGCTTTGTATTCTTTCTTTGCATCCGGATAGGACAAAATCAAATGGCTCCAAAGCTCCTTCATCTTCTGCAAGGTTGGTGTCTCCCCAGACATTTCTTCCCGATAATCCTGCAAAAGCTGATTATGAAACCCTCGAAGGTCCACCGGTTTCTCCCCCTGAATTTCCAAAGAAAGACATGGATTTTGCAAAACCCCACGCCCCAGCATAATAGCGCCCTCTTCAAATCCGACTTCGGACATTGCATCCTCCGCCAGAAATATATCCCCGTTAAAAACCATGGGAAATGGCGCTTTTTCACATGCCTTCCAAAAGCAATCCTTACGCACACCCCCGGAATAGAAGTCATTTAGCAATCTTGCATGTACAATCAGTTCCGCTACCGGATACTTGCAATATAGGGAAAAAAGGGGTTCCCACTCCGCTTCCGACGCTATACCCAACCGGGTTTTGATGGATATTGGAATCGGCGTTTTTTCAAAAATTTCGTCCAAAAAGCCTTCCAAAAATGCAAGATCCGAAAGCATCCCCGCTCCCTTTTTCTTAGATGCCACGGTTCCGGAGGGACATCCCAAATTCAGATTCACTTCCCTGTAACCGTACTCTGCCAACTCTTTTGCCGTATCCACAAACCGCCCCGCATCCTTGGTTAAAATCTGAGGCACAAGATTCATCCCCGGATTGTTTTCCGGTAAAATGTCCTTCCGCTCCCGATTACTCATACACTGATTCTGATTCGGCGAGATAAATGGCGTAAAATACTTGTCTATATTTCCATTTATCTTCTGATGATACGCCCGCCGGAAAATATGGCCGGTAATGCCTTCCATAGGCGCAAGATATATTTTTTTCGTCATTCCCATTATCCTCATTTTTACTATAAAACACTCTGTTCCTAAAGTCTAGCAAAATCTACTGCAAAAGGCTTATATAATAACGCCTGGTAGTGACAGTTCCTCTATCCAGATGATTGATTACCTTATTTTCCATAACACCGCCGTTTTTCTCAATTACCGCAGCGGATGCATAATTGTCGTCATCGCAGGTAATCAGCACCTTATCTAACTTTAATTCATCTCTACAATAGGCAAGGGCCATAGCAAGCATCTTCGTGCAATACCCCTTTCCACTTTCCGAATAGCGTACCACATATCCGATATTTCCGCCATAACGCAAAAGAAACGGTGTCAGTGAATGACGTACACCGATTTCTCCAATAAATCTTCCATCATCGATTAACCAAAACGTTGTCTGCCTTACATATCCCATTGGCAGCTCTACTCCTGCTTCAAACCTTTTGGACTGCTCCACCACCGTATCCGGATTCGCATACATTTTCTCCGCCCTGGGGCGAAACTTCTCATCCTCGCGAATAGCCTCCCGATATTGTTCTACATACTTCTCACATGGTCTAATCAGTTCCATCTTCCCGTCTCCTTTCTATGTCTCTTATCTAATGGCTCTCCATGCTCTTTAGCCGCTTCTGCTCCGTCTTTACAAGTTCCGTCAATTTTCCCGCATTCCGTGTCAGATACTCCCATACCTTCTCACCCTCTGAGAGAGTGCGTTCGTACTGTTCCTTCGTGATTTCTCCGTAATCATAGGCTTCTTCCAATTCATCCAAATCCATTTCCAGAATATCCCCCTGCAAAATCACATAATCCAAGTACATATCCCGAAAATACGGATCATCCGCATCCAAAATGTTGCCATCCGTCATATCCACGTAGATTTCTTTCAACTCATCCTTATCGTCAAACATGGCAGTGACCCAGAAGTACTCATCTTCAAAAGCCATTTGCAGCCAGGTATAACCCACATCCGCCAGTTTCACACGACGGTTGCCATAACTGATTACCAGCGGTGCCCTTAGCTCCTGAATGGTCAAAAGCGCAATCTTGCCGTTTCTGCCCTCATATTGATAATCATAAATCGACACCTTTCTTTTGTATAACCTCTGCCAGTCTGCACGGGTCATGGATTTTGTCTTCATGTAAACGCCTCCTGCATTTTTCTACGGGGTGATGCTTTTATTTCTCGCGTTTTCTCCTGCGATCGTGTCCCTCCAGGGTGTAAAAGTGCTCTTTTTCGGAATACATCATCTGATCGGCATGTCTCTCCAATTCATTAATTGTTAGCCCCGGATAATCTTTGCTGGCTGCATAGCCGATGGCTAATGCCAGACTCTGATTATAGTTGCCATGCCATTCTGAAATCCGATTGGAAAGCGCTTCCCAAACTTCTTTATAATCGTTACCGTGGTAGATTACAGTAAATTCATCACCGCCTACCCGGTAGGCTTTTCCTTTTTCACCAATGGTTCGTAAAATACAATCTGCAGCAGCAATGATTAACTCATCTCCTGCTACATGTCCCATGGTATCATTAGCGGTTTTCAACCCATTAATATCCATGGAGAATAATACAAAATCTCCCTCCGGACAAGACTTCCCGTAAAGAGAAACATCTTCTTCATAACAGCGTCGATTACTAAGTCCGGTCAGACCATCTGTTAAAGAAATCTGCAGCAAATATTCCTCCCGCTTGTTTTCTTCATCAACGCTTTCAAAATATACCCGCATCATCTTATATAGACCATAACCTGCAATAAGCATGATTATCATTTCGATTACCATGCCACTGTAATAGCTTTTGAAAAATTGAAGGGGTTTGTCAAAATCCACCCGCAGCCGAGCATAAACCGGTGAAATAATTACACTGGATGCTGTCATGCAGACAAAATTCGTGACCGACGCCAGAAAATATAATCGAAGATCACAGAATAATAGACTCAAAAGAGGAATTACAAACCAGGTAATACGAATTCCAACATTCACTTTTACCATAAAAACCAGCAAAACATCCATAACCAGCAATGCAAAATAGCTGGTTTTTCTGGATTCCGGCTTACGGTTCATCATTATAGTGTGAATTGTTGCCAATATCACCATGATTCCGGAAATTATAAAGCAAGACTCGTAGGAAACACTGCGATAAAACTGCAGCCAGATTCCGAGAGCAAGCAACACTCCCACCAGACTTCCTATCCAAAGCACCTTATTTAAGTATCGGTTTACCCTGATTCGATTACTCTTTAAAAACTCCTCAAAATTCATAGCTGCTCTCCTTTGTCCGTTTCCCTGTCTTTTAAATCAACGGTAACTTCCGTACTTTTCTTTAAACGCTGCCTTGTACTCGTACATTGCGGCATCCGCACGTTTGAATACCTGCTCTACGCTCTCATCCTCGGAAGTATAATCTGCCATTCCCACTGATGCAGAATACCGCTCCCACACTTCTTTGTCTGTCTGTTGGAAGGTGTCCATAAAAATCCTTCTGACCTCTTCCATCTTCTCGTGGCGGTTCTCATAATCATCGCCACGTAAAACGGCAACAAATTCGTCGCCACCCACTCTAAATACCGGGGAATGCTTATACACATTACATACAATCTTGCAACATCCTTGAATGTAACTGTCACCTTCCTTGTGTCCGCAAGTATCATTTACATATTTCAAATTGTTGGCATCCACCATAACAACAGCAAAGCAGGCATTTCCTTCTACGATTTCCGCAGTTAACTTCTCCGCCTCTTTCTCATAGGCATACTTACTTCCAACGTGAGTAAGGGAATCTCGCATGGCTGTTGCACTCATCTGATCCAATTCCTCGCTCTTGGTCTCAATATCATGGCGGGCACGGCTCAGATTCGACATATAGTAATGACTTTCCTTCAAGGTGGACATCAACACATTGTAGAGTTTTCCAATCTCATCCTGCTTCTGTATATTGATTTCTTCCAGCATGGCGATATTATTCAGCCGGTCTTCCTCTGTTTCGTATTTAAAATTCTCCGTACACTTGGACATCTTATTGATGGGTCCGGTAATATTTCTTCGAATTGCACGAACGCCCCAAATTAAAACCAAAGAAACCACTACCGTCAAAAGCAATACGGTGCGGAAAATAAACACCAACGTATGCTCATGCAAATAGTCCATGGAAAAATCCACACAAACATGACACTGATAATTTCCTTCACTGTCAAAAACCGGTCGCATATAAGTTAAAACATATCCATACTCCGTCTGGCCGGTCAAAATAGGAACTTCTTTGCCTTCCATTAAGTCCTGTTTGTAAGGGATAAATGCTTCGTCCAGTTCATAAATATCCCCGGGGTTATCTGCTTCTACCCCTTCTTCACTTTCCAAATCAAAAATAACCAGGCCGCCTTCTTCCGTCACCCGGTACACATACATGTAAATTGCATCCGGATAATTATTCTTCAGGGCATAAAATCTCTTCAGAATTTTCCGGTACTCTTTCATCTTAAAATTCTTATTCAGATAATCGTCCACTTTTTCCGGATCGATTTCTTCCGCCATAAGCGCAGTTGCGCCCTTTGCCATTCTGCTATATTCATCAATCATCCTTGCCTTAAACTGGTAATACACACCAAACAGGACGCAGCCTACCAATACTACTGTAATGCTCACAAAAAAAGCCGGTAGTCGGAAGGATAATGAATTCTTTCTCTTTTTCCACGGACTCATCGCAGTTCCCCCTGCATACTATCAAACTGACTTTATACTAGAATAAAGCCTATTATATTATAACAGTATTTGAGGACAGGGAGAATAATCTTCGCTATTTTTTCAAAAAAAAAGCACAAAGTTTTTGCATGCAAAGAAAAAAGAGACCGACTTACGCCGATCTCTTTTTCCTGCCAACTTATTTTGTGCAGTATTTTAAGAAGAAGTAACCAAGTGGTGTATGATACAATCCTTCGATGCCATCCTGCAAGCAATACTTATCCATATAGAAGTAAAGAGGTGCAATTGTGCTGTCGCCCATTAACAAGTCTTCTGCTTTGTGTAAGTACTCCTGACGTTTTGCAGGATCGGGTTCCTTAATAGAATCACTGATGGCCTTATCATAATCTGCATTGGACCAACGTGGATAGTTGTTTCCGTCAATATTAGCGGTTGTGTACATATCCAAGAAGTTCAAAGCATCGTTAAAGTCTGCAACCCATCCATGACGTGCAATCTGGAAATCACCGGTTTCACGTGTGGATAAGAATACGTTCCAATCCTGGTTCTGACCTGTAACGGTTACACCAAGAACGGATGACCACATATTTTCCAGTGCTTCGTAAATCTTCTGATGAGAGTCCATGGTGTTGTATAAGTACTCGATTACAGGGAATCCTTTTCCATCCGGATAACCAGCTTCTGCTAAAAGCTCTTTAGCTTTCTTGCAGTTTGCTTCGTAATCTGCCTTATCGATACTGTAGTAGTTACCACCATCTTTACGGAAGTCTCCGCCTGCTCCGTTATCAATACCGGTTGGAACCCATGCTCCCGCCGGCTCAACTCCTGTCATAACAACCTTTTCACAGATATAGTTTCTATCAATTGCAAGGCTGAATGCCTCACGTACCTTAGGATCATTGAATGGCTCTTTCTCTACGTTGAATACGATACAGTAAGTACCAAGCTGTGGAACGGTAATCAAAGTACCATCCTCTAAAAGACTGGCTGTCTCATCAACTGGAACCTGTGTAATCATATCTAATTCTTTACCCTGGAAACCTGCTAAAATAGTATTATCATCTGCCATCAATTTCCATGTGATACCGTCATTCTTTACACTGTCAATATCATAGTAATTGTCATTCTTTACCATAACAAGAGACTCATCATGATTCCACTCAGACATCTTGTAAGGTCCGTTACATACATAGGTCTTTGGATCGAAGGTCCATTTCTCATTACCTTCAACGATATCCTCACGAAGAGGAACAAGCTGTGCACCTGCTGTGAAGCTTACAAAATATGCTGTAGGAGCAACAAGATGTACTACGAATGTCTTCTCATCCGGAGCTTCTACTCCAAGTTCTTCCGGATCCTTGTTTCCTGCAACGATATCTTCTGCATTCTCTACACAGTTGATGTAGGTTGCATAATCTGCTGCAGTCTTAGGATTTACAAGTCTTCTCCAGGAATAAACAAAGTCATTCGCTGTTACAGGCTGTCCGTCGGACCATTTCGCATCTTCTCTGATGTGGAATGTATAGGTCTTCTGGTCTTCACTTACTTCATAACTCTCTGCCATACCCTCTTTTGCTTCCGCACCACCATCGGAGGTTGGCTCATATTTCATCAAACCTTCAAAGGTATGAAGAATATAGGTCGCACCATCCATGGAGGAGTTCAATGTGGGGTCAATGGTCTCCGGTTCGGAAGCGATGGTTACGGTCAATGTGTTACCACCGGACTTGCTTCCGGATCCTCCGGATTTGCTGTCGCCACCACAGCCTGCAAACAAGCTGGCTGATAAGGTGATCATCAAACCAAGAGAAAGTAGTTTCTTAGCGTTTTTCATGAAAAAAGCCTCCTTTTTTTATATTTACAGCAAATGCTGTAATGAACTGTTTTAAATAATGTGACATGCAGCAAAGTGTCCCGGTTCCACTTCTCTGAACTTCGGAACTTCCATCTTACACTGCTCCTTCGCATAGGGGCAACGTGTATGGAAACGGCATCCGCTTGGGGGATTAACCGGACTCGGGATATCACCCTGCAATACAATTCGCTGACGTTGTCTGCTCTTCTTCGGATCCGGAATGGGGACCGCAGACAAAAGCGTCTTTGTATATGGATGAATCGGGTTCCGATTCAGTTCAAAACTCTCCGCCAGCTCTACCATACTTCCCAGATACATAACGCCGATACGATTGGAAATGTGACGTACCACACTAATATCGTGGGCGATGAACAAGTATGTCAGTCCCATTTCTTCCTGCATATCTTCCAACATGTTCACGATCTGGGATTGGATGGACACGTCCAATGCGGAAATCGGCTCATCACATACGATGAATTCCGGTCTTACTGCAAGGGCTCTTGCAATACCGATACGCTGCTGCTGTCCTCCGGAGAACTCATGAGGATAACGGTTTGCCTGTTCCTGTGTTAAACCTACCCTCTCAATAAGCTCATGGATACGATCGGTTCTATCCTTTCTGCTGGCGCAAAGCTTATGAACATCCAATGGCTCCGCTATAATATCACCAACTGTCATACGAGGATCCAAAGATGCGCTGGGATCCTGAAATATCATCTGCATCTTCTTTCGGAAATCAAACATATCCGGCTGTCTGCCCCTCGACTTATCGTATAATATGCCGCCATCGTAGGTTATTTTACCGGATGTTGGCTCATATAATCTGAGAATGGTTCGTCCCAGAGTTGTCTTTCCACAACCGGACTCTCCAACCAGTCCCAGAGTTTCACCCTTTTTAATTTCAAAGCTGACGTCTTCCACCGCATGTACATATTCCTTATGTAAAATGCTCTGACTCACATCAAAATATTTCACCAGATGCTCAATGGTCAGCAATGTCTTTTCTTCTTTACTCATTGTCTGTCTTGCCTCCTTCTACCTTATTCATAGAATTCAGCCAGCAGGCTGACCTGTGTTTCTCTCCCACGGTGGTATATTCCGGCATCTCCCGTAAGCAAATCTTCATGCAGTTCTCACAACGGGGAGCAAAGGGACATCCCTTTGGAGCATTCAGCAAATCCACCGGTGTTCCTTCAATGGGAATAAGTCGTTCATAGCTTTCCGCATCTACACGGGGCATGGAACGAAGAAGTCCTCTGGTATAGGGATGCGCCGGATTCTCAAATACATCATCCACCAATCCCTGTTCTACGATACGGCCTCCGTACATAACGGAAACCTTATCACAGATTTCTGCCACCACTCCCAGGTTATGGGTGATGAAGATACAGGACATCTTAATCTTCTCTTTCAAATCCTTCATCAGTTCCAAAATCTGTGCCTGAATGGTTACATCCAACGCCGTTGTCGGTTCATCTGCAATCAAAAGTTTCGGATTACAAATCATACCCATGGCAATCATAACACGCTGTCTCATACCGCCGGATAGTTCGTGGGGATACTGTCTCATTCGCTTCTCCACATTGTTAATACCTACCAGAGTAAGCATTTCCATGGCGCGCTTTCTTGCCTCTTCCTTCGGAACATTCTCATGGCATAAAACCGCTTCCATCAGCTGATTACCAATGGTATATACCGGATTTAAACAAGTCATAGGGTTCTGGAAAATCATACTTACCGTATTTCCACGAAACTCCCGCATCCGTTTCTCATCATAGGATAAAACATCCTCGCCATCTACTACAATACTTCCGCCTACCACTCGTCCCGGACTCTGAAGCAGTCCGATGATGGAGTAGGCCTCTACACTTTTACCGCTTCCGGACTCTCCTACAATTCCCATTACCTCGCCGTAATCCAAATCATAAGAAATTCCGTTTACCGCCTTAACCTCACCGGCAGGCGTAAAAAAGGATACCCTTAAATCCTTTACCTCTATCAGATTTGTCTTTTCCATATTGCGTTCCTCCTACTTCTTCAGTCTTGGATCTAAGGCATCACGCAAGCCGTCACCAAATAAATTCAATGCAAGTATCATAATGGATAATACCACCGACGGAATAATCAATCGGTAAGTATAGGTATAAATACCCTTCAATCCATCACTGGCAAGAGAACCCAAACTTGCAAGGGGTGCCGATACTCCCAGTCCTAAGAAGGAAAGGAACGACTCTAAGAATATTGCAGACGGAATCTGCAGGCAGGTAGTTACAATAAGCTGTCCTACACAGTTGGGAAGCAAGTGCTTCTTAATGATGAACTTACCCTTTGCACCAATGGACCTGGCTGCTGTTACGTATTCCTGCTGTTTCAGCATCAACACCTGTCCACGGATGATTCTCGCCATACCAACCCAATACAATACTCCGAAGGTAATAAAGATACTGATAAGTCCTGCTCCCAGTGTACTCATAAATTCCGCCAAACCGGACTGAGACGTTGAAAACCAGGTCTTTAACGGTTCTGACAAAACAACCTGCAAAAGCAAAACTACCAAAATCTCCGGTACGGAATATATGACATCAACAATACGCATCATGATGATGTCCACCCTTCCTCCAACGTATCCGGCAATGGATCCGTAAATGGAACCGATTACCAACACGATGAGGGATGCTACTACTCCAATGGCAAGGGATACACGGGTTCCATATAAAATACGAACCAGAAGGTCACGTCCCAAGCTGTCGGTTCCCATCAGGTGTGGGAATACCGACTGTCCTTCTGCGCGGGCAATCTCTTCCACCGGTGCGTAGGTCAGCGGTTTTAAATTCTCTGCCCCACGGATTTGCTCCGAGTAAGAATATGGAATAAATGCCGGACCCACGAAGGCTGCCAGTATGTATATAATGATAACTACCAGTGCAACCATGGCCACCTTATTAGCCTTTAAGCGTCCCCAGGCTTCTTTCCAGAAGGATGTTATCTCACGTTCCACAACCACACTCTGCTTCTCTTCTTCTGTTGCGAGCCGGAAATCTTCCTGCGTAAGTACTCTTTCTTTTTCCATCTTAGTCCCCACCCTTTCCTAACTGAATTCTTGGATCCACGATCTTGTAGACAATATCTACAACAACCATCATGATAACCAATAAGGTTGCAAGTAAAATGGTGGTTCCCATTATGATTGGATAGTCACGTGCTGTAATGCTCTGCACAAAATAGCGTCCCAATCCCGGAATTGCAAATACCGTTTCCACTACGAAGCCACCGGTTACCAAATAGGCAATCAATGGTCCCAGATAAGTAACAACCGGTATCAACGAATTCCTTAAAGCATGCTTGAAAATAATCTTCTTGGTATTCAATCCCTTCGCCTTGGCTGTTCGGATATAGTCCTGATGAATGACATCCAGCATACTGGATCTCGTAAGTCTTGCAATATAACACATGGGATAGAACCCCAGTGCAAAGGCGGGCATTAAATAACTTTGCCAGCCATCCAGACCGGATGTGGGTAAAAGCTTCAGCTTTACGCCAAATACAATCAACAGCAGGGATGCAACTACGAATCCCGGTATAGCCACTCCCACGGTAGCTACAATTCTTAGAATGCTGTCCAAAAGCCGCCCGCGATAATGTGCCGCCAGACATCCAAGAACAATTCCAACGGTTACCGCCCAGATCAATGCCCAAACACCAACCTTTACGGAAACCGGAAACTTATCAAAAATAATCTCGCTTACAGAACGATTCTTCTGCAGTTTAATGGATACTCCCATGTCTCCCTGCACAAAGCCCACCAGATAATTCTTAAGCTGCACCGGTAAAGGTTTATCCATTCCATATTTCGCTTCCAACGCTTCCATGGTCTCATCACTGACACCGTGCTCCGTTAAGAACGGGCTTCCTGGAACGGCATTCATAAGCAAAAAGGTCAGGCTGGCAATAACCAGAATCGTGAAAACTGCTACAACGAGTCTTTTGATGACGTATTTCGCCATGTTTCTGTCCCCCAATCTTTACTTTTTGGTGGTTTGTAAACGAAATATGAATTCTATTCCTTGCGCGCGTTACATTTCGTTCACCAACTCTTAATCAATTTTACAGTTTCGTCATGTTATTTGTCAATACCTCAAATTATTTTTATGATTTTCAATATTACAATAGATTATATATATTGTTCTGAATTGTGCGAATTCAGCTTTACCACTGCGCAGTAAAAGCCCCCAACTCCTTCGAATTGGGGGCTCCTGCCGATGCCCGGCATGCTGTTTTAATCGTTTATCACCACGGATTTATCAAGACCTTTTCTGTAAAAAAATCTGCCGTAATACTTTTTCATTTGGGATAGAACTTTCACATATAGTCTGTTTGAAAGCCTGCCAAAAGCGTTTTCTCCCACTGTTTTTGCCTTAAGTAAGGTTGTTTTAAAAGTAAGCTTTTTAAGATTCCGGCATCCGTATAGGGCTTTTTCTCCAATCCGCGCCACCTTTTTACCGATAACCAGAGTTGTTATTCCCTCCTTCTTGTAAAGGGCTTTCTTTGCGATTTCCGTTACACTATATGAAACGCCACCAATCATGATGGAATTTCCTGTGACAATCCTGCCCCTTCCCATTGTGCCACAGAAGGAAACGGTATGTTTCTCCGCATCCACAATGCGATATAAATTGTTATTACGGGTAAACTCACTTCCTGCCTTCGGAGGGGTGATTTCAAAGGTTTTCTCCACAGTACCCGTATATTTTCCAAGACCGGTAATGATAACCCTTGCCCTTCCGATGTTTTTATTATTTTCATAGGTCACCGAATAGTCTATATCCGGTTGCAAAATCAGTTCATCCTTTTTCACTGTAACCTGCGGCTCTATCTTTTTACCGGAATACATTTGCCCGGTAAAAGCCAAGGTCACCATATCTTCTGTTAGAGTAATTCTATTCTCAATCCAATGGGCCTTCAGAGTTATATCCTGGGAAACGATCGTATCTTCTGTCCACCTTGTTTCTCCATCATACCAACCCTCAAAAGTATATCCTTCTCTAACGGTTACCGGCAACATGCCGATGGGCATTCCTTTTTTTACCGTTTTATCGGATACCGCACTTCCGCCGTCTACATCAAACGTCACGGTGCAATAACGGGTAACATGCACCGGAATAAAGGGAACTGTTCCGCCTGTACCGCCGCCACCCAATTGACAACCACAATATTTACATTCATTTCCTATTTTAGAATCATGAACGCAGGGTTCCACTTTGACATATTCATTTGCGCAGGCAGCAACCCGTTCGGATGCTGTCATAAGTGTTGCATATTCTACACTATTGCCGGCTGTAACCTTGACAGCTTCCAGGGACAGCGTACTCACCTCCGCGGCGTTATAACCATTACCGATTCCAGCTCCATACACACCACCATTGGCTGTAATTGTTCCTCCATAAATGGTTATGGTTCCTCCGTTTCCATCGATGCCTCCTCCGATTCCGGCTCCAAGCTCACCACCATTGGCTGTAATAGTTCCTCCATAAATGTTTATCGTTCCTCCGGCTCCATTGTTTCCACCTCCGATTCCGGCTCCATGCTCACCACCATTGGCAGTAATGGTTCCTCCATAAATGTTTATCGTTCCTCCGGCTCCTCCGTCTCCACCTCCGATTCCGGCTCCATGCTCACCACCATTGGCAGTGATGGTTCCCCCGTAAATGTTTATCGTTCCTCCGGCTCCATTGTTTCCACCTCCGATTCCGGCTCCACCGTTTCCACCATTGGCTGTAATAGTTCCCCCGTAAATGGTTATAGTTCCTCCGGCTCCTCCGAATTCACCTCCGATTCCGGCACAATTAGAGGTGCAATCAACTTGCAACGCATTCCCATCATAATATACTCCTGCCAAGAGTTTGCCATTTCCTTCACTCTGGCCATATACTTTAAAAGATTTTCCATCTGCAACAGTTATTCCCTTTTTAGCTACCAATGTTACCCCGTCGCAAAGCAACAGCCGAACATTTCCTGTGCAGATAACCCTGTTTTCAATCACGGTGTCCTGCAAAACCACATACCATCCATTATCCCAGGAAGCGGAACTTGCCTCTACTGTATTGCACATACTGCAGGGAAGCGTTTTCTCAACCATTTCTTTACTACTCTCATCCCATTCCATATAGCTGAATGAATTCACTATACGCATGTATTGACGAAGGTCAGCTTCATCAATCTCATTTTCCGTATTCGCTTCTATCTTCAGGCGCGAAGGCATACCGGTAAAAGGTTGTATACCCGCAAACACCAGGGACATAGCCGCAACTGTAAGTGTACCGTTCATACCATCGGTACCGGCTCCGATTGCTAATGCATCCTCTCCGCCGGCAGCCGTGACGTTTCCGCCGGTGATGGTAACGTTTCCTCCATTGCCGAAAGTTCCACCACCAATTCCTGCTCCATATGTTCCTCCGCTAGCGTTCACTTCGCCTCCGCTAATGATGATGGTTTCTCCGGCTCCTTGTTTTCCGCCTCCGATTCCGGCTCCACTCCCACCACCATTGGCTGTAATACTTCCTCCATAAATGGTTATGGTTCCTCCGGCTTCTCTGTCTTTACCTCCGATTCCGGCTCCATACTCACCACCATTGGCTGTAATACTTCCTCCATAAATGGTTATGGTTCCTCCGGCTTCTCCGAATCCACCTCCGATTCCGGCTCCATACTCACCACCATTGGCTGTAATACTTCCTCCATAAATGGTTATAGTTCCTCCGGCTTCTCTGTCTTTACCTCCGATTCCGGCTCCATTAAAGGTGCAACCAGCTCTCAGCGCATCCCCATCATAATATACTCCTGCCAAGAGTCGTCCTGTTTTCCCACTCTGACAAAAAATGTTAAGCGTATTTCCTGTAGATACCGTAATACCTTTTCGTACCTCCAGTGTTGCTCCATCACAAAGAATCAGGTTCACCGTTCCCTGTACCTCGATGCGTGTATCTTCGATTTTTGTGCTTCCATCCGCGTACAACCATGTTTCGCATGCAGCTCCCCCCCAATTACCTTCACTAACAGGGTTTGCCTCACTGCAAGTCTGCGTTTGTCCCTGAGAATCCAGATACTGGATGCTTTGGGGTTCGGAAGCTTTTACTGTCATTTGTGGGAATTCGCTCAAAACCAAAAGTATGCTTAATAGTACTCCCAAAATATGCTTCATTTTTCTCATCTTTTCATCCTCCGCTATTCGTTTAGTCCGATGGACTTCGCAAGCCCTTTCTTATAAAAGAACCTCGCATATTTTTCTTTCATTTCTTCCGGGACTTCCACCCGAAGTTTTCCCGAAAGCCTGCCAAAAGCATTTTCTCCCACTGTTTTCGCCTTAAGTAAGGTTGTTTTAAAAGTAAGCTTTTTAAGATTCCGGCATCCGTATAGGGCTTTTTCTCCAATCCGCACCACCTTTTTACCGATAACCAGAGTTGTTATGCCCTCCTTCTTGTAAAGGGCTTTCTTTGCGATTTCCGTTACACTATATGAAACGCCACCAATCATGATGGAATTTCTTGTGAAAATCCTGCCCCTTCCCATTGTGCCACAGAAGGAAACGGTATGTTTCTCCGCATCCACAATACGATATAAATTGTTATTGCGGGTAAACTCACTTCCTGCCTTCGGAGGAGTAATTTCAAAGGTTTTCTCCACAGTACCCGTATATTTTCCAAGACCGGTAATGATAACCCTTGCCCTTCCGATGTTTTTATTATTTTCATAGGTCACCGAATAGTCTATATCCGGTTGCAAAATCAGTTCATCCTTTTTCACTGTAACCTGAGGCTTTATCTTTTTACCGGAATACATTTTCTTTTCAAAAGCTAAGGTCACCATGTCCTCTGTAAGAATCGTTTTATCTTCAATCCAGTGGGCCTTCAGGGTTACGTCCTGAGAAACCCTCGTCTCTTCCGTCCATTTGGTTTCCCCGTCATACCAGCCGTCAAAGACAAACCCTTCCCTGGTGGTTACCGGCAACATGCCGATGGGCATTCCATTTTTTACCGTTTTATCGGATACCGCACTTCCGCCATCCGCATCGAACTTCACAGTGCAAAAAGTGATAATCTCCTCCGGTATAAATGGAATCTCTCCGCCTGTGCTGCCCCCCAGCTGGCAACCACAGTATTTACAACTATTTCCTACTTTTGAATCATGCGCACAGGGTTCCACGGAAACGCGGCCGTATGCACAAGCCGCAAGCCGGTCAGACGCCTTCTGTGGTTTTTTTTCATTTGTAGTACCATCAAAAATGGAAACCTTAACCTCTCCAAAGGATATGTTGGCAGTTAAACGGGTTCCTTCCTCGGGGCATCCACAACCGATGGCATACCCTCCATAGTCTCCTCCTAAAGCAATAACTTCCCCACTGCTAATATCTATCCTACCTCCATCCCCGTTATATCCACCACCGATTCCGGCTGCGCCTGCGCCTCCGACTGCCTCAATACTACCACCAAATATATTTATGGTTCCTCCGGCTCCGCCGTTTCCGCCACCGCCGATTCCGGCTGCCAGATTACCGCCATACCCGCAAACCTGTCCTCCGCTAATACGAAATGTTCCTCCTGCGCCACCGAATCCGCCGCCAATCCCGGCTGCATACTCTCCACCGCAAGCATAGACCTCTCCGCCATGGACGGTTATGTTTCCCCCGTTTTCTCCATTTCCTCCACCGATTCCGGCATTATATGAATCGCAGACTGGCATCAGCTGCCCGGACTCACTATATATTCCGGCACACAGTAGACCATCTCCTTCACTCTGCCCGTAAATCGTAAGCGAATTTCTATCCGCAACGGTTATTCCCTTTTTCGCTATTAAGGTTGCCCCGTCGCAAAGCAGCAGGTGAACCATACCGGTAACGGTAACTCTATGGTCAATTACCACGTCTTCCTTTACCACATACCATCCATTGTTCCATGCACTTTCCCCTGCAGCCACGTTGGAACAACTGCTAAAGGAAATCATCTTTTCAACTGTTTTTTTATCGGTCTCATCCCAATCCAGATATTTATATGCATTCACTACCTTCATGTATTGGCAAAGATTAATTTCATCAATCTTATTATCACCATTTGCTGATTTCTCCAGGTTTGAGGGCATGCCAACAATCGGATTTATATCTGCAAACACCCTGGACGAAGGCGCAACCGTAAGGGTACCCTGTGAATTTCCGCCATCTCCGGCGCCGATTCCCATAGCAACCCTGCCTCCGGTGGCTATGACGTTTCCTCCGGTGATGGTAACATTTCCTCCGCTGCCTTCGCATCCGCCTCCAATTCCGGCTCCCCAAAGCCCTCCGGTGGCGGTAACCTCTCCACCGCTAATGTTGATGGTTTCACCAGCACCGGAATCTCCGCCACCGATTCCAGCTCCGCTATAGGCTCTGTTTTGATCATCACCACCCGTCGCAGAAACCGTTCCTCCGTTAATCGTTATGTTTCCTCCGGTTCCGTTGGCTCCGCCTCCGATTCCGGCTGCGCCGCCTCCTCCGGTGGCGGTAACTGTTCCTTCACTGATAGTGATGGTGCCGCCGGCTTTATTGTATCCGCCACCAATTCCGGCTCCTCCATCACCAATTCCGGTACCATCACCACCTTGGGCTGTAACGTTTCCTCCACTGATGGTGATATTTCCTCCTTCTCCTTCATGTCCGCCCCCGATCCCGGCTCCGTATGTTGTTCCAGTAGCGGTAACCTCTCCTCCGGTAATTGTTATATTCCCACCTGCTCCAATGGAGCCACCGCCGATTCCCGCACTGCTTGTTCCTCCATTGGCAGTGATCGTTCCCCCATCAATATTTATCGTTCCTCCGGCTTTCAAGGAACCGCCTCCGATTCCGGCTCCATACTCTCCACCGGTAGCTGTAACTTCTCCCTTGGTTATAGTAATGGTTCCTCCCTCACCTTGATCGCCACCTCCGATTCCGGCTCCCAAGGATTTTCCGGTAGCGCTAACCCTTCCACCTTTGATGGTTATAGTACCTCCCGCTCCTTTTTGACCGCCTCCGATTCCGGCTCCGAATTCCTTACTGATAGCGTTGACTGTTCCCCCGTTAATGGTGATATTTCCACCTGCTTCTTCCAATCCGCCACCAATTCCGGCTCCCATGCTTCCACCCGCAGCGGTGATCACTCCGCCATTAATGGCAATATTTCCCGTGGATGTCCTATACGAACCTCCGATTCCGGCAAAACCATTCTCACAATCGATTTGCAAAGTCCCCCCTTCATAATGCCCCCCTGCCAAAAGTTGTCCGGTTCCCGCACTCTGGCAAAAGATATTAAGTGCATTGCCGACAGACACTGTAATACCCTTTCGTACCACTAATTCCGCCCCATCATAAAGAATCAGATTGACGGTTCCCTTCACACTAGGACGTATATCTTCGATAACCATTGATCTGCTTACAAAAAGCCAGGTTGTTGTCTCGCTAATACCCCATTCGTTAGCGACAGCATCTACTGCATACGCCGCAGTACAAGTCTGACGCACACCTGCCTCGTCCAGATATTCTACACTTTGTGGCTCCGCAGCCTTTGCTTTCATCTGCGGAAATCCTGCCAGGATCAACATAAAACTCAGCAACACTCCCACAAATCGTTTCGTTTTTCGCATCTTTTCTTCCTCCGACTTCATGCTATTCGTTCAGTACCATTCATTTCTATATGTTTAATTGCATTGGAAGCGATTTTTGCTCACGTGTTTTTGTACAAACTTTCATCACGCTTCTTGTGCTTTTTGCCGGACGTCTGCGAAAAAAAACGCCTAAGCCAACTGGCTTAGACGTTTCCTTCTTAGGTATGTCTCTATATCGTCAAGTTAATTTCTGTGCGCACTAATAACGAGCACGAAACTGTGTCTGCATCTCTTCGTACTGTTTGCTGATTTCCTGCACAATTCCGGTATCTCCGGCAATATTATCCGGATGATAGATCTTCATCAGATCCTTATACCGCTTCTTAAGTGAAAGTTCATTGGTTACACCACGGAACAAAAGACCGCATTCCATATCCCGGACAGGCGGCTGTTGCAAAATGGATGCCTCAAACTCCCGCATCTTATAATTGAACTCATCCCGTTCTTTTGCAAGATTGGCTGCTTCTTTTTCAAGAAGTCTCCATTTCATTTCGAAAAGCTGCTTTTCACGTTCTAACTTCTGTTCTTCAATAGCAACCTTTCTCTGAAAATCCTCCATGTCCCATTCTAGCTTACGTCTCATGCTCTCAATCTCGCGGCGTTCCTGTTTCAGTTCTTCTTTCTCTTTCTCAAATTCAACTGTATCCTGAAACAACCACTGGTTAAGAACTTCCTGCTCTTTCTCCGCCGTATAAACTGGCTGGTCCATGTACTCACCTACTACTTTCGTACTAACTACAAATCTGGTGCCCTTTGTACATCCTTGTACTTCTTGTGTCTCAACTCAAATCTAGTATACAACATCTAGTATGCAATTGCAAGGAAATCATTTCACAAATGTTACATATTTTTACTTTGCCTTTTCCAGTCCCTCAGAAAACCGCTTCCAGAAATCCGCCTCATCATTAATTTTAAAACCACTGATTTTCAGAACAGAGTCTTCCTCCTTGGTTTCCAGCACACCATACATTATATACGACGTTAACGCACTTTTATCCTCCGTTGTATGAAACCACAAACCGGCGCTGAAATTGTCACCACTGAATTTTATATCCGTAATCTCTACATCATGCCCCAGTGTCATTTCATCAAATTTGTAAGGCATACGCTTTTTCGCAATCACTTCATACACATGCTGCGTGATTTTTCCCTTAATGTCCTTGTAATACTCTTCTTCAATTTTATCCATAGCCGTACTTGCGTCTTCATGGGCCTGCACCTTTTCATACCGCCCATCCAGGTTGGACGTAAACATCCATTGAAGAAATTCCGTTTTCGCAGCTTCCTTTTCTTTCTTACTGGCACATCCCGACAAAAGCACTGCCAGAATGCAAATCCCCACTAGCAAAAATCCTCTCAACCGTCTCATAATACCCTCCATTTCATGCTATGTTAATAATATGTCCATAAACTCATTATATAAACAACCGCTCTCAATGTCAACAACTATACTGTCATGCAGGAGCGACTCTGGATTCACTATTGATTCACTATTGATTCGCCAAAATTGCTGTCAAAACTGTGTCCCACGCCGATTTTCTTTCGGTGCCTCGGCGGAATGTGTGTTCTACGCTCACCTTGCGGCGAGAAAAATCGCAAAACTCGTCGAGAATTGTGTCTATCCTGTTCCACATGGCGAGTGTCTCAAAGCTACGTCGGCGGTTTTCATTTTTCCATCACATTCCACGGCGATTTTTCGAAAAAAAACGTCGCCAATGGCACTCTTTTCACACTTTCCGCCGACACGACTTAGGCATCCCCATGCATTTCAAAGCTAAATCGCCGCCGACTCCACCCTTTTCACACTTTCCGCCGACTTGCCCCAGCTGCGACCCATGAGGGCGAAGCGCAAGCGTCCCTGCGAATATCTTTAAGTTCTTGCGTTATGTAGTAAGGGCCGGCGGCATGCTTTTGATGCGGGGTCTCGCGAGCCGTTGGTACTTAGGAAGGTGTTCAGGTGTCAACCTGAGGGCTTCCTTATGTACCGCTACGTGCGAGGGCGAAGCGCAAGCGTCCCTGCGAAAAGCATGGCGCCGGCTACTAATATATAAAGCAAGAGCCACCGCAACTGCGATGGCTCCAAATTTAGAAGAACTTCTTCTTTTTCTTTTTATTATCTTTTTCTTCCTTCGGATCTGTACCTTCCGAAGATGCTTTTAATGTATTTCCTGCCACCGCATCAAAGGCACGAAGTGCTTCCTTGGCCTCTGCATTCAAGGTGGTTGGAACGTCCACTACTAAAGTAACATAGTGGTCACCACGGTAGTCCTTATTACGAAGGGACGGAACGCCCTTGCCCTTTAAACGAATTCTGGTATCCGTCTGGGTTCCAGGTTTGATGTCATATAAAACATCTCCGTCTATGGTATGAATACGCAATTCTCCGCCTAATGCAGCCTGAGCAAAGCTCATGGAAACGGTTGAGAAAAGATCCATATCTCTTCTGGTAAAAATCGGATGTCTGGAAACCACTACCTCTACCAAAAGATCTCCTCTCGGTCCTCCGTTGGTACCCGGTTCTCCCTTGTCACGAATGCGGATAGACTGTCCGTCGTCAATTCCCGCAGGAACAGAAACCTGAATACGCTTCTTTACAGAAACATAGCCGGTTCCACGACAGTCGGAACATTTTTCCTTGACCATCTTTCCGGTACCGTTACATTCCGGACAGGTCTGGACATTCTGCATGGTTCCGAATAAAGACTGGGATGTGTAAATAATCTTACCTTTGCCGCCACACTTGGTACAACTTACCGGAGTAGTACCCGGTTTCGCACCAGAACCGTGACAGGTTGGGCATTCTTCCTTCAAAGTAATCTCAATCTCTTTCTCGCAACCAAATACCGCCTCTTCAAAAGTAATACGGATGGCTGCACGTAAATTGGCACCGCGACGTGGTCCATTGGATGCACCACCGCGACGTCCGCCGCCGAAAATATCTCCAAAGATATCGCCGAAAATATCGCCAAAATCCATGCCTGAAAAATCAAAACCTCCGCCGCCACCGGCGCCGCCTTCAAATGCCGCATGACCAAACTGATCATACTGTCTTCTCTTCTCGGCATCGGAAAGAACAGCATAGGCCTCGGAAGCTTCCTTGAATTTCATTTCCGCTTCCTTGTCTCCCGGATTCATATCCGGATGATATTTCTTGGCCAGCTTACGATATGCTTTTTTAATTTCATCGTCCGATGAGGTCTTAGATACACCTAAGACCTCATAGTAATCTCTTTTCTGTTCTGCCATGATCTACAATTATACCTCTTTGTAATCTGCATCCACTACATCATCCTGTGGCTGGCTCTGGGAAGCTCCCATATCCGGGCCTGCTCCCATGTCAGGACCTGCACCGGCTGCACCCTGTGCTGCCTGAGCATTTGCATACATCTTCTCAAATACCTTCTGAGCGCTTGCCATTAATTTCTCTTTGGCAGCCTTCATTTCGCCAACCTGCTCTTCGGTCATTTCTTCTGCGTTTGGATGTGCCTCAACCATATCCTTTAATGCCTTTAAGTCAGCTTCTACTGCACTCTTGTCTGCTCCGTCTAAGGAAGCACCAACTTCTTCTAATGCTTTCTCTGTCTGGAATACGAAGGAATCTGCATCGTTTCTGGTATCGATTGCTTCTTTTCTCTTCTTATCCTGTGCTTCGAATTCAGCTGCTTCTTTTACTGCCTTATCGATATCTTCATCAGACATGTTGGAACCTGCGGTAATGGTAATGTGCTGCTCTTTTCCGGTTCCAAGATCCTTAGCGGATACATTTACAATACCGTTGGCATCGATATCGAAGGTAACCTCAATCTGCGGAACACCACGACGTGCTGGTGGGATTCCGTCTAAACGGAACTGTCCTAAGGACTTGTTATCTCTTGCAAACTGTCTTTCACCCTGTACTACATTGATGTCTACTGCAGTCTGGTTATCTGCTGCTGTAGAGAAGATCTGGCTCTTCTTAGTCGGGATAGTTGTATTTCTTTCAATTAATCTGGTTGCAACACCACCCATGGTTTCAATAGACAGGGACAATGGTGTAACGTCTAACAATAAGATTTCGCCTGCACCGGCATCTCCTGCTAACTTACCACCCTGAATGGAAGCACCAAGTGCAACACACTCATCCGGATTTAAGGATTTGCTTGGCTCTTTACCGGTTAATGCTTTTACCTTATCCTGTACAGCCGGGATTCTGGTAGAACCACCTACCAATAATACCTGACCTAAGTCAGAAGCATTTAATCCTGCATCACGAAGTGCATTGGTAACCGGTGTTGCAGTTCTTTCTACTAAATCATGTGTTAACTCATCAAATTTCGCTCTGGTGAGGTTCATGTCAAAATGTTTCGGTCCTTCGTTGGTTGCAGTAATGAACGGAAGGTTAATGTTAGTTGTGGTTGCGGAAGATAATTCCTTCTTAGCCTTCTCTGCTGCTTCTTTCAATCTCTGAAGTGCCATCTTATCGGTGGAAAGGTCAACACCTTCCGCCTTCTTGAATTCTTCCAGCATCCAGTCAACAATCTTCTTATCAAAGTCGTCACCACCAAGACGGTTATCTCCGGAAGTAGATAATACTTCGATAACGCCATCACCGATTTCAATAATGGAAACATCGAAGGTACCACCACCTAAATCGTATACCATAATCTTCTGCTCATGCTCATTATCAAGTCCGTAAGCCAATGCTGCTGCTGTTGGCTCGTTGATAATACGTTTTACATCAAGACCTGCAATCTTACCTGCGTCCTTGGTTGCCTGACGCTGTGCATCGTTGAAGTATGCCGGTACGGTAATAACTGCTTCGGTAACTTTCTCTCCCAAGTATCCTTCTGCATCTGCTTTTAATTTCTGAAGGATCATTGCGGAAATCTCCTGTGGAGAATATTTCTTATCATCAATAGCTGCCTTGAAATCTGTACCCATTTCTCTCTTGATAGAAGAAATAGTCTTCTCAGCATTGGTAACTGCCTGACGTTTTGCCGGCTCACCTACTAAACGCTCACCTGTCTTTGTAAATGCTACGATGGAAGGAGTTGTTCTTGCTCCCTCTGTATTGGCGATAACTACCGGTTTACCACCTTCCATAACTGCTACACAGCTATTGGTTGTTCCTAAATCGATTCCAATAATTTTTCCCATGATTGGTTCCTCCTGATTCTTTCTACACATCTATTGTTTTGTTGCTTTTGTTACTTAGTTTGCTACCTTTACCATGCTGTGTCTAACCACAGTATCGTGATACATATAGCCTTTCTGGAATTCCTCCACAACTACGTTCTCTCCATAGTTCTCATCATCCACATGCATTACCGCATTGTGAAGATTCGGATCGAATTCCTTCTCCACAGCCTCTATGGCTGTTACTCCCGCTTCCTCTAAAGAAGCAAGCATTTGTTTGTATATCTTATCCATTCCGTCTACAAAAGGATTATCCTTCAATTCATCCGGAACGGAAGATAAACCGCGTTCAAAATTGTCTACCACCGGAAGAATCTTCTCTACTATGGACTTAGCGCCCATATCAAACATCTGACTCTTCTCCTTCTCGGTACGCTTACGGAAGTTATCAAACTCCGCCATCTGACGGGTTACTTTATCGGTAAGCTCTGCAATCTTCTCATCCTTCTTGTCTTTCTTCTCTTTCTTACCCTTGGATTCTTCCTTGCAAGCTTCCTCCGCAGTCTCAGTTGTCTCAGATGCTTCAGCTGCTTCGCAAGCCTCCTGATTGCACGCTTCGTTATCACATGTCTCTTCTGTGGTGGTCTCCTGTTCTTTCTTCGCCTCTGTATCCACGTTGAGGTTTTCTTTGTTTCTCTTTACGGCTGCCACTTACTATTCTCCCTTCCATTCCTAACCCGGTTCTCCCGGGCTTTTATTCTTAAATGTAATGTCCAGCTGTTCCTTAATATTCTTCAAACTGTCCATAACATTCTCGTAATCCATTCGTTTCGGTCCCACAATTCCAATGTGACCGGAAAGACCGTTACCAAGATCATAGGTGGCGGTCACTACGCTACAATCCTGCATAGTCTGAATCGGAGATTCATTACCGATATAAACCTGAATGCCATTCTCCTTCTGATCTTCTCTGGTTTCGGATAAAAACTCAATTAATTCTTCCTTGTCCTCAAAAGCGGATAAAAGTGCTCCCGCCTTCTCGGATCCTGCCAACTCCGGATATTTAATAAGGTTGGTAGCACCGCTGGTATAAACCTGCAGTTCCTCATCTTCCGCAAAGGCTTCCGCCACTGCATCCAATACCTCATTCACAATCTGGGAGTAGGCTCCAGACTGTTCCTTCATCTTGGAAATCACACCAAGATTAATCTCTTCTCTGGTCAATCCGTTCAAGGTGGTATTAAGCAGAATATTCAGCTTCAAAACCGTCTCATTATCAATTGTTTCATGAATAGGAATCATCTTATTCTTTACAATGTTTCCTTCCATTACAATAACCGCTAAAAGCTGTTGTTCATCCACCTGGGAAAGTTGTAAAAACTTCACCTTATTGCGGCTGGTATTGGGGGAAGTAATTAAAGTTGCGTAATTGGTGTTCACTGCTAAGGCTTTCACCACACTCTTTAACACCTTCTCCATCTTCTCCGTCTTCTCAATGACCAGTTCTTCCATCTTCTGTACGCTTCGCTCATGTTCATCCATCAATTCGTTAACATAGAAGCGATAGCCCAAGTCAGAAGGAATTCTTCCCGCAGAAGTATGGGGCTGTAAAATATATCCCATATCCTCTAAATCCGACATTTCATTACGGATGGTAGCGGAACTTAAGGCAGTGTCCAATAATTTGGAAATCGTTCGTGATCCCACCGGCTCGCCGGTCTCTAAATAGCTACGAATAATTAAGGTCAAAATCCTACGTTTCCGGTCATCCAAAGGTGGCATCGTACTCTTATTCTCCATGTTGTCACCGTCCTTTCCTTCTTGTTAGCACTCATATAAAAAGAGTGCTAACATCTATGAATAAAAGATACCACCACCTTTATTCTTTGTCAACACTCTTTCGCAAGATTTTTCAATTTTTATAAGAAACTATTTCTTTCCTGTCTTAATGGCATTAATAATCTCTTCTTTCAGGTCACGAGCCTTATCTTTCATACGGCTGTTCGCTGCCGGAGAAGTAATAATGCTTCCGATTAACTTACTTGCCACATCCAGTTTACCCATCTGATAGCTCATGGATGCCAACAGGAAATCTACAGTACTCTGATCCATACCTACCATTGGGAACTGCTCGGAAGAAACAGCCTTCATGAATCCTTCGTAAGCCTGATCGTAGTACGCTTTCTCTTCCTGTCTTACAGCTGCAATGCCTGCATCGTCATTGTGCTCTTTATCTGCTTCCATCTCTTCTGCCTTGCCACGAAGTAACCAGGAAATACATAAGCAGATATATGCCTTCTCGCTGGCCTTACCCTTCTTGGCTACGCTGTTGAATAATGCCAGTTTAAAATGCTCCAATGCATAATCGTAACTGTAATTCTCCATTTCCTCCACCGGCGCCGGCTTGAACTTGGCACAGATATTCTCCTGAATCAGCTTACGCTGCACACTGGTCAAATCACCTACACTTCTGCTTAAAGCAGTATATCCGCAATGCGGACACGAAATAACGGAATATTTCAGAGTATCAATATACTGATGTCTCGGACGTAAATCCTTATCCGGCTCTAAACGTTTCACACGACCGTTCTTTACGGCTTTGATAGCAAATGTCTTCTCACAAATCTGGCAACGCACATGCTTGTCCAAAAGGAAATCCGCTTCTGTAGGTTCTGCCGCAGCCTGTGATGCGCCCTCACCGTCTCCGGCCGGTTTCGCCTTGGTCTTCTCATCTTCAAAAAGATTCATTGTGCCGTCTGCCGACAATCCAAATTTCTCTAATCCTGATAATAAATTCATATTGCCTCCTAATGTAATTTAATATGCTGATGGGTGAACAGATGATCCTGACAATATTCGTGATTGCCATCACACTTGGAACAATAACGAAACTGTAAGTCCGGACCGTCCTCTTCGGTTCTTCCGCATACAGCGCATTTGTGCTTGGTTCTTTCTTCACTCTGATGCACCTGTCGCTTAAATTTCTGCTTCCTGTGTATCTCTCTCGGCGAGTACTGCTTGGTATTACGCGTCAACAGATAAAAGATAATAAAGTTAAGCAATGACGCTATAATAGCCGTTCTCACAATCCAACCGCCAACAATTGCGGTGTACAGAGAAATCGCTGCGTATACCACTGCCAACCATTTCATCTTCACCGGAATTACAAAGTAAAGCATAACCTTCTCTTCCGGGAAGCAGGTGGCAAATGCCAGAAACATGGACAGGTTGATGTAACTGGTTCCGAACATAAAACTTACCGGATATGGTGTCTTGTAAATCTGGTAGGTTACAGCATACAAAATCAATGCTGCAATGTCTGTGAAAAAAATGCCTCCCCAGATATACAGATTAAACCGGAAGGTTCCCCAGTAGTGTTCCAATTCTGTTCCGATCTGATAATAGAAAATCATCATAATCAGTGCCCAGATGCCACTGGTATCCGGAATAAAGATCCAGCTTACGAGCCTCCAAATCTGTCCTTTCAAAATGTAATACGGCTCCAGTGTCAGATAGTAAAGAAAATTACCACCAATCAGTTCCAGCACAAACCCGATAGCATAAGCCGCAATTATATAAGTAATCAAATGGGGAATTGCGAACTTCCCCAGGGCTCGTTCCAGCCTGTTTATTAACTTCATGATGCATCCTCCTAATAGTTTATTATAGGTTCTGTCTGTTACTTTGTCAAACCCTCAAAATAAAGATGTTGTCTTTTGTCTGATACTGTCGTATAATGTAGATTGTGCACGCTGATGATGTGCATATATTATAATAAGAAGATTATGGTGAGAAACATGAGAAATGAAGATTTATACAAGCTTGGAATTGATATAGGTTCCACAACCGTGAAAATTGCCATTTTGAATCCCAAAGGAGAGCTTATCTTCTCCAACTATAAAAGACACTTTGCAAATATCCGCGAAACACTGCAGGAGCTTGTAAAGGAAGCCCATACATTAACCGGCGATGTGGAGATTGCTCCTATTATTACCGGTTCCGGCGGTCTTACCCTTGCAAAGCATTTGGGTATCCCCTTTGTGCAGGAAGTAATCGCTGTGGCAAGTGCCCTGACTTCTTATGCCCCGAAAACGGATGTTGCTATTGAACTTGGCGGTGAAGACGCCAAGATTATATATTTTGAAGGCGGTAATGTGGAGCAGCGTATGAACGGCATTTGTGCCGGTGGTACTGGCTCCTTTATTGACCAGATGGCTTCTCTTTTACAAACCGATGCCACCGGTTTAAACACTTACGCCAAAGATTACAAAGAGATTTATCCTATTGCAGCGCGCTGTGGTGTGTTTGCAAAAACTGATATTCAGCCTTTAATTAACGAAGGCGCCAGCAAGGCGGATTTGTCAGCCTCCATTTTGCAGGCAGTGGTGAACCAGACCATCAGCGGTCTTGCCTGTGGTAAGCCGATTCGTGGCCACGTTGCCTTTTTAGGTGGTCCTCTTCACTTCTTGCCGGAATTAAAGGAAGCCTTTATCCGCACCTTGAAGTTAGACGACGAGCACATCATTGATCCGGACAACTCTCATTTGTTCGCTGCCATTGGCTCTGCATTAAATTACAAAGATGAGGTTACCATGCCGCTTACAGATATTGTACGCAAATTGGATTCCGATATACATATGGAATTCGAGGTTGCCCGTCTTGAGCCGCTTTTTGACTCCGAGAAATCCTACCGGGAATTTTCAGAACGACATAAGAAGGCAACCGTTCAAAAAGGAAACTTACAGGACTATCACGGAAACTGCTATTTGGGAATTGACTCCGGCTCCACCACAACCAAAATTGCTTTGGTAGGTGAAGACGGTTCGTTGTTGTACTCTTTTTACAGCAGTAATGAGGGCAGTCCTTTAATGACCGCCATCCGTTCCATGAAAGAGCTTTATTCTCTCATGCCTGCGGATGCAAAGATCGTTCACTCCTGCTCCACCGGCTACGGTGAGGCGCTTTTAAAAGCGGGACTCATGTTAGACGAAGGAGAAGTGGAAACGGTTTCCCATTATTATGCCGCTTCCTTCTTTAATCCGGATGTTGACTGCATCTTGGATATCGGTGGTCAGGACATGAAATGCATCAAAATCAAAAATCAGACTGTAGACAGTGTACAGTTAAACGAAGCCTGCTCTTCCGGATGCGGTTCCTTTATTGAAACCTTCGCCAAAAGCTTAAATTACAGCGTGAAGGACTTTGCAAAGGAAGCGCTTTTTGCTGAGCATCCTATTGACCTTGGAACACGCTGTACTGTTTTTATGAATTCCAAGGTAAAACAGGCCCAGAAGGAAGGCGCATCCGTTGCGGATATTTCCGCCGGTCTTGCCTATTCCGTTATTAAAAATGCCCTGTTCAAGGTTATCAAGCTGACGGACCCTGCGGAGCTGGGTAAAAATGTGGTGGTTCAGGGCGGAACCTTTTATAATGATGCGGTACTCCGCAGTTTTGAAACCATTAGTAAACGACAGGTGGTTCGTCCGGATATTGCCGGCATTATGGGTGCCTTCGGTGCTGCCTTGGTGGCCAGAGAGCGTCACGAGGAAGGTTATGAAACCACCACCATTACCATGGAAGGCATCGACGCCCTCCAATATGAAACAACCTTGACCCGTTGCCAGGGTTGTACCAACCACTGTCTGCTTACCATTAACAATTTTGGAGGTGGCAGACGTTTTATCAGCGGTAACCGTTGCGAACGTGGTCTTGGAAAAGAAAAGAACAAAGATAATGTTCCGAACCTCTTTGAATACAAATATAACCGTCTTTTCGGCTATGAATCTCTTCCTAAGGAAAAAGCTTCCCGTGGAACTGTAGGTATTCCAAGGGTTTTAAATATGTATGAGAACTACCCCTTCTGGCACACCTTCTTTACAAAACTGGGATTTTCGGTGCTTTTAAGCCCCAAATCCTCCCGTAAGGTGTACGAAATGGGTATTGAATCCATCCCCAGTGAGTCTGAGTGCTATCCGGCCAAACTGACTCACGGACATATCGGATGGCTGATAAAAGAAAAACCGGACTTCATTTTCTACCCCTGTATTCCTTACGAACGGAACGAATTTGAAGATTCCAACAACCACTACAACTGCCCTATCGTTACCTCTTATGCTGAAAATATTAAGAATAACGTGGATGAGATTACCCGTGGGGATATCCGTTTTCTGAATCCGTTTTTCGCTTTTACCACGGAAAAGATTCTGACGGATCGTTTGGTAGTGGAATTTACAAAAGAATTTAACATTCCCTCTGCAGAAATTGAGGCGGCAGCTCATGCCGGCTGGATGGAACTGCAGGCAGTTCACAGAGATATTGAGAAAAAAGGTGAGGAAACTCTTCGCTACATGAAGGAAACGGGACATCACGGCATTATTCTTGCCGGACGTCCTTACCATATTGACCCGGAAATCAACCACGGCATTCCGGAGCTGATTAACTCCTATGGAATTGCGGTTTTAACGGAGGATTCCGTTTCCCATTTAGGACAGGTGGAACGCCCCTTAATCGTTATGGATCAGTGGATGTACCACTCCCGCCTCTATGCTGCCGCCAACTACGCCAAAACCAGAGAGGATCTGGATTTAATCCAGCTAAACTCCTTCGGCTGCGGTCTGGACGCGGTAACCACCGATGCGGTCAGCGATATTTTAACCCGCTCCGGCAAGATTTACACCTGTTTAAAAATTGATGAGGTCAACAACCTTGGTGCCGCCCGTATCCGTGTGCGCTCACTTTTATCCGCACTGCGAGTAAAGAAAAAGCACCCACAAACCAGACGGATTCTGCCATCCAACCATAAACGTGTAATCTTTACCAAAAAGATGAAGCATGAATACACCATCCTGTGTCCGCAGATGTCACCGATTCACTTTGACCTCATCGGGCCGGCATTTGACGCGGCAGGCTACAATTTCCATGTACTTGGAAACGATAACCGTACTGCCATTGACATGGGTCTGAAATACGTAAATAATGACGCCTGCTTCCCTTCTCTGATTGTTGTAGGCCAGATTATGGACGCCATCAACTCCGGTCGATTTGACTTAAAAAAGACGGCTGTCATTATCTCCCAAACCGGAGGCGGCTGTCGTGCAAGTAACTATATTGGATTTATCCGACGGGCACTGGAACGTGCCGGGCATCCGGAAATCCCTGTTATTTCCCTTAACTTAAGCGGTTTGGAGAAAAATCCGGGCTTTAAGCTTACTCCCGCCTTAGTTAAGAGAGGCTTATATGCCATGATTTTCGGAGACATCTTCATGCGTTGTCTGTATCGGGTACGCCCTTACGAAAAGGTGCCGGGTTCCGCCAACGCACTGCATGAGTCCTGGAAACAGGATGTTATTGCTTTCATCACTTCCAAGAACATGCCGACTCACCATAAGTTTAAAAAGATGTGTCGTCAGATTATCCACGATTTTGATATTTTGCCGTTACGTGATGTAAAGAAACCGCGGGTAGGTGTAGTTGGAGAAATTCTTGTTAAGTTCTCCCCTCTTGCCAACAACTACGTGGTGGATTTACTGGAAGCGGAAGGTGCCGAGGCCGTTGTACCGGATCTTACGGACTTCTTACTTTATGCATTTTACAATAACCAGTTTAAGGTAAAACACTTGGGAGTTCCTTCCCGTAATGAACGTGTGGGAAATATGGGTATCCAGTTCTTAGAGTGGCTTCGTAAAGATGCCCGCAAGGCTTTTGAGGAAAGTAAACACTTCACTCCTCCTGCCCGAATTGAAGACCTGGGTAACTACGCACAAGGCATTGTCTCCCTTGGTAACCAGACCGGTGAAGGCTGGTTCTTAACCGGAGAAATGTTAGAGCTGATTCACTCCGGCACCCCGAACATCATTTGTGCTCAGCCTTTTGGCTGTCTGCCAAATCATATCGTAGGAAAAGGAGTTATCAAACGACTGAGATCCATGCATCCAAAGGCAAATATTGTAGCCATTGACTACGATCCGGGTGCTTCTGAGGTAAATCAGTTGAATCGTATTAAGTTGATGCTGTCTACGGCAGTGAAAAATATGAAGAAAGAAGAAGCCTCGATTGAATCAGTGGAAAAAAATTCGCAGGAATCAAAGATTTCTTAATCTTCTATAAGATATGAACACCGCCGCTATACTGTGTTGTGGGAGCGTTCGCACTCCATACAAGACGTAGCGGTACATAGGAAAGCAAAGGCCCCGCCGGAAATTTGTTTTAAAACAATTCCCGGCGGGGGCTTTCCTTTCTAGTACCGACGTCTTGTAAAGTCCCACACCCACAGTATATCGGCTGCGTTCGTTTCGTACAGAAGAATACGAAATATCACCATATTACGCAAACCAATATTCCCATGAGCAATCCCAGCGAACTACAAATCAAACCCGCTATCGATATTCCACAATTCTGTTTTCGATATCCCAAAAACGACAGCAATAACGCAATCACCGCCAAGACTATGGTATATCGTGTTGTAACAGCCAATAATGGGCAGATGGTGCTAACCAATCTGATCATGATTCCCTTTTCTCTTATGTACCGTTACGCCGAACGTTGAGCGCAAGCGTTCTCGCATATTAAATTGCGGCGCCTACCGCTCACCATCATTTTTCTACATACAGCAATCCGAAAGATCCCGGGCCACAGTTTGCTGCAACGGCCGGAGAAGCTTTCTGGAAATAGATTTTTGTAAAGTCTGCTCGCTTGGTTATTTCCTTTCGAATCCACTCAAGTTCGCTTTGCGGAATTCCTGCATAGGTTACGAACAAAATACTGCGATCTATTTTATCCGCATTCTTTAAAATGGAGTCAATGTAATGCTCCCAGGCACTCATACGGTTTCCGAAGAATACTTTGCCAATTCCCATTTTTCCCTTACGAAGGGTTAAAACAGGATGCATCATTAGGGACTTGGTTGCTCCGGCAATGCGACTGTTAAGCTGCCCTGCCCTCGCCAGATAATCCAGGTTGTCCACAATAAAGCTTGTATGTACCTTATCCTTTAATTCTTCCATGGTGGCAAGAATTTCTTCTACGCTTCTGCCGCTTTCTGCCATGTCTGCCGCTAGGATTGTCATTAATCCCTGGCCGCTGGAAAGGTGCCCGCTGTCTACTATGTAAACATTATCAAAAGCAAGCGCCGCCTTCATGGCTGCCGGACATCCGCTATGAGCCACGCCGGAAGAAATGGCTAAATGAATAACATTATTGGCGCGCCCCAATTGCTCAGCAAAGAAAACCTCGTGTTCTTCCACTTCCGGTGCAACTGTTTCTACTCTTACATCGGAATTTTCCATATAGAGCAATAATCCACTCTGGTCGATTTCTAAACCGTCCCGGAATAATCCTCCATCTGTTTTAACCATATGGGGCAAAACAGCGATACCATATCGCTCACAAATATCTTTTGGAATATCCGCCACGCTTTCCGTGGTAACGGTGACAATGGCTTTCTTGGTATGTTCACTGCTCCATGAAAGACTTTCCTCCAGAAATTCTTCGTCTGACCCCGTCATTACCACCAATTCCCTAGGCAACTGATGGCGAAGCTCGTTTTCCAACGCCTCACCGGTAATGGGCTTGGTAAGATAACCGTCAAATCCCTCTTTTTCATATAAGGCTGCACTTTCACCACCAGCATTGGCAGTTAAGGCAATAATCCTCGCATCCTTGCATCGTCCTCCTGCCTGCTCTCTTATGGCATGAGAACACTCAATACCATCCATACCCGGCATCATATGATCCATAAAAATCACATGGAATTCTTCCTTCAAGGTCTCCTTTAATGCATCTTCACCACTGGAAGCGGTGGTAACCTGTACCTTGGTATCTCGCAAAAGCTTGCCTACAACCAAAAGATTGGCTGCAGTATCGTCTACCACCAGCACTTTTGCCTCCGGAGCTTCAAAACTCTGATGATAATTCTCATGGCGATTCAGACTGTGGCGACGTTCCATATCCAGTTCACCGATATTGCTGTCGCTGGCAATCTGTTGCGGAATCACGATGTTAAAAGTGGAGCCCTTGGTGTATACGCTGTTAACAGAGATTTTTCCACCCATCAAGTCAACAAACTGCTTAACAATGGAAAGTCCCAGGCCGGTTCCTTCAATGTATTTATTCTTATCCTCATCCACACGCTTAAATGCAGTGAACAGATAGGGAATACTTTCTTTCTTGATTCCCATTCCTGTATCGGCAACAGAATAAATCACATCTGCATTTCCGTTTGATTTTTTTTCACACTGAATGGACAGGGAAACGGAACCCTCACTGGTATATTTAATGGCATTGTTTAAAACATTAATCAGAATCTGCTTTATACGTACCTCGTCACCAATCAACATTTCCGGCAAATCCGGAGCCACGTTTACGTGAAATTCCAGGTCCTTTTCTTTTGCCCGAAGCCACAGCATGCCCACGATTTCAGAAAGCATATCACCGGTATGATATGCAGACTGTGTCAACTGCATCTGACCGGACTCAAACTTGGACATATCCAAAATATCATTGATGATGTGTAAAAGCAGGTTACTGGCCGCCTGAATGTTTGCTGCATTTTCGTTAATCTCATCGGAAGCATTTTCACGCAGAATCATTTCATTTAAACCGATAATCGTATTAATCGGAGTACGGATTTCATGACTCATGCTGGAGAAAAAGCGATTTTGAGCCGCATTCAGTCGCTCAATTTCATCTCGCTGTTCCCGGGAACGCTCATTTTCCTTTTTCAGCATAGCAATCTGGAAGTTAACCAGAAATACAATAAATGTACTAACCAGCATGGTTACCAGATACATGGCTATGAAACGGATGATGGTATCCTGCTCCGGAAACCACTGGGGATGAGTGTATTCCATATAAAAACACACTCCTCCACAGATTAACTCTGCTGCTACCACCACCGGACGTATCCATCCCTCCAGGGAAAGACAGACATACAAGGTTACCAACACATAAACCGTAATAATACCTCCGGTAGCTCCACCGGATACGTAATAGGCAAAAGGCATAACCACTGTAACCACAATCAAGCAGGTAATCGCCGATGCCAACGGAAGCTTGCCTGCCTTGTTTCCGGTGTAGATAATACCGGACAAAATCAGCACTGTTACAATTTCTCCCAGCACATACTCATACCGGCGCAAAATCAGGGACAGAATAATCGCCAACACAAAGCAGGTCAATATGATGACGGAAGTCAGGGTAAACATCCGGTTTCGGATTTTTTCATTTTCATCAAGAATATAATTATAAAATCTTCTGATCATCTTATTCTACCTCCGGTTCAAATTCAAAAACATCATCATCGGACGACATTCCATCCTGCGCCTCTTCTTCCCCTGCGTTTAACAGGCGTCGAATGTTGGCTGCAAGATCCCGGTAATGAAGAATCAGATTCCGGTGATTTGCTTTTACAAAATCCCCATCCTGATCTTTTGCCGCAAACTCCAAGGCTCTTGCCTCCTCGGAAAGTTCCATGGCACCAATCAACTTGGAGGTACTCTTTATAGCATGTACTAAAATTCCGTAATCCGGAAGCTTTCCTTCTGCCAAAAAACGATCCGTATCCCGCTCTTTTGTGACTTCTTCGTCTGCAAATTGAAGTAACAGCATCTTAAAAAGTTCTGTATCCTCCTTACAGTAATGTAGGCCGGAAACATAGTCTATTTTTAATTCCTTCAGACCATCCCATAAAAGTTCATCCTCCGGATTTCCGGCGGGTTGCTCTTCTACGTCCACATCCGGAGAAAATTCCATAACCTCCTCTTCCTGAGGCGAAAACTCCATTACATCTTCCTCTATTGTGGTGTCGGATTCTATACCCTTCTCCTGCTGCGTCGCAATTTCCTGGGTAGATTCTCCCGTTGCCACAATTTCAATCTTAGATTTCGGAAGAACACGTCTCATAACACGTTCTAATTCTGTAAGGTCAATCGGTTTACTTACAAAACCGTCAAATCCTTCGGAGATAAACATTTCTCTCGCAGTGCTGACAGCATTGGCAGTAAGAGCTACAATAGGCATCTCACGTCTTGCCCTCTGACACTCGGTACGAATTCTCTTCATAGCCTCCACACCGTCCATACCCGGCATCATATGATCCATAAATACAATATCATACTCATTATCTTTACACATGTGAATTGCATCCGGACCGTTAGCCGCAGTGGAAATCTGCATGCCGTACCGTTTAAAGATTCCGTTTGCTACCGTTAAGTTCATAGGTTCATCATCCACTACCAGGGCATGTACACCCGGACACATCAGTTGTCCTTCCTCATCCTTATCCCAATTAACATCCATATTCAAAATGCTGATAACCGGGAAGCAATAGAATGGTTTTCTGAGAATCTTGACCCTGGAATTTTTTGCAGGCTCAAAATCATCCTTGGCAACAACCACTACAATCATATCCTTTGTCAAGGACTCAATATAGTCTTTTCCCACTTCATATTCTTCCGGACCTACAAATAAATGGGTCATGCGGGTACTGGATACCAGTTTCTGCAAATTCCCCATAGATTCCACCTTGTGCATCTCCACACCCAGGCCGGATACGATATCACGCAGCATGGCATCATAAAACTCACGCACCTGCGGAGAGTCGTATTTTCCAAAATTCAGGAAAGAGCCAAGCACCAGTTTCGCCCGGTCATTTACCGACATACAAACCGAATCGTCAATAACCTGCTGCGGCAGGCTAACCCGCACCGTCGTTCCCGCATCCGGTTTGGATTCAATGGTCATAAAACCGCCTAACACTTTTACAAAACCGGATACAATGGCCATACCCAGTCCAAGACCGTTGGTAGAACGACTCCGTCCGGAATTGGCCTGATAAAAGCCCTCGCAAATCTTCTCCAGTTCCTCGGCATTCATTCCGATACCCGTATCCCGAACTTCCATACAAAGGTTGATACCATAGGTCTCTTTCACACTGGAAAGCCGAACATAAACACCGCCCTCCTTGGTGTACTTCAATCCGTTCATAATCAGATGCCAGAGTATCTTTTTCAATTTCCCTACATCGCTGTTCATAATCTCCGGAAGTTCCGGATCTACGTCAATAATCAACTCCAGCTCCGGTCTTATGGCAGGACGTACCTGGGTTACCAGGTCATTCAAAACAGAAGACAGCATATAATCTTCCGTATTTACCGCCAGATTTCCCATATCAATTTCCGAGAAATCCAAAATATCACTAATCTGCTCCGCTACACGTTTACCGGCGCTTTCTACCGATAAAAGATCTTTTTTCACCTCTTCACTGGTTTCTTTGTGAATGCAGACTCCGGTTAAACCTATAACCGCGTTAATCGGTGTTCGAATCTCATGAGACATATTGGCAAGGAAATCGTTCATTCTGGTTGCCACATCCTCTAATCGCTTAATTTCCTGAGAGGAACCCACCAATACCTGTTGCCATTTTTTGATAATGGTTCTGGAAATAAAACCAATCATAAAAATCATGGAAATATGTAACAGGGTTCGGGTTATAAAAAGGCTGTCCAATTTGGTCCCGTTACCGGTCATAATGATTATGTCATAGCCCATGGTGATGTAATAACTAATCTGCCACAGGGTAATCAATGAAGGTATTCCCGTCATGGTGTAAATCATAATGACACCGGAAATAACCAGCGCCAAATCATAGGTACTGGTCAAGTGTATACCATAGAAAAAGGCGGTGACCATCATCAGAAGGGAATAAACCCAAATACGCGCCCGTTCCGATAAAATCTGCATCATGTGCAAAACCCAGCTTCCGATAAGTGCCGCCACAATTGGAATCAACGCCCATTTTTCCCATGAAAGCAACAGGGATTCTCCCACAAGAATCAGACTAAAAATACTGTAACAAATCAGTATCATCATGTGCGATGCCTGAAACAGTTCGTTCTTAAAAGTAAAGTTCTTCATTATACCTCCCTCATGGTGTATTCCCCATCCTCATCAATCATTTCCAACATGATTTTACCGTATTTTGGATCAAACTGACTGCCAAGTCCTTTTTCAATCTCGCTTCGCACCGTCTCCTGCGGCAGCGGATCACGATAACTTCTACGACTGGTCATGGCATCATAGGAGTCTGCCACCGCAATAATTCGTGCCTCCTCCGGAATATCCTCTCCGGTAAGCCCATCCGGGTAACCACCGCCACTAAACCGCTCATGGTGCCATCTTGCGCCGTTGGAAAGCTTCGGCATTTCTTTGATATTCTTTAAAATGCGTGCGCCCATAACCGGATGATTCTTGATCTGCTCAAATTCTTCATCCGTCAGTTTCGCCGGCTTATTGATAATGGCATCCGGGATACCGATTTTACCAACATCATGCAAAAGTCCCATCATATAGATATTATCAAGCTCCGTTCCCTTAAAACCGCTACGTTTGGCAATTTCTTTCGCGTAGTTTGCCACCCTGCCGGAATGACCGTTGGTATATGTATCCTTAGCATCAATGGCGTCTGCCAGACACTGAACCACATGGAGGAATAAAAGCTCATTTTCCTTACTCTTCTTCTCAACTTCTAACTCTAAATCTTTCTGCAGATGAGACAACTCAATAATGTGTCTCGCTCGAAGGGTCAAAACATCCGGCACGAAGGGCTTCTTTATGAAATCCATTGCCCCTAAGGAAAGACCTTTCATCTCTGTCTGTTCATTCTCATCCGCCGTCAGAAAAATTACAGGTACCTCGTCATTCCCCTGTGCCCGTAACTTCTGCATGGTTTCAAAACCATCCATCTCCGGCATGTTAATATCCAACAAAATCAGGTCCGGTTCTCCCTTCTCCTGAACATACTCTAAAAGCTTCTGTCCGGATTTCAACGCAGTAACACGCATAGAAGCCTTACTTAAAATACTGCCCGCCACCTGCAGGTTGGCAGCATCATCATCTACAACAATAACCCAATATGCCATTGTAACCTCCTGTATAACTCATTTGTGCAAATTTTGCAATCATACGTTTACATTATACAATACTTTGTTCATATTTACTATATCCATTTGTAACAAGATTGGTTATAAAATGCTTCACCACTTTTAAAGCCTAGATTTTTCTGTTATATTAATAAGAAAGATACAAGGAGCATTATTTATGGAACTAAATGTAAGGAATCTGTTGACAGAGAAATTTCCCTTATGGGAAAAACTTTCGGACGAAGAAAAAAAGCGGCTCTCCGACGGTTCTGTTTTTCGCCACTACCAAAAAGGCGAGATCGTACACCGAGGTCAGGGAGAATGCAACGGCATCATGCTTTTGGTGGAAGGACAGCTTCGTCCTTTCATTGTATCCCCTGAGGGACGGGAAATCACCCTCTTTCGTGTGAAATCCGGAGAGCTATGCTTAATGACGGCTTCCTGTTTGATGGACGCCATTGCTACGGATATTATGGTGGAAGCTGTAAAGGAGACGAAGGTACTTCAGGTGCCCTATCCGCTATTGTCTTCCCTTCTAAATGCACATATGGAACTGGAACTATACCTGTATAAATGTGCAACGGAAAAATTCTCGGACATGTTGTGGTTTTTACAACAGATTCTTTTCTTTAGTGCAGACAAACGAGTGGCAGAATTTTTATTGCATGAAGGAACCGACAGTCTTTCCTACACTCATGAGGAGATTGCAAAGCTTATCGGAACTGCCAGAGAAGTTGTAAGTCGAATTTTAAAATATATGGAAGAAGAAGGCCTTGTAAAATTGTCCCGGGGAAAGGTTATCATCCTTGACCGAGATAAACTTGAGCTTATGTGACCTAAGTCACATACACAACCCCTGTGAATTGTTATACTCAACAGTGCACAGGGGTTTTTGTGTAATTTTATAACCAGAGGAGAAATCATGAGAAAAGCAAATGTAAACCAAAAGCGCTGCGTTGCCTGCGGTGAATGTGTCTACACCTGTCCGAAAGGTGCCGTAAATATTAAAAACGGCTGTTTTGCCGTGGTAGATAAAACCATATGTGTAGGCTGTGGTTTGTGTGCCATGGCATGCCCGGCTGACTGTATCAAAATTTGGGAAGGAGAGCAGAATGAGAAATAAAAAATGGTATGACTATATGTGGATTTGGGCGATTATCTATTTTTCCGTAAGTTTTTTTAATATCCTGTTCGCATGGCTTGGTATGATTGACTTTTTGATTCCGGTTATTGTCGCTGTAATAGGCGGCAACAAATGGTTTTGCAACAATATGTGCGGCAGAGGACAGTTATTCCGAGTTCTTGGGAAAAATTGCAAATTATCAAGAAACAAACCTGCGCCCAAATGGCTGAGTAGCAATGGATTCCGCTATGGATTCATGGCGTTTTTCTTTCTCATGTTCGGAAACATGGTTTACCAGACCTACCTTGTGGCGGCAGGCGCCAAAAGTCTTCATCAGGTCGTAAAACTGTTCTGGACCTTTAAAGTCCCCTTTCGCTGGGCTTATTCAGCAGGAAGCGCTCCTTCCTGGGTGGCGCAGTACAGTTTTGGGCTTTACAGTCTGATGGTAACCTCTACACTGATTGGACTTATTGTTATGGTATTCTATAAGCCGAGAACCTGGTGCAGCTTTTGCCCCATGGGAACCCTGACCCAGGGAGTATGTAAGATAAAGGAGAAATAAAAATGGATTCACGAGTGCAGGAAGCAGTCTTAAAAAAACAAAACGGATATAATTGCGCGCAGGCCGTAGCGTGTACGTATTGCGATTTAGTCGGTATGGATGAAGAAACCATGCGAAACGCTACTGCTGCATTTGCAGTGGGCATGGGAGCTATGGAAGCCAGCTGCGGCGCCATAACCGGTGCCGGTGTCATTCTTGGTCTATTAAATAAAGATCAAAGAGCATCTTTTGGAGATGCAAAAAAGCTGATTACGAAATTCAAAGAGCAGAATGGTTCCGTCATCTGTAAAGAGCTAAAAGGAATCGAAACCGGAAAAGTTTTGCGGGAATGTAACGATTGTGTAGCTGATGCGGCGAAGTTTTTGGAAGAGATTTTGGAGGATAAAATTGAGTAGGGGGTGACAGGTATTTGTCACCCCCTTGGGGTACTCAATTAACGTCCTAAACCTTTGCTTAGTAAAAATCTTATGTACCGAGTGCCCTACAGAATATCAATATATTCCCCGGACAGTGCTTTATTCATGCTGCGTACCGCGCAGAATTTACCGCACATACTGCAGGTTTCCTCGTGGTCTTCCTCAGGCTTGCGGCTGTCACGGATTGCCCGTGCTGTTTCCGGATCTAAGGCACAGGCATACTGTGCTTCCCAGTCCAGGACGCGACGTGCATCTGCCATTTTATCGTCCATTTCTCTTGCTCCCGGAATGCCCTTCGCAATATCTGCTGCATGAGCTGCAATTTTGGAAGCAATGATTCCCTGCTTTACATCTTCTACGTTTGGAAGGGCAAGGTGCTCTGCCGGCGTTACGTAGCATAAGAAGGCTGCTCCGTTCATGGCTGCTACAGCACCTCCGATGGCACTGGTGATGTGGTCATAACCCGGTGCAATATCCGTTACGATTGGTCCTAATACGTAGAACGGTGCTCCCATACAAATCGACTGCTGCACCTGCATGTTGGCCGCCACCTGGTTAAGGGGCACATGTCCCGGTCCTTCCACCATTACCTGTACATTATGAGCCCATGCGCGCTTGGTTAACTCTCCCAAACGCACCAGTTCTTCAATCTGACAAACGTCGGTGGAATCAGCCAAACAGCCGGGGCGGCAAGCATCACCCAAGGAAATGGTTACATCATGTTTTTCGCAAATCTCAAGGATTTCATCGTAATACTCGTAAAAAGGATTCTCTTCTCCTGTCATGGACATCCAGGCAAAAACAAGGCTTCCTCCACGGCTTACAATATTCATTTTTCTTTTATGCTTCTTAATCTGCTCAATGGTCTTTCTTGTAATTCCGCAATGCAGGGTTACAAAATCAACTCCGTCTTCCGCATGCATACGAACCACATCAATAAAATCCTTTGCAGTAAGAGTTGCCAAGTCTCTCTGGTAGTGAATGACACTGTCATATACCGGAACGGTTCCGATCATAGCCGGACACTCTGCTGTCAACTTCTGGCGGAAAGGTCTGGTATCGCCGTGGCTGGATAAATCCATAATGGCTTCCGCTCCCATATTCACTGCCGCCATAACCTTCTGCATTTCAATATCGTAATCCTTGCAGTCTCTGGAAACGCCTAAATTTACGTTGATTTTGGTGCGAAGCATACTTCCTACACCTTGAGGATCCAATGCCTTGTGATTTTTGTTGGCACAAATGGCAACCTTTCCTTCCGCAACCAAGGTGCGAAGAACTTCTTTGTCCATGCGCTCCTTTTCTGCTACCTTTACTAACTCTTCTGTGTAGATGCCTTTTCTGGCCGCATCCATCTGTGTTGTGTATCGAATCATTTTTCTTCTCCTATCTTTAATACTTTTTATTAAAATCGCTTCATGTTAAAATATGAAATCGCCGCCCCGTGATTCAGCGGTCCATTTCCCTTTCCAATGTCCAACCTGTCAAGCAACAGTGTATTGATATAGTCCTTTGCCCGAACCACGCTGTCATACAGGGAATAGTTTTTCGCAAGGTTACATGCAATGGCACTGGATAAGGTGCAACCGGTTCCATGGGTGTTGGGATTATCAATGCGACGACCGTAAATCCAGCTTATACTGTCGGATTTTACCCCATAAAGCAAATCGTCCGCATTCTCCTTCCCGTGGCCTCCCTTTATCAAAACACTGGTATCAAACCGCCGGCCTAACTTCCTTGCCGCTTCTTCCATCCCCGCTTTTCCTTTCAGCTTTTCCTCAAACAGTGCCTCTGCCTCCGGCAGGTTTGGTGTTAAAAGCCGTGCCTTCGGGTATAAAAGCGCTTTTGCCGCGGCAATGGCTTCCTGCTGTACTAACGTGGCCTTGCTGGTTGCCACCATCACCGGATCAATAACAATATTCTTTGCTTCATATCGGGTGAGGATGTGGGCGATAATCTCCACCTGTTCCGGATCCGGTAGCATACCGATTTTTACTGCATCCGGCATAATGTCGGAAAAAACACTATCCAGTTGCCTTTCCAAAAACTCCGGCTCCACCGGCATAATCCCGGTTACACCGGTTGTATTTTGCGCTGTCAGCGCAGTTATAACACTCATCCCATAAACACCGTTTCCAAGCATGGTTTTCAAATCCGCTTGGATACCGGCTCCTCCGCTGGGATCGCTTCCCGCAATGGTAAGTACCTTCTTCATACTTATTACCCCCTATTCTGTCTATCTTTTACGTCGTTTTAATATACTTCTCAACAAGTTCTAAAAGGTTGGTGGCGGCTTTTTTTACGTCCTCCTGGTTAAAAAGCGCTGAAATCACAGCCACGCCCCTTAAATGCAGTCCCGTAAGTTCTTTGATGTTATCTGCATTCACGCCCCCTATACCCACGGCCGGCACCCTTACGCTTTCACAGATTTCTCTGCACCGGTCAAAGGTAATGGACTGTGCATCTTTTTTGGTTGCAGAACCAAATAAGGCTCCCACACCAAGGTAATCGGCTCCCATTTCTTCCGCTTTTCTTGCCTGGTCAACGGTTTTGGCGGTCACACCCACAATCAGCCCCTGTTTTTTTAAATCTCCGATATCCGCCGGCAAATCCGACTGTCCTAAATGCACCCCATCCGCACCGCTTTTTATGGCAACGGATATATTGTCATTAATAATAAGCGGCACATCAAAATTCCGGCACAGCTTTCTGATTCGTATGGCTTCTTCTAAGAATTCCTCCTCCGGCAAATCTTTTTCCCGAAGCTGCAGCATGGTTACTCCCCCAAGCAATGCCTCGGATACCATTTCCTCCATGGTTTTCCCATTCAAAAAACCACGATCGGTAATAGCATAAAGGGTTAATTCCTCTTTTATGTCTTTCACTATAAGCTTCTCCCTTCTTTCAGCCTTTTACTTGTGTTTTCCCGCAGGGCGTCCACATACGCTTCTACCTCCTGTGCTGTCATAAAACCGCTTCGGATACACACTCCATCTGCCCCATGTTCTATTACTTCCGACGCATTTTCCGTTGTCACACCCCCAAGTGCCAGCACCGGAATATCCACCGTCCTTGCAACCTCCTGCAGCACTGATAGTCCCAAAGGTTCTGCCCCGGGCTTACAAGACGTGGGAAATACAGGACTTAAGGTCACGTAAGTGCACCCCAGTTTTCTTGCCCAAAGCACTTCCTCAAGATTATGGCAGGAAGCCCCCAACATCCAGAAGCGCCTGCGCTTTTTCTCCGGAAGCTCCTGTAAAGCCGGTAAGGGCAAATGCAAATATGGATGGCCCATTCTCTTCGCAGTTTCGTAATGTCCGTGCAAAATCAGCCGCACTCCGTATTTTTCACAAATAGGCTTTATTTGTCCGGCCAGTTCCCGGTAGGATGCCTCGGGAAGATCTTTTTCCCGGAGCATCAAGGCGTAAATCCGACTTGCACATATCTTTTCTACCCTCTCCAAAAATGGCTCCTTAACAAGTTTCCGCTCTGTAATTGCAATTATCTTACACATACAAATAATCGTTTAAAACCGGCTGTAAGCCCTCTCCTTCCATATCCTGATACATTGCCTGAAAACTTCTTCCATCATCAATCTCAAATTGCTCATCTCCTGCATTTTCCGCATCGGTTCCCTTATACTTTTCCTCATGGTCGCCAATACCGGTGGATACTCCGGCAGAAATCTTTGTGGCCGCAATTCTGGCTATACCGTCACGGAAGGTTTTGCTTTCTCTGGAGGATACGGTAATACCCGCATAAGGCAGGAAAATCCGGTAGGCACAGATAATCTGCAAAAGCTGTCTTTCTCCCACATTCTCCGCATGAATGGTTTCATTTCCCTTAATCGGTCGAAGCCGCGGGCAGGAAAGGGAAATCTCTGCATGGGGATATTTTTTTTGCAAAAAGTCGGCATGAAGGGCCGTTGCCAAGGCATCCTTACGAAAATCCGCCAAACCCAAAAGTGCCGCAAAAGCAACTCCTCTGACACCGCCTTTTAATGCCCGCTCCTGAGCATCAAACCGATATGGAAAAATTCGCTTATGTCCAGCCAAATGCAGTGTTTCGTAAAGTGCAGTGTCGTAGGTTTCCTGAAATACCGTTACATAATCGGCGCCACAGGCATGCAAATAAGCATATTCATCCACGTTCACAGGATAGATTTCCAATCCCACCATGCGGAAATATTCTTTTGCCATTTTTACTGCTTCTCCGATGTATTTCACATCGCTTTTTGCTCGGCTCTCTCCCGTTAAAATGAGAATTTCTTCCATGCCGGAATCCGCAATAACCTGCATCTCTTTACGCAATTGTTCCGGATTCAGTATAGACCGGTTAATGTGGTTAAAACAGTTAAATCCGCAGTAAACGCAGTAATTCTCACAATAGTTTGCAATATAAAGAGGCGTAAAAAGATATACCGTGTTGCCAAAATGCTTTCCCGTTTCCATCCGTGCTCTCTTCGCCATTTCCTCTAAAAATGGCTCTGCCGCAGGGGATAACAGGGCTTTTAAATCCTCTATACTACAGGTATCCTTTTTTAATGCCCACATTACGTCTTGGGCCGTATATTTCTCCGGCTCGTAGGCTTCTCGCTCTTTTAACACCCGGTCACGGATATCGGAAGAAATTTCTTCCATTCCCGCAAGGTACGCCATGTGATTGGTTCTGCTTTCCGGGTACTGTTCTAACGTATGTTTTCTGTGTAGGGCTTCTTCCGACAAAAATTCGGAATCTACCAAAAACTTATTTTCCATATCTGCCTCCTAGTCCCTTAAGAAGCCGGTTAACGGATCCGAGCTTTCCGCTCCCCTTGTCATGACTCTTCCAAGACCTGCCTCGTAAGCTTCTCTTCCTGCGATAATGGCATTTTTAAAGGCCTTTGCCATCTTTGGGATATCCCTCGCAGTAGCCAACGCTGTATTTGCCATAATGGCGCTTGCTCCCATTTCCATGGCCTCACATGCCTGGGAAGGACGTCCGATTCCGGCATCCACAATAATCGGCAATTCTATTTCATCAATCAAAATCTGAATAAAATCCTTTGTTGCCAGTCCCCGATTAGAACCGATAGGCGAAGCCAAAGGCATAACGCAGGCAGCTCCCGCATCCACCAATTGTCTTGCCACATATAGATCCGGGTACATATAGGGCATAACCACGAAGCCTTCCTTTGCCAGAAGTTCCGTAGCTTTTACAGTCTCCCGGTTATCCGGTAAAAGATATTTGGAATCCCGCATAATCTCCACTTTTACAAAATTTCCGCACCCCAGTTCTCTTCCAAGTCGGGCTATGCGCACCGCTTCTTCTGCATTTCTTGCTCCGGAAGTATTTGGTAAAAGAGTTACCCCCTCCGGTATGTAATTTAAAATATTATCATTCTCTCTGGTATTGGCACGCCGTATCGCTACCGTAATCATTTCTGCACCGGCATCCTTTACCGCCGCCTCAATCAAATCCAGAGAGTATTTTCCCGACCCCAGAATGAACCGGGACGAAAACTCTTTTCCTCCAAGTGTCCACTTCTCTTCCATTTCACTTCTCCAATCCTTCTGCTATAATCTGCAAAACTTTAAGAGCCTGATGTCCGGCGCAGATGGTCACCCTTGGTGCCACCAGACTTCCGGCCTCCTTCACATCACTGGTTCCGTCACCGCAAAGATAAAACTTCTTTGTAACCTGCTTTGTTTTAATCAGGTTGGCTTCCCCAAATCCTGCCATACCGGAACAGGACACCAGCGTTTTTTCCGGAAAACGGGTCAAAACTTCATTGGTAAGCATAGCCTTTGCCTGCGGATTATCGAAATCCTCACATACCATGTCATATCCCTTTAAAGCTGCTTCCACGTTTTCTTCAGAAATTTTTACATTTTCAGAGATTACCCGGCAATAAGGATTTACTTCCTTAATCAGTTCCTTCACCGCCTGGGTTTTCAACATTCCCACCTGCGACAAGCGATACTGCTGTCTATGAATGTTGCTTAAGGTAACCTCATCAAAATCCATAATCTTCAATTCCCCTATACCGGCTCTCGCCAAACTCAAGGCAACCTGGGAGCCCATACCTCCGAGACCGCAAACCGCCACCTTCGCCTGCCGAAACCTTTTCGTTTTCGCTTCCCCCTGCCTATCAATCAGGGCGTCAAAGAAATCCTTTTCCGTCATTTTCCTATCTCCTGCAATCCAAACATCATCCACCACCAACGAAACTGACAACTTCCAGTTCATCGGCCTCGGATATAAATGTTGTTTCATAAGCTGACTTTGGTACAATTTCCATGTTCCGTTCGACTACGACTTTTGTCTCATCGAAATTCAACTCAACAAGCATCTTTTTCACTGAAATACCTGTAAGATTCTTCTCTTCACCATTCACCTTCATGCATCTTTCCCCCTTTTTTTATTATTTTAGAATTACAGCAGTGCAAGGTTTCTCCCAATGTGGGACTTTACGAGGCGTTGGTACTTAGCGCAGGATACGAGATACGGTGGGAAGCTTGCTTCCTAAACGTATCGAGTATTCTGCGTTTATGTACCATTACGCTGAGTACGAGCGAAAGCGCTCCCACATGGGAGAAAGCTTGCACTGCGGAATATGAAAACAATCGAAAAAAGGGAGAAAGAGGCTCGCTCTTTCTCCCGTATCTACACAAAATACTCTATGATCCCTACGTTGGCATTATCCAAATCAGGTTCACGGGTCGAAAGATACACTTTCCTCTCAGCCTGCTTATGCAAGCTCCCCTTTTTCTATTTACGAGTTTACTATACGCTTTTGTGACTATTCTGTCAACACCAATTTTTAAGATTCCCGAAGCTGCTTTAACTCCCTGTTAATCTCAACCATAATCTTGGAGAAGTGCCGTACCATCTCCACGTTATCCTCACTGCTGTCGGAAACCTCCTGGGTGCTGGCGGAAATCTGCTGACTGCTGGCAGATAAGGTACTTACCGAATCCACAATCACGCGGTTCGCATCTACCATCTGCTCCATCAAAGATGCCATCTCCGTGGTTTCATCCCGCAGCATGGTTACATTTTGCTTGATATCCGCAAAACGATCTGTTGCATTGTCGGCCAGTTCCTTCTGGGAATTGGAAATTTCCACGCTTTCGTCTACCTTGCCAACTACATCAGACGCATCTTCCGCAAGCTTGTCAAGAATATCCGTAATCTGCTCCGTTGCTGACTTGGTCTGCTCTGCCAGCTCCCGGATTTCATCTGCTACCACTGCGAAACCTCTTCCGGCTTCACCTGCTCTGGCAGCCTCAATGGAAGCATTCAACGCCAACAGATTGGTCTGGGAGGAAATATTTAAAATCATATCCGTAATCTCCCGAACCGACTCGGAACGTTTTCTCAGATTTTCGGCGGAAATCTTCATCTGTTCTCCGGCACCGATGGCCTGAATCACTTGTTTTGTCAGATCCTCCATCGCGTTGCTTCCAAGTTCCACACTTCCCTGGGCACTCTGGGTTGTATCCATAATACTTCGGGTCTTCTCATTGGTATTTTCAATAAGCTGTGCAATGGAATTGGTCTGATCCGTCTGCTCCACAATGGCATTGGCATTGTCTGTAACGCCGTCAGAAATACCTTTCAAAGATGCATTCATGGTATCCGTTGCATGTTCTATCTTACCGATGGTCTCTGTTACATCTGCCATCTTTGCTTCCACATCATTGGCAACTTTACGAATTCTGTTAAATACCACATCATTCTGCTTCGCACTCTTCGTTGCATTTTCAATTGACTCCATAAAGAATTTGCGCAACATCATGCTTCCACGAATTACACCAATGGTAATCAAAATGGAAACGATTACCTCAACCATAACATATTCGTTTACTTCCGGAGATTTGTTGGGCTGCATCAGCATAAGTCCACCCTTTATGATATTCAATATCATAAAACAAACGGTGACAACTTTGGTGGTGATATCATCCAGAGTAATCATAATCCCTAGGATAATCGGTACCATATACGGATATGTAGTGTTACTGCTGTTTAAAAGCAACATGATTGCATACACTACAAGAAAACCGTAGGCAACAAATCTTGAATACAGATAGGTTCCTCGCGCCCTAGGATATAAAACCACTCCCGCAACAAATACAACAATTGCTGCTGCAATGGGCACAATACTCATATATTTTGGAAGATCCGACAACGCTAACTGTGCACCACATCCAAGAAGTACACAGATTGTCGTGGCCAGATGTCCAAAAAGCAGTAATAAATGTGCCCGTAATAATAATTTGTGTTGTAAATTATTCTCCATAGTTCATCCTCCTACACTATTAATTTTACTATAGCCTTTTCTAACTATGGTGTCAACACGAAATTCCATTTTAAAACTCTTTCATCCTTCTTATGATTGCTTCATAAAACTCCTCTTCCGAAGCTTCTCTTTTTATGTCATCCATAATTACCCCATCCTTTAAAAACAGCACTCTTTTACAGCTGCTGGCCATCTTGGGGTCGTGGGTAACCATAAGGATTGTCTTTTTCAACTCCTCATTAATCTTTTGGAATTCTTCCATCACAACCTGGCCGGATTTGGAGTCCAGATTTCCCGTTGGCTCATCTGCCAGAATTATCTTGGGATCATTCATCAATGCACGGCAAATGGCCACACGCTGTCTTTCACCACCGGATAGTTCAAAAGGATTTTTATTTAAAAGATGATGAATTCCAAACCGTTCTGCCAGCCGGTCCCGCTTTTGTTTACACTCTTCTAAAGGCCGTTTATCCATAAGGCTTGGAAGCATAATGTTTTCTTTCACAGTCAGACTGTCCATCAAATAAAAGTCCTGAAACACATAGCCGATCTCACGTCTTCTTAAGTCCGCCATCTGGTCTCTCCAAAGATTTTTGGTATCGGTTCCTTCAAACCACAGCTTTCCGCATGTAGGTCGTTCCAAAAAGCCCAACATTTTTAAAAGGGTGGTTTTTCCGCAACCGGATTTTCCCATAATAGCCACATATTCTCCCTCTTCCACGGTAAAATCAATGCCTTTGATTACCGGAATGGCTTCTTCCCCATCCTGGCTTATGTTCCGAATTTTATAGTTTTTCTCCAGATTTTCTACACGTATCATTTCCGTCATGCTTCTTTTCCCCCTTCAACTTTTTTAACCACAAAATATTCCATCATTTTTACACCGAGAATCCAGATTCCATATACGATAACCGCCGTGATACCAAGGGGTTTCGCATATTGGAGACACTGTTTGGTTGTGTAGTCCCGAAGTTGCCATACCACCCAGGTCATCCATACTCCCAGAATGCCGCCTGCCGCCAGAGGAATCCAGATGTATATAAAGAATTCTTTTTTCAAAAGCGAAACTCTGTCCTTTTTGCGCATACCGATGTTTTCCAAGAAGTCACTGCGTTCCTTTTTCTCCTGCACTTCCCCTTCTACCTTCAGATACAGGGCGGCAAAACTGATTACCAGCATAGCTGCCATAGTAAACAGGTTAACCATGCGATTTAACCAGTGCTCCGCGCTATGCTGTCCTTTGCTGTCGCCACTGTCATATACGGTTTTGATATCCCTGTCAAACTCGATTTCCATAGGGTGAGCTTTCTCAATTTCCTTTAAAGCGATTCTCACCTCTTTCTGATGCTCCTTTGGTATGGTCAAAAGTGCCATGGTATCCGGGGCCGGATACACATAACTTAGCTCCTCCTCTGAAGTGATTTTTTCACCGGTTAGAAAATTGGTGTCCGCATCATCCATTCGATGCTTCTCAAAATACTCATCATGAAATACAATCAAGTTTTCCTGCAATCCGTTTAGGTAGGCTCCGGTTAACGCTTTTACCTGATGAGCGGCAATCTTACGCTGGGGATACAAATCCTCCCGGTTTATTCCATTGCAACTCAAAACCGGCAGACCGATATGGATGTAGGGATTCGCCGCATAGAGATAATAATCAATGGGATGCATCTTCGCTGTAACATCCTGCTGATACACCAGCAAAATGTTACTTCCGTCCTTCTTTAAATTTACCTTCTTCGGTTCTACTCCCACCGCCTTACACAGCTGCTTATAAGTGGAATAGGAAATGCCGATATTCTGTCCCTGGGGAAGAATATTCTCCATTATATTTTTCGGTTTCGGAGTATTCTGTGCGGTTGTCACCCGCTTTGCCGGCAATATCCATGCCTTGCCATGATACTTTTCTGCGATTTTTTGCACCGTCTCCCCTTCCTCTTGTCGAATCATAACCTGAAAATCATAGGGAAACAATTCTTTTTCCGACTGATGAAGCATGGACGGGAAAAAGCTTTTTCCGTAAATTACCATAATAACCACCGGAACCATCATACAAAACACTGTCACTCTCGTATTGGTTTTAAACCGATAATACCAGCGATTCCGTAGCAACAGTTTGTTGTAGTAGCTTTGTCCTTCTTTTTTGCGCTTTGCCAAAAGCCAGATTGCCAACGCATTTCGTAAAATGAGATACAATCCCAGCGCCAGCATAAAGAAATGATAAATCTGCTCCCCATAGGCTACGGCATGCATTCTTACCACACTTAGGAAAACAATATACAGTCCAAGCACCGCCACGAATATTCTCTTTTTGCCCGGCATCTTCTCTGCACCCTGCACAAACTGTTTTTTCAACGCGGAAGAGGAAACAAATAAGAAATCCCGCACAATGGCAATTGCCACCATAAACACCCCAATTGCAAAAGCAAGGCTGCCAAGGACCGTGATGATTCCCGCGTGTCCAAGATTTCCTGCAATTTCCGGCTTTCCCGCAAAAATATGGCGGATAATAACCAGCAAAATTCCACCGATTCCAAAAGCTCCCACCAGGGTTGCTCCCATACAACCAAACACTTCCGCAAAAACCGCTTTATGCATGGTTCGCTCCCGCATTCCCAGGCTTAAGAGCATATTGTAATCCCGCATTCGCTTTTGCAGATAGCTCAAAAGATTTAAGGTAACCAGCAGTGCGGTCATGACACCGCTGACTCCCACAAAACCCCAAATAATGCTATAAATACCGTGGCCGTTCATATAATTTCCCACTTTTTCGTAGGGCATCAACATTTCCGCCATTCCAACTCCGGCAAATACCATACTTAAACACAGGGCTGAGGATACCGCAAATAAAATGAAGTCCCGCTTGTTTTTCCGGAACAGCTTAAAAAGCATCCGGAAAAATGTTTTGTCGTACTTTCCGGGAAAATACAACCGACGTCTTCTTGCTTCCTCATATTCCTTCTGCTCTTTTTTCATGGTATGATACTGCGCCATGGTATCCTTCCACACTTCAAAAAGGTAGTTTCCAAAAAAAGATACGGCACACAACAACATCAACACCGCTGAGTAAAAAATTAGAACGGCTTGATACCCCATATCCGCCTTCTCTATGTGGGCATCAAAAAATCCTCCCTGAGGAAGCAAATTTCCGGCCCCCATCATAACCACAACCGATCCGGTGGCAATGATTACGTCCAGCACCCGGATATATCGCTTTTTTAAAATCATTACAATCTGTACCAGACTAAGAATCTGCATGAGCAGAATGATTCCGCTGGAAACAAACAGTGTTGCTGTATCCTCCCCGCTGGGCACCTTTCCTGCCAAACCATGCCATAGATAGGTAATGGCGTTAAACTTGTCATTTCCAATCCAAATCCAGGGAAACAAACAGGCAATTTGAATCAAAACCTGAATTCCAACCCCAAAAACCTTCTTTTTCATTGTAAACAGCCTCCTCCAATGTGAAGCAAAATTCCGCTCCACCTACTAACTATAGTGTAAACAATTCCTCCCTGCAAAGCTATTAAATAAAAATAAAATTTTCTAAAGTTTTTCTAAAATATACAGTAAACGCAAAATAACGTGTATATTCGGGATGCGGGACTTTATGAAGCGTCGCTACTTTGCTCTCAAAAGGAAAAAGCGGGCATGTCTGCCCGCATTTCCTATCTTGAGAGCTTACGTAGCGCAACGCTGATGTATGGAGCGAAAGCGCTCCCGCACTCGGATATACACGTTATTATTTGTTTAGTTTAATTGTAAAGTGTAGTGTTTTCACCGGCGCATACTGATACTTGCCGATTCCCACTACTTTTACCGTGGCCTTTCCTGCACCCAGGTTATTTTCATAAACCAGTTTATAGTCTTTACCCTTCTTCAAGGTTCCGTTCTTCACTGTTACCTTCGGGCAGATTTTCGCTCCGGTAGCCTTAAATACCTTTTTGCTTAAAGTAGCTTTTGCCTTGGAAAAAGATACGATATCCTTATGTACCACGTCAATTCGGGTAATATCACCCACCATATTCGTGGCAACAAATGCGTTCTTTAATTCGCCTTTTACATCTTTTACCTTCTCGATAGGTACAAGTGCATTTCCGTTTTCCAAATCCTTCGCTTTGACCTTATAGGCTGCCTTCTTAATGGCTGTATATTCTCCGTCTTCAATCTTAACCGGTGCAATGGTATCTCCCGGCTCCAAATCAACCGTATCCAATGCAAGACGATATTTCTTGCCTTCTTTTTTAACATAACCGGTTTCAATATCCTTACCATTAACGCTTACGTAGGTTTCATGATAACCGTAATCATCCAGTTCATCCCAGAAAATCGGTTCTCCGTTAAAGGTGTAGTACACGGAAATTGGGTTTAAGGTAAGCTTCTTACCGCTTCTGTCCTTGTCACAATAACGTACCAAACGTTCTTTTCCGTTCCGCATAATATATGCCTTATTTCCAAAGAAATAAAGGAAATCCAGGTTGTTGGTCAGAAGTTTAAAGTTGTATTTACCACTCTTTGCATCATAGGAAAGACTGGTCTTTGCCACCTCACTCTGCCAGGAATCTACGGTGTTGGCAATATTATTGGCATACATCTGATAGTAGGTACTGATGCCTAATTCCAGATAATCGCTGTTTACGTAATCTCCCTGATTTCCGCTATCCTTCTGGGGGTACAAAAGGGACACACCCTGCTCGCCTGCATAACGACCGTGTTCTCCTCCCAAAGTAAGCTTTAAGCAAAAGTCTTCTTCAAACATCGCTTTCTTAAAAGCTGTTGCTTTTTCCACATAATCATTACAAAGTCTTACGCTTCTGCTGATATAACGATCCTCGCTGCCTTCATTCTTTGTGGCATATTTCTGTGCATAAGCAATAGTCTCGTTCAAGAAGCTGGTCATACCCACAAGGTCCGTTTTCACATCGATTCCTTTTGCCTTATAGCCGGCCTTTACAAAACCACCGGCAAGGTTGGCATCATTATTGATTGCCAGCATGGTCTGTGCCATGGAGTCAAACATAATGGTAAGGGAGTTCATTTTGGAAAGGTCGAAAGCTCCCATAAACGCTTCCGGATCATATGTTCCGGAATCATACCACGCATCCCACTCTTCCTCCGTTGCATCCTCGCCCAAAAGCTCTTTATTTATAACTTCATCAGACAGGTAAAAATCATAATAAGCCTGTGCAACTGTCTTTGCCAAATCTGCTCCGGTATACTGATAATTGTAGGAATTTGCCTTCAAGGATTCCATAATCGGCGTATAATACCAGCCAAGCCCCGCCTCCAGTGTCATGGATGCCGCTGCATAATCCGCAAAATGGGCGGTCATTGCCAGGGTCTCAAAGGAAGCCATAAGACAGGCATCGTAGCCGATCATATCATACTTTCCATCCGGAATATAACTTTTTGCATGGGTCAATGCATTGTTAATTTCAATCAATGAAAGGCTATCCTCTGAGTACTCATCAAAACACACGCCATCTTCGGTTCCTCCACCGTGATTCCAGAAAATCAAGGCATTGTGCTCATACTCGGAATCCACGTCCTTTACAAATTCCTCTAAAACCGCAGCATCTCCCATTTGCTTCGGTTCCGCATGCAGTTCCGTCGCCTTATCCGGATTGTTCACGCCCTCATTTCCGGACAATAAAACCAATGACGGATAGGTAATACGTTTGCCGTCCTGATAGACAACATTGTCATATTTTAATTCATACCGCTGTATGTAATCGGCGCTGATATTCTGAACATCCAGCTTCTTAACAGTCTCCTCCGTCATTCCCAATTCTTTCTCATAAAACTTCTCAATTCGTTCCTTATACTGCCACTCGGAACAACCACCGGTCTGAATAATAACCCGCACATTGCCGGGCATATCCTTTACCTTCATCATTTCGATGATATCCTTCGTTGCCTGACCGCTTCCACTTTCCAAATCCGATCCGCACATGTAAATATCAAAGTTCCAACCACTCTTATATCCCCGACTCTTCGCCTCCGCCTTGGTTGTGCCCAAAGCAAAAGATGAAAGCATCATGCTTCCTGCTAAGCCAACAGCCAGCATACGCTTTAAAAACTGACTCTTCATAGATTTGTTCCTCCCATTATATGTTTATTATCACCCACTACCATACCACGAAAAGAAACTTTTTTCAAGTTTGTGTCTCTTCACGAAACCTTCACAATTCTTCTGCAACACACACATTTTTCCGCTTTTTCACAGCTTTTTCTCAACCCATTGCTATACTGAGGACAGATACAGTTGTATCCTTGCCGGGAGGTATTTATGAAAAAAAGAGTTTTAGCGTTCATGCTCACTACCCTATTGGTACTGGGTATGATTCCGGTTACATCACAGGCCGGGTCCCTGCCATCCAAATACGATCTTCGAAAAAAAGGATACGTTACCTCTGTGAAATCCCAGGGTAACTATGGCTTATGTTGGGCTTTTGCCGCCTGTGCCGCCATGGAAAGTAACGCTTTGGTTCAAGGCTTGGGACGCTATGACCTTTCCGAAGTTCACCTTGCCTATTTTGCCTTAAACGGCGTTAAAAACCCCCTTCCCGGTTTGGAGAACGACAACACTACCTTTCAGGGAGACGAGCCTTGGTATAACTACGGAGCCTATAGCGGCCTTGCCACTACCTTTTTGATGAATGGCTATGGTCCCGTTAAGGAATCCTTAGCCCCACTTTCTATGCTACCTAAATCCCCTTCTGAAGAACTTGCCTACGGTCATAATGTATTAAGTCTTGTATCCACAAAAGAAATCCCTGCCACAGATCAGACTGCCATGAAACGAGCTATTTTAGAAAACGGTGGTATTGTTTGCGGAACAAATCTCGCTTTTGAAAAAAAGAACTTTTACAACAAAAAAACCAATGCACTTTATGTAAATTCAAAAAAAATCATCGACCATGATGTGGTAATCGTTGGCTGGAACGATAATTACAGCCGTAAAAATTTTGGTAAAATAAAGCCCTCACGAAACGGTGCATGGCTTTGCAAAAATTGTTGGGGTAAAGACTGGGGAAATAAGGGCTACTTTTGGCTTTCCTACGAAGATGTTCCCAGTTCCTATGATACCTGTTTTTCTTACATTGTGAAAAAAGCAAATCACAACGAGGAAATTTATCAATATGACGGGGGCTACGGTCGCTACGGCTATGATGACACCATTGGAATCGCCAACGTGTATACCACACAAAAAGCAGAAGTTATAACCGACATTTCTGCATATCTGAAAGCTTCTTCCGGAACCCTTTCTGTTTACAAAAACAGTTTCGGTAATCCGAATTCGGGTTTCTTGCTGTACACAGAGGATTTTCAACTTGAAACAAACGGCTACCATTCTTTCCGGCTTTCGGAGCCACTATCTTTTGAAAAAGGGGAAACCTTCAGCATTGTATTTACCTTTAATGCCCCCTGTTTCGCCTATATTGATTACGACGATGTGGGCTCCTGGTACATCGACTCCGACATCACTGCCCACAAGGGGGAAAGCTACATTCTACCTGTGGGAGAAGCCTGGTATACCGATAATACCTTTAATTGCCGCATAAAGGCATATACCTCTCAGTAAAAAAGGGACTGCATTTCGCAGTCCCTTAGCTTTATTCTCTATAATCCCTATGCGTTTGCAAGTTCCATCATAATTTCATTGGAACGGTTTACAAAGGCCGTCATTTCTTCCGGCTGTAACGGTCTGTTGGCAATTACTGCCAGGTCATACAGCTGTTTTGCAAAGGTTTCTGCTTTTGCATCATCCTTATGCTCCAAAATATACTGTACCAGATTGTTGTTTACATTCAATGTCAACTTCTCGTCAGCGCCAAAACCGCCCATGCCGAAGTTCATTCCTGCCATACCGTAAGCACGCATCATATCTGCCATACGGCGTCCTTCTTCAGAAAGAGTCAGCATGGAAGCTACGGAAGCATCTTTTAACTTCTCAACTTCAATGGCCAAACCTTCCTTAGCCAGTGCCTTCTTGAACACTTCGGAAAGTACATCCTTTTTCTCTTTTAACTCTTCTTCCGATACTTCTTCCTTAGCATCTTCGCTTACCTGAGCATCGATACGCAAAAAGCGATAATTCTCGTTTCTTCGCTCCAACTGAGTAATAAAGGAGGTGTCAATGTTATGATTTAAAATCACTGCCTGGGTGTGATTCTCTTTAAAGAGCTTAATATACTGACTCTGCTGCAATTCATCGGTTACGTAATATACGATGTGACGCTTATCTTCCGGCTCCTTGCCTTCTTTGTTATCTGCCTCGGTTGTTTCTTCTTTGGTTTCTTCGTCTGCCTTTTCTTCCTCGGAAGCCTTGCTTTCTTCTTTTACCAATAATTCCGGAAGTGTCAGATATTCATCCTCCAAATTCTTAAAGAGGATGTAGTCATTCATCTTATCACAGAATTTCTCATCCTTCAAACAACCGAACTTGATGAAAGGACTGATATCATCCCAGAATTTCTCGTAATTTTCCTTGTCGGTCTTACACATTCCGATTAACTTATCTGCCACCTTTTTGGAAATGTAATCGGAAATCTTCTTTACAAAACCATCATTCTGCAATGCGGAACGGGAAACATTAAGTGGCAAATCCGGGCAATCAATAACTCCCTTTAAGAGCATCAAAAATTCCGGAATTACTTCCTTAATGTTATCTGCAATAAATACCTGGTTATTATATAATTTAATGGTTCCTTCAATGGAATCATATTCGGTATTAATCTTCGGGAAGTACAAAATACCCTTTAAGTTAAACGGATAATCCATGTTTAAATGAATCCAGAATAATGGCTCCTTGTAATCATGGAATACATTCCGATAAAATGCCTTATAGTCATCGTCGGAGCACTCGCTTGGGTTCTTGGTCCAAAGTGGGTGGGGCTCATTCAGGGCAACCGGACGCTTTTTAATCTTTAATTTCTCGGTACGGGGAGAAACAACCACCGTTTCTTTGGTGCCGTCTTCTTTTTCCTTCTCTTCGGTCTTCTCCTCTTCGATTACAGTCTCAATCACTTCGTCGGTATCTAACTTCTCCTCCGGCAAAATTGTTTCAAACTGTGGCTCCGCATTTGGATTGCTTAAGAAAATCTCAGTTGGCATAAAGGAACAATATTTATTCAGCACTTCGCGCACACGATATTCATTGGCAAACTCCAGGCAATCCTCATTTAAGAATAAGGTAATCTTGGTTCCTACTTCCGGCTTATCGCCTGCTGTCATGGAGTACTCCGTACCGCCGTCACACTCCCAATGAACCGGAGTGGCATCCTTCTTATAGGATAATGTATCGATATGAACCTCATCGGCTACCATAAATGCAGAATAGAATCCCAAACCGAAGTGACCGATAATCTGATCTTCGTTGGTCTTATCCTTGTATTTATTTAAGAAATCCGTTGCCCCGGAAAAAGCAATCTGATTGATATACTCTTCCACTTCTTCCGCAGTCATTCCAAGACCGTTATCAATAAAGGTCAAAGTCTTCTCTTTATCGTTGGCAATTACCTGAATCTGTGGTTTATAATCCTCCGGCAGTTCGTACTCGCCCATCATATCCAGTTTCTTTAACTTCGTGATGGCGTCGCAGCCATTACTTACCAGCTCTCTTGCAAAAATATCATGGTCGGAATACAACCATTTCTTTATAATCGGAAATATATTATCGCTGTTAATGGATAAGCTTCCCTTTTTCATTTCCATTTCACTCGTCTCCTTTTCTATCCAATTGGCTATTTTGCCTCTAGAGACTATGTTAGTGCAAAGGAAAGCAAATGTCAATAGAAAATTAGCACTCTTTTAAAAAGAGTGCTAACAACTTTTGTGCAATAACCATTTCCTTTTTTCTCATCTCTATCACTCAAAATCTATCTATCAAGGCTGTTTTCATCTATGAGAAAATCTATTAGATTGATTCTAAGTATTCCGTCCTCATCTATCCAGCTTTTTCCGTAAGACTTTGATACCACAATTTTCTTAAACGAATCGGCAACTGCTTTGAGCGGCCTAAGTTCCGTTTTCTCTTTCGTCTCATCGTCCATACTTAAGGCAGATTGTACGTAGTATTTTTTATTTCCTTTCGTCGCAATAAAATCTATTTCACAATTCTTTTGAGTGCGATTTCCTGCACTATTTTTCTCTACTATCGGAATCACGCCAACATCCACCTGATATCCCCGAATAATCAACTCATTATATACACAATTTTCCATGATATGAGTTTCTTCCTGTTGTCTCAATCCAAGTCGAACGTTTCTTAAGCCAACATCCATGCAATAGTATTTCGACGGATACTCAAAATATTTCTTTCCTTTTATATCATATCTTACTGATTTAGAAAACAGAAACGAATCGGTCAGATATGATAAGTATGTGCTTATCGTTTCGGCATCCACCTTCAGGTTCTTTGTACTTTGAAGTGTCCTGGCAATCTTACTTGCATTTGTAAACGACCCTATCGAAGAGCATAAATCACTTGTTAATTCTCTGAGAACACCTGGGTGTCTTATCGTATATCTTTCCTCAATGTCTTTGAAGTATATTTCTTCAAACAACTCCGATAGATAATTAAACTTATCTTCATCCGAATCAAGATTAAACAGGTATGGCATTCCTCCATACATGCTGTATTCATTATATGCATCAATCTTATCCATATTAGACGCGGAATAAAACTCGGCAAACGATAACGGATATACTTTTACAACATCACCTCGTCCTCTGAACTCTGTAGATATATCTTTTGATAGCATTTTCGAATTGCTTCCCGTTACATAAACATCTATATTCTTCATATGCAGAAAGCCATTCAAAACACTATACAGTTTTACGGGAGCATCCTTCTGTACCAATTCCTCCTTTGAAATGGCATACTGTATTTCATCTATCAGCACATAATACTTTTGTTCCGGACTAGATATCTTTTTTCTTACATAACTGGAAAGCTCGTTTGGATTTCTAAACCTTTCATTAATATCATCATCCAACGCCATAGAAATAATGCATTGTTCCGGAACCCCCTCTTCCAACAGATGATTCCTGAAAATTTCAAACAATAGTGTACTTTTTCCGCTGCGGCGAATTCCTGTAACAACCTTAATACGGCCGTTCCATTTACGCTTTACCAACGCATCCAAGTATTTTTTTCGTTCTATCATAAGTCAATCCCTTTCCGGTGTTTAGTCATCTTTACGACCAACTTCCGAATATATGGTACTACTTTTAAAGAAAATATACAAGTCTCCTAAAAGACAAGCGATTGACAGTTTGTCTTTATTTTTGTCTAAGGAAGTTCTATTGCATATTTCGCCAAATCGACTTTACCGTCAATCACTTCGATTCCATCAGCCTCCAACAACTCTTTCTGGGCCCAGGCTCCTCCAAATGCGTACTCACCAGCCAACTCCCCTTTAGAATTTACCACTCTGTAGCAGGGTACATTCTCAAAATCCGGATTCTTGTGTAACGCATTCCCAACTGCCCGACACATCCTTGGGTTTCCGGCCATCGAAGCAACCTGAGCATAGGTTGCCACCTTTCCCTTCGGAATTCTTTTTACCGCTTCATATATACGCTTTGTTGGCGTATCTGTCACAAGATCATAACTTTCCGCTATCATTCTTTTAATATCTTCATCCGGAATAGAGCCATCCAGAATTACCGTATTCCAGTGTTCTTTATTTTGGTGGTATCCGGGGATAACAGATTTGTAAGTACTTCTCCAAAAATCCCGCCATTCGGGATCACATTTTAAATTCAGACAAACCTGTCCATCCTTTTCATAGGACCACAAAAAAGCCTTTTTACTGGGCCTAACTCTTATCAGTTGCCAGTTTTGGTCGTGAAATGGTGCCTCTTGGTAAGTATCTGCAAATGTCAACCCATACGCCAATGCTTCTTCTCGTGTTCGCATGTTCAAACCTCCCAGACTAGACTCATTGTTCTTACTTCGGGATATTCAATAATTCTTCCGCAAGCAAAACATTTTCGTCATGTAAAAGCTCCTAAAACTGAAATTAATCAAAGTGACATAACATAAATCTGGCAGGGATTCCGTTTATCCCACAGATTAGGCAATACTTCAAACTCCTTAAAGCCAAGACTTTGATAAAATCGATTTGTTTTATCGTATTCCGGATACCTGCCCATTTGGACCGTTTTTACCTGGATAAAGGAATAACCTTGCTCAATAACTATCCGTCTTGCCTCTTCAAACATACCTCTACCAATCCCTTGGCGATGATACGCCTTCAATACGCCCATTACAGCAATCTCCATGGTATCTTTCCCGGTTTCCTTCAAACATAAAAAACCGTTGACTTTTTCTTTCTCAAAAGAGGCAACCATTATTTCATTCCCACTCTCACGAATATAATTTTCCGTTGATTCCGGAATTCCGAACCATTCCGGTAGCGCTGTAAGAATGCTACGTGCAATTCGTTGTTTCTCCTCCATATCGTCAACAATTTTTATCATTACTTACCTCCCAAAGCCGATTCGTCTATTATTCTTTATACTTCTTTTCAATGCCAAAACTGTAAATTATCATAACTGCTATTGTTTCAGCCATTACTCCCAATATCGAAAGTATAATAAGCGGAGAATTCTGCCCTGATAACAACGGTAATCCCAATGCAATAAAAATCAATCCATATACAATAAATAGCTTGCCGACAGCATAATTATATCCTCTAACATCGTTTGCAGAGATTGTTTTTATATTTGCCCAAAAGCCAACCGGCTTCTTTGAAAAGAACGCACTTATTCCGATGCCAATAATAATGACACCAACCATTACCCATATTGCAAATCCTATAATAGTGCCGGTCATAATAATCCTCCCGTCAAATCCGAAGTTGTAGTACTACAGCCTTATCAAATAATATTGGCTAGTTCTTCCTTCTTTATAGTTTTCGTTTTCTGCAATAAGCGTCCCGCCATTCTTTTGAATGGTTGCTGCAGAGGCCAGATTCTCTTTATAGCAGCCAAGTATAGCCTTTTCCATTCCTTTTTCTTTGCACACTGACAGTGCATATTTGAGCATCGCAGTAGCATAACCTTTGTTCCTTTCGGATGGCCTGACTCCATACCCAATATCGCCGTATTTTTCAGAAAGCACTTCTGGCAGTTCATATCGAACACTTAGCAAACCTATCAATCTGTCCCCATCAAAGCAAAGATACAGCAGAGATTTACCCCATTGTTCATCACCAGACAGAGCATTATTCTTTATCTTAGTTACCCACTCAGTATAATCAGAGGATGATAAACCCAAGCTCGCACTGATGCTGGTTTCTCCGTTATTATGGTGTTCTTGTACATATTTCTGTAGTATATCTTTGTCGTTAATATCAGGAAGTCTATACTTCATTTTTCTCACCTACAAACTGGAATTTGTCAACTTGTTCGTTTTTGCTGAAAAGAACATTTCAGCGGCAGCACAGCGACTTCCTCCGCATCTTCATAATCGCTGTCTTTCTCACCGTTCGGCGCAAATCCAAATGAGGCGTACAGATGCCTGGCTGCTTCATTTTCCTGATCGTATGATGTACTCCATGTGTCTTCCTCTCCATCCGGAAATGATAGAAC
>SVEZ01000011.1:164-109372 GCA_015057115.1 Lachnospiraceae bacterium | reverse complement strand
ACTACCTTATTTATATCTATATCTTTAAATTCGTGTCTTAACAAAAAAGCCATAAGCGAAATACGCCAACTATGTTCCGCTACGCTTTCTGTCCTGCGTTTTGTTGTTGTGCAATGTCTTGGGGTATCTTTTAGCCTTTCCGCTACATGCAATATTTCCAAATACTCTCTAGCATCCATAGTTATCCTCCCATTCGTTGTGCCTGTCCTACAAACGTCGATTTGTTGTTACCGTCATTATCCACCTTCTGCATAGTGTCAATGGCCGGCAATACCTTTTGTTCAATAAAATCCACTCTATCAAATATTCTCGGCTTGAACGTACCTGTCATTCCCACAGATATATTCTTCTCCTTGTTTACATAAATGATATTTCCGCTGTCGCCAATGGCCGCATATACATCCTTTTCATCATACGGCTTATACCATAGGTAACCATAATTCATGAAGCCAAACCGCTCCCCCAGCTTAAGGTGGGGAGCTAACATATCTTTTAGGTATTCTTCTGAGATGATTCTCTTACCACCGTGAAGTCCCCCATCCAAAACAAGCGCTCCTATAACAGCCATATCTCTTGCCGACATACACAATCCCCAGCCTGCAGTAACACAGCCGCGAGGGTCAGTATACCACTCATATTTCCTTGGGTTCTTATTCATGAAGAAGTCAAACTGATCTTCTTTGGAGCTATCTCCATGTGGTATTCGCTCCGGTAGTCCTAACGGTTCAAATAGATTTTTGTTGGCAAAATCTATGCAATTCTCTCCGGTAGCCTTCTCGATTATTCCTGCCAATATCTGAATGCCAAGTGTGGCATATCTGAACTCACCTGTAATACCTTTACGACCTCCAAGATAATCAAGTATCGCATACGTAAAGTCCTGTGAAGTACACACCTTTTTCCAAGGTTCAGACTTGCCTTTATATGGAGCTGTCATAGTAAGCAGATGTCTGATTGTGACATCATATATGGTCTTCTCTCCACGTTTTACAACGTAATCAGGGAAAAATTCCATCACCTTCTGATCCAGGTTCTTGATATAACCCTTATCAAGAGCAATTCCTGCAATGAGCCCCATAACCCCTTTGGTCACAGAATTGACATTCATCGCATCCTCAGTTTTAAATCCACGCCAACAATCATCAAGGGCTACATCCCCCTCTTTGATTGCATAAATCTGACAGATGTTACTCTCATTTCCGGTACTTTCTGAAATATAATTGTGAAGTTGTTTCGTATTCATTATAATAGCCTCCTCTTAAGAAAGATTTGGACGTCCTAAAAATACGATAATATGATTAAAAAATATTTTCAAGAAAAATCTTAAAAATCTTTACTCACATGTGGCAACTCATCAAGATTGCATGCCTTCTAAATAAAGAAAACACCGTATAATAGAAACTAAATTCTATTATACGGTTGTCATTTTTCATTATATCTATTTTATACCTTTGGAATTTTCGTATCCATCACCAGAATATGGTTGTACAGCCATTCGCACAGGAAATCAAACAAAGATTTCAGGTACTCCGCCTGATTATCCTCCAGCTGTTCTCCATCTTCCTTGATGCTCTCCTCTAACTTATCCACGAAAGCATCATGGGCTGCCTGCTGTTTTTCCAGGCCATCATACTTAATAGCCTTCATGTACTTTTCTTCATCTGCGAAATGCTTAACCGTGTATTCCTTCAGTCTTCCGAGAATTTCCACAATAGAATCGTATTTGTCATACAGGGTATCATCATGCATGACGTCAAAAACTTCTCCCAGAATATCAAACAATACCTTGTGTTCCTTATCAATCATGTCGATTCCCGTTAAGAACTTCTCTGTTAATTCCGGTTTCTCCTCAATGGTTTGAGTTTTACCAATCAGGGTATCTGTATACAAAATATGGCGGAACAGCCATCTTGCCATGAAATCCAAAATCTGACGTACACTGTCCTCTGTCAACGGCATGTCTTCAAATTGTAAAAGCGCCTCCCGAAACTGCAAATGGGTATAAACCTGCAGCTCCAGTTCCGGATCGTTGTGATCCCGCATGTACTGTTCCTCATGGTCAAAATGCGTAGCCGCATAATCCGCCAACTTCTTTAAAAGCGGATCAATCAGCTCCACGCCGGCACCTTTTTCCACAATCTCCATTCCTTCATTGATGAGTTTGAAAAAGTGCTGATGCTCCGCATCAATCTGCGGAATTCCGGTGCGACAATCATCCGTAAATTCATACTTCATATACATACCCTCCCAACATTAGAAAAATAGTAAGCCTTCACATTCCGCCATGGTTTCCACAACGGCAAATATCAACACGGCAGCAAGTTTCGCCGTGGTATTATCAGAGTCAAATCGTGGTGCCACTTCACAGATATCAAATCCCTTCACCTTACGGGTTCGAATAGTGTGCTTCAAAAGAGGAAGCATTTCCTTCGGGTCAAGTCCCAATGCCTGCGGTGCACTTACACCCGGGGCAAAAGCGGAAGAAAAAACATCCGTACAAACCGTAACATAAAGATTTTTATTTTCAAATAAAAAATGATCCATTTTCGCGATGGCTTCCATCTGTCCGCCTTCCTGCAGTTCCTTTGCAAGAATGTACTGAACCCCCAGCTTCTCCGCTGTATGGAAAAGGCTCACCGTATTGGAATGTAACTGAATTCCCACCGGAAGATATCGAAACGGTCGATTCTCCTTCTCACAAATATCCGCAATCTGTCGGAACATACTTCCGGAAGAAGCCCCCTTATCATACGGCCGGATATCAAAATGTGCATCAAAGTTAATAATTCCCATATCCGGCGTACCGTACTGCTCTGCACGGTAATCGTGATGTCCCATATAATGTCCGAAGGTTGTTTCGTGACCGCCACCTAAAACGATGGGAAAAAGTCCTAAATCCAAGGCTTTTTTTACCGCCTCCGACAGCCTTTGCTGCCCGGCTTCCAAGGTAATCTCCGTACAATCCACATCTCCGGCATCATACATTTTCACTTCCTGCTGAAAGTTACAAGGAAGGGTTGCCATCTGTTTTCTAATAAAATCAGGACCAAGGGCTGCACCGCTTCGACCGCGGTTTCTGGAAACACCTAAATCCGAACAAAATCCGATAAAAACAAAGCCCAGCTTACCAGTAAAGGGCTCTGCGGTGTTCAAATCAATAGGTTCCACCTTCTGGTGCCAGCGAAAAGCTTCGTAATCCGTCTCGCTGTCCACACGCCCCTGCCAATATTCCATTGCATTTACTAAATTCATAACGTACCTCCGTTTCAAAACCCTGCGGTACCTTTAATCTGTAATCTCCTGTTCGCCCATGGTGGTAAAAACAAAAAATTTCAAAAGCGCCAGCAACAAAAATGCTATACCAAGTGCTCTGCAAAGTCTTCTGCCTGCTTCCATCATTGCAACATACTGGGGTACCATAATAAAGCATACCGCCAAAAGAAGATAGACCGCCAACCGAATCAAGCTGCGCTTCGGCGGTTTGCCCTCTCCATATATATGACTGACAACAGCAGAGTCATAAAATACTGCTCCCAGCAGAATCATCATTCCTCCACCGTAATTCACCAACTCCTTCACTGCCGGTGAAAAGGCTGACAGGGCACCGATGCAAATTCCTGCAAGGATGCTCAGTCCGCTTAATACTAAAACTTTTCTCTCCATCCCTTACTCCTGCTTCAAATAGCCCAGATGCTTATCAAACACTTCAAAAAAGCTGGAAGTAGTGCATTCTTTTCCTTCTTTTAAAGAAATATCCTCCCAAACCTCTTCGTTGTAATCCGAGCTTAATTTCTTACAAAACTTCTGATAAACCGTGTCAAAAGCGGCTCTCGCCCACTCCTTCAAAATCACGCTTTTATTCTCATTGGTAAGTTCCCGATCGATTCGGCTCACAATTTTATAAAAATAGTATTTTCCATTTTCCTGAATACAATGAGAAACTTCCTCATCATCCAACTGCTTTAATACCTGATAGGCGGTATCACTCATCTTCTGGCGATACAAAGCAATGGTATCGCCGGTTTCATTGCTGTAATAGCTGATGAGATTTTCAAAAGCGGTTCCTGCCTTCAACTTCTTTTCCACGGTTTTCGCCGTAGCTGCATCTGCTACCACAAGCTGTTTTACCAACATGACTCTGGCATCGTCATCACTGACCTCGCTGCTGACACCACCTGTTAGGTCGGTATACAGTTTCGTTGCCACTGCCATATCCCTATATAATTCTTCTATCGCTTCTTCATTCACGGAAAGAACCGAAAGGTCTCCCTTGGACAAAGAGTTATAGTATTCCGCTGCTGCCTTTCGTACCTTCTCGGTTTCCTCCTTTGACAGAGAAATCTTCATTTTCTCCGCCAGAAGCTTCATGGTCTTCATCTTGGCAAGCACAGATAAGGTGGTTTTCTTTGTGTATTTCTCAAGGCTCTGATTTCCGTCGGATACCTTAATAATTCCCTTTCCGTATACCTTCTCATAGGAATTCCGGTAATTCATAAGAAATACCTTAGCCTGAGCTACGCTCACTGTTTCTTCCCCTACCCGGCAGACTGTGGAATCTGTAAGGCTGGTGGTAAGAACCACCTTGGTTCCAAAAATGCTGCACCCTGTAAGTCCGGTAACTGCAAGAGCCATGGCCAAAAACAGGGCTATTATCTTCTTGTGCATTCTACTACTCCTTATCCCTCTACTACCAGAAAACGTCCCTTGGACAAGGCAAAGAGTTCACTCTGTGATAAAAGCTCCTCATCGGACATTCCATAAGCGTCCATTCCCGCTTCTTCCAAATACTCTCTAACTTCGTCCAGATCTTTGCAGACACATGCCATGCAATCTGATAAAAAGACATCTGCGTCCTCTCTGGTGGTAAATTCTTTTCTTCCCAAAAGCTGTTCCTGCTGTTCTAAAAACACATCCAGGCACTCTTCATCGTATTCAAACATACTCTCACTCCTATCCTTCGTATTCCCGAAGCCGTTTCCCGATTCGACCTACCGGAAGTCCCACTACATTGGAATAGTCTCCGGATATTCCCTTGATATACTGGGCAAAAAATCCTTGAATCGCATAGGCTCCCGCCTTATCCATAGGTTCTTTCGTCCGAATATACTCCCGGATATTCTCTTCTGTCATGGAATACAGATTTACCTGGGTGGTCTCACAAAACGTCTCCATGGACACGCCCCCATCCCCATTCACTGCTATAATGCAAACTCCGGTATGTACCTGATGCCCTTTTCCCTGCAACATGTGAAGCATGTTAAAGGCATCTTCCTCGTCCTTCGGTTTTCCCAGTATGGTATTCTGATAAGCTACCACCGTATCGGCACCAATAAACCAGGTGTCTCCTTTTGGAAGCTTTCCCTCGGAAATATAAGAAAGGTAAACCTCCTGAGCCTTCTGGCTGGCAAGCTGTTTAACTGCCTCCTCCGGCTTATCTTCCGTGATTTTCTCCTCTCCTTTGGCCGGGCTGACCGTAAAGGTAAGTCCGATTTGACTAAGCAAATCCCGTCTTCTCGGTGATCCGCTGGCAAGTATGATATTTGGTTTCATGTATTTCAAAACCTCTTTCCTGCTGCCTAAACGCAACGATTCTCATTTTTATTATAGTTTTATTCCGCTAACACGTCAATGGCTTCCTGTAAATGGAAGGAATACAGAAATATACTTTTTACCGGCTTTTGAAAAATACGCTCAATGGCATCCTTATAAAGCTCCATTTGCTTCCTATAGCGGTCTGACAACTCCTTTCCGCTTTCTACCCGGTCTGTTTTGTAATCCACCAACACCAGTTTTCCTTCCTTTTCATAGAAGGCATCAATGATTCCCTGCACCAGAATCTTATCCTCGGTTTCTACCGTCAATCCTGCCTCCTTCGGAGTGATTGCCATAACAAAAGGTTGTTCCTTGGTAAGGGATTTCTCTTTTGCAGCTTTGCGCATCTGCTGCCCCAAAGGGCTCTTAAAGAAAGTAAGCAGTTTCCTTACATTCACAAGCTCCACCGCCTCTTTACTCATAAGCCCCGCTTCTTCAATTCCCATTAGTTCCGCCCGAATCGTCTCCTCCGTCGGTTCTTCCAACCGATGGTCTTCAAAGGCAATACATTCTAACGCCCGATGGACCGCAGTACCTCGCAGGGCTCCCGGATTCACCGATGTCTCTCCGCTTCCTTCCTCTGCTAAAAATGCGGGCACATGGTGTTTGCTCTCCTCTTCTGTGGCAGGCTCCACCAGAAACTCCGGTACTTCTTCCGCTTCATACAAGGCATCCATAAAATGATGTTTAATTTCCGAAACAGACATTTTAATAGGCAAACTTAATTCCGCCTCTCTAAAGTAGGTGGAAGCAAACATTTTCCTAAGCTCCTGCTGCCCCTCCTTAGTTTCCATGGGATGTAAAAACAGCTCTGCCGCTTCCTCTTTTTCCATAAGCTGCAAGGCACTCTCCACATTCTCTAAAACCGCTCCATGCACCGAAATATCCACCATAGCCTGGGTGTAAATTTTTCTTCCGAATAGCGCCGGCAAAATGAAATCCAGGAAGTTTTTCGCTTTTAACTTAGCACTGTAGCTGACTCTATCCCCTTCCAAAAGAAACTCCGCTCCGGCCTTCATGGCCTCATAATCCTTCACAGAGCCGGTAATTACCAGTTTCTCTTTTGCACGGGTTAAGGCAACGTACAACACGCGTATTTCTTCTGCCAGATTGTCCTTTACAATCTTATTTTTCATGGCTTTGAAAAAGACTGTATCCCGCTTAATCCGCTTTTTCCCGTCAATATACCGAAGAAGTATACCTTCTTTTACACCAATTAAAAGATCCGCCTTGGCATCGCTTTTATTAAAGCCTCTGCCCAGTCCCGCCACAATAACCATGGGAAATTCCAATCCCTTGCTCTTGTGGATGGTCATTAAAAAGACCGCATCCTTTCCCGCATCCGGTGAGCCCTCCGTCAATTCCAGATTGTATTCCTTCAGCTTATGAATATAGCGCAAAAAGTGAAACAGTCCATGATAACTACTGCTTTCGTAGGCTCTTGCCCGCTCCACCAGAATGTTTAAGTTCATTTGTTTCACATTTCCACCGGGAAGCAGTCCCACATATTTCTCATACCCTGTTTTTTCATAAAACAATAAAATCAACTCATGAATGGGACGATACACTGCCAGTCTTCTAAATTCCTCCAAAAGTCGGAAAAAGTCCTGCAATTTCTCTTCTATCTCCGGCTTGCGGGTATAGGATAAAACATCCTCATAAAAGTGTTTTCCGCTTCCTGCTGCCTTTATATCCGCGAGCTCCGAATCCTTTAACCCTACAATGGGGCTGTTTAACACACAAAATAACGGAATATCCTGTCGCACATTATCCACCAGCTGTAAAAAACTAAGCACGCAGTTTACTTCCGGTGTTTCAAAATATCCGGTCTTTTCCATGGCTACTGCCGGAATAGACATTTTCTTCAATTCCTCCGCAATAATGGGCGCCATTTTTTTGGAACGAAGCAAAATCACAATATCCTTATAGCAGGGTTTCCGGAAACTACCGTCTTTTTCCGTTACCTGTCCCTTCTCCATGAATTCCCGGATTTTCTCGCCGATTAGAATAGCTTCCGCTTTTTCCTTATCCTGATTATCCTCTTCTTCCATTCCGCGGTCAAAAAGTACTACCTCCGGAATATAGAGTTCATCCAGATCTCGGTTATAGTTTGCCCCGTACTTTAAGCTGGCATGTTCGTCATAGGCGATATCCCCCAGATTCCGCTGCATCAGCGCTTCAAAAATCTGATTGGAAAAAGTAAGGACCTGACTGCGGCTTCGGAAGTTCTGATCCAAATCAATCTTTACTTCTTCTCCATCACCATACCGGTAGGTATCATATTTTTCCACAAACAGTTCCGGTTCTGCCTGTCGGAACCGATAAATACTCTGCTTCACATCACCTACCATAAAGCGGTTTTTCTTTCCACGACCGTACTGAATGGCAGACACAATGGCTTCCTGCAAAGCATTGGAATCCTGATACTCATCCATCATGATTTCTTTAAACCGTCTGCCGTAAGACTTGCCTACGGAAGATACCTTCCCCGGCTCCTCATAAAGAATTTCCAATGTCAGATGTTCCATATCCGAAAAGTCCACCACATCACGCTTGCGTTTTTCCTTCGTGAACTCCTCATAAAAGCAAAGGGTTAAATCACATAACACCCCTGCCATGTCCTTCATACCGTAATAGTCTTCCATCATCTCTTCCGGACTTCTGAAGTAATAATCCCCCGCCAACTCTTTTAATATCTTGGCGGCGCCATCCCGCATGCTTTTTGCATAATCTTTGGCCTCCCCATCCGCTTCATCCAAATTTCGGATGGTGGGCATTCTGCCCATTTTGTAACCTGTAAGAATGGGGTAAAAATCCTGTACTGACTCTGCATTCATGCAGGCCGCCAGCCGTTCTTTTTCATCCAACAAATACAGATAAAACTTCTCTAAGGCGGCAGACTGAGCTATACTGTCCGAAGCCTTGGATAAAAGCGCCATGGCATCCTTTACCTTTAACTGTGTATCCTGAACAATCTCCTGTAAAATTGGCAGACTGTAAAACTGCTTAGCATCTTTTTTCTCATAGGCCTGCTTGCACCGGGTAATCCACAGTTTGGGCCAGGGTGTGGAAATTGCGCTTTCATAGAATTTTTTAATCAGCTCCACCAGTTTTTCATCACTTCGACCACTGGCATAATTATCTACGAAGGCAAGGAATTTCGGGTCCTTTTCCTCGTAAAAGCGCTGCAGCACATGTTCCATCACATCTTCCATTATCAACTTCTGTTCGTTGTTATCCACCACCCGAAATCCCGGTTCTAACTCTGTCAGATAGAAATGTTCTTTTAAAAACTGCATACAAAAACCGTCAATGGTAGTAATCATTGCCTGATGAATCAGGGATAACTGCCTCTTTAAATGAATATTTCGAGGTTCCTCCTCCGACCGCTTCATTAGCGCATTCAAAAGACGGTTCTTCATCTCCGAAGCCGCCGCTTCGGTAAAAGTAACAACCAGAAGTTCATCCACATCCATAGGATCCTTCTCGTCCAATATCATACGGCAGATTCTCTCTACCAGTACGGTAGTCTTTCCGGAGCCCGCCGCCGCAGATACCAAAAGGTTCCGGTCTCTTAAGGTAATAACCTGTTCCTGTTCCTTTGTAAAATCCATGGTTTAGACTCCTTTCTCCAGGGTATCCTTCATCTTCTGAAGAACTTCCTCCGGTTTTTCTTCCGTTAACAGACGCACCTTATCTGCCTGACCTTCTTCCTCAAAGCCGCAGCTTGTACGATAGGGACAGTAATCGCAGGTTAAGGCATCCTTTCTTTTAACTGGGTTGGGGGAAAGCTTCCCTTCCACCAGTTCATTTCCCAGGGATTGCAACTTATGCAGGGTATACTCTTCCATAAGATGCAACTCTTCCTCCCCGAACTCCCGGCTGGCTTTTTTCACCGAATCATCCTCTCCACCGGCTCCCGTCAACCGTAGTTCGTCAAAAAGCTTCTTGTCTATCTCTTCGTCTGTATCCGTTCCCTTTGCCTCCACCAGAGGATCCTTCAGATGATAATAATACACGCCATCCAAAACAAGGGGTTTTTCCTGCTCCTTATTTAGAAGCTTCTTCGCTGCATAAGCATAGGTCAAAAGCTGTAGTTGCTCTCCGCTTAGTACCTGGTTAATATTTAATTCCTTGTTACCACTTTTATAATCAATCACACGATACCGACAGCTGTCGCCCTCGGTTTTGATATCGATACGGTCGATTTTACCTTTCAATTTCATTCGAAAGTCCTTTTGCAGCTTCAAAATTTGCTCTTTGTCCGCTGTAAATAAGAATTTCTTTTCCAACTTATCCGGCACAAAACCACCGGTTTTCGCCTGTTTTCCCATAGCCCAGGCAGCTCGCTTTACTATGGTGGTCAACCGATGAATCTGGTAGTTATTTCTGGCATTTTCATACAGGTAGGTCTGATTTAATTCTGCCACCTCATCCAACACCGCTTTTTCCACCAGCTTATCCCGAAGGGGTACCGGTATGGTATCCGGTTGGTATCCCTGCTCCTTCATACTGCGAACATACCGCTCCATAGCCCCGTGAAAAATGGTTCCCACATCAATCATGGTAAGCTTTCCGGTATTTCGCTCCGAAAGCAGCAAACCATATTCCAGAAAATGACGTCTTCTGCATCCCGCAAAGGTTTCCAGTCTCGAAACACTTCCGGAAATTTCCTCTCCGAAAAGCTCCGCCACCTGGGAAGTCTCTAAACTATCTTCTTTCTTTTCTCCAAAGGCCGTGGCAAAAAGCGCAAATTGTCCGGCAAACTCCGGTTCTTTTTTCAGGTAAGCAGAAATCTCCTGACTCTTCGCCTCTTGCCTGTGTTCCAAAAGATAAGAAAGAGCCGCTTTTTCATGGAAATACTGCTCCATGGATGGCAGACTGTCTGCCTTAAGAATTTCTGTTTCCGGCAAAATCTCCCGGATGGCTCCTATCAGATATGCCGGGTTCTTTCCCTCTCCCGTAAGGGTCTGTGTCGGATAGGTTAAAATCAACTTCTGCTCCGCCTTAGCCATTACCATATACAGATAAAACTGTTCTACAAATAGTCTCTCCTTCGGCCCTGCCGCCAACTCTATATCCATCTGATCTAAGGTTTCCCTCTCCTTCTGATTCAGACAAATGCTACCTGTGGATATTCTGGGTAACGTTCCTTCGGATACCCCCACAAAAAACAGCACCTTAATATGAGCCAGTCTGGTTCTTTCAATGTCACCGATTATAATACAATCCCGTCCTGCCGGTATGGTTGCCACCTTTGTTGCCTCAAGTCCGGCCTCCACCAGCTTGCGAAACTCATTAAAGGCCATGGTCTCTTCTCCCATCAGTGCCACATAACGTTCAAACATCTGAACCACACCGGAATAAATGGCGGCGTATTCCATGGCTTTTTGTTTTTCTCCCTTTTCCATTAAGGACTGACTAAACCCTTCCAGTTTATCCTCCATCTTAAGCGCCTCAAGGCAGGTAAACAATGCCTCTGCCCGCATACGCACCGTATTCTCCGCTTTTCTTGCCCCCATAAGGGAATGAAGAGGTGCTAAAAATTCCTCCCGAATCTCATTGATTTCATCCAGCTCTTCCGCCTCAAAGCCGTAGGGTTGGTATGCAAAAGGCATGCTGTAGCTTTTACCTCCCCGCACTCTGGCAGCAAGACAGTAGTTTTCCAGTTTTTCCACCTGTTCCTCGTTCAAATTGGAAAATCCGGTTTTCAGATAACGAAAAACTCCTTCATAGGAAAAGTCTTCTTCTATCATCTCCAATAACCCTTCTACCACCTCCACAAAGGCATTTAAGGTTACTTTCTTTTTCTGATCCAGGAAAAAAGGAAATCCCGCCCGCTCAAATTCCCGGCTCAATACCTCACCGTAAAGTTCCGGATTAGCGGTTACCACTGCCATTTCCTGATATCGCAATCCTTTTTGGCGATAATGATAAATCCTAGATGCCACAAAGGTCGCCTCTTTTTCCGGGCTTAAAAGTTCTGCAATCTGCACATCCTGCTGCTTCTCCACGTAAGGCTGGCACTTTTTCTGGAATATACTTCTCTCCAAGGCAGCGAGTCCCGGATGATTTTTAAAACGCCGCTCTCCCGGCTCCTGCATAATCACCGGATCTAAGATTTCTGTTCCCGTTTGGTTAGCCAGTCTAATGAGAGACTGAATATACTTTTTGCTTAAGTAAAACAGTTCATGGGGCTGCCCCGGCTTAAAATACTCCTCTTTCGGATCCACCAGCACAGTAACATACATGATTTTTACCATGGGCAAAAGCGCTTCCAGGAACACTCTTTGCACCGGAGTAAAACCGGTATAGCCGTCAAAGCAAACTACCGCATCCTTCAAAAGCGCCGATTTATGCGCTACATCATGAAGAAGCATCAACAAGCCTTCCGGGGTCTGATATTTATCCCGGATTATGCTGTTAAACTCCTTATAAATCATGGTAAGATCTTTTAATTTATAGTATAAAAGCCCTTCCTCCAACTGCTCTAAGGTTCTTGTTAATTCCTCTTCCTTCACATGATACTGGGAAAATTCCGTAAGAAGGCTCTTAACCTGATCCAGATACCCCGGACGGTCAATGTTACGCTTTAATACCTTTAATTCTTTTCCGTGTTCCCGCACAATCCGCCTGATTAACAACGTTTTTCCGATATCATCTAAAACCGTCTTATTCTCGATTCCCAGTTCCTCAAATACCCGGTAGGCAAGGCGCTCAAAGCTTAGTACATCTATATTCATTATGCACTGCTTACTGCTTCGAAACACAAATTCCTGCTGGGTACTTAAGGTAAACTGCTCCGGCACCAGAACCAGATATGTCTGCTTGGGGTTCTTTGCTGCTTCCTCAATGATTTTGTTGTATAAATAGGTGGATTTGCCGCTTCCGGCCTTTCCCAGGATCATCTGTAATGACATATACAATCTCCTACTTTCTTGTGAATATTTTACAAGCTGTATGCTTCAACGTAGGAGCGCTCTCGCTCAGTGGCAAATATTGTAATGGCTGCATTATTCAACGCAGGAGCGCTCTCGCTCAACTAGGAACGTAGCGGTACATAAGGAGTAGGTTGCTTCCCACCCTACTCCTAAGTACCGACGTTCCTAAATGTCCTGCTAATGAATAATACAGCCCTTACGTTCTATGCTACAAATCGTTCGCAGCATCTGTTGCCTCCACAGCTACGCTTAACGTGAACACCAGCCCTTATTCCACGAATGAATGTGGAGGTACGCTATTGTGAAAGCTCTATATTCCGGATGGGCGACTTTTGTCGACGTCGGTACTTAAAGGAACGGCTGGCGTGCCAAGCCGATTTATCAAGCTTGGGCGTCAGACGTTCCTTTTATGTACCGTTACGTCGGCAACTGAGCGAAAGCGCTCGCCCATCGGAATATAGAGATTTCGCAAATTATACCTTCAGATTTACTTGTTGTACTTCTCCATAAATGCCTCAATCTCTTCCGGCTTCTTAATAATATCTTTGGAAAGTACTTCGCATCCGTTCTCGGTAATAAGAAGATCGTCTTCGATACGGATTCCGATGGCTTCTTCATCAATGTAGATACCCGGTTCGTTGGTAAGAACATATCCCGGCTGAAGCTTCAGTCCATCCACATGGGTACAGTCATGTACATCGTAACCCATCATATGGGATACGCCGTGCATGTAGTACTTATCCAATTCGCTATCCTCTTTGATAAGACCAATTCTCTTTAATCCCGCTGCCAGTTCTTCTTTACAGATATCGTTTAATTCTCTGGTTGTAACTCCCGGTTTTGCCTCTTTGCATACCCGCTCATTGGCTGCCAGTACAATATTGTAAATTTCCTTCTGTCTGTCTGTGTATTTTCCGTTTACCGGATAGGTTCTGGTAATGTCGGAGCAAAGACCTTCCGTCTTGCTTCCCAAGTCTAAAAGCAATAAGGTGCCGTCCTTGCACTCACAATGGTTGGTTTCATAGTGAAGCATAGTTCCGTTAAATCCGCTTCCTGCAATAGTGGGGAAGGATGGGCCTTCTGCTCCCAGATTCTTGATGGTGAATTCATAACGAGCCTGCGCCTGATATTCCATCATGCCCGGTTTTAAGTGCTTCATTACTTCTTCCAAGCCCTGACGGGTTACATCCACTGCATGGCGGATGCGTTTTACTTCTTCTCCATCCTTGGTCATACGCATTAAAGAGAGAATCGGGTAGATATCCTTTAATGCAACTCCCGGATAAAGGTCTGCAAATTCTTTCGCTTTTACCATATTGTAATCCGGCATATCCTCGCAAGACTGGCGGTACAAATCAAAATATGCCGCCTTAATCATACGTCTGGTAATCCAGAAATCAATACGTCCCTTAAAGGAATCCAGATACAATACATGGTCTACTCCACTGATTTCCTGTGCTTCTTCCTTGGTCAGCTTCTTTCCGAACCATTTTTCCATCTTCGGATCTGCTTCCTCAATGAAAAGATAGGTTTCCGGCTTCTCACCGCTCTTATCCAGCACAAGAATCATATGATCTCTGGCAATATCCGTCAGATAACGGAAGTTCTTGCTTACCTCAAAATGAAGATAAGCATCCTCACTCATGTGCACCTCTACCCCAGAATAGATCACGGCAATGCTGCCCTGCTCCATTTTCTCAAACACACGCTCACGACGTGCTTTTACAAATTCTGTTCCCATTTGTATACCTCCAAATTTTCTATGCTTTATCCGCACTACTCGGGATACGTTAGCCGCTCCTTAGTAATCCCGGTTAAAACCTCTTCTAAATATTTTTTTGCAAGATATTTTGCCATAGGCAGATTCAAATCCAGATAGTTTCCGCAGTCTCTGGCTGCAGCCCCCGGAATTTCTCCCTCATAATCCTTCATAAAGGTAAAAAGCTCCACCAACAGGTCAACAATATCTTTTGACTCATAATCTCCCGCCAAAAGCAGATAAAATCCGGTACGACAACCCATAGGGCCAAAATAAATGCATTTTTCGCCAAATTCTTTGTGATTTCTTAAGAACGTAGCCCCCAAATGCTCCATGGCATGCATTTCTGCCGTATTCATTACCGGCTCAAAATTAGGCCGCGTCATGCGAATATCGAAGGTAGTGATTACCTCGCTTCCCACATGATCCTTCCGGGATACATAAACTCCCGGCAACAGTGTCAGATGATTCACTGTAAAACTTGCAATTTTTTCCATATTGTTCTCCTTCAATTAACCGCCATCTGCCGGAATATTACTGCAATCTTCCTGCCAATTCCATAATCAGGCGCACGGAATGCTCCACTGCCTTCTTCTCGAAGGTTGGATAATCTTCATGGGCACTATTATCTGCCTTATCGGAAATTGCCCGCACAATCAAAAACGGGACTTCATTCAGATATGCGGTATGGGCAATGGCGGCACCTTCCATTTCGGTACAGTAACCACCAAAGGTGTCAACCAGCCATTTTTTCTTTTCATCACCGGAAACAAACTCGTCTCCTGTAAGCACACGTCCTTCATAGACATGGATGTCCGGATTCACTTTTTCACAGCTTTCTTTTGCAATCTTACGCAAGGCTTCATCTGCCTCGAAGGAAAATACCTTCATTCCCGGTATCTGTCCCAAAGGATAGCCAAAAGCAACTGCCTGCATGTCATGCTCCACCGCATCGGTAGCCAGCACTACATCTCCAATATCAATCTTCGCCTGCAAAGATCCGGCAATTCCCGTATTGATTACATAATCCACATGATAGGTGTCAATCAGGCACTGGGTACAGCCTGCGGCGTTTACCTTTCCAACACCTGCCTGTACTACCACAACCTCTGCACCGTTTAAAATACCTTTTACGTATTCTCTTCCGGCCTTTTGGGTGACTTCCACCTCTGTCATCTGCTCTTTCAACTTTGCCACTTCCACATCCATGGCTCCGATAATTCCGATCAAAGTAAATCCTCCTTGCTTCTTTATTTCTGTGTAATATCACTTCCAAAATACTTGTTGGAAAGTTCAGTTAAAACTCCTTCTTCTGAAAGCTCTTTAATGGCTTTGTTCACCGCATCCACAAAGCTCTGGTTCTCTTCGCCGGCACGCACCGGAATAGCAACCTCGGATGCTTCTTCATAAAGTGCGGCAATCTTAATACCTGCATCCGGATGCTCCTTCATATAGTCATAGTAGGAAACCTCTGCGTTTAAAGTGGCGTCCACACGTCCGTCGGTTAAAAGCTGAATGGTCTGAATCAAATCATCCACGCCGGTAACTTCTGCCCCGTATTTTTCCCCTAACTTAGCGTAGGTACTCTGCAATGTATTGGCCGTCTTCTTACCCTTTAAATCATCAAAGGTCTTAATCTCTTCATTATCATCTTTCACGATAAGCGCTGTCTTCATGTAAGCATAGGCATCTGAGAAGTTGTACTTTCTGGCACGCTCTTCATCGATTTCCACACCGTTACAGGTAATGTCATATCGGCCGGAATCAATACCGGCAAAAATGCCATCCCATTCTACTTCTACGAATTCCGCTTTCACACCCAGCTTCTCTGCAATCTTTTCCGCAACTTCCACGTCAAAGCCCACCAGCTTATCATCTTTGTCGTGATAAGTCCATGGCGCCCAGGTTCCTTCCGTTGCTACAATGATAGTGCCTCTTTCTTTAATCTGTTCCAAAAGTTCCGTGGCCTCTTCCTTCTTGCCATCTGCACTTTTTTCCTTTTGGCTTCCACAAGCGCTTAAACAAAATGCACCCAATAAAAGCACAGTTGCCAGTGTTAAAAATTTAATTCCTCTCCTCATGTTTCTTCCTCCTTAAAATTGTGCATCATATTTTACAATATGATTAAACATGTGCAATGGTCTGTAAAAATGACCTTGTACGCTCCTGTTTGGGATTTGCGAAAAATTCTTCCGCCTCCCCTTCTTCCAACACCACACCGTTCTCCATGAAAATCACCTTATTTGCCACATTGCGGGCAAACGGAATTTCATGTGTTACCACCAGCATGGTCATACCTTCTTCTGCCAGTTTCCGGATAACGGATAAAACCTCACCGATAAGTTCCGGATCCAATGCCGAAGTAGGCTCGTCAAAATAAATTATCTCCGGATCCGTGGCCAATGCTCTGGCTATGGCAACACGCTGCTGCTGTCCGCCGGATAATTGATGGGGATAATGATCCTTTCTATCCGCCATTCCCACTTTTTCAAGCATCTGCAACGCCTTTTGTCTTGCCTGTTCCTTCGGAACTTTCCTGGCTGTTACCAGTCCCTCCATAACATTTTCCAAGGCGGTTTTGTTCCGGAACAAATTGTAGTTCTGGAATACAAATGCCGTCTTCTTTCGAAGCCGCAGCACATCTTTCTTGTGTATGGAAGACAGATTGATTTCTTCTCCATCAAAAATCATGGTGCCTCCATCCGCATGCTCCAGAAAATTCATGCACCGAAGCAAAGTGGTCTTTCCTGAACCACTGGAGCCCAAAATAGCGATAACATCGCCCTTTTCCACTTTTAGCGATACATCCTTCAATACTTCCAGGTTACCGAAGGACTTTGCAATATTCTTTATCTCTAACATAATGCCCTCCTAATCATAGCTGCCAATCCGCTTCTCACCGTAAGCCTGCAACCAGGTCAGAATGGTGCAAAACATCAGATAAATAAAAGCCACTTCCAGATACAATGCCAAGGCTTCATATGTTCTTGCCACAATCCGCTGGGTTGCCATAAACATCTCCACGCAGGTAATATTTGCAGCCAGAGAGGTATCTTTTACCAACGCTATCAAGGAATTGGACAAAGTTGGAAATGCGGTTTTAAAAGCCTGGGGCAAAATAATCCGACGGATAATCTGCAAATAGCTCATTCCCACGCAGTATCCTGCCTCCAACTGTCCCTTAGGCACCGACTCCAGCGCCGCTCTGATGGTCTCCGCATCGTAAGCACCGGTATTTAGGGCAAAAACAATTACCGCCGCCGGAAAAGGATCCAATAAAATTCCCAGATTCGGCAGTCCGAAAAATACCACAAACAACTGTACCAAAAGGGGCGTTCCCCGGATAATCCAGATATAAATCCGGGCTATTTGCTTCAACACCGGAATATTGGCATATTGAATCAATGCTACCGTTACCGCAATTACCAGGGCAAAAGCAAAAGATAAAATTGTCAGCGGAATGGTCATCTGAAGTCCCGGAACCAGGATTTTCAAAAAAGAATCCGCCAAAATTTCTACTACTCGTTCACTCATAAATCTATCCCACTTTCTCAAAGGTCAACACCTATATTTTAACATTTGTCAGTGTGCATAGCAATTGCTTTTCAATCTTTCTTTTGATATAATTTTAAACGACTGAGAGAAAGTTTTCAGTAAAAAAATAGGATAAGGAGAAAAAATCATGCAAAAAGAATTACTTTCCAGAAAAGATGTTCCGGTAAAAGAAACCTGGGATCTTTCCTTGATTTACAAAGACAAAGAAGCCATGCTTGCTGATGTTGAAAAGCTTAAAGAACTGACGGATAAGGTCTGCAGGACCTATCAGGGAAAGCTTACCACCGCCGACAATATTATTACCTGTTTAAAGGATTACGGAGAAATCATTCGCTTATCCATATTAACCAATGCCTATGCCAGTCTTGGTGCGGAAGTGGATTATTACGATACCGCCCTGCAGCAGCTAAACAGCAAGGTGAGCACAGTTATTTCGGACTGCTACTCCCGCCTCACCTTTATCGAGTGTGAAATTCCGGAGCAGCCGGAGGCTGTTATTAAGGAAGCCATGGAAAAAGAGGAAACCACCCGCCACCACTTAAAAGAGGTCCTTCGCTACAAACCCCATTTGATGCACAAGGAAGCCGAACGTGTGGTAGCCGCATTATCCCCTACTTTGGGATCTCCTTATACCCTTTATAACACTATGAAGCTGGCAGATATCCAGTTTGAGAATTTTGAAGTGGATGGCAAGTCCTATCCTTTAGGCTATACTTTATTTGAAAACAACTACGAGTATGAAGAAAATACCGCAGTTCGTCGCGGTGCTTTTACCGCTTTTTCAAAGAAATTAAAACAATATGAAAACAGCACTGCCGCTGCTTATCAGACACAGGTTCAGAAGGAAAAAATTATGTCCGGCTTAACCGGTCACGTTTCTGTTTTCGATTATCTGTTATTCCCACAACACGTGGATAGAAGCCTGTACAACCGCCAGATAGATTTAATAATGGAAAAACTGGCGCCTCATATGAGAAAATACGCTAAATTGATCCAAAAGGTGCACGGTCTTGACAAAATGACCTTTGCAGACTTGAAGCTTCCCTTGGACCCCGGCTTTACCCCTTCCGTAACCATCGAAGAATCGGAAGAAACCATTGCAAAAGCACTCTCTGTCTTGGGGCAGGATTATGTGGATATGGTGCATGAAGCATACCGGGATCGCTGGATTGATTTTGCTCAGAACAAAGGAAAATGTACCGGCGGATTTTGTTCTTCTCCGTACGGAATCAACTCCTATATTCTGCTGTCCTGGAATGCTAAAATGTCAGACGTATTCACTTTAGCTCACGAACTTGGACATGCAGGACATTTCAAACGTTGCAACAGCAAGCAATCCATTTTTGACACGGATGTTTCCACCTATTTTGTGGAAGCACCTTCTACCATGAATGAACTGTTACTTGCAAACTACTTAAAGACCACCAGCGAAGACCTTCGCTTCAAACGCTGGGTACTGGCTAACATTATCAATAATACTTATTATCATAATTTTGTAACCCACTTTATTGAGGCTTACTATCAGCGTGAAGTTTATCGCATGATTGATGCCGGCGAAAGTGTTACTGCAGAGGTTTTAAGCAAGATTATGGCAGATACCCTCCACAAATTCTGGGGCGATGCGGTTGAAATCAACGAAGGGGCCGAGCTTACCTGGATGCGCCAGCCCCACTACTATATGGGTCTGTATTCCTACACCTATAGCGCAGGTCTTACAGTGGCAACCCAGGTTGCCCGTCGTATTGAAAAAGAAGGGGCTCCTGCTGTGGAAGATTGGAAGAAGGTTTTAGATGCCGGCGGCACTCTTACCCCGGTGGAGCTTGCAGCTTTGGCAAAAGTGGATATCACCACCGATGCACCACTGCTTGACACCATTGCGTATATCGGCGGTATTATTGACGAAATCTGCGACCTCACAGAAAAATTGGGATAATCACAAATACAGAAAGGGGGCTGCCCATGAAATGGTTAGTGGCGTCGGACATTCACGGTTCGGCTTATTATTGTAAGAAATTATTGGAGGCAATGGATGAAGAGCAGGCTGATAAACTGCTTTTACTGGGGGATCTTTTGTATCACGGGCCAAGAAATGCCCTGCCAAAGGACTACGATCCACCAAAGGTATACGAAATGCTAAACTCCGTCAAGGATAAAATTGTAGCGGTTCGTGGTAACTGCGACTGCGAGGTAGACCAGATGGTGTTAGATTTTCCGATTCTGGCAGATTACATGGTACTTTCTGTGGGGGACAGGCTGATTTACGCCACTCACGGTCATGTAATCAATAAAGCAAATCCCCTTCCCTTTGTAAAGGGTGCCTATCTTTTATACGGTCATACCCATGTGCCTGCCAACGAAGATTGTGGAGACTTTACCTACCTGAATCCCGGTTCCGTATCCATCCCCAAGGAAGGCAGCGACCACAGCTATATGATTATCACCCCGGAAGAAATCCGTTTCGGGAAATTAGAATAACGAGATTTGAAACGCGCTTCCGTCAAATCGGGAGCGCGTTTTTTGTCATCTTCAAAAAAATAAATTTTTTTTAATTTTTCCTCTTGACTTTATCGCTTTACCATGCTAATATACTAATACAAACAAACATACCATTTAAGATAAACAAGGCTAAGAAACGGAGGTACAGTCCAATGGGATAATGAGATAGAACCCCGAAAAATAAAGAGAAGGAGGTACGGTCCACCAAAAGTTTGAACCACTACTCATGAATACGAAAGAAAGGAAGGTAAGGTCCAATGGGATAAGCAGTTTTGGAATCAAAGGTTAACCGAAAGGTTTATATAGATAGACAATAAGAATAATGCAGGAGGTATCGTCCAGTGATAACTTTAAGAAAATAGAAATCCGTTGTATTGTGAACTCAGTGCAGCGGATTTCTATTTCTTTATTTTTACATAATCCTATCTCCTACTACAGCAATTCGGTCAAATCCTCTACCAGTCCCTGTCTTGAAGTAACCTGCTTCGCCTTCATGCCAAAAGCAATGGCCGCTTCCACATTCTCTTTCCGATCATCAAAGAAAATGCACTCCTCCGGTTTCAAACTGTATTTATCACACAACGCCTGATAGATTGCTGCATCCGGCTTTAATTCATTTACCATATACGAAACGATTTTTCCATCCAGATACTCCATAAAGTCCGCATGCTCTGTATGACGCTCAAATAGTTCCTTGGAGTAATTGGATAACAAATAGACTTTATATCCCTTTTCTTTTAATTTTGGAAAGAAACGCCATGCTTCCGGATGTGCCACCGGCATATACTCACTATGATTTAAGAAAAACCGTATAATTTCCGCATCCTTTGGATAACTTTTTGCATAGCCATCAATCAACTCTTCTAAGGTAAGAAGACCTTTATCAAACTGTAGCCACCGTTGTTGGGGCTCGTCGAAAATCTGCTTGCCAATACGGATTCCCTCTTCTTCCGAAACCCCGTAATCCATAAACATGTCCTTCCACCGATAGTGAAACAACACATCACCTACATCAAATACTATATTCCTAATCATTTCTTTTTCTCCCTTCCCTGTCCTTATTCCACCACAATATCCGCTGTAGAAAAAGGTACAAATTTCGATATTTCCGCCGGGGATAACTGCACCTGATACCCGATTTTACCGGCACTTACCATCACCGTCTCAAATTCAAGACAGCTTTCATGCATTACTGTTGGGAAAGGCTTCTTCATTCCGATAGGAGAACAGCCACCGTGAATATATCCAGTTAGGGGCAACAAGTCCTTTTGTTTAATCATCTCTATATTTTTCTCTTTCACTGCGGATGCTGCCTTCTTTAAATCCAATTCCTTCTCCACCGGAATCACAAACACATAATTCTTCCCGCTCTTTCCTACAGTAACCAGCGTCTTAAAAACCTGGGCGGGATCTTCATTTAAAACCGCCGCCACCTCAGTTCCGCTGACTGCATCCGTCTGGGAATAATCGTAGCTCTTATACGCAATCTTCTTCTGCTCCAATAGACGCATCACATTGGTCTTCTCATCATTCTTCTTCGCCATCTTTTCTTCGATCCCCTTTCTGTCTCTTTCCTTTATTTTACTTCTTTCTACAAGATATGTGAAGGGCGAATATTCCACTTGTGGCACTTCAGGCAACGTCGGTACTTAGGCGGCATGTATGGCGCCTTATATACCGTTACGTTGCCGTGGAGCGCAAGCGCTACCACAGAGGAATATTCGCCCTTTAAATTCTTATAGAAATTCGTATTAACAATATCTAACAATAATCACAAGTGTAGAAATCAACAACACCAGGATAGTTGCCGGAATCGCACTCTTACAGTACTTGCCCCAGCCAATGGGATAACCCTGTTTTGCTGCAACTGAAGTTCCCACTACGTTAGCAGATGCTCCGATTGGAGTTGCACTACCACCGATATCGGTACCCATAGCCAAAGCCCACGCAAGAGTAGCAATATCTACTCCTGTAGTTGCTGCCAAAGTCTTGATAACCGGAATCATGGTAGCTGCAAACGGAATGTTGTCTACAACTGCGCTGGCAGTACCGGAAACCCAAACGATAATGGCAACCATGATTACCGCGTTACCACCGCTGACTTTTCCAATAAAGTTTGCAATCTCTTCCAATATTCCGGTCTGCTCCAGACCACCTACAACAATAAACAGACCAATAAAGAATAATAAGGTCTTATAGTCTACACCAACTAATACTTCTTTCACATGCTTTCCTGCTGCAAGCATTGTTGCAATGGCAATTACCGCACCAATCAATGCTACCGTCAATCCGGTCTGTGCATGTGTTACCAGCATTGCAACTGCTGCAAGGAAGATTACGGTACTGATGGCAAAATCCTTCTTATTGGTAATAGCCTCAGACGGACTTGGCATCTTGCTAATATCAATAGCTTCCCCGGAAGTCTTGCGTAACTCTTTATGGAAAATAAGATAAAAGTAAATAATTACAGCAATCAAGGAAATACCTGCAATCAAACCGGTGTGGGAAATGAAATCCGCAAAGGAAAAGCCCAAACTGGTTCCAACAATAATGTTTGGCGGATCTCCGCACATAGTAGCCGATCCACCTAAGTTTGCGCAGAAAATCTCTGACAAAATCATGGGAATCGGATTAAACTTCAAAAGCTGTGCCAACTCTAATGTTACTGCTGCTAAGAACAGAATAACCGTAATACTGTCGATAAACATAGCCAGTACAGAAGACATTACCATGAAGGTAACAAAAATCGGTACTACCTGATATTTAACAGCCTTGGCAATGGTCATACATAACCAGCGGAAGAATCCCGCTTTGGCCATTCCCTCAACCATAACCATCATTCCCGCAATAAAGATAATGGTTGCCCAGTTAATACCACTGGTGCTTTCTGACGCCTGTCCGGCCTCATACCAGAATCCTACGGTGAAAATGTGACGTATATTCAAGGTTTCCGATATGGCATTCATATCCTGCAATGCGAATCCGAAAACCAGAATCAACGTAGCTAATCCACACGCCAGTGTAACAATATGTCTTTCAATCTTGTCCATAATAATAAGAACAAACATGGTCAAGAAAATTGCCACTGCTAAAATCTGTGCGATTAAAGTGTTCATAATCTCATCCTTCCTTCTATCGAATTTTTCGATTTAGCGTTTTTCGTCTTATTTATCCAAACGAACTGTATCATAGCACTTCTGGAGGCAAAAATCAACAGTTTTTTTCTAATATTTTGCCGATTTTTTTATGAACAAAACAAACGAGGCACCCTTTATGCCTCGCCTGTTAAGTGATATCTTAAAATTACATTTAATATATCTTTAGTCCTCGTTCATTTTTGCTAATTTAGCCGCCTGATCTGCAGCGATGCAGGCATCAATAATCTCCTGAATATCACCATTCATAATCTTATCCAGCTTATACAAGGTAAGGTTGATACGGTGATCTGTTACACGTCCCTGCGGGAAGTTGTAGGTACGAATCTTCTCGGAACGGTCTCCGGTTCCTACCTGACTTCTACGAAGCTCAGCCTCTGCATCGTGGGCCTTCTGCTGCTCCATATCATATAACTTTGCACGTAAAAGCGCATAAGCCTTTGCCTTATTCTGAAGCTGTGACTTTTCAGTCTGGCTGTAAATTACAATACCGGTTGGTTTATGAGTCAAACGCACGGCTGAGTCTGTGGTGTTGACACACTGTCCACCGTTACCGGACGCACGCATTACATCGATATGAATATCTTTTTCATCAATCTGCACATCCACTTCTTCCGCCTCCGGCATAACTGCCACGGTAATGGTAGAAGTATGAATACGTCCACCGGACTCGGTCTCCGGCACACGCTGTACACGATGAACACCACTTTCGTATTTCATCTTGGAGTACACGCTCTGACCGTTCAACATAAAGGTTACTTCCTTCATTCCGCCGATTCCGATTTCATCCACGCTGACGGTTTCCACTTTCCAACGCTGACTTTCCGCATAATGTACATACATACGGTAAATTTCTGCTGCAAAAAGTGCTGCCTCGTCTCCACCGGCGCCGGCACGAATTTCAATAATAACGTTTTTATCATCATTCGGGTCCTTCGGTAAAAGAAGAATCTTTAATTCTCCTTCCAACTGCTCAATACGCTTCTTGGCATCGTTTAATTCCTCTTTTGCCATTTCGCGCATCTCATCATCACTTTCATCATTCAACATGGCAAGGGCATCTTCTTCATCCTGCTTTGCCTGCTTGTATGCCTTATAAGCATCCGCAATCGGAGTAAGCTCCGCCTGCTCCTTCATAAGGCTCTGAAAACGTTTTGTATCGTTCGCCACTCCCGGCTCACTTAAATCTCGTAAAATCTCCTCTAATCGAATCAATAAATGATCTAACTTATCAAACATAGCATTATCCTTTCCGGGCAACGACCACTCGGTCCAATCCCACTAAATCTTTCTTTACATAGATTCCTTCATATCCGGCATCCGCTAAAAGTCGTGACACGTCTTTTGCCTGATCGTGTCCGATTTCAAAACACAGATAACCGCCGCATTCTAAATGGTTCTGCCCTTGTGCTATAATCCTCCGGTAAAAAAACAGACCATCTTCTTTTCCATCAAGTGCAAGCATGGGATCATGTTCTTTTACCTCCTTTGCAAGCCCCTCTATAACATCCGTCCGTATGTAGGGCGGATTCGATACTATCACATCAAATTTCCCGGAAATATTCTCGAACAAATCGGAATGCACAAAGCAAACCTCAGCCCCATTTCGCAGACCATTTTCCTTTGCCACCAAAAGTGCCTTTTCCGACACATCGCTTCCTGTTGCTTCTATCTCCCGCCAAAGTTTCTTCAAGGAAACAATAATGCAACCGGAACCGGTACACATATCCAATACCCTAGGTGCCTGAAACTGCGCTTTTAACTTTAAAACCTCTTCAACGAGAATCTCCGTATCAAACCGGGGAACCAGCACATCGGGTGTTACTTTCATGGGATATCCCATAAAATAACATTCTCCGGTAAGATGCTGTAGCGGAATATGTTCTTGACGCTTTTCAATCAGCGCAAAATACTCCCCAACCTTTTCCTCCGGCATTTCTTCCATCTTGTGAAGTAAGTATGCCGTAGCAGTAAAATCGCAGCAGTAAAACAACAGCTCTTTTCCATTGTTCTCTGCTTCCTCTATTCCCGCCTGTTCAAGTCTTCTGACTCCTTCTATTCGTGCGTCTTCATACCTCACGGCTTTCCTACCTCTCTGTCTTCTGTAACTGAAAACGGGTTGAGGAAAAATCCCCAACCCGATCAACTGCCTGATTATTCAGCCTTAATGCCGTATTTCTTATTGAACTGATCAATACGTCCACGAGCCTTGGTAGCTTTCTGCTGTCCGGTGTAGAACGGATGGCATTTGGAACAAATTTCTACGTGAATGGATTCCTTGGTGGATCCTGTAGTAAATGTATTTCCACAGTTACAAGTAACAGTTGCCTGATAATACTCTGGATGGATTCCTTCTCTCATTATTTTCACCTCTCATACTATATTTAAATAAATATTATTTACGTTGTTTCTGTATGCGCTATGCAAACAGCTTATTTAGTATATCATAGCTTTCTACGATATGCAAGTGGTTTTCGATTTTTTTACAAAATTCTCTTTCGAATAATATCTGTAACCACTTCTTTGTTGGATTTGGTATGGGCAAAAATACGGAGAACGTTCTCTGCCACCACATCGGTCTTGTTTCCGTTCAAGCCGCGGCGCATAATGTCCATAGCCTGTCTTTCTTCCTTGGATAAAAGCAAATCCTCTCGTCGGGTTCCTGACTTTACAACATCTACCGCCGGGAAGATTCTCTTCTCGGAAAGCTTACGGTCAAGTACAAGTTCCATGTTACCGGTTCCCTTGAATTCCTCGTAAACCACATCATCCATCTTACTTCCGGTATCAACCAATGCCGTAGCCAGAACCGTCAAACTTCCGCCCTCTCTCATGTTACGGGCTGCACCGAAGAATTTCTTCGGCATGTGTAATGCTGCCGGATCAAGACCACCGGTTAAGGTTCTTCCACTTGGTGGAACGGTAAGGTTATACGCTCTTGTCAAACGAGTGATACTATCTAAAAGGATAACCACGTCATGTCCATGCTCAACCAAACGTTTACCACGCTCCAAAACCATCTCCGCTACACGTTTGTGATGCTCCGGAAGCTCGTCGAAGGTGGAGTAAATAACTTCCACGTTGGTTCCCTGAATTGCTTCCTTAATATCCGTAACTTCCTCCGGACGCTCATCAATCAGAAGAATGATTAGATACATCTTCGGATCGCTGAATAATAAAGATTTCGCAACCTGTTTCAATAAGGTAGTCTTACCTGCCTTTGGCGGAGATACAATCATTCCACGCTGTCCCTTACCAATCGGTGCAATTAAATCAACCACACGCATGGCGGTGGAACATCCCGGATGTTCCAAATGCAAACGGCTGTCCGGAAAAATCGGTGTCAAATCCTCAAAAGAAGGACGACGGAAACAGCTCTCCGGAAGTTCCTCATTCACACTCAATAAGTAAAGAAGCGCCGCATATTTCTCTCCCTGGTTCGGAATACGAATCTTTCCCTTGATACGATCTCCGGTCTTTAAATGAAATTTCTTAATTAAAGACGGCGCCACATATACATCAATCTCACCCGGAAGGAAATTATCACTTCGAATGAAGCCATAGCCATCCGGCATAACTTCTAAAATTCCGCAGGCAACCTTGCCGCTGTCTAAGGCATTGACTTCCTCAGACATCTTGCTCTTTAATTCCTTGTCTCTGGCTGCCTCTTCCGCAGTCATGCTATACGCCGGAATCTTGGAAAAACGATCTTTTCCCGGGCCATCAGAATCTCTTCCGCTTCCTTCCTTCTCGCTATTATCGGACTTGTCCTCCCGTCCGGTAGCAAAATAATCTTTTCCTGCAACTACTTCCTTCTCCCTTGAAGTAGTAGCCTCTTTTTCCTTTGGCTGTGTCTTTGTCTGGCTTTCAGCCTTCTCTTCCTCATCCTTTTTTAACATTGCTTCGATAACCTGTGCCTTTCTAAGGCCAGATACCTTTAAACCTCTGTGCTGTGCTATATCCTTCAATGCAGCAAGCGACAGGCTTTCATACTTTTCTCTCATTCACTTATTCTCCTTAAAATGCTTCTGCTTCTGGGAAATTTAGTCAGAAAAATTCAGAAACGAACTATATTATTGATACAATCTTCGTATATTATACCGCCTGCGGATGCTACAATCAAGCCCTTTTTTTGTTTTTTAACTGTACACATCCCCTCCCTTGACTTTCCACATCTGCGTGTTATAATAAAACACGTTGAAAAAAACTCTATATTTATTATAATAGGAAAAATAAGGAGAGATAGTTATGGAATCCTATTCATTTTTACTGTATCTGGCAATCATTCTTGCCTCCACCAAAATCCTGGGAATTGTAAGCGAAAAAATTAATATGCCTCAGGTTGTAGGCGCTCTTATCGCCGGAATTATCTTAGGTCCCAGCGGGTTTGGGGTGGTAGAGAGCACTGACTTTTTTGTAAAAGTTGCAGAAATCGGTGTCATTATGCTGATGTTTACCGCCGGCATCGATACGGATTTGGCCGAGCTGAAGAAAACCGGTTTTCAGGCACTCATTATCGCTATCATGGGTGTTTTTGTACCACTGCTTTTATGTGGAGGCCTCTATTTCTTCTTTTTCAAGCAAAGCTTTACTACTATGAACGTGCTAAAAGCAGCCTTCGTGGGTTCCGTCTTTTCAGCTACCTCCGTGGGAATCACGGTGGAAACCTTAAACGAAATGGGCAAGTTAAAGACCAAAACCGGAACTACCCTGTTGAGTGCTGCTTTGATTGATGATATTATCGGCATCATTGTGTTGTCGATTTTAACCGGTTTTTCCTCCGGAAATTCCAGCGTCCTGATGGTGGTACTTAAAATTGCTTTGTTCTTTGTATTTACCGCCGTAATGGCTTTCATATTTAATAAGGTATTTCGCTACGTATCCAAAGAGCACTGGCATAGCCGCCGTGTTGCCATTTGGGCATTGGCCTTTTGTTTAACCATGGCCTACTGTGCAGAGCGTTTCTTCGGTGTTGCAGATATTACGGGAGCCTATTTTGCCGGATTGATTCTGTGTAACATTACCAAATCCCGTCAGTTCGTAGCAAAAAAGATGACGGTTTCTTCCTATATGCTCTTTACACCGGTGTTCTTTGCCAGCGTGGGAATGAAAACAAACTTGCGGGTTATGAACAAGGACATTCTGATTTTTGCTCTACTACTGATTATTGCAGCGATTATCAGCAAGATCATCGGCTGTGGGTTAGGTGCAAAGCTCTGTAAAATGCAGACTCACCAGTCCATCGTTATCGGAATCGGAATGGTTGCCCGAAGCGAAGTTGCCTTAATGGTTGCGCAAAAAGGAATCGACGCAGGCATGATTGATCCCGGTCTTCTTCCCGCCATTATCGTATCCGTTATTGCATCGGCATTAAGTACTCCGGTACTTTTGAAAATGGCAATCAACAAAGGACCTGTCCTGGAATAAACTTCTATGTAACGCCTTGTAAAGAAAGATGGTTCATGCTAAAATAAAACTATGAATACGAAACAGCCACTCTGGGGAGACAAACCATATGTCTCCCTTGATTATACCTTAAAACAACAATACGGTCACAAGGTCTATCGCATCGCCTTAGATGGCGGCATGACCTGTCCAAACCGGGATGGCAGCCTCAGTGACAGAGGCTGTATTTTTTGCAGTGCGGGAGGCTCCGGAGATTTTGCAGGAGACAGACGGCTTTCCATTACCGAACAGTTAAATCAAGGGATAGCCAATTTAGAGAAAAAGCGCCCCTGTGAAGGTTACATCGCCTATTTTCAGGCCTATACCAATACCTATGCTCCCCTGCCCTATCTGCGGAAAATATTTACCGAAGCCATCTCCCACCCCAAGGTACACATTTTATCCATCGGAACCAGACCGGACTGCCTACCGGCAGATGTGGTTGCTCTGCTTGCCGAATTAAATGCCATCAAACCTGTGTGGGTGGAATTAGGACTTCAGACCATACACGAAGCTACCGCAACCTATATTCGACGGGGTTATCCCCTTTCCTGTTTTGAGGATGCCCTCTTACGCCTTCGAAAAGAAGACCTTACGGTTATCGTACATGTAATTCTCGGTCTTCCGGGGGAACCCAAGGAAGATATGGAAGCGACCGTTTCTTATCTTGCCCATTCTGACATTCAGGGAATTAAGTTGCAGCTTTTACACATACTAAAGGGAACAGATTTGGCGACAGACTACGAAAAGCATCCTTTCTTATTGTTTACTCAAGATGAATACTGCGATTTCATCTGCCACCTATTAGAACTTCTGCCACCCACGATTGCTATACACCGTCTTACAGGCGACGGCCCAAGCAAGGATTTGATTGCACCTATGTGGAGCACAAATAAACGCTCCGTCTTAAATCAAATCCACCGCACACTGAAAGAACAAAACACATGGCAGGGAAGGAGATTTTATGAATAACGAAGCAACACTTTTATATAAATTGATGGTCCTTTATATGCTGAAAAATGCGGACTACCCCCTTACCAACTCAGATATTTCCGATTTGGTTTTGAACCTGGAGTATACCAACTACTTTACTATCCAGCAGGTTATTAGCGATTTAGAAAATTCTGATTTAATTTCGTCCGAGTCTTCCGGCCCCAACGCAACATTATACCGAATCACTTCCGGTGGCGAGAAAACCCTGGACTATTTTGAAAATCGAATATCCGGCGCCATCAAAGAAGATATTCAATCCTATTTTAAGCAGCATGACATTAAGCTTCGAAAGGACACTTCCATAACCGCAGAGTGCTATCCCATTTCCGGCCAGCAATACTCTGTCCGCTGCCAGGTTCGGGACAAAAATGCTGTCACCTTTGAACTCTCCTTCCGCATTCAGGGAAAGGAGCAGGCTGAAGCCGCCTGTGCCAACTGGAAGAAACAATCCGATGAAATTTATGCTTATCTCATGGATATGCTGGTACAATAACAAAAGCGTCTGCCTATGCGGACGCTTTCTTTTTATTTCTCTTCTTTTTCGTTTTCCCTTTATTCTTCGTCGGCTTCTTTCGGATGGAATATCCGAAGGTTCCCAACTCTTTTCCCAGCAGATAATATCTGCCATGAGAATAAGCAATTAAATCTGCCTTCTTAAGGCGAAGTGTATCCTTTTCATCCATTAAGGATTCGTCAACCGACACATGCACCACATGCGCCAAAAACATATCATGGCTGCCAAGTTCCAGTACCTGTGTTACCTTGCACTCGATATTTACCGGGCTTTCCATGATAGATGGAACCTCTACCACCTTTGACGCCATAGGTGTCAATCCGGCTTTTTCAAACTTATTGATATCCCGTCCGGAAGTCACTCCACAATAATCTGTTGCCTTTACCAAATCCTTATTTGTAAGGTTTACTACAAATTCTTTTCCTTCCATCAGCAAGTGATGGGAAAAACGTTCTTTTCTCACGGAAATGGAAATCATTGGAGGATCGGAACAAACCGTTCCGGCCCAGGCCACCGTAATAATATTTGGCTTCTTATCCTTTCCCTGACAGGTTACCATAACTGCCGGAAGGGGATAGAGCATATTTCCCGGTTTAAAGCTTCTTTTTTCCATTAAAATACTCCCATCGTATATAATATGTAGATTACAAGTACCATGAGATTAATGATGGAAAACCAGGTCGTACATTTAATATAGGTCTTCAGCGAATCCATCTGCTTATCCTGACGGTCGCTTTTTGCCATCTTCTTATCCAACTCTTCCAATATAGCCTGTATGTTTCGAAATGCCTTTACATTCTCCTGATGAACATTCTGGGCAATCACGTTACGGTTTTCTTCCACCGCAGCCAGCAACGCATCCGATTGCTTTGACAATTTTTCAATTTCTTCCTTCAACTGTTCTCTTTCGTTTCTCATGGATACCTCGATTTTTTCTTCCTGTACTGCCTGTACTTTCTGCTCTTTCGGTTCTTTCGGTATTTTATATACCGTCTCATTTCTTTCTTCCCATATCGGTCGCTTTCGCCTACCGAAAAAGGTATCTAGCAAACTCATTCTTACCCTATAACTCCTTTTTCCTTCTTTTGTCATACAAATGCTACATGCCAACCCGTGGCATGTAGCATTCTTACTTGCTTGTCCTTATAAATCTTAGAACATATCTTCAAAAGCCGGTACCTGATTATAACTGTTATATTTTCCGGCACTACTGTATAAGCTCTTCTGGGTTGCCTCATTCTTTGCTGACATGGACATGTAGGATGCATTGGTTTTGATTCCGGATCCATAAGAAGAATTACCGCTAAACAATGATTTCACCTTATTCATATCTGCATTCTCAAATTTCTCTTTATCAATGGATAACTTATTATCCTTATCCACTGTAATACCAACCTCTGCTAATTTCCTGCTGCTGGCAATAGTGGAATTCACCATGGTATTTCTGGCGCTCTTAATGGAGGACGCCGTGGTATTTTTGGTATTGTCCAAGGTCTTATTGTAATTTTCCACAAAGCTTGAAACACCTTTATAAACTGCCTCTGTATCAACCTTCTGTGTCTTATTACCCTCTTTATCCGTTACTGTCTTCTCAGCAAAAAGCGATTCATTACCTTTGGTTAAAAGTGTATCCGCTGCCTTAGTAAGATTATCCGCTCCACTCTTAATTTCGTTATACTCCTGAGCTTTCGCATTCGCTCTTGCCTTAGTAACTGTATCGGCAGTTTTTTGAGTAGTATTGTCCTTCTTGGTTGTCTTCGCCTTTTCGGTAGAAGATGTATCCGATACCTTAGTTGTCTGTCCACCATAGTATTTCTTTGCAAGCTTATAGTAAGATCCATTCTTAATGGATGCGTAATCTGCTAAAATGTTACCGGTTGAACTTCCTTTTCCAATCGATGAAAACAATGTACTAACCGAATCGGATGAAATTCCATAAAAATTTGCCATAACGTTTCCCTCCTTAGAACATTACAGTGGGTCAATCTGCCAGTCAATCGGCGTCTGACCGTTGTTTACAAGAAACTCATTTGCCCGACTAAAATGTTTACATCCAAAGAAGCCTCGATATGCGGACAAGGGACTGGGATGCGGTGCCGTAAGCACCAGATGCTTTGGATTCGTAATCATAGGTTTCTTATTCTGTGCAGGTCGTCCCCACAAAAGATAAACAACAGCTCGATTCTGTGCATTCACTGCACGAATCGCTGCATCTGTAAACTCTTCCCATCCCATACCCTGATGGGAATTTGCCTCATGAGCCCTTACTGTTAAAACTGTATTTAACAACAACACTCCCTGTTGCGCCCATTTTACAAGATACCCATGATTGGGAATGGTACATCCGCAATCCTCCTGCAACTCCTGATAAATGTTCTGCAGTGAAGGAGGTATCTTCTCTCCGGGCTTCACGGAAAAACTTAGACCATGAGCCTGTCCCACATTATGATATGGATCTTGTCCCAGTATTACAACCTTCACCTTACTTAGAGGCGTTAAATGAAAGGCATTGAACAAATCCTCCGCAGGCGGAAACACCTGCTTAGTATTATATTCCTCCTTCACAAATTCATACAAGGTCTTGTAATATGGTTTTCTAAATTCCTGATTTAATACTTCTAACCAATCGTTCGTTATTGCAGGCATTTAAACAAGCCCCACTTTTTGTAATATTTTGTAGATTTCAACAGAGTACTTCTTACGGCTGCGCATCCGGTATAACTTCACAGCCCTGTCATATCTCACTTTATACTGCTTTCTCAGTAACTTCTCTGCCTTCTTCTCAATTCTCTGTGCATCCTTCAGATAGCCGCCTTCATTTGCTGCTTCCATGTGTGCATCAAAGTGTCCTATCACACGAATCAAACAATCCACAGCAAGCGCTTCTCTCTTAGAACCCTTCAAGGTTTCATAGGAATCGTATAATTCCTGCATACCTGCAAGAACCTTAACCTTTTCCACGTAAGCAATCTGCTCGGTCTGTTTCTTCTTAAACTTCATTCCGGCCACTTCACCATAGGCATTTACAAAATCTCCTGCCTGGTAGTAGCTTTCCGAGTTCTTCATTGCCATACGGCTATGTAAAGCATTGCCTAAGAAGATTACGCCGGCACCGAAAGAAAATACCATCACAAAAATCAGGAATACCGGAAGTTTTGGAAGCGGTGGAGTATTATCCTTAACCTTTGGCTTCTTCTCCTTCTTCGGTTTCGCCGCCTTCTTGGCTGCCTTATCCTTCTTCTTGGCCTCTTTTTCCTTCTTCTTCGCCTCTTTGGCTTCCTTCTTGGCCTTCTTCTTGGCTTCCTTCTCAGCTTTCTTCTTGGCCTTTGGATCCTCCGGTGCTCCGGCTTCATCACCACCGCCACCGTCGCCACCACCTTCTAAGGCTCTTAAGATATCAAGATTTTCATCTGACATTCCATCCAAATCCTCAGCGGTGGTAACCTTTATACTTTCTTCTGCAGCCGGTTGAACTTCATCCTCATCCGGTCCCAAGAACAAATCCTTCAGTTTTGCAAAAAATCCTTTTTTGCCGCTCTTTGCTTCTGAATCCTTCACGCCTTTTTCCTCTTTCGAAACTTCTTTCAAATTCTCAAACTCCATTGCATCCGCCGGATCAATCTCTAAACCATCTCCTGCGGCCGCAACAGGTTCGTTATTCTCATCCGCCTGTAAAAGGTCAGAAATTCCTGCCAAGTCTTCATCTTCACCGCCAAGTCCGTTTAACAGTGATAATATATCATCGGAATTCTCATCTCCGGAAGCCGTCTCGCCAGCTGCATCCGCTACAGGTTCCGCAGTCGTCTCATCAGCCGCTCCAAAGTCCGTCATAGGTTCTTCTGCCGCTCCAAAATCTAAAGGCGGCATTCCTTCCATGGATAAACCGGTATCCGCTGCAGGCTCTTCTGATGTGCCAAAATCCAAGGGTGGCATCCCTTCCATAGGTAAACCGGTATCCGCTGCAGGTGCCTCTTCTGCTCCAAAATCCAAGCTTGGCATTCCTTCCATGGATAAGCCGCCCTCCGCTGCAGGTTCTTCTGCCGCTCCAAAACCAGTCATTGGCTCCTCTGCCACCGGCTCTCCCATAGCCTTATTCAATCCGGCAAAAAACTGATCATTATTCTGTGCTGGTGCCGGATCCCGCATATTTCTTCCATAGGAATCTTCTGCCAGAATCTGCTCCATTTCCAATTCATAGTCAGAAATATCTGTACTGGCTGCAAATTCATCCAATTCCTTTTCAAAATCATCAATAAAAAACTTGTGTGCATCTTTCTGACGTCTGCGTCTTCTGCTTTCTCTGCTTTCGCGATCCGCACCCATATCCTGTGCGTTCTGGGAATACGGCTCTTGTGACGTGGAATTCTTCCTATCCCCGCTGTCGCCATCTATTACGGAATTCAAAAGTTGATCCAGGTAATCTTCATTCTTGTCTGCCAAAGAATTCCACCTCCTACTGTGTTTTACATGTTGCACTTCCCTGTGCAACGAAAAATTGCCTCAAAACCACCCACGTTTCCATGGAAATGTTTCGAGGCAAATCATTCACTCTTACTTGTTTGATAGAGTACTTTCGTCAATTAAGCGATCAATTGCATCTACCAACATTCCAATTTCAGGTTTGGTAAGCTGTGCATCCGCTCCAAGCTGCTCGCCCTTTCTTCTCATTTCCTCATTAACCAAAGATGAGAAGATAACGAGTGGTATCTCTTTAATTACATCATCTGTCTTACATAACTTTGTCAGACGATGTCCGTCCATAATCGGCATCTCGATATCTGTGATAATACATTTCACATTGTTATACAAATTACCGGTTCCGCCATCACGTAACTCGCATAACTTCTCCCATGCCACCTGACCGTTTTCACAAAGCGTCAACTTCGTATATCCGGATTTCTTCAAGCAGTCGGTAATCATACGACCAAGCATTGGAGAATCCTCTGCGATAATGATCGGACACATACTTCTGTCACGACCTTCAAAATTCTCAATATCGGTAACCTTCAATCCGGTATCCGGGCTGATATCAGTAACGATCTTCTCAAAGTCAAGGATAACAACCAATTTATCATCAAACTTAACAACACCGGTGGATACGCCGTTGTTCTCTGCATTGATTGTAGAGTCCGGCTTGATAATGTCTGCCCAGGAAATTCTGTGGATTCCAATAACTCTGTCCACGTGAAATGCAATGTCCAACTTATTGAAATTCGTGATAATAAACAAACCTTTGTCTTCGCCCGGTTTCATTCCAAGGCACTCCCTAAGGCTGATTACTGTAATCATCGTATCACGTGGCATGAATATTCCTTCCACGCAATAATGTCCATTGGGAATCGGTGTTACCGGCTGATATGTAAGAATCTCACGAATCTTCGCCACATTAATTCCGTAATGATTATCCCCCAGAACAAACTCTAATATTTCTACCTCATTCGTACCATTTTCCAAGAGAATATTTGTATCCATGAAAAATCCCTCCTTGACATCGTCACTTTTCATAGTAATTATAGCATATAAGTTTCAAAAAAAACACTTCTTTTGGAACTTTTCACTAATTTATCAGAATTATCTTCTCGGTATCTCCATCCTTGGCGATCAGAGCCAGATTCTGAATGGAATCAGCCTTACTCTTCTCTACTTCAAATAAAAGTACCGTATCCAACGATTCTCCTGCATCCAGTTTCTTCTTCGTTGTCAAAAGATCATTGGTCAAAAGTGTCAGTAATGCATGTGACGTACTCTCTTCTCCGTTGATCTGTAACGAAACGGAAGGATTCTTGCTTAAAATATCTACATTCACCTTCGCATTTGTTGTATTGGTGAGGCGAACCTTCACAACCACATACTTATTGCCTTCCGAAGCATTCATTGCAAAGACATTCTCTTCCACATAGTCCTTCTGCACCTTGTAGCCTTTACAGGTGGCTTCAATGCCGGAAACACCCACTAAATCTGTCAGTGTTCCTTCCTGTCTCGCCGGCTTCTCTGCTTCCCCCGACTGACCACTTGTCTGCGGATTATCCGAAGACTGTTCTTCCGTCTTTTGAGGATTCTTCTTCTTCTCCTCTTCTGCATTGATTGCATCAATCTGCACCTTGGAAAGCGGTCGGTATCCTTCCGGCTGACTCCGGTTAAACTCGGAAATAATATGTGCGGAAAATTGAACAATCTGCGCTCTTTCCTCGTCGGTCAGCGTCATCAGCTTCTCTGTCTTGCCACATCCGCTTACGGAAAACATCATTGCAAGCGCCAATACTAAAATCGCTTTTTTCTTCAATTACACTACCTCGAATCTGTCTTAAAGACTTGGTTTCAAATTATTCGCCATCAATGACTTCAAACTTATAGCCCATGCCCCAAATTGTTTTGATGTAGTTTCCTTTTGCTCCGATCTTGCTTCTTAACTTCTTAACATGAGTATCAATGGTTCTTGCATCTCCGAAATAATCATAATTCCAAACATTATTCAGAATCTTCTCACGGGACAATGCAATTCCTTCGTTCTCAAGGAAAAAGCTAAGCAGTTCGAACTCCTTGAAGCTCAATTCCACCGGCTTATTATCAACCGTTACTTCATGAGCTGCACGGTTAATCATGATTCCACCGTAATCAAGAACATCGCTGGTATCAATCTTATTGGAACGTCTCAAAAGTGCATCCACACGTGCTGCCAGAATCTTCGGAGAGAACGGCTTGGAAATATACTCGTCAACTCCAAGCTCAAAGCCCTGAAGTTCATCCGTCTCCGTTGCCTTTGCTGTCAGCATAATAATCGGCACCTTGGAAGTCTCTCGAATCTCCCGGCATACCTGCCAACCATTCATCTTTGGCATGATAACATCCAGGATTACCAGTGAAATGGCCTTATCGGAATAGAAAATATCAAGGGCCTGTTCGCCATCTTCTGCTTCCACCACTTCATACTCTTTCTTGATCAAGAAATCCTTTACTAATTTTCTCATTAAGGCTTCGTCATCTACGACTAGAACTTTAATCTTTTCCATAAACCTTCTCCATTTCCTCTCCCTGACCTGCCGCGCAAACCTGCAGTTTCAGGAGTGTATTCTCTTATGGCTTTGAATAGCCATTGGTTATATGATACTTCTCCTCATATTCCTTTACCTTCTCTTCACGTTCTGTAAGCTGTTTCTCCCATTCTTCATATCGATTGATCAGCTTATTTTCATAATCGATAATGGTAGGAACATCCGAAAAGTGTACCAACAAAAACATTGCGGCGATGGCAAGCACCAAAATCAAATTTAAAATCAATGACACAATATAGCGGTGACGGAACTTTCCGTCCAGAGTGGAGTTTTCTTCCTCCCTCTTCATCCGCTGTCTCTGTCTTCGGTCGCGTTCCCGGGCTCTGTAGTTCTCCTCGGAACGTTTCCGGTTCAGCTTCATGGCTTCCTTGTCATCCCATTTCGCCTGTTCAATCACAGGCATAAAATCAATCGGAAGAATCTCACTGCTGTGTATTGCGGGGGAAGCAATCAAATATTCCTGCAATTCCCGCAAAAACGCATATCCAATGGGTGTTGAAAAAATCTTGTCCTGTAAGATCCGGTTGTATATGGAAAGCACGGCCTCCGGATCCTTCATATTCAAAGTCTCCTTGGTATACCGGATTCCCTCCAGTTCTCTTCTTGCTTGGTTAGCCTGGCGCTCCGTTTCAAACACGTAGCCGTCTACCACAAATTTCTTCTCTTCACTCATACGCTCACAATCTTATGCCTTCCATTCATCTGCAAGAAGGGTTCTGCTATTGCAGAACCCCTCAATTACACGCGGACGTCAATATTCTGACCTAAATGCGGCGTCACGGATTTCTCAAGTGCCTGTGTCATCTGTGCCCCCAAATCGGTTACAGACTCTAATGTCATGTCTAACACAGCCATTGATACATCGCTGGAAACCCGCGTTGTGTTTAACGCCATGGAAAGTCCTGCAATATCCATAAAACCCATCGCTCCTTTCCGTTCCCACAATATAAGGGGTTGCAATCACAATTGTACCTAATCTTTCAATTATTACCTTAAGTTTACCACACTTATCAGAAAAAGAAAAGTACAACTTCCACGAAAACCATTGAAAATTTTATGTTTTATGCTATAATACATATGTATTAATTTGTGTTGAACTCTCAACACTCACCCAACCAGGGGTTGTACTGGTTTCGACGGGGGTTTTGAAGTTCTGGCAGCCATCCGCAGGTCTGACTGCGTCATCAACAGAAACTTAAAATTAAACGCTGAAGAAAATTACGCGTACGCTGCCTAGTTGCAGCAGTCGGACTTAGGTTCCTACAGCTTAAGACCCCGGCTTCAAATCCGTAGGGAACTTCGTCACTTAAGCTTTGCGGTGATGGAAGAAACTATGAAGCTACTAAGATCTCTAGCCTGTCTGCAGGCGATTGATTAAGGGAATGTCAAAATACAGACTGTGATGGGAGATACCGGAATGGACGGGCTTTCGGACAGGGGTTCGATTCCCCTCAGCTCCATTATGGCAGGCGCAACAGCGTCTGCTATTTTTATGCATAACAAAAGCAGGAGCACACCGCTCCTGCTTTATTTATCGATTTTATCATGCCAGCGCTTCTTCGTGGGTTTAATCTCATCTCTGAGCATCTTCACACAGAACCGCGCGGAATCCCCGGATGACAGATGAATCTGCTTCTGGGTCTTGTCGGTGGTATTGGTTGCAATGGTCTCATGTTTGCTGGCCATTTCTTCCATTTTCACAATGGCCTTCTTAAGCTGGTCTTCCAACTCCACAGCCTGATCAATCAAATCATCCAGTTCTTTTAATGCCACCAGATCCTCCGGTGATAAATAGTTCCAACATTTATTGATTAAAATACTATGTACTTTAATTAGACGCTCTTTCAACTCTTCCGGCTTCATAGCGACTCCTCCCTCGTATTTTATTAAACCTCTCATGCAAGGTCGGCTTCTCAGAAACTACTATATCTTGGATACAGTCTACACTATTTTCCTCCGGAGCACAAGGGAAAAGGGCTTGTTTTTCCTATTTTTAACAAAGTATTCATTTTTTCGCACTGTTCTATATCTTGTAGTGAGTTATCGAAATTGCGCGCCGCCGTTACTACACATAGTATTGCGCCTGCGCATTCCACAAAGCCTGATATTTTCCGGCACTATTCAGAAGCTTCTCATGCTCGCCCCGTTCCACAATCTCCCCATGATCAAAGACCATGATTTCATCGCAAAAGCGGCAGGAGGAAAGTCGGTGACTGATGTAGACCGCCGTCCTATCTTTTACAATGGAGTCTAACTGACTGTATATCTCCGCCTCCGCAATAGGGTCTAACGCTGCTGTCGGCTCATCCAAAATCAAGAATGGACTATCCTGATACAATGCTCTGGCAATGGCTATTTTCTGTGCCTCGCCACCGGAAACATCCACCCCCTCTTCTCCAAATTCCCGATAAAGCATCTGGTCAAGGGGCGCTTCATACCCTGCATCATGAAGTACCTGCTTTACCCGCTCTGCATCATATTCTTTACAGCATGCCACGTTATCCCCAAGGGGCTGTGACAAAAGCTGAAAATCCTGAAACACCACGGAAAATAAGTCCATGTATTCCCGGTAATTATATTTTTTAATATCAATGCCGTTTAATAAAATCTGTCCCTCCTGCGGGTCATAAAGACGGCACAAAAGCTTAATAAATGTGGTTTTACCGGAACCATTTTCTCCTACCACCGCCATACGTTTTCCGATTTCAAATTTTACATTCACATGGCGCAGTGCCCAGGTATCCGTTCCCGGATATTTAAAAGATACATCCTTAAATTCCACGTTATAATTGCGGTCGGCACGTTTTTCCGTAGTAAGACTGCCCAGATACATGTTATTGGGAGTATCAAGAAAATCGAAGATCTCCGCTAAAAATTCTCCGTTGTTCTTCATCTCCTCCATCATCACAAAGAGTGCCTTAATATTTCCGGAAAGCTGGGTTGCCGCTCCCACATACTGGGTAATTCCGCCAATGCCAAAGGCTCCGCCCAAAGCTTTTAAACAGGTAAACACATAAATGATGCCGGTAAACAGGGTGGCAATTCCCGCTGCGAAGAAATTACATACACCTACTCTGCCTTTTCCCAGCTTCGCAAAAAAGCCATTGGCTCCCCAGCTTTCCTTCATATAAGCCCTCTGGTAGTACTCTCCCATCTTCTCCATGGGATAAAGCCTCATATCCCCGGTATCTGCTCTTGTAGTATCACATCCTATTAAACCAAAATGGCTAAAGATCCGGTTTCCCATTCTGCCTTTTATGGCGTTTTTTGCATAAACCGACTCTCCCAGTCCCTCCAGCTTTCCGGAAAAAATACTAAGAAGAACCATGCTTCCCAAAATCACCACCGCGCACAACGGATTATTTAGAATAAGAAAGCTTCCTTTTTTCACCCGGCTGGTAAATAGTGGAATCAATAGCACCGCCGCACCCAGAATTCCCACCACATTTTCCACCAACACCGGAAACAGCTGAACCACATAATTCCATCCCCAGCCGCCCCAGTTGGCGTTTTGTTCAATCTGCACCAGCTGGTCCCGCTTTTTTATGCTTTCCACATCCACAAAATCCATGGTGAGCATCTTTTTCGGTAAAATGGAGGAATACGCAAAGGAAAACCAATGCTCTTCCCTGCCTTCCAATCGGGTAAACAGCATGGAAAGTCCTGCCAGGATACCACTGACGCTGACCAGCAAAATTGCCAGCTTTATCAGCACCGCTTCCCTTCTTGCCCCCGCAATTTCATCTAATAGCTGTGCGGTAAAATACAGAGTAATATACGGTGTAACCGCCTGGGTCAGCTTTTGAAGCGCCATTAGCGGAAAGAGCTTCGGGCAATGCTTATGCAATAGCTTTACTCCCCTCATGTGTAAACCAAAGGCTTTTTTGAACTCCATTAAAATTCCCTCCCTTCTTTATAGTAACGGCTCTGCACTTCAAACAATTCTGCATACGCCCCGTTTTTTGCAAGTAATTCCTCATGGGTTCCCATTTCTTTAATATTTCCTTCTGCCACAAATAAAATCCGGTCGCAAAAGCGGGTAGACGCCAATCTGTGGGAAATGAAGAAGGAGGTTCGCCCCTTTGCCATATCGCTGTAGGTCTGATAGATTTCGTTTTCTACCAGAGGGTCAAGGGCTGCCGTGGGCTCATCCAAAAGTAAAATTGGGGCATCCTTATATAACGCTCTGGCAATTAACATTCTCTGTTCCTGTCCACCGGATAAAAGCACCCCATCATCCCAGACATTGTGTCCAATCTTGGTTTTCACTCCCGCCGGAAGCTCCTGTACCTTTTCCGAAAGTCCAACCTTCGCTAAACAATCCTTTACTTTTTCCTCATCAATCTCCGTGGCGGATACTGCCACATTTTCCTCTAAGGAAGCCTCCATCCCTTTGGATGTCTGGAACACTGCGGAAAACAAGCCATAGTATTCCGGTCGGTTGAAGGTTTTAATGTCGATTCCGTTTAAAAGCACCCGCCCACTGGTGGGATTTAAAAAACCGCTTAAAATCTTTACCAACGTGGTTTTTCCGGCACCGTTTAATCCTACAATGGCAATTTTTTCTCCCGCCTTCACCGTCAGATTCAAATTGTGAATGGTGTCTTCTTCCGCCTCCGGATAACGATAGCATACGTTTTCTAACACCAACTCGTAGGTATCCGCCTTGGGAATAGGATCTCCCCCCTCCATCACAAAGATTTCCGGATAGGTTATAAATTCCCGCATGATGGACACTTCCAGACTTTCTTTATAGAGGGTATTGTATTCCCGCAAAATACTTGTAATCCAGTTGGAGAAGCCTCCTACTGCAGAAAAATACAATACAAACTCTGCTGCCGACAGATTTTTGTTTAAAACCATGTACACCAGATAGCCGTAAGCAACGGCGTTTCTGAGAATGCTGAAAAGCACATCGAAGACTCCGCCGATCATGCGATAGTTTTCGCCTCTTCTTATAAAAGCACTGTAGGCTTTTAAAGCGCTTCTGTAAATGGACGAAATCCAGTCCTGCATGCCAAGAATGCGGATATCCTTTGCCAGCTCTGCCGATTTCATTTTTCCCCACATATAAAATAGCTTCTTCGTATGGGCTGCTTCCTCCTCCCGATGCTCGTAAAACCATTCATCCGTTTTTTTCGAGATAAAAAAGCTCACTACTGCCGTTACCAGAATGACAAAAATCAACAGAATATTGACCCTGGCAACCACAAGAAGAAAAAGCACAAATCCTAAGATTGCGGTTTCCAGATTTTCCAGCGTCACCCAGATATGCTCTGCCGCATCCCAGTTAGAACCCACCACATGCAAGGCTTTATCCATCATATTCTTCACCTTGGAATCCATACGAAGCTCGTAGGACATGGCGTTTATCTTGTGCCGCAGATCCTTAATAATATGCATCCGCACCTCAATACGATAGCTCTTAATAAACGTGTTAAAATACGCATGCAGCCCGCTGCACAAAAACTGTATAGCCGCAAAACCTCCAATAATAGCAAGCAACACACCCATTCCCTGCTTTTGTTCCACGCACTGTAAAATCGCCGGTGCAATGAGCAGATCCGCCACGGACAGCGCCACAGTTAAAAGCATCATCATCCAGCTAACCGTAATGGCTCCCTTGCAGCTCGCCCAGGCATGCCGGTACATATAGGCAATGTTACTTGGGACGCTGAATTTTGGTTTTGATTTCTTTTCCTCCATCTTCTCCTCCTCCCACATCCACGCAGTGTGATGTGTATGTTCTTCTTTACATCTCGAAGTATATACGAAAAACGCCCCCGCAGCACACTACGGGGACGAAATGTTCTATTTGGGGGATGAACTGCTTACCTGCGGCAATAATATCTCCGTGGTAAACGCTCCATCTTCACTGTTTCTGCTGATATAGCCGTCATATTTTTCCACAATCCGGTCAATTCGGGATAACCCGAAGCCATGTCCCGCCCCTTTGGTTGTCGCAAAAAGCTTCCCCCTCTTTGTCAGTTTCTTTTCTGCTGTAAAATTGGTAAAGGAAAGGTATAGCTGGGTATCCTTCATATCCATATAAATGCGAATCAGCCGTTCTTCCTCCGGAAGCTTTAAACTGGCTTCCATGGCATTTTCAAAAAGATTACCGATAATCACACACAAATCCACCTCAGATGTGGTTAGCGCCAGCGGAATGTGGGCGTCTGCCATTACCTTGATGCGCTTCGCTTTTGCCAAAGACAGCTTGCTGTTTAAAATCGCATCCGCCATGGCATTGCCGGTTTTTACCGCCACATCCACCGTGGACAAATCCGTATCCAGCTCATCTAAATACGCCTTGATGGCTTCCATATCACCCTTGGCGGCATAGGCTTTTAACACCTGGATATGATTCCGGTAATCGTGGCGCCAGCCACGGATCTGCCGATACATATTTTCCACTTCCACATAGTGTGTTTCCATCAACTCCTGCTGGTAGGAGGCTATCTGTTTGTCTACATGCTTGTCCAGAAATCTCATTTTATAACCTCGCTATAAACGCACGATTCAGCGCCTCATACTGCCCCCTCGGAAGAGGAAGTATTGCACCATCTTTTAAAAATACTTCTTTTTTGGTAATCTTGTAAATCTGGGTCAGGTTCACAATAAAGGATCGCCCCAACCGATAAAAGCGCTGATCTAACTCCTTCTCAAACTCACCCAGGGTCTTTTTCACGGTAACATCTTCAGCGGCATGTACCGTCACATAATTCTGCTGCACTTCCAAGTACCGAATGGTCAAAAGCGGTACTCGCAGAACTTCACCCCCGTGACTCAACACTAAGACTTTTTCATTCTTCTTAAGATTATGAGCCGCACGGTCGAGAACAGAAAAAAGTTTTTCCTCTTTTACCGGCTTCACCAGATAATGTAGCGCCGCCACCTCATAACCCTCGGAAATATACTCCGTATACCCAGTGATAAAAATAATCTGAACTCCCTCATTATCCCTTCGGATTCTCCGGGCAAGTTCCACACCGTCCATTTTATCCATTTCTATATCCAGCAAAAGAATATCAAAATCCTTCTCCTCTTCATATTGAAACAGAAAACTTTCTGCAGACGGAAAGGTTTTCACAGTCACCTCCCGCCCGGATGCCCATTTTGCCACCAAGTCGGATACATATTCCTGTTCTGCCGCCTCATCATCGCAAATCCCGATCTTGTATTCCATATCTTACGTCACCTTCATCTTATTCCCAAGGAGTAATTTACCCCAGATTGCGGATTTTGAAATCACGCTGTGCTTCCCGTCGCTGATCTTTCTTTGCAATATCCGCACGCTTGTCGTACAACTTCTTACCTTTGGCAAGGGCAATCTCCACTTTTACCAGGCTTCCCTTAAAATACACCTGCAAAGGTACAATGGTATACCCCTGTTCTGCAATCTTTCCAATCAGCTTATTGATTTCCTTCTTGTGCATCAAAAGCTTTTTCGGGCGCAGGGGATCTTTATTAAAAATGTTCCCCTTTTCATACGGGTTAACATGCATTCCGTAGATATACACTTCCCCTTTTTCAATACGAACAAAGGCTTCTTTAATACTACAATGCCCCATACGGATGGATTTCACCTCCGTACCTGCAAGGCTGATGCCCGCCTCGTATTTTTCCTCTATAAAATAATCGTGAAACGCCTTCTTGTTGTTGGCGATTAACTTCACACTGTCTTTACTCATCCTCGTTATCATCCTCCACCAGGACAAAGTCGATGGTTCGAACCAGTCTGTCAATTCTGCTGACCTTCACTCTCACGCTCTGTCCCAACTTATAATGCTTATTGTTTGCTTTTCCGATCAGCTCATAGGACTCTTCATAGAAATCATAGAAGTCGTCCCGCATATCTCCGATACGCACCAGACCTTCTACGGTATTATCCAGTTCCACATACAATCCCCAACCGGTAACACCGGAAATCACTCCGTCAAAGACCTCATCCATGCGGTTTTCCATATAATCAATTTTCTTAAGCTTTACGGTCTCCCGCTCTGCCTCATCTGCCCGACGTTCCCGCTGACTGCAGTGAAGTCCAACCTCCGGCATCATCTTTTCAAAATGCTCTTTGCGCTTTTCTGACAGCTGGCCATGGAGGTTTTCCTTAATTATACGATGAATCTGCAAATCCGGATACCGTCTGATTGGTGAAGTAAAATGGCAATAAAACGGTGCTGCCAGACCAAAGTGTCCCGTATTTTCCGCCGTATACTTTGCCTGCTTCATACTACGCAGCGCAAGTCTGGAAATCAGTGCCTCTTCCGGTTTGCCTTCAATCATGGTTAAAAGCTTTTGCACTTCCTTCGGATGTACTTCACCCTGAGACACTCCCTTTAATACCAAACCAAAATTATGGATAAAAATGGATAGCTTCTGCATTTTTTCCGGATCCGGTTTCTCATGGGTTCTATACAAAAACGGTATCTCCTGCCAGTAATAATCCTGTGCCACCGTTTCGTTGGCTGCCAACATGAAATCCTCAATAAGCTTCGTAGCCGTATTTCGCTCATAAGGTTTAATATCGATAGCATGTCCCGCCTCATCCAAAATCACTTTCGTTTCCTTGAAATCAAAATCAATGGAACCACGCTTTCTTCTGTTCTCTCTTAAAATGCCGGAAAGCTTTGCCATTAGCATAAACATTGGCACCAATTCTTCATATTCCTTACAAAGTGTTTCATCCTGATCCTCTACAATGGCGCGTACCTGTGTATAGCTCATACGACGATCCACATTGATTACGCTTTCCACAATTTCATGATCCACAATCACACCTTTTTCATCGATGGTCATAAGGCAACTTAACGCCAGACGATCTACTCCTGCATTCAAAGAACAAAGTCCGTTAGACAGTTTTCGCGGCAACATTGGAATCACCCGGTCTGCCAGATATACACTGGTTCCCCTGTTATATGCTTCTGCATTTAAGGCAGTCCTCTCCCGCACATAATGAGAAACATCTGCAATATGCACCCCCAGGTAGTAAAACTGACCGTCATAGGTTACACTGACTGCATCATCTAAATCCTTGGCGTCTTCACCGTCAATGGTTACCATCTGCACATTTCTTAAATCCCGACGATTCTTCTTGCTTTCCTCCGGAACTTCGTCTGACACATTTTCCAGTTCCTCCATAACTTCCTCTGGGAACTCATCCACGAGACCGTAGCCTCTGGCAATGGCCAAAACCTCCACATCCAGATTCTTGGGATCTCCCAAAGTTTCAATGATGACACCCTCCGGTCTGCGCTTCTTATCGCCATAATCCGTAAGTTTCACCACAACCTTGTCTCCGTTACGAACACCAAAGCTGCCCTTCTTCGGAATATAAATATCTTCATTAAACCGCTGATTATCCGGCTTTACAAAGCCAAAATTCTTGCTGCGCTGGAAGGTTCCAATCAATTCTGAGGTTCCATGTTCCAGAATTGCAACAATCTTACCCTCCTGACGTCTTCCCGGTGGCGTTGCTGTAAGCATTACTTCTACAGTATCACCGTGCATAGCTCCCTTGCTTTCCCCTCCCGGAATAAAAATGTCCGTTTCCATTTCCGCATTCTGTACAAAACCGTATCCATTCGGAGTTCCACAATAAGTTCCAATTACATGTTCCTCTTCCGCAATTATGTACTTGCCTCTACGGTTACAAATAATCTTCCTTTCCGCAATTAATGCATCTAGGGCCTCTATCAGTTCCTCTCTTCGCTCCCTCGGCAGATTCAGTACCATAGCCAGTTCTTTCTGCTTCATGGGAACATAATGTTTATCCTTCATCAGCGCCAAAAGCGTCTGCTTGTGTTCTTCTAATTTATTCATATTCCTCCCGCCTTTCTTAATTTGCTAAACCTGTATATATGACAAAAAAGGCTGCCGAAACCGACAGCCTCCTATTCTTCCAACTAAATACCTGCAACATTTAATAATACAGAGATTACTAAGAATGCAACAACTAAAGCAGTAGTAGCTTTAATCAGGATTCCTTCCAAGGAACGTCCCTTGTTCTTTCCCCAGTAGGTGTCTGCAACACCACTGATGGCACCCAGGCCCTGAGCTTTACCTTCCTGCATCAGTACGATGACTGTGATTGCTAATCCAACTAATATGAAAATTACTGATAACAGAGTCTTTAACACAATAACACCTCCTGTGATAGATTCATTACAACTCTAATACTATAACACACTTTATTCGTGTTTTCAAGGGGTTTCTCCTTCATCTTTTCACTTTTATATGCTAGAATAAAAAACAAAATGGGAGGTTGCCATGGTTTTTTCTGTTTTTGCTATTATTATTTCTATCTTATATATTATTTTACTGGAATTATCCAAAAATACTCTGATTAGCTTTGGCATTGGTTTGATTGCTACTGCTACTCTATTATACACCTACCACACCCATCGATGCAAACCGGTGGTTTTGTGGCTTTGCTTTTTCGCCGTACTGGTTGGAAATTATTTTTTAACTGCTCCTCCGGAAAAGCTTGTTCCTGCAGTAGCACATTCCAATCCCAAAACCACTCCGGTTCTTTCCTTGCCCCAAGGTAACATCACCGGGCTTTACAGCAAAGACGAGAAAGTTGCTGTCTATGCCGGCATTCCTTACGCGGCTCCTCCAACCGGTGAGAATCGTTTTCGCGAGCCTCAGCCGGCTGAAAGCTGGGAAGGTGTCCGCGCTTGTGACCACTTTGGCCCAATGGCTATGCAGCCTCGCACCCCAGCTTTACTGGATTCCCTTTATCATATTTTAGGATATCACGATTACCGCATTACAATCGGTGATGAATATATAGAGCCCATGAGTGAAGACTGTTTATACCTGAATGTTTTTTCCCCGGCTAAAAAATCAAAGGAACCCCTACCCGTGGTATTATACATCCATGGCGGAAGTCTTACCACCGGGCAGTCCTCTTATGCCGCCTACCGCGGCGAAACCTTTGCCAAAAATGGTGTAATTTACGTTAATTTCGCCTACCGTCTTGGTGCATTGGGATACTATGCCGCAGAGGATTTGCTGGATGAATCGGTTACCACCGGCCATGCTACTACGGGAAACTACGGTCTTTTGGATCAGATTGCAGCCTTAAACTGGGTATATGATAACATCTCCTACTTTGGCGGAGATCCATCCAAAATCACCATTGCAGGAGAATCTGCCGGCGCTTCTTCCGTGAATGCTCTTTGTGTTTCTCCTCTTACCACCGGAAAATTCCGCTATGCCATTGCAGAATCCAGTGGTATTGTAGCCAATACCCCTTATCACACCTATCGTTCCTTTTCACTTGCTCTTAAAGAGGGTGCTGCGCTACGTTCCAAATTAGGCGTAAAGACTTCTGACGAGCTTCGCAACCTCCCCGCCTCTGATTTGGTCAATGTGGGGACTGACCAGTCTGCCATGACTCTGGATGGCTATGCTATTGTGGAAGAGCCTTATTTAACTTACGAAAAAGGCGAGAACCATGAGCAGGCACTTTTACACGGGTTCAACGCCAAAGAAGCAGATGCTTTTACTATGCCAAGAAAAATCACCTCCGATACTTATGAAGATGAAATTTCCGAGGTCTGCGGAGATTATGCGTCAGAAATGGCCGCCCTTATCCCTGCCACTTCTCACCCTCGGGATCAACATTTTATTATTGATGCCGGCGGCAATGCCAAAGGCGCTTTTAACACCGTATTTTCCGCTGCTTGGTTTTCCTACTCTCACCACGTATGGAATCGGTATCTCACCATTCAAGGGCGCCCTAGCTATGAATACTATTTTACCAAAACCAATTCTTCTTTATCTAACTACCATGCCGGTGAACTGCCCTATGCCTACGGCAACCTGTGGCGTGTCCCCGGTCTGTACTCTTCGGAAGATGAAGCACTGTCGGATACTATGGTTGCTTATTGGACGAATTTTATCAAAACCGGCAGCCCCAACGGCACCAATCTGCCACATTGGGCTTCCCGCACACCTGCCCAAACACAGGTGCTGCGATTAGACACCACCATCGAAATGGTGGATGATCCCAACGAGGGAATCTATGAAATACTGGATAAATATCAGGAGTCCATCCACCCGTGAATTGTTTCTTCCACTGCTTTGACATCCAGTGGATATCCCGGGCATTCCACAGAAAACAGCAAATTTCTCCCCACTCTGTAACCCGACCGCTCATACTCCGCCATCCGTTGAAAATTTTTTACCGCATAGCCCTCTTCGCCAGCCTTGCCAAAATGCTCCCAGTAAATAGATTCCTTACGCCTGACATTCAGTAAGAGAAAGTCGGGATACACTGTACGCCCTTGAAGAAGCAAAGCTGTCTCATATTGATAGGGAACTCCCATTCTATAAAACATATCTGCCAGAATCTTCTCCGATTTACTGCGGACAAATTCCCCTCTTTCCGTCTTATAGGACTCTTTCATGTCATACGGATTTAACCATCCCGGATGCGCTTCATACCACGACTTAATAAATTCCTCATTTGTCTGAATCCGTGGAAGTATTAACTCTTTTCTCCCCTTACACTGTTTCTGATACAGATTATCCAGCGCATTTTCATCATAATTCTTAATAAAATGCTTAATGACTGCCTGCTGTTCAAGAATTTTTTTTCGCAATTTCCGATCGTATTCTTTCTGTGCTACATTACGAGCCAATTCCATTTCTGGCGCATGAAGATACCTCCCCTTTTTTTCGCCCGGCTTGCGAAAAAAGTACCTGCTTTTCCCCTGAATCTCTGTAACCCGCAGACTTCCCTCCGGAACCTCTTCTCCTCGCTTCTCAGCCTGCATAATTTCCTGCTCTAACCGTTTTAATTCCATATACTTTTTTTGTAAATAATCCCTGCTTGTCCCCACTTTTACCTCCTCTGACTTTCTTTTTCCGGGATTCTTGGCTATCTGTAGAATACAGCTTCACCAGAATGATAATTCTAATAGATAATACGTACTCTAGAACGAGCCGTAAACATATTATACACTGCTACAATCAAAAAAAGCAATCTTTTTCTCTCAACTTATAGTTCACTTATTTGCTTAAACTTGCTTTTTTGTTGCCAGGCTAACGCTGTTATTTGCCTCACGCACTTTTTCCTTCGCCAGGCTAACGACAACATTTGCCTCACACGCATTTCCCGCGCCAGGCTAACGACAACATTTGCCTCACATGCATTTTCCCGCGCCAGGCTAACATTTTTTCTCCTCGCACACCGTATTACGTTTGCCTCGTTGCCTTTTTCTTCTCACAGGCTAATATCTTCGTTTGCCGGAACTCAATATTTTCCTCGCAGGCTAATATTCTCGTTTGCCGGAACTCAATATTCTCCTCACCGGCTAATAAGTCGCCCCGTCCCGCATTCAGCCGCACTCGCAAAAACCGGCAAACTCACAAAAACCAGCAAAACTCGCAAAAAACCGCCGTACTCGCAAAAACCGGCGCCGGATTTACAAACCGGCGCCAGCCACAAATTCACTTATACATTAATCTCTGCTGTCATTCCTAAGAGATCTTTATTCTTATCAAGCACCGGCTGAACCACATCCCGCAAAAATACGGTGGTCTGATATGGTGCGCGGCCCACATAATTCTTAGGATCCATCGTAGCCTGTAACTCTTCTAAGGTCAAATTAAAACTTGGATCTGCAGCAATAAGCTCTAACAGATTGTTATCAAGACCTTTCTCCTTCACGTTGCGTCCTGCTTCCATAGAAAGCTGGCGGATACGCTCATGAAGTTCCTGACGGTCGCCGCCCTTCTTCACCGCGTCCATCATGATATTCTCAGTTGCCATAAAAGGTAACTCACTCATAAGACGTTTGGTAATAACCTTGTCATATACCACAAGACCGTCTACAACATTCAAGCAAAGATCTAAAATTCCATCAATTGCCAGGAATCCTTCCGGAATAGACAGACGCTTGTTTGCGGAATCATCCAGTGTTCTTTCAAACCACTGGGTCGCTGAAGTGATAGCCGGATTTAAGGCATCAATCATCACATATCTGGAAAGAGAAGCAATTCGCTCGCTACGCATTGGATTTCTCTTGTATGCCATAGCCGAAGAACCAATCTGAGATTTTTCAAATGGCTCCTCAATTTCTTTCAGATGCTGCAACAAACGGATATCATTGGAAAACTTGTGTGCACTGGCTGCGATTCCTGCAAGCACATTGGCAACACGGGTATCCGTTTTACGGGTGTAGGTCTGTCCGGAAACAGGGAAGCATGCCTCAAAGCCCATTTTGTTGGCAATCATAGTATCAATCTTATCAATCTTCTCATTATCGCCTTCAAACAGTTCCAAAAAGCTTGCCTGGGTTCCGGTGGTTCCCTTACTTCCCAGCATTTTCATACCGGAAAGCACATATTCCAAATCTTCTAAATCTACCAAAAACTCCTGTAACCATAAGGTTGCACGCTTACCAACCGTTGTCGGCTGCGCCGGCTGAAAATGGGTAAAACCGAGAGTCGGTAAATCTTTATACTGATCTGCAAATTTGCTTAATTCATAAATGACATTTACCAGCTTCTTCTTAACCAAACGCAAGGCTTCTGTCATCAAAATAATATCCGTATTATCGCCAACGTAGCAAGATGTGGCGCCCAAATGAATAATTCCCTTTGCCTTCGGGCACTGTGCGCCGTAAGCATGCACGTGAGCCATAACATCGTGACGTACTTCTTTCTCTTTGGCACGGGCAACATCGTAATTAATGTCTTCCACGTGAGCTTTCAGCTCTGCAATCTGCTCGTCGGTAATATCCAGCCCAAGTTCCTTTTCTGTTTCAGCCAACGCAATCCATAACTTTCTCCAGGTGATAAACTTCTTATCCTGGGAAAAAATGTACTGCATCTCTTTGCTGGCATAGCGCTCGGAAAGGGGGCTGCTGTATCTATCTGTACTCATGGTACTTCCTCCTAAAACTCTCCACTATTTATCATACTCTCCGCGAATATCTTCTGTCGGCGGCTCCATCGGGTACTTACCAGAGAAACAGCCCTTACAAATGGAAAGACCGTCAACCAACTCTCCTAAGCGTTCCTCCCGAAGATATGCCAAACTGTCTGCGCCGATTACTTTGCGAATATCTTCAATACTGCGGTTATACGCAATCAACTGCTCTCGTGCCGGAACATCGGTTCCAAAATAGCATGGCCATAAGAATGGCGGTGAACTGATACGCACATGTACTTCCGTAGCACCGGCCCGTTTTAACATGCTGACAATCTGATCACTGGTAGTTCCGCGAACAATGGAGTCATCAATCATAATAACTCGTTTTCCCTTCACCGCATCTCGAAGGGCGTTTAATTTCACCCGCACCGAAGACTCGCGGCTGGACTGCTGCGGCTTGATGAAGGTACGTCCCACATAGGTGTTTTTGACAAAAGCGGTTCCATAAGGAATTCCCGATTCCATAGCATATCCCATGGCTGCAGCGTTACCGGACTCCGGCACACCAACCACGATATCTGCTTCTACAGGGGAATCCATAGCTAAAAAACGACCGGCTTTGATTCTTGACTCGTATACAGACACACCGTCAATGGCACTGTCCGGTCTTGCAAAATAAATGTATTCAAAAATGCAACGTCCTTCCTTTTCCTCCGGCAGGCACATGGAGGTATCGGACTCAATTCCCTGCGGGGTAATGGTCACGATTTCTCCCGGTCTTACGTCACGAACGAAGGTTGCGCCTACTGTATCTAAGGCACAGGTCTCAGACGCCAAAATATATGCATTGTCTCTCTTACCGATTACCAACGGTTTAAAACCGAAAGGATCTCTGGCACCAATCAGTTTACGAGGACTCATTACCACCAGCGCATAAGCGCCTTTGATTTTACGGCAGGCTCTTCCTACTGCTTCCTGAACAGTCTTGGAGTTTAATCGCTCTCTGGCAATATGATAAGCAATAACCTCTGAATCAATGGTGGTCTGGAAAATCGCTCCGGTTAAAGATAATTCTTCCCGAAGTTCCAAGGCATTAATCAGGTTACCGTTATGGGCAAGTCCCAATGTTCCCTTTACATAATTTAAAACCAAGGGCTGGGCATTCTCTCTGGTAGAAGCACCTGCAGTGGAATACCGCACGTGGCCTACACCAATATCACCTTTTAAAGGTTCCAAAGCTTTCTTGTCGAACACTTCATTTACCAGTCCCATTCCCTTGTGGGAAAGCACCTTTCCCTTAGGGCCCATGGTATCGGAAACCGCGATACCGCAGCTTTCCTGACCACGATGCTGCAGCGCAAACAAGCCATAATAGATGGTGGAGGCGACATCGCCTCCATCAAAATCATACATGCCGAAAACGCCACATTCCTCGTGTAATTCGTCCATTACAGGATTGTTACTATTTTCCTTCATGCTCTCCCTCTCAATTTATGCTAATCCGATACGCTTAAATACTTCTTTATAAGCGTCTTCCACATTTCCCAAATCTCTACGGAAACGATCTTTATCAAGCTTCTCCTTGGTCTTGGAATCCCACAGTCTGCAGGTATCCGGAGAAATCTCATCTGCTAAAATAATCTCGCCATGATATCTTCCGAACTCGATTTTGAAATCAATTAAGTCAATTCCTGCTTCCTTGAAAAATGCCTTCAAAATTTCGTTTACCTTAAAAGCATACTCGGTAATCTTGTCGATTTCCTCGCGGGTTGCAAGATTTAATGCGATAGCAAAATAATCATTAATAAGCGGATCGCCTAATTCATCGTTCTTATAGCTGAATTCGATGGTTGGAGCGGAAAATGGGGTTCCCTCCTCAACACCGAGGCGCTTGGAAAAGCTTCCTGCTGCCACGTTACGGATAATAACCTCTAACGGCACGATGGAAACACGTTTTACTTCGGTTTCGCGATCACTTAACTCTTTCACATAGTGGGTTGGCACACCTGCTTTTTCAATTTCCTGGAAAATGTAATTGGTCATACGGTTGTTGATGGCACCCTTACCTACAATGGTACCCTTCTTCTCGCCGTTAAAAGCAGTGGCATCATCCTTGTAATCCACAATTAAGATGTCCTCATCGTCGGTTAAAAAAACCTTCTTTGCCTTACCTTCGTAAAGCTGTTCTAACTTCTTTGCCATTTTTTCACACCTGTCCTTTTTTATATAAAACTTTTTACTATGGACTGACTTCTATAATTGGGAATGAAGCCTGTCCCCACACATTAAAAATTATAGCGCAAAAATTGCACAATAGCAACCTGTTTTCTTTGTTTAAAATAACATACAAGAGGCACCCCTGCATACCAGTTATTTGTACCGGTACCGGCGGCGCCTCTCTTTATGTGTTTTAGGTTGGAACTGCTTGAATTATGGTGTGGTGCTCGGATCTACTGTAACCATAAACCTTACTTCAATCTTCGCACCAATACCCGTTAGCTTAATTTTCATATTTTCATTAATAATCTTTTTTTCCTTTATGACGCCTTCATACTTGATTACGAATACTCCATCCGTAAATTCTCCTTCCAAATTTTTTCCAAAACTCAATTTACCAAAGCTAAACAGGCTTCTCACTTCTTCTTTCCGCAAATCTAAGAAACGGATCCTGGTTCTCATTTTATTAAAACCGATGGATACCCACTCCGTATAGTACAGTATAACAGGCGATTTTGCATAAGAATCTCTTTTGGTAAAAAGGATTGTATTTAATGCGGTACCCTGCAGTTTTCCCTTTCGAAATGACACAGGAACCTTCGAATAAAGTACAACTCCAGTGGAAAGAGTCACCGCAAGCGTCACTTTTTCAAATTTAGTCCGCGGCTTAAAATGTTCATTGGTAAAAATCTCGATTCTTTCATTTTTTTCGTCCCACAGTGCTGAATATGGACAGTCGACAGCTTCATCCTTAATAAACGCATTTTCAATTGTCCCTGAAAATGTTTTTACACTCGGTCTGACAAAGATCTTCCCCCCAAATTCTGCATCCATAACTCCTCTCACATCAAATTTTATCGCCTTATCGGGGGCCGTATCCACTACATCTACCTTAAAAAATACATTCTTGCCAATTCCTGCCCCACTGAATACAAATGTGTACCTTCCTTTCGGTGTTCCCTTTTCACAGGTTGCAGTGATGGTATCTCCGTTAAGTTCCACTGTTAATCCTTCCGGAAGGTTCTTTTTCGGAGTCAGTGTAATTTTTGACAGTTCCAAATTCGTCTCAGCAAGAGGCATACCGCGAGCAATAATAAGCCTTACTTCCGCTTTTTCTTTATTCGTTCCATTATTTAAGGTCACGCTACCGGTATCAAACCCCTCGATTTTCCCCTTTTTTAAAACCGAAAAATCTTGCTTGGCATACAAATAGTACCCATCTATCCAATTCTTATTATGAATGCGAACATACCCATATACACTCTTCTTAATTTTTGCAGTATCCACCATAAAATTCATGGATTTACCAGTATTAAGCGTCGGCGTAATACCATCTTTTACCACATACGAGCCTTTCTTTTTTTCAACGTAGGCGAGTTCCCACTCTCCGGAAGAATAAGAATCAGTAAAGAAGGACATATTTACGTATGAGGTGAAATTTACTACAGAATCCTTCTCAGGAAGAAAATCCTCGTAAATTGCAAAACTTTGCTTTTTATCTACCGGACTTGTAGGATACTCTTTGTTCACTTCCAGACTGTGAACCACTTCTATAGACTCCCTGTCATAAAGTGCCGGGACCTGAAAATGCAATCTTTTATTTTTATTTTTCTCTGCCTCTTTTAGATCCGAATTTTTCAGGGAGTCCTTTACTCTGACTGCCACACAGGCAAAACCATTCTCATAATCCGCCATGGTTTTGTCTAGCGGAACAATTTCATAGTAGGGATTATCCAGGGTAATACGATCCGGATCAGCATTTACGTCCCAATTGGTGAAATAGATAAGCGCATAGCTTTTCTTATCATATATGTCCAATGCATTATCCTGTATTGTTTGATATTTTCTAGTTCCGGCGTGCATATCCATGCTATAATCCGCCACGGTTTCCGGCACCGTAATGGCATACAATGTCACATCCCCGGATTTGATATCGCCGTCTTTTCCCAAGGTTCTTACCGGCTTATAGGAATAGCGGTCTTTTGACCACATGGTAAACCGCCTGCCGTAGGCCAAAGAGTCCTTTGGAAGTGCCATTCTTTCATTCATGGTCTTGACGTCCGGCAAAGTAATTTGATCCTTTGCCGTATAGGTAGTTTGCAAATCCGTGTAATCCACGCCCACATATGTAATCTTAAACTTCTTATATGCCCAGTTGGCGTATAAGGTTACTTTTTCTCGGGACGTGTCGCCACCGTTTCTTTCGTATAGCGCCATCATTTCCCCGACGGTCATATTTTCTGCGTCCTTCAGGGAAATGTCCGGTTTATCTGCCTTCGGGTCAAAAGACCAACCGGTCATTTCAATGGTTTTGTCTTCGTTGGCAAAAGCGTCTTTTCGAATCTTGTCCTCTTTCTTCTGCTTCTCGAAAGTTACTGCTTTTTCCCCTTCTTTCAGCTTAGCATTCTCATTAACGGTTTTTAACTGTGCCTCATTTGGGTCATAGGTAACATCACAGGAATCCGGAATCCAAACCGCATAAATTGTCAGCGTCCCGTTTTCCCCTGCTGTACTGATACTATAAGTTCCATCGGCGCCCTTCGTTGCTTCCTGCTTGGCACCACCACCAAAGCTGTAGCTGTAGCCGCCAAAAGCAAAGCCGGTTACCTCTTCTGTCACACCCGCTAAACTTACTACCTCTCCCGGTTCATAAGAAGTCGGTACACCTTCCGGGGTCTTGGTTCCCCGGAAGCTTACTTCGTTAAACCGAATAGGGTAACGGGTTACCTTGGGTTCGTAGTATATAGGAGTGGAAGTGGATTTCCACTTTGCGCGGATGGTAAGAGGTTCATCGTGCCCTTCGGTTGGAATTCTATACATTTCATCAATAAATAAAGCCTCTACATATGTTGTTGGTGTCTCTCCAAATGCATATTCCACACCGTCAAACTGATAATTTCCCTCAGTTGCGCCCGGCTGTAATCCACCTAGCGTAACAACATCGCCCGGCATATAAAAAGTTCCTTGGTCTCCCGTAATCCCAGCGACGTTAAACTCTTGATTCTTAAACGAGGCGGAATTAATTTGCACTTCGGTATTCTTTGCTCTGAACCAAACACCTTCTATTTTACTCTCGGAATGATCACCGTTGTCTGGGCAGGGAACAACATCAGCATACCAACATCCCCTCATATCTCCTAAATTTGGAAAATCACTAAAGCTCTTCACCTGCAAAGATATTACATCGTCAGTCGGCCAAGTTTCCCCAGATAATTCCTCCCCGTTGAAATCCCAATATTTTATTGCATTTCCGCGATTTAGGATAATAGAATTATTAAGCTTTATTATGTCTCCGGCTTTAACATAAAAATACTGGCCCTCAATATCATTATGATATACATTTCCATTTTCATCCAAGGTTATCACATATTCTGTCCCGGTCGTCTGTACATCTGCCTTCGCCTTCTCCCCCGGCACCATCACTCCGGACAACACCATGGCTACGGCAAGCAGTATTGATAAACCTCTTTTTATCTTCTTCATAGCTTTTCTCCTTATAACTTCTTACTCGTTGCTTGCCAAAATTATGGCGTGGTACTCCTGTCAACGATAACGTTACAAGTTAGAGTACATTTTCTATCGGTAGCGGGCAGCGTGACTTTCATCCTTATTTGAGCATCCTCTCCGTCTTTTATCTCGCCACTGCCATCCTTCACCACAAACTCGCCGTCCTGATACTCTACCGACAAACCTTTTTTAGCGCTCGGGCTCCCAAATGTAAACAGACTGCTCACATCTTTATTCCGAAGATCGAAAATACGAATCTTGTTTTTCGCTTTTCCCAAGCTATTATATACGCTTCCTTTGTAGTACAATATAACCGGCGTTTTTACCAAATTCTCCCGCTTGGTAAAAATGGTGGCGTTTAAAGCGGTACCCTTCAGAGTTCCTTTTACAAATCCCACCGTAATCTCCTTATAAATCACCACCCCAGAGGAAAGGGTTACTGCAAGAGTTACTTTTTCCTTTTTGGTTCGCGGCGTAAAATGCTTGTTGGTAAAAAGCTCCACCATGCCGATTTCTTTATTCCACTCTACGGTAAAAGGACAGGTATCGGCTGCATTCATAATAAAGGCGTTTTCAATACTTCCCGCAAAATCTTTTATTGTTGGTTTGACGTATATCCTTCCACCGAATTCTCCATCCAGTTTTCCGTATACCTTATAAATCGCCGCCTTATCATCCGCAGCCCTGTTCACCACCTTTACGGTCAGAGAATAGGACTTTGCAATTCCTTCCCCACTGATGTCAAGGCTATAATTTTTCTTCGCCGTTCCTTTTTCACAAGTCAGAGTAATGGTGTCACCCTTAAGCTCTGCCTTCAAGCCTTCCGGGAAAGCCTTTTTTTCCCTTATATTAAGTTTAGAAGGATCCAGCTTCGTATCCGCAAGATTCATTCCACCGGAAATTATGAGCTTTACTTCCGTTTTCTGGCCATCCACTGTGTTATTCAAGATAACGGTCCTAGCAGAAAAATCCCACTTTTCATTTCCCGCTGTTCCAAGCTCAATCATAATTTTGTTGGAATACAGATAGAATCCGTCTATCCAGTCCGTGTTATGGACGCGAACAAAACCGCCTACCCTCTTGGTGATTTTATCGGCATCTACTGCGATATTTATGGATTTTTCTTCCGTAAGAGTTGCCGTAATACCTTCCAGTCCTACACCTGTGTCTTTATTTTTATCGACAAACGCAAATTCCCATTCTCCGGTGGCATAAGGCGCGGTAAAAAAGGAATTTTTCATGTTTGCGGTGAAATTTACCACTGGATCCTTTTCCGGAAGAAGCTCCTTGTAGATCTTAAATTTACTTGTCACTGTTTTCGGGGTAACGGGATAATTTTTCTCCACCTTCAACGTATATTTCACTTCCTGCGGTTCCTTATCATACAGAGCCGGTACCTGAAAATACAGAGTTCTGCCATTGGTTTTATTCGCCGCTTTTAAATCCGAGTTTTTCAATGAATCCTTAATCCGAACTGCCACACAGGCATAGCCATTTTCATAGTCTGTCATGGTCTTATCCACCGGAACGATTTCATAATAGGGACTATCCAGGGTAATACGATCCGGATCGGCGTTTACGTCCGCACTGATAAAATAAATAAGGGCATAGCTTTTCTTATCATATATATTTAACGGATTATCCTGCAAGACGGAATACTTTTTAAACTTTTCCCCCCAGTGTCTGTCCATGTCATAATCCGCCACAGCTTCCGGCACCGTAATGGCATACAATGTCACATCTCCGGATTTGATATCGCCGTCTTTTCCCAGGGTTCTTACCGGCTTATAGGAATAAGGATCCGTTGACCACAGGGTAAAACGTCTGCCATAGGTTACTGAACCTTTCGGAAGTGCCATTCTCTCATTCATGGTCTTGGCATCCGGCAGAGTAATCTGGTCTTTTGCCGTATAGGTGTCTTCCAAGTCCGAGTAATCTGCACCCACGTATGTAATCTTGTACTTCTTATATGCCCAGGTGGCGTATAAGGTTACTTTTCCTTGGGATGTGTCACCACCGTTTCTTTCATAAAGCGCCATCATTTCCCCGACAGTCATATTTTCTGCTTCCTTCAGGGTAATGTCCGGCTTTTCTGCCTTCGAGTCATAAGACCAACCGGCCATTTCTATAGTTTTGTCTTCGTTGACAAAACCGTCTTTTCGAATCTTATCTTCTTTCTTCTGTGCTTCGAAGGTTACCGCTTTTTCCCCTTCTTTCAGCTTAGCATTCTCATTAACGGTTTTTAACTGTGCCTCATTTGGGTCATAGGTAACATCACAGGAATCCGGAATCCAAACCGCATAAATCGTTAGTGTCCCGGTTTCCCCTGCTGTACTGATACTATAAGTTCCATCGGCGCCCTTCGTTGCTTCCTGCTTGGCACCGCCGCCAAAACTGTATCTATATCCGCCAAAAGCAAAGCCCTTTACTTCCTCTGTCACACCCGCTAAACTTACTATCTCTCCCGGTTCATAAGAGGTCGGTACACCTTCCGGGGTCTTGGTTCCACGAAAACTTGCTTCGTTGAACCGGATGGGGTAACGGGTTACCTTTTCTTCATAAAAGATGGGGGTGGAGTTAGAACCCCACTGCGCCTGCAGGTGGAGGGTTTCCGTATGTCCTGCTGTAGGAATTCTATAATACTGCCCCCCCTCAATCTTTTCTGCCGCAGTAAAAGGCCCATCGTCATCACCAAATCGATATTTCCAGCCGGAAAATGGTTTACCGTCAAAAGAATCATCCAGTGCTCCAAGCGTAATTCTGCTCCCCGGTCTCGGAACATAGTAGCATTTTCCGTCTGCAGATTTTCCACCGCTTAAGATATGAATCGAATTCCCGTTTAAACTGTCATCCCCCACAACTGCAGTTGCAATTTGGTGTAAATAAACCTGGTTAATCTTTGCTTCTGTAGCTTCTGTAGCTTGCGTAGTCATAATAACGCTCATTTTCCAGCAACCATTAAAAGAATCTTCTAACGCTTCCAGAACTTTGTCGTCACTTTGTATTCCTGTCCAACCAGAACCATGAAATCCAGTGCCAGTATAATAGGTTACTGCCGTACCCTCACAACGATATGCTTCGGCTACTCTCAGCACATCTCCGCCTTCTACACCATACACAATATCATTGTTGAGAACCTCGTTGTTTACCTTTGCCGTAGGAACATCTCCCACCATTACTGCGGTAAGCTCGTGCAGTGTCCCCGCCGCTTGAACCTGTACATCTGCCTTCGCCTTCTCCCCCGGCACCATCACTCCGGACAGCACCATGGCTACCGCAAGCAGTATTGATAATCCTCTTTTTATTTTCTTCATACTTTTTCTCCTAACCAAATCTTACCTATTTGGACTACTCCTTTCCATTTTACAGTTTTTCCTTCATCTTCCTGTATTTCTGGATCGTTATAGTTATTAATACGCCCAATGCAAATGCCAGTACAGCAACCAGAATGTATCCTCCGGATTCTGCTGACAGCATTAAGGAACCGTAGGTTGTCTGTCCTCTTACCAATCCAAAGTCACCTACAACTCCAAGCACACCAATAAGTGCAAATGTCAGCATAAAGGATGCCGCTGACAAAATCTTTACCTGCCGTTGCTGCTTTTTCTTCCGAATCTGCGCTCCTCGCTTTGTGATTTCTAAGAATGCCTCGTCTTCTGTATACTTCATCTCTTGTCACCTCCTCTTAATCTTTTTTGTTGCTCCTATATATTTAATTGCAGTTGAAGTGGATTTTACTCATGTTTTTTATAAATTTTTTCAAAAAAAAAACAAGAGCGGTCTCGCCGCTCTTACTCTCTCGTAAATTCTTTAAACCGTTTAAACTGCCGAGGCAGCAACAATGCGCATAATACCGGCATTGCATAGCCAATATAGGACGGAATACCATCCACCGACACCAGCAGATTGTATAACCCATGAAAAGTCATGGCTAATGACAACGCTCCCAAAATCCCGGAAAAACGCACCATCTTATAATATCGAAGTAAATTCAAACCTAAGGTCAGCGCCACCATGCTTACAAGATGCATAATTCCAACCGCTGCCCCACGTACCAACATGTAGGGAAGGCTTTTGGCTCCCATCAGTAAATAACAGCAGTTTTCGAAGGTGGCAAAGCCTGCTCCGATGCCGGCGCTGGTTAATAGCAAACATTCCTCATCCGGCTCAAACAAAAACAGATACAACAGTATGGGTAAAAACTTCATTGCCTCTTCCGTAACAGGAGAAAGAAAAATCGCCACATCTTCTTTTGACATTCCGGATGCCACTTCCAAAAATCCTCCAATATACGCAGACAAAAGACACACCATCATGCCAATTAGGAAAGAAAACACGAACCGCTTGGCACTGCTTTGCAAAAAAAGCAGGGTGGCAACTAAGGGCATAGCAATGCATAGTAAAATATTTTCAGCATAAATCACGCTCCCCCACCTCCTTTTTCATTGCAAAGTATAATAGCGGCATCGCCAGAATATTCATAGCCTCCGCTATGTCGTAATAAATCCCGCTACTCATATACATAACCATAATCGTCCACCAGAAAAGAGTTGCCGTCAGGAAAATCGCTTTTACCCCGGACTCCTGCAGTGCTTTTTTACAACTCCAAAACAGCCACAGTGCCAATCCGTACACCACCAGGTAGCTGCCCCGGTCCACCACAAGCCGCAGGGTTCCCGTTGCTTTTATGGTAAACATTTGCAGTAACAGCACCATTAAACTGGCGTACATGGCAATATGCCCTTCCACCATTCCAATGGTTTTGTAATGAATATTTCCTCGTATTAAAAGATATAACATATAAATATAGGGCAAGCCAAAAACAATATCCTGCACCCATTCTCCCGACCACAAAATCCATAAAATAATGTTGATGCCAACAAAAAAAACGGCAAACAGCATGGCTGTCAGCCTCCCAATCATATCTCTTGTAAGAAAGGTTTCCAAACCGGCACATAATAACAGCAGCATGGCGCATTCCGCAATCTCATTTACCGCAAAGGGCATTCGCTCTCCCGGTCGCAGAAATCCATATACCAGGTAGTACACCGAACTAAGGAAGTAGCTAAGCATGGAGAAGGTAAAAAATACCGGAAGCATACCGGCTTTGCCTTTTCCCATCATTCCGGCAAAACCAAGAATAAGCGGTAGCAATACCACAACCTGTATGAAATTCAGGATATTTTCCATTATAATTCCCATGTATAGCCCATCCTCTCTAAGGTCGCCTTTAATGCCGTCTTTCCTCTGGCCGTCAGGTTGTACACCTGCTTTATGCTTTTTTTCATAATGCGACTTATTTCCTCCGGCTTTAATTCTTCAAAATATAACAAAAAAAGCACCTGCCGATAATCCTTATCAAGCCCTTTCAGTGCTTTGTAAAGCTGCGCATTTCGTTCGGTCAAAAGCAGCTCTTTTTCCGGTTCCTCAGCCCCTGCTGTTTCCACCTGTACCTCGTGCAGTTCCACGCCTCTTCTATTCCGACGCAAAAACATACGTGCCTGATTCTTTGCCACTGCGTACAGCCACGTTTTAAAACCTGCATCTTCCCTGCTTCTGTATCGGGCGGTGCCGGAAGCTAAGATGGCAAAGGTATCCATCATCAATTCCTCTGCGTCATCCATATTCTGCACCATTCCGTACAAAAACAGGGTAAGATTTTCTTTATATTTTATGTAAAGGCTTTTCAGAGCCTCTTCGTCTGCTTCCGTCAGATATCGTCGATATAACTGGCCATCTGTTTCGGGCATAGCCTTCGGGCTCCTTTCTCCTTAGTACTCCGTAACCTAGAAGGCCATGTATTTGGAATAGCCGAAACCGTTAACCATTGCTTCAATCTGAATTCTCTTCTTGCAGAAGGGACAATTCTTCGGTTCGTATGCCTCATATCCCGGAAGGTCATCCGGTGAGAAAATGTAGTCCACCTTAAATCCATCAATCTCATCAATGGTTGAAAATAAAGAATTCACTCCTACAACCGTTCCCTGATAATAACTGATACATTCCATACTACGGCGAATGGTCTGTCCTGTGGTGGTGGTGGCCATTAGCAAAAGCACATTTTTGTCCTTAATGGTACGGGCAATGTTATCGCGGAACATCAGCTGGTTATTCCGGTTATACTCCGGCGTTACCACGTAGATTGTCTCATGCTTGTTGGTGGTCATGTAGTTACGATCCTCAAATTCCTGTCCAAGGAAAGATCCGATGGTTTCCGTTCCATCCATACAAACAATGGTATCAATAACCTTATTGGTTCCACGATACCCTGCTTCAATAATCTTGGCACATTCCTTTGCTTCATCCACTCTGGTCTTTAATGAGGTCAAATCAATGTAATAATTGATGTGAGAATGGCTGGTTGCGAAGTGCCCTGCTGCCGCATGAAGCGGTACCAGATTACTCTGGGATGAGTAAAACTTCATCAATCGTGATTCAATGTCCAATGTTTCCATATCGTTATACCCCCTCGTTTTTTATTACTCTTATTTTAATCAGAAGCTGTGAAAAAAGCAAGAGCCCGGAGAAATTACACCTGAATATCAATCCCCTCTCCAGCGGCAGTTTCCATACAGACTTCTGCGCCACCGCCTCCTGACAGCATGGCAGCACTGCCACCGGAATGGATTTCGACGCTTCCGTTCCCCATCCCCGGCACACTTTTCCCCTGCTCTGCCTGGTGTCTAAACAGCCCCTTCAGGTAATCCATTTCTGCTTTTACAATTGCCTTATTCTCCGCTGCCCGATGTTTACGTTTTAATTCTTCCAGTTCTTTCTCGCTCATATGAGGATCCACGATTTCCATGTTTTCCAGCATTTCCATGGCTTCTTCCAGTTGTTTTAACTCTTCCTCACCAAACTCTGCCACCACTTCGTTTAATTCATCCAGTATTTCCCCGGCATTTTCATTTCCGCTTTTCGTCAGTTCTTCGGAGATTTCTTCCAGAATTTCCTTACGTTCTTCAAAAATTCCATCTTCCTGTTCTATAAGTTCCTCTTCATTTTCGGAAATGAACGCATCTTTTATTGTTTCCCCGGCTTCTTCTGCCTTATCCTGCATTTCATCCCGCTTCCGGGTATGCACAACCAGTTCTTCCAATTCCAGATTGTGCTTTTTCTTCCGAGCAACCATCTCCATCCGTTTGGCATGGGTGAGTGCAAGCTGCAATTCTTCCGCATCCTCACTGTGGGAGGAAATTTTTCTTCTTATTTCCAAAACCTTTCTGCGTGCAGCCAAAACCGCCTGTCCGGCGCTAATCGAAGTCTTTGCCTGCCGTATCTTGTTGGCAACATCTTTGTAATTGTACTTTACCGGCTTTTTCGCTTTTTCAGCCCTTTTCCTTTCCGCTTTCTTTAGCGTATTTAAATAGCTGTTGCTTGTATCCGTCACCATATGCCGACGTTTCCTGTCTGCTTCCTTCTTTGGAGCCTGATCTAACTCTTTCATCTTTTGCCGCATTTCCTGGGACATGGATGACTTTTCATATACTGCTGCCCTTCCGGAAGCTAATCCCCCAACGCTTCTTTTTTGACCGGTATTACTTTTTGCAATGGCCCCCCTTTGTTCCTTCTTTGTTTGTATGACTGACGCAGTTTGGATTTTTGTACAAAAGCCAACTTTCATATCCTTCACCTTTAGCCTTTAAAATCAATCCGGGCACCAAGTGCCTTTTCTGCCTCTGTCATAACCATCGACGCCGCCGCATTGTAAGAATAGGTCTGTACTCTGGAAAACAGTTCTTCCACGGATGTTGCTTCAAATGTCACATACCCTTTATCCTTTTCGGTCTTCTTCTTTTCTTTTACTTTCTGCTCCCTCTTTTCTGCCGCCTTCTTCTCAATATTCTTCTTTTGAATATCCTGGGATTTTTCCACGGTAGCGAAGAAGCTCTCTTTTCCATTGGCATCCACAGACATGCCAAAACTCTTTACGTTGGCTCCGCTGCTTGCCAGACTGTTTTTTGCTGCCTCTAGCTTATTCTGGGACATGGCAATAATCCCCTCGTATTTTTTACGGAAGGATTCATCCGCAGCCATCTGTTCCAGCTTTTCTTCATCAATCAGCACCACCATTTTGCTGGCGTTGCCATAGGCAGCGGCATTCTGCTTCACTTGAGCTTTCATGTCTTTGCTGACAGCGATAAATTCCATGTTATGGAATTTTCCTTTCAGCTTCTCGTAGTACTCTTTTGCCTTATCTGAAAGCTGTACATTCCCGATTACATTTCCGTATTCTGTTTTTTTCGGCACAAGGGAACTTGTGGTATCGATTGGCGACCATGGCTTTCTTTCTATTTTTCCATTGTTACTTTCCCTGATGGATTCTAAAGATTCCTTTTCAGATGGCGCTGACGCATTTGCGCGTTCCACTCCATTGTTGACTTTCTGCCAGGTTTTGTTTATCTGCTGATACGCAGAAATACCGTGTAATCCTGTCATATGTTCCTACCTCCTTGTAGTGTTTGAAAGGCCGGCATCCATGCTCGGCGCATAATGAAACAAAAATAACGATAGTTATCCTATTTCTGGCATCGGCTACTATGAATCTTTTCTTAACCACGAATCCAATTTTTCTTGTTTTTTATTGTTTTTTCTTTTCCGTCTCCTCTTACCGGCCTTTATTTTCCTGTAGAACCAAATCCGCCTTCTCCACGCTCTGTTTCTGTCAATTCCTCTACTTCTTCAAATTCTACTGATAAAAATGGCATAACTACCATCTGAGCTATTTTTTCCCCGGGGGTAATCCTTCTATCCACACTGCTGTCATTGTGCAATGCCACCATAATCGGTCCCCTATAATCTGCGTCAATAACGCCCACACAGTTTGCAGGCCGTAATCCCTCTTTTGTAGATAATCCACTTCTAGCAAAAATACCACCAAAGTAGCCCTCCGGTATTTCCACGCTGATGCCTGCCGGAATCTTTTTCGTCTCTCCCGGTGCCACCGTGGTTTCTTCGATATCCGCATATAAATCATAGCCTGCCGCTGCACTGCTTCCTCTGGTAGGCAGCACTGCTGTTTCACTTAATCTCTTAATTCTGATTTTCATAATCCGTTTCTTCCTTTCTACGCCCTGGTATCACAGTTTTAATTTTCCCCCGGAATTTGCATCCCCTCCTGAAAAGAAAAAGCACCCTATTCTAAGATTTCAAATCCAAAGGTGCTTTTCAATGCTCTGCCTTAACAGCAACAGCTTCTTACATTTTCCCGCTTTTCAATCAATGTGGTATCCACTTCTTCCGTCAGATGAAGTACCACCTTCCCGGTCTTGCGGGTTTGCTGCATATCTATAACCCGCTGATTGCTGCTTCCAACCCAGTGCAAAAGATTGTCTTTCTTATCCACCTCGAAAGGACCATCCACCAGCACATCTATCAGCTCCATTATTGGAAGCTTCTCCACCTGCTCATATAAATAGCCGGTATATAACCAGATTGTCTTCTTTGGGAATCTCATTTTAATTTCCTTCGCTAATGTTGTTACATCCTCCCGGTTTCCCAAAAAAAGCGGGTCTCCACCACTAAACGTAATGCCGGAAATATAATCTTTTTCCAAAACGGAAAATAATTCTTCTTTGGCAGCTTCATCAAAAGGAAGCCCTCCGTTTGGATCCCAGGTTACGGGATTCTGGCACTGTTCACAGCAATGATCGCAACCGGACAACCACAATACTGCCCGCAAGCCATCTCCGTTATTCATATCATCCTTGGTAATATTATGATATCTCATATCTCAACTCTTTCTACATAGATTTCCGATCGGCGATTTCTACCATCTTCGCCTCATTCAGTCGTGTATCTCCCTTTACCCGGGAATAAGATAAGTATCCGTTCATACGGTCAATCTTGGTTAAGTTTCGACTGCCGCAAACCGGGCATACATCCATATCCAGTTCCTCGTGACCACAGTCATCACAATAGGCCAAAGACAAATTCACGCCTTCATAAAAGCCCATGTCCATGGCACGACGAACCAGAGTCTTAACCGCCTCTTTGTTATAGCTGATAGGATAACGCACATACTGGATTTTGCCGCCGTTAAACAGCTCCCAGAAGCGATATTCCAAATCCTGCTTCTCAATGGGCGTAATATCCTCCGTTACGTGACAGTGGAAACTGTTGGATACATATTCCCTGTCGGATACTCCCTCAATAATACCATATTTCTTACGGAACTGCTTTACCTGCAAACCGCAAAGGTTCTCTGCCGGAGTACCGTAAATTGCATACATAATGCCGTCTTTTTCTTTGAACTCCTGGATTTTCTTGTTGATGTACTCCATTACCTCAAGAGCAAAAGCTCCATCCTCCACCAGGGATTTCTTATTGTAAAGTTCCTGCAATTCATTTAATGCCGTAATTCCAAAAGAAGCGGTAGCCGCCTTTAAAAGCGGACGAATCTTGTCATGGATTCCCAAATGGCCGCCTAAGAATCCGCCTTCGCAATATGCCAGCGGATTGGTGGAAGCTCGCAGTTCTCCCAAATAATCACGGGTTCTGATATGCAGGTTTCTGATAAGCTCCAGATAATAATCCAGCACTTCATAAAAGTCTTTGCTTTCATGTCTCGCTTTTGCAAGAATCATTGGCAAATGCAGGGAAATTGCTCCCATGTTGAAACGTCCCACAAAAATCGGTTCGTCCTGATCATCTGCCGGATACATGCCCCCTCGCTCATACCATGGAGACAGAAAAGCACGGCATCCCATAGGGGAAATAATCTTGCCGTATCGTTTGTACATGCTGGCAATATAACCCTTTCCGGTTAAGGACAGCCAATCCGGATACATGGTTTTCTGGGAGCACTCAATGGCTACCTCAAACACATCCTCCAGCTCTTTTCCCTCACCGTGCAGGTTCTCATCATAAAGGAAAACAATCTTCGGGAAAAGTACCGGCTTCTTGCGATCCTTTTTACCCTGACCGTTCTTACGAACCTTCAACATGGAAATGGTTGCCAATTTGGCAAAACGTCCTGTTCCGGTTCCTGCTGTAACCGTAATAAACGGATAATCACCACGGCTACTTGCCACGGTGTTAAATTTATATTCCCAGCCCTGGAAGCCCTGCTCGAAATCGTTGGTGATGTCACGCATGGTCTCTTCCTCGGCACGCTCTTTGGTCACGCCCATGGCTGTGTATTTTTCCATATATTTGATGTAGGATTTCTCTGCGTAAGGCTCTAAAATCGTCTCTACGCTGGGAATGGTGAATCCGCCGTACTGCTGACTTGCGGCACTTAACACAATATCACCGATAACATCAAATGCAACCTCTAAGGTCTTCGGCTCGTTATACCAAAGATTTCCCATTTCAAAGCCACCGGTTAAAACCGTCTTCACATCGAAAAGACAGCAATTCATGGTATCTCTTCTGGCGGACATATCATGAATGTAGATATAGCCGTCCCGGATTGCCTGAATCTCCTCGGTAGTCAGGAAAAACTTCTTATACAACTCTTTGTTCAACTCATTAAAAATCAGGCTTCGTTTGGTTGAAACCAGCGCTGAGTCCGTATTGGAGTTTTCCTTGTCTCCAATATACATAATGGACTGGCTTTTCTTATATACTTCATCGAGCATAGCCACGAAATCCTGCTTATAGTTTCGGTAATCCCGATAACTTTTGGCTACCAGCGGATTAACCCGCTCAAGGGCTCCTTCCACCACGTTATGCATGGTTGCAATGGGCACCTCGTCAATTCCCAAATCCCGCACTTTTTCCTCAACAAACTCACAAATAAACTTTAATTCCGCGTCGGTAAAAGTAATAAGGGCGCGGTACGCAGATTTCTTTACTGCGTCCACAACCTTCTGGACATTAAATTCTTCCCTGGCACCATCCTTTTTAATTACATAGATCATGGCTTTCTCCTTCCTATTGACGTAGTCTGATTCTCCCCACTTTTATTCTACTCATACAAATGGATATGAAGCGGCAAGCCGTTTTCATATAAGATTCGGGGTTCTCCCTGAATCAACGGCAACAGATAGTCTACCATCTCCTGCTTCACATCGTCTCCGGATTCCGTAATCATATCAAGTGGCACTTTTCGCTCGCGATTTGCCACCTCGGAAACATCCACCAGCTCATAGCAAACGGTGTATTTTTCTTTATCCAGTCTCTTAATGCTGGCCATTTTGCCGCTTTCCGCACCAATAACCGCTTTTGCCGCCACACTGCCAAGCTGGAAGGACTCTTCCAAATCCTTCTTACTTGCCAGACAAGCGCTGGCCCGTTGCATCAGGTTAAAAGCGATGGCTCTGGTCTTACATCCCAATCGATTCTTTAAATAATCCGCAGTAACCATAGCTGCTCCCGCCACCTGTACATGGCCAAAAGCATCCACTCCCTGGGGTGCCAGACTTCCGGAAATATACTGGCCGTTCTTATCTTTGACGCCCTCACTCAAGGCAATTAAGACAGAGTCCTGGCTCTTTAACAACTCTTCCACTTTCTTTGCGCAGGTTTCCAATTCAAAAGGACGCTCGCATAAATAAATTAAATCCGGTCCCTTGGCGCCATGGATTCTGGAAAGCGCAGATGCTGCTGTAAGCCAGCCCGCATTTCTTCCCATAATTTCCACCACGGTTACGGTTTTGGTGGTGTAGACATGACAATCCCGCTCCAGTTCCGCCATAGTGGTGGCAATATATTTTGCCGCAGAACCAAAGCCCGGACAGTGATCCGTTCCCACCAAATCATTATCAATGGTTTTCGGGGCTCCGATGATATAAAAATCATCAATATTCTTACGACGGCAATAAGATGCTAACTTATCTACCGTATCCATGGAGTCATTGCCGCCAATATAGATAAAATAGGCAATATCATGCTTTTTCATGATCTCCATAAATTTCTCGTAAGCGCCCTCGTCCTCTTCTTCACTACTCAATTTCCAACGGCAGGAGCCCAAAGCTGCTGCCGGTGTCTGCCAAAGAATCTTTAACTGTTCTCTGTCAACCGCAAGATCGGTAAGATCAATAAATCTTTCCTGTAAAACCCCTTCAATCCCGTTGACTCCACCGTAAATCTTGTCAACCCTCGGGTTATTGGAGGCAGCATCTAAAATGCCTGCCAGGGTTGCATTAATAGCTACGGTAGGTCCACCGGATTGCGCAATCAATAGTTTACTCATACACTATTCATCCCAACTTAAATCTGAATGCTCGATTCTCTTATCCCGAAGCATTAACTCCTTTACAGCCTCTTTTGCCGGAAAGTCTTCAAAGAGAACCTTGTTGACCTGTTCCACAATCGGCATGCTCACATGGTACTTCTCAGCCAACTGAAGGGCAGATTTGGCAGAATAAACACCCTCTACCACCATCTTAACCTCTTCGGTTGCTTCCTTCATGGTTTTGCCCTGTCCGATTAAATATCCTGCCTTACGGTTACGGCTATGTACGGATGCGCAGGTAACGATTAAGTCACCGATTCCGGTAAGTCCCTGCAGAGTCTCCACCTTGGCTCCCATGGCTACTGCCAAACGTCCGATTTCCGCAATTCCACGGGTAATCAGCGCAGCCTTGGTGTTGTCTCCGTATCCTAAACCGTCTGCCATTCCGGCAGCTAAGGCAATGACGTTCTTTAATGAAGATCCCACTTCCATACCCAATACATCCGGTGAAGTATAGACGCGGAAATTCTCGTTCATAAAAATATTCTGTACCAGTTCTGCAGTTGCTTTTTTCTTGCTTCCTGCAACAACGGTAGTCGGAATTCTTCTTCCCACTTCCTCCGCATGGCTTGGTCCGCATAAAACAGCCACTTCTGCTTCCGGAAGTTCTTCCTTAATAATCTCTGCCAAAGTCAGATTGGTATCCTCTTCAATTCCTTTGGCAACCGTAACGATGAGCTGATCTTTTTTCAAGAAAGGCTTCATACTCTTTGCCGTACTTCTGGTAAAAACAGAAGGAACAGCCAATACCAGTAAATCCTTGTCCGTCATAGCTTCTTCCAGGTTGGCGGTAAGATGAATCTTTTCATCAATATGCACTCCCGGTAATTTCGCCTTATGTTCTCTGTTCTTCTTCAGATCTTCAATCTCATCCTCCATAATGGACCAGATGGTCACATCATGTCCGTTATCGTTTAATACAATGGCAAGAGCAGTTCCCCAGCTTCCTGCACCAATCACACTAACTTTACGCATTGTTTTCCTCTTTTCCTTTTTTATGAAAACTAATCTTGTTCTCTGTTCCGTTCTTTAACTTCACAATATTGCCCCGATGGCGAACCACCGCCAAGATGACAATGACAGCTCCCAGCAGATACATTTCATTTAAATACTTTGCAGAGCCGTATAAAAGTCCCATATTCCCAAACAGCAGCAGCTGCAGATAAAACAGACTCACAACCACCAGCGAACCTAAGGATACATAGCGGGTATAGGCGACCACCCCGATAAAAGCAATTAAACACACCGGAATCATCAGCGGACAAAACGCCACAATGAATCCTGCGGTACAGGCAATGCCTTTTCCCCCTTTAAATTTCAGGTAAAACGGGAAATTATGACCTAAAATAGCCCCCAATCCCGCATACATCATCAAAAGATGTGCCGCTCCCGGATAGCTTCCATGAAACAGTCCATAGGCAATGCAAATAGCGGCTACGCTTTTTAACACATCCCCTAACAAGGTAATGATACCACCGGCGATACCGAAGGTACGCAACGCGTTGGTGGTTCCCGCATTGCCGCTTCCATGCTCCCGGATGTCGGTATTTTTCATTTTTCCATAAATGTAGCTGGTTTCAAGCAACCCGCATACATACCCGATAATAAGGGATAAGATTCTTGCTGTAATCATCTTACTCTCCCTTTCTTTCCCGGATTATGAATCGAAGGGACGTACCTCTAAAACCAAAGGTATCGCGGATTCGGTTTTCCAGATACCGCTGGTAGGAAAAATGCATCAGCTTCTTATCATTTACGAAAATAACGAATGTTGGCGGCTTGGTAGATGCCTGAGTAATATAGAATAATTTCAGGCGCTTACCCTTATCTGTAGGCGGTTGCTGCATAGCAACGGCCTCAGTCATAATCTCGTTTAATACTCCGGTAGCGACACGCATGGAGTTGTTCTCGATTACCACATCAATCATATCAAAAACGTTATTCAAACGCTGTCCTGTCTTGGCAGATACGAACATGATTTCCGCATAGTTCATAAAACTTAAAATGTCCCGGATCTTCTCTGTCTCCCGGTACATAGTCTTATCGTCCTTTTCAATGGCATCCCATTTGTTCACCACAATGATGATACCCTTGCCTCGATCGTGAGCCACACCGGCAATCTTGGCATCCTGCTCTGTAACACCTTCGGTGGCATCAATCACCAGAAGCACCACATCTGCCCGCTCTACTGCCGCCACAGCACGAATAATACTGTAATGCTCAATTTCTTCTTTAATCTTGTTCTTACGACGAATTCCGGCGGTATCAATGAAAACATACTCTCTGCCGTCATACTTAATATCCGTGTCAATGGCATCTCTGGTAGTTCCCGCAATATCGGATACAATCACACGACTCTCGCCGCAAAGCTTATTAATAAGGGAAGATTTACCCACATTCGGCTTACCGATAATGGCGACCTTCGGACGTTCATCTTCCTCTTCTCCTTCTGCTCCCTCCGGAAAATCTTTTACAATTTCATCCAAAAGATCTCCGATTCCCAATCTGGATGCAGCAGAAACCGGTATCGGATCTCCGATACCCAGGTTATAAAACTCATATACATCCGGCATGTATTTCTTAAAATCGTCTACCTTGTTTACTACTAAAACTACAGGCTTGCCGCTTTTACGAAGCATATCCGCCACTTTGGCATCGGAATCAATCAGTCCCTGATGCACATCCGTGATAAATACAATTACATCTGCGGTGGAAATGGCAATCTCTGCCTGTTCCCGCATCTGACTTAAAATAATATCTTTGGATTCCGGCTCAATACCACCGGTATCAATCATGGTAAAAGCGTGATCCAACCACGTCACATCGGCGTAGATACGGTCTCTGGTAACACCCGGCGTATCCTGCACGATGGCGATCCTTTCCCCCGCGATTGCGTTGAACAGCGTAGATTTACCTACATTCGGTCTTCCTACGATGGCAACTACTGGTTTACTCATATATCGTTATCCTTTCTATTCTATCATTGCACGTAACAAATCCTCACCTTCTGAGGATACCACACGAATCGGTTTTTGTAAAATTTCAGAAATTTCTGTCACCGTATAATCATCAAGCAGAGTTTCCTCCCCGCTTCTTAGCATATTGATAGGAATTAACAGCACATCCTCAGGAAAATCATCCTTCACCTGTGCCAATAAATCCTGCCCTGTGATAAGGCCGGATACGGTGATTTTTTCCCCAAAAAAGTCATTGCGGATTGCTTTTACCCGCACCTTAATGTTAGGGAATTTGTCCTTAATCAGCGTACTCAAATGCGCAATGGTTGGGGCCGCCAAGCGTCCCGTTGCCACCAACACCTGTTTTTCTTTATCAGAGGCTTCAGCCTTCTTCAAGGCTTCCACAAATTCATTTCGCAAAAGGGTAATCATTCCCACGCCGTTTTCCAGCTGAAGATATCCGTCATATCGGTCTTCCTCCGGCAACGGGCGCTCCGCCAGCAGGTACCACTCGTCACTGGCCTGGGCAAAATGAAAGCCAAATTTGTCGTAAGCGATTTTTTGCCATTTTTCAATAATATCAATGGTCTTTCCCGCTTCTTCCTTATTGAAGGATTCCAAGGGATACAGACCTTCACGATACTTGGACAATCCTACCGGCACCACAGATACACTCTGCATATTTGGAGCATATTTAAAAAGCTCCTGCAAACTATATTCCAGTTCGTCTCCGTCATTCACTCCCTTGCAAAGCACAATCTGTCCGTTCATAACGATTCCCGCCTCGGCAAACCGTTTAATCTTTTTCAAGGCGTCCCCGGCAAACCGGTTGTTTAACATTTTACACCGAAGCTCCGGATTCATGGTCTGCACCGACACATTAATGGGGGACATTTTGTACGTAATAATTCGCTCCACATCCTCCTCACTCATATTGGTCAGGGTTACATAGTTTCCCTGCAAAAAGGAAAGACGGCTGTCATCGTCTTTAAAATACAGCGTCTCCCGCATTCCCGGCGGCATCTGATCAATAAAGCAGAAAATACACTTGTTGCTGCAGGAACGATAATCATCCATGAGTCCGTTTTCAAACTCGATTCCTAAATCGTCCTCATATTCTTTTTCAATTTCGAATTCCCATTCTTCCCCGTCCGGTTTTGCCACAACCACCGTCAGATATTCTTCATTACACATATAATGATAATCAAAAATATCCTTCACCTTCTGGCCGTTAATCTCTACCAGCCGATCCCCCGGTTCAATCCCCAGTTCCTCGGCAATACTGCCGGGAGCAATGGATTTCACAATGTGTTCCTGTTTCTTCATGTACTCCTCTTTCTATTATATCCTTGCATTACTAACACTTTAGTATATCATACTAAAAGATGCTTTCCAACCATCTTTTTATGCTTTGTAGCGGATTCAGCGATTTTCCGGTTTTATCATAGGGAACCTCATGCTTATGCTCAAAATCCGTTTTTCTTTGCTTCCGTACTTATCATAAGGATAGGAATACTTTTTATATTTTTCAATACTTTTGTTGCTGTCCGGCAACACCATCCTCACGATTTTTTCATCTGTCCAATAACCGTCGGTATTATCTAGGATTGCTCCACAATTTTCCGGTATCGTCAGTTCAAAATCCGCCCCTGTCATCCAATTTACTATTACGCAGTTTTCATAGCCCTTGGCATTTCTTCGGATTTCCAGTCCAAAACGGCTTCCATCCTCTAACACATAATGGGTAAAGCCTTCCTTTTCCAGCTTAGAGTCCTCTAACCCCAGCACATCTTCCCGACATAACAAATCTTCTTCGCCGGGCTCCCACAAGAAAACCGCCTGTTTCCATTTCAAACTGTTTTTCCTATTGCTTACGAGCATACAGTCCTCCGCTGTGAGTTGGAATGTTGCTTTGCCGTATTTTTTCTTTGCGGCAGCACCCGCAAACAACTTACTCATGCTTTTTTCAAGATCCACATCCTCTATTTCTTCTTTCAGCCAATCCCCCCACTCCTTCCGGGGCGCCCAATCCGCAACGCTTTCTGCGATCTTTTTCATCTCTTCTTCGGAAATTCCCGGCGTCGCTTTTAAAGCATACGTATATTTCTCATCCTGCCAGACTGCTATTTTCTCCCCTTTTACCGTTATGTAGCGCAGCTTTCGTTCTTCCTGACCACGATAGTCAGTCTTTGCCTGACAAAAGATCAGCTTCCGGTCACCACCTAGCTCCTCGTATTCCGTCTGACCATACTTTCTCTGCCCTTTTCCGCAGTATTTATGACGCACACCACCTGCCTCAAAGGGCACCTTTTTCGGCTCCTTTAGCGGAAATCCCAATGCTTTTGATACCTGAAAATAGGTATTATACCCATCCCATTCTGATTCTTCTTTTTCTACTTCCTCTGTTTTTTCCATCTCATCCTGCGCCTTCCATGGCGCAAAAATGATCAAAAATGTGGCTACCAATCCTGCCATGATAATTATTTTCTTCTTTTCCATCCTATCTCCCCCTAACTTCCTTCATTTTCCCACCTGTAACCGCCGCTGTCAACACTGTCTTATTTCTTTTGTGAAGTGTACTCGTAATGTTACAGCATTTCTCTGTGTATGTCTCCTAAACTAAATTAATCACGTTCTTCTTCATTACTCACTTGCTCACCACTTTTATAAAGCTCTGAGAATGGATGATCGTTGATAGCATTTAGTAAATAACCTTCCTCTGCAACTCCCCATTTAATATATACTACAATAGATTCCTCAAAGGGACATAACTTGTCCCGGTATACATACCACTCATCCCCTATTTTTACAGTGCAGAACCCTCCCAAATGCTCACCTTTCGTTTCTCCAAATTCTCCTATTTCTCGCACTTCGTTTCAATAGTATCATATGCCCCAAAAAAACAATTCACATTTTTGACAATTCTTAGCCTTTGTAGTTGTGTGTTTTTATGTTGCACAGGTTGACTTTTTCTGCTCTGCAAACCACACATCTTTTGCTTTATTTTAATTGCCTGTCCGCTACGAAAGCGATATAATAAAATCAAATAAATGGCTTTATGATTTTTTTACATAAGGAGGGCTTTCACATGATCAATGACCTGAAAAAATTCATTACGAAAATTAAAAACGGCGAATGCAGCACTATAGAGCTTACACTCACCGGAATATGTTTATTGCTCTTTGGCATCCTGCTGGGGATGCGTTTCTCACCTTTCCGCATCTGCACCTTCGGTAGTTTCAATGCCAACGGCTGCAACAATCAGGGAAGTATCACCAAGCCGGAGTGATTGACAACAGCAAGAAGTAATCGGGTCATTGGGTCTGAGGCGATTACTTCTTTTCTTTATGGTTAATGTTGTGAATTTGTTCGCCTATTATTTCCACTCGGTAAATACGCATCTTCCCCTATCAAAAAGTTACATTATCCGCTTCATTTCATGCTTTTCTCGGTCTATAGAGCTTCTCCCCCACTCAAAAGTTACAATTCCAGCTCCAAAATCGCCAATCCTGTAACTTTTCTCATGGTCAGAATTCCTATATACCGAGGCAATCGCCAATTCCACCTTGGTCTCGGTACTTTCGGCACAGCAAGTACTCTATATACCGAGCAACTTGTTCCTGAGCCATAAGATACACCTCAAATCAGAATTTCGCAGATTTACACTGTATGGCATTTTATGCTTTCTCCGGATTATTCAGCTTTAAGGGTGTATTCTTAATTTCCTCACCGGCGCCCGGTTTACACTGCACCATCCTCTCACTAACACTCAGCTTCGCTTCGTGAAGTGTTCGGATATGGCTCGCACTAAGTTCATTTGCGCCCTTCGGGCTTAATTCACTACCAAGTAGGGGCAGAAGCATTACGAAATCAAAGATTTCTATGCTTCTAGCCAGTGCTCTGCACAAAAAACAACCGCATCTTCCGGCCGGAAGATGCGGTTGTTCACTTCTTATAAAGGTCTGAAATTATTCAGCGCCATATAATTTTACTAATTTCTCAAGATGAGCTCTCTTAGCCTTAGCATTGTTCTCTGCTACGTTGAAGAGTTCCTCAGCTCTTGCCGGGTTAGCACGTACAAGTGCGTTGTAACGAACTTCTCCGTTCAAGAACTCTTTGTAGTCTCCTGTTGGAGCCTTGCTGTCTAAGCTGAATGCCGGCTTTCCTTCCTCAGCAAGTGCTGGGTTGAAGCGGAAGTTGTGCCAGTAACCTGCCTCTACTGCAAGCTTCTCTTCTGTCTGAGACTTAGCCATTCCCTTCTTAATACCATGGTTGATACATGGAGCATAGCAGATTACGAGAGATGGTCCCGGATATGCTTCTGCTTCAGAAATAGCTTTTACGCACTGGTTGTAGTCAGCACCCATGGATACCTGAGCAACATATACATAACCATAGCTCATTGCGATAGCTGCAAGGTCTTTCTTCTTAACGTCCTTACCACCTGCTGCGAACTGTGCAATAGCACCGGTCGGAGTAGACTTGGAGGACTGTCCACCTGTGTTGGAGTAAACCTCGGTATCGAATACAAGGATGTTGATGTCTCTACCGGAAGCAAGTACGTGGTCAACACCACCGAATCCGATATCATAAGCCCATCCGTCTCCACCGAAGATCCACTGGGATTTCTTAGCCAGGAAGTCTTTATCCTGTAAGATTTCCTTGCCCTTGTCACATCCGCATTTTTCTAATGCTGCTACTAACTCGTCTGTTGCTTTTCCATTCTCAACACCACAGCTAAAGGTATCTAACCATTTCTGTCCTGCTGCTTTTACATCAGCGTTGCTGCCGTTTGCAACGATGTCTTCAACCTTTTCTTTTAATCCGTCACGAAGTGCTCTCTGAGCTAAGAACATACCGTAACCAAACTCAGCGCCATCCTCGAATAAGGAGTTAGACCAAGCCGGTCCCTTTCCTTCCGGAGTAGTGGTATATGGTGTAGAAGGTGCGGAGTTACCCCAGATAGAGGAGCATCCTGTTGCGTTTGCAATGTACATTCTGTCACCGAATAACTGAGTTACTAACTTAGCATAAGGTGTCTCTCCACATCCTGCACAAGCTCCGGAGAACTCAAGGAGTGGCTGTTTGAACTGAGAACCTTTTACAGAAGCTGCTTTGAACTTCTCAACAACGTCTTCCTTAACGGAAACGGTTCTTCCGAAGTCGAAGTACTTCTGATCATCTGCGTTAACTTCGAAGTTCTGCATAGACAGAGCCTTCTCACCCTTCATACCAGGACATACGTTTACACAAGATCCACAACCTGTACAGTCATAGGTGGATACGGTTACTGCAAACTTGTATTCCGGCATTCCGGTCATGTCAAGCATCTTCATTCCTTCCGGAGCCTTAGCAGCTTCGTCAGCGGTCATAGCAACCGGTCTGATTACAGCGTGTGGACATACGAAGGAACAGAAGTTACACTGAATACATTTTGTCGGATCCCATACAGGAATATCTACTGCAACACCACGTTTCTCATATGCAGCGGTTCCGGATGGAGTAGTTCCGTCAACATACTCTTTGAATGCAGAAACAGGTAATTTGTTTCCTTCCTGAGAGTTAACAGGAATCTGAATATTGTTAACGAAGTCAACAACGGCCTTGTCGCCGCCTTCTGCTTTCTTTCCAAGGAATTCATCCTTAGCATCTTTCCAGCTTGCCGGAACGTCAATCTTAACGATCTTCTGTGCACCCTGGTCGATAGCGTCATAGTTCATCTGAACGATAGCATCACCCTTCTTACCATAGGTAGCCTTTGCAGCAGCCTTCATAAGTTCGATGGCTTTTGCTTCATCAAGTACTCCGGAGAGTTTGAAGAATGCAGACTGCAATACAGTGTTGATACGTCCGCCAAGTCCGATTTCTTTACCAATCTTAATACCATCGATGGTATAGAACTTAATGTCATGCTCAGCGATGTAACGTTTCATCTGTCCCGGTAAGTTCTCCTCAAGTCCTGCCATATCCCAAGAGCAGTTCAAAAGGAATGTACCACCGTCAACTAAATCCTGAACCATGTTGTATTTGTGTACATATGCAGGATTGTGGCAAGCTACAAAGTTAGCTTTGCTGATGAGGTAGGTGGAACGGATTGCTTTCTTACCAAAACGTAAGTGAGAAATTGTTACACCACCGGATTTCTTGGAGTCATAATCAAAGTAAGCCTGAGCATACATATCAGTGTTATCACCGATAATCTTGATGGAGTTCTTGTTAGCACCTACAGTACCGTCAGCTCCTAATCCCCAGAACTTGCAGTTGATGGTTCCTTCCGGAGTAGTTACCGGATTCTCTTTAACCTCTAAGGAAAGATGTGTTACATCGTCGTTGATACCAACGGTGAACATCTTCTTGTCATGGTTGTTATATACAGCAATAATCTGTCCAGGAGTTGTATCCTTGGAAGCAAGACCGTAACGACCTGTAAAGATCGGAGTCTTGTCGAATTTGCTTCCCTTTAATGCGGAAACAACGTCTAAGTATAACGGCTCACCCATTGCTCCAGGCTCTTTGGTTCTGTCAAGAACAGTAATCTGCTCAACAGTCTCAGGAATAGCCTCGATTAATGCTTCTTTGCAGAATGGTCTGTAAAGACGAACCTTAACAAGACCTACCTTCTCACCCTTTTCAAATAAGTAATCGATGGTCTCGTCGATGGTCTCGCATACGGAACCCATAGCGATGATTACATGTTTCGCATCTTTTGCTCCGTAGTAGTTGAATAATTTATAATCAGTACCGATCTTCTCGTTAACTTTGTCCATGTATTCCTGAACGATTGCAGGCATAGCATCATACTTGCCATTGCAAGCTTCTCTTGCCTGGAAGAAGATGTCAGGGTTCTGTGCGGAACCTCTGTGTACCGGATGATTTGGATTTAAAGCATCCTGTCTGAATGCATTGATTGCATCCATATCTACCATATCTTTTAAATCTTCATAATCCCATGTTTCAATCTTCTGAATTTCATGAGATGTTCTGAATCCGTCGAAGAAGTTGATAAACGGAATTCTTCCCTTGATTGCTGCACAGTGTGCAACCGGTGTTAAGTCCATAACTTCCTGTACGGAAGATTCACAAAGCATTGCTACACCTGTCTGGCGGCAAGCGTAAACATCAGAATGATCGCCAAAAATAGATAATGCATGGCTGGCAATACAACGTGCGGATACGTTGAATACACCCGGAAGTCCTTCACCTGCAACCTTGTAAAGGTTCGGGATCATAAGGAGTAATCCCTGAGATGCTGTATAAGTTGTTGTTAAAGCACCTGCTGCTAAGGATCCGTGTACGGTACCTGCTGCGCCGGCCTCGGACTGCATTTCTGTTACCTGAACGGTATGTCCGAAAATATTCTTTCTTCCCTGTGTTGCCCACTCGTCTGTGGCTTCTGCCATAACAGAGGATGGGGTAATCGGATAGATGGCTGCTACATCAGTATATGCATAGGATGCATGTGCTGCTGCATGGTTTCCATCCATTGTTTTCATTGAACGTTTCATTCTATTCCCTCCTACATATTGGTCTATATTATTGGCCTATGCCTCTATAGCCTCTAATATATTATGATAATAAAAATGGACAACAAAATCAAGTCCTACGCGTCCTTTTTTATATATATTCATCAATAGGTCACTTTAAAAAAACTAAAGCTGTCTAGAATTATTTCTAAACAGCCCGTTATAAACGCTTCTTTATTTAACTAATTTGTATGTAATGCCGTCCCTGTCAAATAAATCGCTAAAATTCACATCCGGATCGTTACTGTACAGCTTTCGATCCTGACAGTACACGGAATAAATTCCATCTTTGGAAAGCTCTGAAAGAGCATCTGCTGAAAAATCTTCTGTTACATAGACCGGAATCGCAGCCAAAATCATATCGACGCAGCTTGCATCCTTACTATGCAAAAGCAAATCATTTTTGCTTGTTTTGTTCATTCCGTCTTCTTCCGATAAGAACCGACTATAAATCGCTCCCTTATCTGTCTCGTGATATAAATATACATCCTGCTGACTCTGGGAGTAATTATGAAGATATACAATGTTTCGGCCACCCTTGTACTGCATAGTTCCCGCTTCATAATACTGTCCGTCTACCAAGTCATAAAAGACCTGGTTAAACGCCTCATTTGTACCATCAAAATTCCGGGTATATCCATCCACACTGGCCACAAATCCTGCTAAATGATTGCCTTTTATCATGATATCCGCTACGTAATCCACGATAAAAGCATTTTTCATCCAGTAAAAATCAATGAAACTCTTAATATCTTCCTTCTTGGCATAGGCTTTGTACTCTTCGGAAAGAGTCAATTTTACCTTATTATCGCCTAAAAGTTCTAATTGTACCTGTTTCTCATCACCGGCGTATTCCGCCATCTTTTTAAAACGCTTCCTTACTTCCTCGTTAACAACGGGATCATATTCATACGCTTCTTCATCTGATCCTACAAAAAAGATATCATCAAATTCGTCATAAACAGGAGCAAGATACAGCGTCCGAAGACCGGATTTATCAAGCTTCGAAAATGCCTGATACAGAACCTCATCTACCTCTATAACCTCATCAGGGTGTTCATTAATGTACCTGACATTATGAACACCCGAAAAGGTTTTATCATTATTAAACTCACGATAACACTTCACCATAGCGTCGGTGTAAAGTGTCTGTAACTCGTTATACTCGGCAGATGCAGTTACACCATGAAGGCCGATATTATACTGAAACACAAAATCCTGTGCTCCGGTACGCTTCTCCTTCGTGGTTGTAACTTCTATCCAGCCGGGTTGTCTGATAATTGCTTTTGATAAGCCATAGGTGATGGATCCTACCGCAAAAATAAGTAAAAGGACAGCAATGATGATCCTTAGCTTCGCATGAGGGATTTTCTCTTCCTCAGGCGTGCTGCTATTCTTTTCATTATTGGGCATGATACCTCTCCTATTTTTAAATCATTCCAATTACAAGTGCTATTAAGAAGATTGCAATTAAAATACCTCTAAAGATAAGACCTGCAACTGCACCCTTCTTCAGCTTTAAGAAATTGCGATAGTATTTCTGTGCTTTGAATGCGTAAGCTCCAACCAAACCAATAATAGGGAGGAAGAATGCCAGTACCTGTAACCAAACACTTCCGTTGTCGTTAGTTGGTGCTTTTAAGAATTCCATTTCTGCTTCGGTAAGCTCTCTTCTCTGAGCAATACCCTGAGAAACTTCTTCCTCAGTAGCAGCGATCTGAATAGAAGGAATTCTCTCGCCCTTTTCACGTAATTCTTTGTACTTCTCAATCTCCTTCTTGTTTCCGTATACCCAGTGATCATGACCAATGTTAACAAACTCAGGCTTGTCTACACTGTAATCATGCTGAGACGGATCATAGGTACGAAGTACTTTTCTCTTCTCAAGTTCCGGATCCGGAATCGGAATCGCAGAAATCAAGGAGTGTGTATACGGATGCAGTGGGAAGTCGAATAACTCTTCTGCTTCTGCAACCTCAACAATATTTCCTTTGTAAATAACCGCAATACGGTCGGAAATGAAACGTACAATGGATAAGTCATGTGCAATGAAAAGGTATGTAACCTGTTTTTCCTTCTGGAATTTCTTCATCAGGTTCAAAACCTGCGCACGAATGGACACATCCAATGCGGAAATCGGCTCGTCGGCAACAACCAATTCCGGTTCCATAACCATGGCTCTCGCCAAACCGATTCTCTGTCTCTGTCCACCAGAGAACTCATGTGGGTAACGGGTCAAATGCTCAGGAAGCAATCCAACCTCGTTAATCATATTTTCTACTTTTTGTACACGGTCTGCTTCGTTCTCATACAAATGGAAGTTGTGCAAACCTTCGGAAACGATATAATCTACTGTAGCACGCTCGTTTAAACATGCTGCCGGATCCTGGAATACCATCTGGATATTACGGATTACTTCTCTGTCAAGTGCTTTAGAAATCTTTCCGGAGATTCTAACACCCTTGTACTGGATTTCTCCAGCAGCAAGCGGGTTAACACGGATTACGGCACGACCGATGGTGGTCTTACCAGATCCGGACTCTCCTACGAGGGAGAAGGTCTCTCCTTTGTAAATATCGAAAGATGCGTTCTTAACTGCTTTTACAGCTTCTTCGCCTTTTCCAAATGTAATATCAATATTTTTAATTGACAGAAGTATCTCTCTGCCGTTTTCATCCAATGGACCATGTTCCGGTAATATTGAACCATTATTCTGCTTAGACACTTTATATTTCTCCTATATGTTAAATGCTTTAATTAATTTATCGTGGATATCCTTGATACCGTCCGGCTTCTCAATCTTTGGAGCGCTCGGATGCAACAGCCACGTCTTTGCGTAATGTGTATCAGTGATCTTAAACATAGGCGGTGCTTCAAGAGTATCAATCTTCAAGCAATACTGGTTACGCGGTGCAAACGCATCACCTTTAATCTTGTTATAAAGTGATGGTGGCGTACCTGCAATGGAGAAGAGCTTGGTATCTCTCTGTGCCAACTGCGGAAGGGATGAAAGAAGTGCCCAGGTGTATGGATGATGTGGGTCATAAAATACTTCTTTAACTGTTCCGACTTCTACAATCTGTCCTGCATATAATACCGCAACACGGTCAGCAATATTGGCAACCACACCAAGGTCATGTGTAATGAATACGATGGTGAAGCCATATTCCTTCTGTAAATCTTTGATAAGCTGTAAAATCTGTGCCTGGATGGTAACGTCCAAAGCGGTGGTCGGCTCATCACAGATTAAAATCTTCGGCTGGCAGGATAAAGCAATCGCAATAACGATACGCTGTCTCATACCACCGGAATACTCGAATGGATAATCGTCGAAACGTTTCTCCGGATTCGGAATTCCTACCTTACTCATAAGTTCGAGGGCACGCTTTCTTGCTTCACCCTCAGAACACTTCTGATGCTTCAGAATAACCTGTGTGATCTGCTTACCAATGGTAATGATTGGGTTCAAGGATGTCATAGGATCCTGGAATACGGTAGCAACTCTACGTCCACGGATCTTTGCCCAGTCAGCTGCTGTCTTAACATTTACAAGATCAAGAACAGCTGTACCATGTAACTGTTCCGGTGTCTCGTCTTCGTAACGAACACGGAAGGTTACCGGTGCAAATACTGCATTTCTCTGGGAATCATCATTTAAGTCCACACCAACCTTCATTGCCTTGGTTAACTGCTCTAATAAGCCATCAACAGCTTTCTTTCTCTTGAAAGAATTGAATCTTCCAACAGATAAGTAAACTTCTTTAGCAAGGATTTCATTTCTCTTCTTCAGTTCTTCCGGAACCGGAGCTGTGATTTCCTGCTTATACTGTGCGTCTAACTTCGCACGTTTCTCTTCATAAGCCTTCATGTAGACCATATCGGTCTTGGAGATTTCTGCACGTTTCTTCTTCTCCATCTCGTGCAGTTTCTCGAAGTTCTTAATCTGAGCTTCCATATCTTCGATCTTCTTCTGTGTCTCTTTGATTTTGTCTTTTTCTTTGGAGCTGAAGGTCTGCTTTAAGTTGAACAAATCAATCTTTTCATCGTTCATCTCTTTCAGCTTTGCTTCGTATGCTTCCATTTCTTCCTCAGAAAAGCTTTCTCTTGCCATTCTCTCTTTTTCAAGCTTTTCTAATTCACGATAGGTATTGGCACCAGCCTCAGCCTTGGCACATTCGTCCAATGCTTCCTTGATTCTCTTAATCTCATTAAGAGCTCCGGTATTTAACGGCACAACTGTATCTGCCAATTCACTGTCGTTGAAAATAATGCTTCCATTGTCAATGAAACCGTTGGAGTCAAGCATTCCCGCGAAGGTCTTTGTAAATACAGACTTTCCGGAACCGGACTCACCTACGATGGCAATGGATTCATTTTCATAAATGTCTAATGAAATTCCACGAATCGCAGTTAAGACTCTTCCACGAACATGGAACTTAACCTCTAAATCCTTAACGGATAATAATACTTTTCTGTTTTCCATTTACTCGTACCTCTTACATGTGTGTTCTTGGGTCGGCTGCGTCACCGAGGTTCTGTCCAGCCACATACAGAACGACTGTAATGATGGCAGAAACGGCTACCGGAGCCCAGAATTCGAATTCCCAACCCGGAGTGATCATCGCACTCTGTGCCTTCTGAATAATACGTCCTAAAGAGTCCTCGGAAAGTCCCATTCCGATGTAGGAAAGGAATACTTCGTAGGAAATGTAGGATGGAATTTCAGAAGCAAGGTAGGTAACGATTACAGAAGTCATAAACGGAAGTACATTTCGCGTTAAGATTCTTGAAACCGGTGTACCCAGACATTTACTTGCCAGGTTGTACTCACGGTCACGGATAATGATTACCTGCGTTCTGATGAAGTACGCAATAAATAACCATTCCGTCAAACACATAGCAAATACCATACTCCAGAAACTTGCGGAGAAGATCATTACCATGATGGATACTAAAAGTACCATAGGAATGTTAGCAACGATGTTGTAAACCTCAATCATTGCCATATCAATCTTCTTAACAAATCCCCATAAACATCCAACAGCAACACCTAAAGTCATATTGATAGCTGCACAGACAAGAGCCAAAGATACGGAAATTCTGGAACCAAACCAGATGGCATCAAATGTTGACTGTCCCTGCGCACCTGTACCCAGAATGCTGTGTAAGGAAAAGCCCATCTTTGCAATGGCTGCGCTCGGATTCAAATGCTTGGTAGTGGAATCCGAAATGTTTGCAAACGGATCGTACGCTGTTGTTAATGGATAAACATACGTCATAAACAATACGAGCGCTAATAAACCTAAAATAAAATAGTTAATCTTTTTTCTAAAAAATACACGGAACACGGATTTCCAATAGGAATATCTCGGAGCCGTAATCTTCTCTGAGCTGGCTGATCTGTTATCTACTCTGGCAAACAGTTCTTCCTCAGACAAGCCATACTTTTCAAATTCATTATTCATATCAACCTTACCTGTCTTTCGTAGTAAATGAGATTCTCGGATCGACGGTGGCCATCAGCACGTCTCCTAAAATGTAGGATACAACTGATAAAATCGCATAGAATAAAACCACACCGACGATAACACTGTTGTCATGGTGATTTAAAGCATCAACCAACATTCCACCGGTACCGGGAACTACATAGCAACGCTCTGTAATAAGTGCTCCGACCAATGCGAATAAGATGGTTCCCGGAATACCCTGGATAATCGGGATAGCCGCATTCTTTAAGATATGCTTGCTGTAAATCTCCCGCTCGGATAAACCTTCGGATCTTGCAAATTTAACATAATCCATATTCATCTGGTCAATGATGTAACGGCGTAACCATCTCATGATACCACCGATACTTGGCATTGCCAAAGAAATGATTGGCAGCACGTACATGGCGGCTGTCGCTTTTTCAAGGTTGTATGCTGTCGGTAATCCCAATGCACCACCGATTGCTCTTACTAAGAAGATGTAAGCCAGGGATGGTACCGCAATAATAACTACGATGTAGAAGGTACCAATCTTATCTGCCAGTTTATCTTTCTTACGAGCCATTAACAACGCTACAGGTACACCAATGAGATAAGCTAAAATAGATGCTAAAATACCATTGGTGAAAGAGAATCCGATTCTGGATCTCTGGTTCTTAATTGTCTTTGTATCACTGTAATCATCAGTAAAACGTGCACGTACCAAACGGCTTGTCTTACGTGATCCGGCAACATAAGTTGCAGTATGAAGGTCATCTGCTGATTTCTCCTTCATTCCTGTTGGATAGGTAATGGTAGATTTTACATAACCACCCTGTGGTTCCACCATTGTATCCGCAACATCAACACCCTTATTAATAGAATAAGACTTACCTAACTGAATTGTAATCAGGTTCTGGTGTAAAAACGGGAAGTGTGAATCAAAGTATAATAAATATTTGTGCTTTGTTCCATTTCCAATTAATGCCGGTGAAAACTTCTTCCCACCATATACCGGGTCATGCCAGGTAAAGGTGATGCCGCGTTTTCCTTCTATATTCTTTGCATTATGAATATTATCAATGGTAATCAATTTTGAGAAATAATTTCCCAATCTGGTGATAAGCGGAATCGGCTTATGTGCGAACAGAATCGGTTGTCCACCTTCTGCAAGCTTGTTTCCACCCATCATTACCGCATCGCGGCGTTCAACAGTATATCCCTTGTCTGTATAATACTTTGTAAATTTTTCAATATATTCTTTGGTCAGTTCTGAATCAAATTCACTTGTTTTTCCCAGTAGAACTGCCTGACTTCTTGTGTCTTCATCAATTGTGCCATCTTTTTTCAATGCACTTAAATAATCAGAATACGGTACATAATGCAAGTATCCGTATGACTCCCAACGAGAATACATATAGTTTACTTTTCTATTGTTATTCATCTTGGTGTAAGTTGGATCTTCAGCAAAGATTAACTCTTTGTTCATGAGTCCATAAATCATAATCATAACAATCGCAACAACGACTGCCACGGAAAGAAGTCCGTGTATACCTCTTTTTAAAACATATTTTGTCATAATCGCCCACTCATCTAATACAGTAGGAGAGCGGGCCGGTAGCCGCCCCGCTCTTCACTTGTATTGTCATCCTACTTGTTAATTTTAGTAAATACCTAAGCACTTGCACATGTAACCGGAGTAATTTGGTAACATAGTGTCTAAGAATGTCTGAGGATCACCATAGTCAGGACCCCATCCGGAGAAGTCGAACATATCGTAGTTCATTTCATATCCGTAGCTTACATAGTATCCACTGTATCCCCATACTTCTGTTTCTGGAGTTTCGTTAACGTTAATGATAACTTTCTTGTCTAATGCTTTTTCAATAGACTGTTTGTAAGCGTATGCCTGGTTCTTGAAGTAGTCAACCTGAGTTATTGTAGAAACATCAACGTAGATTGGCTTGTCAGCACTTACTTCAACGCCCTGAGCTTCTAACTCAGAAATAGCCTGCTCTAATTCTTTCTTAGCTTCGTCTGGATTATACCATCCATCAAATCCATCACCGGATCCGTTGCCGTCATCTGCAGCATCATCATAAACCTTGAATGGATATCCGTCAGCCTCAACCTGAGCCTGAACCATCTTTCCGTAAGGTGTACCAGCTGGGAAGGTTACATCCTGACCATTAATCTGTACAGTTACATCATTGGTGGTGTAAACAAGGTTCCATCCGGTATAACCGTTCTTAAGTGCAACGCTCTTAAGGTCATCACCATATCTCTGAGCTCTGTAGGTAGCTCTGTCAAATGCATAGCTTAATGCAAAACGGAAGTGCTTATTTAACATAGCTTTCTTGGTTCTGTCCTTATCTTCATCAGACTTCGGAGATACTAACTCATCCTCGTTTCTTACGTTGTTGTAAGCGGTACGGTTCAAGTTGTAGAATCCTACGAAGGTTGTTCCCTCTAAGAGAGACTGGGACTGATAAGTATCAAATCTGCCGTCTTTCTTAGCCATAGCAATCATATCCTCAGATAATGCTACAGCATCGGTTTCGCCCTTAATGGCATTCTTGTAATCTTTGGTTGTATCAGAACCATCACTATATTTCCAGTTAATTTTCTTGATTGTCTGGTTCTTCTTGTTCCAATATGTCTTGTTTGCTTCATAAACAATACTGTTCTTTGTAGTATGGCTCTTTACTACGAAGGCTCCGCAGTATGCGATATCTGCAGAAGTCTTACCATAGGAGTAGGAATCAGCGGAGGAATCAAATTCCTGACCAAACTTACCACCCTTGGATTCATAGAACTCTCTGTTCATTGGTAAGAATACACTGTATCCTAAGAAGCTTAAGAAGTATGGACATGGCTTCTCTAATGTGTACTCAACGGTGTTCTCATCAACAGCCTTAATACCAACTTCACCGAAGTCCTGAATTTCGCCTGCATTGTATTTGTCAACATTTACGATGATACCGGAGACAAGATCCTGTAATCCACCCTTAGCATCACAAACATGCTGTAAACCAGCTACGAAGTCATCAGCGGTAAGGTCACCAACTTCACGCTGCTGGTTGTCAACCCATTTCAAACCTTTACGAAGGTGGAAGGTATATTTCAAACCATCTTCAGAAACGTCCCAGCTTTCAGCAAGCTTTCCGGTTAATTCGTTTTCAAAATCGTAACCAACCAATGGATCGATTGTATTTACAACCGGATCAGAGTCGGTCTGTAAAGAACTGGATAATACATCCCAAGTTGTTGGGTCAGAAGAGTATGCGATGTTGTACTCATCTTTGAATTTGTAGCCCTTATCCTTTAAGTATTTCTCTTCCCAAGCTCTGAACTTTCCAGTACCTTTCATCTCAGCCCATTTAGCTCTGATTTCGGTAACTTCTTCACCTTTCAAGAAATCCTTGGTATCAGCTACGAGTAACTGATCCTGTTTGGAATCCTCAAGTCCCCAAACTACAGATGGACCTGTATAAGGAGCAACTCTGCTGAAACGATAGTTTCCGCCACGTCCCTGAATAGGAACCATAACGCCACTTTCAAGTAACTTAGCCTCAGCGATTGCCATCTTTGCATAACGCTCATCTAACTTGTCGTTGTCAACGATGGAAACAGCCTCGTCATAGTATTTCTTGAATTCGCCAAGCATTGCATCATATACAATGTTGGACTGCTCGTCATAATCTTTTCCTTCAAGATTAAGACCTTCTGCAGTGACAGGCTTTTCTTCTTTTGTGCTCTTGTCTTTGTCACCGCTGCCTTCGTCGCTTGAGTTTCCTCCACAAGCAGCAAGGCTAAATGCTGTGGTTGCGGCTAATGCCACACACATGAATTTTCTCCACTTCATTTTATTACTTCCTCCCTAAAATTTTGTCACGCCGATGATTGGATAGAGCCATCCCATCAGTGTATAAATACACAATAGTCCTAAGTTCCCCCATTTGTCAAGGTTTTTTCACATTTTAGACAAATGTGTTAATTTTCATCAATCAATTTCGTTTATTTTGTCAATTGTTTTTTTCTACAGTGAAAAGTTTTCTATACTGTTTATAAATTTGTGTCTATTCTAGCTTTTTTCTGACTATTCACCCCATAAAAATGGGCTACCACAGGAAAGCATGTAACTTTTCGTGTAACTTTCCGGGGTAGCCCGTCTTCTGAGGAATTTCTATTTTAGAAGTTTACCTGGATCAGTAACATAATTGCACTGAACACAGCAATAATGCCCATAAGCGGCATAATGAATTTTAACCATTTATCATAGGTTACATCTACCATTTCAAGACTCGCCAGAATCAATCCGGTTGGAGTAATGAAGGAGATAAGTCCCATACCGTAGATATATGCGGAGATGATTACGTCTCTCGGAAGTCCTACGGTATCAGCCAAAGGTGCCATAATCGGAATGGACAATACTGCCAGACCGGAGGATGAGTTGATGAAGAATCCGAGAATAATGAAGATTCCAAGCATCACTACGATGAACACATTCGGGTTCATTCCCTTAACGGCATTGGAGAAGGTGTAAAGGATGGTGTCGGAAATCAATCCGTTTTCCAATACGATGTTAATACTTCTTGCCATACCGATTACCAGTGCTACGCCCATAAGGTCTGCCGCTCCACCGATGAACTGCTCCATAAACTCTTTTTCCTTTAATCCGGCGATGATTCCGATAAGAATTCCGGAAACAAGGAAAAGAGCTGTCATTTCATCGAACCACCAGTCAAGACGGGAAACTCCGTAAATCATTACTACGAAGGTTGCCAGGAATAAAAGCAATACCAAGTCAAAACGAAGGGTAAGCTTTGGCGCTTCTACCTCTTTTTTGAATTTTGCTTCAATGGCTTCTTTCTCGGCAAACAGCATGGAGGCTTCCGGATTTGCTTTTACCTTCTTTGCATAGCGAAGAATGTATACTAATGTGATGATTATTCCAATCACAAGACCTGCCAGACGGAAATTCATTCCGTTGGTAAAACTGATGCCGGCTGCATTAGAACCGATAACCGTTGAGAACGGGTTAACGGTTGAGAACATGGTACCAATGGATGATCCCATGTAAATTGCTGCGATACATACGATAACATCATATCCAGCAGCCAGGAAAACCGGAATCAAAATCGGGTAAAGCGCAATGGTTTCTTCCGCCATACCGAAGGTTGTTCCACCCAATGCAATCAGGAAGGTAATAAAGATAATCAAAAGATACTCTCTTCCTTTTGTTGCACGGGACAGCGCTGCGATTCCTGCGCTGAAGGCTCCTGTGTAGTTTAAAACACCGATTACACCACCAATGATGAATACGAACAGGATAATATCTATACTCTCCTGCACTCCGCTTACCGGTGCTTTGATTACTTCCATAATTCCCTGTTTCTGGGAATCTACTTTTTTGTAAGTTCCGGGAATTGCGATTGGTTTGTAGATGCTGCCATCTTCAAATTTTTCAATCTTGTTCTTGATTTTAAGCTTATCAAGACTTTCCTGTGTTCCCGGCATTTCATACTCGTTTCCGTCCGGCTCTGTAATAGTGAAGACCTGTTTGTCTCCATCATACAGTAACTTGGAATAAGATCCTGCCGGAATGAACCATGTCAGGGCCGCTGCAAGGACCAGGACAATGAACAAAACCGTAAACGCAGTAGGAAATGAAAACTTTTTCTTTTTTGCTTTTTCGTTAGCCATAATACTCTTCTCTTTTCTCCCATTAATTTTTTTCTTGTTAATTCCTCAACGTTCAACATCCTAACACCATCCATAACAGAATGCAAGCAAAATCGGAATATTTGGAAATATGCTATAAAAGGCTTGCAAAAATTCTGCAATCTTGTACAATAGAAAAGTGAATGTGTTTAGATTAGAAAGGAATCGATTTCTATGATTAGTGCAAATAATGTTTCTTTGCGTTTTGGAAAAAAAGCGCTGTTTGAAGATGTAAATATCAAGTTTACGGAAGGTAATTGCTACGGAATCATTGGTGCCAACGGTGCCGGCAAGTCCACTTTCTTACGTATTCTTTCCGGACAGCTTGAACCTACAGGCGGCGAAGTTGTGATTACACCGGGACAACGTTTGTCCTTCCTGCAGCAGGATCACTTTAAATATGATGAGTTTCCTGTGTTGGATACAGTAATCATGGGTAACCAGCGTCTTTACGATATTATGAAGGAAAAAGATGCTATCTACGCCAAAGAAGATTTTACCGACGATGATGGAATCCGCGCCAGCGAATTAGAGGCTGAATTCGCGGAAATGGACGGCTGGAATGCAGAGTCCGATGCTGCAATGCTTTTAAACGGTCTGGGTATCCCTACCGAAATGCATTACACTTTGATGAAAGATATGGAAGGCAACGAAAAGGTTAAGGTTTTACTTGCTCAGGCTTTATTCGGCAATCCGGATATCTTACTTTTAGACGAGCCTACCAACCATTTGGACTTAGATGCCATCGGCTGGTTAGAGGAGTTCTTAATTAACTTTGAAAACACGGTTATCGTAGTTTCTCATGACCGTTACTTCTTAAATAAGGTGTGTACCCACACTGCAGACATCGACTATGCTAAGATTCAGCTCTATGCCGGAAACTATGACTTCTGGTATGAGTCCAGTCAATTGATGTTAAAGCAAATGAAGGAAGCCAATAAGAAGAAGGAAGAAAAGATTAAGGAGTTAAAGGAATTTATTTCCCGTTTCTCCGCCAACGCTTCCAAATCCAAACAGGCTACCTCCCGTAAGAAAGCTTTGGAAAAAATTGAGCTTGACGAAATCAAGCCATCTTCCAGAAAGTATCCTTACATCGATTTCCGTCCTGCACGTGAGATTGGAAATGAGGTACTTACTGTAGAAGGAATTTCCAAAACCATCGACGGGGTTAAAATTCTTGATAATGTGTCCTTTATTGTAGGCCATGATGATAAAATCGCTTTTGTAGGCGGTAACACCATTGCCAAAACTACTTTATTCCAGATTCTTTCCGGAGAAATGGAGCCGGATGAAGGAAGCTACAAATGGGGTGTAACCACTTCCGTTTCCTACTTCCCGAAGGACAACACCAGCATTTTTGACGGCAACGACTTACAGATTGCCGACTGGCTGACTCAGTTCTCCGAAATCAAGGATGCCACTTATGTGCGCGGTTTCCTTGGACGTATGCTTTTCGCCGGAGATGATGGTGTAAAACGTATGAAGGTTTTATCCGGAGGAGAAAAAGTACGTGTACTGCTCTCCCGTATGATGATTGAGGCTTCCAACGTCTTAATTTTGGATGAGCCTACCGACCATTTGGACATGGAATCCATTACCGCATTAAACAATGGTCTTATGAAGTTCCCGGGAGTGCTTTTATTTGCTTCCCGTGACCATCAGATTGTACAGACCACCGCAAATCGTATTATCGAGTTCTTACCGGACGGTACTTTCGTAGATAAAGTTACTACTTACGATGAGTATCTGGAAAGCGATGAGATGGCTCGTAAACGTAGTGTGTATACCAAATCTGAAGATGAAGAGAATGATAACTAATTTCCGCGAAGCCGTCAAATGACGAATCGGACGTACTATAGTAAGCAGGTCGAAATATTACAGTGAAAACGCTTTCGCTCCCACGGAAACGTAACAGCCACTAAGGCGCTAAAATACAGCGCCTAAGTGCTGACGTTTCCAAGGGTTTCACTCGTAACATTCCGACCTGCTTTTTACATCACCCTATTTTCGGCATTTTCGACTCCACACAAAAAGGACGCCCTTTAGCAAAAGGCATCCTGAATAATCTTATATTTTTCTCCAAGAATAGCTACCACGTCAAATCGAATGGGGGTTTCCGCCGGTAAACGTTTAAGATAGCAATAGTCTCTTGCTACTTTCCTTATCTTCTGCTGCTTCCGGACATCTACAGCCTGCTGGGGTTCTCCGAATTCCGTGGTGCTTCGATATTTTACTTCTATAAAAACTAAGTAGTCACCCTCGCGCGCTACCACATCCACTTCCCCACTCTTTGACCGATAATTCATTTCCAGAATCTCGTACCCGTGCAAAAGCAAAAGCTTTCGCGCCAACGTCTCCTTCTTCGTCCCGATTTCTCGCTTATTCATACTCTTCTCCCCCTCATCTTTGTTTTCCAAAACTTTCCGCTTTCTCCCCCACTTGCGTTTTCTTCTTTTCTCCAGCAACTGCCGGCGAACATCTATTTTCTTGGTAACTGCCGTTATGTAGGTGTGCAAGCGAAATATTCCGAAAGCGGGACTTTACAAGACGTCGGCAGTTAGATGGCGATGCGGGGCATGCAGGAAAGCATCGCTTACCTGCATGTTCCGTATTGACATCTTATCTACCGCTACGTCTTGTATGGAGTGCAAACGCTCCCGCGTCGGAATATTTTGCTTGCCAACCGCAAGACAGCAGTTACTTCATATCCAGCTTCGCCTTCATCTTATCCATATCATTAACAAAAACCAGAATCTCCGCCACCACGTCATATAATTCCGGCGGGATGGCTTCTCCAATCTCTAATTTGGACAAAGTCTGAGCCAATTTGTCATCCGCATACAAGGGAACGTCCGCTTCTTTTGCTTTTTCGATAATGCGGTCCGCCACAGCTCCGGTTCCGGAGGCCACGATTTTGGGTGCCTGGTCGCCCTTTTCATAACGTAAGGCCACCGCTGTTCGTTTCTTATTCGGATTTTGCTTATCTGCCATTTACTCTGTCCTCCGTTCTCCATCAGCTCTGCTGCAAATTCTGCGCATCCGGGGAATTTATACCTTCACATCGAAGGAATAACGACTTACAGCCTCTTTTGGTGCTTCCTGGCCCAACAATTCCTCCACAAAATCTTTCGTTGTGGTATTCTCATCCTTCTCTTTTACCTGAACATCCACATCAAAACCTTTGTTGGAAAGACGCCGGGTCAAAATATCCACGTGGCTGATGACCAAATCCAATGCTTCCACATCTGCCAGCATGAAGTTCGTGGAAAGATTCTTCCCACGGAGTCGCACAAAAACATCCGTGGTTCCCAAATGCTCCATTTCCAAATGCAAATGAGCGGAAATATCTTCCTTATCTCGTCTTAACGCTTTCTTATTGGTATATACATATAAATCGCCGGTTGCATTCTGATTCGCCATTTTCAGTGGAATCTGTACATAATTATACATCTGGTGCACATCATTCATGAAACTCAGATTTCCACGTGTATCTGCGATTTGACGACTCATGGGGCTCTCTGCTTTCCCTGCATTTTCCATAAGAGTGGATAATTTTTCCATCTGACGATCCATCCGCTGATAGAGTTGTTTTAATTTCTCTTTGTTCTCCATTTCCTCCGGTTTTAAAAACCATTGTTCCTCCATCACCCGTTCCAACAGGTTCCGGTAATTATCCGAGGAAAAGAGCTGTTTTAATTCTTTCGGTGAAAAATCCTGCTTTTCCAGTAGCTGCGTAAGATTCTTTAACTGATCGTAAGCAGAACCATCCTGCTTTTCCACCGTTTTTAAAAGCTGCTCCGGTCTGGAAGAAAGCTCTTCCGGGTTCATGCCTCTGTCTGCTTCCTTTAACGGCTCATCCTGCGCTTTTATCATATCCGCCTCAGCCGGCTTCACCATCTCAGCTTCTGCCGATATTTGGCCGTTCTGCGGCGTCACAGATGTATCTTTTGCAACAACCTGCTCGTTTTTAATCGCATCGTTTCCATCAGCCGTTTCCATAACTTTTTCCGGAATCGACTGTTTATCTGAAACTACCTCTGTGGACTTTCCCGTATCCGACTGTGCTGCAATTTCTTTTTCCTGCATCCCGGCTTCTTCTACGGTTTCTTTGGCGTTCAGCGTAAAGTTCTCCGTAACCTGCCCTTTTTCCGTGCCCCCATCACTTACCGGCTTTGTATCCTGCCCCTGTACTTCCGGCTCAAACACCTTCAAAAGCTGTCTGTTAAGTTCAAGGGCCTCTTTGCCACCTGATTCCGAAACCATCTGAGGCAAGGATTTCATCAGGGATTCCAAATTGGTCTGCACCTTGCCCTCTCCCTGCTTATAATGTTCTAACTGCTCAATGTTTTCCGGGGTTACAGGTAATTTCATTTTTTCCAGCTGAGTTAAGGTTTCAACGCTTACCTTCGGAAAATTGTAAGCTAAGCGTGCCATCCTTCCCAAAGAATTAGCATCAATGGGAAGTTGTTTTTTCATCATTTCCGATACCAGCGAAAGATTCCGGTCCGTCACCGGCAAAGACGCAGAATTCAGCGCTTTTAGCAATGTGGGATTGCTAAAAGAATCCTGGCTTACCGCTTTTAACGCAACCTGACCGTCCACATTGGACTTCACCTGAAAAAAAGTGGCAGCCCCTTTTGTCAAGGCAACTCCTTCTTCTACTCGTGCCTGAATACTGTTCCCATTGGCAAGCCCAATGGTAACTTTACCGCCCTCTAACTTGGTAACGGTTCCTTCAAAAATCTCGCCCTCGTTCAGTCCAAGCAAGGTCTCCATTCCCTTGGAGTTTACAGTAGTTGAGGCTGTATCCGGCATTTTTCCGCCGTTTGCCGTCTTTAAAAGTTGCTGATTCATTTGTTGGGTAATCTGGTTGTAAATATCGGAAATATTCATACTTCCACAGCCTTTCTTTTCGTTACGCTTCGTCTGTTAAAAAATTCTTTACAAAGCTCTTTCTGTGAATAGGGGTAATACCGTGCTCCTTAATCGCACGAATATGCTCTGCCGAACCATATCCTTTGTTTCCGGCAAAACCATACTCCGGCATCAATTCATCGTACTCCACCATCAACCTGTCTCTGGTGACCTTCGCCACAATACTGGCAGCGCCAATGGTAAGACTCTTTGCGTCGCCTTTTATAATAGGCACCTGGGGAATCGTTATCCCCGGCACCGTAACGGCATCGTTTAATAATATATCGGGTTTTGGATCCAATTTCTCAACAGCCTGTCGCATGGCTTCATAGGTCGCCTGTAAAATATTGATTTCGTCAATCCTTCCCGGGCCTACCATGCCAATGCCTACCGCCACCGCTTTTTCCATTATTTCCTCATAGAGTTCCTCCCGCTTTGAGGCAGAAAGCTTTTTGGAATCGTTTACGTAAAGGATTCTGCATCCTTTAGGTAAAATAAGGGCGCAGGCCACAACCGGTCCTGCCAAGGGCCCCCGTCCCACCTCATCCATACCTCCGATGAACTCATATTCCCCATACTTTTCTTCGTATTCTCGAAGAGCCTCGATTCTTGCCTTTTCTGCTTCTAACTTCTCTAATTCTCTGTTTGCTTTTGTAAGCAGCGTTTTTACACCACTTCGATCATCTTCCCTGTATTTTTCGATAAGAAAAGGCAGCTCGCTTATCGCCGCTGCCTTAAACTCCTCTTTTATCAGGGCAATACTTATTTTCTTTTCCATATTCCTACCCTAATCGTTTCCGTTTTCTATCTTTCCAAATGAATGGAAGGGATAAATGCGCAAAATCGCCCTTCCGATAATATTTTTCTTCTTAATCAGTCCCACGTCTTCATATCGGCTGTCCTCGCTTTCGTTCCGATTGTCTCCCAGAACAAAATACTCGTCCTTGCCAAGCTTTATGGGCTTTGCGGCCAGTCCCGGATCATCCATCACCTGTCTGCCGTAGTCTTCCTCCAAGGTTTCACCATCGATTTCAATCTCCCCATCCTCGGTAATCTGCACCGTCTCTCCGGGAAGTCCGATGATACGCTTAATATAATATGTGTCTTCTCCGTATTCGTAAGGAAAAACAATAATATCAAACCGTTCCGGATTCTTCACCCGATAGGATATCTTATCCACTACCAGATTATCACCATCCTGCAATGTTTCCCGCATGGACTGTCCCACAACCACAGTTCGCTGACCCACAAAATGAATAATCAGCCAGGTTGCCAACAGTACGCAAGCTATATAGATTACAAAATGAAGCAGCTCCTTTGCCGCGCTTTTCTTGTTTCCTTCATTCTCCATTCCATTCTACCTCTCACTTTGTATTTTTTCCGGTTCTTCCAAGGTTATCTTTCCAAGCTTTCCGTCCCGGAATTCTTCCAACACCACATTAACCGCCTTGTTATAATCCGGTTCTCCGCCTTTCACAAGCCAGTTGCGGCTTGCGGCAATCGCTGCCAGAATTTCATAGTCCTCACCGTCTTCTTCAATTTCATAACGCTCTTTCAACGCTCCCGGATATTGAGAACGCAAATTGCGAATTAAAGACTGAGCCACCTCGTCCAGATTCAATATTTCATTTCGTATGGAACCAATCATGGCAAGTCGCATTCCGACGGTCTGGTCCTCAAACTTCGGCCATAAGATTCCGGGTGTATCCAAAAGCTCCGCCTGTTTGTTCAGACGAATCCACTGTTTACCTTTGGTAACGCCGGGCTTGTTTCCGGTCTTTGCCGCAGCTTTTCCTGCAAAGGAGTTGATAAAAGTGGATTTTCCCACATTGGGAATTCCCACCACCATGGCGCGCACCGGCCGGTTTTTAATTCCACGCTTCAAGTCACGCTCTATCTTCGCCTTGCAGGCCTTCATAATCTCCTCCTGCACCGCCTTCATACCTCCGCGGCTTCTGGAGTCCAATGTCACTACAAAAAAGCCTTTTTCCTCAAAATACGCTGTCCAAAGCTTCGTCTTGCGGTTATCCGCCAAATCCGCCTTATTCAAAAGAATCAGTCGTGACTTATTCTTTGCCAGATCATCAATATCCGGATTCCGACTGCTAAGCGGCACTCTGGCATCCAAAAGCTCAATCACCAAATCAATGAGTTTAATATCCTCCTGCATCATACGACGAGCCTTGGTCATGTGACCGGGATACCAGTTAATTGTACTTATTTCACCCATATAGTTATTTCCTCTATTTTACTGCAAAAATCCAAATTTGGAAAGAGGGCTGACCTGAAACCATCCCTTTCCCACAATATGTTCTTTCTTTATCAGGCCGATATTGGCATATCGGCTGTCCTCACTGTTGTTTCGGTTGTCTCCCAGCACAAAATACTCATTCTTGCCAAGAGTCAGCTTATCCTCTGCCAGACCCGAATAATCCATGGACGGCAAGTCTATAGCTTCTTCATAAAGCTCTCCGTTAACATACAGCGCACCTTCCACGATCTGAACCGTGTCCCCGGGAACCCCCACCACTCGTTTCACATAATAGTGGGACTTTTCATTTCCATTGGGTAAAAACGCAATCACATCGTTATGCTTGGGGCTGGTAATCAGATATATAAAACGGTTTACCAGCACACGGTCTCCATCCTCCAAACTTGGAGACATGGAACCACCGATAACTCTGGTACTTTGTCCGATATAATACACAAATACAAAGGCAATTCCCAAAACAATCAAAAGCTCCAATGCCCAGATAAAAATCTCCTTGATTAAGGGTACGTTCATTTTCTTTCGCTGCCGTCCAAACTGCAGTCCTTTGCCTCGTCTCATCCTACGCATAATTGCCTCCTAAAGAAATGAGGAACAATCACAGACGCAATTGTTCCTCATCTTTGTTCTCTGAAAGATTATTTTACAAGTTCTTTAACCTTTGCTGCTTTACCTACACGGTCTCTTAAGTAGAACAATTTAGCTCTTCTTACTTTACCAGGTCTGACAACTTCAATCTTCTCTACGAATGGAGAATGAAGTGGCCAGGTCTTCTCAACACCAACACCATTGGAGAACTTACGAACAGTAAAGGTTTCACGGTTGCTTCCACCCTGTCTCTTAATTACTGTTCCTTCGAAAATCTGGATTCTTTCACGATTTCCTTCCTTAATCTTTGCGTGAACCTTCACGGTGTCACCTACGTGAAACTCTGCGATGTCAGATTTTAATTCTGCTGCTTCAATACTTCTGATAATATCGTTCATTGTGCTACCTCCTATTATTTTGATGTTCTTAATATCCCTATTGATAACAGAGGACCATCTCTAATCACACCGAAATATCATATCATATCTTTCGCATACTTGCAAGTATTTTATTTATTTTTTTCGTTATTACTGATTTCATCCCGAATAGTCATAAAAGCATTTAATACCACCGGATCGAAATGGCTTCCGGAATCCTCTTCCATAATGGCATAGACCTCTTCCAACGGAAAAGCATCTTTATAACAACGCTTCTCCTTCAGGGCGTCATACACATCCGCCACTGCCATAATCCGGGCACAAAGCGGGATATTTTCTCCGGAAAGTCCCTCCGGATATCCTTTGCCATTATATTTCTCGTGATGATACATGGCAATATCACAGGCAATCTGCACCAAAAGCTTGTCTTCCAGATTCTTAAGAGTATCTTCAATAACCTGTTTTCCGAAAACCGTATGCTCTTTCATGATTTCGTACTCTTCATCTGTAAGCCTTGCGGGTTTCATCAGAATGCTGTCGGAAATCTTGATTTTGCCGATATCATGCATTGGGGCTGCCAATCGCATGGTTTCCACATAATTCTCATCCAAAATCTCCGGAAATTTGCCTTCTTTTAAAAGCTCTTTGCCCACCTGCCATACTACACTGGCGGTTCGCTTAATATGCTCTCCCGTGGTTATGTCACGATTATCAACCAGATTGGACATACTAACGATAAAATCATATTTCATGTTGTTAATCTGGCGCTTTTGCTCAAAAATCACAGCCTCCAGATTCTCCCGGTACTCGTGGAGTTCAATGGCCCTTCTGATACGGGACATAACACCCACCGGCTGAATCGGTTTTACCGACACATCCACAGCCCCCGCCTGGAAGCAGGCCGCCTCCGTATCCGGGCTGGAATCCGCCGTCAAAAAGATTACCGGAATGCTCTTTAATTCTTCCTTCTTCTGAATTTCTTCCATTACCTGCCAGCCATCCATTTCCGGCATCATAATGTCTAACAGAATCAGATCCGGGCGATGGTTTTTCAAATAATCCAGGCACTGCTGGCCGCTCCCCACCAGTATCGGATTAAATTCTTCCTGCAAAAGCATTTTGGCTCTTACCAGGTTGGTTCGTTCATCATCTACTACCAGTATCCGCTTTTTGCTTTCTTCCATGTTGTACCCCTTCCTGCTCTACATAGCGCTCATAAAGGTCCGGACGATTCTTCTTGGTAAGGGCTATGGACTGTTCCAAACGCCAAGCCTCAATATTCTTGTGGTGTCCGGATAAAAGCACCTCCGGAACTTTCTTATCCCGCCAAATCTCCGGTCTTGAGTACTGAGGATATTCTAACAGATAATTGTGAAAAGTTTCGGTCTCACCGGATTCCTGATTGGAAAGGGTCCCCGGAACCATACGGGAAATGGCATCCACCATTACCATAGCCGCCAGTTCTCCACCGGTAAGTACATAATCCCCTATCGAAACATAGTCTGTCACAATCTCTTCCAATACCCGCTCATCTACACCTTCATAGTGACCGCACAAAAACACCAGCTCTTCATCCAACGCAAACTCTTTTGCCATGCCCTGATGAAAAGTCTGTCCCTTAGGTGTCAGATAGATGGTCCGGGGTCTTCTGCCGATTCTGTCTACAATGGCCTGATAAGCATCGTAAATAGGCTGTGCCTGCATTACCATTCCGGCGCCTCCGCCATAAGGGTAATCATCCACTTTGCCATGCTTATTGGTGGTATAGTCCCGAATATTTACGGCTTCAATCCGTAAAATTTCTTTCTCCACCGCCCGGCCGATTATGCTGGTCTTTAATCCCTGTTCCACCATCTCCGGAAACAGAGTCATAATGTAAAAAGTTGTCACTACAGTTCCTCCAGTCCCGGCATCAGATGTACCACCATTTTGTTTGCCTCGGTATCAACCGACAAAATACAATCCCCGATAGCCGGCAGATACCATTCTTTCTTCTTGGTATCCACTACCTCATACACATCGTTGGCTCCAGTTTCGATTACATCCTTCAGTGTTCCAAAACGGCTTCCGTCTTCTAAGTATACTTCCATTCCAATAAGATCCGCAATAAAATATTCATCCTCTTCCAATTCCACTGCCTGATCTCTGGTTACCCAAAGGGTGCTTCCCTTTAAAGGTTCTATATCGTTAAGGGAATTATATCCCCGAATCTTCAAAATTGCAAACTGTTTAAAATATTTTACCCCTTCAATTTCCACTTCGAACTGTCTTTTTCCCGTATCCATGATTACGGTCTTAAGATTGGAAAAGCGGGTTACATCATCGGTTGTCGGAAATACTTTAAATTCTCCACGCACTCCGTGTGTGCTGGAAAAAACACCTACCTGCAATAATTCTTCCATTCAAAATTCCTCTTCAAACTGAATATGGCTGCCGTAAAACTACGGCAGCCATTCCTTATTCTTAGACAATGTCTACAATAACTTTTCTGTCTTCCTTTGTCGCTGCTGCTTTCACAACGGAACGAATTGCCTTGGCGATACGGCCCTGCTTACCGATCACTTTTCCCATGTCGGAAGCAGCTACATGTAATTCAATTACAAGGGCTTTCTCGCTGCTTTTTTCAGTTACAACCACTTCATCCGGGTTGTCAACGAGTGCTTTTGCAATTACTTCTACAAGTTCTTTCACGTCTTACACCTCGCGTTCCATTATTTAACGATTCCAGCTGCCTTGAAGATCTTGCCAACCTGCTCTGTAGGCTGAGCTCCATTTGCGAGCCATTTCTTAGCTGCCTCTTCATCAACATGGAATTCACTTGGATCCTTAGTTGGATCATAGGTTCCGATTTCATCTACGAATCTTCCGTCTCTTGGAGATCTTGCATCAGCAACTACGATTCTATAGAAAGGAGCCTTTTTCTGTCCCATTCTTCTTAATCTGATCTTTAACATTTCGATTCACCTCCTGAATTTGTTTTAATAACCATCTTGAGTAACTATTCTGAACCGAACTTGGTTCTGAACAGTTACATATATTAGAAAGGAAATTTCATTCTTCCTCTTCTACCTTTTCCACCCATCATGCCGCCCATTTGCTTCATGACCTTCTTTGACTGTTCGAAATTCTTCACCAGTCGGTTTACCTCTGCCACATCAACTCCGGCGCCCTTGGCGATACGGAATTTACGGCTTGGGTTCAATACGGAAGGATTCCGTCTTTCCTGGGGTGTCATGGAATAAATAATGGCTTCAATCCGCGCCATCTTCTTCTCATCCATGGCATTTTCCAGCTGCGCCATCTGGCCGCCGCCCAGTCCCATTCCAGGAAGCATTCCCAGAATACTGGATAAGCCTCCCATTTTCTTCATCTGATTCATGGAGTCCAGATAATCTTCAAAATCGAACTCCATCTTCTTCATCTTCTTCTCTAACTTCTTGCCGGTTTCTTCATCCATGGTCTCGGCAGCTTTCTCAATCAGGGAAAGCACATCGCCCATTCCAAGGATTCTGCTGGCCATACGATCCGGATAAAACTGTTCCAAATCGGAAAGCTTCTCACCCATACCTACATAAAAGATAGGTTTTCCGGTTACGGCTCTGATGGAAAGTGCCGCACCACCACGGGTATCACCGTCTAACTTGGTAAGAACCACGCCGTCGATACCGACTTTCTCATCGAAGGAAGAAGCTACGTTTACCGCTTCCTGACCGGTCATGGCATCTACTACCAAAACTGTCTGATGAACTTCTACGGCATTCTTAATATCTACAAGTTCCTGCATCATCTCTTCATCTACCTGAAGACGACCTGCTGTATCCAAATATACTACGTTATGACCATTCTTCTGAGCATGTTCAATAGCTGCCTTGGCAATGTCCACCGGACTGTGACCACTTCCCATGGAAAATACTTCCACGCCCTGCTTCTCACCATTGACCTTTAACTGCTCAATTGCCGCCGGACGATACACGTCACAGGCAACCAAAAGCGGAGTCTTGCCTTTCAGCTTAATCTTGCCTGCCAGCTTCGCACAGGTTGTGGTTTTACCGGCACCTTGCAAACCCGTCATCATAATAACGGTGATGGCCTTACCGGGCTGAAGTTTGATTTCCGTGGTCTCGCTTCCCATGAGGTTGACCATTTCTTCATTAACAATCTTAATAACCATCTGCCCCGGATTCAGACCGTTCATTACGTCCTGACCGATTGCCCGTTCCTGCACATCCTTAACGAACTGCTTTACAACCTTGAAATTAACATCCGCTTCCAAAAGCGCCATCTTAACTTCCTTCAAAGCTGCTTTGACATCTTCTTCTGTCAGCATTCCCTTACTCTTTAAGGATTTAAAAACATTCTGCAGTTTTTCCGATAAGCTGTCAAATGCCATACTATAGCTCCTCTATAATCTTCCGGGAATATTGCCGAATCATTTCAATGTCTTGTGCTTCCAGCGAATTCTTCCCATCTGTTAATTCCATAATCTCTTCGGCCTGTTTCTTCACGGTCTTGAATTTCTCCACCAGGTGAAGCTTGGCTTCATACTCTTCCAGTGTCTTATTACACCGTTTCAACAAATCGTGTACTCCCTGACGGCTGATGCCCTCTTCCTTCGCCACCTCCGACAAAGAATAATCATCAAACACGCAGGCTTCATACACCTGTCTCTGATGCTCTGTTAAAAGCTCGCCGTAAAAATCATATAACAAACTCTGTTCTACAATTCTTTCAATGCTTGCTTCCATGTCATCCTCCACTGTCAAGGTCATTTCCTTTACACGACAATGAGTAGTTTACTACATAAAAGTCCCCCTGTCAAGTGTTTTTTCTTGACAGGGGAAAATTATTTTTTTCGGTCTATTCATGCTCCATGCGCCAGTCAATGCAACGTTGCAAATAATCCACGTAAGCCGGATTTTTGCACATTCCTTTGCCGGAGGAATCGGATATTTTTGCCACATCCATACCGTTACATGCCGTAGTCTTCATTACAATATTGAGTGCCTCCACATCCGTATCATTGGCAATATAGGTTCCGATTCCAAAGGCAACCTGTACCCTGTCTTTAAAATAGCGGGTTATTTTATCCGCTTTTTCAAAATTCAACCCATCGGAAAACAGTAACGTCTTGGTTTTCGGATCGATTCCCAGCTTCTGATAATGGGCAATCATCTTATCTCCCCACTCAAAGGGATCACCGGAGTCGTGGCGTGCTCCGGAAAACAGTGTTGCATAGGTCAGATTAAAATCCTTTAAAAAGCAATCCGTGGTAATGGCATCCGTCAGCATAATTCCATTTAAAATACCGTATTCCTGCACCCATGCTTCCATGGCATACCAATTGGAATATGCCGGATTATGCTTATGGTTACCCTGTCCCACACACATAATCCACTCATGGGCCATGGTTCCCACCGGTTTTACGCCGTATTTTTTGGCAAGGAACACATTTGAGGTTCCCACAAAATGCGAAGCCTCATAATCTGCCTCACAAAGGGTTTTCACCGCCAATTCCTGAGCCTGCGCCGACAATCTGCGTCGCAGCCCAAACTCACTGAAATTGGAAAGCCATAAATCGCCGCCCTTTTCAATACGTTTTAACTTCGCCGTAAGATGCTTCTTAAAGCTTTCAAAAAGCTCTTCATAATTATATGCCATCCGAAAATACACTTCATTTACAATAGCAAGGGTCGGAATCTCATACATGGAAGTATTAAGCCAAGATCCCTTGGTTTCTATTGAAAGTCCGCATTCTCCGCCTGCAGTAATTTCAAACTCCTCAAAGCGAGGCTTCCATAGCCGCAGGAAATCCACGTAAGAGCTTTTAAACCACACAATGCTTTCATCTAAATAGTGAAGCTCTTCCTCTGTAAAATGCAGGTCACAGTAGGCCTTAATCTGCTCCCGAATCTCCTCCACCATTTCCGGTGTAAAAGTCACATTCTTGTTGCGGCATTTAAAAGACCAGGTAGTCCGATAATTGGCAAACTGGCTGTGAATTGCCTGTCCCATGGACAGCTTGTATAAATCTGTTTCCAATAAACTGGTTATGATTGGTTGTAATTTCATTGTTTTCCCCCTCAATTTCGACTACTACGAGTCGTCACTTTTCCTAAGTATAGCACAGTCGCAAAAAAAGTGTAACTCTATTTAAAAAAGGAATGCCCAGTTGGACATTCCCTTTTTTACAATTTACTTTGCAGTTTTAATAGAAAGTGTGGTCAACAAATCATTTAATTCGTTTACCTTATTTAAGCTATACTCTGCATTCTTCATACCTTCTTCTGTAAGGTATTTCTTCAATTCTTCCGGCTTATCCTTCAGGCTCATTGCTTTCTCATCGGAAGCCTTTAAGTTTGCGCTCATCTGTGTCTGAATCTCTTTTAATGCCGGTTCAGTGTATTTCGGCATAAATTCAGCATAGTACGGAATGGTTAATGCTGCCACCAGGCGATGTGCCCAGTATGCAGAATCTCTACTTACATTCTCACCACCATTCTGATAAGATTCCGGAGTAGTCTCAATTCCATTGTAGAATGGAACGTATACACCAAATTCCGGAGCACCGAAATCTACCCACTGTACACCACTGATTTCGATTGGCATGTTTGGGCGCCACTGAATAATATGAGATTCCATGGTTGTACGTACGCTGATTGCACGATAATCTCCCACATTCTTACCACGTTTGTCGTACTTTGTGCCATCGAAGTGAGATTTTAATACCTTCTGTACCATTTCTACAGTGATTAGCTTATCCGGCTTCAATGTCATAGGAATCTTCTTAGAAGTGATGCTGTACTTGTTTTTCTGAGATGGAGTTAAAATTCTCTGTCCGTCCCATACACGGCAAATATTTCCCTTTGCGTCACCTTCGGTGTTAGTACCAAAGATATTTCTTACATTAAAATTCTTTTTAGATGTATTCAGTTTGTTCTTCTTTACAAATTCCTGAATTCCGGTGGACCACATAAAGTCATCGGTCTTTGTAAAATCAACATTACGGATTGCCATCTGGTTTGCGACAACCGCATAACAGTTATCCGGAATACGCTTTGCAACCCAGTGATGTCCGGAAACAATGTCCATCCACCATACTTCGTTCTGATCAGAAAAACCTACTCCGTTGCACTCTGCAGCGCCATATTTTTCTACAATCTCACCTAAACGCTGTATGCCTTCTCTTGCAGTTGTAATATAAGGAAGAACCACTGTCAACATGGAATCTTCTGCGATACCGTTGACTACCAACGGATCTGCTTTCTCAATCTTTTCGTTGTAATCTGTGCTTTCAGTAGCAGTCATTGCTACACCTTTTTTCGTTGGTTCCTGCCTCTTCAAACATTCCCCACTCATCGCTCCACTCCGGTGTTGCCGTGTATTTCAGCTGTTCCTCCGGCAGTTCCATTCTGAAACGATCTTTTTCTTCCAAATCTGTATTGGTAGAAACATAGACTGTTCCCTTCGGATTCTTCTTTGCCGGATGTACAACAAAATGCTTCGGATTTGCCGGTGATAAATCCTCATTTCTTGCAATAATTGTGGAACCGTCTGCGGATGCTTTTTTACCCACCAATACGGTTGTACAAGCCGCTGCGTTCATGGATGGCAAAACTACCCCTACTGCCAAAGCCATGGCTACGACTGTTTTGAAAACTCTTTTGTTTTTCAACATTTTTCCTTTCCTCCTAAGTTCTGTGCGTTTTTATAGTTTCCGCGCACATTTCCAACTATAACACCGCACTTTCATCACTGTCAATACAAATTCACATCCTTTTCTTTGTATATTCAGCACAAAAAGCGCCAAAAGGAAGGCTATCCTTTGGCGCTTTTTATTAACTACTTAGCAGTTGCATTTTCCTCGTACTGTTGCAATTTTCTTTTGAGTTCCTTTATCTCCCGCTCCATTTCATCGTGCTGCTGTTCCAATACCCCATTTCGCTGTTCTAACACGCCTTTCTGCTGTTCCAGCTCTTCAACCTGTTTCTCTGCCTCTTCAACCTGCCTCTCTGCCTCTTCAGCCTGCCTCTCTGCCTCTTCAGCCTGCCTCTCTGCCTCTTCAGCCTGCCTCTCTGCCTCTTCAGCCTGCCTCTCTGCC
>SVEZ01000011.1:0-154 GCA_015057115.1 Lachnospiraceae bacterium | reverse complement strand
CCTGCCTCTCTGCCTCTTCAGCCTGCCTCTCTGCCTCTTCAGCCTGCCTCTCTGCCTCTTCAGCCTGCCTCTCTGCCTCTTCACACCGCTGCGTCAACTTGTCATAATATAGCTGCATACCGTTTTCATCCAATATCCGTAATATATCTGAATA
>SVEZ01000010.1 GCA_015057115.1 Lachnospiraceae bacterium | reverse complement strand
AAAACTGCCACCAGACCAAAATCTGATGGCAGAAATTTTATATTTTTTCGATTGTCTACTTGACGGGGAGCGGTTCAGTGCGACAGCCCCTTTCATAGTTATTTACGTATTTTAACTTTCTTTGTAGTGCTATAGGAGGAGTACACCTTCTTTCCCTTCACGGTCTTGTAACTACGAATGGATACGGAATAGGTATTTCCCTTCGTTAGACCGGAGAGGGTGGTTTTTACGGTGTTTTTACTCGTGATGGTTTTTGTTTTGATGACGGTTTTGCCGTTTTCCTTGGTGGTGTAACGAATCTGGTAGCCGTCAGCGCTTGCATCTTTGGTCCATTTTACCGTAACTTTTTTGGAGGAAGTGTTCGCTACGGAACTTACGTTGGTGCCGGTTGGTTTTACAGAGGCATCTTTGGTAAGTACGTTTGCCGCAATGTTGTTAACGGCTTTTCCGGTGCTGCTACCGGAGGTGTACGTAGTAGAGCCAACGGTTAAGGTATATCCGTTTAGGTTGATGGAGCCGTCCACACAGCTAAGGCTTGAAATGTAGCTGTCGCCGGTGAGTTTCCAGGTACAACCTTCCGGAACTTCTACGTAAACAGATCCTGCAGTTCCGTCAGTGTTGATGGCGCCTTCGTAGGTGCTGCCATCGGAAAGCAAAAGGTTTAAAGTAGAGGAGGAATCTACGATAATGTTGCCATTTAATTGCTGTTTTGCGGCACTAAAGGTCACATTACCGCCATTGCTTCCGGATTTGCCCCAGCCACCTTCCGCAACTTTTAACAAAACATTGCTGCTGTCTTCGTTTTTAATGGCTACGTTACGCAAACTAATCTGGGCGGAGGTGTTGGTAACGTAGAACACATTTCCTTTTTTGCTGGTAATGCTTCCGCCATTGGCTGTAAAAAGGGAGGTGCCGTTGGCTGCATCACCAGACATGGACTGGTAAAGCATAACCGTGTTGTATTCGGTAGCATTGCCGTTTAATTTGGTATTCTCTGCTGTTAAATTGGTATTTTCCAAAACAACGGAATTCATTCCTTCAATAACAACGCCTTCTGAGGTAGTGGAGGTCAGGGTAGCATTTTTTACTGTGGTTTTTGCTGTGGAGTAAATCGCCGGAGAGCCTACTCCACTTGTGGTATAACTTCCACCGTTTACGTTTACGGTACCGCCACCGCGGTCGCTACGGATGGCTGCGGAGGACCTGCCGGAAGTCTTGATGGTTACGTTCGTGGCGTTGGTTGTACCGCCGCCGGCTGTCATAATGCCACCGGCCTGATCTCCGGTGGTGGTGATGGTGGAATCGGAAATGTTAATGGTGGTTCCATCACCGGCGGCAGAGTTTTGTGCGCCGTTGCCGCCGTAGGAAAATGTTCCGTTGGCACCGTTGGCTGTGGTTTTGATGTTGGCATCGGAGATGTTTACAACGGCTTTATCTTTTGCAAGGATACCGGAATTGGTTCCGTAAAAATTATTGCTGTCGCCACCTTCGGAGTCGCCGCTTTTGGTTACCTTAATGTTGGAAAGGGTAGTGGAGATATCCCCTTTTACCAATAAGGCATTTTGATCTGCGGTGGTACTCTTGTAGGTTTTGCCGGAAACTTTGGTGCTCTTGGTGAGTTCCGTAGCACCATTGGCTTCTACGGTTGTACTATTCTGACCGGGGCCACCACCCTGACCGTCCGGTTTATCCGGTGGAGTCTGACCGTCCGGCGGAGTTTGTCCATCCGGCGGAGTCTGCCCATCCGGTGGAGTCGGCGGTGTGTCGGTCTGCGTTGTGGACTGTGTAGTGTTGTCTGCCGCAAAAACTGTGGCAGAGCCAACAGAACCAACTAAAAGGCTGGATGTAAGGGTAATAACCATGAGTGTTTTTAAAAATTCTTTTCTTTTCATGTGAATCGCCTCCTGAATGATTTCTTTTTTGTTTCTGAGGCTAGTATAGGGGGCGAAGCTTAAATGAAACTTAAAAAATGAAAGAAATAATAAAAACATGAAGATGTTGACAAATCAACAAGCGCTGACGTATAATGCTAGATGTTGATAAATCAACATCTAAAAGTTAGGAGGACACAACATGGCAATCAGAGTTATTGTAGATTCGACAGTTGATCTGGGGAGAGAAGTTATTGAAGAATGCATTGTGATACCACTTACAGTTTGTTTTGGGGACAAGGAGTATAAGGATGGAATTGACTTAAGCAAAGATGCATTTTATACTTTATTGGCAGAGGAAAAAGAATTGCCTCGCACCAGTCAGGCGACTCCGGCGGTTTTTGCTCAGACGTTTGAAGCGGTTACAAACCAGGGAGACGAGGCAATTGTGTTGACGGTATCCGCTAAACTGTCAGGAACGTACCAGAGTGCTTGCATTGCGGCGGCGGACTACGATAATATCCGTGTCGTTGATACCCGGAACGTGGCAATCGGTAGTGGAATTTTGGCAAAATTGGCAATTGAACGAATTCAGGATGGGAAATCCCTGGATGAAGTTGTTGAAATTGTGGAAGCAAATCGCAATAAAGTAAATCTTATTGCACTACTGGATACGCTGACTTATTTACAAAAGGGTGGGCGTATTTCTAAGACGGCAGCCCTTGCAGGCACGGTGCTAAACGTTAAACCGGTAGTTTGTATTAAGGATGGAGAAATTGAGCTTTTGGGAAAAGCCAGAGGTTCTAAGAAAGCTAATAATTTTCTGAATGATGAAGTGAGCAAAAGCGGCGTAGATTACACGATGCCGATTTTGCTGGGGTATAGCGGACATTCGGATGCCATGCTGCAGACATATATTGAGGATAGTCGCAGTTTGTGGGCTGACAGGGTAGCGCAGTTAGAATGCGTTCAAATAGGAACCGTTGTTGGTACCCATGCAGGACCAGGAGCTGTGGCGGTAGCATATTTTGGAGGATAAGGATGAATCGACGGTTTGAGGATTTCTCTACGATTATGTTTCGTATAACGCATTATTGGAATAAACTTGCAACAGAAGAGATGAAGGTGTACAACTTAAAGGGAGGCTACGCCCTGTACCTACTCATTTTGGCAAATTGCGAGGAGGAAATGACCGCAGCAACGCTTGCTAAGATTTGTGGCAGGGATAAGGCCGATGTTTCAAGAGCAATTTCCACTATGCAAAAGCGGGAAATTATAGAGCCATTTTCCAAGGGGGCGTATCGTGCTCCCTTGCGTTTGACCGAAAATGGTAAGCAGCTAGCTGAAAAAATTCAGAAGCGGGCAGATTTGGCACTTGCTTTGGCGGGAGAAGGCCTGGAGGAGGAAAAACGGGAGGCAATGTATGAAAGTCTTAGCGCAATTGTGGATAATCTTAAGCGGTTGACGGAAGAAGGAATTGAAAGATAGGTTGAGAAAAAGCCAATAAATATAAGAATGGGGCCTCGCACTAAATATCAGTGCGAGGCTCCCTTTTTTGCCGTAAAAAACATAAATAGTAGCATTTCTTTTTCATTAGTGTTACAATAAACCCGTTGAGGCTATTATGTCGAAAAATTGAATTGGAGGGAATTATGCTTAACAAAAAACAGATTAATGAGAAGTTATTTGATTTGCTTGAAGCTGGAGTTACACCGTTTCATGTAGTTGCTCACGTACAGGAACAGTTGGAGAAAGAAGGTTTTACCAAACTTTGCATGAAGAAAGATTGGGAACTTTCAAATGGAGGAAAGTATTTTATAAATTATAATCAGTCCACCTTGTTTGCCTTTACTGTAGGAAAGAATGTAAAGGCGGACTCCATGATTCGTATGGCTGCAGCCCACACCGATCATCCGTGTTTACATATTAAACCGGCACCGGAAGTAAACGGAAGCGGCTATGCCCAGGTGAATGTGGAAGTGTACGGCGGACCGATTATCAATACATGGCTTGACAGACCGCTTTCCATTGCAGGTAAAATTGCGGTTAAGAGCGACGATGTATTTAAACCGGATGTACGTATTTACAAATCCGAAAAGGCCTTAATGACCATTCCAAACCTTGCAATTCACATGAATCGTGAAGTGAACAAGGGGGTAGAATTAAACAAACAGACCGATCTTTTACCGATTCTTGGTATGGTAAAAGAAGAGTTGGAGGACAAAGATTTCTTAATGAATTTCCTTGCAAAAGAGTTAAAGGTTGCCAAGGAAGACATTTTAGATTACGAATTATTCGTATACAATACGGAAAAACCAATGTATATCGGTTTGGAGGATGAACTGATTTCTTCTCCGAGATTAGATGATTTAACCAGTGTACAGGCGCTTGTTTCCGGACTTTTGGACGGAAATTGCGAAGATGCCATTAACCTGATTGCACTGTTCAATCATGAGGAAATCGGAAGCAAGACCAAACAGGGTGCGGATTCCATGCTGCTGAACCATATTTTGGAAAGAATGCAGATTGCCCTTGGCAGAAATGAAATGGAGCGTGCAGTCGGTATTTATAACGGTATGCTTTTATCCGTGGATGTGGCACATGCTCTTCATCCAAATAAGCCGGGCAAAATGGATATCACCAATAAACCGGTATTAAACAAAGGATTCTGCATTAAAGAGGCTTGCAGACAGTCTTATGCAACGGATGCAGAAGCCATCGGTATTGTGTGCCAGATTTGCAAGAAAAACGATATTCCGTATCAGAAATTTGTGAATCGTTCCGACGAACCGGGTGGTGGAACATTAGGATCATTGGCATCTTCCATGACACCGATTAAGACCGTAGATATCGGCGTGCCGATGTTGGCAATGCATTCTGCGAAGGAGTGTATGGGAGCAGAGGATCAGCACGCACTTTACAAAGTGGTTACCTGCTTCTTTTCGTAAAAATAAATCCTAAGGAGACATTATGGCATATAGGAAAACGGTAGATACCTTTTTAAGTAACGATAAAAAGAATACTGTCAGATATTATGTTTATGAGCCGGAAGGTGAAATCAAAGCCATGCTTCAGTTATCCCATGGTATGTGTGAATATGTGGAGCGTTATGAGCCTCATATCGAGTATTTTACCAGTCAGGGTATAATGGTGTTTGGAAATGACCATTTGGGACATAAGGGCAGCGTTAAAACCGATGAGGATTTGGGCTTTATGGGCTCGTATGATGGTTGGAAATATATGTGTGAAGATATTCACAGCTTAACAGAAATTATGCGAAGCAAGTATCCGAGGCTACCACTGTTTCTGTTTGGCCACAGCATGGGTTCCTGCCTTGCAAGAGCGGTTATCGGAAAATACGGAAAGGATTACCGGGCTGCAATTATCTGTGGAACCGGCGGAACCAACAAGGTGCTGGGGCTGGGACTTACCATCATCCGGATTAGCAGACGACTGCGGGGAGAACATACCAGAAGCGCACTTTTGTCAAAACTTACCTTTAGTGGCTATAATAAACGTTACGATAAGGTACGTACGCCTCAGGATTGGCTTTCCCGAGACGAGGCGGTGGTAGATGCCTATCGCAAAGATAAGTATTGTATGTTTACTTTTACCACAGCGGCATTTGAGGATCTTTTGACACTGTTCGACCATGTGTCTCAGGATAAATGGTATAATTCTGTACCCAATGCCCTTCCGGTATTTCTGATTAGTGGTGAAATGGATCCGGTAGGAGGATTTGGTGAGGGAGTCAAAGAGGTATACGAACGTCTTTGCCAACATGGAAGTCGAAATTGCAAGATGAAGTTGTATCCGGGTATGCGACATGAAATTTTGAATGAAATCGGCAAAGAGGAAGTTTATGAAAATATTGTGAACTTTATTGAAAATAATTGATTAAAAATAAAAGCTTGTTCGAAAAAGTGAATCGGACAAGCTTTTTTCTTTACTGCGTTAAAACGCCGAAAATAGGGGCTTTGGGCAATTTTCACAATAATATTTTTTTATTTATACAAAAGTTATAAAAATGCCAATCTGGGTAAATTTATGTTGATAAAATGTGAACGTAATGTTAAAATGGATAAAGCAGTCAGGAGAATGGTTGCGGGATAAAGCAAAGATATAGGAGGTTAGACGTGAAGAAGAAGTCAGGTGTACCGTTTAACGGAACAAAAGAACAAGAAGCAAAGCTTCTTGAAGTAATTGATGAATTACGTGCTACGCCGGGATGCCTCATGCCGATTATGCAGCATGCGCAGGAGATTTATGGATATCTGCCTTATGAAGTGCAGAAGATCATTTCCGATCAGCTTGGCGTGCCGATGGAAAAGGTATATGGTGTTGCAACATTTTATGCACAGTTTAATTTGAACCCGAAAGGAACGTACAAGATTTCCGTATGTTTGGGAACTGCTTGCTATGTTAAGGGCTCCGGTCCGATTATGGAAGAACTTGAAAAGCAGCTTGGCATTCACGATGGTGAGTGTACCAGTGACGGATTGTTTTCACTGGATACCTGCCGTTGCGTAGGAGCATGCGGTTTGGCACCGGTTCTGTTAGTAAACGATGATGTATATGGTCGTGTAACAGTTGAACAGGTTTCTGAAATATTAGGTAAATATCGTTAGGTTTGCGAAATCATTCGATATTCTATAACGTTATTCATGTGGGTAACACATTTGGAGGGTGAACAATGAAGACATTAGAAGAATTAAGAGCGATTCGCGAGAAGATGGAAGGAATCTTACAGGTTCGACTTGCGGATGCTGAAAGTGCCAAGAGCGATGATAACTGCCGTTATCACGTATTGGTTTGTGGAGGAACAGGCTGTACTTCTTCAGGAAGTGTGCAGATTATAAAGAATTTGGAAGAGGAATTGAAAGCAAATGGTATCGAGAATGATGTTGCCATTGTTAAGACCGGATGTCATGGTCTTTGTGCTGTAGGTCCTCTGATGGTAGTTTATCCGGGTGGAACCTTCTATACCCGTGTAGACGAGAAAGATGTTAAAGAAATCGTAGAATCACATTTAAAGAACGGAAAGATCGTTGACCGGCTGGTATATACCGAGACCAACGAAGGAACCGAAGCAATCAAGAAAGCTTATCGTGAAACAACTTTCTATAGAAAGCAGAAACGTATTGCACTTCGTAACTGTGGTGTTATCAATCCGGAGAAGATTGATGAGTATATCGGAACCCGCGGATATGAAGCATTGGGTAAGGTTCTTACAACCATGACACCGGACGAAGTAATCCAGACTGTACTTGACAGTGGATTGCGCGGACGTGGAGGTGCAGGCTTCCCAACCGGTTTGAAATGGAAATTCGCTTCCGGAAATCGCGGAAACGTTCAGAAGTATGTATGTTGTAACGCTGACGAGGGAGACCCGGGAGCATTCATGGATCGTTCCGTATTAGAGGGAGATCCGCACGTTGTATTCGAGGCTATGGCTATTGCCGGTTATGCCATCGGATCCAATCAGGGTTATATCTACGTTCGTGCAGAGTATCCAATCGCTGTAGAACGTTTGACAATTGCATTGAAGCAGGCAAGAGAATATGGCTTACTTGGTAAAGACATTTTCGGAACAGGCTTTGATTTTGATATTGATTTACGTTTGGGTGCGGGAGCATTCGTTTGTGGTGAAGAGACAGCTCTTATGACTTCCATTGAAGGAAACCGTGGAGAGCCTCGTCCAAGACCACCATTCCCGGCTGTTAAGGGATTGTTTGGCAAACCAACCATCTTAAACAACGTAGAAACCTGGGCTAACGTGCCACAGATTATTTTAAACGGACCGGAATGGTTCGCATCTATGGGAACTGAGAAGTCCAAAGGAACCAAGGTATTCGCTTTGGGTGGAAAGATTAACCACACCGGACTTGTAGAAATCCCAATGGGAACTCCTCTTCGTACCGTAATCGAAGAAATCGGTGGAGGAATTCCGAACGGAAAGAAATTTAAGGCAGCACAGACCGGTGGTCCATCCGGTGGATGTATCCCGGCTGAGCATTTTGATATTCCGATTGATTATGACAACTTAATCAGTATCGGTTCCATGATGGGCTCCGGTGGTCTTATCGTTATGGATGAAGACAACTGTATGGTAGATATTGCGAAATTCTTCTTACAGTTTACCGTAGATGAGTCCTGTGGAAAATGTACTCCATGTCGTGTAGGAACAAAGAGAATGCTTGAGATTCTTGACAGAATCACAGCAGGTAAGGGAACCATGAAGGATTTGGATGAATTGGAAGAACTTGCTTACTACATTAAGGACAATGCTCTTTGTGGACTCGGACAGACAGCACCAAACCCTGTATTATCAACTCTTCGTTTCTTCCGTGATGAGTACATTGCTCATATCGAAGAGAAACGTTGTCCGGCAGGCGTATGTAAGGCACTTACCAACTTCTACATTGATCCTGAGAAGTGTAAGGGATGTACCTTATGTGCAAGAAACTGTCCGGTGGATGCCATCGAAGGCTCCGTTAAGGTACCACATGTTATCAATACAGAGAAATGTATCAAGTGTGGAACCTGTATGGATAATTGTAAGTTTGGCGCAATTAGTAAACGATAGTTGGAGGAGAGTAAGACAATGGGAAATATTACATTAAAGATTAATAATGTTGAAGTGTCTGCACCAGAGGGCTCCACTATTTTAGAGGCAGCCAGACTTGCACACATTGAAATTCCAACATTATGCTTTTTAAAAGAAATTAACGAGATCGGCGCATGTAGAATGTGTGTCGTAGAAGTAAAGGGAGCAAGAACTCTTGTTACTGCCTGCGTATATCCGATCACCGAAGGAATGGAAGTGTTCACCAACACTCCAAAGGTCATTGAATCCAGAAGAAAGACTCTGGAACTGATTTTATCCGTACATAACAAAGACTGTACAGCCTGCGTAAGAAGCGGTAACTGTGAGTTGAAGCAGTTATGTTATGATTTGGGAGTAACCGATTCTGGACGTTATGATGGTGAGAAACCGGAGACCGAAATCGATGACTCTGCAGCACATATGGTAAGAGATAACAGCAAATGTATCCTTTGCCGTCGTTGTGTAGCTGCTTGTGAGAAGACACAGGGTATTGGTGTTATCGGTGCCAATAACCGTGGATTTAAGACTTATATCGGATCACCATTTGATTTGCCATTAGGCGATACCAGTTGTGTAAGCTGTGGTCAGTGTATTGCAGTATGTCCGACCGGAGCAATCTACGAGAAAGACTTTACCAACAAGGTATTGGAAGCTATCGCTGATCCGGAGAAATACGTAGTTGTTCAGACAGCTCCGGCTGTTCGTGCAGCACTTGCTGAAGAGTTTGGTCATCCGATTGGAACCAACGCAGAAGGCAAGATGGCAGCAGCATTAAGAAGAATCGGTTTCGATAAGGTATTTGATACTAACTTCGCTGCTGACTTAACCATTATGGAAGAGGCTCATGAGTTCCTTGACCGTGTACAGAATGGTGGCAAGTTACCACTGATTACCTCCTGCTCACCGGGATGGGTTAAGTTCTGTGAGCATTACTATCCGGATATGACAGAGAATCTGTCCAGCTGTAAATCTCCACAGCAGATGTTTGGTGCAATTACCAAATCCTATTTTGCTGAGAAGATGAGAATTCCGAAGGATAAGATTGTAGTAGTCAGCGTAATGCCATGTACTGCAAAGAAATTCGAGATTGGAAGAGACGATCAGGACGGAGCAGGACTTCCGGACGTAGATATCGCGTTAACCACAAGAGAGTTAGCTCGTCTTATCAAGAAGGTTGGAATTAAATTCAATGAACTTCCGGATGAAGACTTTGACAATCCACTTGGAGAGCATACCGGAGCAGGTGTAATCTTCGGTGCAACCGGTGGTGTTATGGAAGCAGCACTTCGTACTGCAGTTGAAACCTTAACCGGTAAGGAATTAGATAACCTTGAATTCACCGACGTTCGTGGAACCAAGGGAATCAAAGAAGCAACCTATCATGTAGCAGATATGGATGTGAAGGTAGCTGTTGCCAGCGGACTTGGCAATGCAAGAGAGCTTCTTGATAAGGTTCAGAAGGGTGAGGCTGAATATCACTTCATCGAGATTATGGGATGTCCTGGCGGATGTGTAAACGGTGGTGGACAGCCACAGGTACCTGGTTATGTACGGAACACAGTTGATGTACGTGCTAAACGTGCAGCCGTTCTTTACGATCTGGATAACAATGCTAAGATTCGTAAATCTCATGAGAATCCGGAAATCAAGAAATTATATGATGAATATCTTGGCAAACCGGGAAGTGAGAAAGCACATCACTTACTGCATACAACCTACGTTAAGAGAGTTGTAAACCAGGATTGGGAATAAGTAAGATAAATGCATAGAGCATAAGGAAAGGGGCGTTCTCTCGGACGCCCCCTTTCTAGCAAGGAGGATAATATGGAGGATAAAGAATTACAGGCAAAAGAGCTTTTAAGTCAGGCTGCGGAAGAGACTATTGCTTATTCGGAGAAGACGAAGGCTCCCATTGCGGATATTGTATATGATAGTCATATAGAGGATGGGAAAACCATTCAAATCTATGTTTTATTCGAAGATATTGAACAGTTGAAAGCCATGGAAGAAGAGAAGTTAAAAGATCCTTTCATGAGTGTTTTTATCAAATATCTGACGGCTCACGAATTTCCTTTCGGAGACAGCCCGAAGCTGTCTTTTGAATTTTCCATACAGATTTAGTTTAAAACGCACAGCAATCCTTTTTGGGGAGCTGTGCGTTACCTCTTGAGTGCGTTTTTTGACCGCTTAGGTGTAAACTATAGATTTTTGCAGTGGTCTTGCTATAATAAGCTTATCAAAGATGAGTGAGCAATCACGAAGGACAAGGAGGTGGAAAAGTGAAGATCCGAATTGAGATTGATAACGATGCGGAAGAAGAAGTAATTATCCGGACACGTCAGATTGATGAACGGACGGCGGCCATCGAACAGGCCCTATCCGAAGTGTTGGCGGGACAAACCGGCTTTCCATTTTATCAGAATGAAAAGGAATTCTTTTTTCCACTAAAGGATATTTTGTTCTTTGAGACACAGAACAAAGAAGTGATGGCTCACACCCGGGAGCAGGTGTATCAGGTGAAGATGAGGCTTTATGAGTTGGAGGAAAAGCTTCCCTCAAGCTTCTTACGGGTATCAAAATCCACCATTGTGAATGTGGCACATATTCATTCTATAGAGAAGAATATTACCGGTGCCAGCGAGGTGGAATTTGCAGGTACCTATAAGAAAATTTATGTATCCCGTGGATATTACAAGGTTTTAAAAGAAAAAATGGATAACAGGAGGTATCGTGTATGACGAAGAGAATTAAGAATTCATTGATGGGCATTGTGCTCATAGGACTGGCGGTTCTTTTAATTGCCAGCCAGGTTGGGTATAACATTTTGCCGGCGGGCTTAGGCGGGCTTAGAATTCTGTATTTGGCAGGCTGTGCGGTGATTTTGATTGAAGGTATAATGGACAGAAACTTCTGGACAATTGGTCTGGGTGCAGGTCTGGGTTACTGGGTTTTAGAAGGACCAATGAACTGGCCGCATCTTAGCATCTGGACCTTGGCACTTGCGTGGATTTTAGTCAGCATGGGCTTTGAGATGATTTTTCGCAAAAAAAAACATGGTCGCATCTGGGCGAGAGATGAGGATTGGGAACATGTGAAAAACGAAGGGGTCTTCGAGGATGGAGAGCACAACTATCGCACAGGGGAAGAGGTTTGCAAGGACGCGGTTTTTTCTTCCGTAACCAGATATGTGCAGGATAGAGATTTTAGGGGCGGAAGCATGGATGTGGTTTTTTCCTCGGTGCAAATGTACTTTGATCAGGCGGCACTTCACGATAATCGCGCTGTTTTGAATATGGATGTGGTTTTTTCTCACGTAACGATTTATGTTCCCAAAGAGTGGGATGTAGTGGATAACATGTCTCATATTATGTGCGGCAGAGGCGATGGAGATTGCCTGGGACAGGGGACTCAGACACTGGTTTTGGAAGGTGATTGTGTATTTGGAGGCGTAAAAGTGCAGCGAGTTTAAAATTTTTAAAGAGGAGTTTGCAAAAATGCAAACTCTTTTTTCTTTTTTTTATAAAAATAGGGAGAAAAAAATAACAAGGCATGTTATAATGAATCAAAGGCGTGGTTTTGCGCTTTTATAAAGGAAAAAGGTTTTTGGGCATAATATAAGGAGGAGAGAAGATGAAAGTAACTGTGTGTATTGGAAGCTCTTGCCACTTGAAGGGGTCAAGACAGGTGGTAGAGGACTTTAAGCGTATGATAGAAGAGAATCATCTGGAAGACAAGATTGATTTGGGTGGAACATTCTGCTTAAGTAATTGCCAGAAGGGTGTATGTGTATCCATTGATGGAGAAGTATATTCTGTTACACCGGATACAACCAAACAGTTTTTTGAAGAGCACTTTTTGAACTAATTTCAAGTAGGAGAGAGCTATGGGAGATTTTCTTAAACTTAAGAAATCCAATTGTGTAAATTGTTACAAATGTATTCGCCATTGTCCGGTAAAGTCCATCCGGTTTTCCGGCGGTCAGGCGAATATTATATCCAATGAGTGTATTTTGTGCGGACAGTGCTTTGTTGTATGTCCGCAGAATGCCAAGGAAGTTGCAGACGATCGGGAGAAGGTTCGGGTAATTATGGCAGAGAATGATGTGGTAATTGCCTCCCTTGCCCCTTCTTTTATTGCAAACTGGGAAGGAATCGGAATCCGCGGTATGGAGAAGGCACTTAAGAAGCTGGGCTTTTCTCATGTGGAAGAGACAGCAATCGGTGCTACCATTGTTAAGAGAGAATATGAGCGGATTTTGAAGGAGGATAAGCCGGATATTTTGATTTCATCCTGCTGTCACTCCATTAACCTTTTGATTCAGAAACATTATCAGTTTGCAATGCCGTATCTTGCTAACGTGGTATCACCAATGCAGGCTCATTCCATTGATATTAAGAAACGATATCCGGGAGCCAAGACTGTTTTTATCGGACCATGTGTAGCAAAGAAGGATGAGGTAGAGCATTATAAGGGTATTGTGGATGCTTGCCTTACCTTTGAAGAACTTCGTTTGATGCTGGAGGAAGAAGGCATTGAGCCGGAACCGGATATGGACGAGACGCCCCAGAGTAAAGCGCGTATTTTCCCGACGGCCGGTGGAGTAATTGCCACCATGACAAAGGAAGATGATTACAGCTATCTGGATGTGGATGGTACGGAGAACTGTATTGCAGCGTTGAAGGATATTGAAGCCGGGCATATTCACAAATGCTTCATTGAGATGAATACCTGTGTTGGCAGCTGCAGTAACGGTCCGGTTATGGAGAAGTACAAGAATGCGCCGGTGCGTAGCTTCAAGAATGTGGAGCGCTATGCCGGTAAGGAAGACTTTGAGGTTCCGGAATTAACGAAACTGGAGAAACGTAAGATTTACGAATATATTGAACAGACTGCGGCAGTTCCCACAGAGAATCAAATTCGCGAGATTTTGCTTAAGATGGGTAAAAATGACAAGTCTCAGGAAATCAACTGTGGTTCCTGTGGTTATGCAACCTGTCGTGATAAGGCAGTTGCGATTTTCCAGGGCAAGGCAGAAGTTTCTATGTGTATGCCGTTCCTGAAAGATCGTGCGGAAAGTTTTTCCGGAAGTATTATCAATAATACACCGAATGCCATTATCATGTTGAATGAGAAGATGGAGGTGCAGCAGTTAAATCGTGCTGCTTGCAGCATTTTGAATCTGTCAAATCCAAGTTCCGTAATGGGCGAGCAGGTTGTGCGAATTATGGATCCTAAGGATTTCATGGAGGTTTTGCAGACCGGAATTTCCATTCACAATAAGAGAACGTATTTGACGGAGTACCGGAAGTTTGTGGAGGAAACAATCATCTACGATCCGGAGTACCGGAGTTTGTTGTGTATTATGCGTGATATAACCTCAGAAGAGGAACAGCGTGAGAAGAAAGATGAGATTTGCCGTTCTACTATTGAGGTTGCAGATAAGGTGGTTGAGAAGCAGATGCGTATCGTGCAGGAAATTGCATCCCTTTTGGGAGAAACTGCTGCAGAGACCAAGATCGCGCTTACCAAGTTGAAGGAGTCGGTGCAGGATGAATAATTTATGTGCAGATATCGGACACATGAGTCTCATTAAGCACGGAGAGCAGTTATGCGGAGACCGGGTTATGATTTGTCCACAGGGTGAGGATTCCACGGTCATCGTGCTTGCTGATGGATTGGGAAGTGGCGTAAAGGCTAACATTTTATCCACCCTGACATCGAAGATGATTTCAACAATGGTGGCGGAGAATATTACCATTGACGAATGTGTAAAGACCATTGCGGCTACGTTGCCGGTATGTAAAGAGCGTGAGGTGGCTTATTCCACCTTTACCATTATCCGTCTTGTGAATAATGAAGAGGCGGAGATTATTCAGTATGACAACCCATTTGTGATTTTGCTCCGTGACGGAAAGAATTATGAATTTCCAAAGAGTGAAATGATCATTGATGGGAAGAAGATTTATACATCCAGGGTGAAACTGCATGAAAAAGACATTTTTATTATGATGAGTGATGGTGTGATTCATGCAGGTGTTGGAATGAAACTGAACTTCGGATGGGAGAGAAAGGATATTATTCCTTTTATGGAAACCTTCTATGAGGTTGGTTTTACAGCGAAAACCCTGACCACGATTTTGTTGGACGAATGTAACCGGTTGTATGATAAGAAGCCGGGAGACGATACTACGGTATGTACCATCCGTATTCGAAAGAGAGAGCCTATGAATTTGCTTATTGGGCCTCCATCCAACGAGTATGACTGCGATAAGATGATGTCTCTGTTTTTTGCAAAGCAGGGTAAGCATATTGTCTGTGGAGGTACAACCTCTACCATTGCATCCAATTTCCTTGGCAAACCGTTAAAACCGGTATTGGAATTTTCAGATCCGGATGTGCCGCCAATTGCGGAATTGGAAGGGGTAGACCTTGTTACAGAAGGTGTCATCACCATTAATAAGGTGTTAACCTATGCAAAGGATTATCTGGAGACCAACGAAACCTATGCCCAGTGGGGCTACAAGAAGGATGGTGCATCCCGCATCTGCCGTATGCTTTTTGAAGAAGCAACGGATATCAATTTCTTCGTGGGACGCGCGGTGAATCCTGCGCATCAGAATCCAAACCTGCCAATCAACTTTAATATTAAGATGCGATTGGTGGATGAATTAGCAGAATGTTTAGAAAAGATGGGAAAACGAATAAAGGTTAGCTATTTTTAAATAACATGTCGCGCATCGTTACGGCACGATATGGACGCAAGCTCGCTTGCAGGACATATCGCTGGTGTAACGATGGAGCGGCTGAAACCAAATGAGGAATGTGCTGCGAAGCAGCAGTGGAGCATCCGAAGGATGCGAACATTCCGAATAGGTTGAAGTCGCGGTGAGCGACATGTGGAGTCATGCCGCGGGGCGGACATTCCGAATAGGTTGAAGTCGCGGTGTAGCATGACCTAATAATGTTAGATAATTGATAAATAAAATAAAGAAGAAGGATATGTAGGAGGAAAAAATGAAAAAATTTGATACCAGAGTGCAGCAGATCAAGTATCAGGTACTTCGTGAGGTTGCGCGTCATGCGTGGAACGATACATTGAAGGATGGAGTTTTTACAATTCCGAAGGATATTGTTCCAACAGATGAGCCCCCAATGCGTTGCTGTATTTACAAGGAAAGAGCGATTGCCGGAGAGCGTGTAAAGCTGGCTATGGGAGGAATTTCCGAGAACAAGCATGTGATCCAGGTTATTGATATAGCCTGTGACGAATGTCCGGCTGCAGGTTACGAGGTAACTGAGAACTGCCGTGGCTGTCTCGCACACCGCTGTGAGGCTGCCTGCCGCTTTGGAGCCATCACTTTTGATGAGCATCAGAAGGCTCATATTGATAAAGACAAGTGTAAAAACTGTGGTGCATGTGCGAAAGCATGTCCTTACACCGCTATCAATAACCGTCAGAGACCGTGTATGGTAGCATGTAAGCCAAAGGCCATCGGCATGGCTGAGAATAAAGCAGCATGCATTGATTATGACAAATGTATTTCCTGCGGCGCCTGTGTTTATATGTGCCCGTTCGGAGCGATTTCCGATAAGTCTTACATTGTAGATGTAGTAGACATGTTAAAGGAAAGGGATAAGACGAAAGTATTTGCTATAGTGGCACCATCCATTTCCAGCCAGTTTTCTTACGCAAAACTGGGACAGGTTATTACCGGTATTAAAGAGCTGGGCTTCCATACAGTTATTGAAGCTGCTTTAGGTGCAGATATGGTTGCCATCAAGGAAGCCAAGGAACTTGTGGAAAAGGGCTTTTTAACAAGCTCCTGCTGTCCGGGATTTGTACAGTTTATTAAAAATGAATTCCCAACCATGGTGGAGCATATTTCTCATAATTTCTCTCCAATGGCGGAACTTTCCAAGTACATCAAGAATACCCAGGAAAACTGTAAGGTTGTATTTATTGGACCGTGTACTGCAAAGAAGGCAGAGCTGGAGCGTCCGGATGTTGCAGAGTGGGTAGATAGCGTTCTTACTTTTGAAGAGTTACAGGCACTTATTGACAGCAAGGATATCGACCTTACAAGCCTGGAGGAAGATGTTCTTGATAACGCTTCCTACTATGGACGTATTTTTGCAAGAAGCGGCGGTCTTACAGATGCAGTTGGCGAAAGCTTGAAAGAGCAGGGCATTGATTTTGAACCAAGAGTTACGGTTTGTGATGGCATTGAAGAATGTCGTACCGCATTAATGAAAGCAGCTCATGGCGTAGATGTGGGCAACTTTATTGAAGGAATGGCTTGTACCGGTGGATGTATCGGCGGTGCAGGTTGCCTGACCCACGAACCGAAGGACAAAAATGATGTTGATAAATACGGCCGTGAAGCAATGGAAAAATCCATTATGGATGCGGTCAGTGTATTGGAAGAGTTTTAAATATTGAGATAAGAGAGCACAGTCATTTTGGCTGTGCTCTTTTTAATGTGAATTAAAGAAGCTGCGTGGGGGAGGATTGGGCATCTGGAAAATGCAAGGCGTCGGCGGTAAGTGTGAACTGTGTGACCGTGCTGGCGAGATCACGACCGTCAAAAGTGGCTTTGTCGGCGGTAAGTGTGAAAAGAATGCTCTCAGCGACGATTTTTTCGGAAACATCGTCGTAAAAGGTGTTCGTAATGTGAAAGTCGCCGACACTCTCCAGCAGGGCTCGGCGGCAGAGGCAGGAGAACGCAGATATTGGCGATTATGGAAGAAATCCTCGCCGCGGGGATGCTGTAGGACACACTTTCCGCCGAGTCGCAAAAATAAAATAGGCGAAGGTCACAAAGTGAACAATATTTTCGCCGATTGGAAAATTTTAGAAATGACCTAATGTTCTTTGGATTATATTGACAAAGCATATATATATATATAATATTTTAGGGCGTTTTTGCCAAAAATCATATTAAATATGGGAGGAAGATTATGTTTAAAAAAGTTGTAGCGTTATTGATGGCAGCAACCATGACACTCAGTATGGCAACCCTGCCGACAGGAGAGGTAAAGGCAGCAGGAAAGAATCATGCAGCAGAGGTTAATGTGGATTTTAAGAGTGGTGGAGATGAAACCGGAATTAATTTTTGGAGCTTTTGTGGTTTGGAGGGGAACTATGCCAAAAACTATGAACTGACATATAAGCTATATTTTCCAAAGTCAATGATGAAATTTGAATCAGCTTTGTATTTGACGTCATGGGTGTATGCATACGATGATGAAGGCACGGATTATGCAAACTGCAACAGCGAGAGGGTGGATATCACTATCCAGAGTGACAATGTGATGGAAAAGAATGGCTTTTATTATGTGGACGTAAAATTGCCTATGACCCAATTTTTACGTTGGAATGAAGAAAAAGGAGAAGAAGAGGAAGCATCAGCGCCGGAAGGAAAAGGGGGTTACGGACTTAGTTTTAACATTTCTGCAGAGAATATTGATTATAATAAATCTATTTATGTAGATGATGTGGTATTAAAAGCAGATGGCGTGCAGGTGTATTCGGAGGATTTTGAGGCCGCCGGTCCAAAGCATCAGCATGAATACTGCATTAATTGGAACGAGGATAACTGGCTGAAAACCAAAATCGTTTCCTTCTCCGGAAAGGCGTTAGAAGTAGCAAAGAAAGCATTAACCGTAAAGGTTGGCAAAACCGTAAAAGCAAAAGCTACTGCTTATCCGGCAGGAAAGATTACCTACAAATCTTCCAACAAGAAGGTTGCAACTGTTGACAAAAACGGTGTAATCAAAGGAATTAAAAAAGGAACCGCAACCATTACCGTAAAGGCAAACGGAAGGACAGAGAAGATTAAGGTAACTGTAAAGTAGAAACGAAGGAGACAGGTGGCCAGTTATGAAATTTCATTTAAAAGCAAAACAAAGCTTGGCTTTTGTTTTGGCAATTTTGATGGTTGTGACAACTGTTTTTGTGATGCCGGGACAGGCTTTTGCAAAAGCAAAGAAACCAACCATGATAACCAAAACGGCTGTAGCGATGAACGGCACGAAAACCATAAAGCTTAACAAAAATGGTTTTACAATCAAGGCCGTAAAGGTAACTAGCACGAAGAAGAATATTGCGCAGGTAGTCGCAACAAAAAAGGCGGTTACAGTCTATGGTATCAAGGCTGGAAAAACAAAGATTACGACAGTAGTAAATGCAGAGAAAGAGGGCAAGAATAAAAAGTATACTTTGACAACGGAAGTTACAGTAAAGAGCCCCTCTGCTTCTTTAAAAAAGAACACACTTGCCGTTGGGGAGAAAACAGGCGTAAAACTTTTAAATAAAGTAAAAGGAACGCAGGTAAACTATTCTGTTGAAGATGAAGGGATTGCAAGTGTGGATAAAACCGGAAACGTCACCGCTTTGGCGGAAGGAACAACAAAAGTTTCCGTTACGTTTATCCTTCCAAAGACGAAGTTTGCAAAACAGAAAAGTCTTACAGTATCGGCAGGAACCTTAAAGGTAGAAAAGGGTGAAGAACCGGCAGTAACCGGTGTCACAGTTCAGAGTCAGGAAGAATTGGAAAAAGCCCTTACCAATACGGCACTTCGCACACTGGAAATTGGAAAGGAAGCCGGAAACCTTACGATTCCGGAAGGAACATTCAAGGATGTAGAGTTATTGGTAGATGCGCCGAAAGCATCCATTGTAAACAAGGCGCAGTTTAAAGTGATTACGATTAAGGCGGTAGCTGCAAATACGTTTACAGAGGAAGCGAAAGGAAACACTATTATCTGTGAAAACGAAAATTCCATTCACATCATAGTAAAAGGCGTACTGTCTACGCTGATTATGAAGGCAAAAGGAAACATTTTGCTTGATGTTGGCGGTAAGGTTGAAAGAGCTCAGGTGAAGGGCTGCGCTAAGGCTGAGATTAACGGAAACCTGGAAGTTCTTGATATAAAAGAGGCCGCCGCGGATGCAAAAATAACCGTAAAAACCGCAACAGTGAAAGTGGAAACAAGCGAACAAGTGAATGCGGATACGATTATCGATAATCAGTCCGGCAAAGAGTTGACAACCACTGTTTTTAAAGCAGATGGAAAAACGGAAACCACTACGGTTAAGACGGATACCTCTGCCGGTGTGGGTGAAACTATCGGTGGTGGAATAATCAGAGACGACATCGATTTCGGTGGAGATACCAACAAGACGGAGCCAAAGATTATTAAAACCACAGATTTGAAAGCGGCACTTTTGACGGCAAACAGCGGCGATACGATTGCCTTAACGGATAATATTTCCGAAGACGTAGATGCAACATGGGATAAGTCAGGAAGTATCACCATTGATTTTGGTACCCATACCGTTGGCGGAAATTTCAAAATTTTTGCGCCAACGGCAAAACAAATCATAATGACAGATGGTGGAGTAGAAACTGCCGGAGGAAAAATTACAGGAAATCTCGTTGTGGATGCTCAGGGTGCACATGTTGAGAATTATCTGGAAGTTGTCGGGGAAATACAGGTAAGAGCGGTTGCAAATCATTCTTTTGTTCAATATGAAAAAGCAGATGCAGTGAAAATGCTTGGAGGGGGAAGGCTTTGTTTTGGAAACAATATCGAAACCGTCCCGCCTGTTTATATTGAAACTGTGGCACCCGTATTCTTGGCCGGCGGTATTAAGAATGTTACGGTGAACAGAAGTAACGCAGATATTAGTATTGCAGAAGACACATTGATTGATAAAATCGAAATTCCATCCAGCGACGATACAAATTCCGTAACGATTAAGGGTGAGGGCCGTGTAGCGAATCTAGAAGCTGCGGCCAACGTAAGCATTGCAGTATCGGTAGATACCTTGGAGGTGAAATCCAACAGTGCAGCCGTAGCAATTGAAAGTGGAAAAACCGTTGATAATTTAAAAGTTGCAGCAGGCGTTACCTCTGTCGCAGTTTCCGGAGAAGGAACCTTGCAGGCCGTGGATTTGACAGGGGCAGGAGAGGCTGTTGCCGGGTTAACGGTAACCGTACCGGATACAACCAAGGTTGTAGTAACAAGAGAACAGGCAACCCAATTGGCAAGTTCTGAATCTTCATTAAAAGACAAGGTTGTGACTGTCAGTACGGTTCAATTGTTGTATGATTCTCCGGAAGATAACGACGGACCGGAAGAAACCTGCAATCAGGTATATGCAGTGGGCGAACCCTTTGATATAGAAAATTTCTATATTAAAGTAACCTATAGTGATGGCGCTATCAAAACCTTGCCGGTTTCAGCGGCTATGTTAAACAAGACGAAATCGGATCAGGCCGGAGAAATCGATGTTACCGCAACATATGGCGGCGTAGCTAGTGCGGCGATAGCAGTTTCGGTTTGGGAAAAAGATGAGATTACTTTTACCTGGAAGTGGAGTAATGATACTTATATTTTGGCAGGTCCAAACGGTGATAATGAATATTATGATTGCTGGACAATTCTTGCTCGGGATTTTGCAAAGCTGAAAGCCGGAGAGATTTTTACCGCTACTTCAGCAAAAAATCTGGAAGTGAAATATGAATACAAACTGCTGGAAGGCGAGTATGATGTTTGGACATCAGGACTTCCGGAAAAACCGGAAGGATATGTAATTCGTGTATATACAGACGATAATGACACGGATAAGATCTTAGGGGATCAGCGATATTTCTGGATTTGGAATGGCGAAGCCCAGAGTGATCACCTTACCCTGGATAAGAAAGAAGCTGCCGCTTTGGCGGAAACCTATGGGTTTAAGTTGACAGATTCCGAGGATTGTGGCGTGTGCCTTTCATTTTCCGAGAATGCAGATTTTTCCAAACTGGAAGAGCTCTTAAACAAAATTGTGAAATCCGAAAATGGCGAAAAATTGCAGTTCGCATATTATGCAGCTGGTCAGCATGATAGCTCGCACTATTATGAAAATAAGCTTCCGACTGTAAAAGGACATTATGTGGTTCATGCTTATACAGATAGCAGTGAGGGTGTATTAGAGCTGGAAATCCAGTGCGTTGGAGCGAAGTTCAATTCTGCCGCAATACGTGCTTGGATTGGGGACGAGAGCCAGCCTGAATCGAGCGTTACGCCGGATGATGAGGGAACCCTTACCTTGGAAAAAGATAAAGAGTATAATTTGGGCGTAGAAATTAAGAATCCGAATGCTACAAAGCACGTATATTATGCACGTGTTATTGCTCAACAGGGTGGAAACTCCAAAATAGAAAAGATAGATGCATTGTCTCAAGAAGCGGGAACATATTATGTTTATGTTTGTGCGGAAGAAAGCGGTGAAATCGCAGAGACTTGGAGTCAATTCACGATTATAGTAAAATAAGGAATCACGATGGGACTGGCGCATGGGCGAAGAAAATCTCCTATGCGCCGGTTTTCTATTCCGGGAGATTTCGTTTCGGTTTTCTGCGAGTAAACGAAGTGTTGAAAATGAAACAACAGATTGATTATTGATTCTCCCCATAGCACTCGGTATAATGAAGGTACACCGGTGATAAACAGGAAAAAGGAGTCAATCAATGATTAAATTAGGTGAGAGAATGAAAGAACTTCGTTTGCGGGACGGAAGAACTCAGGATGCCCTTGCATCCGTGCTGGGTGTAACTGCACAGGCTGTGTCCCGTTGGGAAAAGGGAATCTGCTATCCGGATATGAGTATGATTCCGTCAATTGCCAATTATTTTGGGATTTCCATTGATGAGTTGTTTGGATATGACAATGATCGAGAAAAAAAGGTGGATCTTTTGGCAGACCAATTATATGCTATGATTCGCCGGAATGATGGCAAAGATGAGAATATGGAAGAATGCATTACCCTTGCTCGCAAAGGTCTTATTGAATTTCCGGGGAATGAAAAGCTGACCCTAGCACTGGCTTATGCCCTTTTTAATGCCGGTTATGTTCGTCGCGGTGAGCACCATATCGTAGGAGTGGACGGATATAGTGTTTACGATATTGAACGACATCGAACCTATCCCGAGTGGCAGGAAGCTATAAAACTCTATGAGAAATTGTTACTGTCACTTTCAAATGGAAAGCTGAGACAAAAAGCGATAGAGGAGCTATCACAGCTGTATAAAAACACCGGTGAGCATGAAAAAGCATTGCACTTGGCGGAGGATGCACCGGATATAAAGACCTCCAAGCCATTTCTTAGAATCAAGGCTTTTGATGGAAAAGAAGCTATTGATGCAATGGGGGAGGCGCTTTTGGAATCTGTGCGGCACAGCATAGATATGATGATTCATATCATTTTAGATGATACAACCATCCCACCGGCAACAGCGGCAGAGATGCTTCAGAATGCGGAAGAGATGTTTGAACTAATTTCTCCGTATCCAAGTTGCGGAAAAGATTTTGGGGTGCTTACATGTATTCAGATGCTTCATTCTTATTATTTATGGCTTGCGGAGAAAAAAGAGGATGCATTTGTAGCATTAGATAAAGCACTTGATTATGCTAAAACAACGGAAAAGGAATTTTCTACCGAACTACCGGATCTTTGGCCTTGGTGGGATGTTCCCGAAAGAGAAAAGGTAATGGCAGAAATGCAGGCTGATTCTCGTTGGACAGAATGGGTGGAAAAGACCCGGAGATAATAAGAAGACTATAAAAGTGTGAATTTAGGGAAAGGAGAAAGATTATGGCTTCCTGGATGGTACATCTTCGGATTGCAGATAAGCTTTTGGATAAAATAGAAAATTTGGAGGAAGATGCATTTATTCTGGGTAATCTTGCTCCGGACAGCGGTGTTCCCAATGAGGACTGGACGGTATTTATACCACCATCGGATATCACCCATTTTAAAAGTAAGATGGGTGGGAAAACTAAGATTGACGTTGAACGGTTTCTGGAGGAATATTTTACGGAAGAATTAAGAAATAGATATTCTAATCGTGAATACTCCTTCTTCTTGGGATACTATTTCCATCTGCTAACAGACATTGCATGGGGAAAAATGGTAAAAGCCGGCGGCATGACAAAAGAAAATGCAGAGAAAGAAGGAATATCATACGGAGAGTTTGTCAATAAGAACAAGGATGACTGGTATGATCTTGATTTTCTTTATTTAGAGGAGCATCCGGATTTTAGAACATTCCATTTGTATGAAACTATGGCCGATGTAAATAACGGTTTTATGGAAATATTTCCTGAAAATGCCTTTGAAAATCGCCGTGAATATATCTGTGGCTTTTATCATAGTGAGGAACACGGAGACCTGCACAGGGTTTATCGTTATCTGACGAAGGAAAGAGTAGAGCAATTCGTGGAAGAGACGGTAGAGATGATTAGGCAAAGAGCATTTTAATCGTAGATATAAGAAAAACTGCAGGTCGTCGGCGGTAAGTGTGAAAGATGTGGCCGTGCTGGCGAGAACACCCTCGTCAAAAGTGGCATTGTCGGCGGTAAGTGTGAAAGGAACGCTCTCAGCGGCGATTTTTTCGGAAAAATCGTCGTAAAAGGTGTTCGTAAGGTGAAAGTCGCCGACACTCTCCAACAGGGCTCGGCGGCAGAGGCAGGAGAACGCAGATATTGGCGATTATGGAAGAAATCCTCGCCGCGGGGATGCTGTAGGACACACTTTCCGCCGAGTCGCAAAAATAAAATAGGCGAAGGTCACAAAGTGAACAATATTTTCGCCGATTGGAGCGCAGCCAGCAAGGGGCGAGCCAAAGGCGAGACCGCGAGACGTTGCTGCGCTCCGGTGGAGCGCGTTTAGCAAGGAACGTAGCGAAGCAACCTAGGGCCTCTTGCATGCAGAAGCGCGAGACGTCGCACGAGGTCCGGGGGACCTCGGCCTTGCGACGACCGAGCCGAAGGCGAGAAGACGAGAACCTTCGAGGCCCGGCTGGAGCGCGAGACGTCGCACGAGGTCCGGGGGACCTCGGCCTTGCGACGACCGAGCCAGAGGCGAGAAGACGAGAACCTTCGAGGCCTGGCTGGGCCTCTTGCATGCAAAAAACGCATCCCATTGGGATGCGTTTTTCATGCAAGAAGCGCGAGACGGGACTCGAACCCGCGACCCCAACCTTGGCAAGGTTGTGCTCCACCAACTGAGCCACTCGCGCATATTCTGTTTGTGCCGAACACAATAGATAGTATACTGTATAGGGTAGGATATGTCAAGCACATTTTGAAATTATTTCTGTTTCAAATCCACGAGTATTCATGCTATAATACAGGATGGAAGACAGGAGAGTGTAAATGAAGCAATATGTAATTGATGTGCGCTATTATAATGTAAGTATATATGTAATTATGGATGAGGAGAAAGACACCTTTTTGGTTCCCTATCTGAAGAAGTTGTTAAAGGGTGAGAAGGTGAGTCTGAGTCTGATTTTGAACTGGTGTGAGAATCATGGCTTGAAGACAAAGACCAAATTCCATTATCGTAAAGATTTCCCAATAAAAGCAAATGCAGTAAATTTCCTGACCTATCGTCATGTAATAAGAAATAGGCGGAAACAGAAGAAAGAGAAGGCATAAGCATATACCTTCCGGCATATAGTAAAACAAAAAGTAAGGGGAGCGTTTGAGTGAAAAAACGTACCAGAATTGTGGTTTTGCATATGAAGGAAATTTTGTATACGGCTGTATTTGTAGTATTGGCGTTGGTGTTAATCTTATTGATAACACTGATGTTTAAAAAAGAAGAGACGGAGGAAACCGGGGCAAAATATAGACCGGGAGTTTATACGGCACAAATCCCCATGGAAGACGCCTGCCTGATGGTGGAAGTGGTGGTGGATGCGGATCGGATTAATGCAGTGAGTTTTCGACAGTTAAGCGAGGATGTGGCAGCGATGTATCCCTTGATGCAGCCTTGTATGGACCGAATCAGTCAGCAGTTGTATAAGAAGCAATCTCTTAAGAAGGTAAAAGTGTCAAAGGAGGGGGAATATACATCGCAGATTTTGATGTCGGCCATAGAGGAAGCTTTGAATAAAGCTGCTGTGAAAAAAAGCAAAGGAAAATAGATTAACAGAGAGTACAAGAAAGGACGGAAAAAATGAGTGTAGCAGATACCATTTTTATAGCCATGTGCAGGGATATTCTGGACAATGGGTACAGTACGGAAGGGGAGAAGGTGCGTCCCAAGTGGGAGGACGGTAGCAGTGCTTATACCATTAAGCAGTTTGGAGTAGTGAACCGTTATGATTTGTCAAAAGAGTTTCCGGCTATTACTCTGCGAAAAACCGCTATCAAAAGTGCAGCAGATGAAATGCTCTGGATTTGGCAGAAGAAATCCAACAACATTCATGATTTGAACAGTCATATCTGGGATGAGTGGGCAGATCCGGACGGAAGCATCGGAAAAGCCTATGGATATCAAATGGGCGTGAAGCACCAGTACAAAGAAGGCATGATGGATCAGGTGGACAGGGTGATTTACGATTTAAAGAATAATCCATACAGCCGCCGGATTATGACCAATATTTATGTGCATCAGGATTTGCATGAAATGAATCTGTACCCCTGTGCTTACAGTATGAATTTTAATGTGACAAAGAAGCCGGATCAGGAAAAATTGATTTTAAATGGTATTTTAAATCAGCGTTCCCAGGATGTGCTGGCAGCAAATAACTGGAATGTGTGTCAGTATTCTATTTTGCTGATGATGCTTGCTCAGGTTTGCGATATGATTCCGGGGCAGCTTTTGCACGTGATTGCCGATGCCCATATTTATGACCGGCATGTACCGTTGGTGGAGGAACTGATTTCCAGAGAAACCCATCCGGCACCGAAGGTGACTCTGAATCCGGAGGTTAAAGATTTTTATGATTTTACCACAAAAGATATTATCGTGGAAGATTACGTAACAGGACCGCAGATTACCAATATTCCCATTGCGGTGTAAAAGGAGGATAACATGAACATTATTGTTGCAGTAGATAAAAACTGGGGAATTGGATGCGATAACAAGTTGCTGGTAAGTATTCCGGATGATATGAAATTTTTCCGGGAAACCACAACGGGGAATGTGGTTGTAATGGGAAGAAAGACCCTGGAGAGCTTTCCGGGGGGACGCCCTTTAAAGAACCGCATCAATATTGTATTGACCAGAGATAAGAATTATGATGCAAAAGGGGCTATCGTCGTTCACAGCAAAGAGGAACTGATGAAGGAACTTGCAAGGTATGAATCAGATAAGATTTATGTCATTGGAGGGGAAAGCATTTACCGGATGCTTTTGGATGAATGTGATGTGGCCCATGTGACAAAAATTGATTACGCCTATAAGGCAGATGCCTATTTTCCCAATCTGGACGAGCTTGCGGAGTGGAAGGTTGTGCAGGACAGCGAAGAACAGACTTATTTTGATTTGGAGTATAAATTTTACAAATATAGCAAAGTCACCGAAAAAAATGAATGAATTCAGTAGAAACTATGGAAATTTTGTGTCATTTTTTCCTTGCAAGAATCGGTAAAAAATTGTAAAATATAGTTGTGTGAAGGTCAAATGACAGTCATTTCACAGATTTGTGTGGTCGTACATAGGGTGTACAACACCAGATTTATAAAACAATGAAAAGAGAGGGCTTATTTATGGAGAAGAAAAATCTTGATTGGGGCAGTCTTCCGTTTGATTATATGAAGACTGATTACCGCTATGTAGCGAACTATGTTGACGGCAAGTGGGAAGAGGGCAAGCTTATTGAAGATCCGAATATCGTTTTAAGCGAGTGTGCAGGTGTATTCCAGTACTGCCAGGCTTGTTTCGAGGGATTGAAAGCGTATACAACAGAAGATGGCAGCATCGTTTGCTTCCGTCCGGATATGAACGCTGAGCGTATGAAAGATTCCTGTGAGAGATTAAGAATGCCGGTATATCCGGTTGACAAATATGTTGAGGCATGCGAAGAAGTTGTTAGAGCAAATGCTGCATGGGTTCCACCTTTCGGATCCGGAGCATCCTTATATCTTCGTCCTTTCATGATTGCAACCAGTGATGTATTGGGCGTTAAATCTGCTAAGAATTTCCAGTTCCGTATCCTTGCTACTCCGGTAGGACCATACTTCAAGGGCGGCGCGAAACCAATCGTTATCAGAGTTTCTGATTTGGATCGTGCGGCACCACGTGGAACCGGACACATCAAGGCAGGATTAAACTATGCAATGTCTCTTTACAACATTGAAGATGCTCATGACAAGGGATTCTCCGAGAACTTATATCTTGATCCTGCAACCAGAACCAAGGTAGAAGAGACCGGTGGAGCAAACTTCTTATTCGTTAAGAAAGATGGCACATTAGTTACTCCGAAGTCCGACAGTATCTTACCATCCATTACCCGTCGTTCCCTTTGCTACGTTGCTGAACATATGTTAGGAATGAAGGTTGAGCACAGAGAAGTTCTTCTTTCTGAAGTTGCTGATTTTGCAGAGGCTGGACTTTGCGGTACTGCAGCAGTTATTTCTCCAATCGGAAAGATTAACGATCATGGTAAAGAGATTTGCTTACCAAGCGGTATGGAGAAGATGGGACCTGTACTTCAGAAGTTATATGATACCTTAACCGGTATTCAGGCTGGTAAGATTGAAGGACCTGAAGGATGGGTACATAAGATTATGTAATTTCATTACATAAGGAATTGAATTTTGATTATAAGCGCCTGTGGGATTTTCCCGCAGGCGTTTTTTGTAAACAAAGATGCATCTTGGTAGAATCGCCTGCATAGAATAAAAGAAAAGGCACTTTTATGGATACAGGAAAGTTAAAAATATCCGTACAGTCTACCGTGGGAATTAAGCCGGTAGAAGGCGCGAAAATTACTCTTCGAAGTACCGGGAATCCTACAAAGATATTGGAAACATCCATAACTGATAATTCCGGTAGAACGGAATTTCCGGAACTGATGACACCGCCTTTAGAGTACAGCATGCAGCCGGAAATGTCCCAGCCATACTCCCTTTACACCATTGAAGTTGAGTCGGAGGGGTACGGAAACGTTACCATTAACGGAATTGAGGTAATGCCGGATGAAACATCGTTGCAGACGGTGCAGATGCGGCCGGTGGAAAGCGGTGGCAGTGAGCAGAATATTGTTATTGACAATAATACATTATTTGAGGAGTATCCGGGAAAAATGCCGGAGGCAGAGTTAAAGCCCTTGCCGGAAAGTGGTGAGATTGTGTTAAGCCGAGTGGTTGTTCCAGAAATTGTGGTGGTCCACGACGGTGCTCCGGGGGACAGTTCTGCAAAGGATTATTATGTTCCCTATGCAGACTATATCAAAAACGTTGCCAGCAGTGAAATCTATGCCACCTGGCCAAGAGAGACCATAAAGGCCAATGTGCTGGCAATAATGTCTTTTACTTTAAATCGGGTTTATACCGAGTGGTATCGGAACAAATCCTATGATTTTACCATTACATCTTCTACGGCTTACGACCATAAGTGGAGCCGGGGGCGGAATGTGTTTGAAAGTATTTCCGGTGTGGTGGATGAGGTTTTTGGTATGTATCTTTCGCGCCCCAACGTAAAGCAACCTATTCTGACCCAGTATTGCGATGGAAAAATGGTGAGTTGTCCCAACTGGATGACCCAGTGGGGCTCAAAATACTTAGGGGAACAGAATTACTCTGCCATAGAGATTTTGCGGTATTATTACGGTAATAATCTGTATATCAATGAAGCGGAACGCATCTCCGGAATTCCGGCGGCGTGGCCGGGATATAACCTGGATGTGGGAGCCACCGGGCCCAAGGTAAAACAGATACAGGAACAGCTTTATACCATTTCCACAGCCTATCCGGCCATTACGCCCATATCCGCAGATGGTATTTACGGTCCCAAAACAAAGACTGCTGTAGAGCAGTTTCAGAAGATTTTTAACATGCCCGTAACGGGGGTGGTGGACTATGCAACCTGGTATAAAATTTCCCAGATTTATGTGGGTGTAACCCGGATTGCAGAATTGACATGACCCCTATCTCATGCTATCATTATATGGAAATTGTGAAGGGCAATTTCGCAATAAGTTAGTTAGGAATATGCACACGTAATGAATAAGGCAGTAATTTTTGATGTAGACGGAACCTTATGGGATGCGGTTTCTGTGATTACAGAATCTTGGAATCACACAATTTCCCGTTTTCCGGAGGTGAAATCCACCATTACTGAGGAACAGATGCGGGGGATGATGGGAAAGACCATGGATGAGTTTACGGCACTGTTCCCGGAAGTGGAGAGTACACGGGCAAAGGAGATTTTGGCCTGTTGTAGTGAGGAGGAAATTTCCTACTTGCAAACGCATCCCGGAAAGCTCTATCCGGGTATAACCGAGATGCTGGCGCTTTTACATAAAGAATATGATTTGTATGTGGTGAGCAATTGTCAGGAAGGGTATATTGAGGCATTGCTTCAGGCTTGTGATTTGGGAAAGTATTTTGTGGATCACGAATGCTTCGGACACACCGGTCAAGGAAAAGCTAAGAACATACGGGTTTTGATGCAGCGTTACGACATTGATAAGGCAATTTACATAGGAGATACCCAGATGGATTATGAAGCAACGCTGGAAGCGAATATTCCATTTTTATTTGTTTCTTACGGAATGGGAATGGCGGAGAACCGGAGGTTTGAGGCAAAGAATCCATCGGAGATTCCGGATGTAATCCGGAAGATGCGGTATTTCTCTTTATAAAGAGACAAAGGAGGGGTAGTATGGGTGGAATAGTCCTTTTTGTGTTCGTTGGTATTGCGATTTTGTCAAGTCTGAATAAGGCTAATAATCAAAAGTCCGAGAAGGCGAAGACACCAAACACTGCTGTACAGCAGATGAAATGGCAGAACCAGACGGACAAAGAGGTTAAGGAAGCCAAGGTTCGTCAGCAACAGAGGCAGGCGTATGAGCGGGCTGAGCAGGAAAAGGCAAGACTTCGAGAAGAAGAGCGGGCAAAGGAAAAAAGACGCCGCGAAATCAAAGAGCGTGAAGAACGCATGAAGAAAAGAAAAGAAGAAGAGGAACGTAAGGGGGACATTTTAGAACGTTCCAATGTGGCTGTAGCAGAGGATTTTGACAAGGATGAGCTGAAGAAGGATGCAGGACAGCATGAGAATTGCTCCATCGGTCATTATGAAGAGTCTCCGGAGTTCATGCAGAAGGTTCAGGACTTAATGGTTATGGGACCCAACTGCACCATCAGCTATGAGCGGGATTTCGTAGCAGAAGGAGAACAACTTATATCTTCTTTTGGAAAGGCAGAAAGATAGTACCATGAATTCAGAGTTAGATGCCATTATGGCTTTTTTAGATGCAGATACCTATGAGGAGAAATATAACCTGTTGGCAGCTGCCCATGAATTTTTATCGGATCATCTGATTAATACCCTGGCGGCTTCCATGGATGTGGTGATTCCCGAAGGGGATTTGGAATCCCGCTTCGAGGAATTGAAAAGTTGTATTTTGACTTTTAAGAGATTTGAGGTAAGCCGTCGATAAGGTTTACGTTCTGATAACGGCAGTCTAAGGTGACGTCCGTAATAAACCAGTCAGGAGCCGGGAAGGCATGGGCTTCTTCTTCGGAGGAAAATTCCACTTCCGCCAGAATAAGACCTGCTAAGGCACCCTCAAAAACATCCAGTTCAATTGTATAAGAAAGATAAGGAATCAGATAGCGACGTTTTGTAATAAGGTTGCCATCTGATTTTTTTTTGAGATGTTCGTAGCCCTCTTTTGTCAGAGGCAGATTGTATTCTTCCCGGGATAACAGTCCTTTTCCCTTGTAGGTCATATAAAAGTTGTCATCCTCCCGGCGAACCCGAACCACCGGTTCACGGCATAAATACCCCTGTTCCAAGGTACGGAATTCGTAGTTAGTTAGAGAAACATTCGTAAGATCTACTAAAAACTTTCTCTCGATTTCCATTGCATAACTCCTTTGATTAAAAAATTCTAACTGTATCATAGTAAAAACGTATATTTTTGTAAAGGGTTTCGTGAAAATTTGTTGCACCGTCACCAAAAAGGTGATATAGTTGAAGTTACAGTGTAAATGACAACACTGTGAAACTTTAGTGAAATTTTTATGAGCAGGAAGGAAGAAAAAAATGAGAAAAATTGTACAAAAAATGGTGACTGTCTTAATTGTCTTTGGCATGGGGGCTGGCCTCTTAGCGGGTTGTGGATCATCCGCATCGAATAAGGAAGATACCTTATACGTTTATAACTGGTCTGAGTATATTCCTCAGGAAGTTTATGAGGAATTTGAAAAAGAAACCGGAATCCACGTTGTTGAATCTACATTTTCCAGTAACGAAGAGATGTTGGCAAAATTAGTAGCCGGTGGAACCGGGGAATATGATGTAATCGTAGCAAGTAATTATGTTATTCCGGCAATGATCGAGCAGGATTTAATCCAGAAGATGGATACATCAAAGCTTGAGAATTTCGGAAATTTAACAGATACCTCCGTAGGTATGAACTTTGATCCGAAGAACGAATATTCCGTACCGTATATGGCAACCATTACGTTACTTGGTATTAACGAAAAGAAATGTCAGGAGTTAAATGTAGAGATCAACAAACTTGATGATTTGTTAAATCCTGCTCTTGAGAATAATTTAGTTGTACCGGATGACTGCCGTGAGGTTGTAGATGCTGCGTTAAAAGCAATCGGAGAAGATCCGGATACAAAAGACGAAGCTGTTGTAAACAGAACGGAAGAATGGTTAAGTAAGCTTGCACCAAACGTAAAGCTTTACGATTCCGATACACCATATGCAGCTCTGCAGACCAACGAGGTGGCAGCAGGTCTTGTATATAACATGGATCTGGCAAAAGCGATGTGGGAAAATAAAGACTTAAAACTTGTGGATATTCCGGAAGGAAATGAAATTGCATACGACAATTTTGTTTTAACCAGCAAGACCGAGAAACAGGATATGGCAATGAAATTCATTGATTATATCTTACGTCCGGAAGTATACAAGAAATGTTTGGATGAGTATCCATGTGTATGCTTAAATAAAGAAGCGTTGAAAATTATGGATGCGAAATATACCGATAATCCCGCAGCAAATGTCAGCGAGGAAATTTTGAAAAAAGCCCATGTAACCGGCGATGTTGGCGAAGCTGCTACTTACTATGACAACGTATTTTCCAAGATGAAGAACTAATTCGGAGGAACAGTATGAAGAAGATTGAGATTATCACACGTACCGAGAATCTGGAAGCAGTCAAGAGAGTGCTTGCGAGAAATGAGTACTCCGGAATGACGGTAATGTCCGTTATGGGTTGCGGAAACCAGACAACAGGAAAGAACAAAGATTTTGAGAAATTGAATGTGGATATGAATCTGCTTCCCAGAATTCAGATTATGAGTGTGGTTTGGGATGAAGATTTAGATGACATTTTATATGAATTGCAGAAAGAACTGTCTACCGGCAGTGTAGGTGACGGAAAGATTTTCGTATCCAACGTAGAGGAAGGAATTCGTATCCGCACCGGCGAGCGTGGCGATAAGATTTTATAATGTAAGGCGCAAAGGCGCCATACAAGGAGGACAAAAGATTGAATGGTGACAAGGACGTGATTGTCAGACTCGTGGATGTGGAAAAAGAGTTTGACGGCGTTAAGGTTGTAAAAAAGTTAAACCTTGAGGTCAGAAGAGGTGAATTTTTGACCTTGCTTGGCCCCTCCGGCTGCGGTAAAACCACCACTCTGCGTATGATTGCAGGCTTCAGTGATGCCACCACCGGAGCGATTGAATTAGAGGGGAAAGATGTTGCCAATTTAAAACCGAACGAGCGAGATGTCAACACGGTGTTCCAGAATTATGCGCTGTTTCCACACATGAATGTGGAGGATAACATTGCTTTTGGACTTGTGGAGAAAAAGGTTCCGAAGAAGGAAATCAAAGAGCGTGTCAGTGAAATGATTAAGCTCGTTCAGTTAGAGGGATTGGAAAAAAGAAAGCCGGCACAGATGTCCGGTGGACAGAAACAGCGTGTGGCTATTGCCAGAGCGCTGATAAACCGCCCGAAGGTGCTTTTATTGGATGAGCCTTTGGGGGCTTTGGATTTAAAGCTGCGTAAGCAGATGCAGTTGGAGTTAAAGCATTTGCAGCAGAAATTGGGAATTACCTTTATTTATGTTACCCATGATCAGGAAGAGGCTTTGACCATGAGTGACCGAATTGCGGTTATGAACGACGGTGTTATGGAGCAGATCGGAACACCGGATGAGGTGTACAATCATCCAAGAACCAAGTTCGTAGCAAGCTTTGTAGGTGAGTCCAATATTTTGGAAAGCTATGTAGAAGAAGTAAGAGGAGATCTTCTACGTATTTCTTTGGAGTCCGGTAAGGCGGTATTGCATGCACCGGGATTTAAGAAAGAGGAGATGATTTACATTTGTGTGCGTCCGGAGAACTTACAGTTGGCGCAGGCACCAATTGAGCATTTCTCCATTCGAGGACGTGTAATTGAGCATATTTTTGCCGGTTCTGTCATTAAGACCGTGGTGGAACTTGTTAACGGACAGCGCTTGCGTGTGGCAAGACACCCGGGTGAAGAAGATTTAGAGGTGGGAACCTACGTGTATGTGTTCTGGAATCCGAAGAAGGCAATTATTGTTCATACGGTTGAGGAGCAGATTTACAACGTTATTGAGGGCAACTTGAACCGTATGTACGAGGAATTTGCAGAGAAGTATTCGGTAGCGGATAAGGAGGCATAAGGTGGGAAAGAAGAAACGACTGTCTTTGGCGCCTCTTACCATGATTGGCCCGACTACACTTTGGCTGATTCTGTTTTTGATGGTTCCCCTGGCACTGGTTATCGGCATCAGCTTTTTAACCAGAAACGGTTATGGCGGCGTTACCATGATACCCAGTTTAGAGGCATATAAGGCACTTTTATCCAAGGAATATGTGAAGGTATTTATCAGCTCCTTTGAGCTTTCGATTCTTACCACCGTTATCTGTTTGGTAGTTGGCTATCCCTTTGCTTATGTGATTGCCAATTCCTCAGAGAAGGTAAAACCCTTCCTGGTACTTTTGTTGATGTTACCTTTCTGGATTAATTCCATGATTCGTATTTATGGATGGAACACAATTTTGCGTTCCTCTGGAATTATCAACAACGTGCTTTTATCCCTAGGGGTGATTAAAATGCCCTTAGAGCTTTTGTATACAGATGGAGCCGTGCTTTTGGGAATGGTTTACGATTTACTGCCCTTTACGGTATTGCCTATCTATACCTCCATCGAGAAGCTGGATCCGTCGTTATTGGAGGCGGCAAGTGATTTGGGCGCCGGTAAGCTCCATAAATTTGTCCGGGTTATTTTGCCCCTGACCATGCCGGGAGTGTTTGCAGGTTCCATTCAGACCTTTATTCCGTCTTTGGGACTGTTTTACATCGCGGACATGATGGGTGGAGCCAAGACCATGTATATTGGTAACTTAATTAAGAATCAATTTATGTCAGCCCGAAACTGGCCTATGGGTGCGGCGCTGGCCATTGTACTGATTGTAATAACTTTGGTATTGATGAAGCTTTATACCCGGGTGGGTAGTTTGGAGGACATGGTATGAAAAAGAAGAACAATCCATTTTTCACAGTCTATGCCTGTCTGGTATATATTTTCTTATACCTGCCCATAGCTGTGGTCATTGCTTTTTCCTTCAATACCTCCAAGATGAACATTGTATTTGAAGGATTTACCTTTGATTGGTACGTGTCTATGTGGTCCAATACCTTGCTGATGGATGCTTTTAAAAATACCATTATTGTGGCGGCCATCAGTACGCTTTTGGCTACGATTCTGGGAACCTTGTGTGCAGTGGGCTTAAACCGCTTTGAGTTTAAGTTGAAGGGACTTATTAGTGCATCCCTTTATATTCCCATTGTAATTCCGGAGCTGGTATTTGCTATTGCCATGCTGATTTTATTTTCGTCCATGGACATTACCATGAATATGGCAACCTTGATTATCTCGCATGTAACCTTTTCCATGCCTTTTGTGGTTATTACGGTACGATCCCGTATTGCGGGGCATGACCCCAGTATAGAAGAGGCGGCCAGAGATTTGGGGGCCAATGAGATACGGACATTTTTCCGGGTTACCTTGCCAATGATTGCACCGGGAGTTTTGTCAGGTGCCATGCTGGCATTAACCCTGTCACTGGATGATGTGGTGGTAAGCTTTTTTACCGCCGGTGTGGACAGCCAGATTTTACCTCTTCGAATTTTAAGTATGGTAAAAAAAGGTATCTCTCCGGACGTAAATGCATTGTCCACCCTGATGATTATCGGCAGCGTGTTGTTGCTGGTGGGAACGACGGTGGTGCAGGGAAGACTGGAGAAACAGGAAGAAGCGTAACTTTAATTGTAAGAGAGCAGAGTTGTCTGCTCTCTTTTCGTATTTAAAAATTTTTAAGTGACAATTTTGTGTCCGTATGGTATAATTTGTGTTAAGAAAGCAAAAGGCATTGCCGGAGGGTGTTATGAAGGGGATTCGATTCACATTGGGCAAAGTTAAGAAAGAATATTTAAGCGAGTAGCGATATGCTATTCGTTTTTTGTTTATGACACTTTTGCTTTGTAATACTTTAGCAAGGAAAAGGAGAATACTATGAAGGTTATTATTACTGGAAAGGACCTGACATTAGAGCAGGTTCGCGCCGTAGCAAGAGAAGGCGCAACTGTGGAGCTTTCCGCAGAGGCAAAAGACAATATCAACCGCAGCCGTAAGGTTGTAGACGACATCATTGCGCAGAAGAAAGTGGTATATGGTGTTACAACCGGATTCGGAAGCTTTTGTAATACCGTTATCAAGACCGAAGAGTCCAAGTTGCTGCAGAAGAACCTTATCGTTACCCACGCAGTTGGAGCAGGCGATCCGTTCCCGACAGAAGTAAGCAAGACCATCATGTTACTTCGTGTAAACAACCTGGCAAAAGGTTTTTCCGGCGTTCGTATGGAAACCGTAGAAACTTTGGTTGCCATGATTAATAAAGGCGTTACACCCGTAATTCCGGAAAAAGGTTCTCTGGGAGCTTCCGGCGACCTTGCACCGCTTTCTCACATGGTTCTGCCAATGTTAGGACTTGGCATTGCAGAATATAACGGTGAAGTTATGAGCGGCGAAGAAGCTATGAAGAAAGCAGGCATCCCGACCATCGAACTTACCGAGAAAGAAGGTTTGGCACTGATTAACGGAACCCAGGCTATGAATGCAGTTGGTGCCCTTACCATGATTGATACCTTAGAGCTGGTTAAAGTTGCTGACGTTGCAGCTGCATTAAGCTTTGAGGCACAGAACGGTGTATATGACGCATTACAGCCAAGAATGCATACTGTAAGACCACATCAAGGACAGATGGATTCCGCAGCAATCATCAATCACTTACTGGAAGGCAGCAAGAATACTACCAAACAGGGTGAAATCAAAGTACAGGATGCTTATTCCTTACGTTGTGCACCACAGATTCACGGAGCAAGCAAAGATGCTATCAATTATGTAAAAGAGCAGATTGAGATCGAAATGAACTCCGTAACAGACAACCCAATTATTTTTGCAGATACTATGGAAGGAATTTCCGGCGGAAACTTCCACGGACAGCCAATGGCATTATCCTTCGACTTCTTAGGAATTGCTTTATCCGAGCTGGCAAACGTATCCGAGCGTCGTTTAGAGCGTCTGGTAAATCCGGCATTATCCGGACTTCCTGCATTCTTAGTTGAAAACGGCGGATTAAACTCCGGATTCATGATTGTACAGTACTCTGCAGCAGCATTGGTATCCGAGAACAAGGTACTTGCACACCCGGCATCTGTTGACAGCATTCCATCTTCCGCAAACCAGGAAGATCATGTCAGCATGGGAACCATCGCTGCAAGAAAAGCAAATTCCATAATGAAGAACGTTCGTCGTGTATTGGCTATGGAGCTTATGTGTGCATGCCAGGCCATCGACCTTCGTGGCGACAAAGGATTAGGTCTTGGAACCAAACCGGCTTATGAAGTAATCCGTAAAGTATGTCCGAAGTTAGAGGACGACAGACCGTTATATGAAGACATCAATAACTGCGAGAACACCATAATCAGCGGCGACTTATTAAGCGCAGTAGAAGGCAAAGCAGGCGAGATCAAGTTTTAAGGAGGAAAAAAGATGCTTACAAATCAGCAGATTGCAGAAGCAATGACCATAAAGTTAGACGACGTATTACCGGAGTATCCTACTTTTGACCCCAATGTACGTCGTGCACCAAAAAGAGAATTAACCTTAACTGACAGAGAAATCAAATTGGCGGTAAAGAACGCCCTTCGTTACGTTCCGGAATCCTTACATGAGCAGTTAGCTCCGGAATTTTTGGACGAGCTTTTAACCAGAGGACGTATCTACGGTTATCGTTTCATGCCGAAGGAGAGAATCTACGGCAAACCAATTGATGAATACAAAGGAAACTGTATCGAAGGTAAGGCATTTCAGGTTATGATTGACAACAACCTTGACGTGGACGTAGCCCTTTACCCATACGAGTTGGTAACCTACGGTGAAACCGGACAGGTTTGCCAGAACTGGATGCAGTATCAGTTGATTAAGAAATATTTGGAGCAGTTAACCGATGAGCAGACTTTGGTTGTTATGTCCGGAAACCCATTAGGACTTTTCCGTTCTCATAAGACCAGCCCACGTGTAACCATCACCAATGGGTTGATGGTTGGTATGCACGATAATCCGGAGGATTGGGCAAAAGCTACTGCCATGGGATGCTCCAGCTACGGTCAGATGACCGCCGGCGGCTGGATGTACATTGGACCGCAGGGTATCGTACACGGAACCTTCAATACCATTTTAAATGCCGGACGTTTGAAACTGGGAATTCCGGCTGATGGTGATTTAAGCGGACACTTATTTGTAACCTCCGGTCTTGGCGGTATGAGTGGTGCACAGCCAAAAGCAATCGAAATCGCTAACGGTGTTGGTATCGTTGCAGAAGTAGATATGTCCCGTATTGAAACCAGACACAATCAGGGATGGGTATCCCTTATTTGTGAAACACCGGAAGAATCTTTTGCAAAAGCGAAAGAATATATGGACAAGAAGGAAAGCATTTCCATTGCTTATCACGGAAACGTAGTAGACTTGTTGCAGTATGCGGTTGACAATAACGTACATATTGATCTTTTGTCCGACCAGACTTCCTGCCACGTACCATACGATGGAGGATACTGCCCACAGGGAATCAGCTTCGAGGAAAGAACAGAACTTCTTCGTACCGATAAAGAGAAATTCATTAAGCTGGTAAATGAATCCTTAGTGAAACATTTCCACCTTGTAAAACAGTTAACCGAAAGAGGAACCTACTTCTTCGATTACGGTAATGCCTTCATGAAAGCCTGCTTTGATGCCGGTGCAAAAGACATTTCCAAGAACGGAAAAGATACCTCCGAAGGCTTTATTTTCCCATCTTATGTAGAAGATATTATGGGACCGATGCTCTTTGATTATGGTTATGGACCATTCCGTTGGTGCTGTTTAAGTGGCAAGCCGGAAGACTTACACAAAACCGACGCAGCAGCTATGGATGTAATTGACCCGAACCGTCGTGGCCAGGATAGAGATAACTACATCTGGATTCGTGATGCAGAGAAGAATAAGCTGGTTGTTGGTACCCAGTGCCGTATCCTGTATCAGGATGCTTACGGAAGACGTGACATTGCCCTTCGTTTCAACGAAATGGTAAGAAAGGGCGAAATCGGACCGGTTATGCTTGGCCGTGACCATCACGATACCGGCGGAACCGACTCTCCATATCGTGAGACTTCCAACATTTACGATGGATCCAACATTACCGCAGATATGGCAGTTCAGTGTTATGCCGGAAATGCAGCTCGTGGAATGAGTTTAATCGCACTTCATAACGGTGGCGGTGTTGGTATCAGCAAAGGTATCAATGGTGGATTCGGTCTTGTGCTTGACGGAAGCGAGCGCGTTGACGAAATCTTAAAGAAAGCTATTCCGTGGGATACCATGGTAGGTGTTTCCAGAAGAAACTGGGCTCGTAACGAGCACTCCATGGAGACTGTTGCAGAATACAACAAGATTACCAACGGAACCGACCACATTACTATTCCGTATGTAGCAGATGACAAACTGATTGATGAAGTTTGCAGCAAAAAGGGAATCAAATAGTATGTTTGTAAAATAGAAAAATTGCCCGTTCCGGTGTATGCCGGGGCGGGCTTTTTGCGTGACGTTGTTCTGGAGATTTGGATATCTGTTGAATCCTCGGTACATGGTGCTTTTGCTATGTGCCGATACCGAAGCATTCGCTTGCGATACCGCTAGCTTTGTGGCATAATTGAAAAAGAGGAAGGGGGAAAACCATGAAAATCGGAGAATTTGCAAAAAAACATGAGGTAACCGTGGATACGGTGCGTCATTACATCAGTGAAGGATTGTTGACCCCTTTGCGGAAAAATACACAATACGATTTTTCTGAGATAGACAATCAGGTTATGGATACCATTCTGCTTTTAAAAAGCATGAATTTTAAGCTGGAGGAAATGCGGGGCTATCTTTTGGTTCAGAGTATGTATTCCGGTAATGTCTTGGCTTATCTGGGAAGTTTTCGGAAGATTTTTGAAGAAAAGCTTAATGAAAATAAAAGAATTATCCGGGAACTTCAGATTATGAATGAACGGATTGAAAAGCATCTGGAAGCCTATAAGGTAAAAGAGATTTCAAGAGGGGTTCCGTTATCCATGCTTCCCGATTTGGTGTGTCCGGATTGTGGCAAAGTACTTACTCTGGATGATGCAGTTATTTCTCACAATGAGGTTATGGAAGGAAAACTTGTCTGCCTTGATTGCGGAAGAACATACTATATCCGTTATGGAATGATGATGGATGAAATCATGGAAATGCCTCAGGTCAGTGAGGAGGTAGTTGGGGCACTGGAAGGTTATTTAGAGCAAAATGATGAAAACTACATTATAAACATACGCCATCTTTACCAGAAGACTGCGGAAATTGCGGAGGAAAATGCAGCACAGGCACATAATATCCTAATTGATGGTGGCAGCATAACAATTATTAACAGTGCTGTTTTTATGCGGACGCCTCCGGAGGCAAAGCTTTTTATTCGAAGCAACGAGAATATGATTCCCGTGAAGATGTATATGGAAGAAATGATTCCGAAAAACACCCTGTTTTATATGGGCGATATAGAAAATGCACCCTTTCAGGTGCCGATGGACTATGGCTTTTTAGAAGATTATGATGTGGATGTTTTTCAGAAAGGATGTTTTCGGACTTATAAGCAGTTTGCTCCCGGTGCAAAGATTTCCTGTTTTAAAGTGCTTGTGCCGGAAAAAAGTGAGAAGCTTGCGGACGAGGAAAAATTTCTTCGTGATATGAAAGCACTGGGATTTCAGAAGAAGGATGAATACCGGACGGGTAAAATCCTTATAAAAAAAGAATCCGTTGATATGGATATCTTAAAAAAAGAGAAAGACATGGAAATGGAATACGTTATTTTTAATATGGAAAAAGTGTAGCTTTGAAAACCTTGGGTTGACCCGAGGTTTTCTTTTTTATGCGTGAAAAAAGGGCAAAAAATACCATATTGACCTTGCCTTTACCCAAGGGCTTAGAATAAGGCTGTAAACAAAAAGGGAATTACCAAAGGGCACAGTATAAAAGGAAAGTGAGGTAACAAGGTATGAAGGAATATGGTAAGAAACACCTGCTGGAATTTGTCTGGGTAGGACTGCTATCTGTTCTTTTTTCTGCGGCATATGTTGGAATCAGTCTGGTATTGCAAAATGTGATTGATTGGGCGATTGCAGGGGAGGTAAAAAAGGCAGTTGTGATATCTGTCTGTTTTGTTGCAATTTTTGCTGCAATTTACTGGCTACAGGCAAGTGCAAAGGTCCGGTTAAACATGAAGGTGATGCAGGAAATCCGGGCAAACATTGTAGCGAAAATCCTGAAGAAAAGCACCGGCGAATTTCAAGAGCACGAAGAAACCGACTATATTTCGCTGGTACAGAATGATGTAAAACGAATTGAGGACACTTATCTGGAGACATTTTTCTCTGCGGTAAGCGCTTTTGCCCAGCTTATTTTTGCGATTATTGTAATGACAAATTACTCACCGGTTTTTACAATTACCATGTTGGGAATGACGGTCGCCATGTTTGGAGTGCCGGCAGTTTTTTCAAAGAAAATGGAAAAAGCAACGGAGGCGGTTTCCAAAGCCCAGCAGGAGTTGACTCAAGGTGTGAGTGAGGTGGTGCTGGGATTTGAGGTAATCAAATCCTTTCAAAAAGAAAAGCATCGCATGGAGAAGTTTGAAGTCTGCAACGGGCAGATGAAGAAAAGTAATAAGAAGCTGGAAATGCTAAAGCAGTTAAACAATGGAGTTTCCAATGCACTGGCGTTTTCCATGCAAATGGTGATCTGTATTCTGGCGGGCTATTTTATTTACAAAAAGGCGTTAAGCTATGGCAGCATGGTAGGTGTTATTCAGGTTTCCGGTAGCATGACCCAGCCCCTGTTCCAGCTGTTTTCCATGATTCCGGCATTAAAGGCGTTTCAACCCATTTGGGAGAAAATCGGGGACTACACGAAAAATGGAGAATTCCTCCAGAAAAATACCGGTAAGGATGCAGAATCTATGGAAAATCTCACTGATAAACAATCCTTTGATTGGAAGAAAATCACACTTCGGGGTGTTGCTTTTTCATATAGTGGAGCAGACAAAACCGTGTTAAAGGATGTGAATCTGGATATTCAGAAGGGAAAGAAATACCTGATTGTTGGAGAAAGCGGTTGCGGAAAATCCACGCTGGTAAATATTTTATCCGGAAAAATGAAGCCGGTAAGGGGACAGGTACTTTTGGATGGTCAGGAAGAGGACGGGGAAAAGCTGCAATGGTTGTCCTCCGGTGTATGGCAGAATGTGTATTTGTTTAATGAATCCATTGAAGAGAACATTTTAATGGGGGATGAGGAAAAGGCTGACATTCCGGAAGTGCTGAACAAAGCAGCCTTGACGGAGGTTGCAAAAGAAAAGGGCATGGATTTTGTTGTGGGAACTAACGGCGATCAGCTTTCCGGAGGACAAAAGCAGCGAATTGCCATTGCCAGAGCATTACATGCGAAAAAGGATATTCTGATTTTAGACGAGGGCTTCAGCGCATTGGATGCTGAAATGGGTGAGAAGATTGAAAAGGAGCTGCTTTCGAAAAGTGACCAGACAATTATTTCTATCTCTCACCATGCTTCTAAGGAAGTACGTTCTTTGTATGATGAGATTATCGAAGTAAGAAACGGAAAGATTGCCTGAGAGGGGTTCAGAAATTCAGTTCCCCTGCCGATATATTATAACAGGAATATACGGAGCAAAGGATAGCATCTGTGAGCAGGGAAGCAACCACTGTTCGCAGATGCTTTTTTAGTTGGTAAGGAAACCACCGGCTGTCGCTGGTGGTCATGATTTACGGAGGTGGATTATGGCAATAGCAGGTCTGGGTACATTTCAAAGTAAAAGCTTTTATTACAAGGGATATAAAGGCAGTAAAGAGAGAGACGGTTTTCCCGGAACCGCCATTAAGGAGGACGCGAATGAGCTTTTAACAGAAAAATCAACCCACATGGTGCAGAGTGCTGAGACGCAGCTGGAACTGGATGGCGGCGTCACAAGGATTCCGGTTACAAAGAAAAGTTATGGCGAGGTTGGCGCTTACACACGCATGATTTCTGCAAATGTAAAAACAACAGAAATGCTGGCGCAGGCAAATTCGGATGGGGAAGTTGTTTTTTCCTACAAGGAAATGGAGATTTCTTTTAACATTCTTATCAATTCCGATGGCAAGGACAAGACATATACGATACAGGGAATTGATGAAAACGGGCAGGAATTTGAAAAAGACTTCGATCCCTACAGTGCGAACCCGGAAGAATTGGATTATCCGGAGTTTGCAGCGCTTTGCATGTATATCCGTCAGACGGACGAAGTGGCGGATCTGATCTCAGGTAAGGTGTTTACCGATACCAGCTATTTTGACGGAATCTTTGAGAGAGGAAACCGCGTGGAGCTTTTGAAGGAAGCCGCACAGGAGAATAGTGCGTTAGATCCGATTAAGGCAAAGCTTGCGGAGGATTTGTACAATTCTATTTGCGATTTTTATCAAGAAATCATGAAGGGAATAAAACTTGACGACGATTTACTTTCCCTGCTGTTTGAGGAGCAGGAGGAAGTAGAAGGGGTTGAGAAACCGGATGTCTCCGAAACGGTTGTTTCTAAGCATGACGAGGTAACCAACCCAGCAAACGGTCGCAAAGTTCCCATAGATATACAGTTTATAACATCTTACACCGATAAAGGAATCAACTGCAGAGAACGGAAAAATGTAGGTGGAAAAGAATCCGAAAGGGAATTGTGGTCGATTCCTTATGCCAAGGAAAAAAGCTATGAAAAAATCCAAAATTTCCTGAAGAGTTTTTCAGAGGAACAGCGTCTGACTTTTTCCACACAGGAGGAATTCTGGAAGGACTTCATGAAGGATGATTTTGATATTGCGGCCTTTCGATCTTACTATGAAAGCACCGACAATGGGCGGATTGATCTGGAAAAAGCAATCGCAGAGGGAAAACGTTTGCGGGATGTTTTATCGGAACCTTTTGCAAAGTATCTGAATAATGCTCACTTTATTGGAAGGGTGTATACAGAAAAAGAGATGATGGAATATGTGGATCAGCAGATACAGAACAATCAGAATAAATTGAAAATGGAAGCCGACATACAGCGGGTTCCAATTCAGGAGAAGCTGGAAAACTCCCAAAATGGGAAAAAGAAATTTGGGGATTTTTTCTAAAGAATTTGTACATCCCCATTTTTCAAAAATAAAAAATGGGGATTTCCCACGCCGGAAACATTGGGTATTGAGTAAAGGAAATGAGCGCAATGCGCTCATTAACGGCATATGTCATTGTGATGCTTTGTCTGCAAGCAGCCAGCATCACATGCCAATGCCTACCGAGCACTTTGTGCTCGCCTGGCTCCCGCTTTTATGGTATAACAAGCACAAGTGCTTGTTATCACTTGCGGTCGTCGAATACAAATAAATTTGTATTCTCCTCGTCGCTATTATGGTATAATAAAAATAAAATCTAGTAAAATAAGGAGAAGGATATGAAAAAGATCATTATACACATTCCGGAATTGGTGACCTGCGCAGGCAAGGGACCAAAGCACGGAAAAGAGATGGCAGATGCCGGTATTATCAAGGATGGCGCAGTGGTAGTTATTGATGGAAAGTTCGCTTTTGTGGGAACTACCGAGGAATTGAAGCGGGTTTACGGTGATTTAGAGGATTGCGACGTAGTGGACGCAAGCGGATGCGCAGTAATTCCGGGACTGGTGGATTCTCATACACACTTTATCTTTGGGGGATATCGTGCAGATGAATTTTCCTGGAGATTAAAAGGCGACAGTTATATGTCCATTATGGAGCGTGGTGGCGGAATTGCATCTACCATGAATGCTACCAGAGGAGCCAGCGATCAGGAACTGATGGAAACAGGAAAAGAGCGCTTAGATCGGATGCTTTCCTACGGAATTACCACTGTAGAGGGCAAAAGCGGCTACGGAATGGACTATGAAACAGAATTAAGAATGCTTCGAGTTATGAAGAAGCTGAATGAAGAGCATCCGGTTGATATTGTGCCAACCTTCTTGGGACCTCATGCGATTCCACCGGAGTATACAGGTAGAGACAGGGAATTTATTGACTTCAATTTGAAAGAAGTTATGCCAAAGGTTAAAGAAGAAAATCTGGCAGAGTTTGCGGATATTTTCACTGAAAAAGGAGTATTCGATATTGAAGATTCCCGTTATTACTTAAGAGGAGCGAAAGAACTCGGTTTCCGTCTGAAAGTCCATGCAGACGAGATTGTGGATTTGGGCGGAGCATCCATGGCAGTGGAAGAAGGATGTCAGTCTGCAGATCATTTGCTGATGGCATCAGATGAAAGTATTGAAAAACTGGCAAAGGGAAGCACAGTGGCAACTTTACTTCCGGCAACAGCGTTTAGCCTTGGAGCACCTTATGCAAAGGGACGTCAGATGATTGACTCCGGTTGTGCAGTGGCAATTGCATCGGATTACAATCCGGGAAGCTGTCATACCTGCAGCATTCCGCTGATTATAGCAATTTCCTGTATTTACATGCACCTGACCATCGAAGAGGTATTAAATGCCTTAACCATCAATGGTGCGGCAGCAGTAAATCGTCAGGATACGGTAGGAAGTATCGAAGTGGGAAAAAAGGCAGACCTTGTTATATTAGATAAGCCATCCATCCATTTCCTGCCATATTGTACAGCCATGAATATTGTAAAATCTGTGATGAAAGATGGAGAGTTTGTGAAATAAGACCAAATATTTCCATGATTAGCGCATGATATTTCGGACATACTAGCTTCAGATAAGGAAACTTATCGAAAAGAAATGGAGGAAATTTCAAATGGCTAATAACAGTAAAAGTAGTGGAAAAATGGCGGCTCCGGAATCTAAGGATGCTATGAATCGTTTTAAGGAAGAGGTTGCTTCCGAAATCGGTGTGAACTTAAAGCAGGGTTACAACGGTGATATCACTGCAAAAGAAGCAGGTTCCATCGGTGGCGAGATGGTGAGAAAAATGATTAAAACTCAGGAACAGCAGATGTCCGGAAACAGCAACAATCAGTAATAGAAAAGGTGTCAAAAGGGAAATCCCTTCTGACACCTTTTTCTTAGGTGAAATCGATTTCTGTTAAAAGATGAATCATGGCTTTCATTTGAGGCGTCTGCCACTTATCTTTAAAATACAGCATTTGGCGATACATGGAGATATCAATTTCCGGCACATTTAAAATGGCGATGCTTTTATCCTTTACATAAGGACGGCATACGCAATCCGGAACAAAACTGATTCCAATTCCCATGGAAACCAAACGACAAATAATATCTGTATTCTGAACCTCTAAAAGAGGATGTACCCGCAGATTCATTTTGCCAAGCTGCTGTTCCAATTCCCCACGGTAATTGGATTCGCTGTCAGTGAAAATAAAGGGTTCGTTTACAATCTCTTCAATGCTGACGGTTTCCTTACTTGCAAGAGGATGGGATGCAGCACAGATAAAGCGGATTGGTTCGGCTAATTCTCTTGGACGAGCTAAATCCGGCTTTTCGTAGAGGCGATCCAGTGTGTAAATCAGGTCAATCTCATTTTCCCGAAGGGCGGATAACATACTTTTAAAATCCATGACTTTTACAATAAGGTCTACCCCCGGGTGCAGGAAGCGATAATAGTAAAGAATATCCGGTAAAAAGCTAATGGCAAGAGATTCTTCAAATCCCATGCGCAGTTCGCCGGTCATTTCTTCATTGTTCTTGATAGAATCTAGAGCATCACGCTCAAGAGAAAGCATTTCCTGGGCGTACTGATAAAGTTTTCGTCCTGCTTCTGTTAAGCTGATAGATTTTCCAAGACGGTCAAATACAGGAACTCCCAATTCCAACTCCAACTGCTTAATCTGGGCAGTAACGGCGGACTGAGAGTAGCCGAGGGCAAGGGCAGTTTTGGTAAAATTGCCGGAGTCTGCGACTTCGAGAAAGGTCTTTAAGTTTCGTAATTCCATAGTGTTCTTCTCCATCCATTAAAATTTTTGATTGTTTTTATAATAATGATTGATTTGACTGTTTACACAATCCTGTTATAATTATATCCGGACGCTAAAATAAAGACAAGTTAAATTTCACCGGAGGTATAATTTATGAAATCAAAATTATCGAGTACATTTGTTGTTGGATTTGCGGTATTCGCAATGCTCTTTGGTGCCGGAAACCTGGTATTTCCCCCTTATTTGGGAATGCAGTCAAAAAGTAACTGGATTTACGGTTTCTTAGGCTTTGCTGTTATGGACGTAGTTCTGGCGGTTATCGTAATGAACGTTATTGCCAGCAAAAAGGACGGCGCAGATGGTATTGTAGGCATCATGGGTAATCATTTATCCAAACTGTTGATGCTGGCTTTGTATATCTGCATTGGTCCCCTTGTTGCTATTCCAAGAACAGCGGCAACCACTTATGAGTTATCTGTAGCACCCTTGGCGCCACAAATGAACTCTGTAGTTTTCTCAATTGTATTTTTTGGAATTGTGCTGTTGCTCTGCATTCGGCCATCCAAAATCATAGATATTATTGGTGCTGTATTGGCACCGATTCTGTTGGTAACCCTGGGAGTCCTGATTGTAAAAGGAATCCTGCATCCTTTGGGCAGCATCGCCCATGGCGGAGCCTTATATACTTCCGTACATACAGGTATTACAACCGGCTATCAGACCATGGATGCTATTGCGGCTCTTGCTTTTTCCATTCTTATTATAGCACAGGTTAAGGAATATAAGTTAAAAAATAAATCGGAAGAGCGAAAAATGATTCGTCATGCCTGCTACATTGCAGGTGCAGCCCTGGTTTTAATCTACGGCGGCCTGGCATATTTGGGGGCAAGCGTCAGTGAAATTTACCCGAAAGATATGTCCAGAACGGATATTATTATTAATCTTGCAAAAGATCTTTTGGGACCGGCGGGACTTGTGATGCTTTCCGTAATCGTGGCGGCGGCATGCTTAACAACAGCCATCGGACTGGTATCCTCCTGTGCCACCTATCTTGAAAAACTGACGGAAAAGAAGGTATCTTATAAAGTATTTTGTACCATTGTATGTGTTTTCAGCGCATTTTTGTGCAATGTAGGATTGGATAACATCATTGCTTTGGCAGCACCGATTTTGGATTTCATTTATCCGATTTTGCTGGTATTAATCTTCCTGGCAACAGTGAAGGAATCTGTTGTGTCCAGAGCGGCACGCTATGGCGCTATTACCGGTGTGATTCTTTTTGTCATCGCACAGGCAATTGAAAATATTACACATGTATATTCCGTAATCGCCACCATGCCGCTGGCATCATATGGTTTTGCATGGATTCTTCCGGCAGTTGCGGGTCTTGTGATTGGAGCATTGATTGGAAGATTTGTTCCGGCAAGAGAAGCCATGGGTTATGGAAATTAATATATATCGTTCCACTTTAATAGAGGAGTCAGGTAGTACCCGGCTCCTTTTTTGAATATTGTATTTTATTGTATATTTTGTCGGAGTTGTCTGGAAAGTATTGACAGATTTGTCAGACTATGGTTACAATAGCTACTGTAACTAAGTAAAGTAAGATTTTCAGAAAGGAGGTAAAGAACTATGACTATTAGAATTTTTGATTTTAACAACTTGCAGTTTAAGAATAGAATACCGGGACTTTACCTCAGTACGTGTACCCTAACGCCAAGGAAGCAGTAGGATAGGTACATTATTTTTGTGAATCATGATATAGTGCATTATAGCCTGAGGTGAATGGTTTTACCTCAGGCTATTTTTATATATAAAAACAGGGAGGGATAAATGTGAAAAAACTTAGTGTGTGGAAAATGGGAAAACCCTATATCGCCTTTATTATTCTGGGAAGTCTGTGTATGTTTGCGGCTACGGTGCTGGAACTTTTGTTTCCGCTTGTAACCAAATCCATTGTGGATGATGTGATTCTGGGAGGAAAAACGGAATTACTGGCCCGGCTTTTGGCGGCAATTCTTGGGATTGGCATTTTTTCGGGATTGTTCCATTATGCCAAGGAATATACCTTTGACCGTATTGGCTGTGCGGTGGCTTCTGATGTGCGTAAAACCTTATTTACTCACATTCAGGGACTGTCCATGGATTACTTTGACAACACTAATACGGGAGAGCTTATGGCGCGTATCAAGGAAGACGCGGATATGATGTGGGATGCTTTTGGAATGACGGGTATGCTTACCATTCAGGTGACGGTTCATGTTATCGTGGTGGTTTATTGTATGCTGACCCAGAACATGCTGCTGACAATTTTTCCTGTTAGCGTCATGCTGATTATGGCCATACTTGCCATCTATATGGAGAGAGAACTGGATAAGGTTTTTGGGGATATCAGTGAGAAAAACGCGGAACTGACCACTGTGGCGGAAGAAAATATTTCCGGTGTCCGTACTGTAAAAGCCTTTGTAAGAGAGGATTACGAGATTGAAAAATTTCGGAAAAAGAATACAGAGTACTGTGACCTCAATATGAAAATGACAAAAATTCTGGTTCGAATCTACCCCTATTTTGAACTGGTGGGTAAGATTTTACCGGTCATGACGGCAATTCTTGGTGGTTTTCTGGTGGCAAAGGATGAAATGACCATCGGAACCTTAGTGGCTTTTGTGGAATACAGCCGTAACATTGTGTGGCCTTGCGAGGTAATCGGTGAACTGGCAAATGAAATTTCTGCCATTCATGCTTCTTACAAGAAGATTAATAAGGTGATGGATCAGGAACCGACAATTTTCAACAAAGAGGATCCGGTGGTGCTGCCGGAAGTAAAAGGAGAAATTACCTTTGACCATGTGGACTTCGAAAGAGAAGGCCATGATGTATTAAAGGATGTGAACTTCACGGTGAAAGCCGGACAGACCCTGGGAATCATGGGAGAAACCGGTTCCGGCAAATCCTCGGTTATCCGGTTGATGGGAAGACTCTTTGATGTTACCGGAGGAAGCGTGAAATTGGACGGTGTGGATGTTCGGGATTTGACGTTACGACAGGTGCGGGGAAGTATTGCACCGGTTATGCAGGAAGTCTTTCTTTTTTCCGATACGGTGAAGGATAATATTCGTATGGGTGATAAAGAAAATATTAGCCGTGGAGAAGTTGTAAAAGCAGCCAAGCAGGCAAAAGCGCATAATTTCATTCTGGAAATGGACAAAAACTACGAGACGGTTATCGGTGAGCGAGGAGTAGGACTTTCCGGTGGACAAAAGCAGCGAATCAGTATTGCAAGAGCTTTAACTAGGAAATGCCCGATACTTATTTTTGATGATGCTACCAGTGCTTTGGATATGGAAACAGAGCGGGAGATTCAGAAGGAGTTAAAGGAGCTTACGGATATTACAAAGATTATTGTGGGACACCGAATCTCAGCGGTACGCTATGCAGATGAAATTATCGTGTTGGAAAAAGGCAGCATTGTGGAGAGGGGAACCCACGAAGAACTTTTGAAATTAAAGGGACGGTACTATGAAACCTACTGTTCCCAGTATGGAGAAGAAAGCATAAGTGCTTAAGGAATAGGAAGGAGGGAGAATTGTGGCAATCAATTCAACCAAACAGGACGAGGAATTAAAAAATCAAGACAGGCGACAGACGGCGAAGCGTCTTTTTGCCTATCTTATGGCATATAAGGCAAGAATCCTGCTGGTACTTTTTACCCTGGTGGTGACGGTAGGCATTTCTCTGGTGAACCCGCTTTTGATTGGAAAAGCAGTGGATGTGTACCTTCCGAAAAAAGATCAGGCGGGGCTGATGCGGCTGGGACTTTTCACTCTGGCCATCAATATTGTATTTGTGATTGTATTAAAAATCCGCATGTACACCATGTCCTATGTGTCAAACCATATTTTGGTAACCATAAGACAGGATTTATACGAGCATATTCAGACCTTAAGTTTTCCGTTTTTTGACGGAAGACCAACGGGAAAAATTATTGCCCGTATCATCGGTGATGTAAATTCGTTAAAGAGAGTGTTGCAAAATGCAGTCACAACATTGATTCCGGGAATTTTTACCATTCTGGGGGTTACAGTGATTATGTTAATAAAGGATGTGACCTTGGGATTGTTGTGTCTGGCAGTCTTGCCGGTGATGCTTCTGGGCTGTATAATGATTTTTAAGATGCAGATGCCTTTTTGGCAGCAGTTTCGGAAGAAAGCATCCAACTTAAACGCCTACGTACATGAGGATGTATCCGGTATGTCTGTGGTGCACAGCTTTGCAGCGGAGTCTGAAGCAAAAGATAATTTTGAGGAATTGGTAAAAGAGCATAAAGAGGTTTTTAATCAGGCTGTAATCCGTTCCGATTTGTTTGATTTTGTTATCAATGCCTGCTGGGGTGTAAGCTGTGTCTGTCTTTACTGGGGCGGAACCAAGCTCATCGGTATGGAGCGGGTTTCCCTTGGAACCCTGGTATCCTTTGGAGTGTATATCGGCATGTTTTGGGAACCGGTTATGAACATTGCCAGCTTTTATAATCAGTTGGTGACAAATTTATCTTCCGCAGAGCGCATTTTTGAGGTGTTGGATACGCCCGCGGATATCAGTGATAAGCCGGATGCAAAAGAGTTGCCGGAGATTACCGGTGCAGTAAACTTCGAGCATGTATCCTTTACCTATGATGTGGGAACGCCAGAAGAAACAAAGGTTTTGGAGGATGTAAGCTTTGCGGTGAAACCCGGAGAGCGAATTGCACTGGTGGGACCTACCGGTGCAGGGAAAACCACCATCGTAAATCTTTTAAGCCGGTTTTATGATATTCAGGATGGGAAAGTGCTGGTGGATGGCTTTGATGTAAGGGATGTAACCCTGAAAAGCCTAAGAAAACAAATGGGTGTGATGACCCAGGAGAATTTTATTTTTTCCGGAACCATTGCGGATAATATTCGTTACGGAAAGGCGGATGCAACCATGGAGGAAGTGATGGAGGCAGCCAAGGCGGTTAATGCCCACGGATTTATTATGAATCTGGAAAAGGGATATGATACGGTGATGAAAGAGCGGGGAGCAGGTCTTTCGGTGGGACAGAGGCAGTTAATTGCTTTTGCGCGAACCATGATCAGCAAACCGAAGATTCTTATTTTAGATGAGGCAACGTCAAGTATTGATACAAAAAATGAATTGTTGGTACAACGGGGAATTGAGGGGCTTTTAAAGGGCCGGACCAGTTTTGTCATCGCCCATCGATTATCAACCATTCAGAATGCGGATCGCATTTTTGTAATTGATGACGGCGGTATTGTGGAAAGCGGAAGTCCACAGGAACTTCTGAAAAAAAAGGGACAATACTATCGCCTGTATATGGCTCAGTTTGAGGAAATTGCTTGATATCGAATAGTGGGTGAAGAAATTTTTATGTTAAAAGACTTTAATCAGGAGTATCTTGGAATTCCCTGCGGGACAGAGCGCGAAGGAATTCGCCTTTGTAAATGTCATTATCGGGATATTCCGCTGAACAAGAAATATTTTTATAAGGTTATTGCTGCGAATTGCGAAGGAGAACCGGTGATTTCTTACTCTCCTGAAGTTGAGGAACAGGAGTTGGATTGGCTGATTCGGAATATTGACTTTTCACGAATTGGTGAGCAGGATGTGCCATTGGAATTGCAGTTGCCAAAAAGCTGGGATTTACAGTGGCGCAGCAAGAATTGGTGTTTACAAAGAAGTAGAGGAGGACAGCAACATGAAAGTGACAGTTTTAAGAAATTATGCTAGATTGATTGCCCGTAAGGGTGTGAATATTCAAAAAGGTCAGGATGTCCTGATCTATTGCGGCTTCGACCAGCCAAAGTTTATTGAGTTGCTGGTGGACGAGTGCTACAAGGCAGGAGCGCGAAAGGTCATAGTAGAGTTTGATTACCAGAAACTTTATAAGCTGGACGTGAAATACCAGAGCGTGGATACCTTGGGAACTGTTGAAAAATGGAAGAAGGAGCGACTGAAACATTGGATGGATACGCAACCTTGTCGTATTTACATCGAATCCGATGATCCCGACGGACTTAAGGGTGTTGATCAGGATAAGATTGCAAAAGCAGATCAGAAGAGCTGGCCCATCGTGAAACCATACTGGGATAAAATGGAAAACAAATACCAGTGGTGTATCGCGGCGGTTCCCGGCGCGGCTTGGGCAAAGAAGGTATTCCCGGATCTTCCGAAAGGAAAGGCAATGGAAAAGCTTTGGGAGGCAATTCTTTTTACATCCCGTGCGATGGAAGATCCAATTGCAGCTTGGGAGGCACACAACAAGAATCTGCACGACCGTTGTGAGTACCTGAATAACCTTGGCATTGCGAAGCTTCATTACAAGGGCGATAACGGTACCGATCTGACCGTTGGCATGATTCCGGAAGGAATGTTCCTTGGCGGCGAGGAAACCACGATCGGTGGCATCCCCTTTGATGCCAACATTCCAAGCGAGGAGTGCTACACGTCTCCGATGTGCGGTGAGGCGGAGGGCATTGTTTATGCCACCAAGCCACTTTCCTACAACGGCGAATTGATTGAAGATTTCTGGGTTCGCTTTGAAAAAGGAAAAGCAGTTGAGGTTCACGCAGAGAAGAATCAGGCGCTTTTGGAGCAGATGATCTCCATGGACAAAGGTGCGGCATATCTTGGCGAGTGTGCACTGGTGCCGGTGAACTCCCCGATTTCGGAGTCGGGCCTGCTGTTCTGGAACACGCTTTTTGATGAAAATGCAGCCTGCCATCTGGCATTGGGTGCAGGATTCACCAATACCATTCGCGGATACCAGGAAAAGACCATCAAGGAGTGCCGCAAGATGGGAATCAATGATTCTATGGAGCATAACGATTTTATGATTGGCTATGGGGGACTGGATATTGACGCCATCACACAGGAAGGCAAGACCGTTCCGATCTTCCGTAGCGGAAAGTGGGCATTTGAGGTGTAAATATGATACATTTGGAAAAAAGCGATTGATGATTGACAAGAAGTTTCAAGGTAAGGGCTTCGGCAGGGAAGCCGTACGGTTGGCGCTGGAGTTCATTAAAACCTGGCCGCAGGGACAGGCGGAATATTGCGCACTTTCCTACGAGCCGGAAAATACAGTGGCAAAGGCGTTGTACGAATCATTCGGTTTTGTGGAAAACGGCGAAATGGATGGCGACGAAATTGTGGCAGTATTGAAGCTGAAGTAGTAAGAAAATGAATTGTGATGAGAAAGATGGAGGAAAAGAAATGACAGCAGAAAAAATGTGGGAGTTATCCGGTTTAACCGGAGAGTATGAGGCATGGTGTTTTGGAGGTGATCCGAATGGATTGGCGCAGCTTGTGAAGGATGGTATTAAGACGGCCACCTGTTCCGCGTATTTGTGGTATGAGCTGGAGGGTGAAAAAATACCGAAGGTGGGCGAATACAACATCATTCTGGATGAAGACGAGAATGCCGTTTGCATCACCAAAACAACAAAGGTATATCGTACACTATTTAAAGATGTAACCCGTGAGCATGCCTACAAAGAAGGGGAAGGTGACCGGTCTTATGAGTATTGGAAAAAAGTACACGTGGCATTCTTCGGGGAGGAATTAAAGGAAATCGGAAAACCATTTGATGAGAACCTTGAGCTGCTTTGCGAAGAATTTGAAGTGGTATACAAGGAAAAAGAAGACTGACTCATCACAGGCGAGGGACAATGAGAGATGAGATTGGAAAAATATAAGGAAAGTGACAAACAGCTTTATACACAGCTTGTTTTTAACGAAAAGCTAATGCAGATGAATTATGGACGCACTTTCACCCCAGAGGAAGCAAACATGCTTTTTCAATGGATAGTCAGGCAAAATGTGTCAGAATTACCATTTGGCACGTATAAGGTTTTCGTTGGAGAAGAGGAAGAAGAGTATATTGGGATGGGAGCAATCCTTTGGAACGAGGAAGATAGCGTTGCCGAAATCGAATACATGCTTCTTCCTAAGTATTGGAATCAGGGCTATGGTACGGCGTTAGTTGGAAAGCTACTAAAGATGTTAAAAAACGGAGAGCAAGTAAATGCCATTACAGATCCTGCGAATATCGGTTCCCAAAGAATCCTTCAAAAACATGGTTTTACACTTGTTAAAGAGGAGTGTAATACGGAAGGAGCGCCGGTTTTGCTGTTTCAAAAAATCTATGAGAACAGGTGAAAAATGAAAAAGAATTCGAAGAGCTGGCATTTCGTGTACGGGAAATTGAAAATCAACACCTCAAAAGTGTAAAGGGGAAGAAAAGAGAAATAAAAAGGAGCAACATATGAGATTTTTACAGCAATACAAAAACTTGAGCAGGGAAATTTATATCCTGTTTTTCGGTCGTATCGTAACCAGCATGGGCTCTCTTATCTGGCCGATTATGACCCTGATATTAAAAAATAAATTAGGATATTCCGCCACCACCATTGCCACAATTTCCATGGTTATGGGAATTGTGCAGTTGCCGGCGGTTTTACTTGGCGGAAAAGTGGCAGATACCCTGAACCGGAAGTGGGTCATTATTTGCTGTGATATGGTAACGGTTATCTGCTTTTTCATAAGTGGTATCATACCGCTGTCTTTTATCAGTGTCGTGCTGTTCTATGTGGCGGGCGTGTTTGCCACCATTGAGGGACCGTCCTATGATGCCATTGTGGCGGATTTGAGTGACGGTGACAGCAGAGAACATGCCTACAGCTTGCAGTATTTAGGCGGAAACCTGGGATTGGTGCTGGCGCCCACATTGGGGGGATTGTTGTTTAAGCACTATTTGTGGCTGGCATTTATTATTACTTCCCTTGCAACCTTTTCATCCACAGTGTTGATTTTCCTCTTTGTAAAAAGATTGCAGGTGGATAAAAAGCATGTCAGCGAGTACGAGGAAAAGAAAGAAGGCGTAAAATTATGGGAAGTTTTAAAAGAGAGAAAAACCTTCTTCTTATATTTTATCGCAACCGGGTTTGCGGGATTGGTGTACTCCCAGTTTAACTATCTGTTGCCGCTTAATATGGAGAATTTGTACGGTGCGGATGGAGCAACCTGGTTTGGTATGATGACCAGTATCAATGGATTTGTGGTGGTTGTGGGAACACCACTTATTACCGCTGCTTTTGGAAGAATAAAAGACGTTCGAAAGATGGTAATCGGCGAGACCTTGATTGTTGCGGGACTTTTTAGCTGCAGCTTTGCAGGACGGATGATTCTTTTGTATTTCCTTTTTATGACAGTGTTTACTCTTGGAGAAATTTTCAATGTGTTGGGTGGTTCGCCTTATATGACAAGGCGAATTCCCTCAACCCATTGGGGACGTGTAAATTCCATACTTATGATTTTTAACGGCGGTTTTTCTGCCATCGGAAATCTGGTAGTGGGAAAACTGGTGGATACGAAGGGATTTACCGTGGCATGGGAGATGATTGGTGTCGTTGGCGCGCTGGCAATCGGTATCGTTTTCCTGCTGGCATTGGTGGATAAAAAGCAATTTAGACTATTGTATGAAAAATAGGGCGTTGCCTTGTGAATATACCACATCTATGTTAAGATAAAACTATCTTAATATGTATAGGAGTGTGACCTATGATACTTGAATTTTTGGGCGCTGACCGTGAGGTTACGGGAAGCTGTCATTATTTGAAGTTTAACGACAAGCACATTCTGGTGGATTGTGGTATGGAACAGGGACCGGACCTTTATGTAAATCAGGAGATTCCGGTGAATCCGGCATTGATTGATTATGTTTTTATAACCCATGCACATATTGATCATTCCGGTTTGCTTCCTTTGTTATACAGCCATGGATTCAGGGGAGAGATTTTCGCAACCAAGGCAACATGCGAGTTGTGTAGCATTATGTTGAAAGATTCCGCCCATATCCAGATGTTTGAAGCGGAGTGGAAGAACCGAAAAGGCCGTCGTGCCGGTAAGGATTTGATTGTTCCACTGTATAATTTGGATGATGCCAACGGGGTTTTAGAGCATTTTACGTCCTGCAATTATCATGATTTGATTGATGTTTGCCCGGGACTTTCCGTGCGTTTTGTGGATGCGGGACATCTTTTGGGATCTTCTTCCATAGAAATGTGGATTACAGAGAATAAAACAACCCGTAAAATTGTTTTTTCCGGTGATATCGGAAATGGAAACCGACCGCTTATTAAGAATCCGGAATATATTAAAGATGCGGATTTTGTGGTTATGGAATCTACTTATGGTAATCGTAACCACGATACACCGCCGGATTATGCGGTGGAATTGGCCAAACTTATCAAATCAACCTTTGACAGGGGAGGTAACCTGGTAATTCCTGCATTTTCTGTAGGTAGAACCCAGGAGCTTCTTTACTTTATGCGAAGAATTAAGGCAGAGGCACTTTTACCGGAATATCAGCATTTTGAAGTATGGATTGACAGCCCCATGGCCATTGAAGCAACCGGTGTTTTCCATAAGAATGTGGAGGATTGCTTTAATACAGAGGCCAGTCATTTGGTAAGCTCCGGTGTGAATCCCATCCGTTTTGAGGGATTAAAGACAGCGGTAACCAGTGATGAATCCCGTGCCATTAACTATGACCCGAAGCCAAAGGTTATTCTTTCCGCTTCCGGTATGTGTGAGGCGGGACGTATCCGCCACCATCTGAAGCATAATCTGTGGAGACCGGAGTCCACCATTCTCTTTGTGGGTTATCAGGTTCCGGGAACCTTAGGTCATGCGCTGTTGGGTGGTGTGCAGAGTGTAAGACTTTTCGGAGAAGAAGTAGAGGTAAAAGCGCCTATTGTAAATCTTCCTGGAATCAGCGGTCATGCGGATTACAATCATTTAACCGAATGGATTGCATCTTTTACGAAAAAGCCCCAGAAGGTTTTTGTGGTGCATGGTGAAGAAACCACTGCAGTGGGCTTTGCGGACCATCTGAAAAGAGACCTTGGTCTGGAGGCTTACGCACCATACAGTGGAGACGCTTTTGACCTTATAAGCGGAACACAGGTGGCGGAAGGCAGCCACATTAAAGTAGAGAAAAAAGCACAGAAGCTTCGTACCAATAACGTGTTTGATCGTCTGGTACTTGCAGGGGAGAGGCTGATGGCAGTAATACATAAATGTAAAGGAATGGCTAATAAAGATCTGGGAAAATTTGCGGATCAGATCAATGCCTTATGTGATAAATGGGAACGTTAAGTAAAAGGAAGAAATCTTATTTAGCAATTATTCTGGGAAATACAATCTTTGGTTTCAGTTTTATGGCCAGTAAGATTGCTCTTTCCTATACCTCACCGGAGGTGTTTTTAGGCATCCGGTTTATGGTGAGTTTTTTCATACTGACTTGCCTGGCAATTTTTAAAGTGGGTAAATTAAACCTAAAGGGGAAGAAGCTTCTTCCCCTTTTAGCTATTGGAATTTGCCAGCCGGTAGTATACTTTTTGGCGGAGAATTATGGTATTAAAAGTACCAGCTCCTCTTTTTCCGGTATGATGATCGGTATCATACCGGTGGTGGCATATTTATTGTCCATACCTGTCAATAAAGAGTCTTTTGTGCCGAAGAAGCTGGTATTTGCAGTGATTTCGGTGGTGGGAGTATCAATTCTTTCTCTGTCTGAGAGAAGTGAAGGGGGCGTCACACTTTTTGGCGTGCTGTGCCTTTGTGTAGCGGTTTTCTGCGGCTCCATGTTTAATGTACTGACCAGAAAATATGCGGAGGACTTTACGCCTTTTGAGAGAACCTATACCATGTTCTTTTTGGCAGCAGTAGTGTTTGCTGTATTGGGTGTGGCGAAGTTAAATGGAGATGTGACCTTAATTTTACCGCTTTTTGCAAAAACGGAATTTTTGGTGGCACTGTTTTACCTCTCAATCCTTTCCTCCGTGGTAGCATTTTTCTGTCTGAATTATGCCGCAGGTGGCATGACCAGTCAGGAAACAGCGTCTTTTGCCAATCTGACAGCGGTAATTTCCGTGGCTGCCGGTGTAATCTTTTTAAAGGAAAACTTCAGCATTTGGCATGGGGTGGGAATCCTTGTAACCCTGCTTGGTATTTACATGTTCAATAAATCGGATAAGAAGTCAGAAAATAACGAGAGATAGCGAAAAAAATTTAGAACTGACACATGACGTTCAAGAAAAAATCACAATATCTTGGTAGAATTATTCCGTAGACTACAAGCGTATTAGCAACATAGTTTCAGACTAATGAGAGTGTGAGGTGGACATCATGAAAAAAGTGAAAAGTATTCGTACCAGATTGATAGTACTCTTTTCCGGAATTTGTATTGGCGCCGTTGTGATTGCATCTGTGTTTGCAGCGATGCAGATGACAACGTCAACCAATACCAACTACAGTGCGTTACAGCAGAGTAGGACATCTCATTATGCTGCCGCAGTGAATGCGTGGATGGAGCGGGAGACATCCGTCGTAGATTATACAGCAGCATATATGGCGGGGTTAGGTGAAGTAGATTATGAAAAAGTTTTGGAATATTGTATTCAGGCGAAGAAAGGGTCGGACAATATTCAGATTATTTATACCGGATTTTCTTCAGACAAGCATCTTTGTATTGATGCGGAGCTTCCGGCGGATTTCGATTATACTACCCGTCCTTGGAATACCGATGCGCAGGCATCTCCCGATAAGAAGGTATTTACAGCACCGTATGTAGATACTCTTACAGGCGGAATGGTTATTACCGCAGCAAGAGCTTTCCAGAGACCGGGAAACAATGGTGTAGTTGGTGAAGACCTTTCTTTGGATACTTTATTTACCATGTTGGATGAAACGGTTGATACCAGTGATGGAACCTACGCGTTTATGACTACTGACGATGGAACCATTGTATTACATCCAAATGATGAATTTGTAATGAAAGATGAAACCGTTCATACCATTAATGATGTATTGGGCGGCAAATATACCGGAGCAATGAAATCCGGTGGATCCTTTAAGGATTATGATGGTAAGACCAAATATATTAAGGGCGCAGAAATCCCATCCAACGGTTGGATGATATACACCGTAACACCTACCAGTGTATATACCAAGGCGGTTAATAATACCGTTCGCGGATTAGTTATCATTGCAATTGTACTTGGTGTTCTTTCCGCAATTATCATTGCGCTGTTCGGAAGAAGCATTACCAAACCGATTATTGCAATGCAGAAGCAGATTATGCGACTGAAGGATCTTGAACTTAAGGTGGAAGAAGTAAAGCCTGACAGAAGACACGATGAAATCAGTGCCATGAAGATGGCGGTTGCATCCTTAAGTAAAGAATTACATGATATTATTGAACAGTTAGTAAATGTCACCTCTATTTTGGCGGACGAATTTAATAATGTATATGGTTCCGTGGAACACTCTGTTGATAATAATGCTTCCGTAGTGGATACCATCCAGCAGGTAAGTATTGCAGTAAGTGAAGTTGCAGAGCAGACCCAGATTGCAAATGAGAACCTGAACAACTTTGCATTTGAAATGGATAACATTTCCGAGAAGACCTCCGGTATGCGTGAAGCAGCAGAAGAATCCATTAAGGCAACTGCAAGCGGAAGAACATCTATCCAGCAGTTGGCAACTCAGGTTAGAGAAACTCAGGAGATTCAGCAGGTTGCAAGCAGCAGCGTACAGAGCTTGTCACAGAAATCTACCTCCATCGACGGCATCAGCCAGACCATTAGTTCCATTGCAGAGCAGACTTCTCTGTTAGCATTAAATGCTTCTATCGAGGCTGCCCGTGCAGGAGAGGCCGGAAGAGGATTCGCAGTAGTTGCGGAAGAGATTGGAAAGCTTGCAGAGCAGACAGCCAGTGCAACCGGCGAGATTACCACTATTATTTCCGAAATTCAGGTTGAAATCGGAAATGTAACCGGTCAGATGGGCCAGATGCAGGGTAAGACAGACGAGTGTATCGAAGCTATGGATACAACCCAGGAAATCTTTGCAGGAATTATGGATAAGATATCTCAGGTAAGTGCAGATATCAGTTCTGTAGGTGATGCATTGAATAACTTAAACAGCAGCAAGGAAGTGGTTGTAGACAAGTTCTCCGATATCTCCAGCGAGACGGAAGAGTTATCTGCTTCCAGTCAGGAAATTGCATCCAAGATGGAACAGCAGAATGCTGAGATTGAGAATATTGGAAGTGCCATGACTCAGCTTGAACATGTGGTACAGGATTTGAATGCAGTTGTGGATCGATTCCAGTTATAAACAGCATATAATCTGACAGAAATTGCGGGTGCTTTATGATAAGTAAAGCACCCGTTTTGTCCTGTTAAATTGCACCTTAAGAACATAAAAAAAACACGGGTTAGGGGTTGCAATATTGTCAAGTTTTTGTTTTAATAGTATATAGCGGATATAAGGTAGTAAATGATTTTTGTAGTATAGGGAGGAATAATATGAGCTTAAAATTAGCAAAATATACCGCTCCGGATTTTACCCAGGAGATTTTTGTGAATGCACCGAACTGTAAATTAGAGGCTTGCCCACGCGATGGTGTGGCACCGGAACAGTATCATGCAATGAGCATTTATCCGGAATATTTCAAGATTGACGGAAAATGGCTTTTCGCTGAAGAAAGCCGTATGGACTGTGTAGCAGTATATAAGGATGGAAAGATTCAGGTAATCGAGTTCCGTAACTTATACAAAGGCGATTTGGTAGTTGTAGGAAGAACCGAGAAGTGTGAAGAAGGAATTTATGTATATCCAAACGGTTTTGAAACAGACAAACCGGAAGGAAATGACGATACCTTCGCATTCCGTACCGGACGTTCCAGAGAAACTGCATTCTCTAAAGATTATGATATTCTTCGTGATGTATTACAGCACGACAGAGACAATGGTAAGATTGTTTGGGTTTTAGGACCTGCATTCGCTTTTGACCAGGATGCACGTTCTGCATTCTCCGCATTGATTAAGAACGGATATGTTCATGCAGTACTTGCAGGTAATGCATTGGCAACCCATGATTTGGAAGGTGCTTATCTTGGAACAGCTTTGGGACAGGATATTTACACAACCGAGAACATGCCAATGGGTCACTACAATCACTTAGACACCATTAACCGTGCTCGTTACTATGGTTCCATTAAGGAATTCATCAAGCAGGAGAATTTACACGGCGGTATCATCTCCACATTGGAAGAGTGCAACGTACCGTATGTATTATGCGGTTCCATTCGTGATGATGGTCCGTTACCTCCGGTTTACGGAGATGTTTATGAAGGCGCTAACCGTATGCGTGACGAGGTTCGTGGAGCAACAACCGTAATTTGTATGGCAACTATGCTTCATACCATTGCAACCGGTAACATGACTCCATCTTACCGTGTAATGCCGGACGGAACCGTTCGTGAAGTATACTTCTACTGCGTAGATATCGCAGAGTTCGTTGTTAACAAGCTGGCTGACAGAGGAAGCTTATCTGCACATGGTATTGTTACCAACGTACAGGACTTCATTGTAAACGTTGCTAAGAGCCTTGGCCTTAAGAAAGAAGACTAATTTGTAAGATATTTGAAGCCGTCGCCGGTTGTATGGCGGCGGCTTTTCTAAATGAAACGAAAGAATCGAGGAAAAAGCATGAGCTTATATGCCATCGGAGATCTCCACCTGAATCTTATGGTAGATAAAAGTATGGAGAAATATGATCCGATCTGGAAAAATCATGTAAAGAAAATAGAAAAATATTGGAACAAAAGGGTTTTGGTGGAAGATACAGTAGTTATAACCGGCGATCACAGCATGGGTGGCAGGATGAACAACGTAACGAAAGATTTGGAATTTATCGAAAATCTGCCCGGACGGAAAATCCTTTTGCGCGGGAACCACGATTTATTTTGGAAAGCAGAGAAAACCCACTTGCTGAATGCCCGGTATGAGGACAGATTGTTCTTTTTGCAAAATAATTTTACAACCTATGAGGATTATGCTTTGGTGGGTTCAAAAGGTGTCTGCTATGAAGGGAAGGATACCTACGATCATTTTTTGATGATAAGGCAGCGGGAAATAGATCGACTGCGTCCTTGCTTTGAAGCGGCAAAGGCGGCGGGGTATCACAAGTTTCTTATGTTTTTGCATTATCCGCCTACCAGTGTGGGGGAACAGGAAAGTCCCTTTACACAGTTGGCAGAAGAGTATGGTGTAGAGAAAGTGATTTACTCCCACTGTCATGGGGAACGGCATTTTCAGGACAGTTTTTTGGGAGAAGTCAATGGTGTGGAATATAGCTTGGTGTCCGCAGATTATCTGCGGTTTAAGCCGGCGTTGATTATAGAATGAGTTTAGAAAGCGGGAAAGGAAAAGACAGATGGATTTGAAAGAAAAGAAGATTGCAGTGGTTGGTCTGGGGGGCGTTGGTGGCTATTTGGGAGCGCTTTTGGCAGACCATTATGAGCATGTAACCTTTGTGGCAAGAGGAGCCAGAGGAGAGGCTATCCGTAAAAACGGTCTGGTGCTTCACAGTGAGTATCGGGGGGAGCGAATCTGCCATCCGGAAAAGGTTGTGGCCAGAGGAGAAGACTTAGAGGTACAGGATTATATTTTTGTTTGTGTAAAGACCTATTCCTTGGAAGAAGCCTTAAAGAGCATTGAAGGTGCGGTAGGTGAGCATACAGTGGTAATTCCAGTGATGAACGGAGCGGATACGGGAGAGCGTGCACGAGGGCTTTTGACAAAGGGACAGATTGTGGATTCCTTAATCTATATTATTACTTTTGCCAACCCGGACTATTCCATTACCCAGCAGGGAATGTATACTATCGTGTGGCTTGGAATAGATGGAGCGGATGAGAAACAGCAGGCAATGTTAAAGGAAACAGATGCCCTGCTTCAGGCGGCGGAAATTGAGAGCCGCATTGCGGAGGACATTAACCGGCAGATTTGGAAAAAGTATATCATGAACTGCGCTTATAATGTGGAGACGGCGGCGTATGCCAATACCATCGGACAACTTCGGGATGATCCGATAAAAGCGAAGGAATATGAGGCATTGACCAGAGAAGCCTATAACGTAGCTGTGGCAAAAGGTATTGCCATGCGGGAAGAAGATATTACCTGGCTGACCCACCGCTTTTATGAGGAACTTTCCGACGGAGATACCAGCTCTTTACAGCGAGACGTGGAAAACCATCGTCAGAGTGAGGTGGATACTTTCTGCGGTTATTTGATTCGGGAAGCAAAGAGCCTTGGATTAGAAGTTCCGGTAATGGAGAAGATGGAAAAGCTGATTTTGGCACAACTGGCATAAAAATCTTGAAATTTTAATGATACTATTGACAGGTTAGCGATATCTAACTATACTGAAAGTAAGTTAGATAATGCTAACCTATTTTAATGGGTAAAACGATAGAGGAGATGAGTATATGTTTTTGGAATTACAGCAGATAAAAAAGCACTTCGGCGAAGGAGACAGTCGAGTGGATGTGTTAAACGGAATAGACTTGAAATTGGAAAAAGGTGAATTCTGCGTTATGCTGGGGCCATCCGGCTCCGGAAAATCCACACTTTTAAATATTGTGGGAGGAATTGATCGGGCCAGCGAAGGAAGCATTTTAATTGCCGGAGAGAGAACGGAGCAAATGAATGACAAACAACTTACCCAGTATCGAAGAAATCATCTCGGATATGTTTTTCAGATGTATAATCTAATCCCCAATCTGACGGTACAGGAAAACATTGAAGTGGGTGCCTATTTAAGCGATAAGCCCTTACCATTGGAAGACTTGATGAAAACCCTGGGACTTTATGAACATCGGAAAAAGCTACCTAATCAGCTGTCGGGAGGACAGCAGCAGCGATGTGCAATTGGCCGGGCCATTGTGAAAAATCCGGATATTTTACTATGCGACGAGCCGACAGGTGCTTTGGATTACAAAACCTCCAAGGAGATTTTAAAACTAATCGAAACCGTGAATCAGAAATACGGCAATACCGTATTGATGGTAACCCACAATGATGCCATTCGGCTCATGGCAGACAGGATGTTGCGTTTGCGTGACGGCATGATTCGTGAGGATGTGCGTAACACAGCAAAGATTACAGCGGAAGAACTGGAGTGGTAGTATGAAGAAGAAAAATCCATTGAGAAAACGAATCCTTCGGGAAATATCCGGAGATAAAGGTAAGTATCTGGTAATCTTTATCCTGATGATAGCCACCATTTCTTTTATTTCCGGATATCTGGTGGCAGATGGCAGTATGATTGCAGCTTATAATGAAAGCTTTACCAAATACAATGTGGAAGATGGGCACTTCATCACGGAAGAACCATTGGAAAAAAGTGCAAGAAAGCGGATTGAAAAAGAGGGAGTAACCCTTTACAATCTGCCTTATGTGGAAAAAAAGTCCGGAAATAACTTTAAGGTTCGTATTTTTGCCATGAGGGATAAAGTGAATAGAGCCTGTCTTATGAATGGAAATTTTCCTCAAAATGCGGACGAAATTGCAATTGACAGAATGTTTGCGGATAATAATCATTTAGAAGTAGGAGACAGCATAAAGCTTGATGGAAAAAACTATCGTATCAGCGGGTACGTGGCGTTGTCGGATTATAGTGCACTTTTTGAAAACAGTAATGATTCCATGTTTGACGCTATTAAGTTCGGAGTTGGGGTGGTGGACGAGAAGACCTTTAAGACCCTGACAAAAAAGAACAAAGTATATTGTTACAGCTGGTGCTGGGAGAAGGCGTCAGCAAACGAGAAAGAAGAAAATAAGAGAGCTGAAGACTTGATGAAGGTGATTAATGACCAGACAGAGCTTTCTGATTTTGTTCCAAGACAGCAGAATCAGGCCATTCAGTTTACCGGAGAAGATTTGGGAAATGATCGGGCCATGATGACGGTACTCTTTTACATTATCATGGTAATCATGGCATTTGTATTTGCGTTAACCACCAGTAACACCATTGAAAAGGAAGCAGGAGTAATCGGAACCCTGAAAGCCAGCGGTTTTACCAATGCAGAGCTTATCGGACACTATCTGGTGGCACCGATTTTGGTGACTCTTATTAGTGCCCTGATTGGTAACATATTAGGATATACCCTGCTAAAAGAAGTGTGTGTAGACATGTATTACGGTAGTTATTCTCTACCTACCTATGTGACTATATGGAACGGAGAAGCCTTTATATTAACCACGTTGGTGCCGATTTTGCTTATGATTCTGATTAACCTGATAATCCTGAGTCGGAAAATGAGGTTGAGCCCGTTACAGTTTTTGCGTAGGGAACTAAGCAGAAGCAAAAAGAAAAAAGCTGTATCCCTTTCACCGGGGATTCCCTTCTTTTCAAGATTTCGCCTAAGAGTGCTTTTGCAAAACCGGTTCCATTACGCAGTGCTGTTTCTGGGAATTTTGATTTCCTATATGTTACTTTTATTTGGAATGATGTTACCTTCCATTATGGATCATTATCAGAATCAGATTCATGAAAATATGTTTTGCAAATACCAGTATCTGTTGAAAATGCCACCCAGCTTATCCGGAGAGGATTTTTCCGTGGATAAACTGCTGAAGTACATGCGATTTTCCGAAGGAGTGGAAACGGATAATTCCTCTGCGGAAAAATTCAGCGCATATACGTTGGAGACGTATAAAACCGATGCCATGAAGGAAGAAATTCTATTCTACGGAATTGAACCGGACAGTAAGTATGTGCCCCTAAAGCTTACGGATGAGGACGTGTACGTATCCAGTGCTTATGCGGAAAAATTTGAATTGGAAATAGGAGATACCATTCGATTAAAGGAAAAATATGAAGATACCGTCTATAAATTCAAGGTCACGGGAATCTGGGATTATGATACGGGGCTGTATGTTTTTATGACAAGAAAGCACCTGAATCAAACCTTTGATTTGGGAAGTGATATGTTTGGTGGGTACTTTTCCGATGAAAAGCTTACGGATTTGAATGAAAAATATATTGGCAGTATTTTGGATGAAGATGCCTTAAGCAAGATTTGTCGTCAGCTAAAGGTGTCCATGGGAGAATTGATGTATTTGGTTGACGGTTTTGCCATGTTAATCTTTGTGGTAATGATTTATCTTTTAAGTAAAACCATTATTGAGAAAAATGCTCAGTCTATTTCCATGGCAAAGATTTTGGGATACAGTGGCACCGAGATAGCAAGACTTTACATTTTACCAACCAGTATAATGGTGCTTTTGTCCATGTTGGTGGCATTACCCATCAATACAGAAGCCATTACGGTTATCTGGCATACCATGTTGCGTCAGAAGATGAAGGGCTGGTTGCCGGTATGGTTGGATACAGGTGTTTTTGTAAAAATGCTTATCTTAGGAATTGTTGCCTATGGGGTAGTTGCCATTATCGAACTTTCAAAGATTAAAAAAGTGCCAATGGATTTGGCACTGAAAAACGTAGAATAAAAAGTAAGGAGTTCCGAAGGGAACTCCTTATGTGCGTTATTTGGTTGTCTTCTTAATAGCATCGTAGCTTTCGTGACTCAACACATGTTCCAACTTGCAGGCATCTTCTGCTGCAATCTCCTCCGGAACGCCCATGGAAGTAAGCCACTGAGTCAAAAACTCGTGACGCTCCAAAACCCGCTCGGCAATCTGCATTCCTTCATCTGTTAAATAGATAAAGCCCGCCTCGGTGGTGGTTATATGGTTGCGTTCCCGTAGATTCTTCATAGCTACGCTGACGCTGGATTTCTTAAAGCCCATTTCGTTGGCGATGTCCACTGCTCGCACAACCGGGAGTTTCTTACTTAAAATAAGAATGGTTTCCAAGTAATCTTCTGAAGATTCATTTACAAAAGTTCTCATGACCATCCCCCTTTTCCCTGTAGTTCTTATAGTATAACACAAAGAAAGGAGGCAGGCAAGCATTCTGATGTTGGAAAAGGGGTTGACTTTTGATTTTGGTTAGTGTAGACTAACGATAGGTAGTTAGTCGCAACTAACGAGTTATACTCAATGTAGTGTTAAAAGACGGTGTAGTGGCCGAACAGGGGTAAAATGGAGGAAACATGGTTAAAACAGCATTGAAAATTGATGGTATGATGTGCGGTATGTGTGAAGCACATATAAATGATGTAATTAGAAAAGTGGTACCGGAAGCGAGAAAGGTAAGAAGTTCTCACACAAAGGGGGAATGTTCCTTTCTATCAGATGTGGAGCCGAATGCGGATGATATTATGTCGGCAATAGCGGCAACCGGTTATACCGTACAATCCATGAAAACGGAGGCTTATACGAAGAAGTTTCTAGGAATATTTTGATACGGTTAGAATGAAACTAACATAAATAAAAAATCAGGAGGAAAAGAAAATGAGTAAAGTAGCAGTAGTGTTTTGGAGTGGTACAGGAAACACGGAGATAATGGCAAATGCCGTGAAAGAAGGGGCAGTAGGAGCAGGTGCTGATGTGACCATATTTGGGTGTGAATTTGCAGCCGGGAATGTGGCAGAATTTGATGCGATCGCTTTTGGTTGCCCTGCCATGGGAGCAGAAGTCTTGGAGGAGAGTGAGTTTGAACCAATGTTTTCAGCGGTAGAGAATTCTCTTTCGGGGAAAAAAGTGGCACTGTTTGGCTCTTATGGTTGGGGAGACGGACAGTGGATGCGTGAATGGGAAGCGAGAACTTCCGGAACAGGGGCACAGATTCTTGGAATCGTGATGGCTAACAGCGCACCGGATGATTCTGTATTAGAGGAGTGTAAAGTATTGGGAGCAACACTTGCAAAATAGTAAAAAAATGAAAATAGTAGTTGACAATTCCCAGTAATATGGTATACTTTAATTACAGTAAGTCATAACTAACCCAAAGTAGACTTACTGAACCCTCCTTATCTTCATATAGAAGATTAGTAATAACCTAAAATTTCCCATATCTTTTATCCACAAAGAGCTTATGTCACTGGCGACATAAGCTTTTTGTTTTGGGAGAAACGGTTTGTGCCAATTTTGTGCCAATGGAATATATTACACGAATGTAAGAAGTGTCCCCCTTAATGTAAGAGGATTCGATTTAGAAAAAAAGTAAAACCCCTTATACTTTAATCATGAAAGATGTAAAGCGTTACCGAAGATAAGGAGGTTTTATTATGAATACAGCATGGATGGATAGCATCATTGAAGGATTAAGAATTTATGGCGAGTATGGTATGGTTGCTACATTCGTAATCATGGGGATTAAGACGATGGTTTCAAAGAAGGTCAATTTTGTAGAAATTGCAGCTTGGCAGATGTTTGTAATGTATCTCTGCTGTGTAGTGGAACTGGTATTTTTTCCACTTCCGACGATGGAGCAGGCGGCTGCACTTAGTATTCAGTATCAGATTATCCCGTTTCATTTTATAGCAGACCTGATGGAGGATTCCGTTGTTCGTGTTATGTGTCAGGTATTGTTCAATATTGTTATGACCATTCCTTTGGGAATGTTTTTACAGTATGGTGTTGGATTTAATCTGAAAGAAACTGCATTGGCAGGTTTCGGATTTACAGCATTTATTGAGGTTGGACAGCTTACAGGATTATATTTCTTATTCAAAGGTTCATACAGACTCTTCGATGTAGATGATCTTATGCTAAACGTACTCGGTACCCTCATTGGATATATGGTGATGCGGGTGGCAGAAGAACATTTCATACCGAAAATGTCCGCATTTGACAGACCAGTGGGTACACAGAGGGTTACGGAGCAGGAATGTAAAATTATTACAAGATAAATATGAATTAAGTAAAAATCCAGCCCGTCAAGGTTGGATTTTTTTTAATCATATCTGCAATTGTGAACGGATAAGTATTGACAACTTACAAATGTTAGGGTATACTAACGGTAGTAAGATAAATATATCTCTGGATAGTCAAGAGGGAAGTGAGAGGTGATGAGTATGCCATTAACAATGAGTAAACCGGGTGAGGTAAGTACCATCAAAAAGGTGGGAGGAAAAGAAGAAATCCGCAGATTCCTTGAAAGCTTAGGGTTTGTGGTAGGAAGCACTGTCAGCGTTGTGTCCGAAAACGGAGGCAATATGATTGTGAACATCAAGGACTCTCGCGTTGCCATCGGTAAGGATATGGCCAATAAGATTATGGTCTAAATGACCTGACAGAGGTTTTTCTAGGAGGAAGGAAGAGAATGAACACATTACGAAACGTCCCGGTAGGGAGCACTGTGAAGGTAAAAAGACTTCATGGGGAAGGCGCAGTGAAACGCAGAATTATGGACATGGGAATCACGAAGGGAGTGGAAGTATATATCCGTAAGCTGGCTCCTTTAGGAGATCCGGTAGAAGTTACTGTTCGTGGATATGAATTGTCCCTGCGTAAGGCGGATGCCGAAATGATTGAAGTAGAGTAAATTTTTTTTGAATGCAGGTTAGTGAAAGCTAACGAAAGTTATAGAAAAAGGAGAATGAGAGATGTCATTAAAAATAGCTTTGGCAGGAAACCCGAACAGTGGTAAAACAACGCTTTTTAACGCTTTGACGGGTTCCAACCAGTTTGTAGGAAACTGGCCGGGAGTTACGGTGGAGAAAAAAGAAGGAAAGTTAAAAGGTCATAAGGATGTTATTATTATGGACCTTCCGGGTATCTATTCTTTATCTCCCTATACTTTGGAAGAAGTGGTTGCCCGTAACTATCTTATCAATGAAAAACCGGATGCAATCTTAAATATTGTTGATGGTACCAATATTGAGAGAAACTTATACCTGACCACTCAAATTATGGAACTGGGTATTCCGGTAATTATGGCCGTTAACATGATGGATCTGGTTAATAAAAATGGGGACAAGATTTATTTAGACAAGTTAAAGAAGGCCATGGGCTGCGAGGTTGTGGAAATCTCTGCATTAAAGGGTACCGGTATTGAAAAAGCGGCTGAGAAGGCGGTGGCTCTTGCTCAGAATAAAGCAAAGACCCCTGCAATTCATCAGTTTAGTGAAAAAGCGGAAGATGTCATTGCTAAAGTAGAAAATAAGTTAAATGGTGTCTGTGATGAAGAACAGAAGCGCTTTTTTGCAATTAAGTTATTGGAAAGAGACGAAAAAATTCAGGAGCAGATGCGGTATTCCGCACCGGATGTTGAGGCAGAAATCAAGGAATTGGAGGATGCCTTTGACGATGATACGGAAAGTATCATTACCAACGAGCGGTATACCTACATATCCGGAATTATTAAGGATTGCATAACAAAGAACAGTGCGAATACCCTGACTATTTCCGATAAGCTGGACAAAATTCTTACCCATCGTGTTCTGGCATTACCGATTTTTGCATTGGTAATGTATATTGTATACTATGTGTCTGTTACCACGGTAGGAACCCTGGCAACAGATTGGGCGAATGACCAGCTGTTGGGAGACGATGGTTGGCATTTATTCCATTACGGTCCCTTCATTCCGGGATTGCATGCTGTAGTAGGGGATTTCCTGGAAAGCATTCACTGTGCAGACTGGTTGACAGGACTGATTAATGATGGTATCGTAGCCGGTGTGGGAGCTGTACTTGGATTCGTTCCACAGATGCTGGTGCTGTTTATCTTCCTTGGCTTTTTGGAAGCCTGTGGATATATGGCGAGGGTTGCCTTCATTATGGACCGGATTTTCCGCCGCTTTGGATTGTCCGGTAAATCCTTCATTCCGATGTTAATCGGAAGCGGATGTGGTATTCCGGGAATTATGGCATCCCGTACCATCGAAAGTGACCGCGACCGGAAAATGACCATTATGACTACCACCTTTGTTCCTTGTGGAGCAAAATTACCGATTATCGGTTTGATTGCCGGAGCATTTTTCGGAAATGCAGGCTGGGTATCTACAAGTGCCTATTTCGTAGGCGTAGCGGCTATTATTTGTTCCGGTATCATTTTGAAAAAGACAAAAATGTTTATTGGCGATCCGGCTCCCTTCGTTATGGAGCTTCCGGCTTACCATATGCCGACAGTAACCAATGTGCTTCGCAGTATGTGGGAACGCGCATGGTCCTTCATTAAAAAGGCGGGAACCGTAATTTTACTTTCTACCATCGTGGTATGGTTCTTAATGAGCTTTGGATGGGTAGACGGAAGCTTTGGCATGATTGATCAGGAAACACAGTTGAACAGCTCAATTCTTGCAAAAGTGGGAAGCGCTGTGGCAGTTATTTTTGCACCTCTTGGATGGACCCAGGGTGGAGAAGGCTGGAAGATGGCGGCAGCCGCTTTTACCGGTCTTGTTGCAAAAGAAAATGTAGTGGCAACCTTTGGTATGCTCTTTGGCTTTGGCAGTGAAGTGGCAGAGGCCGGTGACGAGTACTGGGGTAGCCTGGCAGCAGTTATGACACCGATTGCCGGATACGGATTCCTGGTATTTAACTTATTATGTGCTCCATGCTTTGCAGCTATGGGAGCCATCAAGAGAGAAATGAATAATGCAAAATGGTTCTGGTTTGCTATCGGATATCAGTGTATTTTAGCTTATGCAGTGTCCTTGTGCATTTACCAGTTGGGAACTTTCTTTACCGGAGGAGGATTCGGTATCGGAACGGCAGTAGCATTGCTTATTGTTGTTGCTTTTGGATATCTGTTATTCCGTCCGGCAAAAAAAGAAAGTCTGCGCAGTATTCAGACGGTATAAGAAGCGAAAAAAGGGGTAGACTGTTTTTGGAAAGGAGAGTGACAGAATGGGAACATTCATTGTAGGCGCAATTCTTGTAATTGCGGTAGGACTCATCATCTGGAAAATGGTAAAAGATAAGAAAAATGGCAAAGGCTGCTGCGGAGATTGCGGCAGTTGCAAAGGTTGCCATTAGACAGTAATAGATTTGCCCAAATATCTTCAATCCACACAAAAAAGAGTCGGCTACGGTGCCGACTCTTTTTGTAATTCCTCCTAGCTATAACGCTTAGGTTAGATGAAGGTGACCTTAGTATAGCTAAAATATGTGGTAAAAAAATAGCAGGACTGCGAAGAATGTGTGAATTGAAAGTGGGGAGTTTCCTTTTTGAGACAAAAGTGCTATAATCTATATATCCAAAAAATATAGAAAAGAGGGATGAGATGCTGTTAGTTGGAATCATTGGAATTGCTGTTATCGCGGTTGTTGTGGTCGTTGCGGCTACTGTTTCATCCATTGCCGCTGCAGTAGAGGCAAGAGAGGATAACGAGAACGTGTAGAGAACGGATTTCGTACAATATTAGAGGGAAGACGAGTTGCGCCACGATGGAGAAATCTGTCGTGGCTTACTTAGTCTTGAAGGAGCAACATGGAAATTAGACCGATAGGATATATTAAGACGGATTTTGAAGAAAAGTTTGGCATTCCCAGGCAGAGTGGATTGATTGAAGAATTAAAGGGAGAAATTGTTTTTGAACCGGAGTATCACAGTCCGGAAGCTTTCCGAGGACTTCTGGAATATGAGTACCTATGGATATTCTGGGGATTTTCCGAAAACAGAAAACGCCCCTTTAATGCCACGGTAAAACCTCCGAGGCTTGGGGGAAATAAGCGCATGGGAGTATTTGCCACCCGGTCACCCTATCATCCGAATAATTTGGGATTATCCTGTGTGAAATTGCTGGATTTAACTTTTGATGAAGAAAAAGGTCCTGTCCTTACCGTAGGCGGTGTGGATATGTTAAACGGGACTCCCGTATATGATGTGAAGCCCTATATTCCCTATACGGACAGCCATCCGGAGGCAAAGGGGGGATTTGCGGAGGAAGTGAAGGATTACGCCTTGCAGGTGGAATTTCCGGAATCTCTTTTAGCCCTTTATGATGAAGAACATCAGAAGGCGGCGGTGAAGCTTTTATCCCAGGACCCCAGACCGGCGTACCAGGAGGATGGAGAACGATCCTATGGTGTGTTTTTTGCAGGATATGATATTCATTTCAAGGTAAACGACGGTGTCCTTAAGGTTTATGAAGTTGTAAAGGGACGTTCTGCTGAAAATGAAGTGGGTGGACACAAGGAAAGTGCAGGAAAGACGCTATGAGTAAGTGCATGATTTGCCCCAGAAACTGCAATGCAGACAGAGAAGCCGGGGGAAAAGGGTATTGTAATGCACCGCAGGAATTCCGAATCGGCAGAATCGCTCCTCACTATTGGGAAGAACCGGTAATCAGCGGAGAAAAGGGCTCGGGAGCAGTATTTTTTGCAGGCTGCAATATGGGATGCGTATATTGCCAGAATGAGGTGTTATCTCATGGAAAAGCAGGAAGGAACTACACGGATGAAGAACTTTTGCGGGAATGCTTAAGATTGCAGGAGGAAGGTTGTCACAATCTGAATTTGGTGACACCCAGTCACTATGCCCACCGGTTGGCAGAATTTTTGCCAAAAGCCAAGGCGGAAGGATTGCATCTTCCGGTGGTATATAATACTTCTTCTTATGAGAAAGTGGAAGCCCTACGTAAGCTGGAGGGACTGGTGGATGTTTATTTGCCGGATTTTAAATATTTAAATCCGCGATTGGCAAAAAGGTATTCTTATGCGGAAAATTATCCTGAAATTGCAAAAAAAGCCCTGGAAGAGATGGTAAGACAACAGCCCAGACCGGTTTTTAAAGAGGATTTGATGACTAAGGGAGTGTTGGTGCGACACTTGGTGCTGCCGGGATATGTAAAGGAGAGTAAAGAGGTTTTGCGATATCTTCACGAGACCTACGGGGATGCTATTTACATCAGCATTATGAACCAGTATACTCCCATGAAGCAGCTGAAGGAATATCCGGAATTAAATCGCACATTGACGGAAGAGGAATACGACGAAGTGGTGGATTTTGCCATTGCTATTGGTGTGGAACAGGGCTTTATTCAGGAAGGAGAGACCTGTAAAGAAAGTTTTATACCGGACTTTTACAATGAGTAACAGGATATCTGAAAAAATCCAAGGCACTTTAAGAAAAGTTTTCTTAGAATAGAAGAAAAACATTGATTTAAGAGCGGATTTGTACTAAAATGTAACCAATGACGTAAAAACAAGGGGGCACACCATGAATCAGATGGTAGGTTATTTGATCCGTTCAAACAGACTTAAGGAAAAGATGTCTCAGGATCAGCTTTGTAAGGGGATTTGTGCAGTATCCTATTTAAGCAAGATTGAAGCAGGTATTGCAGAACCCAATGAAGAGATTTTAAAACAGCTTTTTTCAAGACTGAGTATTCGATATACGGACAACGAAGAAGAAATCAAGGAGTTTAAAGAACTTCTGTTTCAATATTTTGACGCGTATTTTCACCATGAACCCACGGTGGAATTTGAAGAGCGCATTTACAAGAACCGTAAGAAGATGGAGAACAGCGAGATTGCCATTGAATATCAGCTTTTTTGCATCTATAATACGGGACTGGACGACAGAAGAGTCGCAGAGAAACTTTTGAAAACCGTAGAGCAGTATCGGGATTATATGACAGAAGAAGCCCTGTTTTTGTACTATATGGCCAAGGGAATGTACGGAGTCGGCGTCAAAGAACGTACCCGCGCTTACCAGAAGGCAAGACAGGTTAGGGACTGCGCGTTGGTGTATGAAGCACTGATGTATGAGGCTTTTAACGAAGGTGAGTATCAGGAAGCTTTGACCGATTGTCGTATTGGTTATGAGAGAGCCATGCAGGAGGGATTCTTACTGGTGGCAAAGCAGATTAGCTTCTTGGAAGGCGTTTGTTACGGTAATCAGGGAGATATTGAAAGCATGCTTCGGGCTTATAAGAGAACCAAGGAACTTTCCAGAGGTGATAAGCGTATAGCGGCTTCCATTGATTACAATATTGCAACCGTCTATATAGATAACAGACGGCATAAGGAAGCCATTCCGTATTTGCTTTCTGCGTTGAAGCAGGAGCAGGAAGACAAATCTGCCTTCCTCATCAACTTAAAGCTTGCGCTGGCTTATGAGAAGCTGGGAGAAAAGACCATTGGCAGTGTGTATTTAAATGTGGCGGAGAAGTTATCTTCCCGCTTGGCCAAGACCTACCAGGAAATGGTGGTTATGGCGAAGATTCGTTATGAGGGCAAACAGTTTGAGTCCCTAGAATACGGCACATTGTTGGAATCTTTTACCGGTATGGAAAAGAGCATGGGAATTGATTTTGTAAAATTTTATAAACCTTATCTGATAGAGTGGCTGAAGGCAAAGAGGAAATACAAAGAAGCCCTTCGTCTTCAGGAGGAAGAATAGTTCTATACACAGGGAGGTGTAGCTTATGGCAGGAATGAATATTTCGGGAAGCATGACGGGATATGGAATGAATCCCTACGACGCAACCGGAAAACTGAACGCAGCCGGACAGGTGGAGGGTGTAACCGGAAAGCCGGGAGCACCTGAGGGGGAATGTCAGACCTGTAAGAACCGAAAGTATGTGGATGGTTCCAATGAGATGGATGTTTCGTTTAAGGCACCGGGACATATCTCACCGGAGGCAAGCTATGGCAAGGTGATGGCTCACGAGCAGATGCATGTGGCCAATGCCAGAGCGGAGGGCGCTAAGGAAGGGCAGGAACTGGTATCTGCCAGTGTAACCTTGAAAGTAGAGCGGTGCCCGGAATGCGGAAGAATGTACACTGCCGGGGGTGAGACCACCACTGTGATTAAGAAAAGCAAACCGGTATATAATGATACACCTTATGATGATGCCAGAAAACTGGTGGATAGTAAGATGCTAGCCGGACAGAAGGTAGATGCCGAGGTATAGGGGAGACTAGCGAGAGAAAGAGGTATTTATGAGACGGAAAAAAAGGACAGTTTGGGTAACGGGACATAAGAACCCGGATACCGATTCCATCTGCTCCGCTATTGCGTATGCACATCTGAAAAATCAGATTCATCCGGATTATAACTATATTCCGGTGCGGGCAGGACACAGAAATGAAGAAACCCATTTTGTATTAGAGCACTTTCATGTAAAGACACCACGGTTTGTAACCAATGTACAGACTCAGGTGCAGGATATTGCATATCGTGAGATGAAGCTGGTATCCAAGGATATTTCCTTGATGCGTGCTTGGAGTATGATGCGTGAGTTAAGCGTTATGACACTTCCCATCGGAGAAGGCGATCATCTGGAAGGACTGATTACCATCGGCGATATTGCAACGGCTTACATGGAGGTTGCAGACAGCTGGATTCTGTCCGCGGCAAAGACCTATTATAAGAATATTGTTGAAACATTGGACGGTGAAATGATTGTTGGTGATATTACCGCCCGTTTTGAAAAAGGAAAGGTTTTGGTGGGAGCTGCCAATCCCGATGAGATGGAGAAATTCATCGAACCGCATGATATGGTTATTCTGGGAAATCGTTATGAAGCACAGTTATGTGCCATTGAGATGGAGGCAGAATGTATTGTGGTTACCCAGGGAGCACCGGTATCCAAAACCATTCAGAAGTTGGCGACAGAACGGGGATGTTCCATTATCGTTACAAAATACGATACCTTTACTGCATCCCGTCTGTTAAATCAGAGTATGCCGATTGAGCATTTCATGATTGGAGAACCGTTAGATACCTTCCGACCGGATGATACCATGGATCATGTGAAAGAGACCATGGCGAAATTGCGCCATCGGTATTTCCCTATTGTGGATAAGGATGGAAAGTTCCTTGGAATGCTTTCCAAACGTAATCTTTTGGATATGGTTCCCAAGGCAGTAATTTTGGTTGACCATAATGAAAAGACCCAGGCTTTGGACGGTATTGAAGAAGCGGAAATTTTAGAGATTATTGATCACCATCGTCTGGGAAGTCTGGAAACTATGCAGCCCGTATTTTTCCGGAACCAGCCGGTAGGCTGTACTTCTACCATTGTTTACTCCATGTATCTGGAGAATCAGGTGGAGATTCCCAAGGATATGGCGGGAATGATGTGTAGTGCAATCTTGTCTGACACCTTGATGTTCCGTTCTCCAACCTGTACTCAGGCGGATCGGACTGCAGCAGAAGCATTGGCAAAGATTGCGGGCATTGATTTAGAAAGTTTTGCAGCAGAGATGTTCCATGCTGCTACCAATTATGAGAAACGCCCGGTAGAGGATATCTTCAAGCAGGATTTGAAGAAATTCAGTATGGGTGATAGGAAATTTGAAATTGGTCAGATTAGCTTTTTATCCGATGCGGATGTGGAAGGATTAAAAGAGCGTGTGTTGAACCACATGCAGGAACTGATAGAACGGGGCGACTCCGAGGGCATTTATTTTATGATGACCAACATTGTAAAGGAGAGTACAGAGTTATTGTTTAAAGGAAACGGAACCCGTGACATTGTGGACGAAGCATTCCATGAGAATACAGGAGAAGACAGCGTGGTGTTGCCGGGTATTGTATCCCGTAAGAAACAGCTGGTACCACAGCTTATGGCAACAATGCATCAGTAGTAACGGGTATTGGTAAAGTGAGGATTGAGAATAATTTGAGGAAAAGGGGAGTTTTGTGGTCGGAAGAATCCGGCGATTATACAATAAAAATACTTACAGACAGCGGCTGTATGGATGCCATGAGAATGGAAGCCATTGTGTTGATAGCAAAGGAGTTTGGCAGTGGCGAATTGGCTTTTTCCAGGGACGGATGCATTGAAATCCGTCATGTGGAGGAAAAAGCCGTGGAACATGTCATCCGAATCCTTCGTGAGTATGAAATCCAGACGGGAGGAACAGAAGAAGGTTTGCGGCCTGTGGCCAGCTGTATGGACTGTAACTGTGATTTCAGTAATGGAAGCGCGGAAGAATTGGGAGATAAGTTGCAACGGTTGTTTTTGAACCGTATGGCAGGGAAGCTGATTGGAAGTGTGGAAATTATTGTGGACGGATGTCTGCAGGGATGCCGAGGATCCTATCAGTGTGATATCGGTATTCAGATTACCATGGATGGCTACCGGATTTACCTTGGAGGAAGTCGGGGACATCACATCAAAAAGGGTGAGAAAATGTCCCGGGTATTTACTTCGGATGAAGCGCTTTTCTCCGTTTTGGATCGACTGTTTTTCCTTTACCGAGTGGAAAAACGACCGGCAGAGGGCTGGGAAGAGATTATTGAACGGATTGGAATGAAAGAGGTAGAACGAAGAGTACTGGCCTAATGGGTCAGTCTTTTCTTTTATTTACATCAAAGCAGGAGAGAAAAATGTTACCAGAGAATTTTTTGAAACGAATGGAAACTCTTTTAGGGGAGGAGTACCCGAATTATTTGGAAAGTATAGAAGAACCAAGGCATCATGCATTGCGAATAAATACTCTTCGGGGAAGTGTTGCGGGAATCCGCACCTTGTTTCCGGAACTTGTCAATCCGGTACTTTGGGAAGAAACAGGTATGTATTACGGGGCGGAACTTCCCATGGGGAAACATCCTCTTCATGAGGCAGGGGCGTATTATATTCAGGAACCATCAGCCATGGCGCCGGGACATTATCTTGAGGCAAAGCCCGGTGAGCGGGTGTTAGATCTTTGTGCGGCACCGGGCGGAAAAACCACCCAGATTGCAGCTGCGATGAAGGGGATGGGACTTTTAATATCCAATGAGATACATCCTACAAGAGCGAAGATTTTATCTGAGAATGTGGAGCGTATGGGAATCCGAAACTGCTTAGTGACCAATGAGACACCGGTAAAGCTGGCAAAGAACTTTCCGGAATTTTTTCATCGGATTATGGTGGATGCGCCCTGTTCCGGAGAAGGAATGTTTCGGAAAAACGAGACTGCAACAGAAAATTGGAGCGAGGAAAATGTGGCTCTTTGCGCTGCCAGACAAAAGGAAATTTTAAGCTGTGCTCAAGAGATGCTTTTACCCGGGGGACGCTTGGTATACTCCACCTGCACCTTTGCACCGGAGGAAAATGAACAGGTTATAGAATGGTTTTTGAAGGAATATCCGGAATTTGAAGAAGAGGATGTGCAGTTGTGTGAGGGGATGGTAAAGGGATACGGTAATCATCAAGGTGCCATTCGGCTGTTTCCTCATAAGCTTTCCGGAGAGGGCCATTTTGTATGCGTATTGAGAAAAAGAGGGAAGATTCCGGAGGAGATTGGAATAAAAAGCATGAAATCCCTTTCGGAAAAAGAGATTGCAGACTACCGGGCTTGGGAGAAAAAAAGCCTGGCGGTGAAAATGGAAGGAACCTTCTTGCGGTTTGGAGACGAATTGTATGTGGCGCCGAAGGATTGCCCGGAATTGAAGGGATTAAAAGTATTGCGTCCGGGACTGCATCTTGCCACACTTAAGAAGGGAAGGATAGAGCCGGCCCATGCGCTGAGTCATGCATTGACAAAAGAGGAACTTTTACCGGAAACCGGTTGCTTTTTTGAGATGGATGATTTAAGGGTAAAAGCATACCTTCATGGGGAAACTTTTCCGGTAGAGGGGGAGAATGGCTTTCGTTTGGTCTTCGTTGAGAATTATGGTACAGGCTGGGGGAAAAATACAGGAGGAATTTTGAAAAATCACTATCCAAAGGGACTTCGAACTCAATTTTAGAAAACATAAAAAAATTATAGATTATTTTGGAAAATATGGTACAATAGGACTAAGTGACAAAATAGTTTAAGGAGGTTTCCACTATGGGGAAGATAACAAAGAGTATTAAGGCTCAGTTAATCCTTGTAACAGCGCTGGTTGTAGCTATTCCTCTTGCCATTGCCATTGTGCTTAGTTCCATAAGCACCATGAATCAGGGGATTAAGAATGTGGACAAGATGAATACTGCCCAGGTCAATTTGATTGAACAGGATATTAAGGCAATGTTGAATGAAAACATCAACGTGCTAAAGACCTTCGCATCAGCGCAGACAACGATTGAATATCTATCTGGAGATGAGACCAAAAAGGGGCAGGTGGAGTCCCAGATGTATAAGGTAAATGATGCCTTTAACGATGATAATGTTATAGCTATCACGGATACGAATGGTGATCAGTTGTGTAAGACAAAGGGAGATAAGGTAAATGTAGCTGATCGCGAATATTTTAAGATTGCCATGGGCGGTGAAGTATACGTATCAGATATTCAGGTATCCAAGTCCAGTGGAGAGCGAATTGCTACTTTTGCCGTTCCAATCTGGGACATGGATGAAGAGAATGTTATTGGTGTGGTACAGCGTAACTGTAACTTGAATATATTCCATGAACTCCTCAAGAAAGAGTTGAATGAGGAAAAGATGGAGATCGTTATTGTAGACCGTACCGGTTCTGTACTTGCTCATTCTTCTCATGAGATTGATCCGGAAAATCCGGAAGACCAGTCCATGAATCAGTTCTATACGGATTCCAGGGGCGATAAGACCAATGGTTGTTACTCCACTGTATGGAAGAATAAGAAATGGATGATTTCCTGGAGAAAAGAAGAGAAAACCGGCTGGGTTGTTGCCTGCTGCAGACTTCGTTCCGTAGCACTGAAATCCACCTGGAACACCGCATTTGCCCAGGGAGGACTCGGCCTGGCGGAATTTGTAGTAGCTATCATAATAGTGACCATCTATGCAAGTCGTTTAGCAAGTCCTATTAAGAAGATTTCCGTTGCAGCCAGCACCATGGCAGAAGGCGATTTTACTATTAAAGATGTGAAGGTAAAGACCAGAAACGAGGTTGGTTCCTTAGCAACGGCATTTAACACCATGAAGAATAATATAGCGGAAGTTTTGGAAGATGCGCAAAATTCTGCAGGCTTGGTTGCAAACTCTACCCAGCAGTTTAGTGCAGTGTCCGAACAGTCCGCAGATGCATTACAGAGCATTGCGGAAGGTGCAACAACTCTGGCAAGCGGTGCTGCCGATCAGAAGACTGCGGTTGTGGAAGCATCCAGCATGGTAGACAGTATGGTGAACAGTATCCGTGAGGTTAAGGAAAACTCTATTTCCGTCATGGATGCATCCAATAAAGTAAGTGATGATGCGGCAGAAGGACAGCAGAAGCTGGAAGATGCGGTTAACCGTATGAACGAATTGAAAGAATCCATTGAACATACGGATGAAGTGATTCGGGAATTGGCAGAGCATTCTAAGAAGATTGGAAGCATTGTGGAAACCATTAGCAATATTTCCGAGCAGACCAACCTGTTATCCTTGAATGCATCTATTGAGGCGGCTCGTGCGGGTGAGGCCGGTAGAGGATTTGCGGTTGTAGCAACAGAGGTAGGATCCCTTGCTATTGAGAGTAAGGATGCGGTTTCCGAAATCGCTGGAATCGTAAATGAAATCCAGCAGAGAACCATTGCAGCAACCCGTTCCATGAGTGTGGGAACCGAGCAGACCGCAGAGAGTGCGGAGATTGTAGAAGATGCAGCCAGGACCTTTAGCGAGATTGCCAAGGAAATCAGTACCTTATCCGGAAGAATTCAGGAATCTGTAGCGATTTCCGAAGAGAGTATGAGTGCCGGTGAGCGGGTGAAGGAAGCAATCGAGCAGGTTGAAGGTATTGCAAACAATATCGTGGACAGCACCAGCATGATTAGTGCTTCTACCGAACAGCAGACAGCATCCGTTCAGGAGATTGCATCCACCAGTAAGGATATGTATGATGTTGCGGATGGACTGAAGGCTCAGATTGGTAAGTTCAAGCTGACAGAAGAGTTGGATCTTTATGAAGGCGAATTTACAGATGATGAATATCAGAACGCCGGAGAAGAGGCTTCCTATGAAGATGTTTCTTATGAGGATGCTTCTTATGAGGATACTTCCTATGAGACACCTTTAAGCGGCGATGATACATATGAGGAGTCGAAAGAACCGGATGATTTTGACAACATGTAGGCAGGATGAGATAAGAATACATATAACAGGCGGGAACCCAGTGTTTCTGCCTGTTTTGTTCTATTTGAACAAAGAATCGTCAAAAAACTTGTATTGCTATTTTTTTTCAGTTTGGTACAATAATAAGTGAGAAAATTTAGAAGAAGGAGAAGGAACAGTGAGAAACGTAAAGTTTTTGTGGCATTTTGTGAAACCCCACTTGATACGCTACATTATCGGAATTATTGTGCTGGCTGTGGTGGACTATGTCAGCTTGTTTATTCCGGCGTATACCGGGGAATTAACCGACGGCTTGACAAATCATGTACTTGACCTTGCGGGAGTAAGACATTTGGTGCTCCTGGTCATTTTGTGTGGTTTGACAATGGCTGTCGGTCGTTTTTTATGGCGTTATTTTTTATTTGTAACTGCCAGGAAAGTTGAGTTTGATATCCGAAATGAGCTTTTTGCGCATCTGGAGACCATGGATGTGGAATATTTCCATGAGCATAAGACCGGTGGATTGATGGCTCACTTTACCAACGATTTGAATGCTGTCCGTATGGCTTTGGGACCGGCGGTTATTTCAGCATTTGATGCAACGGTTATGGCGCTGATGGTTATCTTCCAGATGGTGCGGGCTGTAGACATTCGACTTACCTCCATTACGGTAATTCCTATGTTTGTGATTATGTTTGGAGAACTCTGGTTCGGAAAATGGATTCATCGGGTGTACAAGCGTATGCAACAGGCTTTCGAAGACCTTAGTGACTTTGTACAGGAGGGGATTTCCGGTATCCGTGTTATTAAAGCCTTTGTACAGGAAGAAGAGCAGAAAAAGGGCTTTGACGAAAAGAACAAAGAGACCAAGCGGAAGAATTTGCATTTTATGAAATGGATTGCCATTGAGGAGCCGGGAGTAGGCTTTTTAATCGGCTTGAGTAGTTTATTTAATCTCTTAATCGGAGGAAGAATGGCCATATTGGGACAGATTTCTCTGGGAGACTTTGTGGCTTTTACCCAGTACATAACGATGCTAATCTGGCCAATGTTGGCGGCGGGAGAAGCCATCAACATGTTTTCCAGAGGTACTGCGTCCATTTCCCGTTTGAACGATATTTTTGAAGCTAAAAGTGAGATTTTGCAGGAAACCCCGGCGCTCCCGGAAAATGGAGATATGGCTGTTTTCGACGGAAAGCTGGAGTTTAAAAATCTGACGTTTATCCATAAAGGGCATTTGGAGCCTACGCTGAAGGATATTAACCTGAAGGTAGAACCGGGAACAACCCTTGCAATTATCGGTAAAACCGGTACCGGTAAGTCTACTTTGGTGAATTTGCTTTTGCACCTTTATCAGGTGAATAAGGGCATGATTTATTTGGATGATAAGGATATTCGGGATATTCCGTTAAAAGAATTAAGGGGAAACATTGCCTATGTACCTCAGGATAATTTCCTGTTTTCTGATACTCTGGAGCATAATATTGCTTTCGGTGTGGATTTGGAAAAGGTGGATAAGGAAGATATTCAGTCTGCTGCAAGAGCGGCCTGTATCCACGATAACATTATGGAATTTCCAAATCGTTATGAAACGATTGTAGGTGAACGTGGAGTCACCCTTTCCGGAGGACAGAAGCAGAGAAGTTCCATTGCCAGAGCCCTTATTAAAGATGCTCCCATTTTAATTATGGATGATTCCCTTTCTGCAGTTGATACGGATACGGAAGAGCATATTCTGGAGAATTTGAAAGAGCTTCGCGCCGGCAAGACTACCATTTTGATTGCCCATCGTATTACCACCATCCAGAATGCGGATGTAATCATGGTATTGGAAGACGGGGAAATGAAGGAATGCGGAAATCACAGTAAATTGATGGAATTAAACGGCATTTACCGCAGTATGTTTGAAAAACAGCAGCTGGAAGCCATGAAGAATGCAGCAAAGGAGGAAGCGTAGGATGAGAAGATTAATGACCTATTTAAAACCTCATAAGCTGGCAGCAGGGTTTTCGCTGATTATTGTGCTGGTGTTGATTGCACTGGAACTTTATCGCCCTATGATTATAGCGGATGCCATTGATGATTATATCAACGCATATTATGAACCCTATGGGGTGGTTTCTGAGGATAAGGCAGATGTGGTATACGAAGGAATTCCTTTGTCCAAACAGTATGATGAGTCAACCACCCACGAATTTTATCAGGTTTATTTGTGGAAGGATAACTATTATCTTTTCCATTATGAAGACGGATCTTTAGCAAAAGAGTTTCAGCGTGCGGATAAGGCAACCCTTCAGGGACAAACCATTACCTTGAAGGTGAAGGGCCAGACCTACGAAGGAAAGAAAATGACGGAGAAAGAAATCAAAATCCTTCGTAAGCGGGATTTAAGCGGTATTAAAGAGGCTGCAATCCTGTATCTGATTTCTCTTTTGGCCTACTTGATTTGTGACAGCTTAAGCATCTGGGTTATGCAGAAAATGGGGCAGGATATTGTTTATGAAATGCGTAACGAAGTGTTTTCCCATTTGCTGACCTTAGATACTCAGTTCTTTAATAAAGAGCCGGTAGGTAAGCTGGTGACCCGTGTTACTAATGATACGGAATCGGTTAACGAGCTATTCTCCCAGGTACTGGTGAAGCTTTTTAGAAACATTGTAAAGATTATCGGTTTTGCAGTGGTAATGCTTTCCAGAAACGTGAAGATGACGGGGTTGGCGTTTATGATGTTGCCGTTGGTTGCTGCGTTGACCTTCTTTTTCCGGTATTTGTCCAGAAAGGCATATCGGATGGTCCGGGCGGCTTTAACGGATATGAATACCTTCCTCTCCGAGAATCTGTCAGGTATGCGACTGATTCAGATTTTTACCAGGGAAAAAGAGAAATTCCAGGAGTTCCTGTTTAAGAATAAGACTTTGTATAAGGCATATTTCAGAGAACAGATGACCTTTGCGATTTTCCGACCGAGTATTTATATGCTGTCGGTAGTGTCCCTTGTAATCATCATGGGCTTTGGCGGAAAATACACGCTGCAGGGAACTTTGAGCCTGGGAACTTTATACTTGTTTATTAACTATATCCGGAGATTTTTTGAGCCGATTCAGGAATTGGCGGAGCAGTTCGGAACCTTACAGTCATCATTAGCATCGGCGGAGAAGATTTTTACAATCCTGGATGAGAAGCCGTCCATCGTAAATAACGAAACGGTATTAAATCCCGGTCGATTAAAGGGAGAGATTACCTTTGATCATGTATGGTTCGCCTATGAGAAGGATGAGTATGTACTAAAAGACATCAGCTTTTCCATTAAGCCGGGAGAGCGGGTGGCCTTTGTGGGAGCCACCGGTGCAGGCAAGACTTCCATTTTGAACTTGATTGGACGGTATTACGATATTCAGAAGGGAAGCATTTCCATTGATGGAAAAGATATTCGTGAATACAGCACCAATGCCCTTCGGGGAAATATCGGACAGGTTCAGCAGGATGTATTTATTTTTACCGGTGATATTAAGAGCAATATTACCCTGAATAATCCGGAGATCACGGATGAGAAAATGAAGGATGCGGCAAAATATGTAAATGCCGACGGCTTTATATCCAAACTTCCGGGGGGCTACGAAGAACCGGTATCTGAGAGGGGAGCAACCTTCTCGGCAGGACAGCGACAGCTTTTAAGCTTTGCAAGAACTCTGGCTTACAATCCAAGTATTTTGGTACTGGATGAAGCAACGGCCAATATTGATACAGAGACAGAAAGTCTCATTACTCAGGCTTTACAGCGACTGATGGAGGGAAGAACCACTATTATGGTGGCGCACCGGTTATCTACCATTCAGCATGCAGATAAGATTATGGTTATGGATAAGGGAAAAATCATGGAAAGCGGAACCCATCAGGAGCTTTTAAAGAAAAAGGGCATCTATTACAAACTGTATGAATTGCAGTTGGCTGCCCAAGAAGAATAAAAATGTAATTGGAGGAGCGTATGAGCGAAGTAAGAGGTTTAACAAAAAGAGAAGATGTGAAAAAAGAGGATACCTGGGCTACCGAGGACTTGTATGAAAGTGATAAAGCCTGGGAAGAGGATTATGCCAAACTGGAGGAATATCTGAAAAGGGCGGCATCCTTTAAAGGAAAAATCAGTAAAAGCGGCAAGGACCTGCTTGCTTACTATCTGATGGATGAGGATGTGGATGTGTTTTATGACCGTTTATCCGGTTATGCACATCGGAAAGCCGACGAAGATACAGCAAACAGCTTTTATCAGGATTATGCTGCAAAGGTATCCAATGCTTATGTGAAATATGATGCGGCAACAGCCTATGTAACACCGGAGATACTTTCTATCTCCGAAGAGGACATGGAGCGCTTTTACAAGGAAACGCCGGAGCTGTTAGAGTTTAAGACGGCAATTGAAGACATTCGAAGGAAGAAGGAACATATTTTATCTGCTGAGATGGAGGCTCTTTTGGCCGATGCTCAGGATATGGCGAATCAGCCGGATCATATCTTTGGAATGATGGACTATGCGGATATGAAATTCCCGGATGCCACTGATGGAGAGGGAAAAGCCTATCCGGTAACTCACGGAAGTTTTATCCCAGCCTTGACGAAGAAGGATCGAGTGTTGCGGAAATCTGCTTTTGAACAGGTATATCACACCTATAAGCAGTATGCCAATACCCATGCGGCGATTTTATCTGCGCAGGTAAAGAGTTTGCAGTTTTTTGCAAAAGCCAGAAAATATGAGAACACCTTGGCAGCAGCTCTGGATGAGACCAATGTGCCGGTAAGTGTTTATCACAATCTGATTGATGCGGTACATGCCAATATGGATAAGATGTACAAGTACGTGGCACTTCGTAAGAAGTTGATGAAGCTGGATGAATTGCATTTTTACGATGTATATGCGCCGATTACAGAAGCTTCTTCCAAGGAAATTCCTTACGAGGAAGCAGTAAAAAATGTTTTGGAAGCAGTAAAGCCTTTGGGTGAAGAGTACGGCAAGGTATTAAAGGGCGGTTTTGAAAATCGTTGGGTTGATAAATATGAAAACAAGGGTAAGAGAAGCGGAGCATATTCTTCCGGAGCCATTGTACATCCTTTTGTATTAATGAATTATGCGGATGACCTGGACTCCGAGTTTACCTTGGCTCACGAGATGGGACATGCCATGCACTCCTATCTTTCCAACAAGACTCAGAGAAGAACCTATGCACATTACAAGATTTTTGTGGCAGAGATTGCATCCACCTGTAATGAAGCTCTTTTAATGCAATATCTGTTAAAACAGACCACAGACAAGAAGGAGCGGGCAATTTTAATTAATCATTTCCTGGAGCAGTTTAAGGGAACGGTATATCGTCAGACCATGTTTGCTGAATTTGAATTAAAGATGAATCAGCTGGCAGAGCAGGGAGTGACCTTGACTGCAGAAGTGTTGAATAAGGAATATGAAGACCTGAATCGTTTGTATTTTGGAGACGGTATTGTGGTAGATGATGAAATTCGCTATGAGTGGTGCAGAATTCCGCATTTTTACTACAATTACTACGTGTTCCAGTATGCAACGGGATTTTCAGCGGCTATTGCCCTTTCTCAGAAGATTTTAAAAGAAGGACAGCCGGCAGTTGAGAAATATCTGCAATTTTTAAGTGCCGGATGCAGTAAGGATCCTATCAGTATATTGAAGGATGCAGGCGTGGACATGACCACTGCGGAGCCTATTAATCAGGCACTTGCGTTGTTCGGAGAACTGATTGATGAAATGGAAGAGTTAACAAAAGATTAAGACCACCATCAGGCAACCTCCTTTTTCTCATCACCTGATTATCAGACAGCCCCGTTACACTATGATAGTCAATCAGTTGAGAAAAGGAGGTTGATTTTTATGAAGAAAAAGTATTATACATTATCATTAAGCATAGTATTGGCATTGGCTTTAGTTGCCTGCAACAATAATACAAGTACTTCGGCTTCCGGCGATGTCAAGGTGACGGAAGAAGCCGGAGAAATTACCGAGACCATGGAAAATACCAAGGATGGGGAACATGTTATTGAAGCAGACGGGGAGCTGGTATCCTACTCAAACGTGAATGTGAAAAAAAGTGGAGACAGCGAAGGAGACGAGGCGGATTTTTATGGTGAAAATTCTGCCATTTTTGCTACCAATAAGGCAACCTTGAGTTTATCAGACATTACCCTTGCCACCAATGGAAAACATGCTAATGGTATTTTTTCCTATGGGGAAGGAACCACTGTCAATGTGGAAGATTCTACCATTGAAACTACCGGAAATTGTTCCGGCGGACTTATGACCACCGGTGGAGGAACTATGAATGCAAAGAACCTGACCATTCATACTACAGGAAATTCTTCTGCGGCAATCCGTTCTGACCGGGGCGGCGGAACCGTTACTGTTTCAGAAGGAACCTATACCACAGACGGTGAGGGCTCCCCTGCCATATATTCTACGGCAAATATTACCGTTTCCGACGCTACGTTAACATCTACCAAATCCGAAGGTGTGATTGTGGAAGGAAAGAATTCCGTAACCTTAAATAATGTGAGTCTGACAGCAAACAATACAGAACATAACAGCGACAAAGCAAACAACTATAAAGCGGTAATGATTTACCAGTCTATGTCCGGGGATGCGGATGAAGGGGAAGCCTCTTTTACCATGAAGGACGGTTCCCTGACAAACGAAAACGGAGATGTATTTTTTGTAAACAATACTTCAGCTGTTATCAATCTGGAAAATGTTGCCATTACCAATAATGGTGAGGGAAAACTTCTTCGGGCAGCGGCAGCAGGCTGGGGAACGGAAGGATCAAATGGCGGTCAGGTAACCTTAAATGCAAAGAACCAGTCCTTGTCCGGAGACATTCTGGTAGATGACCTTTCTTCATTAAATATGTACCTGGGGGAAGGAAGCAGCTATACCGGTGCCATTAACAGTGAAAAAGAGGGTGGTAGTGTATACGTGGAGTTAAAAGACGGTGCGACCTGGAAACTGACCGGGGATTCCTATATTACATCCCTGACCTGCAATGCGGATGCCATTGACTTAAATGGTCATACTCTTTATGTTAACGGCAAAGCCTATAAGACCGGAACCGAAACTACAGGAAAGGCAGTGGAAAAAAAGAAAAATGCATCTGCCAATGGCGACGGCAAGCCATCCGGTGATGACAAGAAAACACCACCGGAGAAGCCATCCGGCGATGACAAGAAAACGCCACCGGAGAAGCCAGACGGTGACGGAAAAGGAACGCCGCCGGAGAAGCCAGACGGTGACGGAAAAGGAACGCAACCGGAGAAAACGGACCACGATTCGTCAAAGGAATCTTCTGATGATGAGGGCAATAGCAGTAATGCCATGTAGAGAATGGTAGCATGGATCTGAGGTATATGATGGAGGGGGACTACCAAGGTAGGTCGGCGGAAAGTATGAAAAGAGCGTCTCTGGTGGCGATTTAGCTGGGAAATCCAGAACGATACCTAAGGCGAGTCGGTGGAACGTGTGAAAAGAATAGCCCTTACGGCGATTTTTTTCGAGAAAACGGCGCGAAATGTGATGAAAAAAAGAAAACCGCCGACGCTATCCATGAACACTCGCCAGGTGAAACAGAATTGACACAAATATCGACGAGCATGAAAGAAATTCTCGCCGCGGCATGAGTGTAGGACACACTTTTCGCCGAAGCTGCAAAAGAAAATCGGCGTAGGACACAGTTTAGACAGCGGTGTCGCCGATTCGGTTGCTGGCGTTAGTAAAACTATAGAATAACAAAATCTATGTAGGGAAACCTGCTCTGGTCCATAATCTTCTATGGATGAATTCAGAATTTAAATGAGAATGAGGAAGGAATCGTCACTATGATTTTTGGTCTGTTTGTGCTATCATAAAGCTAGTAGGGGACGTTTTTTTCCACTTTAAAAGGAATATCTATCTCGAGGTGGAACTTGCAGGAACTTTAATAATATAGAGAATACTATATACCAAGGAGGAAGCCTATGGAAACCAAGAAGCGGGAGCAGGAAATTATTAAAGTCAGTATCATTGGAATTATTGCCAATATTTTATTGGCTGCTTTTAAGGCGGTTATCGGGTTAAGTGCTCATTCCATTGCCATCGTTATGGATGCACTCAATAACCTGTCAGATGCGGCATCATCCCTGATTACCATAATAGGAACGAAACTGGCTGGACGGGATGCGGATAAGAAACATCCCTTTGGCTATGGGAGAATTGAGTATTTAAGTGCTTTGGTTATTTCTGTAATCGTACTTTATGCAGGAATTACATCTTTGGTGGAATCCGTGAAGAAAATTCTTCATCCGGAGACACCGGATTATTCTGCGGTGGCTTTGATTATTGTGGCAGCGGCCGTAGTGGTAAAAGTGGTGTTAGGACTTTTTACCAAGAAAAGAGGCGAGGCGTTAAAATCTGACTCCTTAGTAAACTCCGGAGAAGATGCTACCCATGATGCGGTAATATCCGTAACCACATTGGTGGCTGCTGGAATTTATATACTGTTTCATATTTCCGTGGAAGCATATCTTGGTGCTTTTATTTCGCTGGTCATTGTAAAAGCGGGATTTGATATGATAAGGGATGCCATCTCCACAATTTTGGGAGAGCGGGCAGATGCGGAACTGGCCAAGAAGTTAAAAGCATCGGTTCTGCAGTTTGAAGAAGTACGGGGCGTGTATGATTTGGTGCTTCATAATTACGGACCTGATACGTTTCACGGTTCCTTACATATTGAGGTATTGGATACCCTGCCGCTGGATGATTTGGATGAATTATTAAGGAACATCACAATAAAGATTTTGCGGGAACAGAACATTTTATTGACCGCCATAGGTGTATATACCATTAATACCAAGAATCCGCTGGCCAATTCCATGCGGGAGAAGGTCAGTGAATATGTGCGCCGGGAGAAAAGTGTTTTACAGATGCATGCCTTTTATGTGAATGAGAAGAAAAAAGTACTGCGGTTTGATCTGGTTATGAGCCTTGATGCGAAGAATCGGGAGGAGATTTTCCGAAAACTGGAAGAGGGTGTGCAGGAAATGTATCCGGATTACACTGTTCAGATGGCTATGGATACGGATTTTGCCGAGGAATAAACAATTTTTTAAAATATTAAACAACCCCTTTAAGAAAATCTAAGAAATCTTATGCAAAGTCTTGAAAAATGGGGTTGTTTTTTATGTCAGTTCTATTTATAATTACTATTGTGGCTAGTGCCAATACAAAGAATAGACACAAACTAAGAAGAAATACACAAAGGGATCTTCTTATTATTTAAATGTAGTGAAAGGAGTTTACACATTATGAAGTACGATCGTACCTTTAACTTTTCCGCAGGTCCGGCTATGATGCCAGAACCGGTATTGGAAGAAATCAAAGAGGAAGTATTAAACTACCGCGGAAGTGGAATGTCCGTTATGGAGATGTCCCACAGATCTAAGGTTTTCCAGCAGATTCGCGATGAGGCTGAAGCTGATTTAAGAAAGTTGATGGGAATTCCGGACAACTATAAGGTACTGTTTGTTCAGGGTGGTGGAACCTTACAGTTCGCAATGGTTCCAATGAACTTAATGAAGAATGGAGTAGCTTGTTACGTTGAGACCGGATCCTGGTCTAAGAAGGCTATTGCAGAAGCAAAGAAATACGGAGAGGTTAAGATCGTTGCATCTTCTAAGGATGAGAACTTCTCTTACATTCCGGATTGCTCCGACCTTGATATTCCGGACAATGCAGATTATGTATATATCTGTGAGAATGAGACAATCAATGGTACAACCTTTAATAAATTACCGAACACCAAGGGCAAGGTATTGGTATCTGACCAGTCCTCCATGTTCTTAAGCCGTCCATGTAACGTAGAAGATTACGGATTAATCTGGGCAGGTGTTCAGAAGAATGTAGGACCTGCAGGTATGGCAGTTGTTATTGTTCGTGAAGATTTAATTCGCGATACTGCAGAACTTGATCCGAAGACTCCAATCTACATGAGCTACAAGACTCATGCAGATGCAGATTCTTTATACAACACACCAAACTGCTGGGCAATTTACTGCTGCGGTAAGGTATTCAAATACTTATTAAACTTAGGCGGACTTGAAGCAATTGAGAAGATGAATCAGGACAAGGCAAAAGTTCTTTATGACTTCCTTGATTCTTCCAAGTTGTTCAAAGGTTCTGTTCGCAAAGAGGATCGTTCTTTAATGAACGTACCATTCGTAACAGGCGATGCTGACAAGGACGCTGATGTAGTTAAGGCTTCTACAGAAGCTGGCTTCAACAACTTAAAGGGACACAAGAGTGTTGGTGGACTTCGTGCATCTATCTACAATGCAATGCCGAAGGAAGGCGTAGAAGCACTCGTTAACTTCTTAAAGGATTACGAAGCAAAGAACGCATAAGAAGATAATAATTTTGACTTAGCTCGCCGGGGGGGATTCCCCGGCGGGCGGTCGTTTTTTTCGATAAGAAATTTATTTTGGGAGGAAAAGAAAATGATCGCACGTATTTTAGTTACTGATGGAATGGATGCAGGAGCTATCGAGAAATTAAGAAATGACGGATATGAAATCGTAGAGAAATTCTACGAGCCGGATGAGTTGGGAACAGCATTACGCGATTTTGATGCAGTAATCATCCGTTCCGCAACCAAGATTAAAGAGCCACAGATCGATGCAGCTAAGGGAAGCAAGTTAAAACTCATCGTTCGAGCAGGTGTTGGTGTTGATAACATCGCAGTGAAATATGCTGAAGAAGCAGGAATTACTGTTCGCAACACACCACAGTCTTCCGCAAATGCAGTTTCCGAACTCGCTTTTGCTCATCTGTTCTCTTGCGCACGTAACATCTCTATTGCAGGTCATACAATGAGAGAAGGCAAATGGGAGAAGAAAGCTTACTCCAAGGGATTTGAGCTTGCAGGAAAGACCATGGCAGTATTCGGATTCGGAAGAATCGGACAGCAGGTTGGTAGAAAAGGTGTTGCTCTTGGAATGAACATCATTGCTTACGATCCATTCGCTGATAAGATGAAGAACTTAGAAGGCGAAATCGGAATGAAATTCGTTTCTCAGGATGAAGCATTTGCACAGGCAGACATCATTACCATGTGTGCTCCATCCGGAGAGAAGCCAATCGTAGACGCTGAAGGCCTTAAGAAGATGAAAGACGGTGTTGTTATCATCAACGTATCCCGTGGTGCAAACATCGACGAGAAAGCATTACTTGACGGACTTAACAGCGGAAAAGTTAAGGCAGCAGGTCTTGACGTATGGTTAAGTGAAAAAGATCCTAACTGGGAGCTTGCAGGACATCCGGCAGTTTCCTGTACACCGCATATCGGTGCAGGTACTAAAGAGTGCCAGGCAAGAATCGGCTTAGAGTTAATTGACGTTATCAAATCTACCTTTGAAGGCTAGGAGGAACCTATGGCAGTAAGAAGTACAAAACCATGTAAAATGATGCTTCCAAAAGAAGGCGTTGACATGGCAAAATGGGCAGTTGTTGCCTGTGACCAGTATACATCCGAACCGGAATACTGGAAAGAAGTAAATGAATTTGTTGGGGATGCACCATCAACCGTGCGTATCACCTTGCCGGAGATTTACTTAGAGGGTGACGATGTTGCAGAAAGAACCGAGAAAATCAATGCCGAAATGATTCGTTATGAGAAGGAAGGCATTTTAGAGGAGTTACCAAGCGGTATGATCCTCTTAGATCGTGAAACCGGTCGTGTTTGCGGAAGAAAAGGTCTCATGATGGCTTTTGACCTTGAGGAGTATGATTATCATTTGGGATCAACTTCCTTAATCCGTCCGACAGAGAAGACTGTAGAGGAGAGAATTCCACCGAGACTTGCGGTTCGTAAGAATGCATCTATGGAATTGCCTCATATCATGCTTCTTATTGACGATCCGGATAGAACAGTTATCGAACCGATTTATGAGAAGAGAAATGATTTCAAGAAGGTTTATGATGTAGAATTAATGCAGAAAGGTGGTCACTTAACCGGATGGTTTATTCCGGAAGGAGAAGTAACCGACAAAATCCAGGCTGCATTAGATAAATTAGCAGATAGAGAAACCTTCAACAAGAAATATAATCTGGACAAGGATTATCCAATCGTTCATTATGCAACCGGTGACGGCAACCATTCTATGGCTACCGCAAAGGCTAACTGGGAGCGTATTAAAGAAGGATTATCTGAGGAAGAGAAGAAAACACATCCGGCACGTTTTGTACTTGCTGAGGTGGTAAATATTCATGATGAGAGCTTAGAGATTGAAGCAATCTACCGTGTATTGTTCGGCGCAGATCCAAGCGATGTAATCGCTGCTGCAAAGGATTTCTTCGGAAAGAACGGCGGAAGCGTAGAAGAAGGAGAAGTTGCCGGAGGACAGGTATTTAAGTGGACTGCAGGAAATAAGAAGGGTGCATTCACCGTTATGAACTCCAAGTGGGCTATGGAAGTTGCAACCTTGCAGAATTTCTTAGATGACTACTTGAGCACCAGAAAGAACATTAAGATTGACTATATCCATGGACTTGATTCTCTTGCACAGCTGTCTGAACAGGATGGCAATATGGGATTCTATTTACCGGATCCGGCAAAGGCAGATCTTTTCAGAGGAGTTATTATCGATGGTGTATTGCCACGTAAGACTTTCTCTATGGGTGAAGCTCAGGAGAAGAGATTCTATATGGAAGCTCGTAAGATTGTAAAATAATTTTGTATTACAAAAGGGGCTTCGAGTTAGAAGCCCCTTTGTGCGTAGGTGAAAAAAATACGAAAGCACCGGCGTGGGTGGGATTTATCATGCTGTGCTGAGGCAAAAGTCATATCGGCGAAGCCGATATAGACCAATTGCACAAAAATCGATATGACAAGCTAGCTTGTCAGCTCGATTTATTGTGCAATGAGTTCACAGTATTTCATACTGTGAACCTTTTGCCTTTCGTATTTTGGGAATAATACATAATTCAACTTCAGAAAGGAGAAGCGACGTTAGTCGCACATTGGGGAAAATGGATAGAATACTGGAATGTGTACCAAATTACAGTGAAGGTAGAGATTTACAGAAGGTTGAGAAGATTGTGGATTGCTTCCGCGGAAAAGAAGGCGTTAAACTTCTTGATTACAGCTCTGATGAGAGCCATAACCGTTCCGTAGTAACTGTTATCGGTGAGCCGGAAGCATTAAAAGCAGCGGTTATTGAGTCAATCGGAAAGGCAATTGAACTTATCGATATGACCAAGCATGAAGGACAGCATCCGAGAATGGGTTGTGTAGATGTAATTCCATTCATTCCAATCCGCAACACAACTGTAGAAGATGCAGACGAGGCTGCAAAGGCAGTAGCAAAAGAAGCTTCCGAGAAATTCGGACAGCCATTCTTCTTATATGAGAAATCTGCAACTGCACCACATCGTGAGAATCTTGCCTCCATTCGTAAGGGACAGTTCGAGGGAATGGCAGAGAAAATGAAGGATCAGGATATGTGGAAACCGGATTTTGGACCGGATACCATTCATCCAACCGGTGGTGTAACAGCAATCGGAGCAAGAATGCCGCTTGTAGCATTTAACATTAACTTAGATACCAGCGATGTAGAGATTGCAAGTGCTATTGCAAAGAAGATTCGTCATATTGGTGGCGGATATCGTTACGTGAAAGCTATGGGCGTTATGTTAGAGGATCGTAACGTGGCACAGGTATCCATGAACCTTACCAACTATGAGAAATCTGCCGTATATCGTGTATTCGAAACCGTAAAATTCGAAGCAAGAAGATATGGTGTAAACGTTATTGGAAGTGAAGTTATCGGACTCGTTCCAATGGCAGCGTTAATCGATGCTGCAGAGTATTATTTGCAGATTGAGAACTTTGATATGAATCAGGTATTGGAAACCAGATTGTTCTAAATTAAAAGGAGACTAACATGAAAGATATGACAGTAGAGGCATTTTGTGCCTTAACCGAATCCAATGAACCGGCACCGGGCGGCGGAAGTGTTGCAGCATTAGCAGGCGCATTAGCAGCATCCCTTGCGGGAATGGTTGCCAACTTAACCATCGGACGTGAGAAATATGCAGACGTAGAAGATGAGATGAAGGTTATGGAAGCATCCGCATCTGCTCTTGCAAAAGAGCTTTTAGACGGTATTTTAAAAGATTCCGAGTCCTTCAACCAGTATATGGACGCATTAAAGCTTCCAAAGGGAACGGATGAAGAAAAGGCAGCAAGAAGAGAAGCAATGCAGGAAGGCTTAAAGGCAGCTGCAGTAGTTCCTCTTGAAAATGCCAAACTTGCTTATGAAGCAATGGATTACGCAGAACTTGCAGTTAAAAAAGGTAACCCAAATGCAGTTACCGATGGAAAGACCGCTATGATGATGGCTCGTACTGCTGTTCTTGCAGCAGGCTACAATGTAAAGATTAACTTAGAGTCCATTAAGGATGAAGAGTTTGTAGCGAAAATGAGCGCAGAAATCGAATCCATTGAAGAAAATGCAATTCGTCGTGAAAAAGAGCTGTTAGGCTTATAATATGATTGAGAAACTGAAAAAATATCGAAAATGGATTATGGGAGCGGCAATTGCCGCTCTCGTGATTTTTATCCCGAAAACCTATGGCGGTGTGGATCAGGCGGGAATTCGATGGGAATACAATATTTTAACCTTAACCCTCCGCTTTGAAGCAGAAGAAGGAAGCGACGGAATCATGTATGACTATGAGCAGATGAGCTGTGAAGAGCAGGAGGAGGATTGGAAGTCGCCCTGGTGGAAGTATCGTACTTTTTGCAGAAAAGTTATTTTTGGAAAAGGCATCCATTATATTGGCTATGAAGCCTGTGCTGATTTTGGATTTCTTAAAGAAGTGCAGATGACCGATGAGGTGGAAAAAATCGGTGAGCGAGCATTTTTTGGATGCAAAAGGCTACGGAAATTTCAATGTCCACCCAATTTAAAAAGCATACAGGTAGAGGCTTTTTGCGAAAGCGGATTGCAAACCGTTCAACTAAATGAAGGACTTTCGCATATTGGAATGGAAGCTTTTTCCATGACACCATTAAAAAAGATTGATATGCCGGATACGGTGGAATTCATAGGTGGAAGAACTTTTTACTGCACGGATCTTAAAGAGGTTACAATATCCAAGGGGATGAATGTGATACCCAACCGGATGTTTGAGGCATGCATTCAGTTGAAGACGGTGACCATACCGGATAGTGTGAAAACCATAGAAGATGAGGCTTTTAGCGCTTATTATGAATATCCGGCAGCCGGCCTAACCTATCTTTGTATTCCGAAAAATGTGGAAAAGATCGGAAGCAGAATATTAAAGAACAATCAGTCAATTAAGCGCATCCGAATCGAATCAACCAAGTTAAAACATGTATCGACTAAGGCATTTACGAATATTAATCCGGACGTGGTGTTTGAGGTTCCGAAGGAAAAATTCCAAGAATATCAGCAAATGCTCAATAGACAGGATATGCCAAAGAAACCTCATATAGAGACATTTTAGTTAAGACAGAAAAGATAGGAAAGGATATGTATGGGATTAAAATTTACGATTATAGCGACAGTAATACTTACCCAGATATTTTTCTGCGGATATTTTTATACGCACAAACATATGGTGGGAAGGCCGTTAGCTTACGCTAAGCTTGGAAAGAAGCAGGGGAGAGAAGTTCTGGTGATTGTGAATGGATATCGTAAGGAAAGCCATTTGGAAATATCGAAAGAGGGCATTCCAATCTATGTACTTCAAGAACCCTTGTTTCTGGGTTTGGGATATAACAAGGTATTTGGATATCCGATTATAGAAGACAAGATTGAGAGTAAAGAAAAAAGTACGGAAGAGTATGTGGAATTTTTGCATGCCGGCATTGGCTTTTCCAGACGGTATTATTTGCGATGGAAGGCTTTATTGATTCCTGCCGCAATAGGTGCGGGAAGTTTTATCATCGGAGCACCGAATCCGAATTTGATGGGGATTTTGATTTTTGTGCTTGCGGCAGAAGTTCTATGGTTATTTGATACGCTTATGCTTTTTCCGTCAAAATGGCGTTGGAAATGGTCCTGGAAGTGTCTGAAAAGCAATAGACGAAGAAAGGTATTGGAAAAGGGGAAAGTGGCAGTTCCGCCTCAGATTTTTGATGAGTTGAAGGATTGGCTGGATTCTTTAGGATTGAAGGAAGAACTTGCGTAGAGAAAAATACATGATGCGAAAAATGAGGGCACCTATCTTAAGTGATAGATGCCCTCAATATGTAATTTTAATCCGAGATTAGTTTAATTTATTGCGCTTATGAGAACGATATTTCTCTTCACAATACTTGCAACGATAAATTTCTTTGTCTTCATCTGTCAGGAAGAAAATCTGATCAAGTTCCTGTTCGATAGAGGTGATGCAACGTGGGTTCTTACATTTAATAACGTTGACAATCTGCTTTGGAAGTTTTAACTTCTTCTTCTCAACAATCTGTTCGTTCTTAATTACATTTACTGTGATGTTGTGATCCAAAAATCCTAAAACATCCAAATCGATAGCGCCTACCGGACATTCTACCTTCAAAATATCTTTCTTGCCCATGGTCTGGCTGGAAGCGTTGGTGATAATTGCAATGGTACAGTCCTTCATAGCTTTCAAGTTTAAGTCACTGTAAATCTGTAATGCCATTCCTGCCTGAATGTGGTCTAAAACATATCCCTCTTTAATTGCTCCTACGTTAATCATACCTGCACCTCCAATAATGTAAGAATCAAAGCCATACGGACATAGACACCATATTGTGCCTGCTCAAAGTAGTTGGCACGTTCATCTTTATCAACTTCTACGGAAATTTCATTAACACGTGGAAGGGGATGCATAACAATCATATCCTGTTTTGCAAGTTCCATCTTCTTGGGATCCAGGATGTAGAAGCCCTTCATACGCAGGTAATCCTCTTCGTTGAAGAAACGTTCTTTCTGAATACGTGTCATATAGAGAATATCCAAATCCGCCATAGCATCTTCCAGACGTTCCACCTCTTTGTATGGAATGTTGTTGCCTTCCAAAACCTCCTCGCGGATGTAGCTTGGTACACGCAGTTCTTCCGGAGAAATCAGCACAAAGGAAACATTCTCGTAACGAACCAACGCCTCAATCAAAGAGTGAACGGTACGTCCGAATTTTAAGTCTCCGCACAAACCGATGGTAAGGTTGTCTAAACGACCTTTCTTTTGTTTAATTGTAAGTAAATCGGTAAGGGTTTGAGTTGGATGCTGATGACCACCGTCACCGGCGTTAATAACTGGAATTAAAGATTTTTGGGAACCAACAAGTGGAGCGCCTTCCTTAGGATGACGGATGGCACAAATGTCAGCGTAACAAGAAATAACACGGATTGTATCGGAAACACTTTCGCCTTTGGCTGCTGAACTGCTTCCGGCTTCGGAAAAACCTAATACCTGTCCGCCTAGACGTAACATAGCGGATTCAAAACTAAGTCTTGTTCTTGTACTGGGTTCATAAAAACAGGTTGCTAAAATCTTACCGTCACATGCATGGGCATATTTGGCTGGATTCTTTTCGATATCATCTGCCAGTGAAAGCAGCTTATCGAGTTCTTCCACGGAAAAATCCATAGGGCTCATTAAGTGTCGCATATTGTTCCTCCTAAATATAAAGTTTTCTCACAAAAATGCAGGGGAATTTTGGGATTTCCCTCAGGCATTTTGACTATTATATCCCACTGGTTTTTCAATGTCAAGAAAAAGTTTGAAGAATTTGTGATGAAATAATATGCCATGTTTTATGAATAACAAGGGTGGAAGAGCCTGTCAGAATGTGCTATAATTCCACATAGACAGTTACTAGTTGGAGGTAATAATTTTGAAAAGGATATGGAAAAAAGGAGTGGCGGCTTTTTTGGCAGTAACACTTGCTACCGGCATGGTGGGATGCACTCAGTCAAATGGGGAAAAAGTGACTGAGAAGGAAGAACGACCACTGATTATCGGCTGTGAATCTTTTGGAGATAAGTTCACGCCATTTACCGATGATGCCAGAAACAATGAAGGGGTAGTCCAGCTTACACAGCTCTACCTTTTAACGGCAGATAGAGAAGGAAACTTAATTAAGAAAGGAATTAAGGGAGAGAAGGCCGAGTATGACGGTAAAGGATATACCTATTACGGTCCGGCGGATATTTCCTGGAATTACGACGAGGGGGACAAGATAACCACCTATACCGTGAAGCTGCGAGAGGATTTGAAATTCAGCGATGGGACACCGGTGACGGCAGACGACGTCATTTTTTCCTACTATGTGCACTTGGATCCGTCTTATACGGGAACGCGGCTTTTGAATTCTTTTCATATAGTGGGTCTTGAGAATTACAGAATGAATTCCACAGCGGCAGAAGGGATTGAAATCGAACCTTATGCGGTAAAAGAGCGTTTGGCAAATCCGTCCAAGGGTCTGAAAAGTGGAATCCGCACTTTTATCCGGGAAATACTGGAGGAGGAATACAGCTGGTGCAAGGAGACCTACAAAGAGAAACGATATGAATCAGCACAGGAAATGTTCCTTGAGTATTACAGCCTCAAGAAAAATGTAAAGACAACAGAGGATTCTGTTGTAGAAGATGTGGCAGAACAGTACGACGTGGACTACCATAGTTTGGCAATCCATTATAATGGCTCAGAAAGCTATTTTGACGAGCAAATTGAAAAAATTGCTTACGAAGAATTGTATGCGGAAGAAGTAAAGAAGACAGATGGACAGCGGGTGGACCACATTGAAGGAATTGTAAAGAAGGATGATTATACGGTACAGATTCAGACCAAGGGGTTTGAAGCATCGGCAATTTATTCCATTTTAGGAATTCCGGTTTTGCCGCTGCATTACTACGGCGATGTGGAACAATACAATTACGAAAAGCATTGTTTTGGATTTCGGCGAGGAAAGCTTCGCAAGGTTGTGGAAAAAGAGCGTAAGCCCATGGGAGCAGGACCTTATATTTTCAAGGAATTCAAAGATGGTCAGGTAACTATGGAGGCGAATCCATATTATTATTTGGGCGAACCGAAGATTAAGAAACTGGTGGTAAGTCAGGCATCTGAGCAGGATATGATTACCATGTTGAAGGATGGAAAAATGGATATCGGAGAAATTTCGGGATCTGTTGCAAGCTTTGATGAAGTGCGGAATGCCAACAAGAATCGGGAGTTATCCGGGGATATCATTACATCTTACGTGGTGGATTATATGCTGTATGGTTACATTGGAATCAATGCAGATAAAGTAAACGTAAACGGTAAGCCGGGGTCCAATAAGTCCAAGGCATTAAGAAAAGCGCTGATGACACTTTTTGCCGTATACCGCAAGACCTCTATTGATGAGTATTACGGAGATGCGGCCACTGTTTTGGAATATCCCATTGAGACCAGCTCCTGGGCATCCCCCAAGGAAAATGAGAAGGGATATATGCCGGCATTTTCCGTTGATGAGAGTGGACATGCACTGTATTCGGACTATATGAATGCGGATAAACGATACAAAGCGGCTTTGGAAGCAGCTAAGGAGTATTTTATCGAAGCGGGTTACGAATATGATGAAGCCTCCGGAAAGTTTAGTGCGGCACCTTACGGTGCGAGCCTGTCTTATACCACGTATATTCCGGCAGAAGGAAAGGGAGAACATCCCAGCTACGAGATTCTTCGGAATGTGCAAAAGGCATTGGCATCCTTGGGAATCGAACTCATCATTCATGATGAAGAAGATGAAAATGTGATGTGGAAGAAGCTGGATGAAGGAAAACTTGAGATTTGGTGCGCGGCATGGCAAAGTGCCATGGATCCGGATATGTATCAGAAATACCACAGTAAGAATATTGACAGAACCCGTTCCAGTGGGAATTTTTATCATATCCGGGATAACAGCTTGGATAAGCTGATTATGTCAGCACGTAAATCTGAGGATCAGGGATACCGCAAGATGATTTACAAGGAATGTATGGACATTGTGAGAGACTGGGGAGTGGAATTACCGGTGTACCAGAGACAGAATTGTACACTGTTTTCCACGGAAAGAATTAATACTTCGACCCTGACTCCGAACACAACGGCAAATTACAGCTGGTTAAATGAAATTCATAAGCTGGAAATGAATTAAGGTTGATTAAGCTGTGAAAAATGAGTATAATAGCAGAGGAAAGAAAAAAGTCTTATGGAGGAAGAGGATGAAGAAGTTACAGAGACAGACAGGGCGAATTTTGGCGATCTTGCTTGCAACAGCGCTTTTTTGGGCACCCTGCCTTTCCTTACAGACCTATGCGTCCGCCGGAAGAATGGTACTTGGCTTAAGTGCGAATTCCGTGGAAGTAGGGGATAAGATTACCGTATATATTTCTGCCAAGGATGCAGCAGGTGCATCGGTAACGGCGGATATGAAGATAACATTTAACACATCCGTGTTTGAGTATGCAAGCAGTAATGCGGGGAGTGCTCAGAATTCCGGAGATACTATTACTGCAAATGGTAGTAGTATCAGTGTCACCTTTAAAGCGATTGCAGCCGGTGAATGTCGTGTGGTTGCAAACGGAACAAGCAGTGCCGGTGAATTGACGGCCGGAGGTGTGCGGATTCCTGCCACAGAAGCAGAGGGGACTACCGAAGAGCCTCAGACCGAAGAGCCAAAGACAGGGGATGACCAGGCGGAAGAAGAGGAAGAAGAACCGGAGACTACAGAGTCTACAAAGGGCGCCAAACCAGCATTCCAGATTGACGGAGTTATTTACGAGGTGTCCGAAGATTTTGACAATGAGCTGGTAAATAAAGGTTTTGAACCGGTGGATCTTACGGTGCAGGAGACGACTGTACGTGGATTGAAATATCCTAATTCTGATTGGACAGTGCTGTTTTTGGTGGAGGAAGGAAATGATGCCAATAACGGGTATTATTTGTATGATCAGAAGACAGGGGATATCTGCCCATATCTTTCCTATGGAGTTGGAAATCAGGGAGACGGAAAAGGCGATAATGAAGGTGGTGTATCTGAGGAAGAATATGCCAAATTAAAAGGACGCTACGATAGTCTGAAACAGGGAAACCGTAGAATGATGCTTGGCATGATTATTGGCGTGGTAGTGTTGGCGTTGATTATTATCAACATCTTTATTTTCCGTGGAATCAATCGTAGAGAAGAATTGGAAGAAGACTATGATGATGAGGATTATGAGGAAGACGACTACGATGAGAAGCGCGCCATTGAAAAGCAGGGCGAGTATCTGAAAGCCAAGGTGAAGGTAGAACAGGCGAAGGAAGAAGAAGAGGATGATGAGGGCGATAGCCTGGAATTTATAGATTTTAAGGACTTGTAGGTAACTACAAGTCTTTTTCCTAAAATGCGTGGAGGAAACTTAAATGAAGAAAGCGTATACCAAAAGTGCCATCAAAGCGTTAAAATGCGCAGAACAGGCATCAAAGGAAATGAAACATCTTTTTGTCGGTACAGAGCACATTCTGCTCGGCCTTTTACAGGAGGGGAAAGGTGTGGCAGCCAATGTGTTGCGTGCTCAGAATCTGGATGCGAAGCAGCTTGCACATTTAATGGAGGAGCTGATTATTCCGGGTTCATCCGTGGCATTAAAAGAGCGGGAAGGATATTCTCCCAGTGCGGTGAAGATTATTGAGGCGGCAGAGGACGAGGCCAACCGTTTTCAGGATGAACAGATTGGAACGGAACATCTGCTTTTGGCTATTGTAAAAGAGCCGGAGTGCGCTGCAGCCCGTCTGCTTAATACTATGGGCATCAATAATCAACGAATTTACACAGAGATCTTGACTGCCATGGGAATTGAGGGAAACCTTTTTAGAGAGGAATATGCCGGACGAGGTGCAAGAAGCAAAGAGCCCGGAATTTTAGAGCAGTATTCCCGTGACCTTACTCAGATGGCAAAAGATGGGGAACTGGATCCGGTAATCGGACGCCGGGATGAAATTCAGCGTGCAATTCAAATCTTAAGCCGTAGAGGAAAGAACAATCCGTGTCTTATCGGTGAGCCGGGTGTTGGAAAAACCGCCATTGTAGAGGGACTTGCCACCATGATTATTAACGGTATGGTGCCGGATACTGTACGTGGAAAGCGCTTATTGAATCTGGATCTTTCCGGTATTGTGGCAGGAACCAAGTATCGTGGTGAGTTTGAGGAGCGAATTAAACGTATTCTGAAAGAAGTTAAGGATGATGGAGATGTCATCCTGTTTGTAGATGAAATTCATACCATTATCGGCGCCGGCGGTGCAGAGGGAGCCATTGATGCTTCCAATATTTTAAAACCATCTTTGGCACGAGGTGAGATTCAGCTGATTGGTGCCACCACCATGGAAGAATATCGGAAGTATATTGAGAAGGATGCGGCCTTGGAGCGTCGTTTCCAGCCGATTATTGTAGAAGAGCCGTCATTAGAACTTGCCATTGATATTTTAAATGGTGTGAAGCACAAGTACGAAGAGCATCATAAGGTTACCATTACCAAAGAGGCGGTGGAAGCGGCAGTTAAGCTTTCTGCCCGTTATATCAATGACCGGAACTTGCCGGACAAAGCCATTGACATTATTGATGAGGCGGCCAGCAAAGTGAAACTTTTGCAGGTAAAGGTGCCGGAGAATCGAAACGATTTGGAAAAAGAAATCGAGCGGTTACAGGAAGATTTCGAGGAATCCTTGATGTATCGCCATTTTGAAGAGGCATCCTTAGTTAAGGCACAGCGGATTCAGAAGGAAGAGGAATTGGCAAGGCTTGATAAGCGTCTTGCCAGCCGGAAGAAATCTCCGAAAGCGGTTGTAACGGAAGAGGAAGTGGCAGCTATGGTTTCCGAATGGACCAAGGTGCCGTTGAAGCGTTTGGAAGAAAAAGAAAGTGCACGTCTGGAGAAATTGGATGCTGTGCTTCATAAACGTGTGGTTGGTCAGGAAGAAGCGGTTAGCGCTGTAGTACGTGCAGTGAAACGTGGTCGCGTGGGATTAAAGGACCCCAATCGCCCGATTGGTTCCTTCCTGTTTTTGGGACCTACCGGTGTAGGTAAAACCGAGTTAAGTAAAGCGTTGGCAGAGGCTGTTTTCGGTGATGAGAAGTCGCTGATTCGTGTCGATATGTCAGAGTACATGGAGAAACACAGTGTATCTAAGATGATTGGTTCCCCGCCGGGATATGTGGGTTATGACGAAGGAGGTCAGTTATCCGAGAAGGTACGGCGGAATCCCTATGCGGTAATTCTGTTTGACGAGATTGAAAAGGCTCATCCGGATGTATTTAATATTTTGCTGCAGGTACTGGATGACGGCCATATTACCGATGCCCAGGGGCATAAGGTGGATTTTAAAAACACCATTATCATTATGACCAGTAATGCGGGGGCACAGGCGATTATTGCACCAAAGAATTTGGGATTTGCATCGGTACGGGATGAGAAGAGGGACTATGAAACCATGAAAAACGGCGTAATGGAGGAAGTGAAACGAATCTTTAAGCCGGAGTTTTTAAATCGTATAGATGAAACAATAGTCTTCCATGCCCTGAATATGGAGCAGATGAAGCAGATTGTAACCATTCAGACAGCAACTTTAGTTAAACGCTGCAAACAGAATATGAACCTTTCATTAAGTATCTCCACTGCGGTAAAGGAACATATCGTTAAAACGGCTTACGATCAGAAGTACGGTGCCCGTCCGCTAAAACGTATGATTCAGTCTAAGCTGGAGGATGCATTGTCAGAGGAAATTTTAACCGGAAAAGTGAAGGCCGGAGATGCAGTAGTCATTGGACTTAGCAAGGAAAAAATCACCTTCCGGGTGAAAAAATAATAACCTGTGAGGAAATTCTTAAAAAAGTCTAAAGTGCTGGAATTTCTCGGAAGGGTAGTTTATAATTAAGATACACGTTTAGAGAGTCTTATGACTACAAGGAGGATAAAAATGGCAGTAGTGAAAGAATTAATCCGTGCCGAAAAGACCGGTGAAATCAGTTTTGGAAATTATGAATTGGAAACCAAGGCGAAACTGGACGATTTCAAATTTGGCGGAGACATTTATAAGGTTAAGACTTGCAAGGAGATTACCAAATTAGAAAAGAACGGATTGTTCATTTATGAGTCTGTTCCGGGAACTACCGTTACCGGACTTTGTGAAACTGCAGAGGGAGTAAAGTTTACGGTAGAAGGAAATACAGATGCCCAGATTACATTAGAGCTGATGGATGAGGCTGAGTATTCCATCAATATCAATGGCGAAGATGCCGGCGTTATGAAAACCGGACTTGGTGGCAAGGTTACCATCGGTGTAGAATTAAGTGAAGGTGAGCAGTCTTCCGTCATTGTGACAAAGAAATAATAAGAATGCAAACACAGAGAAATCCGGTCGGCTGACCGGATTTCGTTTCATACATGAGACAGTTAAGGAGGAAGAATGGCGAAAGGAAAGGGAACAGTATTTTTTTGCCAAAATTGCGGATATGAATCATCCAAATGGATGGGACAGTGTCCGGCATGTAAAGAATGGAACAGCTTTGTTGAGGAAAAGGTGGTAAAAGCATCGCCGAATACCAGGGCGCGCCGTATGGAGGCGAAGGTTACGCCTATCACAGAGGTAAGTATTAACGAATGTGAACGAATCAGTGTGGGATTTCAGGAATTAGACCGTGTTTTAGGGGGCGGTTTGGTAAAGGGCTCCCTGATTCTGGTGGGAGGCGATCCCGGAATCGGAAAATCCACCATTCTTTTGCAGGTTTGCAAGAACCTGTCGGAACAGGGAAGAAAGGTGTTGTATATTTCCGGCGAAGAATCCATGGAGCAGATTAAAATGCGGGCAGACCGGATCGGAACCTTCGGAAATTCCCTGTCACTTTTTTGCGAAACATCCCTGACACTGATTGAGGAAGTGATTGACGGGGAGAAGCCGGAAGTGGTGGTTATTGATTCTGTGCAGACTATGTACGGAGAGGATGTATCCAGTGCACCGGGAAGTGTTTCCCAGGTTCGGGAAGCTACGAACACCTTTATGCAAATTGCCAAGGGGAAGGGCATAACAATCTTTTTGGTGGGACATGTTACAAAAGAAGGAGTAGTAGCAGGACCGAGAGTTTTGGAGCATATGGTGGATACGGTTTTATATTTTGAAGGAGACCGACACGCTTCCTATAGGATACTGCGAGGCGTCAAGAATCGTTTTGGTTCAACCAACGAAATCGGAGTTTTTGAAATGCAGCAGACGGGACTCCGGGAGGTGGAGAATCCGTCGGAATTTATGTTGGAAGGTCGACCAAAAGATGCTTCCGGTTCTGTAGTGGCTTGTTCTATGGAAGGAAGCCGACCGATTTTATTGGAAGTGCAGGCCCTTGTATGTCAGAGCAATCTGGGAATTCCCAGAAGGACGACTGTAGGCGCAGAATTGAATCGTGTTAACCAGTTAATGGCTGTTTTGGAAAAAAGAGGGGGCTTTCATCTGGGATCCTGCGATGCCTACGTGAATATCGCAGGAGGAATTCGTATGGTGGAGCCGGCCATTGACCTTGCCATTGCAGCAGCGATTATCAGTAGTTACAAAGAGCGTATTATGCCACCGGGAACCATATTGTTCGGAGAAATCGGCTTAAGCGGAGAAGTTCGAGCGGTTTCCATGGCGGAACAGCGGGTGAGAGAGGCTAAGAAACTAGGCTTTTTACGCTGCGTATTGCCGGAGAGTAACCGAAAGGGGTTGCCGGAAATTGAGGGAATTGAGATTGTGGGGATTTCCTCGGTAACAGAGATTTTGAGCCTTTGTAAGGCTTGAAAATAGGATTTTTTATAAGGAAAAGGAGAAGGGACATGAGATTATCAGGAACTAGGGAGTACAATTTATTGAAACAGCTTGCTTTTACCAGAATGGCAGGTACACCGGAGGAGGAAAGGGCTGCAGGTATCTTAGCAGCTGCAGTCAAAGAAATTGGCTTAGAGCCGGAAATTGAGGAATTTGATATTGAAGATGCAAAACAGCCTGTTGCAACTTTGAAGGTAACAGCACCTTACGAGAAAACCTACGAAGTAACGGGGTATAAGTGCTGTAAGAGTACACCGAAGGAGGGAATAACTGCCCGCCTTGTTTATGCGGAAAGCATATTGGATGCGAATCTGGTAGGAGCGAAGGATGCCTTTGTACTGGTTCAGATGCCGTTAACGGTGGAAAAGTACCGCAGACTTTTAAAAGCGGGAGTTGCGGGCTTTGTTACTATGGGAGGAGATTACTACGATAATCCCAAGAATACCGGAATTGTAACCCGTAAATTAAGAAAAACCATGACAGTGCATGGCATTACCACGGCAGCGCATATTCGTGTAAAAGATGCCATGGAAATGGTGGAGAAAAATGCATCTGAAATTCACATCTGCGTGCAGAACGAAAATGAAACCAGAAAATCCAGAAATATTTATGCTGAGATTAAGGGAACGGATTTTCCGGAGGAAATTGTATCTTTCGGTGCCCATTATGATTCGGTGGAATTTAGTAAGGGCGTTTATGATAACGGATCCGGTGCTGTGATTTTAATGGAAATGCTTCGCTATTTCAAGGAGAATCCGCCAAAGAGAACCCTGCGGTTCCAGTGGTACGGCTCCGAAGAAATTGGATTGGAGGGCAGTAAGTATTATGTTAAAGCCCATGAAGAGGATTTGGAAAAACACGTATTGATGATTAATGTGGATATGGCAGGAACAGTCCTTGGACGTGAAATTGCCATGGTAACTGCAGATGACAGTTTGCGAATTTTTACCGAGTATTTTATGAAGGCGAAAGGTTATGCCGTGGAGGTTAAACAGGATACTTACTCTTCGGATAATATGCCCTTTGCGGATAAAAAGGTTCCGGCTATTAGCTTTGCCAGATTTGCAGCGCCGGGAGCCGGTTATTACCATAGCAAGAATGACCATATGACTTTTATGTCATCGGAGGCGCTTTTAAAAACTACCATGCATGTATTGGATTTTGCAAAGGAAATGGTAAATGCGGCGGTATTTCCAGTGCCAAAAACCATGCCGGATAACATGGTAGAAAAGATTGATAAGTATTTCTACAAGAAAGAATTTAAGGAAGCAGAAGAGGCAAAAGAAAAAGAGCAGGAGAAGAAATAGCAGTTTTGCCAGGAGGAGTATTATGAGGAAAGAAAATGTAACGGGCAATACAGTAGAAAAGATTCGCGATTATGTTTTCAAAGAAAAAAAGATGAAAGAAGGGCAGCGCCTTCCCGGGGAAAATTCCTTGTCGGAAATATTAGGAGTTAGCAGATCCACTCTTCGAGAGGCAATTAAAGTGCTGGAAGGGCAAGGGTTTTTAAAAGTAAGCCGCGGAAAAGGCACTTTTGTGGCCAGCGAGGTTCCGGTGAACGCTTATGAGTTTGTGCAACTTGCGGAAGTGGAAAAAGAGTTAAAGGATCTGTATGAAGCGCGTTTGATTTTTGAACCGGAAATGGCGGCGTTTGCCTGTGAACGTGCCACGGAAAAGGAGATTCAGGAGATTGTTCGGATTCAGAAGCTGCTGGATGCAGCTATTGAAAATGGAGAAGAACATATTGAATTGGCGCAGTTATTTCATCATGCCATAGTTATGGCGGCTCATAATGAATTTTTACTCCAACTTTTACCTGTGATAGATGATGCCATTGAAGAGGCCATGCACGTATATGACAGGGTGGCAGACTTGGATTATTACAGTATACATGACCATCGTATTATTCTGGACTTTATTTGTAAACGGGATGCTGTGGGTGCCAAGCATGCCATGAGTATCCATTTGCGACATGGTATGAACGCGTTATCTTTAAATAGGTCATCTATCAAAAAATAAATGACAAAACAAAAACTCCCAAAAATAATTGGGAGTTTTTTTGCAGTTTCCACAAATTGTCAGAAAAATATGAATAAATGTTGACAGTAGTGTGTATTTTTGGTATCGTAGTTGTATGACAAGTGTTATATGTCGGACAAGTGAGGGTGCTATGTTAGCGTATAGAGAGTTTTTGGATGATTTGTTGAAGGGATATCAGAATTGTTATGACATTGAGAGGGTGGAGAGCCCGGAAGAAGGCGGCGATTTGCCGTTGGTGGCAAAAGCCCATTTTCATCTGATGGAGTCACAATGTGTTGTTTTCAAAGAGTTCAGCATGTGGACGGCAGAATCGGATGAATATGTTTTTATTTTTCATGCTCACCAGTTTACAAAGGAGATGGCGGAGAAGATTATTCGCTATACTCAGGAAGTGGGATTGCCGCTTATTGAATTGGATAGGGTGAATATGAAGCGTCAGCATATGTGCACCCGTTTGGTGGCAGTTGTGTTGTCAGAGAATGTAAGTAAAGAGGCAGAGAAATGCTTTAAGAAGTGTAGGGTTTACAAGAACTTTAATTTTTCACTGAAGGGCTGGATGGAAATGCATACCGTGACGGTGAACTTGCAGGAAGAAAAGGTCACAGGAAACCGGTATTCCAGAGCAACGGTGAAATTTATAAAGGAGCTCATTTCTCATATAAAGCGAAGAGCGAATATAAAATTAGCCTAAAAGGCGGTAAGGAGAATGTTTATGAATGGATTAGTATTACTAATTATTGGGTGTGCCGTTCTTCTGGCAGGCTACCTGTTCTACGGCAAGTGGCTTTGCGACCAGTGGGGTGTCGGAGTAGGTGATAAAGCAACACCGGCACATACCATGGAAGATGGCGTGGACTATGTTCCTGCAAAGGCTCCGGTCTTAATGGGACATCACTTTTCCTCCATCGCAGGAGCCGGTCCGATTACAGGACCTATCAGTGCTGCGGCAATGGGCTTCGGCTGGCTGGCATGTACTTTATGGATTCTCATCGGTGGAATTTTCTTTGGTGGTGTGCATGATTTTGGAGCGTTAATCGCATCCGTACGACATGATGGAAAATCCATTGGAGAAATCATTGCCGTAAATATGTCTAGCAGAGCAAAGAAATTATTTATCATTTTCGCTTATCTGACACTGATTCTTGTAGTTGCTGCTTTCTCATCTATCGTTGCAACTACCTTTGGTGCAACCTATGTAGACGGTGTATTGGATAAGGCAGCTTCCGAAGCAAATGCACAGGTAGCAATGGTTTCTTTCCTGTTTATTTTAATCGCTATTGTATTTGGATTCTGCGTATACAGAAAAAATGCACCAATGCTTCTTTCTTCCTTTATTGGTGTAGTAGCAATTGCAGCAATCATTGCAGTTGGAATCAACTTCCATCCAATCTATTTTTCACAGACAACCTGGATGGTAATCGTTGGTATTTATATTACAATAGCTTCCGTAACACCGGTATGGATTTTATTACAGCCTCGTGATTATCTGTCCAGCTTCTTATTATATGCAATGTTGGCGCTGGCATTTATTGCAGTTGTAGTATCCCATCCATCACTGGACAGTCTTGCGCTGATTCAGTCTAAGGATTCTACATCCTATGTATTCCCGGTATTGTTTACAACAATTGCCTGTGGAGCGATTTCCGGATTCCATTCACTGGTATCTTCCGGAACTACAAGTAAACAGTTAAATAAAGAAAAAGATGCAAAACCGATTGCTTACGGTGGAATGCTTTTAGAGTGTGTACTTGCAATCATGACCATTTGTGCAATTGCTTATGCATATTCTTATAATGCAGCACATCCGGATACCGCATTAACCGGTGCAACCGCTATCTTTGGCGGTGGTATTGCACACATGATTGATGATGCAATTCCGGGTACATATAGTATTTTATATACTTTATTAGTATTGACATATTCCGCATTCTGTCTTACATCTCTGGATACAGCAACCAGACTTGCAAGATTTATGTTCCAGGAGTTCTGGATTGATTCTACTAAGGGTGAGACTATGGAGAACGTAGCAGGATACAAGAAATTCTTATGTAATCCATATGTAGCAACTCTGATTACCGTTATTCCGGGTGTTGCACTTGGTGTAAACGGTTACGTAAAAATCTGGGCACTCTTCGGTTCCGCAAACCAGTTGTTAGCCGCTATCGGTTTGTTAGCAGTAGCAGCTTGGTTAGCAAATGTTGGTAAGAACAACAAGATGGTGTTGATTCCGATGGTATTCATGCTGTTTGTAACAATTGCATCTTTAGCACTGAATACAAAGGATCAGATTGCTGTTATTACAGCAGGTCAGGCTGACTGGGGACCATGGGTACAGGTTATCTTCGGAATCCTTCTCATGATTCTGTCACTGGTATTGGCAGTTGAAGGCGTTAATACCATGGTTAAGCCGAAAAAGGACAAAGTAGCTAAACAAAGTTAAGTCAAAAACCCCTTAAAAATATTAAAAAAATCTGTTGACAGCGGCGTGTTATCGTGGTAATATATAACACGTCGCTGAAACAGCGTTACAGAATGTTTCAGATAACGACAAAAAATAAAATAAAAAAGTTGTTGACAAAGCGACTAAGATATGGTAACATATAGAAGTTGCGACACGGAAGTGGAATGCTTCGAAAGTCAGCACAGAACCTTGATAATTGAACAGTGAGACAACCTTGAAAAGATTCTAAGAGAAAATTTTTAA
>SVEZ01000024.1 GCA_015057115.1 Lachnospiraceae bacterium | reverse complement strand
AAAACTGCCACCAGACCAAAATCTGATGGCAGAAATTTTATATTTTTTCGATTGTCTACTTGACGGGGAGCGGTTCACCTTACGGCATACAGCCCTATTTATTCCGGTAGTTCTATTGTGGGACTGGTAGGTGTTGATATCAGTGCCGATCAGATAAAAGAAGCAGATAGCTATATTGCAAAAACTATTTTTGCAATCTGTGGCATTATTCTTTTGTTTGGTGTAGTTATTTTACTTATTCTTGGAAAAGCACTGAAAACCGGGTTTGCCAGATTGAATGACAAAGTAGTGGATTTAACCACGGGTAACGGCGACCTGACAAAAGATATTGATATTCATACCGGCGACGAGATGGAAACCATAGCGGGAAATGTAAATCGGTTACTGGCGCTTATGAGAAATATTATGCGTAGTATATCTCACAATTCCAATGAACTAAAGATTGCTTCCCGGACGGTTGCTGCCCACATTGATGAAGTGGAGGTTTCTTCGACGGAAATATCCAATACCATTGAGGAAATCAGCGAATCCATGAACAATACATCAAAGGTGATGAATCAGTTCAACGAGAGTATGAGCGTTATTACGGATGCAGTGGATGAAATGGTAAAAGACATCCGCGCCGGAGTGAAAATTTCGGATGAAATCCGGGACAGCGCCAGTGAAAACGGAAAATGGGCAGAGGAGAAGAGCACAGAAGTAAAAGAGCGCATTGGTACCATGGAGGAACAGCTTGCGGAAAGAATAGAAAGAGCCAAGGCTGTGGAGCAAATTAATGTGCTTACAGAAAATATTTTAAGTATCACCTCCCAGACCAATCTTTTGTCATTAAATGCCAGTATTGAGGCGGCCCGTGCCGGAGAAGCGGGCAGAGGTTTTGCGGTTGTTGCGGAAGAAATCGGAAAGCTGGCAGATGATTCTGCCCTGGCGGCATCCCAGATTCAGAACATTTCTGCAGAAGTGGTAAGCAGTGTTAATGCTTTGGTGGAAGAAGCAAGAGAAATGCTTGATTTTATGGGGGATACTGCATTAAGCGGATACGATCAGCTTCGGGAAAGAAGTAACCGTTATGCAGAGCGTACCACAGAACTGGGAACTATGGTACAGGGCTTTTCCAATGTGGGAGATGAAATTCATTCCAACGTAGAGTATATGAAACAGTCTACGGAGGATATTAACCGAACCATAGAGGAAACGGCATCTAATCTCCACAATATCTCCGAAAAAACATCTTGCATGGTTACCAATATGCATGATATAGAGTTGCAGGCACAAAAAAGTAGCAGTGTATCCGATGCCCTTTACAGTGAGGTAGATAAGTTTAAGATTGAGTAATAGAAAATGCAAAAAAAGCAGGCGCCGTACGGAGCCTGCTTTTTTGAATTATTTTTTTAAAAAATTGCCCCCGGGAAACCCGAGGGCAAAAGCGGAGACGAAGGGATTCGAACCCCCGTGCCGGCTAAACACCGACAAACTGATTTCGAGTCAGCCTCGTTATGACCACTTCGATACGTCTCCACAACAATATATAGTATATAGGATTTTCATGTTGAAGGCAAGTATTTTGTTGCTATAGAGAGGAAAATAGTCTATAATGTAATGGATTATGAAGTTTTGTAGATAAGCAGGAGGAAAGGATGTCATATACAGCATTATACCGTAAATTTCGACCATCAGAATACGAAGCGGTAAAAGGGCAGGAGCATATTGTGACTACCCTTCGAAATCAGGTGAAGGCAGACCGGATTGGACATGCTTATCTTTTTTGCGGAACCAGAGGTACCGGTAAAACCACGGTTGCCAAGATTTTTGCCAAGGCGGTAAACTGTGAGCATCCGGTGGATGGCGGTCCTTGTGGTGAGTGCCCCACCTGTAAGGCCATTGCCGGCGAGATTTCCATGAATGTTATTGAAATCGATGCGGCAAGTAACAACAGTGTTGAGAATATCCGCAATATTATAGAGCAAGTGTCATACGCCCCTACCGAGGGACGTTTTAAAGTATACATTATCGACGAGGTACACATGCTGTCTACCTCCGCGTTTAATGCGTTGTTAAAGACTCTGGAGGAGCCGCCTTCTTACGTGATTTTTATTTTGGCGACCACAGAGAAACACAAGATTCCCATTACGGTGTTGTCTCGTTGCCAGCAGTACGATTTTCACCGTATTACTATAGATACCATTAAAGAGCGTATGAAAGAGCTGTTGGATGCGGAAGGAGCCAGTGTAACCGACCCGGCATTATCCTATATAGCAAGGGCTGCAGACGGTTCCATGCGTGATGCTTTAAGTTTGCTGGATCAGTGTATGGCTTTCTACATGAATCAGGAGGTCACTCTGGAGAATGTGCTGGAGGTTCTCGGAGCTGTTGATACCGACGTTTTTACCCGTCTTTTTAAGGCAATCGAAGAAAGAAACGTAGATGAAGTACTGGTAATCGTCAAAGATGTAGTGATGCAGGGACGGGATCTTGGTCAGTTTATAGTGGATTTCACATGGTATATGCGAAATCTGTTACTTATAAAGAATGCAGATAACATGGAGGATGTGCTGGACATGTCTCCGGATAAAGTGCAGGAGTTAAAAGAAATCTCTCAGGATATCGGTTCCAACCGTATCATTCGCTACATCCGGATTTTGTCGGAGCTGTCCAATAATTTAAAATATTCCGGACAGAAGAGAATACTGGTGGAAGTCGCTTTTATCAAAATGTGCCGTCCGCAAATGGAACAGAATATGGAAGCCATTATTGACCGGTTGAATCAGATAGAGGAGACGCTGGTAAACGGCCATCCCATCAGTGCAATTGAAGCAAAGGGGCCGGAAGCGGTAAAAGAGGCGATGGATGCAGCTCCTCGTCCGGCATTAAAACGGGCAGAGCTTCCCAAGGCGGTGCCGGAGGATATTAAGCAGGTGGCATCCAATTTCCGATCCATCATTTCGGAGGTCCCCAGTGGTCTTGCGAGAGGGTATTTGCAGTTGGCACGGTTGAATCTGACCAACGATAAGTTGCAGATTGTTTTTTCGGATGAACTGGGCTATATGTATTATCAGGATAACGAGGCATTAGAGGAATTGAAGAATTTGATTGCTCAGCGTGTGGGCAAGGATATGGATATTGAGATTGCATTTAATGATACCAACAGACCCTATGAAGAGTCTTTTGTAGATTTAGAGAAACTAATCAACATGGAAGTAACCATAGAAGAGGAATAGGAGGCTATTATGGCAAAAAGAGGTGGATTTCCGGGAGGAATGCCGGGAAACATGAACAATCTGATGAAGCAGGCACAGAAGATGCAGCGTCAGATGGAAGAGGCAACCAAGCAGCTTGAGGAAACAGAAGTAACGGCTACTGCAGGCGGTGGCGCGGTAGAGGTAACTGTTTCCGGTAAAAAAGAGATTACCAAGGTGAAATTATCCGAAGAAGTAGTGGATCCGGATGATATTGAGATGCTGGAGGATTTGATTGTGGCAGCAGTAAATGAAGGGCTGCGCAAGATTGATGATATATCCCAGCAGTCCATGTCTGCGATTACCGGCGGATTAGGTGGCGGATTCCCGTTCTAGTGGGAGGAGACCATGGATTATTACAGCAAGCAAATCAGTAAACTGATTGAAGAGCTTTCCCGTTTACCGGGAATCGGAGCGAAATCTGCCCAGCGATTGGCGTTTCATATTTTGAATATGCCGGAAGATCAGGTGGATGAGCTGGCAGGGGCATTGACAGATGCTCGCCACAATATTAAATATTGTCAGGACTGTTTTACCCTGACGGATACGGATGTATGCCCGATTTGCAGAAACAAGGCCAGAGATCACCAGACTATCATGGTGGTGGAAACACCGCGGGATTTAACGGCCTACGAAAAGACCGGAAAATATGAAGGGGTATACCACGTGTTGCATGGAGCGATTTCTCCTATGCTGGGAATCGGTCCTAATGAAATCCGGTTAAAAGAGTTGATGAGCCGTCTGACAAAGGAAGATGTGAAGGAAGTGATTATCGCAACCAACTCCAGTCTGGAAGGCGAGACCACAGCCATGTACATCAGTAAGCTGATTAAACCCACCGGAATTAAGGTTAGCCGTATAGCCAGTGGTGTGCCGGTAGGCGGTGACCTGGAATACATTGATGAAGTAACTTTGCTTCGTGCCTTGGAGGGACGAACAGAATTATAGGAGTTATAAGATTTAAAGGAGGAAACATCATGACGAATCAGGAGCTTAAAAGTACAGCGAATGAGATTCGTAAAGGGATTGTAACGGCCGTACACAGTGCCAAATCCGGACATCCGGGTGGATCCCTTTCTTGTGCAGACATCATGACCTATCTCTATTTTGAAGAGATGAACATTGATCCTGCAAATCCAAAGAAAGAAGAGCGTGACCGCTTCGTACTATCAAAAGGTCATTGTGCACCAGCACTTTATGCCACCTTGGCGCAGAAAGGATTTTTCCCGAAGGAGGAGCTTTTAAACCTTCGTCATGTGGGATCCTTTTTACAGGGACATCCGGATTTGAAACATACACCGGGTGTGGATATGTCCAGCGGTTCTTTAGGCCAGGGATTCTCTACAGCAGTGGGAATGGCCCTTGCAGGAAAAATGGATAACAAAAACTACCGTGTCTATGCATTGGCAGGAGACGGAGAAATTCAGGAAGGTCAGATTTGGGAGGCAGCCATGTTTGCGGCAGCCCGTAAGCTGGACAACCTGGTTCTTATTGTAGACAACAATGGTTTACAGATTGACGGAGATATTAAAGATGTATGTTCTCCATATCCTATTGATGAGAAGTTAAAAGCCTTCAATTTCCATGTAATCAATATTGACGGACACAACTTTGATGAGATTCGTAAGGCAATGGAAGAGGCAAAGAATACAAAGGGACAGCCGACTGCCATTATCGCCAAAACCGTAAAAGGTAAGGGCGTATCCTTCATGGAAGGAAAAGCAGGCTGGCACGGAAAAGCGCCAAACGATGAAGAACTGGCGATTGCTTTAGAAGATTTAAAGAAAGCAGGTGAAGCATAATGGCAGATGTGAAGAAGATTGCAACCAGAGAAAGCTATGGAAATGCACTGGTAGAGCTTGGAAAAGCTCATGATAACGTTGTCGTTTTGGATGCGGATCTTGCAGGAGCAACCAAGACATCTATTTTTATGAAAGAATTTCCGGAGCGCCACATTGATTGTGGAATCGCAGAAGGTAATATGATGGGTATTGCAGCAGGACTTTCTACCTGCGGAAAAGTACCTTTTGCCAGCTCCTTTGCTATGTTTGCAGCAGGACGTGCCTTTGAGCAGGTGCGTAACTCCATTGGTTATCCCCACTTAAATGTTAAAATCGGTGCGAGCCATGCGGGTATTTCCGTAGGTGAGGATGGAGCAACCCACCAGTGTAACGAGGATATTGCCTTGATGCGTACTATTCCGGGAATGGTGGTTATTAACCCGGCAGATGATGTGGAGGCTCGTGCAGCAGTAAAAGCGGCTTATGAGCATGTGGGTCCGGTATATATGCGTTTTGGACGTCTTGCAATTCCGGTGTTCAACGATGAAGCAACCTACAAATTTGAACTTGGAAAAGGAATCACTCTTCGTGAAGGTAAGGATGTAACCATCATCGCTACAGGTCTTTGCGTAGGCGAAAGTTTACAAGCTGCAGAAATTCTGGCAAAAGAGGGAATTGATGCAGAAGTAATCAACATTCATACTATCAAACCTCTGGATGAGAAACTTGTGGTAGAATCTGCAAAGAAGACCGGTAAGGTGGTAACAGTGGAAGAGCATTCTGTTATCGGTGGATTGGGAAGCGCTGTTTGCGATGTGTTATCCGAACAGGCGCCAACCAGAACCATGAAGATCGGAGTCAATGATACCTTCGGAGAATCCGGTCCGGCAGTAGAACTTATTAAGAAATACGGACTTGACAGTGAAAGCATTGCAAAGAAGGTTGCTGCTTTTGTAAAATAGTACTGAAACTTGTCGAACGACATCGGGACGTGTCCTTTTTATGGATATGTCCCGATTTTTTTGTCGTAATTATGGAAAAGCGACAAACAAAAATCGTCAAATACCGCAGGGGACATCACGTATTCTGAATAGTAGAAAACTATGAGGAGGAATACTATGGAATGGATGGAACCGAAAAACAAGCGGACTGTGGGTATCGTCCCGGAGGATATGCAGATATACATAGAAGATTATGTGTATACCTATTTGCGGGGGGAGAAAAAGAGTGAGGCGGCAATTCTTACTGGTAAAAGCGTTTTTTCAGAGGGGAACTTTTACATATATATAACCGGCGCCATTGCTTGCCCGGGGTTGGAAGCGAATGGGGAGCTTTCTATTTCCAAACGAGTGTGGAATTATGTGTATCAGGAACTTCACCAAAGTTTTGATAAGCAGGAGATTGTGGGGTGGTATATGCCGATTCCGGAGGAAGCGGAGCCGGGGGTTTATGAGCGGATTCAGGTGTTGCATGAAAAAGACTTTTCCGGTGCGGACATGGTGTTTTTCTGCAGAAATGAAGAAAACGGTGAGGAAAGCTTTTTTGCCAGAAGACAAGGGCGTATGCTTAAGCTGCCGGGTTATTATATTTATTATGAGAAAAATCCTAAAATGCGGGCATATATCCTGCTAAAACGGGAAGAGCAGCAATTGGAGGAGGATTTAAAAGCGGAGCAGAAAAGTGATGAGCGGGTGGTAATGCGATATCGGGAGTATATGAACAGCCATCAGATGAAAGAAACCAGAACAAAATCCCGGGTACAGTCAAAGGCAGGAAGCTCTTTGGCCTATACTATGTGCGTGTTAGCGCTTTTGGGAATGTTTCTGCTTTCTGTCGGAATTGTGGCAGGTTATCGGCAGGTTCATGAAATGGATGACGTAATGACTATGGTAGAAGACCAATTGCACCTTGACCTTTCCGGTGAGTAGTATGTAAAATAGATAAGGATAAGTTTTATAACGAAAGAGGATATACCATGAGTGAGATGAAAAAGCGCAGCTTTCAGGTTTTGGAAAGCAGCGAAGAAGAAATACAGGAGAGTAGAAAGCGCAGACGAAGAGGGATACTAAGGGTTATACTGCCGCTATTGCTTTTAGCGATATTGGGAGCAGGAGCCTGGTTAACCTTTACAAAATATAAAACCTATAGTGATTATGAAGTGAAGTCGGAGCAGGCAACGGAGGGTGTCAGCGAGTCGGAATTTTATGATTTTGACGGTAAGTTGCTGAAGGTTAGTAAAAACGGTGCCATTTTAACCAACATTGACGGAAGCCTGATATGGAACCAAAGTTATGAGATTAATTCTCCTATGGTGGATATTTGCGAAGAATATGTTGCCATAGGTTCCAGAAAAGGACGGGAAGTCTATGTTCTTGATACAAAAGGCTTGGCGGGCAGAATTGAAACCGCAGGCGAATTACGGGCGGTGGAAGTGGCAAAACAAGGAACCATTGCAGTTTTAACCCAGAGAAAAGACTCTTATTATGTCAATATGTACGAACCCGGCGGAACTAAGCTGGTGCAGGGAGAGATGCACATCGAAAACAGCGGATATCCCATTGCCATGAGCCTATCGGAAGATGCATTAAAGCTTGGTATCTCGTTGGTCAATGTAAATAATGGTCAGGCGGACACTACTGTAAATTTCTATAATTTTGGGGCAGTAGGACAAAACGAAATCGACAACCTGGTAAAAAGCTATACCTACGAGAATCAGCTGATTCCTCGAATCGTATTTTTTGATGAAAGTCACGCAGTGGCAGTAGCGGAAAGAAAGATATATTTCTATAAGGGTAACCAGAAGCCGGAGGAAACAAGGGTGGTACGGATTCCGAAAGATATCCGTTCCTTAATCTTCAGTGATCAATATATGGGATTAACCTATAATGAAGAAACCGAGAAACAAATGACCCATAACCTGATGATTTATGACTGCAGAGGAAAGCAGATAATGGAAAAACAGTATCAGCAGGATTATACCACTATACGTATAATGGGAGACAATGAGGTGTTGCTTTTGCAGGGAGAGCATGCTCGCATCTATACCATGGACGGAACCGTGAAATTTAAGGGCGACTTTGAGGAACCGGTTTTGAAGATGACACAGGGTCAAAAAGGAAAAGAATACTACCTGATTTATGAGAACAAGATGCAGAAAATTCAATTGAAATAGTAGGAGGTAGAAGTTGAACTGGTTGAGTATAGGTGTGCTGGCTGTATTTGCGTTGTTTATGATTCTTGGCTACCGGAAGGGATTTGTCAAAATGGCATACAGTCTGGTGGCAGTTATTATAAGCATTGCGTTGGTTAGTGCCATTACACCGTATGTAAAAGAGGCGCTTTTGAAAAACACGACCCTTTATGACAAACTGACGGAGCGTTGCGTGGAGGCGTTGGAAAAGAAAGACAACGATAAAAAAGAAAAAGAGAAGGAAGAAAAGCTTGATAAAGAAGAGCCGGCTCTTCCCACAGCGGTAAAAGCCATAACCGGCGAACTGACAAAGAATAAGCTGGCTGAGGGGCTGAAAAAGCGCACAGGCGAAGCGATGGCAATGTGGATACTGTGCGTTATAGCTTTTGTAGGCAGCTTGATTATTGTCTGGCTGCTTTTGAACTTTGTGGAGGGCGCGTTGGATTTGGTAACGAAGCTTCCGGTGTTACATGGAACCAATCAGCTATTAGGAGCAGCGGCAGGACTGGTACATGGACTATTGTTACTTTGGATTGCGTGTATTGTACTAACAGCACTGTGCCTAGAGGATAGTTGCGGCATTATCTTCCGGCAGATAGAGGAAAGCCCGTATCTGTCATTCTTATATGAAAATAATGGTATCATTTACCTTGCTTCTTATTTTCTGTTATAAAAGTGAAAAAATGGAAAGTGTCGAAAAATAAAAAAGTTGCAAGTAAGCGTTGACAGGACGGAAAAAAGATGGTAATATATAACTCACCGTGAGCCGAGCGCAAACGGTGAGAGATGACAAAGAAAGTCATCAAAAATAAATTTAAAAAGTGCTTGACAGAAGCGACGAGATATGATATTATATACGAGTTGCGGCACGAAGCAGTAAAGCTTCGAAAGTCAGCACAGAACCTTGATAATTGAAC
>SVEZ01000009.1 GCA_015057115.1 Lachnospiraceae bacterium | reverse complement strand
GGAGAAACATGAACAATATCTGGCAGCATAAAAACTGCCACCAGACCAAAATCTGATGGCAGAAATTTTATATTTTTCGATTGTCTACTTGACGGGGAGCGGTTCACACGAGCGACAGCCCCTTTTTGTGGTAGTAAAGCGAAAAGGCTTACTACTAAGAATTTTGTTCTTGATTTTGAAGTTTCTCAATCATCTGCCGAAAAACATTCATGGGAAGTACACAATCTTCATCAAGATGCTTCTCTAACTTTATCCAATCTAAGTGCTCATCCATTACATAATTCTTGACATCGTCAGAAACATTTACTCCGATTACCTCTAACACAGCTATTCGTAATGCAATCTCCAAAACATAAAATGCATACAAATTCACCATATTATCAGTCTCTGTATCAGGGTTATTTATAAACGAACCTAAACTTCCAGGTTTATAAATATAATGCGTCAGCTCATTTCTTGTATCTCCCAATGCATTAATTGCCCTAGAAGATGAAACTCCAAGAAGTGCTGCTCCCTGCTTATATTTATTTGCATCTATCTTTCTAAGAATTATATTTATATTTCCAGAATTATTACTGCTACTACCATTACAATACTTGATTGCAAAGCCATCACAAATGTGCATTAACAAAACTAATCTATGCTCCAAATTGATACTAGAATACGATTCTGAAATCAGATAAAAGAAAGAAGAAAGCATAGACGCATTCATTGATTGTCCTTTTCTATCTAAATATCTGATATTCCTATATTTTTCGACAATCTTCTCATTTATTTGCCTTTGATTTCTACATAATAAAATAGCACTCGAAATCCATTTTGTATCAGTAGTACGACAATTGATGGTTACGAGACTATCTATCGTTTTTTCAACACCATCAACAAAATAACTAATTGGTTTGTAAAAATAACCATCTTCCCAAACTAGCAATTCCCATATCAAAATAATATATTGTAAATTGTCATCTTCATTATTTCCGTCTACAACTAATTCACACCTTGTATCCTTTATAATCATGGAAACATTCTTTATATCTTTTGCAGAAAATGAAATCTCCTGATCACTCCAACTTCTAATACTATTTTTTATTTCAAATACAACCTTTGAAATCACTAAATCATCTCCTCATCAATTTAATGTGAAATATACCCAATTGAAAATTTGATACCTTTTATCTCTTCGGTAGAAAATATTTTTGTATTAGTCAATTTTCCAATATTTATAAAATGGTCTTCAGGAATTTCATGAGCAATGGCATCTTTTTCTGAATAATACATAGCGCTGTATAATTTAGACATATTAGAAAAAGACATTAATTCCACAATAACCCACAATGGCATTTTACTAGAATATTTCATTTTATGATGTTTCACAATCAAGCTATCTTTATAATAATTTTTCTCCCTGCTGAAATTTTCCATAACTTCTCTGTACCCCTTTTTGTTATAGAAATTATTCTCATCATAATGCTGATTATACGGAGTCTCCGTACATTTAGCAATTGAAAATCCATAAAATCTCTTCTTAACGTAAAAAAGCTGAGCACAAGTCTCAGCTTGGTCCCCAATGCCAAAAAGACTTCGGGCAACTCTGTTGCATATAGTATATTCAAAAAACAAAAAATTGCAATAGTTTTTATTATTTTCATCGGCTCTAATGCTTTCTCCCGGACGAAGAACTCTTCGTTTGGAGTCGCGTCTAATCTGTCCTCTACCTGCCTTTGCCATTAAACTCTCCTCCTTAGGTGTATAGAAAACTCAGTTGACGCAGTAGGTACGCACTATGAAGCGCTTACAAAATAACAAACATTACGCCACCGCATTCGCGTTAATTCTCTCTATAACTTTCCTTATCGCCGTCCATACTGAAATATCTGTAAAGATATCCACCACACTTCCCTGATCTGTAAACGGTGATTCCTGAAGCACAGAAAGGTCTGTCATCATACCATTATGTACAATGTATTCTACTATCTGGTTTACGAAATATATTTGTCTGCTATCCAGACTTGTATTGTCGAGAAACTCCGAAAAAGCTTCCTTAGCAGCATTCATATCCATTCCAACGATACTACGAACAAACTCACCCAATGGCTTCTGACCATACTCCTTCTCGTAATCTTCCTTGGTTCCCACTTCTTTCCAAAGGATTTCTTCCAAAGATTCAACATCAAAATGAGTAAGTGGCTGATTTGTACGAAGCTTCGCAATAACAATATTATCCTGGTGCTGACGAATATAATATTCTGCTTTCGCCTTATAATTCTTCAACTCATCATTTTCAAGTTCAGATTCATTCCACTGTGTATCCAAAATATCATCCGAAAAATCTGTGTCATAACGAACCTTTCGATGAGGTAAATACTTCATCAGATTACGCAAACTGTCTCTGATATGTTCAAAATCTTCGATTCCTGCACGTTCTACATAATCGGTATTAAGGATTTTCTCAATTAACTCTTTCTGCACCTGAATCTCCGGAATATTTGCAACAGTCGCTATTCCACCAACCTTATCAAACAAATCTGATTTCAACCGGCCATACTTTTTCCCCGCAAGCTGTGCTAATTCTAATCCATACATCAATGCATCAAAACGAACCGCTGAAGCCTCATCACTATCCGGCAAAATCAACGGAGCCAATTCTTCACGAACTAATAATGTATCCTCATACGAAAGTGCCTGGTAATTACTCTCAGAGGAATATAAATCCACATACTTAATATGCTGACGAACCGCAAAGTTTTCGCGATTTAATTCTTTCACTTTTCCTGTCATCATTTGAACCAACTGATTACGATACGCAATCAATCGATCCACCTGATAATTAATATCCTGAAGCTTATAGGCAATCTGGAATTCCAGATTAAATACCGCTCCTTGTAGGGCAATCATATTAGCTGTTGGACGACCTTCTCCCATTCGGAAGAATTCAAAATTTCCGCAAAAATCGAAGATATAGAACTTGTTCTTATCTTCTCCATCTACAAGTCCCGGACAAAGTCTTGTACCACGGCCAATCATCTGCCAAAACTTGGCTTTACTCATAACCTTCTTAAAAAATACAAGGTTTAAAACTTCCGGCACATCAATACCTGTATCCAACATATCTACTGATATTGCAATCTGAGGCATCTTCTTCGCATCAGAAAACTCATCGATTGCACTCTGGGCATAAGTCATATAATTATCGATAACCTTCGCAAAAGCCTGACCATTTGCTCCATTGGCAAGATTTGGATATTCTTTATTAAACACTTCCAAAATCTTTTCTGCATGCGCATGGTTCTTGGCAAAGATAATAGTCTTTCCGATCTTCTCGCCATAATTAATCTTCAACGCATCTCTCATTACGATATGAAGCACCTGACGAATAGTATCCTCATTGAACAGCCAGGTATTTAAGGCAGAAGAGTTTATCTTCTCCGGAAGTTCTCCGTTTTCATCTTCAAATGTATTTTCGTAGATTTCTTTCTCTTCTTCCGTAAGCTCTGCGTAACTAATACCCTGCTCTATGAATTTCAGTTTTGTTTCTACAGACATGTAATCTACTAAATATCCGTCTTTTACTGCCTGTGCTAAATCATATCCATAAGTAGGAACACCATTTTCAAGTTCAAACACAGAATACGTATTCTTATCGATTTCATCCTTTGGTGTCGCAGTTAATCCAACAAGTGGTGCATCAAAATATGTAAAAATATCCTTGTATTTGTTGTAGATAGATCTATGTGCTTCATCGCAAATGACAAGGTCAAAATGTCCACTCGTAAAAAGCTTGCCAGCCTCATCTTTTACCGAATCGATGCATCCCATCATCGTCTGATAGGTTGAAAATACACAGTGAGAATTATAATTATCCTTTTCCTCACATAGATTCGTGCATGATAAATCAGGCAGTAAATTCACAAAACTTCTCTTTGCCTGAGTAACCAATGAATTTCGATCTGCCAAAAAAAGAATATTCTTTACCCATCCTGCATCTAACAACACCTTACATAATGCAATAACCGTTCTGGTCTTTCCTGAACCAGTAGCCATAACCAGCAATGCTTTTCTACGATTCTTCTTATCAAAAGCATCACAAACGGCCTTTATTGCACCTTCCTGATAATAACGACCTGCTATGTTTTTATCCACCGATATATGATTCAAACTGGTTCTCATAGACTGGAGATTATACAGTTTCTCCAAATCACGTTTGGAATATATTTCGGCTACTTTTCTCTCTGGATACTGATTATCTACAATACGAGTTTCAAAACCGTTTGTAAGAAAAACTACCGGTCTTCTTCCGTACTCTTTTTCTAAAATATCTGCATATAGTTTTGCCTGCTGACGCCCTTTCGCTACATCTACACAGGTTCTTTTTGCTTCGATGACAGCAAGCGGCTTATGAGCATCGTCATAAAGAACATAATCCGCAAATCCAACTTCGGATTTATTTGGCATACCAGGTAGTTCTACCTCATTGATCCAATCCTTACCTTCCGTCCATCCTGCATCAATAAGCATGGAATCTATATAAATCTTTCTGGTCTTATACTCTGATAAATCAAGAGGTTTCGGAACATAGGTCTGCTGCTTCTCTGCACGACGCGCGGATAAAGCCTCTTTGAGAGACTCATTCTCATCACGAAGCTTCTGTAAATCAATATCCTTTTGTGCAGAGCTTTCAATTTCCTTCTGGAGTTCAACTTTTGTAGCTTCCGCCTGTTCACGGTTTTCCTTTGCTTTCTTTACTCTTTCTGTAATAAGATTTGGATCAAAGGCACGCTCTGCATATAAATCTGAATAGCAATATGCAATATAATCCAGATAGATAAAGAGATTCTCCAAGCAAAGCATCGCTTCATCTCGCCCCAGCCTCTTACCACTATGAGCAACATTATTCCCGCATCTACGGATGAAATCCATTCTCTTCCACAAATCCGGTCCAATAATCTGACGATATTCTTCTGCGTTCATTAAACTCTGCAGATTGTCCTGATATGGCATCTCAAGTTCCTTGTCCACGGAATACATCCATTTCAAAGCAAACTCCATAGCACGACGGCTATTAATGATACTTGCTTCTGGATCCATCAGAATAATTCTCTCTGCAGAAATCGCTACATCAGCAAATCTCTTAAATTTTGGCTCTTCTTTTAAATAATCAAAATTTGTTGTCATATAACCACCCCTTTAGAGTTCTATGTATCTCTACGACGATATACTTCCAGCTCTAACCAGCATTCAGCAAGTTCGTCGACCAATTCTTCTTTCGACATTTTTCTAGCAAAAGCTTTTAATCTTTCCTTATCCTTTTGCCAACGATAATCTTTATCTTCAAAGTATCTTCGCTCATCTTCTTCAAAATCCGCTATATAATCCGGGTTAACTGAGAAGAAAGTTGCAACCATATGTTTACATATTACATCATTTTCCTTTGCAAATGGGCATGTACACGTACATTTCTTCGGATGTTTCTCATCTATAAAAACATCATATTTCGTCTTTCCACTACCGGCTACAATTGCAGAATAGCAATCTTTCCCATTCTCATGTACTTCAAGAACTTTATTCTGTTTGTAATATTCAATAGCTCTCCAAACAATCTTCTTAGGAGCCTTTTCTACAATACCCATACTCTCTCCATTTATGCTGCTTTTAAAGCGACAACTTTTGATTTGTCGACTTGTTTAACGAAGTCTGCAAACTTTTCCTGTGCCTCAATCGGAGGAACAACTATCTTTGTCTTTTTGATTTCTCCCAAATGCAGATTAGGAACTCCGATTCCCTTCAGGCTACTATCAAATTGATGTTTCGTTTCAATAGAATTAACTGCAGCACACAGATACTCTGATGTCACCATACCTAATGGACGAAGAAGAGCCAAACTTACATAAATGTCAAAAACCTCATCTCTATCAACTATTGCTGCAACTCCTGTTGTTCCGTTTTTTGCAAGCAAAATATCGCCTTTACTTGGGCTAATTCTTTTATATAGCTCATTGTGCAATTCTTCAGGAATATACTTCAAATGATTCCAGTCGACCCTACCAGAAGTAACATCTTTTGATGACAAAAACTTATATCCATTAATGGTATCCTCCGTATATGTTGGTGTCTGATGAGTGCCATCTTTGATGGGCTCACAAACATCCTGCAAAGTCATTACTTCATAACCAAACTTGTTATTGCTTATCGAGCCAAAGAGCTCGACAAATCGGGCTTTGATAAGTTCATCCAACATTGAAATCTCATTTTTTCTGTATTCAATAATCGAATATACAGTATCCAGTTTTTTAACTATCTCGTTTTGCTCATCAATAGTAATCTCTGGAATCAGAATATTTCTTATATCCCTTAACGATATAAATTTTTGAGTTCCACCTTTATTCTTTTCTGCAATATATCTACCAAATGCCGGACTAATTAAAAAATACCACACAAACTTGTTGTTAATATTTTCATTCGGAAACTTTATTAGTGCTACATTTTTAATAGCAAAATCACAAGACCCTTTCACAACATATGGATTTCCTATTGTACCTATCATAGGCATAATAATATCTCCAACATCTACTTTTGATCTTATATTTATTTTGTCATAGTCTTCCTGACATATGTAGTTGACTACGGATAAATCCAACTCTCCATCAACTATATTTTTTGAAGTAACAAGGGGATAACCCTCCTCTACATATTTAGGAGAATCATGTGTACCATCCCTTACATCACATACTTCTGAAAGCTTTATGTATTCCATCTATCATCCCTACAAATCTCAATTTAATTTGCTAGGATATATATTTCTGATGCGACGACTTCACATTACTCTGATTTACCATCGCATATTGCATCGTTGTATCTATTTGTGAGTGTCCTAATATCTTTTGTACCTGTTCAATCGGCATCCCCTTATCAATTGCTCTCGTAGCCATTGTACGTCTAAACTTATGCGGATGAATCCTTGTCATATTATTACTTCGCCCCAAAGAACGCATTCTTATTTCTACACCGCTTATTTTCAGCCTGTCATGTGGAGCATCTAACGTTACAAATAGTGCCTCATTATCATCTACACGACTAGATAGGTATGCTTGTAAATGTAGCTTTGATTTAGCATCAAAATACACCTTCCGCTCTTTGCCACCCTTTCCAAAAACAACACACTCTCTAGCTTCAAAATCCACATCAGAAATATTCAGATTCACAAGTTCGCCAACACGAATACCAGTAGAATAAAGCAAATCAATCATCGCAAGATCCCTCTTACAACTACAACTATCACGAAGCCTCTCTATGTCCTCATCTGTAATTATTTCTTTCACCTGTTGATTCGTTTTAATCTTATGAATCCGGCGCATTGGACTTTTTAGAATATAATTTTCTTCTTCAAGCCATGAAAAGAAACTGGATATATTTCGACGAACATTATCAACCGTCACCTTGCTACATCCATTCCATTCTTGATATTGCGACATGTAACTTCTCATATCCTCCGTAGTAATCTTGCGAATTGGTTGATCTATAATCATTAGCATTTTCTCAATCGTCACTCGATAGTATTGAATCGTACGATTTGAACAACCTTCTATTGTCTTTGCCGTTAAGAACATTCTCAAATATTCTCGATTTGAAATTTGTTTTCGTTTTTCAATTTTTCCTGAAAAAGCATCCAACATAACTTCCTGAAGCTTCTTCATTTGTGCAATTGAAAGATACTCCGACATCTCGTTTAAAATAGTTACAATCTTTTCTTCCATACTGGTAATCCTTTCTTTACCAGCATCCCTGCAACCACTTTATTTATCCAAAATAATCTTGCCTCAAACTATCAAATAATAATTGAGCCTCATCCAAGTCTTTCTGCACTGCAACTTTTTTCTTAGCCCTATCGTTTTTTTAAGTATTACAGAAACATTCTTTTCAACATCATCTTTACCACCTGCAGAAAACATTTCAGATTCTTCCAAGGTATAGCCGTCAATGTAGCGGCTGTTCGTAACTCATTCTATAGCTACAATACCTTATTTAAATCCACAAGAAACCCCATTTCTCTCAATTCCTTTAAGACTTGCATCTCCCAGATAGAATTATTCGTATATACTACTCCGGATAAATCACTTGGCATCTCAATATTACTGTTAGCTAACAGCACAACATTTTCTCTTCCAAGCTTGCCTATGAAGTATCCTGCCTCAAAAACAACATTTTGACGTGCTCTATGTTTCAAATTATCTTCTTTGTTCGCTTTACCTAAATCATCATCCGTAAATAAGCAAATAGCAGCGCTCACATCACTGTATCTTTCAAATTTTTCTATAATAGTAGCGCCTAAATTAGCCTGTTCAGCCAAAATGATTGGTTCAATCCCTTGTCTTTCCAACGTTCTTGCTATTGATTGACGCAATTCACCATCATGCCCATGTACAACAAAAACTTTATTATTATTGTTTGATATCTTTTTATCTGACACTTTGGTCATCTCTTTATCATCATCACTGTTTTGCAATTCCTCCAAATATACTTCAAAAATAGCTTTGGCTTTTCTTAAGCCATCTGCACAAGCTTCCACCCAAGAACTGTGCGGTGTGTCCAAAGTCAAAACATGCAATCCAAAGGAAATATTGATAAAATCTTTGTATTCATCACCTTCATGATAATGAGATTTCAAAAAACGCTCTGCCTTCTTCTGCCACTTAATAAATTCAGGATCCGAATTAGAAACACCATGCGTTATCAACACATCAATTTCATCAGTTAAAGCTTTTAGTTTTTCATATGGTTTCATCATTTTTTCTCCTACCCGAAATATTCTTGCATCAAACTATCAAAGAGAGTCTGTGTTTCATCCAAAGCCTTCTCCACGGCAACTTTTGATTTGTCGACTTGTTTACAAAAATTAATAAACTGAATTTGCAAATCCATAGGCGGAAGAATCAAAGGCATTGTTTCAATTCTAAAAATTGCTAACTTGGGCACGCCGACAGACATTTTTCTTTCATTAATATAGTCCTGAATTCCAGGCGAATTAATGTAATGTGCCAGAAACAATCCATCCAAAACTATTTCAGATTTAGGCACGAGTTTTACAGCATTTTCTGTAAGATTTGCTCCGTCATATTTATCAGGAATAACTCCTGCCATGCCTAAATTTACACCTACATTTGTGAGGTAAATATCTCCACCTTTAACGGTATATCGTTTAATCTTTTCAAAAACCTCGTCGCTTATATAATGTATATCATCATCTAGAATGGTTTCATTTTTCATGTCTGTTGCTCTCAGATAAGGGTGTATTGTAATACCATCCGCATATCCCATTCCCTTTGGAATACGCTTTCCACCTTTTACTTCATAAAAATCAGACACTACGCCAGTTTTCCAGTTTTTTTCATTTATCTTTGGGTCGCCAAAGAACTCGACAAATCGGGCTTTGATGAGGTTGTCAAATCCCTCTAGTTCACTCTTCCGTAGCTTTATTATTTCACTAAGCTTTTCAAGGTTAACAACAGCCTTTTCCTGATCTGCTACATCAGGAACATTTATTTCAATATTGCCTACTATGCCTTTTGATATTTCCTTGAAAGTAGCGCCTCTTCCCAAAGAATTTAAAAATACTGTATTCCCTTTCAAGAACCAGTAAAGATACTTATTATTTATCTTGTCGGAACAAATAAGGTTCTTAAATCCTTGATTACAATACATTTCACAACCAGCAATTGCTACTTTTCCTATAGGGGCTCTGGACGACAAAATTACTGTTCCCGCCGGAAAAGGAGTAAGGCCAGTTTTCTTTACACCTAATTCAGTCAATTTTCTTGCAGTATCATCAATAATGTATGAATCATCTGTAAGCTCTGCTGGAGTAATCCATTTAATATCTCCATCCCAATACTCTTCAACGCTTGTTTTGGGCGTGCTTCCAGATACAATTTCACAAATATCTCCAAGTTTATATTTCATCTATCATCCCTACAAATCTCAATTTGCTGAGATTATCCTTTCATTCTTTATCGTCCTCTTCAACCACTACACCTTCAATTAATCCCGTCACCAGATTCTGAAGTTGTTTTGCATTCTGAGAAGTAATCACCGGCTGACCTGTTCGTTCTTCAATCTCTTTTCTGGCATTGCCGGCAATCGTTCCACCTTCTTGCGCCACCTTCCGATTCTCGCTTAAACCAATTGGATTCGAAGCTTTTGTGAGCTCTGTAGTTGTTGCCTCAGCTAACATATTTAACGCCAACTCCAGCGTACTCATGTTATCCCGCAAATTCTCTTTTTTGAGACCTTTCAGATTCTTATACTGTCTCGTCGACATACCAGACCACGCTCTTGTGACCTCATCTGTAAGAATCGCAAACTCTTTTCCTTGCTCAACGCCATGAGATTTCCACTGATCTGTCAATTCTTTTCGTGCTCGAATCGTTTGTAATCTCTGATTGATCCAATCTGCATCATAACCTAGTTTTGCATATGTTTCCAAAGCTCTATCAATCGTTAATTCCGGGTCAATCGTTTCCTCAATTCGTTCGCGTCCTACCTGAGCTAGCCACATTTTAAAAGGTTCCGCTTTTTTTGAAGGAATTGACTGAATCAAACGCAGGAGTTGCTCTGTATTAGCTACATCAGTAAGTCTTTTCTTACCATCCTGCGCCGTCATTTTCAACTGGTGACAATTTGTCACCAGTTGACTTCCCTCTTCAGAAAGTCTCTGTTTTAGTTTATTCCAGTATTTTCTTGCCTTTTGGTAATCAGTTTGTTCTGTTAACGCCCCAACCACATCCACAATCGAAAAATACCATTCTTCTTCGTCTTCAACCCACGCTGTCCGAATAGGCTGATCCTCGTATAATTGAATCTTATCGGCCATGTACATTCCTCCATTTTAGATATTCAGCATTTTCTCCAGCTCATCCATTTCTTTGCCAATTTCCATCTCAATCTCACGAATATTCGCCATGATTTCAGATGTTGGAGGATACTCAACCTTCTGATATTCTACTTCTTTGTATTTGTTAATCGAAAGATCGTAATCGTTATCTACGATATCCTGCTTCGGAACCATAAACGACTTATCCGTACGCTTTCTATCTGCTTCCTTATTCAGGTTCTTGAAGCGTTCAATAATATCCGGAATATCATTCTCACTAACCGGTGTACGTTTATCATCCAAGCTGTAACCATCAGCAGTCATATTATAAAACCATACATTATCAGTTCCACCATGACCTGTTTTTGTAAAGATAAGAATTGCAGTAGATACTCCGGCATATGGTTTGAACACACCGGAAGGCATAGAAATCACGGCCTCTAATCGGTTCTCTTCAACTATCTGCTTACGTATATCCTTATGCGCTTTGGATGAACCAAAAAGGACACCATCCGGAACGATACATGCACACCTTCCACCAACTTTTAACATACGAAGGAAGAGCGTCAAGAATAAAAGCTCTGTCTTTTTTGTCTTACATACCTTAAGCAAATCTCCGGAAACAGCATCTGCATCCAAACTACCTTTAAAAGGTGGATTTGCAAGAATCAATGAATACTTGTCATGATCTGCATTCTGATCTGACAAACTATCACGATACTCGATAAACGGATTATCAATTCCATGTGTCATCATGTTCATAGCACCGATACGAAGCATAGTTCGATCCATATCAAAGCCATTAAACATGGAATTCATATAATGTTCTTTTTTATCTTTATCAAAGAAGATTTCTTCTTTCTTTGTTTCCTTTAAATATTCCGCAGCTGAAACAAGGAATCCCGAAGTACCACAAGCGGGATCACAGATCACATCATCTGCCTTTGGATCTACCATCTCAACCATCATACGGATAATGTGACGAGGGGTTCTAAACTGACCATTTCTTCCGGCAGATGCAATCTTATTAAGCAAATACTCATATACATCACCACGTACATCAGATGACTGTGTGGAGTTCATAATTTCATAAATCTCATCCAAAGAATCTACTACCTTTGATAAGAGAAGTGGTGTTGGAAGTTTAAAAATTGCATCATCCATATACTTAGAATATGCACTATTCTTATCACTATGGAGTCCTTTAATAAATGGAAAAACCCATTCCTGCATAACCGTATACATTCTTCCTGCCGGAAAGTCATGAAACACTGACCACTTAAGCTGTGTTCCTTCAATAGAGCGATCTCCAATCTTTACTTCACCTTCAAAGATGCTGTGATAAGAAAGTCCAAGCATTGCACTTTCTTTTTCACGCTTATTATCTACATCATCTAAATCCCTGATAAACATAAGATATGTAATCTGCTCGATTACTTCTAATGGGTTTACCAAACCACCTGCAGCAAACACATCCCAAAGTCCATCGATTTTATTCTTTAATTCACCCGTAATCATTTATTAATCCTCCACATTCCATGTGTATTTCGTATAACGGCCTCCGCCGATTTTCTTAATTTCATTATTCTTTAGAAGTTCTGCCAGTGTTCTCTGAACCGTTGTATCACTTATATCAGGATTCATTTCCAAAAGTTCTGACTTTGTAATCGTTCCGATGTGATTTTTTATAATCTCACGAATCCGATCCGACTTTGACAGATTCGGATTTGTAACAAGCTCTACTCTGGACTCGAACTCTTTATAAGCATTTACTATAACTCCAAGCATATAGTTAACAAACGGCTTATAATCATTCTCATTTTCATGCCAGTTTAATGAACTATCCTGAAGAACTTCGTAGTACGTTTCTTTAGACTCTTCTATAATCTTCTCTATACTGATATACTTTCCAACAATATAATCAGACTGATACAGAAGCAAAAGTGTCAACAATCTGCTCATGCGTCCATTTCCATCATTAAATGGATGGATACACAAAAAATCCAGGATAAACATAGCATTTAAAATCAAAGGATCCACTTCACCTTTTGCATCTCGGAACGCTTCACAAAGTGCATCTATAGACTCTGCTGTCTCCCATGCAGGAACAGGACGAAATCGTACTTTCTTATTCCCCTTATCATCTTCTTCCTGGATGATATTATCTCCAGTCTTAAATACGCCGCCATCAACGTTACCAACAAACTTATATAAGTCACGATGTAATTGAAGAAAGTAATTTGCATTTATCGGTATATAATCGTAGTTCTCATGGATTGTATTTAACACATCACGATATCCAGCAATCTCAGATTCATCCCTGTTTCGCGGAGTTGTTTTCTCTTGAACCAGATTCTTCAATCGATCATCTACTGTAAAAATACCCTCTATTCTATTAGAAGCCTCTGTACTCTGAATCTTAGCAATCTCAACAAGTTCTTTTAACTCATCTTTGTGAGTTTCAATAAAAAGTCTTTGCTCACCTTTGTATTCACTAATTAGAGTTAGCTTCTTTACAATTTCCGGAGTCAACAGCTTTTGCCATTTATCTCTGTAATTATAATTTCTCATTCAATTACCTCATTCAACTTTTAACTTAGTCATATATCGTTCACATGACATAATTAACACTTCTTAATTGTACTCCAGTTTAATACAGTCGTCAAGCTTTTTAATTTGGTCATTTACAAAACACTTGACTAAATTAAAATGTAATATGAGATAATTAAAAACGGTAAACCTGCAAATCTTTTCTCAAATTTATCAAGTCTATGAACCAATTTCTTGTACATATACCCTATGAGCATAAACTACCGAAACCACGAAAGCAAACGCTCCAAAACTAATCACCGGAAAAATTAAATTCGCCCAAAGCTTCTTGTCAAGAAACCTATTCCTACTTATTTCACAACTTTTTGCATAAGAAATCCCAAAAATATGCTATAATGCTTGCAAGAAAGTATTATAGGAGGTGTATCGCAATGAGAACGCATACCAAAAAATTCATTTCATTCGCTGTAAGTATACTGCTTGTATTGTCATTTTGTATCCATGTACATGCAGCTGAGTTTACTTACACACACAATCCATTGGATGATACGAGAGTTACGGAAGATGTAATCGAAGACCCTGGCGCAGTGTATGGATTTTCTCCTAATCCAGCATCCACTAGGCTAGGAGCGTTTGCTCAGAATGACTGGACTAACAGTGTGCTCGTTGAACAGGCCAAAAAGGAGCGTATGGACTATCATCAACGCGTGGAAACAGAACTAATGTCTATTTTACAATCCATGAAAAAACGTGGAGCCTCCATAGAGAATATTGCTAGAAAACTTTCAGAAAAGCGAAATGAAATCCGCCTTGAAGAGGCCGCCGACGCGGGCACGCTCGATCAGACAAAACAAAGCAATCTGGCTAAATACGGCAATGAAAACGGTCCTACTCCAGAATCTTTGTATGATAAATACGGTTCTTGGGAAACAGTTGCGGCTAAGGCTTTCTCCACCAATATCGGGATGGATGTATGTCTTGGTTTATATGACCTCTACTACGATACCTATGATACCTTAGAGAATCTTTTTGCTATAGAGAAGAATACCTTCACTGTCACTCCAAAAGCGAAATCCTTCAAAGCATCCGCATTAAAGAAACAAACGAAGAGGTTCAAGATTACGGTCAAAAATTCTATCGGCAAGATAACCTATAAGGCAGCGAATACGAAATCCAAAAAAGTATTCAAGATTACCTCAACAGGAATTGTTACTGTAAAGAAAGGAACAAAAGTCGGCATCTATAAGATTAAAGTAAAAGATTCCGGCAACGCCTATTATAATGCAGTTACGAAAACCATAACGATAAAAGTCTGTGCAACAGCCTCTCAAACCTAAGGGGCTGAATCTTCGATTAGTTCTGTCCTGCTGCCTTATTTACGGCCCCTTCCCCAGTCCAGTCAGAAACAGGCTCTGACTTTTGCAGCATTGCGCCTGACCCTGCGGGACTTTGACCCGGAAAAGATGGATGAATAGCGTTTGACCTGGTTCCCTGCCGGTCAAACGCTATCCGTTAGCCCCATGAGGATTTCTTCTCCCCAGGCTATTGTTTTTCCAAACGTTCACATAGCCTCACAATAAATTTTGCTCCGTGGGCTATCATTTCTGTTAGCCTCAGGACACAATTTTGCTCTCAAGCAATGGTGCTTGTTTGCCTCGTAAGCATTTCTCCTCCACAGGCTATCCGTTTTTGTTAGCCTGGTTTCTTTTTCTACTCACCAGGCTAATTTTGGATGTTACAGATGGTATTTTCTATTCATACGAGGCATTTATGTATAACCTATTAGTATGCTGCTATGATTTCACCCCCTCAGTCGTTGCCGGCACACCTTCTATGTCGAAGACTCCATTAAACGACTATGAAAATTTACGAGCCGGATAAAAAGGGACCTCGCACTAATTATTTAGTGCGACAGCCCCCTAATTTGTTAAACGACTTCAATCTCTTTGATTAGGAACTCATTTCCCCGAACCAGGTAGGTATTTTCACTGCCGCAATGGGGGCAGGTTTTACCATGTTCCACGGTTCCGTATTCTTTCTTACAATCTTCGCAGAAGGTAACGGCGTCGATCTGTTCAATGAACATCTCAGCCTCTTCCATTACCGGCTCCTTTTTCCTAGCCCAGTTCCAGCAATCAATCAGATAATCATGAATAATACCGGAAACCTCGCCAATCTGGAGGGTAACGGAATTGACTTTCTCCACGTTATTTTCCTCTGCCACGTTTTTTACGTCCTTCACGACGTAAAATACTACCCCTAACTCATGCATTTCTATATCCTTTTCATTCTAAACATAAAACGTAACGTTGTAATCGTCCGTCCGTGCTACCAGTCGCCGGAGCGCAAGCGCTCCGGCGATGGCAGCATGGAAGGACGATTATTATGTTTACTTTCTATGTGTAATAATCTTGCCCACACGCTTAATCTGGTATGGCAAAATGTGTTTCAGCTTATCTTCTGCCGGTGTCATCTTGGAGCACTCCGGATGATCACGATGTAAGGTGATTGCATCAAATTCACACTTGGTGGTACATACACCACAACCGATACACTTATTCTCATCAATGATGGTGGCACCACAGCCTAAGCAGCGGGCAGTCTCTTTACGAACCTGCTCCTCCGTGAAGGTAAGGTGTGCATCCTTAAAGGATTTCTCCGGTACCTGCTTGTTCATTCCCTCAATCTGACGGGAGGAATTGTCGTAGCTTTCTACCAGAATGTTGTCCTTGTCAAGTTCGTTGAACTCCCAACGGTTACGTCCGATGGTCATATGTCCGTTGTGTACATAGCGGTGTAAGGACTCTGCTGCATAATGTCCTGCTGCAATAGCGTCGATAGCGAACTTCGGTCCGGTGTAAACATCTCCACCTACGAAGATATCCGGCTGCTCGGTCTGGAAGGTTAATTTGTCTGCAACAATGGCAGGTCCGTTGAAGGAAACCTTTTCATTCTTTACAAGGTCGCCCCATACGCTTCTCTGACCAACTGCAAAAATAACACGATTGCACTCGATGGTGATGGTTTCGTTCTCATCATAGGTCGGAGCGAAACGTCCTTCCGCATTCTTCACAGAGAGACATTTCTTAAATACGATTCCGGTCACCTTGCCGTCCTTGGTAAGAACTTCCTTCGGTCCCCATCCGCACTTAATGGTTACACCATCTTCTCCTGCCTCGCGAATTTCTTCATCACTTGCGGGCATTTCTTTTTCGGATTCCAGACAAAGCTGGGTTACTTCTGCTGCCCCGCTTCTTGCAGATACACGGGAAGCATCGATAGCAACGTTACCACCACCCACAACAACTACTTTTCCTTCGTAGTGTGTCTTTCCGGTATTGGCATCGTGTAAGTAATCAATTGCAGTAAAGGTGCCTTCCGCATCATCCCCCGGGATGCCCGGACGACGTCCTGCGCTACATCCGATGGCAATGTAAAATGCCTTGTAGCCCTGTTTACGAAGTTCATCTAACGTAATATCTTTTCCAACTTCTACGCCGGTCTTGATTTCAACACCCATTTCACGCATAACATCGATTTCTGCCTCGATAACATCCTTCTCTAATTTGTAGGAAGGAATTCCGTAACGAAGCATACCGCCGGCCATTTCGTTTTTCTCGAAAACAGTTGGGAAGTAGCCTTTTTCCGCTAAGTAGAAGGCTGCAGAAAGACCTGCCGGACCTCCACCGATAATGGCAATCTTCTCATCAAAGTGATCCATATGGATACTTGCAGGAACAACTTTTTTCGGAATATAACGGGTTTCTGCGTTCAAATCTCTTTCTGCAATAAATTTCTTTACTGCATCAATAGCAACTGCCTGGTCAATGGTTCCTCTGGTACATGCATCCTCACAACGACGGTTACAGATACGTCCGCAAACTGCCGGGAATGGATTCTGTTTCTTAATGAGCGCTAAAGCGTCAGTATATCTTCCCTGGGAAGCCATCTTTAAGTAACCCTGTACCGCAATGTGTGCCGGACAAGCGGTCTTACATGGTGCAGTACCGGTTTTGTGGCTGTTAATACGGTTGTTATCACGATAATCCGGATCCCATTTATCCTCGCCCCACTTGGTTGCATCCGGTAATTCCTGTTTCGGATATTTTACCTTGCTTCCGTCTTTTAAGCAAAGCTTCTGTCCAAGTCTGGTAGCACCTGCCGGGCAATATTCCACACAACGTCCGCAGGCAACACATTTTTCTGCATCTACGTGTGCCACATAAGCGGAACGGGACATGTTCGGTGTATTGAATAACTGTGAAGTACGGAGAGCATTACAAATGTTGACATTACAGTTACAAATACCGAAAATTTTATTTTCACCATCAATGTTGGTAATCTGATGTACAAAACCGTTTTCCTCGGCACGCTGTAAAATCGCCATTGCCTCTTCGTAGGTAATGTCGTGACCTTTTCCGGTTTCACGGCAGTAATCGGCAAAATCACCTACACCGATACACCAGCCAAAATCGTCATCTGCCACACCTTCTCCAATGGCTTTACGGGAAGCACGGCAGGAGCAGCGTCCAACACCGATGTGTCCTTCGTATTTCTTTAACCAATAGGATAAGTGCTCTAAATCAACGGAGGTATTCTCCATGGAAATGGCTTTTTCAACCGGAATAACATGCATACCGATTCCGGCTCCTCCCGGAGGAACCATCTGGGTTACACCTGCTAACGGTAAATAGGTCATACGCTCAAAGAAAGCTGCCACATCCGGATGGTTTGCAAGACGTGGGTTACTTCTGTCCGGTAACTCTTCCATGTTGAAAAGCTCCGCAGAACCCGGAACGAACATCGGTAAAATATAGCGACGCTCAGTCTGCTCATGGGTACGACCATTGTGGTCATAATGATAACCATAGTCATACTCCAAAAGTCCGATATAGCTCATTTCATCCAACTGCTTCTGAAATGCTTCCTCTCCTTCTTTGGAAATTCCGCATAAGCTACACATTTCCTTAAAGGTGTACGGTGTTCTCTTTTTCATTTTCAGAGCAATGTCCGCCTGCTCCTCAGAAATAATTTCGGCAAGTCCCCAGTACTCCGGGTCCTCAACCTTTACACCGTGCAGCATGTGTCCCGCTACGTCAGTGATTTTCTTACCCAGGGCAACAATCTTCGGATTCGGCGGGTTATCCTTCTTGTGATTCGCCGGCCACTGGTTGTACTTTTCCATATCAAATGCCATATCTTTTACTCTCCTTATATTTTCTTATGTAAAATTTACAATAATAACCTTATTTTACGCTTCTGCGTCCTCTCCCACTTCTAGTGAGAAAAATGTAATTCCCGTAAGCCTTCCACTTCATTGCACACTTCCTGCAGGTTGCAGGCAACACAATCCATAATGGCTCCGTTTCCAATGTGATCGATGGCTTTGGTAATTGCCTCTGCCTGTTTCTGCAACGCCTGTAATTTGCCAAAAGCAAAATCCGAATCCGTTACATAGGTCAGGTCAACCGCTTTCACTCCCGGATGACTTAGAAATGCCTCAATCATTTGGCTTCCCGTTTTTTCAAAGGTAAGGCCTTTTTGCAACGCCTCCTTGGAAACACGGACGGTTTCTTTGGCTTTGCTGGCAGAAACCCGCATCATAAACCCTTCCGGGTAAAAATGATACCGGGTGTATTCCAAATCCCGGATTGCCTTATAAAGCGCATCTCCCTCTTTCAAAATGCCGGGCTCCATACGCAAAATCGCAATGCGGGCAAATCCCCGATCTGCGGAAATATCCGGAAGATCCTCTCCCATAAGATGAAGACCGTTTTTTCCTGCGTATTCCTCGGAGTCCGTAATCAGCGTCATACCGATGGCCGGAAGGTTTCCGCTTCCAAGCTCATAAGCCATATCACTTCGTAAAATCATGCTGCGGTCATCTACCTTGGGCCAGATACCTTCTGATACCTGCAAATCTTTCGCTTTTTCCCCGGTCAGCAGTTGGCAGCACTCCTTGATTACTTCATCATATAATTTCATGTTATAAATGCTTATCCCTCTTGATCTTGTCGTAATGCTTTACAAAAAGCGGCTCTAATTTCGCGGTGAGCTTCATGTCCAAGTTGAGCATGTAAACTGCAAAGGTCAGCACGAAAAATGCCACAATCACAATCCCTATGATCAAAAGAACCTTTAACCAGATTGCCATATTAAGCACCTGCTTTCTGTCTTGCAAACTCAGCGGCTCCAAGGGCTCCCATTAACTGAGGATCGATTGGAAGGTTAATCACTTTTAAGTTTAACACCTTCTCAATGGCTTCTTTCAAGCCTTCATTCTTGGCACAGCCACCGGTCAAGGTGATGTGGTCCACCGCTCCCGCTTTTTTGCTCATAACAAAGCAACGCTTTGCAACAGACAGTTCAATTCCCGCTGCAATTTCATCCATAGGCTTGCCCTCTCCCACCAGGGAAATAACCTCGGACTCCGCAAAAACCGTACATTGAGCGGTAATTGGAATCACGTTTTTCGCCTGCAGGGACAATCTGGAAAACTCAGAAAGTTCCATTTCAAAGGCTCTTGCCATAGCCTCGAAAAACCGTCCGGTTCCTGCGGCACACTTATCGTTCATGGCAAAGTTTAAAACCGTTCCGTCGCTGTCTACGGCAATACCCTTTACGTCCTGTCCGCCAATGTCGATAATAGCTTTTACATTGGGGTCCGCTACGTGAACGCCCATGGCGTGACAGCTGATTTCGGAAATGTTTTCATCTGCAAACGGTACCTTGTTTCTTCCGTAACCGGTTCCTACCAGATAGGTAAGATCCTTTGGGGAATTCAAATCCGGCACCTGTGCCACTGCCTGCTCTAGTGCATCCTCACAACTTAACACTGCATTGATGCGGCTTCTGAGGGTAACATCTGCCACCATTTTTCCATTTTCATCAATGATTACGCATTTGGTGTAGGTACTTCCCGAATCACACCCTCCATAATACTTCATCTTGTTTCCTCCTCATTTTCTATTACCAGGAATGTTCATCCGTCAAAACTTCCAAAGATGGGTCCACCGGTTCCTCACGGAACACGGTTCTCATATAGCGGTTAATCTGATCCCTGATTTCCTGACGGGAAACCACACGGGGATCAAACAAATCATGACCAACCCAGATTAAATGAATTCCTTTTTCTCTTGCTTTTTCCTCAAACTGACCATGCATACCAACCAGGGCTTTACATGCCATGTGCTCCCACAAAATAACCGTATCCGCATTAAATTCTTCGCAGAACTCCCACAGTTCATCCAGTAAAACCTTATAACCACCGTGGGTACGGTTACGCATAATCATGTTTTCTGTCAGCCATGCCATATCATAAATAGCCTGCTCCTTGTCATCCTCGGAAAGCATCTTGGTGCTGACCATGGATAACATATCTGTCAATGGCAGAATGCCCCAGCAGTTTTGCAGCCATAATAAGAAGTCCATGTAAAAATGGGACTGTACACCCCAGACAATAGCACGGTGGCGAACCTCTTTTACCACCGGATTCTTCTTTTTGTAGGCTTCCTCCGCCAAGGCTGTAATCTTGCGGTCTGCTTCCACAAAGTTCTGGTCTTTACCGCAGATTGCCATGTAGTTGGTTTCCGTATATAATGCCAGGTTGGATCCAATAACCTGCGGATAGTCGGTCTTGTTCATTTCCAACCATTCCATACGGTGACGGGTAGATTCGTTTACCCGCTTTGCACAAGTAAAATAGTAATCCCAATCCCATTTTGCACCGGTATGTTTTTCAATAAAAGCGATACAATTCCGGATTTCCTGTGCCGCATACTCCTGCACGTCATCCTCACGATGACGAAGAGGCGCTGCCAACTGAAAACAGGGAATTCCGTCTTCCAATTCCAGACGTTTGGAAATAACACCGTTTCCCATTAAAGAACCGTCGCAGGTGGTATTACACTGCACCGCACAGGCACCCAAAACCGGGAAATCATCATCAATGGAAACGCCGGCTTCTGCCTCGGGCATGGGGCATACATCTCCGGGAAGTCCGTATTCCTGCGCCACATCAATGTAGTGGCAGGCAGCAAACTGATTCAATAAAACCGATACATATACCGCCGGTGTCTCACGACTTAATGCCAGCAAAGTAGGAAATCCCATCATCACAGCTGTCATTTCGTTCTCGTCTACCAGAACCACCCTTTTGGAAAACTCCTTATCATTTCCGATACGACGGTCTCCCTTAAAAATCTTATCCAAAAGTTTTGCCACATCATCCATAACCAGGTCAAATTCCGTATGCATAATACGAAGCTGCGGTCCACGCAAGCCCTGGGTATGACGATCCACCATCATGGGCGCCGCCAGATAATTGGCCATCCAACGATAGCGGAAAAAGGCTTTAATATTTCTTGGTTTGATAATGAATTTGCTTAAGATTCCCATAATCTTAAGCCATCTGGTGTAGTCGTAAAAAGTATCTTTAAAACCACGCCACTCCCTGCATTTTCGCACTTTTCTGTTGGTATACAGGGAACCTAATTTTACACTTCCAATCTCTTTACCCATTCTGCTTACCCCCCTGTATCTTCTTGATTTCCACACTTTCCACAAAGGCCTGCACACGGGTACGCAGCTGGCCGGAAATACCAAGGGCGTAAGGACGGTCAACAGATAAAACAGGATAGTCATAATCCTCACGCAACACATGGGATCCGACCATACGCTCGTAAGCCCAAGGGTCGCAGAACTTCATCTGCTCATAGATGATACCGTCTGCCTTATATTCTTTTGCAAGATCATTCACATAAGAACGTCTGGCTTGAATTTTTTCCTGATTCATATAACGGGCACACTGACCCCGCATCATATACTGCTCACAAATCTGAGTAAGTATATCTTCATCATCCTTCAAAACAATGGGATCTCTTCCCGGGAAGGAGCCGTAGCAGAACCGGTCTGCGCACACGTATGCTCCGGATTCCTCAATCAGCTTCACCACGTCCACATCATCCACTTCGGAACCCACCAGTACCACTCTTGCCCGGTATTTCTTCTTTTCATCCGGCTTTCGGTTTCGTACTTCCTCTAAAGTCTCCTCCAGTTTCTCAATTAAAAGATCCTTTGGCGCCACATAGGTGGCCATGGTTAAAATGTGGAACTCATAACCGGTAATCCGGGGATTATCTTCCTTACGGAACTCTCCTAACGCCCGAATCAACTCACAAATTCTATTGTGTTCCTCCACAGCCTTACGAAGAGCGGCATCGGAAACATCAATACCGAATTTTTCCTTTAAGGGTGTCAAAATGTGGTTTTTACACTGTAACACGTACAAATTCAAACCATTGTCATCTGCCTTCATGGGAATTTCCATGTACTCAAAAAATACGTGCTCTTTCTTAAAAGTCTTTAAAAGCTCCATATTCTCGATACAACGATTTAACATAGAACAGCCGTCCGGCGTAATGATGGCATCCACAAAGTTGTAGCCGCCCTCAATGGCGCGCTCAAGAAGCGCTCTGGTGTACTCACACAAAAAACTGGTAAGATAATAGGTACCCATTTCCATGGAACCGGTTCGCGGTGCACGAAGTCTTGTGCTAAAAACTCCTGGCAAATTTAAAAGCGGTTCCGGAACGTTTTCGCATACCGTAGCGATACAACGCCGTCCTTCGTTCTGTGCCTGTCTTACCAGCTCATTATTTGCATCTTCCAGTAATTTTTCAAAATAATACAGATGCTTTAAGTCTTTCATCTTTCGTTCCCCCACTTAGTAAGGTTATGCTGCCTTCAGACAGCGGTTTCATTTTATACCTCTATAACAGTTCGATTTTTTGAAGAGCCTCTTTCACACCCTTTACTACTGCCGCGTCTTCTGGCAGGTAAAAAACGTTCTCGCCCTTAATATCAAACTCAGAAAGTGTTGCATCCGCCGGAATATAACTCAGTACCGGAAGGTCCCCAACATCCAGCAATTCTTTTGCTGTTTCCGATAAAATCCGGTTCGCGATGACGCCCACTTTTTCATACATTACCAATTCATCTGCCACCTGTTTAATGGTTTTAATAACCTGGCAGCCCTTCTTGCTGCCATCCGTGATTAATAACAGATGGGTTACCTTCTCCATAACCCGGCGGTTAATCTGCTCAATTCCCGCTTCTCCGTCAATGACCACATAATCAAAATTCTCGGATAAAATACTGATTACTTCCTTCAGATAACTGTTTATCTTACAATAGCAGCCTGCACTTTCCGGTCTTCCGATAGCAATAAAGGAAAAACCGTCCTGCTCCACCAGTGCATCAAAAATGCGGTATCTGGCTTCCCCCAAAAGCTCCATTGCAGTTTTCGTATCTCCGTCTTCCACAGTAGCCACCACTTCCTTACGGATATCATCTACCGTGGTTCCTACCTCGATACCTAAGGCGGTGGAAAGTCCCACTGCCGGATCCGCATCAATGGCCAAAATCTTCTTATCCGGATACTTTTCAACCAACACCCTTACCATGGTTGCTGCCAGGGAGGTCTTACCTACACCACCCTTACCGACAACCGCCAGTATCTTCGTATCTTTTCCACTCATTGTTCTTCTCCTGTTTTTATACTTTTATTTTCTACCCAATCCAGTTTTTCGTTTCTTTTTCAATCCAATTTGCCAACTTATCAATGCCTTCCCCGGTCTTGGCAGAAATATAAATAATCTCGATATTGGGATTTCTCAGCTTCGCGTATTTTTCCATATTGTCCTTATCAAAATCAAAATACGGCAATACGTCAATCTTATTTACCACCAGCAAATCGCAGGTTTCATACATTAATGGATACTTCTGAGGCTTGTCGTCTCCCTCCGGCACAGACAAAATTGTCATGTTCTTTACCGCTCCGGTATCAAACTCTGCAGGACAAACCAGATTTCCCACATTTTCCAAAACGATGAGTTCCGCATCATCCATACCAAACTCATACAGTCCCTGTCTGGTCATATCCGCATCCAAATGGCACATTCCGCCGGTGTGAATCTGAATGGATTTCACTCCCGCCTCCTGCATGGTCTCTGCATCCACTGCAGAATCTATATCAGCTTCCATAACTCCCATTTTGACACGACCCTTTAAGGCTTTTGCCAACGCAAGCAGGGTTGTGGTCTTTCCTGACCCCGGTGAAGACATGAGATTTAACAAAAATACATTTTTCTCCTTCAACTCCTGACGAAGTCTGTCGGCATCTTTGTTGTTATCCTCAAAAATACTACGTTTCACCTCAATGACACGAACTTCTTTTTCCATTTTAAACCTCCGGAATTCTTAGCATTTTACTAGGTATTGCCCAATTTTTAACAAGGCATTTAAAAAATAATGAATAGTGGTCATTTTTTCTTAGTTATATTGTACACGAAAACCCGGAAACTTGCAAGTAGTTTCCGGTTTCTTGTATCAATATTTATACATTGTTCAAAATGCGTTTATCTTTGCCGGAATTTTGCCGGGTTTGCCAGCTTTTCTTGGCATTCGGCTAATTTCCTCCTTTCGCCAGGTCTTTTAACCGAGGGCTCGGCTAAATCCTTCTGGAAAAATGATTTTAACCAAACGAGATGCCTTTTCTCATTTGCAACCAGCTTCCCGTATGCTATACTAAGGCAAGAAAACTACGAAAGGAGTGTTTATGCTTACTCATACACTTATTATAGATACCATGGATGCGAGACTTGCACCCTATTTTCAACTGAACGAATCCCAGCTTTTTCACTACTATGAACCGGAACCGGGGATTTTCATTGCAGAAAGTGCCAAGGTCATTTCCCGGGCTCTTGCCGCAGGCTATGAGCCGGAAAGTTTTCTGGTGGAAGCGGAGGTGCTGGGTGCCGGCGCGCTGTCCCTGACGGAAGCGACAGGTGCAGATGCCGGCGCGCTGTCCCCGACGGAAACGTCGAGTTCGGCGGCCGATCTGGAGATCCTCGCCCTGCTGTCCCGCTACCCGGATGTTCCCATCTATGCAATGCCAAGGGAAATCTTACGACACATTCCGGGCTATGCAGTAACACGGGGACTTTTGTGCGCCCTTCGGCGAAAAATGCTCTCCCCACCGGCAGGGCTTTTAAAGCATTGCAATCGCATCGCAGTGTTGGAATCCGTAGACAATCCCGCTAACGTTGGCTCTATTTTTCGCTCAGCAGCTGCTCTGTCCGTGGATGCGGTCATCCTCACGGATGACTGTACCGATCCCTTGTACCGCCGCGCCGCGAGAGTAAGCATGGGATGCGTATTTCAGATTCCTTATCGCTTTTTTTACTGGAATTCCCAAACTCACTACGTGGATGACCTTCGCGCTCTGGGCTATACCACCTGCGCCATGGCGTTGACGGATGACTGCGTTTCCATCACGGATCCACGTCTTAAATCTGCAGAAAAGCTTGCCATTATCATGGGCAGCGAAGGACACGGTCTCTCTGAGGAAACCATCCGCAAAGCCGACTACGTGGTGAAAATTCCCATGGCAGAAGGGGTGGATTCTCTGAATGTCGCAGCGGCATCCGCTCTTGCGTTCTGGGAGCTAGGGAAAAACAAAGACTAATTTCCGGCATATTACATAAAAATGTGGAATAGCTGTATTCTCGTAGCCCCTTGTAAAAAAAGAAAAGGTCAGTTCGCACTAAATACATACATAGTACGAGCTGTCCTTTAATATCGAGCTTTATTCTATCCACATAGAAACATGATCTGCGCCGAATACCTCCGGCATAGGCGCGTAATAATTATGACTAAGCGGCATTTCTCCCGAACCTGCACCATATCCTATCACATTCGCACAGGGAATTTTCGCCAGTCGATACAGAATTCTCGCCAGTCTTGCATAGCCGGAACAAATCCCGCGCTTTCTTTGAAATACCAGTTCCGGATCGGCGGCTTCCCATTCCTTCTTGCCATTACCAAGTGCAGCATAATCGTATGCAATGTTCTTTGTTATCCACGCATGGAGCTTCTCACACTTCTCTTCCTTTGACTTACAGTTTTTGGTAAGTCTGGAAACCAGCTTTTTCATCTTTTTTAAAGTTTTATTTCTTCCTCTTTTTCCTTTTCCTGGTCTTTTGCGTTTTTTCTGTCCTTTGTTTTCTCCCCCTGCTTCATCGCTTCCTTATCCAAAAACGAAACACCGGTCAAAACACATATATTTTTCATATAACGCTTTTTGTTCGGTATCTTTTTGCGAAATTCCTCCACCGTCATTTGCATATTCATTTTTGTAACTTGATACTTCCATAGAAATAAATGGAAAGATGGGTTGCCCCATTAGATAAAGGAGAGATTCTCCTTCGCTTTTTATTGATGATATTATAATACATGAATCCGCGGAAAAAAGCAAGGCGGAACCGCATAATTAAAAGCATTCAATATGGTCTTTGTTACAAAACATCGCTGAAAATATAGTGCAAAGCAGTTGACAAAATGAGATATATCTCATATAATGGTTCTAAGAAAGGAGTCTGCATGTTCCAGATCGAATTTTACGAGACAAAAGACGGACAAAGACCTATTGAAGAATTTCTTGATTCTCTAGATGATAAGATGACCGCAAAACTCGTTGGTCTTATGGAAATTCTGGAAGAATACGGAAACAATTTGCGAATGCCTTACTCCAAACATTTGGAAGATGGTATTTTTGAATTACGCTGTAAACAAGGCAGTGGCATTGTAAGAATCTTATATTTCTTTTACTATGAGGGGAAAATCATTATTACAAACGGTTTTGTCAAAAAAACACAAAAAACGCCACGGCAAGAGATTGAAACTGCCAAGCAGCGACGGGATGATTGGATTAGTCGAGAAGGACGGTGATTTCTATGACCTTAGAAGAATATAAGAAAAAACGATTACAAGATGAGAATTTCAAAAAAGAATATGAGACACTTCAACCGGAGATGAATGTAATCCGTGCATTGATTGATGCCAGAGTTTCACAAAACCTTACGCAGAGAGAACTCTCTGCCAGAACCGGTATTGCTCAGACAGAAATCAGTAAACTGGAAAACGGAACACGTAACCCCTCCATAAAACTATTACAAAGACTTGCAGACGGAATGGATATGGTGTTGAATGTAACCTTTTCCCCGAAAAGTCCGGGATAAAGAAAAACGGCGTAGCCGCTCCTACATGGCTATGCCGTTTTTTCAGAGCCAAACTCCACTTCGCTAAAGAAACACCCCTGCTTACCTTTTACAAACTCTTCGTTTTCCAGCTCCCACACACCGTTACAAACTGTTGTGCAAACTCCGGACAACTTTCATAATATAAATGGGGAAATCCCCACCAATGATTCTCCCCCACATGACAGGCTTCCCAACTACGGTTGCCGGTGGGTTTTTTTGCCCTAACCGCCGCTCCGTTATCGGTACTGTCATAATAATGAAACTCATGACCTTTGATTAAGGATCCCTGCGGCATAAAGCAGGGATTTTTTTCTTCAAAAGAGGCGTAGCCAAAACGTATTAGCCTTTGCTTTTTCTCACAGCTTCCCTTTACTGCTCCCACCATTTCATAGTTCTTCCCGTCTTCCCCCATCATACTCTCATGCAGATACATAAAGCCTCCGCATTCCGCCAAGGATGGAATACCGTTTTCTATGGCCTGTCTTATGCTTCTTAACATAGAAAGATTCTCCGCCAATTCTTTTGCAAAAAGCTCCGGATAACCGCCGCCTAACAGTAAGCCCTTTGTACCTTCCGGTAGCTTCTCATCATGGATGGGGGAAAAGAAGACCAATTCCGCCCCCGCTTCTTTAAGTAAACGCAGATTATCTTCATAATAGAAACAAAAAGCTTCATCCCGGGCAACTGCAATCCGCACAGGTTGCTTATTTTTGCCGGATTTCGCGTCCTCATTTCCTGCTTCCTTTTCTACCGGCTCCTCTGACATCAGCTGCAGAATGCTTTCAAGATTAACGCATTCTTCCAAAACCTCCGCCGCCTGATTTACCTTTTCAAGAAGCTGTTCCTGTTCTCCCGGCATAGTCAGTCCTAAGTGGCGACTTTCAATTGCCAGATTTTCCTGTTTTGGAAAAAATCCCACAACCGAAAGCTGCAACTCTTTTTCAATCACAGGCTTTATTAGTTCAAAAAAACCTTTGGTTATTTTATTTAGGATTACCCCCTGAATTAGATGAGCTGTATCATATTCCAAAAATCCCTTTAGCTCCGCCACCAGGGAACGCCCCATTCCATGGGCGTCCACCACAAGAATAATGGGAGCCTCCAGTGTTTTTGCCAAATGATAGGTGCTGGCCTCTTCACTGATGCCACCCAATCCGTCGTAAAGTCCCATTACTCCTTCAATTACGGAAATATCTGCCCGATTATCCCGGTAAAACAGCTGTCTTGTTTTTTCCTCGTCTGTAAAAAACAAATCCAGATTTTTGGAAGGCACCCCAAGCACCTCTCGATGAAACATGGGATCAATATAGTCGGGGCCGCATTTAAAGGACTGCACCTTTAAGTCTCGCTTTTTTAATGCGGCAATCATTCCGCAGGTTATGGTGGTCTTACCGCTACCGCTTTTGGGCGCCGCCAGAACAAATCGCTTCATACTTTTACCAGTTTTCCTTTCGCTACTCTTCTAACCGAAGGATATATAAAAATACCGGATTATTTGCATTTAACATCCGATAGTCTCCCACGGGTTTTACCCGGTTCGCCTGAATTTCCACTGTTTCCGTCCTGGCATTGGGGTACTGTTTCAGCATTTTCTCCACTGCCACAATGGAATCCATGGTTACTGCTGTAATCAGAATCTGCATCTTGGGATTCTTTTGATATAAGGCCGCCACTATTTCGGACAGCTTTCCGCCACTTCCACCGATAAAGGCGATGTCCGCCGGAGGTAACTGCTCCAATCCCTCCGGTGCCAAAGCATTTATGGCAGTAACGTTGTGGAGATGGAACTTTTCCAGGTTTTGTTTTAAAAGCTCCACCCCTTCCTCTTTTCTTTCCAGAGAAAATACGCGGATGGTGGGATGCATTCTCGCCACCTCCACAGAAACAGATCCGGTTCCGCTTCCGATATCATAAACCACCGATTCCTCTGTAAGATCCATTTTACACAGGGTTAACGCCCTTACCTCCTCCTTGGTCATGGGCACCTTGCTTCGTAAAAAACGCTCATCCGGAATTCCCGGGGTTAATTTTTTCTCTCTCGGATTTCCTGCTTCCAAATACATGACATACAGTCCCTCCTTTTTCGGCGGCATTTCTATGTTAATCTCTTTAACCTCTTCCTCCGGGTAGGAAAGGCAGTACCCATAGGCAAATCGATCTGACTTCCCAAGCCCTCCAAGTTCCTGAATAAGACTACACATTCTGGCAACATCCTCGCTTCCTGAGGTGAGGAAAAAGCTCTTTTTTCCATATAAAAAAGCATGGACAAACTGTTGCTCCCACTCCCCTCGTTCCACTCCGTGGGTACTGAAAAGTCCCGCATCCTGCCAGCTGACACCTAAACGAGCCGCCAAATACACCGGGGATGCGATTCCGGGAAGAACTCTCGTCTGCACAAAAGGTAATTCCTCAAGCTTTTCCAAAAGCTTTGCCGTTCCGCTATAGAAACCGGAATCCCCGGAAAACAGTACCACCGCTTTCTTTATATGCTTCTTGTTATAGCCTTCCGTAAGAGTCGGCAAAATATCTTTTGCCAGATAATAGGGATAGGTCTTCTTTTGTTCCGGGCAAATGCCAAGCATCCGGGAAGCGCCAAATATCACGTCCGCTTCCTTTATGGCCTGCTCCACCTCCAGGGTCATGCCCTTTTCTGCCCCCATGCCAATTCCCGCAAGGGTAACCTGAAGTTTTTCTTCTTCCTTCTTTTCACCTTGGGAAAATTGAATTTTCCTGCCGGTAAGTTCACTAAGCTTTTCACAGATTTCTTCCATATCAAAGCTATTCTCCCGATTCATCTCCGGGCAGGAAATCATATGAATTGTGGCACCAACCGCTCTCGCCGCTTCTATTTTTTCCTGCAAGCCGCCATTTCTGCCTGCCTGTTTGGTTACCACATGCTCCGCCTGCATCTGATGAAATTGAGCCACATTGCTCTCTACGGAAAACGGTCCCTGCATGGCTATAATCTGGCTTCCCAACAGTCCGCTGTCATAGCAAAGTTGCAAGCTTTCCATTCCCGGCAAAACCCGCACCACTAAACGGTCTTTTAATTTTTCCGTACAATATTTGGAAAGTTCCTTGCTTCCTGTTGTAAGAAAAATCCTTCCCTCTGTCTGCTCTAAGGCTTTGATACATGTCTCCGTATCCTTGTACAACCGAATCCCGTTTCTTTCCACCACCGATTCTGTTTCCAGGTTCACATCCCGCAACAAGCGAAAATAGGGAATTGCAGAATCCTCCAAGGCTTCCCGAATGGTTTTCGTTACTTCCACAGCAAAGGGATGAGTGGCATCTATCACCGCCAAATATTCGCCTTTTTCCACCAGAAGATGCATATCCTCTTTTTTCAGGCGGCCGGTCTTTACCGATAGTTTGTCTTTTTCCGGCATCACCTGCTCCCCATACTCCGTTGCCACATGAACTTCACAGGGTATCCCCGCATCTGCTGCCCACTCTGATAACTGTCGCCCTTCTGTTGTACCGCCAAAAATCAAAAGCCTTTTCATATCTGATAACCCCTCTTTGTAACCAGCTTTCCATCCTGCATAATAGACTGAGAATTTCCGATAAATACGGTGGTAAACATATCCACTTCTCTATCCTTTAATTCCTCCAGGGTACAAACCTGTGCCTTCGTACCTTCTCTGCCGATGGCACGAACATAGCCACAGGCTCTGTTTTTGTCCGCACCCTCATCCAGCATGATTTCACAGGCATGTTTTAAATAATCCTTTCTTGTATGACTACCGGGATTGTAAATAGCCATGGCAAAATCTCCGGCAATGGCAGCTCGCAGGCGCTTTTCAATCTGCTCCCAAGGAGTCAGCAAATCACTTAAGCTAATCACGCAAAAATCATGATTCAAAGGTGCACCTAATACTGCCGCTCCACTGTTTGCCGCAGTGATTCCCGGTACCACCCTAAGACTTACTCCCTCATACTCCGGCAACAGTTCGTACATGGGCGCTGCCATTCCGTACACTCCCGCATCACCGCTACAGATTAAAGCCACGTTTTTTCCTTCCTTTGCCAAATCAAAACAAAGGCGACATCTCTTCACTTCTTCCCGCATCGGCGTTGTCAAAAATTCCTTTTCCGGGAAATATTTCTTAACTAAGTCCACATATACGGTGTAACCCACAATCACGTCCGAATCCTGCAAAGCATTTTCCGCTTCTTTTGTCATCATGGTAATATCACCGGGGCCCATGCCCACAATGCAAATCTCTTTTCTCATCTACGTCCACTCCTTAAGCTTCGGAATTCGCTTTGCCACTGCCAACGTCATTCCATTTTCTGCCGTTTTTTTCTGTACCAATACTCCATCCTCCCCTGCACAATACAGGGCACTTTTTTCGCACACATTGGGCACTCCCGTCACTGCCTGCACAAAATCCGATTCTGCTTCATCCCCCTTTACGGTTAAAAGCTCTTCCTTCGCATAGGTATAAAAGGGCACATGCTGCTGCGCCGCCAAAGCTAGCAATCCTTCTTCTTTCTTTTTCAAATCTATACTTGCTATGGCCGCCACCTTTAAAACCGGTACCTGCAGCTTTTCCTGCAAAAATCCCTCTAGCTTTATGAAAGGCGTATCCTTCTTACATCCCATTCCGAGAATATACGGTTTAAAAGTAAGGGTAAGGGTTGCTTTGCCGGATGGCTTTCCGTCATCCGGTAGGATTTCCACGTCAACGGGTTCATTTACAGATTCAACAAGAAATATTTCTTGCGGAACCCGATTTTTATCGTAGCTGATTTCCGGTGCAATTCGCATTCGAATCTGACCTTCCTCCAATAAACGGGAAGAGACCTCCCGGATCCCCTCCTTTGGAAAAAGTGAAAGCCCGTTTCGTCTTGCAAAATCATCCACGGAAAAAACTCCGTTTACATCTGTAGCCGTGGTGATCACCGGCACTGCCTGAAGCTTTGCCGCCAGCAATCCCGCCAGTTCATTGGCACCGCCCAAATGTCCGGATAAAAGCGGAATAACAAATTGCCCACCTTCATCCACCACCAGTACCGGACTGTCCATACGCTTATCCTTTACAAAGGGAGCAATACTTCGCACTGCAATCCCTGTAGCTCCCACAAAAAGAATGGGTTCAGACAGGGCAAAGCCTTCCTCAATCCATTCTTTTAACGGCTCATTATATCGAATTTTATAAAAATTTTCCTCATCAGCCCGGTCCAACCTCGAAAGAAGTATCTTTCCTCTTTCCGTAAATCCGCAAGCTCGAATGATTCTGTTTCTGCTCATTTTATCCCTCGGTTCCCTTTCGATATTCCGTAGAAAAATCCGCCGCATATAATCTGGATTTTTCGTAGTTTGCTCCTCCGATTACATCTCCTACCAACACCAAGGCTGTTTTTGTAATTTGGTGGGCTTTCGCTGTGTCATATAAATCTTCTATGGTACAAATATAGGCTTCTTCCTCCGGCCAGCTTGCCTTATAAATAATGGCCGCTGGTGTGGATGGCTTATATCCACCCTCTACTAATCGTTTGCTTAACTTATCCAACATACCCGCGCTTAAGTAGATTGCCATGGTTGCCTGATGGGCTGCAAAGCTTTCAATGGATTCTTTTTCCGGAACACCGGTTTTGCCCTCCATACGGGTAAGAATCAGAGATTGGCTTACTCCCGGTAAGGTATACTCCAAATTCAGTGCAGCCGCAGCGCCAAAAGCTGCCGTCACTCCCGGACAAACATCATAGGAAATCCCTGCCTGACTTAAGGCATCCATCTGCTCTTTAATAGCTCCGTAAAGAGACGGGTCCCCGGTATGAAGTCGTACAATCTCTTTTCCTCTTGCAACCCCTTTTTCCATAAGTGAAATTACTTCTTCCAGGGTCAGGTAAGCGCTGTTGTGAATTTCGCAGGAGGGTTTTGCCGACTCTAAAAGTTCGGGATTTACCAGGGATCCGGCATAGATTATCACATCCGCTGCCTCAATAAGTCGCTGTCCCCTTACCGTTATCAAATCCTTTGCGCCACAGCCGGCACCCACAAAATGTACCATGTTCGGTCTCCTTTACTCAAATTTTACTTTATAGCCTTCCCTCTCCGCATTCTCTGCATCGATTCAAAAATTCCTCCGCACTTGGAGATTTTGCCAGCAATCCGTACTCTGTGGCATATACCATGCATTCCACCGCCAGTTGGTCAGTACTACGCCGTCTTAGATAAAACAAAATATTTTCCATCATTTCTTCCATGGCAGGGGAAAGAATTCCTTCTTCCTGCAAAATGCGCACTCCTTCTTCGGTGGTAACGCTTTTTAGCATCGCTTTTGCACCTGCTAAGGACAATCCGTTTTTAATGCCCCAGGCACACATAAGCTCCATTCGACAATCTCCTTCTTTGGAATGGGTATTCATCATTCCGCCGGAAACCTTAATCAACTTTCCGATATGACCGGTTAAAAGCATACCGGAAAAACCCAGCTTAACCGCCATATCTATAGTATCTCCAATAAAGTTTGAGCACTTTACACTTTTATCCAAATCATAGTCAAAGGTTTCTTTCATGAAATCCAGACCATAGTTTCCCGGAGAAACTGCCACAATGTCATACCCCAAAGCCTTCTTTTGCTTTAATTCCACATAAATGGTATCCAAAAGGGCTTTTTCACTCATGGGTTCCACAATTCCCGTGGTTCCCAGAATAGAAATCCCTCCGGTAATTCCCAACCTTGGGTTAAAGGTCTTTTGCGCCAATTCTTCCCCTTCGGTAACGGAAATCTCCACCCGCAAAGTTCCGGAATAATCGCATAGGTTTAACACTTCTCCTACTTCTTTGCGAATCATCTGCTCCGGCACCGGATTAATTGCCGGTTTTCCTACAGCAACGGAAAGCCCCGGTTTGGTAACCATTCCCACGCCTTTGCCACCGCAAAGAAAAATGCCATCCTCAGCGGTTTCCTCCCAATAAGACACCTCTGCCACCACATGGGCACCGGTGGTTACATCCGGATCATCGCCTCCATCCTTAATTACGGCGCAACGCACCCGCTTTTCCTCTCGACAAATATCCACAATTTCCGCAGGAAATAGGATGCCCTTTGGGGTCTCTATTTCAATTTTGTTTTTCTCCATTCCCGTAAGCAACATGAAGGTTGCCGCTTTTGCCGCAGCTGCCGCACAGCTTCCGGTGGTAAATCCGTATCGCATTCCTATGCCTCCATACCGTAAAGCAGCGCATTCACAATGGCTGCCGCCACATTACTGCCGCCCTTCCTGCCTTCGTTAATAATATAGGGTACCGGTCCCTGCAAAAACAGCTCTTTTGCAGCCACCACATTTACGAAGCCCACCGGAACCCCAATAATAAATTCCGGAATAAATTTTTGTTTTTCCATCATTTCATATAAACAAATAAGTGCGGTAGGCGCATTGCCCAATGCAAAAATTATAGGTTTATTTAACTTTGCAGCACGTTCCATACTCACCACTGCCCGGGTTACCTGTCTTTGCTTTGCCTCTGCAGCCACATCTTCCTCCGCCATAAAGCAGTGTACTTCTCCTCCAAAATTTGCCAGTCGTTTTTTGTTGATTCCAGCCTTCGCCATATTGGTATCCGTTACAATATCCGCTCCGTTTCGAATAAGGGCTCTGGCTTTTTCAATGGCATTTTCCGAATACCGCATAGTATCGGCATAGGAAAAATCCGCCGTAGTATGAATTACCCGCATGGTAACGGGAGCCTCCTTTTCCGGAATCACCAAATTTTGTTCTTTTAATTCCTGCTTAATAATGGCAAAGCTTCGCTTTTCGATTTCAGACGGAAGCACGTACTCAATCCCTTGCATAGAAGCACTCCTTTATTCGTGATAAAAGCTGGTCGTTTTCTTCCGGCATTTTTACCGCAATCCGATAATAGCCCTGGGAAAGTCCGTAATAATCACTGCAATCCCGAATTAAGATGCCCCAGCGCAATAAGAACCGATACAAAGAATCATCCTCTGCCGGATCATAAATCAAAATATAGTTGGCACTGGAAGGAAATACCTGCATTCCCAGTTCCTTTAACTCTTTACGCAAACGTTCCCGCTCCTGGGCGATTACCAGACGGGCACGCTCCAGATAAGCCTCTTCCTGTAAGGCAACCAAACCTGCCTTTTGAGCCGGAATCGATACACTCCACTCGGAAAGCTGTTCTTCCACTCCGTCTCTAAGTTCTTTATTGGCTACAACCGCATATCCCAAACGCACACCCGGAATGGCATAGCTTTTTGTAAAAGCCCGAAGCACCAGGGCGTTCTTGGGAATACCTCGATATAATAAACTTTCATCCCGATACATGGTCAACTCGATAAAGCATTCATCCACCACCAAAAACGTCTGGGCTTTATCGCAGGCAGCCACAATCTTGTCCACGGATTTTTTGCTTAACAGCTGTCCCGTAGGATTATTGGGATTTGTTAAAAACAGCATATCCGGTTTCTGCTCTCGAATAGCTTTAATAATGGTTTCTGTTGCCGCAAACTCGCTGTCTGCCTGGGACAAAACATAGCAAACACCTGCCCCCACTGCCTTTAAAGCCTTTTCATAGCCGGAAAAACCAGGCACCGGAAGCAACACCTTTTGGGGCTGCACATAACGACATACTGCCGTAATGATTTCGGAAGCGCCGTTTCCGCAAAGAATCTGTTCCGGCTTCAACTGATGATATTCCGCCAAGGCCTCTTTTAACTCCTCACAATAATAGTCCGGATAATGCTCCACTTCCTCCATGGAAGATAAAAGTGCCTTTTTTACTTCCTCACATACACCCAGAGGGTTGGTGTTTACCGAATAATCCAGTGTCACCTTGTTACGATAAATATCTCCGCCGTGCATAGTCATTCCTTCTTTCTTTCTAAACTAACAACATCACCATTATCAGCACCCCTATGGATGCTCCTTCACATAAAAGGGCGGTTCCGTACAACAACCGGTTCGCCCGCTTAATGTCTTCCGGTTCAATCTCTCTTTTTTTATCACCAATAGTCTTCTTTTTTACAATTTTACCAAAGTAGCTGGCATCTCCTGCCAACTGCAGGCCCAAGGCTCCGGCACAAACACTTTCCGTATGAGCGGAATTGGGACTGGCATGATTATACCGGTCACGCAAATAAATGCGCTTCGCCTCTTTCGCATCGTAAGCCTTTCCCAGAAAATGGCAAGAAAAAATCATCAACCGGGCACTGATTCGTGCCGGCAGGTAATTCACCACGTCGTCCAGCTTTGCTGCCGCCCTGCCAAAATCCATATACCGGTCGTTTTTATAACCCACCATGGAATCCATGGTATTAACCGCCTTATATAAAAATCCTAAAATCGGCCCCCCCATTGCCAAATATAGCATGGGAGCAATACTTCCGTCAGAGGTATTTTCCGCCACAGTCTCTACCGCTGCCTTCGTCACACCTTCCGCGGATAATTCCTGGGTATCCCTGCCTACAATCATGGACACTGCCTTGCGGGCCGCCTCCAGTCCTTCCTTTTGTAATGCCTGATATACCTTCATGCTCTCCACTTTTAAACATTTGGTTGCAAGCATCTGATAGGTCATAATACTTTCTATCACACATCCCAAAACAGGATGAATAAAATAGGCTCCCAGCAGGATCACCGCCACCGGAATCACCGTTTCCGTCAAAATCAACGCTACCAGAATTTTTCCCCTGCGTCGCTTTTGTTCTCCGGTAAGTTCCTCTGTTAAAAGCTTCTTATCCAGTCTATCTATATTATTTCCAATCCATCGTATGGGGTGGGGCAGCCAATAGGGATCTCCAAACAAAAGATCCAAAATAAAGCCTGCCACAAACCCTATGATATGATATTCCATGTTTCCTTTCCTTCCGCAAACCTTACCTGCACCTGCAGGCATTCCCCGTTTCCTACATAATAGGAAAAATAATCTCCCCCCAGTTTCTTCCACAAGATGGCCATAATGGTTCCCCCATGGGCAACCACAGTCACCTTCTTTGCCGCATCTTCCAAAGCTTGCTCCATAACCCGGTTAAAAGCGCCTTCTATCCGATTTGCAAAGTCTTCCATGGACTCCCCACCCGGAAAGGCCGTTCTTCCGTTTGAATCAATATATTGCTGATAGACCTCATTATCCTTAAGATCCAGATAATTTTTCCCCTCGAAGTCTCCAAAATTCATCTCATCCAATTCCGGCAAAGAAACCATCTCCACACCGGGAAATAAAATCTTAGCGGTTTCCTTCGCTCTTTTTTTGGAACTTACAAACAGTAACTCCGGTACTTCATAGGCAATCTTTTCCAGGCGATTTTTTTCTTCCTCCAACAATGGTTCATCTGTCACACCGATATACCGTTTTTCCAGATTACCCTTTGTTTTTCCGTGGCGAATCAGCGTCAACTCTATTTCAGTATCATGGGTATTCCGCATGTAAGCCGCACCACCCTTTCCGCCTCTTTTGCAAGTTCACATAAAACCCGACCGGTCACTTCCCGCCACAGCCGTTCCTGTTTCTCCATGGGAACGATACCGCTGCCTATTTCATCACTGATAATGATGATATCCGGATATTTTTCAACCAATTTTTTTACCCGGCAACAAATCTCATCCTCTGTTCTGCCTTCTTCCAAAAGTGCTTTCACACATCTATGAAAATGATTCACCACCGGCAATTCCTCTGCCGTCGTTTTATCCAATTCTCCAACGCTTGTTTCATCATATATCCTGCATGTGGGGAAGTTTTCTTCCACATACCCGGTTTTCCCCTGACACGCACCGCCTATAATCAGCCTCATACATCCTCCTGCTATGGCCACACACTCACTGCAATCACCGACACAACCTCGCACATCACCACAAGGCATCCCGCCAGATCCCCGGTAATGCCGCCATAATTCTTTTTTGTCATCCATAAAAACCAACACAAAACAGCGACATTCGCCAATACCACTGCCAACGCATACGTCGGTGCCACAAAAACCATGGCTCCCACAATGAGGATGCCTTCCACTGCAAGGCTCCCCTTCACTACACCGCGTCCAGCCGTATCCATGGTGGTCTTTAACATTCCCTTTTCCTTTGCACTGGGAAGGCTTGTTACGCAAAGTCCGCTTAATACCCGACTTAGCACAAAACTTCCGGCAAGGCAAAGCACCTGGCTTTCCACTTTTATCTCCTGCAAAAATCCTGCGGTTAAAAGTAATGCCACTGCCAGAGTAATTACACTAAAAGCTCCAATATGGGGATCCTTTAATATTTCCAGCTTCTTTTCTCTATTCTGATACGAATTTAAGGCATCCATGGTATCCATAAAACCATCCACGTGAAATCCCCCTGTAATCAACAGTGGAATTGCCATTGCTACCAAAGCTGTCCCCATCTGCGACATGGACAACCACACTGCCAGTTTGTACCAGCCATAAATTGCCCCGCCAACTACTGCTCCCACCACCGGAAAAAAGCACAGATGATACCGCATATCTTCCGTCCCCCACACAAAGCGGGGCATGGGGATCTTGGAATACATGGAAAATGCCACATTACATGCTTTTAAAATTTTCTTCATGCCTGCACCTTCCTTTCGGATTCCGTATTGTTAAGGGAATTCCAACCACCACTTCCGTCACAGAGTCTGCCATCCTTGCAAGTCTTTCATTACATATCGCCAAAGCCTGCTGATATGCCTCTGTTTCCTTCGAATATTTCACCCCATCGTCAAACACATTGGCCGTAACAATAACAAGATTTGCGACCTGTTCCTGCAATCGGCAAATATCCGCCAAAATTTTATCCGCAATCAAACCGGCTGCCTCATCCCCCCTTGGAGCCTCTTTTCGAAACATTTCGTTGGCAACAAGGTTTGACATGCATTCCAGCAAAACTGTGGCGTTCCCATCAAGGATCACTTCCCCTATATCGGTTTGCTTTTCTATTGTCGTAAACTGCTTTTGGGCCCGCATTCTGCGATGCCTTGCAATTCGCTCTTCATCTTCTTTTCCGAAAACCTGCATGGTGGCAAGATAATACCGTGGCCCCGAGGCATACTTTTCTACCAGACTCTCTGCATAGGCCGATTTACCGCTACCACTTCCACCATATACCAAATGTAACATGTTTTTCTCCTGTTTTCTTTGACCAAATCGTCAAAAAACTATGAATTCTAATTAAAACCGCTGATATTGGGCTATTCCTACCTCGGCAAAGGGGCAACATTCCTCATAAACGGCTGCAGCCGTCTTTAATAAGGACAGCATCAATACCGAGCCCGTTCCTTCCCCCAAGGCCATATCCGCATCCACCACCGGTAAAAGGGAAAGCTCTTTTACAATCCATTTTGCCACCGGCTCCCGGCTGTTGTGAGAAGCCAACAAATACTCCTTCGTTCCCGCCACAAGTCTTTCTGCTAAAAGTGCCGCCGTAAGGCTAATCATGCCATCCAGCACCACCGGCAGTTTATTTACAGCGGCTCCCAGATAAAATCCCGTCATAGCCGCAATATCCAATCCGCCAACCGTTGCCAAAATCGTAAGGGGATCTGCCTGATACAATCCGTATTTTTCTATGGCATCCTCAATTACACCAATCTTTCGGCTTAATCCTGCGTTACTTAAGCCGGCCCCCCGTCCTGTAACCTCCGCTGCCGAAAGCTTTAACAGCGCTGCTGCCACCGCACTGCTGGTGGTAGTATTTCCGATTCCGATCTCACCAATTCCTGCAATTCGGATGCCTCTTTCCTTATAATCACATGCCAAAGTAAAGCCCTCTTCCATTGCCTTTAGGGCTTCCTCCTTCTTCATTGCCGGTTCCGCAGAAAAATCAGCAGTACCAAAGCGTACTTTTTTATCTAAAATCTCCGGTGTGGTAAGAGTTGCATTTACTCCCACATCCACCAACCGAACTTGTACACCAACCTGCTTCGCCATAACACAGACACTGGTCAAACCTTTTGCGATATTCTCTGCACAGATTGCCGTAACCTCCTGGCCACTCTGGCTCACACCCTGATTCACTATCCCGTTATCCGCTGCAAATACCGGCAGGGCTGCCGCCTCAAACTCCGGATGAAAAGTATCCTGAATGGCTCCCACCTGAGCAAGTAAGGGTTCAAATTTGCCCATACTGTCTAAGGGCTTGGCTACCTTATCCCAGGCATTTCGGATCTCACGAAATCGTTCCTTGGAATATCCGTCTATGCTTTTTTCCTTCAGAAGTTCATCAAGGTTCATTTATCTTTGCCTCCCGCAGCATTTTATATACTGCATCCATATCCATATTCTGACGCATGGCATCCGCCAAAAGATCAAACTGTTCTTCCTTTCTCTGCCGATAGGTCTTCATTCCTGTAGGATCATAGGAAATTCCCCGCTTGGCCGCCAAAGCCTTTACCATGGTCTGAGCAATCTTTCCTTCATCAAAAAGACCATGGACATAACTTCCGTAAATATTCCCAACCTGCTGACCGTCCACGCCGACCTCCGGCTCCGATGTCCTATCGCCTTCCGCCATGGCGGGAACCGTGGTAAGAAGCGTCTCCCCTTCCAACGCCGACCGTCCCATGTGGATTTCATATCCCACATAATCCATTCCGGTTAATTCTTTAAATATTCCATCGACTTTGGAAAATTTTCCTCTTGTCTGTCCTGTTTTCTTCTTCTGTCGCAAAATTGTAGTAATGGGCAAAAGCTCCATACCCCGAACAAAACCTCCCTGTTCGGTACCTTCCGGATCGTCAATGCTTTTTCCCATCATCTGATAACCGCCACAAACACCAAAAACCGGATTTAATTTTGCGTACTTCTTAATGGCGGCTTCCATACCGGATTCCCGCATCCACAATAAATCTCCGATGGTATTCTTACTTCCGGGAATAAACAGCATATCCTTTCCCTCAAGTTCCTCCGGCGTAGTAATATAATGTACCGTTACCTCCGGCAATTCCTCAAAGCAATCAAAATCCGTAAAATTCGACATTCTTGGGCACTTAACCACCGCCAGATTAATAAGACTGCTTTGTTTTCGGTCAAACCGTCCACTTAAGCTGTCCTCATCCTCCAAATTAAGGGGCAAATAGGGAAGTACTCCCACCACCGGAAGTTGTCCCTTTTCTTCTAACATTGCAATGCCCGGATCTAAAATGGTTTTATCTCCCCGAAACTTATTGATAATAAGGCCTCCGATTCGTTGTTTTTCCTCATCTTCCAACAACATCAAGGTCCCCAGAAGCTGGGCAAAAACGCCGCCCCGGTCGATGTCTCCCACCAAAAGCACCGGTGCATCCACCATGGCTGCCATTCCCATATTTACAATATCGTTCTCTTTTAAATTAATTTCTGCCGGACTTCCGGCCCCCTCAATTACAATAATATCCGCTTCTTCTGAAAGTTTTCGAAAAGCTTTCTGTATCTCCGGTATCAGGCTTTTTTTGTATGCAAAGTAAGCTCTTGCATCCATATTTTGAAGCACCTGCCCGTTAACGATTACCTGCGACCCACGGTCGCTGGTGGGCTTAAGCAAAATCGGATTCATACAAACCTTAGGCTTAATCCCTGCAGCCTCCGCCTGCATAACCTGAGCCCGTCCCATTTCCAGGCCTTCCTCCGTAATAAAGGAATTGAGTGCCATATTCTGGGATTTAAAGGGTGCCACCCGGTAACCATCCTGTTTAAAAATCCGGCAAAGTCCTGCCACTACCAGACTTTTTCCGGCTCCCGACATGGTTCCCTGCACCATGATTACCTTTGCCATAATTCCTCCTCGCTAATAAGCTTATTCTTTTCCTTTGCATAGGCTAAAAGCGCCTGATTTTCCATGTTCCCCGGACCAAAGTCCCTAACCTTTCCAACACACCATTTACAGCTATCAAGTAAAGCCTTTGCTGCTTCCAGCTTCTCCTGTCCCAAGGGAAAAAAGGCCTTTGCCGCCACCACCTGCTGGGCACCGGCCTTTGCCACCCGGTACTCCACGTCATTTTCACTTAGAATCCCTGCCACAAAGGGAATCTGCTTTCTGGAAAGCTTCCGGTAAAGAGGTAGTGCCGCTCCTCCGCCACCAATCACAAATACCTCCGGCGACTTTTCTTCTTTTGACAGAAACATTGCTCCGGTTTCCGGATCAAAACAGCCTTCATCTATTTTATAAAGCTTTTGTATACGGTTTCCGGTAAAAATTTCTTCCGGAGTCCCAATATCACTTATTTTATTTCCGTCCACACAAATAATCAAATCCGAAATCTTCTGTGTCAGATCCAACTCATGTAACGACATGAGAATGGCTTTCTTTTCTTCCACCGCCAACGTTCGGATTACTTTTAAAATATCCAGTTTGAACCGCATATCCAAATAGGAAGTAGGTTCGTCCAGCACCATAATCTCTGTCTGCTGACAAATTGCCCTTGCTAACATGGCGCGTTGCTTCTGTCCATCGCTTAATTCATGAAACCAGCAATCTGCCGTGTCTTCTCCATGCACCAATGCCAGCGCTTTTTCCACCTGCTCATTATCCTGAGCCGTCAGGTTTCCCATCCGTCCGGTATAAGGATATCGCCCCATGGACACTACCTCCCGGCAGGTCATAAGCTCCGGAGACACTGGATGGGTCATCACCACAGAAAGCTCCTTAGCAATCTCTTTTTCCTGCCAGGTACTTAACTGCTTTTCTCCAAGGTAAACCACTCCCTTCACCGGGTCGAGCTGCCTGGTAATGGTTTTCAAAATTGTGGATTTTCCTGCTCCGTTGGGGCCGATAAGGGTAACAATCTGCCCGGGTTGCAAGGTCAGCTCTACCTGATCCACCACAACCTTTTTCCCATATCCAACGGAAAGATTTTCTGTATGTAGATTCATCCTTTTCTCCTTTTTCCGAATAAATCTCCGAATTTCACGCTACTCTGTACGACGTCTGCGAATCATCATCACCATCACCACCGGCACCAGAAATACTGCCGTTACCGAACTGATGGAAAGTTCCGTGGGTGCGAACAAACTTCTTGCAATATCATCGCAAAGCAAGGTCAAAAGTGCTCCTCCCACAAAGCTTCCGGGAATAAGAACCAGCGGTTTCGCAGTTTTCATGGATAACTTCATCAAATGTGGAACCGCAATTCCCACAAAGGAAATAGGTCCCGCAAAAGCCGTCACCGTTGCCGACAACAGGCTTGATAACAAAATCAACGCTACCCGAAGGCGTTTTACAGACACCCCAAGGCTAAGGGCATAGGCTTCTCCCATCTGCAAGGCGCCCATGGGCTTTGACAGAAAAAATGCAGCCGCCACGCAAAGCAAAATGCAGATGCTCATCATGCCTACCTGTTCCCATCCCATGCCGGAAAAAGTTCCTTTTGACCAGTTATGTAAATTTACAATATTGGAATCCTCCGCAAAGGTTACGAAAAAATCTGTAATGGCAGAGCAAATATATCCGATAAGGATTCCGCAAACCACCAGCATGGACATTTTCTTCACCCGAAAAGACAAAATCAACACGAAGCCCATGGCCATTAAGGAGCCCACAAAAGCGGAAGCCACCATTCCCGCGGAAGTAATCATCATGCCCCGGTCCAATAAGAAAATCATGGTCATAGCCACAAACAGCTTAGCACCGGAAGATATTCCGAGAACATAGGGACCGGCTATAGGGTTTTGAAAAAAAGTCTGTAATAAAAAACCGGATACAGACAGACCTCCCCCCAGTATCACCGCCGCCAAAACTCTGGGAAGTCGTATCTCCCAAAGAATTTTTGCATGGGTGCTCTTTCCGCCTCCTGCAGCAAGAATCCGGAATACTTCTCCCGGACTCATGCTCACGCTACCAAGACATATACTGAAGATTACTGCCCCCGCCAAAAGTATTAAGGCAAGGGAAAGAATTCCCACATATCGTTTCATCGTTCCCTCCACTGTCATTGCAATGGTTTCAAAAATTTCATATCCTTAGAATTTCCCTGAAAAACTGCATGCAAATCTTCAATAAAGCTACAGGTTCCGGTGGTTTCCTGGTAGAAATTCTGATTGGTACAAAATACCTGTCCATCCTTTACTGCCTTAAAGTCTGCAAACAGTTTATTCTTTTGAATTAAATCCTTCATTTGGGACAATTCCCCTACAATGGTGCTGTTATAAATCAACACATCCGCGTCCTTTGCCGCCGCGTAAAAATCCTCCATCTGCATTCCCGCAGTGGATAAGGCATTCTCCTCCATACCCGGAATATTCTTGATGCAATACTCTCCTCCGGCCATTTCTATCATACGACTGATATAATCTCCCGGCTTTCTCACATTAACGGTTCCATCTGTGGTAATGTAAAAAAATGCCACTGACTTACCGGATTTCTCTTTTTCCAGAATCGGATCTAACTTCTTTACCTCTTTGTCAAAAAAGGCCGTTGCCTCTTTTTCCCTATCAAACAAAAGACCGTAAAGTTTCATCCACTCCATTCTTCCCAAGGGATGTTCTTCGTAGCTGGAACATTCCACCAGTACCGGAATTCCCAATTCTTCCAATTTCTCTTTGGTAGAAGGGTTATGGAAAATCATGGTATTTTCCAACGCCAGATTACACCCCTCAGATAAAATCAACTCATAGTCCGGTTGACTGTATTTTCCCGCAAATAAGAGTTTCTTTTTCTCCATCGCCTCTTTTGCTTCCGGAATCTCCCAGTCTTTTGCTTTCGTTCCCGTCAATCGGATGCTGGATAGCGCATCGATTTTTGCCACCGGGTCCATGGCCGCGGTTGCCACCAGATAGGTCTTATCCAACGGCTTCTTCAATACCACGGTATCCTTCGGCAAGTGGGTGGGAACCCCCTGTCCTTCCGGGACGATCAAATAATCGCCGGATTTCTCTATATGAACCATACGGTAATTTTCATATTCATCCACCGAGAACTGTGTGGCATAGGATAGCTCCATACTCCCGGTTTTTTCCATTTTTCGAAAATCTTCTCCCACGGCAGTTTCGGACTGCCCCTGTGTGCACGCACACAGAGCCAGTCCGCAAAGTACTGCTGTAAGAAGCATTCTTATTCTTTTCATAGTTTACTTCTCTTTAAAATGTAATGTATACTCGATTTCATGAGGCTTACTCATAGCTGTGGTATCTCCCACCACCTCCATATCGCAGGTAAGACCTTCGATTGGAATGGTAAAAGTGGAATTTTCTCCGGCTTTTGCCTCATTTTCGTATTTCTTGTCATTTACAAGCATGTAATCATAATGGGTACTGCTCCAGACAAGGGTGGCTTCTGCTTTGCCATCCTTCACGGTAACGGTAACCGGAGAGGCAATGCCTGCCTTGCCGGTGCCCCCTTCCATGGTAAGATCCACCTGATAGGTACCATCTGCTACCTTGTCGCTTTTTCCGCATCCCTGAGCTGTAAAAAGTACCAACAACAGAGATAACAGTATCCACGCTTTTCTGATTCTTCTATTTTTCATACTTTAATCCTATTTTTCCTCAGGATCGGTTACGCTAACCTTGTGATCGTACCAGGTTCCTTTTTCGCCCAGAATAGCAAGGTCAAACTCTTCACCAATGGCAGCAACCGGTACGTCAAAACCGTAAACTTCCTCAGTAGTGCCATCGTCATATTTTACCTCATCGTTAGTTGGTTCGATTACTTTTGCACCGTCTTTTGCTGCATCTTCTGCAGTTCCTAAGAACAGTTTCACAATTTTCTTAGATACCAGGCTGATATGAATAGTCATGCCATCTTTGGTTACGTCCAAGGTTCCAAGGCCGTTGCATGCTTCGTTTACATGAAACATACTGCTGTCAGTATTGAATTTTGCCGAGTAGGTTCCCTCTTTTAATGTGGAGGAAAGCCCGCTGTTTCCGGAGCCTGCCGCCTTTAAGTTCTTCATGGCATCCTTTAAATGTGCAACATAGATTTCCTGAACATCAGCGATTCCGCCAAGTCCTGCAATCTGACAATCCACACTGTCAAATGCCTTGGATGCTTCAAACATGCTCTTCCAGGAATCTTCTTCGTCACCGGCCATATCGTTGTTGGCATGGTCACCGGCAACTACCATTAACGGACGAAGTACAACTTTCTTGTAGCCTGCACTCTTAACAGCTTCAATAATGTTTTCGCAAGCGGTTTCTTCCGGTTCACCTTCTACGGTTCCGATAAATACGTTCTCATATTTCAACGCTTTCATCTGAGCAGCCATCTGAGTATAGCTTACTTTTGCAGAATGAGCGGTTCCGTGTCCCATAAATACAAATGCGGTTCCATCTTCTTTTGCAGCATCAAGGCTGTCAAAACCAGCGGTTGCTACTGCTTCTGCAGTAATTGCTTTTGCTACATTTTCTTTATCTGTGTTAATGTCTTCTCCGTCTTTTCCAACCTGTCCCAATAACGGTTCGGAAACAGTTACGGTTTCAAACTTGTCTTCGTATTTGGAAACTACATCGCAAAGTTCATCATACTCTGCACCATGCATTAAGTGAGTTGGCTGAATAACCAGGTTCTTAACACCGTTAGCCACAGCGCGCTCTAATGCCTGATCCATGTTGTCGATCTTCTCACCGTCTCTTGCCTGTACGTGGTTAATAATAATCTGTGCAGTAAAAGCACGGCGAACTGCCCAATCCGGATTAGCTTCTGCAATTGCTTTTTCAATTCCACCGATATCCTGAGCACGGCTATCATTAAAGGAAGTACCGAAGCTTACTACTAAAATTTCGTTATCGCCAATCTCATCTGCATTTAAAGGATCATCCTTGGATGCATCACCGGTATCTCTTCCAAAGTAGTCCGGATCTGCAAATTCACCTTCTACCAATTCTTTCTGTGCATCTGTCAAGGCATCCCACGCTTTCTTTGCAGCCTCGCACTGTGCGTCGGTCTCATCGGTTCTTTCCTGTACGTAAATGGCATCAATAAGCTTTGCTACCTCGTCTGCCTTTTCCTGATCGGTCTGAGTGCTCTCCTCTTTGGTTTCCTTTGCATCCTGCTTCTTGTCACCGCAGCCTGCTACTCCGCCGGCTACTAAGACACATGCTAACAAAAGTGCAAGTGTTCTTCTTTTCATTTTGTATCTCTCCTTTTCTTTTCTTCATAAGAGATAAAACAGCAAAAGAAAACCCCGTTTTCCTTTCACGAAAAACGGAGCAATTGGCATAACGATAAAAGCTCTGATTTTCACAGGCTTATCCATCAGTACGACCAATTCCTCGTGATCCGGGCTTTCCCCTGTACTATCATAACCGGCAGGTTTCCTGGCTTATGGCTCTTTGCTTGACTATACCTTCCCGGGTTTCCCCAGTGGCATCTTATAGTCTTGCTCCCCTTTCACAGTGACGAGATCGCACAGGTTTCGCACCTGTTTCCCTTTTACCCTTCCGTAGGACGAAATGCCCCCGGCAGGCACCGGCTACTTTTCTTATGAAATTCATTATTAAACCGAATACATCAATCGGTTATCGCAATCTATTCTATCATAATTCCTTTGCCATTGCAATGAATGTACTCTGTATAATCCATGAAAAAACAGGGAAATATACATTTCATCTTGATTTTTTGCAACTACTATGTTATGTTTTAGGTATCTTTCGAGCATTTGCTCAATCATATAGTTTGCGCTTTCGCGCATTTTCTATGTATTTCTGTATGTTTTCTATGTCAAGGCATACACCCAACTATTTTAAAAAATTAATGGAGGAAGTTTATGGAAAAATTATGGCATCCGCTTTTTACGAGCGAACAAGAAGTAACAAATTATTTTGCAAAAAACCCTCATGCAAAGCAAGCCTTTGAGGACTTGGGACCGTTTTGGCAACCACGTATGATGCAATTCATGCTTGGGAAGAAAACATTGCCCCTTACCTATGATCCGTTTTTTAAAAAAGTATTTCATGCAGATACCAACTCTGACCGCCTGGAAAGTTTACTTAGTTCCATCTTAGAACGACATGTGACAATTGAAAATATTCTTCCGACTGAAGACGTTCTTTTTGACGGGGAAACCTTGGTAATTATGGATATTGTAGTTCGTCTTGATGATGGTTCACTTGCTAACGTGGAAATTCAGAAATATCCTTCCGGCTTTCCGGACGGTCGCATGAGCTGCTACTCTTCTGACTTACTAATGCGGGAATATAACAAAATAAAAGCGAAAAAGGGCAAGAGTTTCAGTTATCAGGATATTCATAAGGTCTATACCATTGTAATTTACGAAAATTCAAAGGCCGCTTACCATGACCCCGATTTAAACGGCCAATATATTCATCACGGTGCCGTGACCTTCGACAGTGGTTTAAAATTAAATCTGTTGCAGGAATTTCACGTTATTGCGCTTGATGTTTTTACAGAACCTGCGTATACTAGGGATAGGAACACCCTCAATGGTTGGCTAACCCTATTATCGACAGAAGACATTTCTTCTGTTCCCCAGGCGATAGCGGATTATCCGTGGCTAACCGCCATTTTCAAAGAAATGGCCAACTATATGATTCATCCGGAGGAGGTGCTTACTATGTTTTCCGAGGCATTACGCATAATGGATCGCAATTCAACTCACCTTTATATTGACGAGTTGCAGAAAGAAAAAGACCAGCTACGGGACGAGGTACGTCAACTTCACGCCGAGCGTGACAACCTGCAATGCGAACTAACACTGCACGAGGCAGAGCTACTTCAATACAAAACAGAACTCACACAGCATAAGTCGATGATTGAACAACAGGAGTCTAAAATCGAACAACAGGAGTCTAAAATCGAACAACAGGAGTTGAAGTTAACCCAGCAGCAGGATATTATTGATTCCCTCCGCGTCGAACTTGACGCCATAAAAGCGATGATAGGAAAGTAGCATAGCATACGAAAAGCTGCCGCATCACTGCGGCAGCTTTTCTCTTTACCGTCTAAACTTTGAACTGTAAGCTCTTATTAAGATTTTGTAGTGATCAATTACCACACCGTTTCCCTTCATAACGTTTACTGCACAGGTAGTCATAGACTTTTCATTTAAGTAAAAGGATCTTGACATAACATCAATCACATTTCCATTGTCATCATAGAGCAGAATGAAAACATATCCGCTAAGTTTCTCACTGGACATTTTGTTTTTAAGACGAAGGTTAAAGGTCAACTCTTTGTCTGTGGAAGCTTTGTCCAAAATCTTTTTTTCTATCTTAGAGCTACGATTCTTATAGCTGTAACTATAAGTGTGATACGGTGTAACTACTTTTGCCTTACACTTACTTGCATCTACGGTATATGAGTTATAAGAATAATAAATGTATGTATAGGATTCTTTTCCCGGAATAAGGGAGCCTACAGTTACCTTATCCTGCACTACCGTATTTCCATTTTCATCCTTCAGGGTATAACGAACCTTCACATGATCAAAAATCTGTTTGGTGTTATTCTTTACAGAAAGGAGAAGGTAGCCCGGTCTCATATACTTGATTTTTGTGGTAAATTTTGACTTCTTTACTGTGATGATATACTTTCTGGTTTCGTTCACAGTCTTTACGGTTACCGTTGCCTTTCCCGCCTTCTTTGCTACATATTTTACAGTAGAAGGATAGTTGGAATCCTTTTTGGCAGATACAACGGATTTTTTACTGGAAGTAACCCGTCTTACATTTCCGTATCCGATGAAAGTTCCTTCTTCACCTACATAAATGGTAAGCTTCTGTGTTCTTGCTGCTTCAGCATGACTTACAGGCACCATGGAAAGAACCATAACCACCGCAAGAAAAGCTGCAAGAACGGAAGTCAATTTTTTGTTTCGCTTGTTCATTACATTTCCCTCTTTTCAATATACTTTTTTGCTTCACCGTATAAAACAGGAAGCATATTTAGTATATCATAATTCCTACTTATTGAATAGTAAAAACTAAAAAATAACCAAAATGTTCTTTTTTCAGCAGTAAAAAGGCTCCCGGGAAACTATTCCGGAAGCCTTGCCTTTTTATACTCTATAAATGAAACTGACTGACTACCACATTCAGTTCTTCAGCAATATCCTGCTGTCGGCCGGACATGTCCGCCACATTTTGAGCGTCTTCATTCACTCTTTCAATACCAACCATAATATTGCTGCTGACATCTGTGGTATCCTGGGTCGCCTCTGCAATATTGGTGATTGCATCCGTTACTTCCCCGATAATACCCTTAATATTTTCTGCCATTTCCGAAATTCGCAAAGCTGACGCATCGATGCTTTCCGCATCTTTTCCGTACTGTTCTGCCACATCCACAAAATGTCGATAATCCGGCGTTACCTTATCCTTCAGGAAGCCCAACATATCCTTGGCATCTTTGGAAAGAACGTCAAATGCGTTCTGAACCTCATGTATTGTTTCCTGAATCTTGCCTACCGCTTCTCCGGTATTTCCCGCCAAAGTACCAATTTCGGTCGCAACTACTGCAAATCCCCGGCCTGCTTCTCCTGCACGGGCCGCCTCAATGGAGGCATTTAGGGAAAGCAGATTAATCTGTTCCGCGATTTCAGATATAACATTGGCAAGCTCACTGATACTCTGTACAACCTTGGCATTTTCAATGCTCTGCTGCAGATTGACTTCAAATTTTCTTCCCAACTCCGTCGCAGATTCATACGCCTTCTTACTATTGTCCTGTACCTCAGCGGCGCGACTGCGAATTTCTTTTGCCATCGCCTTACTGGAGGTTGTTTCATCTGCTAAAACGCCTGTGTTGGAAAGCACTTCCTCCGTGGAGGCATTCACCTGCTGTGTAGCGGCACTGGAAGTCATCATGGCTTCGTTTACTTCTGTCATATACTGTTTAATTTCTGCCACCTGTTCTAATAGCTCATCCGCAGCACTTCGCAGCTGGCTGCTGGCTTCATCAATTTCAATGGAATGATCTGCAATGCTGTGAATAACCTTTTTGTTGCTTCCAAACATCTCATTCAGGGAATCTCCCATTGCCCCCACTTCATCCTTGGATTTAATCGCAATCGGATCCACGGTAAAGTCGCCGCTTGCCAGTTTACCCGCAAATTTCTGCACTCTTGCAATGCCCCTGGCAATTGCCTGCACCTGCAAAATAATTATGATGGAAACCAAAATTACACTGACCACGGCAATACCCACCAGGCGAAGAGTCAAGGATTGAATCGGTTCCTTTAATTCTGTCTGCGTTATGTCCAAAATCATCTTCCAGCCGGTTGTGGGAATGGTATTAAAATACAGGTTTACCTTTTTGCCGCCCAGGGTTGCTGTGGTGCTTCCACTTTCCTTGGCCATCATCAGTTTTCCCGCATCCGCAAGCGATGTGTTCTTGTCTTCTAAAATGGATGCTCCATCGGAAATCTTTTCAGCCTCAACACCGGCCATATATACGCCGGCTGCGCTTAACATCATACCTTTACCGGTTTCATCGATCTTGATTTCATCAATGAGATTTGTTATGGTGTCCAGCTTAATATCTACCGTTACACAACCAATATAGTTTCCATTGACCAAAATAGGCATGGAACAGGAAGACATTACAATTCCGGAAGAAGAATCATAGTATGGATCCGTAAAAACCGCCTCTTTGGAATTCTTCGCATTAGTATAATATTCCTGATTAAAGTAGTCATACTCTGCATTACTGTAATCCCAGGTTGTAACCACACTGCTTCCGTCTTTGTATACATAAGGTCCCATATACTGCTCTTTTGCATCATAAGCATAGGGCTCAAACCAAAGACCGCTGCCAAGCACAATATCATTATCATTAATCAGCTCCGCCAGCATGGCTTCGTAGGTTTCCATGGTCGTGTTCTGATAGGTATTTGCCACCATTCTGGAAATAGATGTGGCCATGGTTGATACCCCGTCCAGGTACTTTACAATAGCATTTTCCTGGGCATTCAGCTCTGCATCCATTCTTTTGGATATCTGGTTGTTTACAATGTTTTTTGCCGTACTGGCACTAACCAGCGTGAACACCGTCATTGCGATAATAATAATCGGAATAATTGTTCCTAATAATTTAATACTAATTTTCCCTCGGCGCATGTTAGTCCTCCTGTCTTATAAAATGTGCTAATTAACATGCATATTGTATCTTTTTTTCATGATTAAGCTGTGAATTTCCTGCAAATTCACCTCTTTTTCAAAAACAATTCACAATCTTTCGTGCTATATTGCATAAAAAAGAAAGAAGCAGTATTTCTACCACTTCTTTCACCCCTATCGGCAGGGAATCAACAATTTTACCTTAAACAGATCCCCGTCAATTTCTATATCCAATTTTCCATTTTGCAGTTCCGCCAGATTCTTTGCAATGGATAGTCCCAAGCCGTTTCCCTCGGTAGTTCGTGACTGTTCCCCTCTGACAAAACGCTCCATCAACTCCTGGGCAGAAATATTAAGTTGCGCCCGAGAAGTATTCTTAAAACAGATTACTGCCTGATCCCCTACTTTTTCCAATGACAGGTAAACACGGGTCCCCTCTTTGGCGTACTTACAGATATTGTTCATCAGGTTATCAAAAATCCGCCACATCCGTCTTCCATCTGCCATTACCGGAACTTCCATTTCCGGCTTGTTTACAATCAGTTCCAGATTTGCTTTACTAAGCTTTTCCTGATACTCCCCTCCGGCCTGCTCTAAAAATACTGCCGCATTGCAAGGCGCAAGATTTACTTCCAGATTTCCGGTGGTGGCTTTTGACACCTCCACCAAGTCTTCTATGAGTCGTTTTAATTTTTTCGCCTGTTTCAGTAAAATTTCACTGTATTCTTCTATTTTTTTATTCTCACTCTTTTCTTTTCCAATAAGATCTGCATAATTTACAATGGACGTCAACGGCGTTTTCAAGTCATGCGACACGTTGGTAATCAACTCTGTCTTCATGCGTTCGCTTTTTACCTGCTCCTGCACCGCAATGTTCATTCCGTTTGCAATGCTTCCCAAATAATCCGCGTGCTCTTTAAAAACGCCCTTCATGTGGGTGGTATCGGTTCTTTCCATTAACTCACCTTCGGCCATGGCGTTTGCCGTAGTGTGCAACCGTTTCAACATTACTGCCACATAAACCACCAGTGGTAGAAGCAGGCACTTTTCCAAAAACCACAGTACCATAACCTGCTCCATCTGATAGAAAAACATATTTAGTCCTATAATTTCCAGCAAGCTGATTCCGGCAAAAACTCCTACCGTTTTGGGTACCAGCGGCATTGCCAGAAAAAATGTCCCCAGAGCGTGACCCATTTTTTTCAATATAACCACACACAAGTGCAGTACCTGATAAATAATCGTTGTCTTTATCAGGTTGCGCAATTTCAAATGAATGGCAATATTCATACAGGTAAGGATGCTGAAAGCAATCACTCCGCAACCTACCAGACCTACTACCACCACCGGAAACAGTACCTCTCCACTTGAATCCGGGCCCAGTGTGATGAAGGGCCCGCTGTGATTGGTAATTTCATCAAGCAAAAACAACATCCATATACCAATGGCAACCAAGCCATCCACCGGTATTTTTCCGCTTAATCCACAAACCAGCTCGCCGCCACAGGTTTTTCTACCGGACACGGTCATGAGGGTCACAAAAGCAGCTATTAACAGGAGCACGGAAATACCAAATATCCACCAGAGGGCATAACGATACCGAAAAGCCAATGCCTGATATTTCAAGGAAGTTCTCAGGCTTCCGGTTTTATCGTAAGCCTCTATCTGGAACCGGGTTCCTTTACTGAGATAACCATCCAGCCATACAGTGTTGGCATTCTTGCTTTCTGAATTTTCCCTGTAATCTGCTGTCATTGCACATAAGTCACTATAATCGTTCGTTTCCTCATTCCAGGCAAAAACCGCAATGATTGCATCGCTATTTGTTTTCATGATTTCCGGTGTTGCCCGTCCTGCTCTAAGCCGTACATCCTGAAGATAAATGTGCGCAATTCCCTTGACCCAGTCTTGTTGAAACTGCTCCTCTACGTCCTCTTCATCCTTTGTGTAGATATCCGCGGACACACAGGCCAGTCCTCCCACCAATGACAGAAGGCTGGCAACCAGCAGCAGAGTACAAAAGATTATCAGTATTGTCTTTCCTGCCACTGAGTATAAAAAGTTTTTCATCGTTCCCGTCCTTTCTCAATCCGGTAGCCCTGCCCGAACACTACCTGTAAATAGCGGGGCTGTGCCGGATCAATCTCGATTTTTTCCCGAAGGTGACGAATATGAACCGCAACCGTATTCTCTGCCCCCAGCGGATCCGCGTTCCAGACTGCCTTGTAAATGTCTTTTGGTGAAAAAACTTTTCCCGGTTCATTCATGAGAAGCTTTAAGATTTCATACTCCTTGGGGGTTAAGGAAACCTCATCCCCGTCCAAAAGTACCTCTTTTCGCTTGTCATTTAATTCAATTCCGCCAATCTTGATACACTCCGGCTCCGTGGCGTGACTCCCCAGTCTTAGATACCGCCTCAACTGGGAACGGACTCTGGCAGAAACCTCCATGGGATTAAAGGGTTTGGTAATATAGTCATCCGCGCCCACATTAAGCCCCAAGATTTTGTCCGTGTCTTCGCTTTTGGCAGTCAAAAGAATAATGGGAATATTGCTTTTCTCTCGTATTTTCGCCATTGCCGTGATTCCATCCATTACCGGCATCATGATGTCTAAAAGAATTAAATGGATTTCCTCTTTTTCCATCATATCCACTGCCTCCTGCCCATTGTAAGCAGTAAAAATCCGGTAATCCGGATCTGACAGATAGATTTTCAAAGCATTTACAATGTCTTTTTCATCGTCGCAAAGTAATATGTTTGGCATTTGTCGTCTCCCTTCACGCTCCTAGTATAGCCCCTGTCATCTTTAAGAAAAAAGAAGGAAACCTATTAAGATTTCCTTAACTTTTTACTATTTACTTTTTCTTAAGCTTTAATCTATAGTGAAATTCTGCATTCTCGCCAAAGCACTCCCAGAATTTCATATAGTAGGTTCCTTTTTTCAAAGTGATGGTCTTATACTTCTTTCCATCCTTAACCTGCCAATTGGAAAGAACCGCTTTTCCGTCGCTTTTATAAATGTATACGCGAACATCGGAGTTGCTTTCTCCAAGGGTATAGGCAGCCAGTTTCAGCTTTCTCTTTCCCGGAACAACAATCTTTCTGCAATTCGCAGATGCTTTCCGATTGGATGAAGCAGATTCAAACGTACATCCGCGCAAATATTCCTTGTTGTACTTATTGAACTTTAAGGCTTTCTTGGAATTCTTGTAAATCTTATTCTTGGAAAAAGTAACCTTATAGTTAATGCTGGCCGCACCGCCATCGGTCGCCCAGAACTTTAAGTAATGTTTTCCCTTGGAAATATTTGCAATAACGGAAAACTGTCCGCTTCCGGTGGAACGGTTTACAATTTCCTTGGCACCATACTGGTTATACAGATAAATCCGGATATCTGAATTTGCAGAACCGGATACTTTCATTCTTCCGGCTGATTTTACGGTAACAACTCTGCAGTTGGAACCGCTCAGCATATTATTGGTGGCGGAATCAAAGCTCCATGTACCGTCATTTGTTTCGGAATACTCCGTCTTAAGCGCAATTTTCTTTGTATCTGCCGCCTTACCTGTCGCCGGGTTTAACGCAGTAACCAAAAGTCCCAACGCAAGAGCAAGACCGATGCATCCCTTCTTTGTAAATCTCTTAATCATGTTAATCCTCCATCTAGTTCTTTGTGCACCACATATCCTAATACAACGCACAAGGCCATTATACCATAAAAGTAGGAGGCAGGCGAGCACAAAACACCAGAATATTTGTTCGATTTCCAATTGAGATTCCGCTGAAATTATGATATACTGATTGCATAAGAGCTACCAGATAACGGTAGGCGGTTGGTTCCTCCGCCAGAGGGACTATTCCCTCTGAATACATGGGATTTTCATGACTTTGTTATGATTTTCTAAGAAAGGGGGAATGCCGATGCAAGTTTCATTTTCGGATTTAGTGTCAATCTTTACGCTGTGCATCACAGTGTTCCAGATTGGCTACGCATTCGGTTATAGACATGCAAAAAGCAGCCGCCCTCGCGTCCACAAATAGAGTAACAGCTGCTTTTCGCACTACACTTATGTGAACCAACCGTCTATCGCGGTGGCTCTTATTTATGTATAGTATACCATATTTTCCTAAAATGTCAATTTTCATCCCACATGTCTTTCCGGCTATTAAGAACATTACGTCGCCATCCAATCTCACACAAATCATACTACCACTCGGCGGAAATCCGCCATCTCCCCACCCTTTCGCCTACTTTTTTTCAGGCACTCGTCGGCAAGTGTGAAATTCCATATGCCGGCGCCGATTTAAACCCGAAACCCTCGGCTCTACGCAACCACCACACTCTCAAATCGCCGAGGCAACATTTTTCCATCGGCGCCATTCACAATTTTACCTCTTTCTCTGGCGAGATTTTTCAGAAGATAGGCGCCCACATTATCTTTTTCACACCAAGCGCCTATTCCAGCCCCAGCTCCGCAACATCCCTCGCCAACACAGCATCAAATTTCACACAAATCGCCTATTCCCATCCTCGCTCCCCCCACAGCCCTCGCCAGCAAAGCATCAAATTTCACACATACCGCCGGCTCCGCCTCCGTCGTCCCACTCCATCGCAGAATTCAATCCCCCAGCATCCACTCCCACACAAAAAAGCACCTACCTTTCGGCAGGTGCTTCCCATCTATTCATCTATTCATCTTTCAACAATCGCATTACCTGTTCGGCTGCCATAGCCAGATTCTTTCGTGCCACTTCCGGCTGCATGGCATAGCTTAAATTCATGGGTCCGGGAGTGATGGAAAACAAGGCATCAATTCCCTGGGCGTGGCAATACCGCGCATCCTCTGTAACGGAGCCGCCAAAAGCAATAACCCGCTTTCCATGTTTCTTACCAAGGCGAGCAACTCCAATTGGCGCTTTTCCCATTACGGTCTGTCCGTCCAAACAGCCCTCACCGGTAATAACAAGGTCGGCATCCTTAATAAATTCCTCTAATCCAGTTTCATCCAGCACAATTTCAATTCCGGACTGAAGTTCTGCATTCATAAAGGTTAAAAATGCAAATCCAAGTCCTCCTGCTGCTCCGGTTCCAGGTCGTAATCGGTCAGCTTTCGGAAACGATAATGCCGCAAGTGCCGCATAGTCCTTTAACCATTGATCCATCCGAAGGATGCTTTCTTTGTCCGCACCTTTTTGTGGGGCAAAAATGTAGCTTGCCCCCTGTTCTCCACACAGGGGATTATTTACATCGCAGGCAATCCGAAACTCGCATTCGGAAAGTTCTGGAATCACTCGGTCAGCCCGAATTTCCCGAAGCAACGCTAAACCTTCTGCTCCAAAAGGAATCGGTTTTCCATTCTCATCCAACAAATCAAATCCCAATGCCGCAAGCATACCCGCGCCTCCGTCATTGGTGGCACTGCCTCCCAAACCAATAATAAAATGGCGGCAGTTATTCTGAATGGCATCCACAATGAGTTCTCCTACACCGTAGGTTGTGGTATACATAGGATTCCGTTTTCCGGGTTCCACTAAAGTGATTCCTGCTGCCTGAGAAATCTCAATAATGGCAGTATTCCGGTCTCCCAAAATACCATAGGTGGCATTTACCGGCTCTCCCAAAGGTCCCGTAACCTGAAGGGTTTCCAAATGTCCCCGCATTCCCAGAGTCAAAGCTTCCACCGTTCCTTCGCCGCCGTCAGCCAATGGTCTTACCACTACCTCCTCATCCGGATACAAACGCCGGATTCCACGCAGTACAGCACGGCCGGCCTGTAAGGAACTTAGACTTCCCTTAAATGAATCCATTGCAATCACAATTTTCATAGGCTTATTCTCCGAACTCACTCGCACATTTCTTTAACATTTCGCGGATTGGCAGATTATACGGACAACGTGTCTCGCAAGCACCGCATTCTACACAGGCAGAAGCTTTCACTGCCAGGGTGCTGTAACGATTCTTTGCCCAATCAGCCAAATCATAGCGTTCCAAATATCCTGCGAACAAAAATACATTGGGAATACTGATGCCCACAGTACATGGCGCACAGTAGTTACATCTTCTGCAGAACTGGTTGCCCAGCTGCTTACGGATTTTTTTAACCTTTTCCTCTTCTTCGGCAGATAAGGGGGCTGTATTTTCAATAGCCGCCCGGTTTTCCAAAACCTCTTTTTCCTCAGCCATACCCGGAATTACCACACTAACTGCGTCATTCTGATTAATGTAGCGAAGTGCCAAAGTTGCATCTTCAATAGCGCCTCCGGCCAATGGTTTCATCGCGATAAAACCGATATTTTTATCTTTACATTTCTGAATCAGGTCTACTGCCTGCTGTTCCACCAGGTTATACGGGAACATAATGGTTTCCACCCAATCAAGTCCCAATGCTCTTTCAAAAACTTCTGTAGAATGAGCGGTAATTCCAATGTGACCAATCTTGCCTTCTGCCTTGGCTTCCTGCAAAGCCTTTAAAGCGCCATCCTCGGAGAGAACTTTGTCCAGCTGCTCCATACTTGGATTGTGTACCTGGTACAAATCAATATAATCTGTTCGAAGAGCTTCAAAACTGGTGGTAATGTCCTTCTTCATGCCTTCATAATCTCTGGACATACTCTTGGTTGCCAAAATAAATTTGTCCCGATATCCTTCCATAGCATATCCGATAAATTTCTCGCTGACAGTGTAGCCCTTAGCGGTATCAATGTAGTTAATACCCTCGCGAATCAGTACCTGAAACAACTTACGAACATCTTCTTCATTGCTTTTCTGGATGGGAATTCCTCCGAATCCCAATTTTGAAATTTTAAGTCCTGTTTTTCCTAATGTATTGTATTCCATATCCTTTACTCCTTTTTGGGCAATCCCAGCCCTTTTTCATTCTCGGTACTTTACAGTATACTCCATCCGACATGGCTTCGCAAGGCAATCAACTTCCCCTTGCATTTTTCACACAAATTTCTTATGATGTTGACAGCGAATTATTTCACGACCGTGGCTATACACGGTCTCAAAGAAAGGAATCTCATATGAACGAATTATACGAAGCAATTGAAGCAAAAATTAAGGCCGCCGGCTACAAGCGCCCCATAAGCGGTGCCGATGTATACGACGACATCTGTGACCAGATTGACGGTAAAGAAAACGGTGACTATCTCCTTCTTTCCAAATTTGAAGAAGATGTCACCTTCGAATATCATATCACCATCCGGGATGAGGATTTTAACCTTGGAGTTCTTACCATTACCGCCCCGGAAGGCACCTATACCGTAGATTTTGATGCGGACTGATGGGGTGTCACACTTTTCAAAAAAACTCTGCTGAAAATAATGCAGATGAAAAATGTAATAACATAGGCCGCCGGCTGCGCTTCCATAATACCATTCATTCCCCGAAGCTTTGATAAAATCAATAGCGACGGAATCATAATAACACCGCTTCGCATGGATGAAGTGATGGACGAAAGCAGCCGCTGCCCGGTACTTTGAAATCCCATTTCCGTAATCATGGACAGAGGTACAAATAAAAGCGCCACCAGGTGAAGCTTCAACGCTCTGGTTCCGTACAAGATTACCTGAGGATCATCCCGGAAAATTCTTACCACCGGCTCTGCCAGGAAAAAGATGGGCACTACACCTATAAAAAGTAAGGTTTCCGATAAGCCCAGGGTAAACCAGTAGGCTTTTTTTACACGGTCAAACTTGCGGGCACCATAGTTAAAGCTGCTGACAGGCTGAAAGCCCTGTCCGATTCCAAGTCCCACAGACATGGCAAAAAATCCCACTCTGGAGGCTATGGACATGGCTGCCACTGCCGCATCTCCATACATGCTGGCATTTCCGTTTAAAAGCATGGTGGAAATACTGTTTAACGCCTGTCGCAACAAACTTGGAAATCCCGTTGCCACAATATTGAAATAATCGGATATTTTCTTTGAAACCTGCCGTCTTGAAAGGACGGTCTGGGTTTTACCCGACAAAAACATATATACCAGTATGCAGAAGCTGATAATCTGAGTCAGCATGGTAGATAATCCCGCTCCATACACTCCCATATGCAAAACCTTCATAAACAACGCATCCCCGCAGATATTTAAGACAGCTCCGGTCATCAGACCAATCATTCCCAGCTTTGCTTTTCCCTCGTATCGTAAAAGATTATTCATAGTAAGGGAACTGGTCTGAAAGGGCGCCGCCACAATAATGAAGCGGATATACTGCTTGGCGTAAACCGCAATTGTACTGGTACTTCCCAGTAAAAATATCAGGGGCGTCAAAAAGAACATACTCAACACTCCGATAATAGCCCCCAAAGTCAACGACATAAAAAATCCGGTAGATGTATACCGGTTGGCTCCCTCGATATCTTTATTTCCCAATTTTCGCGACATGGTGCTTCCGGCACCCTGCCCACACATAAATCCGATGGCCTGCAAAATTGCCATATATCCAAATACAATTCCCACCGCTCCGCTGGCTGAAGTTCCCAATTCGCCTACAAAAGCGGTGTCCACCATGTTATAAAAATTGCTGATCAGCATACTTAAGATAGTCGGTATCGCCAGCGTAGCCACCAGCTTTCCAACAGGCTGCTCCGTCATCTTTCGATACTGGGCAGCCTGCTTCCGTTCTCGCTCGTCCATATTTTGCTCCTTCGTTTCTTCCCTTTAGTATCTCCCCGAGGCATGTGAAATATGCACGCTATAACAATCGGTGCATCACATCCAAAAGCTTCGGAATCTCGATGGGTTTTCCCACAAAACCATCCATTCCCGCCTTCATGGCCTTTTTCTTATCTTCTTCGAATACATTGGCCGTCATTGCCACAATGGGGACGGATGCCCGCTTTTTATCTTCCATTTTCCGAATTACCCTGGTGGCTTTCAAGCCATCCATATTCGGCATCTGCACATCCATCAAAATCAAATCGTAATACCCCGGTTCCGCTTTTAACACCTTATCCACACATTGGATTCCGTCCTCCGCTGAATCCACGGAGAACCCTACTTCATGGAGAATTTCTTCCGCAATTTCGCGGTTCAACTCATTGTCCTCCGCAAGAAGAATCCGCTTTCCTGCCACAAAATCAGCAGATAATTCGCTATGAGGTTCCGGCTCGGTCTCGTAAGGTTCCGCAATGTGGTGCTCGAGCTGTACCGTAACCTTCGTTCCTTTTCCCAGCTCACTTTCCACGGAGATGTTGCCTCCCATAAGATCCACGTATTTTTTTACAATTCCCATGCCCAGACCGGTTCCCACCACCTTATTCTCGGTAACCGTCCGTTCTCTGGAAAAGCTGTCGAAAATATGAGGCAGATATTCCGCAGAAATGCCGATACCCGTATCCTCCACGGTTGTCTCATAAATGCCGTATTCTGCACTTCTTCCGGCGTATTCCCGCATGGAAATTTTGATCCTGCCGCCCTCCGGCGTATATTTGATGGCATTGCTTAAAATATTCAAGTAAATGCCCTTAATCTTCACTGCATCACAATAAATACAGGGATCGGAAACCACAATGTCCCGCTCCACCTGCAATTTCTTTTTCCGGTACTGTTCATCCAACACTACCCGGATATCTTTTACCAAATCATCCACTGCAAACGGTTCTTCATCCAGGGATACCTTTCCATTCTCAATGCGGGCCATTTCCAAAACTTCATTAATCAAATCCAGCAGATATTTGCCGGAGGTTTTGATATTGGCAAGGTACTCCTTACGCTTTATTTTATCATCCAGATGTTTTTCCAGCAGATCCGCAAATCCCAGGATTGCATTCATAGGCGTCCGGATATCATGGGACATATTGAATAAAAACGTGGATTTCGCCTTATTGGCAACCTCCGCCGCATTTTTAGCCTGCTCCACCACTTCCAGACGCTTTACATCCTCATCAATATCCATAAACATGCCATAAAAGCTGGACGGAGTATTATCCCGCCGGCGGGAAATGCGACCGGCTGCACGGAACCAGCGATAGCCCTGATAGCGAGTCATAATCCGACACTTCACGTCAAAGATGTTCTTGCCCCGCTTATCATTCATGGCTTTAAGGTAAGCCTTGGTAACCCGGGATTTGTCATCCGGATGCATCAGCACTAACCAGGGTTCCTTCACCTGTTCCAGCTCCTTCTGATTCTTATAGCCCAGCATATTGCAGAATTCCTTGCTTAAATGCGCCTGTATTCTCTTTCCTTTTTTGTCAAACTCCAGGCTCCACATACCCGACTGAATCAGTTTATGAAGGGTCTTGTAACTTTCTTCCGTATTGCTGTATTTTACCGCCAGGCGACGTTCCTCATTGATTCCTTGGACACAAAGCAAAATGTCCGTTGCCTCCCCCCTGGCATTCCGGTCTGTAACAATTACATTAATACGGCACCAACCCGTGAGGGTTCCTTCATAATCATAAGAAAAATGGTTACTTCCTGTAAGCCGGCGTCTTATATTCTCAAGATTCATAAACTCCCGGAATTCTTCTCTTTCTTCCGGAATAATCGTCAACTCTGTCAATTCTTCCAACGCTTCCGACGCTTTTGTATGCATATTCAAAATAGCTTCCAACTGAGGAAGGGTTCGAATCTGTCGGAAGGTATCCGTAGGAATATTCACGGCAAAAACGCTGTCATAAATCTTACTGATAGCCTGCAGCACCTGTTCCTGCTCCAACAGAATATTTTTCTGCGCCTGAATTTCCAACTTCAGTTCTTCGTTGGTTTCCAAATCCATTTGCACCATCTCCTGTTGAATAATCCTACAGGCTAAAAGCACCTTTTCAAAGTTTTCCGAATCACCGATTCGCAAAAACCGCATCTCCAAAAACTCCGGTTCGTTGTCCAAGCTTCTTCGCCGAAAGGTATAATTATACCGGGCGTTCTTTTGAAGTTCCTTCTGAATTTCATCAATCGAGAGTGCTTTTAAAAATCCTTCTCTCTCCTGTTCCGGAATATACTTCTCCGCGTACTTTTCAAAAATCCGTTCGTAACGCTGCTCACTTTCCACCATGCTCTGCTCGCGCTTCGCAATCGCATTATTGGCGGCACAGGGAATCATCTTGCGCTCCTTAATATCCACAATATAAATCGATGCAAAGTCAACAGACAACGCCGGAAGCAATTCTGACATATCGATTCCCAGTTTTTGAAGATGATTTTCCATCTGTAACCTCCTATTGAACGAAACCACGAATTTTTCATAATTTTCGGGATTTTTCAGGCACAAAACACTTGCTTTCAAAACCTTCTTTGCCCTATAATAGTTGTATAATGAGTTGACAGATAAGTCAAGCAAAAACACAAAAGAAAGAGGATGACCTTATGAAATCACCAATACGTGTCAATGCAAACGAATTGAAACAATTTACATTTCGAAAGAAGTTTGATAAGACCTTCCGGAAGTTGATTGTAATGTTTGCAATTTCCATTGTTTCACTTGTTATAACTGCTTTGGCTTCCCTTTACGGAATCCAGACAATCTATGGTCGCTATTACCAGTTGGAGCGAATACAGGGAGAAATTCGAATTGATATTCAGGCTCTTTCCAAAGCGTATCTTTGGGCACTTTCCACCAAAGACGGTGCCATTCGAAATGAGCAGTTAGATAACGCAGCGTCGAAGTTTGAAGACTTCGATACGAACTTGTCGGCCTTCAAAAAACTGTATAGTGGCAGTCAAAATCTGAATAAGATTTCCGAAGACCTTCAGGTAGTTCAGGAAAAAGGTATCGCTCTTAACAATATGTTTAACACCGTGGAAGATGTTGAAATTTTTAAATATTTTAATGATACCCTGTATCCCGCAATCGATGTAGTTGCTTCCGATTTCAAAGCAGTTTCCACAGAGGTTACTGCCAAGGGTTCTCAGATGTATGCCATTATTATCGGCATCGTTATTGCGGCCCTTGCTATTACAGCTGTTATCATTATTATTCTGATTCAGTACCTGGTAGATTTGAAGAAGAAACTTTCCCATGCAGTTGCTGCTCCGGCTAACGAACTGAAAGATGCCGCAGCCAGCATGGCAGAAGGCTCCTTACATATTAACATTACCTACGACGCACAGGATGAGCTTGGTGAACTTGCCCGCGACCTTGACAAGTCCACCACTGCAATGGATATGGTTATCGGAGATCTCTCCGAAACATTAGAGCGTATTGCTGACGGAGACTTCACCCATGGTTCCGATCATCCGGAATACTACATTGGTGACTACGAACCAATCCTTGGTGCATTAAATGATATTACCAGCAAGATGTCCGGTGCTCTTGGCAACGTAAGTGAATCCGTAAGTATGGTTCACAGCGGCGCGAGCAACATGCGTGACGGTGCTGCCGGCCTTGCGGAAGGTGCTTCCGACCAGGCTGCTGCCATTGAAGAGTTAACCGCAACTGTTCAGAGCGTTAACGAAATGACTCAGAACATGACCGCCTCCGCTAACAAGGGTGGCAAGATGATTCTGCAGGTACAGGAAGACATGGCTCGCGGTGCTGAGAAGATGAATCAGGTAACTGTTGCCATGAACAACATTAATGAGGCTTCCAAGCAGATTGAAGAAATCGCTCATGCAATTGAAGGAATTTCTTCCCAGACACAGTTGCTTTCCTTAAATGCTTCCATCGAAGCTGCAAGAGCCGGAGAAGCAGGACGTGGTTTCGCAGTTGTAGCAGAAGAAATCAGCAAGTTAGCTTCCGATTCCTCCGCTGCAGCGCAGAATACACAGGAGCTTATCAACGGTGCCCTTCGTGAAGTATCTCAGGGTAACAGTGTTGTAAAAGAAACTCAGGAAGCTATGATGAATGCTCAGAATTCCGTTAACGACGTAGTTTCCATCATCCAGGAAACCGGTGACATTGCTGAGAATCAGGCACACAGTATGAAAGAAATCAGTGACGGCATTGAGCAGATTAGCAACGTAATTCAGGACAACACCGCTACTGCAGAAGAAAGTAGTGCTGTATCTCAGGAATTATCCGAGCAGTCTGATGCATTAAACGAACTGGTTAGCCAGTTTAAGATTAGCTAGTAGCTGTCTCTTGACATAATATAGTAAAAGCAGCGGTTCAACGCCGCTGCTTTTATTTCTTTTATTGTATTTGCAAAGGAGTTCTCTTATGATCAGACGTAAAATCTTTTCATTTTTGCTGGCAGGGTTGTTTATCCTCTCCATGGTACAGCCCATTCAGGCCCGTAGCCTCCCGGCCTTATCCGGAAAACTGGTTTTCCACCGCTACACCAATTACGATGCGGAAGACAGCCAGTTGTATCTTTATGATTTTTCTGCCGGAACTCTGACAAACCTAAGCCAGAAGTTTCAACATGTTCATCATGCCATGAACGGCATGTTCTCCCCGGATGGAAAGAAAATCACTTTTATGGGCATATCCCATAAGGACCAGTGGGATATTTTTCTTTATAATCTGGAAACCGGAAAATTAAAAAATCTTACTGCTTCTGACGAAGGACGCCACGAAGATCCCAAGTTTTCCCCAAAGGGCAGCTATATCTGCTTCAAATCCTGCCCAGAAGGGAAGGACTATGCCCAGCTTTATACCTATAACCTATCCACCGGAAAAACCAGATGTTTAACCTCCGGAAATGTGGAACATTCCATGCCCTACTACAATAAGGATGGCAAGACCCTGTATTATGTTCAGGGAGATGGCAGGCACTCGGAAATCTGGAAATACCGCAAGGGAAAATACACCCGGATATATAAGCGAACAAATGTGGAATGCTACTATCCCATTGTTTCAGGTAGAACCGGTGACATCTATTTTTCCCGCTGGTACTCTGCAGACAATCATGCAGATCAGATTTACCGCATCAGCAGTTCCACCGGAAAAGTAAAGCGCATGCCTTATAACAACGAAGATTTTGACACCTCCGACTATTGTGAAGTATCCAAATCATACGGCATCGTCAGCACCACCAGAGAAGATGACAGCTATGACCTGTTTCTGGTAAGCTCCACCGGGAAAACCATCCTGAACCTTAACCGCTACTGTTCCGGGCTAAACACCTCCTTACAGGAACTGGGAGCAGATTATTATAATGGTAAATAAGGATGCACAGGAGATTCCATGAACGTAGTATTATTGAAAATACCGAAAACCACTACTTTTGAAGAGGTAGCCCCATGCCTGTCTTTTGTCTCAAAGGACAGACAGGAAACCATTTTACGCTATAAGAATGACCAGGCCCGCATCCGCAGTCTTGCGGCTGCGCTTTTGGTGCGTCACGGTATCCATAAGGATCTTGGGCTTTCCAATGAAGAAATTTGTATTGCGAAAAACAAATGGGGCAAACCCTATCTTGCGGGACAGCCGGACTATCATTTTTCTCTATCCCACTCCGGAAGTTATGTTGCCTTTGCCTCTGACACGAATCCCATAGGCGTTGATATTGAAGAAATAAAAAAACCTCATGATGACATTGCCCACCGTTTTTTTACAGAGAAGGAAGCGGCCTATGTTGCAGAACATGGGATGAAAGGTTTTTATGAAATCTGGACCAAAAAAGAAGCCTACGTCAAGCTTCTTGGCACAGGCTTCTCTACTTCCATTTCTTCTTTTGATGTATTAACAAATCCTCCGGCTTCCTTCCAAACCCGGGTGCTTAATGGCTACTGTCTAACGGTTGCAAGCGAGTTTGCAAAAAAAGAAAAGCCCATGCCAACGGGCACAGACTCCTCTTTTTGCTAAACATTATTCCAACTATTATTTCACAAGATCCGTCAGATACTCCAGATTCAACCTGTCACAGCGGTGATCACTGGCTGCAAAACCGGCGATACCGCAATTAAAGTAATCTAAGGTTTTATCGGAATAGGTATTATCCAACCAAATCCATTTGCCATCTACATAAGCCACATTAAATACATGGTCAATGGTTTCCCCCAACTCCTTGTTCTGCTCTCTGTGAATATGTACACAGGGAATTCCTGCTGCGCAGAAAAGTGCCTGAGTAAGATTGCCGTAACCGCCGCAGGTAGTCATAGCTGTCTCACCCTCATGCTCGGAAGGCTCCCACATAATAAGATTGTAAGCATCGGTGTATTTCTTCAATGGGAATTTTTCCTTATCCGGATCATGGGTTTCCCGCCACTCTTTAAACTTCTTCATCCAGACCTCATCATAATGAAGATAGGATACAATCCACTTACTAATCTTTTTGGCCTTTGCCATATCTGTCTTGCATCCTTTGGTAAGAGCTTTTGCCTTCTTCTCTACTACCATCCATTCTTCATCCGTGTAGTCCCGGTGACGGTCATCCTCTTTGTCCGGAACCCATTGATTCTTGAAGTCTCGCACATTCTTTACATAATACTGTGGATCCTGTTTCTTCAAGTATTCCAATGTATCCTTAAAGGTTTTAATCCGGGCTTTCCACTCTTTATCCGGATTGTTTACCACCGTTTCCAGCTTGTTGCATGCCCAGAAAAGTCTTTTGTCTTCCACATTTCCAGCCTTGAGCCCTTTGGGAAATACCACCTTTTTCAATGCCTTGCAGCCGTAAAAGGCGCCTTTTTCCAGTTTCTTAACCGTTGATGGAATCTTTGCTGTCTTCATCTTCAAATTTCCGCTGAAGCACCACTCTCCGATAATCTTTACGGTTTTTCCGTTTACTTTTTTCGGAACTCTACCGATGTGCTTGTCTACCCAGGTCAGTCTTCCCGTGGAATTTTCAAATCCCACATAATAGCCGTCTATCTTGTAATACTTTACTTTTTTCCGAGGCTTTCTTGTGGCACTTTTGGAATCACCAATGGTAATATAGACGGTTGCCTGTGTCATATTGACAGTCTTATACTTCTCTACTACAACATAGATTCCATAGGTGCCCTTCGGAGCCCCCTTCTTAATGGTAACTACACCCTTCTTGGAAATCTTGATATATTTCTTCTTGGAACCCTTGGTAACGTTCTGGAAGGTCATCTTGCCCTTTCCGTTTCTGCGTTTAATCTGGGTTTTCTGTGCTTTTTTCTTTACATCCTTATAAGAAAACCAGCTCTTTGTAAGATAGATTCCGGCGAATTTATCCATGATGGAACTGTGTTCCGGAGCCTGACTCACATAGGAATTGATATCCAGATACTTGGGTTCATCCCCCTTTTTCCAGTTTGCATAGATGGTAATATCTCCCTCCGGATATACGTTTCGATAGGAGGTAATCTTCGTTCCACCACCGTTTTTCTCCGTATACCAGCCGTCAAAAGTGTAGCCGGAACGGGTTGGCTTCGGCATCAGACCATAGAAGGCACCTTCGTATACCTTCTTTTCCGTCACGCTGGTTTTTCCGCCATCCGCATCAAACGTAACTTTATATGTGTTTACGCCCTTTACCTTTGATACATCCATGGGCAAAATTTCAGCCAAATCATAATTGTGGCTTTCATCGTTGCTGCCGTCTTTTTTATTTAACACATAAATCTTCTTCTCCACAACGGGATTTCCGTTTAGAGTATCAATTTTAACCTTCTTTCCGTCCACCTTTACGGAAACAACCATACAATAATGTCCTGCAGAAAAATGAAGAACATCTCCCGCCTTAATCTTGTAGGAACCACCGGCATAGACAGTATCCTTCCATTTCAGTTCATCCAATTTGCCCGTATAGGCCAGACACTCGGAAGGCACACCTGCCATGCTGATGCACCAGTCGCAGAAGTTACCGCACCAGCCACCGTAGCCCCATTTATAATCTTCTTCCTTTACATAGTCCTTCATTCCCCACTGCCAATCCGGCAATCCGGAAAAATAGTTGTATTCTGCGTAATATTCGCCTCCCAGCTTATTATAGCCATGCATCTGGGATTCATCGTTACCCTGATGATATCCCAGCTGAGACCGACCGATAGCAATCATATCTTTTGCAAAATCGCCGGTGAGCTTCACTTCATGCAATTTTTTATAATAAATGCCCTTCTTATATGCCTTGGAAAAATCCGGATGCAAAAAATAGCATCCCCGGAAGGCAAAATTGCCAAATTTAATTTTCTTCTGATTTCCTTTGTAGTCAATGAATTCCAGGCAATCACAATTTTGAAATGCATAATCTCCGATGGTTTTTACAGAAGATGCTACCGTAAGTTTCGTCAATCGCGGATTCCCTCTAAAGGCACCCTCAGCAACCTTTGTAATCCCTTCCGGGATACTGATTTCTTTAATATTCGTGTTCCGATATTGGCAGGAATACTCGCCGATGGTCTTTACCTTCATGCCATCAATTTCAGCCGGCACTTCACCGCCTTCCCAATCCCAGGGAAACCTTGTAATGGCTCCTGCTTTCCGATCAATGGACCAGTTTAACCCCTCATACTTCACATACTCGGAATTATCCGAACCCGCCGCATAAGCAACTGTCTTTCCCGCCTGGGCACTTGCCAATACACCAACAACCATTGCAATCGCCAGGCAAAGGGAAAGAACTCTTTTTTTCCAGCTTTGCTTACTCATGTTTACCTCCTCGTAAATAATAGTTTTCGTCACACCCCAGACAAGCCTCATTTGGGTATTATTCTATCACCGCTGCGTATTTTTATCAATATTTTGTAACCAAACTATTTCTATTTCATCCTAATTATGAACTTTTTTCTACTTTTCATCTTAAAAATCTTGCGATTGTCCCACCACAGTGGTACACTAGCAATATCAAAAAGACAGGCGGTGATAGAAATGCTGTTATTCCACGGCTCCGAATCCATTATCAAGAAACCCGAATACGGAAAAGGCCGTCCAAACAATGATTACGGCAAAGGATTTTACTGTACACAGGATAAGGTACTAGCCTGCGAATGGGCCGTTGATTTGAAACGTGACGGATACGTCAATTGCTACGAACTTCCCATTGACGAACTGACTGTGCTGAATCTCAATTCAGACAAGTACTGTATTTTACATTGGATAACGATGCTTCTTAAAAACCGGCGTTTTGAGTTGAATAGCCCTCTTGCTGTCGAGGCCTTCCGCTATTTAACTATGAATTTTTCCGTTGACCTTAGCGGAATAGACCTCATTCGCGGCTACCGAGCAGATGACAGCTATTTTTCTTTTGCAGAAGATTTTGTAAACGGAGTCATTTCCGTGTCGCAACTCCAAAAGGCAATGAAACTTGGAAATCTAGGTGAACAGATTATGCTTCGAAGCGAGAATGCCTTTCATGCTTTAACCTATACGGGATGCGAAGGTGTCTCTGCCACAGAATGGTACGAGCAAAAGCTCTTACGCGACCGCAAGGCACGGGTAGCTTATAAAAATATGAGCAAAGACTCCTATATAAAAGGAGACCTTTATATAATCCGTTTGATTGACGAGGAGGTGAAACCAAATGACCCACGCCTACGATGAACTATATCTAAAAAAAGCCAGAAGTCTTCTGGCCGGTAGCCTCGATTATGCGGTAAACACTCTTCACTACAAGCCAACCGAGTTTTATTCCATGTTTCTAAAATGTGACTTATGCGACCGTTTTGAAAGCGGTGACCCCTTTCTGATAGCTGGGCACTCCGGCATCGAGTTAGCTCTGCTCGTAATTGAAAAAATAACAGGAGAAAATAACTATATCCCTCCCACATCACTAACTGCATCCAAAAGCCGAGAATATTGGTGTGGCTGGGCACTTGCTTTCTACCAATGGTATTCCTCCATAAGTCTGCGACAATTGGAAAAGACTGTGCCAATAGATGATATTCTTTGCATGTATGACAAATATCACGAAATGGATATCCTACATTTTGTAGAACGACTGAACGAACTTCGGCAACAGACGCGCCTATCCACTTATCTGAAAGAACTGCGACAACTTCACGCACTGAGCCAGAATGATCTCAGCCAAATCACCGGCATCCCATTAAAGACCCTGCAACATTACGAACAGGGTACCAAATCACTGACAAAGGCAAATGTTTCCTACGTTCTTTCTCTTGCTCATGCCCTAAACTGCCCCCCGGAGCAATTATTAGAATAACATTGTCAATTAAAAAAGGGGCCCGCCCGGATATTTCATCATCCGGTGCGGCAGCCCCTATCTCATTCTCTAGTCTTCCTTCGGAAGATCAATCTTAATATGCAATTCTTCTAACTGTTTATCCGATACTTCACTTGGTGCTCCGGTTAAAATATCCTGAGCATTCTTGGTCATCGGGAATGGGATGATTTCACGAATGGTATCTTCTCCTGCAAGGAGCATCAACATACGATCAACACCCGGTGCAATTCCTGCATGTGGCGGTGCACCATAGCAGAATGCATTGTACATAGCCGGGAATTTCGCTTTTACATCCTCAACACTTAAGCGAACCATTTCAAATGCCTTAATCATAATCTCCGGATCGTGGTTACGAACGGCTCCGGAAGAAAGCTCTACGCCGTTAACTACCAAGTCATACTGATCCGCGGTAATGGTCAGAGGATCAATCTCACCCCGCTCTGCTTTCTCCAGTGTCTCCAATCCACCGGAAGGCATGGAGAACGGATTGTGACAGAATTCCAATTCTCCGGACTCTTCTCCAATCTCGTACATTGGGAAATCTACAATCCAGCAGAATGCGTACTGTTCTTTGTCCATATGACCTTCTACCTTGGCACCGTAAGTTTTTACGATGACACCGGCAGTCTTCTGTGCAGCAGTCAATTTACCTGCGGAAATTAAAACAAGGTCTCCACTCTTTAAGGACAACTGCTCCATAACATCTTCCTTGTATGGTGTTACAAACTTGGAAATTCCGCCAACGATTTCGTTATTCTCATCCACGCGGAACCAGTAAACCTTGTTTCCAGCCTGAACTTCCACTTCCTCATTGGTCTTATCAATAAACTTTCTGCTTTCTTTGAAATCAGAAACTACAACTGCTTTTACAATCTGGTCTTCAAAAGCTGCAAAACCGATATTACCCAAGCAATCGGTAGCATCCTGTACGGTCAGGTCAATACGAAGATCCGGCTTATCGGAACCGTATTTTTCCATAGCCTCAAGATATGGAATACGCATAAACGGCGCTTTTGAAGCACGATCGTAGGTACCGTATTTTTCAAAAATCGGTGGAAGAACATCCTCGATTACCGCAAACACATCTTCCTGGGTTGCGAAAGACATTTCCATATCCAACTGATAGAATTCACCCGGACTTCTATCTCCACGAGCATCCTCGTCTCTAAAGCAAGGAGCAATCTGGAAGTAACGGTCAATTCCGGATACCATCAATAACTGTTTAAACTGCTGTGGTGCCTGTGGCAATGCATAAAACTTACCCGGATGCTTTCTTGCCGGAACAAGATAATCTCTTGCACCTTCCGGTGAAGAAGCGGTCAAAATCGGTGTAGTAATCTCCATGAAATTATGCTCAATCATTGCTTTACGAAGTGCATAAATTACATTGCTTCTAAGAATCATATTCTTCTTCACTTCCGGATTTCTCATATCCAGATAGCGATATTTCATTCGGGTAATTTCGTCCGCCTCACGGCTTCTGTTAATTTCAAAAGGTAATTCGTTGTAACGGCATTTACCAAGTACTTTAATAGAAGAAGGAACAACTTCAATGGCACCGGTATCCAGCTTATCGTTCTTGGAACTTCTTTCTCTAACCATTCCTTCAACAGAAATTGTGGATTCCTTGGTAATTTCCTTCATTACCTTCATCATTTCTTCATTCTCGATGACGATCTGGGTTGTTCCGTAAAAATCACGTAAAACCACAAATCCCAAAGTCGCACCGACTTCTCTAAAATTCTCCATCCACCCTACGAGCTTCACGGTCTGTCCAACATCACCGATACGAAGCTGTCCGCAGGTATGTGTACGGGATTGCATCATACTAACACTCCTTTATATCTTTTTACTTTTTATTTTCAAACCAGGCGTTCACATAAGGAACCAGTGCCGGAATCAAATTCTTGATCTCCGTGTCCGTGGTATTGATACACAAATGATAGGATTCTTTCTTACCCCAAGCTTCATCCATCAAAAGATTATGATACAGGGCTCTTCCTTTATCAATCTGTTTCATTTTACGAATCATTTCTTTATCCGTAAAATTTTCCCCTTCTTTCGCTCTTTCTCTACATCTTTGCAATTTCGCATCCTGGGAGGCATAGACAAAAATGTTCAATGGATTGTAATCCCGAAGAATAATATCCGCCGCACGTCCAACAACTACACAGTCCCCTTTTTCTGCGAATGCACGAATAATCTTTCTCTGGGTTGCCTGAGTTTCAAGCTGTACATTATTCATCATGGAATAGTCCATCATGTGGCTTCCGATGGTTGCCGGATAGGCAGCTACAATAAAGCTCTCTGATACCCTGGCAATATAGTTCTCGTCAAAACCATTCTCTTTTGCAATCAATTCTATGATCTCATGGTCATAGCAGGGAATATTTAAGCCTTCTGCCAAGCGCTTTCCTAACTCACGTCCTCCACTGCCGAATTCACGGCTGATTGTAATAATTCTCATGCCCCTTACCTCACTTTCACTTCTTATCGAATCCCGATATTCCGCTCACTCAATTGCTTACATTAAATTATAATCGAATTTGCCAAAACTTACAATAGTCGCTTTTTCCACTTGCCGGTAAAATAGAATACAATACCTATAACAAAGGGCGTAAATCCTGCCAACGCATCTCCCAGCCAGAATCCCATAGCTTTCATATCCAATACAAGACCAAACAATACTGCGAGACCGATTCGCATTACAATTCCGTCAAAAACGGCAGTAGCAAAATTCACCCGATAATTTCCGCTTCCATTAATAAGCGCATTCATTCCGGAACGTGCCGCACTTCCGAAAAACAGTAAAACAGAAATTGGAAGATAGGTCATACCAACCTCAATAACCTCACTGTCCGTCGTGAAAAATGAGAAAATTTGCCTTGGAAATCCGTACATTACCACGCTAAACAAGATTGCCGTGGAAACTGTAATCCGAAAGACAGCCAACATAATTCCCTTGACCCTGTCATATTTTTCCGCTCCAATGTTCTGTCCCACCATGGATGACCCAGCTGCATTAAAGGAATTGGACACCAGGTTGGCCGTACTTCCTATCTTGTTGGCAATTCCGGCAAAAGCGCTGACTGCCACTCCGTAGGAATTAATCCAAGAGTTGACAAACAGTTTGGAAATATGTACGGAGGCATTTTTAATGGCCATGGGAATTCCCAATTTTATCAATCGTGAAAGCATGGCTTTATCGATTCTAAACAGCCCTCCTACCGTAATTTCCAATTCATATTTTTCCTTATGATGCATCATGTAACTTCCACAGCTTACAAAAGAGACACCTTGACTGATTACCGTGGCCAGCGCCGCTCCCTTACTTCCCATACCGATTCCCATAACAAAAATCACATCCAGAATGGTATTTAAAACTGCGGCAATACTGATAAAGATAAATGGTCGAACAGAATCCCCCATGCCTCGCAGCACCGCACTTACGATATTGTATCCATATATAAATACCATTCCCAGCATGGATACTGTAGCATAAGCAATTGCCTCCGAAAAGGCCTCTTCCGGTGTGTTCATCACCCGCATAATGGGTTCCCGTAAAAACAAACAAATCCCACTGGCACATATCGCCATCAGCATCAAAAAACTAAACATGGTGGAAATAAAGCGGGGAATTTTCTCTTTTTGACCCGCTCCCAAATACTGGGAAATAATAACCTGGCCTGCGCTACTGAATCCCATAGCAAGAAAGGTAAGGAAATTGGTTACGTCACCTCCTACCGATACCGCAGAAAGTCCCACTTTTCCCAACTTCTGCCCCACAATCATCATGTCCACCATGTTGTAGACAATCTGTAATAAACTTGATAAAAACAGGGGTGTGGCGAACTTCACCAACTGCTTTGTAATATTCCCCTCTGTAAAATCTGAAATATGTGTCTTCTCCATTGCAATAAAAAGGTGCCGGGGCATGTGCCCGGCACCAAACCTCCAGAGTTGATTATACGTCATTCCACATTATAGCGCAATCCCCTTCAATTCCACACTATCCCAGGTGTGTAATCGTGTCAGTTCCCCTGCTCCCTCTTCATACCGATACAGAATGCAGGGTGTCCACAAATTTACGTTTTCCTTTAAAAAGAGGAAGTATTCCCCCTGGTCCACGATTATTGTCACGTCAAATATCTCATGCTTTGCTTCCTCTGACAGTATTTGTAACATTTCCTTGGTCGTTTTATCCGCTTCCACTGCCTTTCCCTCTGCATTTATCAGCTTCACTGAATTCAAAACTACCGCATATTCTCCTCCATTTTTCAATTTCCAGGAAAAATCCTCCTCCTCAGCATACAAAAATTCCACTTCATCCGGAGTAAATTTTCCAGTTTGCTTCACTCTTCCATCCCGAAGCAGCTCCCCATATTCTATCCTGTTTTCCTCGTCTTTTGTTGCAATTTTCAAAACTGTTTCTCCCGGCCGGTTCTGCCAAGCAATCCATACCACCGCGACTACAATTGTCAGGCTCCCCATTATTAGTAAAGTTTTCCTTATGCCTACAACTTTATCGTTTTTAACCAGGCAGGACACCACAAGGGTAATGAACACTGTAAAAAAGAACACTTGCATTTCTACTACTGTAAGTATTGCTATTTCCGGCCGCCAGGAACTTCCTACCGAGGGTAACACATGGGAATTTACCAAAGACATACTGTACTGAAATGCGGCCCAATACACTACCCACAAAAGACCTGCTACACAAAACCACTTTGACTGATTTAGCCCCCTTTTTCCCATGAATACAATAAATGCAATGATCCCTACCAATACTATCCCTTTTAACAGCAAGTATAAGCCGGTTTCCCAATGAAAAAAAACGCTTAACGTATCGAGTTCTACTTGTAGCGCAACCAGAATCCCAATGCCGGCTGCCGCAATATTCAACAAGCCAAAATACCTTCTTTTATTCACTTCTGCCACCTCCTGCTTTCCACTCATTTTCCCCCTATTTCTCCGGTTCCTCATACTCCAGCAAATCTCCCGGCTGGCACTCTAAAACCTCGCAAAGTTTTATCAACGTGGACATTTTTACCGCTTTCGCTTTTCCATTTTTCAATATGGACATATTGGCCAAAGTAATTCCCACCTTATCCGCCAACTCCGTCACACTCATCTTCCGCTTCGCCAGCATCACATCAATGTGAAAAATAATTCTTCCTTCCATACCGGCTCCCTTCTATATGGTCAACTCGTTCTCTTCACGCATTTGCGCTGCCTTATATACCAGGTGAGACAATGCTGCAGCTGCAACTCCAATGGCAATACCAATAAAGTCCACAATCAGGCTTCCCAAAAGCACTCCCGCGTGGCTCATGTTTAATGCCAGTAATATGAAATTTCCGGCAAAAAAGTACGCCGTATCGGCAATGGCCATATTGGAAATATACTTTAGCAGCTTCGCGTTCTCCATAATAAAGGATTGATCTTTTCCAATGTTTATAGCAATTTTGTAACAGCAACCAAGGGCCAGATAAAATAATATCCCAGTACCATCGATTAGGAACAACCATGGCAGATAACGGCCGGAAAACTCCGGATACTCCATGACTATTGTCTTCCCACACTCCGGTATCACTACACCGTAAACCAAAAGCGCACAGATTCCCACTCCGATAATCATAATCTTAAGCCAGTTTGCCAAATGTTTCTGTTTCATCTTCTTCCTCACTTTCCCCCTCGCAGTTATGAAGGTCAATATTTATCGTGTTACGATAATATTATCCCCTTTTATGTCGTTTGTCAACAACTTTTTATTGTTTTACGATAAATCCAAAAAGCCGGTCCCTCTCGAGACCGGCTCTCCCCTATATACCATTTTCGTTAGCCTGATTTCCCTTTCTGCTTTGCAGGCTAACAGATTCCTTTGCCTGATTTCCCTTTTTCTTTTGCAGGCTATCGGCTTCGTTTGCCTAGATTCCACTTTTCCTTTACAGGCTATCAGCTTCGTTTGCCTATCCTTCATTTTTCCCTTGCCGGCTAACAACTTTTTACGATTGCTTAGATTTTTCGTTAGCCTATACCACCTTTTCCTGTTTCAGGCAAAAAATCTTGTTTGCCTACAATTCAATTTCTTCTCCTAGGCTAAAATTGCCGTTTGCCTGCAGTATAGTTTCTTCTTGCAGGCTAATATTTTCGTTTGCCCATGTTTCAATTTCTTCACTCAGGCTAACCTTCCCTGTGCCCCAAAAAGTTTTATTCCAATATTCTTCCATCTCTGGAGATTGTCACCACCTGCCATGGAATAAACTTCCCGCTGTTTTTTAGCGCAATTTCAGCCGCTTTCTGCAATCCACCACAGCATGGCACCTCCATGCGGACAATACAAACTTCCTTAATATTGTTATTAGCGATAATTTCCGTCAACTTCTCGGAATAATCTACCGCATCCAACTTCGGACAGCCTATCAGGGTAATTCTCCCCTTCATAAATTCTTCGTGCATATTTGCATAGGCAAAAGCACTGCAATCTGCTGCAATTAAAAGCTTCGCGCCTTCGTAGAAGGGCGCCTGAGTAGGTAAAAGCTTAATCTGGCAGGGCCACTGTCCCAAACGAGATATCGGTTTTTCGTTGTACACCGGTTGCCCCGAAGATTCTTCTTTTCGAAGATTCATAAATTGAGATCCGGGACAACCTCCGGCAGCCGGTGCTTTCACATTTATATTATTTAACTTATCAATTGCCTTTTGGGTCTGTGCTGCCTTCACAGCCGCTTCATCATAGGCCGGCGCCTCCCGTTCTTCAAAGGTAATTGCTCCTGTTGGGCATCCCGGCAGACAATCCCCGAACCCGTCGCAGAAATTTTCTCTCACCAGCTTCGCTTTGCCATTTACTATATCAATAGCACCCTCGTGACATGCCTGCGCACAAATGCCACAACCGTTACATTTTTCTTCATCAATGTGGATAATTTTACGAATCATAATTTTCTTCCTTTCCAACATACCATCGACGTCACCGGAAAACTCCGGCGAACGTATTCTGCTCTTGTTTTGATACACAGAGTATAGTATACTTCAACTTAGAAGTATATGGTTTAAACCACATTTTTGAAAAAGAAGGAAAAAAAATGATTAACTTAAAAGACCTGATACTGTTTCAAACCCTAACAGACGAAGAATGCAAGCAATGCCAGTCTGCCTTAAGGGTTAGAGAAAAAAGATTTGAAAAAGGAGATTTTTTGATGCATGCCGGAGACCGTACGGAATGGATGGGAATTGTGCTGTCCGGCAGTGTCACCATCGAAAGCAACGATGCATGGGGTAATTGCACCATTTTAAGCCATGTGAGCGCCGGTCAGTGCTTTGCAGAAACCTACGCCCTGCTACCACAAACTGTTATGCTGGTGGATGTAAGGGCTAATGAAAACTGTACCGTTCTCTTCTTAAACGCCGGCTCTCTCCTAAACGACACCCCAGGTTCTCCCTGGAAAGAAAAACTTCTAAAAAACCTGCTGCTTATTACTGCAGGCAAAAATCTTGCGCTGTCCGGCAGAAGCTTTCACACTGCCCCCAAAAGTTGCCGCGGCAGACTGCTTTCCTACTTGAATGCCGTTTCTTTGCAAAAGGGAACCACCACCTTTGACATTCCCTTTGACCGCCAACAGCTTGCAGACTATCTAAATCTGGAGCGCACCAATCTTTCCAAAGAACTTGGAAAAATGCAGCGGGAGGGAATTATCAGCTTTAAAAAGAACCACTTTAAAATCATTCGGAATGACCTTTAATTCTTTATCTTCGGTCGTCGCAGGCTTCCTTTGGAAAAAGTGTATTCCGGCGTACTTAGCGGGTAGCGAATCTGATTGACATAATACCACGGATTACTTTCGTTCTCCGGATTTTTCAAAACATGAAACTCCTGAGCCGGCATATATCCCTGCGCCAGAAGAAAGGCTTTTTCTCCTTCTTTTTCGCAGGTGTCCACCACCATAACCACATGCCCCGGACTTCCGCCGTGGATAAAAATATCCCCGATTTCGATTTCATCCTCGGAAATCGCTACCGAATCCGTTTCCAGGTTCATAGTCCCGGAGTAGGCAAACACAATTCTCATAAATTTCTTAAAGGAATCATAGGAGCTATCATGCCCCGGTGCACTGGTCCAATACACCGAATTGCCGCTGACCCCAATGCCCTTTCCCTTTTGCCAGGTATCGAAATCCGCTTTAAAACCGCCTCCCAAAGAAAAACGAATCTTATCATACTGCTGTTTTTCATAGTAATATTCTCCGTACACTCGCATCACGGAATCCGCACACTGCTGCAGATCTTCCTGCTCGATGGGCAAAGTAAAAACTGCGGCGCATCCCGCCTGATACCCTTTTTCCCTGCCATCGAATAAAAGCACCGGTTCTCCATTCGCTTTCATCTTGTAATTTCGCAAAAACCTTCCTAAACTGCCCTTTCTTTCTCTTGTACGCGTAAAACCATCCGGTACGAGAATTCGTTCTTGCAACGTTTTGCCATCCGGATCAATAAAGGCCACCTGCTCCTCGACCTCCTCCTTACCTGCACCTTCGGTGCCGCTGTCGACATGCTCCTGAATGTCCCCCGAATCCTCAACTCCGCCGGTACCTTCCCCACCAAACATCTTCTTTACAACCGGCGGAACCACATCATGGGTAGCAATATACCCCACTCCTCCTACCTGAAGAATCAATATCAGTGGCATACCGATTACAAAATACCAATGTTTGGTTTTATGCCGGAAGCAATACATTCCCAGAATGCTTCCAATACTTCCTCCTAAAATAGCTGCCGCAAAAAGCACTTTTTCCGGAATACGGTAGGCATGCCGCTTCGCCTTGCTTTTATCAATTCCCATTAAAGCAAAGCCCAGAGCATTCACGATAAGCAAATAAATAATAAAAAACTTCAACCCATTCATCTCCGTTGCTCTCCCATTTTCTAAAATCATTACCTTCATTGTAGGCATTTCCTTTCGCCCCGTCAAATCAATTTTACACACAAAAAAGCCAGCCGATTTCTCGACTGGCCGTATAACAGACCTTTACGCCTGTAAATTGGAAGAGATAACTTCCTCTACGCATTTCTTAGCTACGCGCAAGTGTGCCACAATCTGCATCGCCTCGTTGTTCTTCATGGCATCTTTTAAAAACTTTGCTTCGTGCTGCTTAATAACATTCAAGGTTTTCTCCAAAGTTTCTACCGGAATTGCACTGGCTGTACAATCCAAGCTTCCGGTTGCACTGATGTAGTTGTTTACATCCAAACGCAGTTCGTCATCTTTTTTTCCACTAAACTCTTTTGCCAGGCTGGCGATTAAATCACTTCTGTCTGCCATTCCATTTCCTCCTAATAATCCATGCATTCAACAACGAAAGAAATCCCGGAACAGTTTTTGTCGCATACTCCAGGATTTCTAAAAAGATATTTCTTATCATATCAGATTGTTATGGAAAATGCAATAGGGTTTTTAGTTTCCATTTGCATTTTTTTCAATCTCCGCTGAAGGGTCTTAAATCTTAAACCGCGACATCTCCTCCTCTAAAAGTGCTGATGCCTGATTCATATTTTCCACCTTCTTGGCAATACTGCGAATATCGTCTGTCTGGCGGGATACCCGCTCTGCCGTACTGCGGGCATTTTCTTCCGTTTCCGTGGAAATTTCATGAATACTATCAATGGAGGCAACAACCTTCTGGTTTACTTCACTGGCCGTGTCAATCAGTCCACTCACATTTTCAATTGCACCAAGGGATGCATCGGAAGCCTCCTTAAATCTGGAGAAAGCTTCTTCCACTTCCCCTACCGAAACCATCTGCTCTTCAAAAGTATTCTTAATTCCGTCAATCAGATTTACAATTTCCTTAATCTCATTCTGCAAATCTGCCACAATCTGACTAATGGAATGGGTTGCATTTCCTGAATTTGCCGCAAGGGTAGAAACCTCTGTTGCAACAACCGCAAATCCTTTGCCTGCTTCGCCAGCTCTGGCCGCTTCAATGGATGCATTTAAGGCCAAAAGTTCTGTCTGGGAAGAGATACTGTTAATCTCCTCCACAATCGTACCGATTTTTCGGGATGACTCATTGAGGGCAAGAACCATATCGTAGGAATTTTTCATAGCCTCCAGACTGTCCTCACTCTTCTTTTTCAGGGAGTGCACACTGGACAAACCATTCTCACTCAGTCCTCTGGTTTCACGGGTCTGCTCCTTAATCTGCGTACTCATTTGCTGTAGGGATTCTGTGCATTCCTGCAGTTTTGCCGTAAGGTCCGCTACCTCTCGGGTATCCTGGGACTGCGTCTGTGCTCCCAGAGATATCTGATCCATATCATTCGCCATGGTTTCGGTACTTTCTGAAATTTCTGCCAGCGTAGAGGCGCTTCCTTTCACATCCTGTAAAAGCCGCATGGTCTCTCCCAGAACCCTTGCCACTTTATCCGTCATATGATTAAAGCTACCTGCTAAAGCGCCGATTTCCGTATTCTCATTCTGAACCTCTGCCTTTACAGAAAAATCTCCTTCTGATGCAATTCTGATAATTTCCGTTAACCGGGACAGTGGATCTGTAATCCGCTTTGCGCTGGCACGAATCAAAACAATGGCCAGGCCAAGAGTCAGGAGGGAAATCACGATGGTTATTCCCATAGCCCAATACAAAGGCATCATCAGATTTGCGCGCCGTTGCAGGCTGACTACTGACCATGAATCCGATTCTCCGTCCAGTACAACCGGCGCATAGGATGCATAGTAATCCTTGCCATCAACCGTCACCATCCGGTTGCCCTTTGCACCGCCCATAACAGCGCCTATCATTTTGCTAAAACTGTCGGAAACGGTCAGGGGCTGCTGCTCCTCCACAATATTTCCTTCCGCATCCTTCTTGGGATTGCCGGCACTGTCCTTCACCGAAACGGTGTGGGTATTGGTCTTATAATTATATAGCTCCGATACATAGTTAGTGTCCGGATGGGCTACAACGGTTCCTTCCCCATCAATAATAAACACAACCTCATCCTTTTCCTTATTGGAAAACTCCGTTACCTTTTCAACCAATGATCCAAGCTTAATATCCGTTGCAAACACACCGGTAAATGCTCCATCCTTATACATCGGATAAAAAATGGATGCGCAGGGACTTCCGGTATTAACGGAATAATAGGACTTGGAAATGAATGGCTTCTTATCCGCCGTTACTTGCTTGAACCACCAGCGGTCACTACGATTTGCCAGTTCTCCGCCGGAACGACCGGTCTGCATACCGGTAACATCCTGCACATACAGCAACTCCAGGTAACTGTTTCTGCTTGCACAATCGGATAGAATCGGTGTCTGCACCGCCGTATCCATGGACAGAATCGATGGATTTGTAGCCAGTTCCTCCGTCAGACCATAGGCCTCCGACAAAAAGGCCGACACAGTATCTGCCATCAGAGCCGTCTGCTCCTGACTGCCCCGTATCACCCGATTCTGATAATTGACATAGAAAATGCCTCCCATCAATCCTTCCAAAACCAGTGCCAGCAATACGATAATTATCACAATTGGCGTCAAAAGCTGGCGCAAAATCACCGGATTTTTCTGTTTTGTGTCTTTCGTATTCTTCATGCATTCACCCCTCACTGTCATGGCGCCTCTGGCGCACTTCTATGTCTATTGTGTAATAATTTTGTGTATACTCCCCCATTTTGTTTGAAAATTCTGTGTTTTTTTTGCAGAAGTCTGTTTTTCCATTAAAAAAGAGACGTCGCTTTTGATGATATCCATCCGGGCGACGCCCCTTTTGTGTCAATATTCCGGCCTGCTCTCTGTTATGCCTCTGTTGTCTCAGCCTGCTGTAACCCTGCATAATACTCCTCAAACAGCTTGTTTGCTGCATCCAGGGTATTCTGGCTGATTTCCGGAAGATCTCTTCCCCAGGTCTTGGTAGCTTCCTTGAAGCCCTTTTCCATAGCTTCCTGCATCTTCTTCATCTGAGTTTCATCACCACCGGAAAGTGCTTTTGCAAAATCAAAGAGTCTCTGAGAAGTCTTCTTAACGCCCCAGTATCCATCTTCGCTAATGTCTTCCTGCGCCTGCTTCTTGGTAGCTGCATCTACGGTAAAATCGCCACTTGCCAGCTTCTTCCAGATTTCATCGTCTGTTGCGGTAGCAAAAGTCTCAACCTGTCCGGATAAGGTTTGTCTTACCAGATCCAACAGTTTCTGCTGTCTGTCAGCAAGATCTGCCTTCATCTGCTCAACGATTGCACTTCTATCCTGCTTTGCGATGCTTTCCGGTGTATAAGTGGTCTTCTCTTCCTTCTGACCTTTCTCGTAAACAACGCCTTCTTCTGCTTTCTTGGTTTCTTTCACATCTTCAGCAACCTTCTGCACCTGCTGCGTTGTACTAACTGGTGTTACAGGGTTTACTGTACTAATGCCATTTACTCCGTTCAAATCCATTGCCATATCTACATCCTCCTTTTCACTGAATCCTTTCAGGTTCCGAATCATACTTCCTTGTACCCAAAGTCGAATACGCATGTCTATATGTATCATATCGGATAATCCCCCAAAAAGTAAAGGTTTTTCCCTCAAAAATACGGAAAAATTCACATTCCCTTCTCCCCCATTTTCAACACTTCCAACACAGTTTTTTTCTCATTTTTTCACAACATTTCGGTATAATTAGTAAAAATGTGCGACTTTTATCTTTTTCAATACTGTGTAGAAAGGAGGGAGATAATCCGGCGGCATTTTGCACGCGGATTATCAGAACGCTATGATCAAAAGCTTAAAGTTGAAAATGGCTGTCATCATCGCCCTGTTATGCGTAATTTTGCTGGTTATACAGGGATATTCCACCCTTCATAAAGTGAAGCCGGATTCCGAGAACCTTCTTGACAGCGTGTATGACGAGCAAACGGAACATTTTGCCTCCGTCATCAACAGCTGGTTAAAAGATGCTACCAGTTCCGTAGCCGCTGCCGACACCGTTGTGGGCGCTGTGGGTCTGGTTAACGACGGAAAAGATCTCCTAACCGTTCTGACAAAACTGTACAACGCCAACGATATGGCTCACGACGTTTACGTGCAGTTTGAAGACGGTACCTTTCTAAGCGGTTCCGGCTATATTCCGGATGCCAGCTACGATGGTCGAACCCGAGCCTGGTACACCGATGCCATGGCCACTCCCGATAAATTCTATTTTAGCTCGCCCTATGTGGATTCCCAAACGGGCAAGCTGATTGTAACCATATCCCGTTCCTTTGACTACGGCACCATGAAGGGCGTTGCCGCTCTGGACGTTCTCATTGACACCCTTTTTACCGGTATTGATACCCTGACGGAAAATGCCGGCAAGGACGGAGGCTACATCTTTTTAACAACAGCTGACGGAAGTATGGTTTATCATCCAAACGATGCCTTTGAATCAACTGCCGATCAGGTACTAAACGTCAAGGATTTAGACATTGATTATGTAAAAATGGCAGAAGATGAGGATGCGGATGCCATTAAAGATTATGACGGAAAAGAAATCTATGTTACTGCAAAAGAAATCGAGGGTGTAGGCTGGATGCTGTATTACGTATCTCCGGCGGAAAACTACGACAGCATTGTAGATTCTCTGCAGCAACACATTTTGACCATTATCATTATCTGCCTGGTTGTGGCAATTTTGGTGGCTGTAGGCACAGGTGTCATCATCGCGGCACCGATTTCCGTTGCCAGCAAGAAAGTGAAAGCCTTAAGCGATGATGTAAAATGCGGAAATGCGGATTTAACCAAAGACATTACCATTAAATCCAAAGACGAAATCGGCAAATTGGTAGCCTCGGTAAATGAGTTAAAAAATGCCATGAGCGACATTATTTCCACCATTAATGATGCATCCGATCAGTTGGTGACCAATGTAGAAGGTTTGAAATCCGCCGCAGATAAAACCGCAGACAATGTAACCGCTATTTCCAATACCATGGAAGAAATGAGTGCCACCTCCCAGCAGACCTCCCACTCTACCAACGATGTAGCTCAACAGATTAACGATATTACCACTCTGACAGAGCGTGTAAGTCAGAACGCTGTAGATAAAACAAACGATATCAGCCAGAATCTGGAGCAGCTAAATCGGCTGCGAGTAGATATTAAGGATAAAGACGAAGATATGCTGTATCGTCTGAATGACGCCATTGCGCGTCTTCAGGAAAAAATTAAAGATACTCAGAAAGTAGAAGATATTCGGGTTATGACCCAGGGAATTTCCGAAGTAGCTTCTCAGACGAACCTGCTTGCCTTAAATGCATCCATTGAAGCAGCCCGTGCGGGAGAAGCCGGTAAAGGCTTTGCGGTTGTAGCCAGCGAGATTGGTAATCTGGCAGAAAACTCCGCTAACATGGCCAACAACATCCAGACTGTATCCAACGATGTTCTTGCCATTGTAGAACAGCTTGTCCGGGCGGCGGAGGAGCTATCGGAAATTATGCTTAAGATTTCCAGCGAAAATACGGAGCAGAAAAAGCAACTCATTGCAGATTACGTACAATCCTTAAATGACTGCTACGATGCCATGTCAGCAATTTCCACGGATAACCGGGAGATTACCTCTTCCATCCTGTCCATTCAGGATTCCATCAGCTTTATTGATACTGCCGTGGAAGAAAATGCTCAGGGTGTTACCAGTGTAGCTGACGGAACTCTGGTTCTCGTAGCCGCTTCGGAGGATGTAAAAAATGAAGCGGATTCCATTCATCGGATTTCAGCTAATTTACGGAATCAGGTAGGTGGCTTTACATATCATTCCGATTCAGTGCAATAAAATATAGGCCCCCGGGCGCACTTAAAAACAGGTGCCGAAAAACGACACCTGTTTTTTTGATATACCTTTGCTTTTCCCCTCTTTTTCCTCTCTAACCTTAAGCTGATATTCCGGCTTCGTCATATAATACAGCAAAAACTCTAACACAATGGCACTGCCCAAACTGCGCCCCAGATAAAGTCTTAATTTTTCATATAAAATAATAGAAATACGTTTAAAAAGTATAACAATTTTTCGTAACAAAAAAAACACAAACGACTACTATACTTATTATTATACAATATAATATTATTATCAATTGGAGGTATGGTATGAAGGTTAGGCGAATATCTATGTCTACGAGAATTTTTGTCCTTGTTACCATCCTACTCCTGATATCAGATGTGGTAATAGGTACTCTGTTCTATTATCGCACACGGGGAGTTCTTACGGAGCAGGTTCTAAAAAATACCCTTGGCGTAGCAAAGACAGCAGCAAGAGGCGTGGACAGCGAAACTTTAAAGGCATTAAACCTGGGTGATCAGGAAAGCGATTCCTATCACCAGATGATTTCAGCTTTACAGGAAATCCGGGATGCCAGTGGTGCAGAATTTGTATATGCGGTAAAAGCTGACGGTTCTGAACTCAAGTATGTGGCGGATGCTGATGAAGATGTTAGCAGCGGTGATGTGTTCAAAACCATCGGCAGTTATGAACAGGAAGCTGTCAATGGCAACGCCAGCGTAGATCCGAAACCTTATACGGACGAATGGGGCACGCATTTCACAGCCTATAGCCCGATTCTATCCGGCAATGAAGTTGTGGGTATCCTATGTATGGACAGCAGTTACTCTTTGATCAGTGAACCGGTCAAAGGTACCTTGACTTTAGTCATCATTGTATGTGTGGCATCCTTTGCCGTTGGTATTCTGATGCTTATATTCATCCGTCGCAGACTTTCCAAGGGCTTTAAGGCTCTCAATGGAAAGGTGGAAGAATTAGCAGGCGGCGGGGGAGATCTTACAAAACGGATTGAACTCAAAACCGGCGACGAATTTGAAGTTATTGGTGAAAACGTCAACAAACTGGTGAACTACATACGGGAAATCCTGGTCAGCATTGTTTCCGGCACAACCTCTTTGGAAGATGCCACCGTTGCTATTTTCGGCCGTCTTGGACAAGCCGGAGATGACACCAGCACAGTGGGCGCAACGCTGGAAGAACTATCGGCAACCATGCAGAATACCATGGAAGCCATGGACGAAATTAATAATCGTGTAAATGGAATCAATGATGTATTCGGCGGCATTGTTACCGCTGTTAAGGATGGGTCGGATTATGCCCGTGACATCCGCAAGCAGGCACAGTCCACCGGCGACGCTGCTATCAAGGCTCAGGAAGAGGCCAGAGCAGGCGTGAAGGTCATGGAAGCCACCATTAACGAAAAGCTGGAGCGAAGTGAAGAAGTAAAACAGATTAATGCCCTGACAGAAAATATTTTAAACATCACCAGTCAGACCAATCTGCTTGCATTAAATGCCAGCATCGAGGCTGCCAGAGCCGGTGAAGCAGGTCGTGGTTTCGCTGTTGTTGCAACAGAGATTGGAACCCTGGCAACCGATTCTGCCAACGCTGCCGGAGAAATTCAGCGGGTATCGGATGAAGTTATAAAGGCCGTTCGGGATTTAGCCGAAGAAGCCAAGCACATGATGGAATTCATAGACGAAAATGTACTTCAAAGCTATGACCGGTTATTGGCAACCAGCGAGGAGTATAAAGAAAGCGCAGAACATGTGGATGAAATCATGACAAACTTCTCAGAAATGAGTAAGCGTGTTCAGAGCGATATCGATGGTATCCGCCAGTTTACCGGTATGGTAAATGACTCTGTAAAACAGTCCACTGATGCCATCACTGAGGCCGCTGAAAGAGCGGTTGATGTTTCCGGTAACATTAACGGTATTAACACCGAAGCTGAAAAAGCCACCCAGATTTCCGATGAACTGGGAGAGGCAGTCGGCAAGTTCAAGGTAAATTAGATACGATTCCATAAAAAAGCCTCTCCTCCGGCATTGGAAGAGAGGCTTTTATTAACTAACGGATATGGGTCAAGGGTGCAATCTGCTCCAGTACATTATTCATGTCTTCAAACATAAATCCCTTCTCCGTAATCTTCACTTTGATATCCTCGATATCATTTTCCACCTGTTCAAAGTATTGCTTGGAATCCTCAATATTGGAAGATACCTCTGTAATGGATCCCTGGCAGGTCTGGAATACATCTGCCATCTGCAAGCTCTGATTATTTACATCATCCGCCACATCCTTAATGGAAGAAATGGTCTCCTGCGTCTCCACGATTTTGGAATGGGAGGTTTCAATTGCTGCCTTGGTATCCTCAATAGACTGTACCAGACGATTGTTATTTTCATCCAGTTCCGCCATACTGTCACGAATTGAGGTAACCACAATCTGGATTTCTTTTGCCAATCCATTTACAGAGTCTGCAACAACTGCAAATCCTCTTCCTGCCTCGCCTGCACGCGCAGCTTCAATGGATGCATTTAGCGCGAGTAAATTGGTCTGACTGGCAAAGCCGCTAATAAGCTCTACCTTGGAACGTATGTCGTCAAAGCTCTGCTGAAATGCGGTAAAAACCTCCTGAACAGAAGCAATGGTGTCTGCCACACCGCTGGAGCTTTCGTCAACGGCTTCCATCCCCTCATGGGACCGGTCTGCAGTTGCAACCAGCTTCTGTACAATATCATCAAAAGCTGTGGATATTTCTTCCACATGCTTAAACTGCTCCTGAAATTCTGCCACGGATTCGGAAATATGTCCGTATTTTTCTTCCACAACCCAGAAGGATTCCTTTACGGTGTCTACTCCATCAATGGTATTTTTTTCTTCAGCCTGCAGCTTCTTCTTTTGCTCTATAGAAAATCTTCCTACTTCCCGGATGGCCTTCATCCGGTTTTCATATTCCTGCTGTTTTTTCAAATCCAGAGACTGAGTCTGAAGGGATTCCTGTTTTTCCTTTTTACTAAACAATGCCATATCTGTTCTCCTTTACTCGAATACCACACATACCATGGTCTGATTAACGTGCTGTTTTCCCAGCTGTTCTCCTCCACCAACAATGCCAATGTGTGGTCCCACTTTTGCCATTTCTCCAATGAAGGTTTGTAAGTATCCCCGATCTGTATAAAGAAGATGACGATAGATACAATTTATTGAAAAAATAAAGGAAATGTGTTTGTTCTCCTGCCGGATTTCTGCGCGGGTATCTGCGCCTACCGCCTCGTAATCCATCAGTTCCATGACACTGATGGTATCATTTTCATTAATCCGCTTATAATTAATAAGAGAACCATTTTTTCCAATCTTATATGGGCTTGCAATAAACACCTGGTCGCCAATGACACGCCCCAGTGGATTGGTTAATACATTTCCTACCAACTGCCCTTCGCTCACTCCGGCATCTTCGCAGTAAACCCGGGCCGCAGATTTTCCGTCAAGTGTCAGCAGCTCTTTTGTCTCCAGCTTAACACCGGTGGCAATATGTTTCTTCGCCCCCTCCATAGGTTGAAAGATTAATTCTGAGTAGGTGCGGATTTTTCCGGTCTGGTTCTTGATAATCGCATAGGCACATGCATTTGAGTAAAGCTTTCCATTGACCATTACCATGCTGGAAGCCCCCTCCGGCACTCCGAACACCGTTCCTCCCGCCACAGGAATTCCCGCATGTTCCAACGCAACATTCATGGTGGTAACAAGACGTTCCTCATCATTGGTACAAAACTCCAGACAAATGGTATTACCGGATCCGGGCTGAACCTTGGCTATCGTCTCCTCCATTTTAGGAATATCAGCAATCGGCGCGGTAGATAAATTACGGATTACTCCCACCTCACCGCTTATATCCTTTCCAAATCCAACAAGGACCATTCTCTTATCGGAAGCTGTATTCCCCTCATAGGTTGTGGCACTGGTTCCAATCATCGGCACTCCCGCATATTTTTGTGAAAGAATCTGGGCTGCCTTTTCAAGATGCTCATAAGAAGACAACATAATCAATAATGATGGATTCACCACTTTCGCTGACGCCTCTTCAATCGCCGCTTGCACATCTGTCTTCTGAGATATTCCAATCGATACCTGCATATATACTTTACTCCTTTCGTACATCTGCCGTTTCTATGTTTTACAAACCAACAGACCTCATGTCTCCCCGGGACCTCCCAAGAATATGAACTTATTCTACTGACTTAGTGTAACACAGAAATATGTTTAAAAAGTAAAGTTTGCCCTTTTCTTCCTTCCAAAAAGCAGGTGTCGAATCCGACACCTGCTTTCTATATTCTTTATGCTCTCACTTCTTTCGTAGAACGCTTCTTCAATTCCGCAAGATGTTCCCGCTCAGCCAAAATTTCACTCTGATAGGGATAGCTTTTTGCACATTTCTCAAACCGATGTAAAAGCGACTGCACCTTGGTTTCATCTTTTTCTACCAGCAACGCATACCCGTAAGCTGTACGGATTACGGAAGGATAATCCCGCATGGCTTTCATGAACTTCTTTTGTTCCGGTGTCATAAAAGCCGCCACCTCCGCTTCCGGTCGTCCCGTAACCATTGCAATATACATGCGGTCGCAAACCATTAAACACCGATACAGATTATTCAAGCCACACTCAAGCCCCAACATATGCTTCATCTGCTCATCTGCTTCTTCAATTTCGCTTAAATCCATGAGCCTATTACAATACAGCACTCCCAAGGCCGCCATCATGGGATTTTTCAAATCCGCATCCGGTGGCATAAAGAACCACCGATTCGGCAATTCCTTTAATCGAAGTCCCATTCCGGTCTGCTGGTTAATCTTAAGCTGTAGCCAGAAAGCACGCATTGCCTTCTTGTCCTTTGCCAGCATCCTGGCATTGAAACCATCATTATCCATCATGCCATAACGCATGGGAATTCCGTTTATAATCGCGAAAACAAATCCCACTGCCGCCATAAAAAAGCACCCTGCTGCCACAATCCACAGTTTTAAAAGCAACAGTCCGAACCATAAAAACAATCCTGCGGTAAACAGATTTAATATAGCTCCCCCCAGGTTATACATCACCACCGGCATTTTTCCGTCCTTCATCTCCGGTGGTGCCATCAGACACTGTCCTCCGGTTCCCGTTATGGTCAAGCGGCGAAAACGAACTCCCTCTGCCTCTTTTGCCCACATAAAGCTTCCGATACGGAAAGAGCAAAAATCATAACCGGATAACAATCCGAAAAACAAATGCCCAGCCTCATGAATCAGCAGTTGCAAAAAAACTGCCAGATATACTTCTGCAAGAACAATCCCTGCAAGCACGAGTTTACCTGTCATAGAATTCCTCCACCACTGGTTTCCCGAGAATAAGCTTTTTTCTTTTCTTTATCAAAACCGTAAACGCTTGCTTTTTCCGAATATCCGATTCGAACCACGTCATGATACTCGGAATCCTTCCAAGCCTCTTTGATTCTGGTCAAAACAGACTCCATGTGCTCTTCTTCCATCTCCGGCACCAATAATAGGAAACAGTTAGAACAACACTGTAAAATCACGTCATTTTTACGTAGAACATTCTGCAATGTACAACCGAACTGATACACAGCCTCCATATACTCTTCCGCTTCCTTCTTACCCGTGTAGGTAACGGATAAAAGCACCTTCGTTACAGAGCAGTTATGGCGGTTACAAAACCGTTCCACAAAACGATAAATCCAAGAAAATGCTTCCTGTCCCACCCACATGGCACTGCGGACATCTCCCCGTTCGCCACAGATGGTAAGCATGTGATTAAGCTCTTTTTCCAGATCCTCCGGTTTCACCTTCTCACCGTACAAATCGGTATCATACAATTTATAACTATGCTTTCCGTTCTGCTTCACCTGATAAAGTGCCTTATCAGCAAAAGCAAATAAGCGCTCATACTTCTCGCCCTGCTCCGGAATTCTTACTCCACCGACGGATACTCCCATAGGTATTTTAAAATCCTCCGAGGTTAACTTTCGACAAAGCTCCAACACCTGCACATTCAAGTTCTCTGCCAAAATAGAAGCTCCTCTTTCATCCATTGCCGTTTTCAGATAAACTAAAAACTCATCTCCGCCAATACGGCAGGGAATATCTCCCGGACGACATTTGCTCCGAAGGATTTCTGCAAATCCGGATAAAACCTTATCTCCGGTCTCATGTCCGTAAAGGTCATTCACCAGTTTGAAATTATCCAAATCCAATACGATTACCATTCCTCCGCTTTTTCCGCAAAGTAGAGGAATCTTCTCTTCCGCACCGCGTTTATTATATAATCCGGTAAGCCGGTCTGTAATAGCCTCTGCCTCTCTTTGATGCACCCGTTCTACCAGTCGCTTAATCTCCTTGTTGGTAGCCTCTGTCTTCTTCTGTACAAGAAGCTGTACGGACTTTTCTTCTTCCTTACGCTGCTCGTAAAGGCGGAACAACTCCATATAGGTGGCAAAAGCGTCCGGATCCAACTTCATTGCTCTTTGATACTCGGAGCGCACGCGACAGGCAATAATCTTATCCAACACATGATTGCTTTTTCTGGCATAATCATCCAGAATCTGCATAATCTTCTTCATTCTGTCCAGCTCACCAATCTGAGGCAGCTGCTTGGCAATTTTTTCCAAATCCCGGTGCATTTCATAGGTATCCACTCCGGAATTTGCCAATTCAAATACCTTATCCATGCAACGATTGCCTTCTTCTACCTTTCCGGCATGATAAGCAACACAGGCACGTCTTGCGTAATACACCGAAACCAGCATGATATTATCTGCGCCTTCCAAATGCTCCTCGGTTAGCAGCAGTGTCTCCCATGCCTTATCCAGATTATCGGTGCTCTCATAGCAATCCGCCAAATTGATACCATAGATTACAATTCCTTCGTGAGCATCCGGATTCTTTTTAATGGTCTTATTAAAACACTGCACTACCAGTTTCAGGCTTTTCTTATAATCCCCCATCTGGTAATAACAATCCGCAATATTGTTGTTAACGGAAATCTTGGATATCCTGCTCTTTTTGTTGGCTCTTACAATTCGTAAAACTTTCTCATAAGAAGCTAAGGCCATCTGATAATTTTCCTGGGCCACGTAGGCAACTCCCAGGATATTGTTACATAAGGCAATCATGTCATAATCTTCTGTCTCATCAAAAATCGACACCGCCTTCAGAGCCTGAGTCAACATATTCACCCGCAGTCCCTTCCGGTAGCTGAGCATTGCCTCGTAATAATTCACCGCCCCAATCAGGAACAGGTTGTTGGTAGCTTTCCCTTCCTTCAGATAGCGGGCAAGCTCCTTTTTCATTAGCGGTATGTTATTCTTATTCTCTTTGTAAAGTTTTTCGAGCTCTCTACCTCGCTCATTCATAGGCGCCCTCCAAATACTTCTTTGCCGAGTCTACATATATCTGCACGTTCTTCCTGCGTCCTTCTATGTCCGCCTCTGTCATTTGGCGAACCACCTTACCGGGAACTCCCATGACTACCGAATGATCCGGAATCTCTTTTCCCTCAGTAACCAACGCTCCCGCACCGATTATACAATATTTTCCAATCTTGGCCCCGTTTAAAATCGTGGCTCCCATACCAATCAATGTTCCATCTCCAACTTCACACCCATGAACGATGGCACCATGACCGATACTAACATCATCTCCTATGGTACAGGAAAAACCGCCTCCCACGTGGAGTACTGCACCATCTTGCACATTACTTCGCTTTCCGATTGTAATCGGATACTCATCTCCCCGGATTACAGCGTTGAACCAAACACTGGCCTCTTCGCCAATCGTTACATCACCGATAATTTTGGCTCCATCAGCGATAAACACATTTTCTGCTATTTTCATCCTTCTGTCCTCCTGCCTATGTGTTGTCTATACTATTTACAGTATTTCCATGTTATCGTTCATACTATTTCTATATTATACCGACATCCATCTGTTGTCAAATACGGATTCTGTCCTTCCCCGCTAAATACAGGCATTCACCTTTTCTTAACATTTTTATTATAAAATAGACACAGATTTTACTAAGGAGGATTTTTATGTTATCAAAAAACCTCAGTCGTGACTTCCTTGATTCCTACAAACATAATGAAAATCAATTGCGGGAATGGAACGATCGACTTTTTGAAAAAACTACACCAACGGAATGGATTAAACTGCTGACTACCCGCTCTGAAGCGATTCGCAAGATTTATCTAGATAATACCAAATTATTAAAAGAGCTTAGCGCTATACTTTCCGAAGAATTGTCGGATGAAGAATATGACAACCTGTATGACATGGTATACGAACTTTACTCCGAAGGCTACGTAGACTTTTCCACCCTGGCACAAATCGGGGCATTCATCCTTCCTTACTATAGCGAGGGGTGTCAATACGGTAAAATTTTATTCCTAAACCATCTTTTAGGATATGTAAGCATCAATTTTCATCGTTTCGATAGTAGTTATGGTCTCCAGTATCTGAACTATTTTCGAAATGCCATTGCACAAAAAGATCATTTTTCCGAAATAGAAGATCCTAATATTCGCAGCTTCATCATTAAGGATTATGCCAACCTGTTTTTTGGTATCTTAGATTCCTCGGAATATACCTTTGAAGATGCGGTTGCATGTAATGAAGAGATGCATGCCTTCTTCCACTCTGAAGCAGTGCAGAATCTGGATGGACAGAATCCGGTATATCCCGCCATCCTCTACCGCGTGGATGCATCCTTAATGGAAATTAATGTATTTGAGTTTAATAAGACCGGCACCTTAACTCCCACCAACAAAAAGGTTTTGGAAAAAGCGGAGAAACTGCTGGTAAACTTTGATGAAATAAACTGCGACATAACCGAGCTGATTTCCAAACTCTACTGTGACTTTATGCGGGGACGAATTGGCAAAGAGGATATGTTACGTAAAATTATTACACGTTTCAATCAAAGCGCTCCCGCTTTTGACATTACGCAAAACAAGCGGGAAGAAGTACAGGCTCTATCCATTTATCTCAGCACCTTTTGCGAGATTCTCACGGTCATTCATCGTTTGGAATCTGACCAGGAAAGTCGAAAAGAGTTGCTGTCTTTATGCCTGCCTCAGGTTTTACGCATGGTTTCCGATCTCCCTTACACCTATTTCCCGGAGATTTTAAACCAGAACATTGTTCAGATATACCATGATGTACAACCTTATTTAATCGGAAAAACCGAACGAATAGAAACCATATTAAGCCTTTTGGTTCGCAGACAACCGGTTACCTATATTCACTCCATGATGGTATCCAAGATTGCCACCCTTCTTCTTAGTTCTGTTTTTGTAAAATGTCCGGAAGAACTTGTGGGAATTTGCGGTTACCAAACAATACAGGAGGTACTTTCTCACAAACAGGAGCTGACCAACTATGTGGTAACCTGCGCTATGCTTCATGACGTAGGAAAATGTGATATTACAGATATAATCAACCGTCAGAATCGCAGTCTTACGGAGGATGAATTTCTTATGATTCAAAATCATCCGGAACAGGGCTCTACTATTCTGGGAGATTCCGGGGAACTTGCACCCTACCTGGATGTTATCCGCGGTCATCACAAATTCTATGATGGAAGCAAGGGCTATCCGGCAGACTTCGATCATACCGCTTCCCCGGTACGATTCATTATCGACCTGATTGCCATTGCCGATTCAACCGATGCCGCAACGGATATTTTAGGTCGAAACTATACTAAGGGCAAAGATTTTTCCCAATTGTTCACGGAACTGAAAGAAGGTGCCGGAACTAGGTACAATCCCTGCATCGTCCAACTGCTTGAAGATGATACTACACTTCAAAATGAGCTTTCCCACCTTACATCGGAAGGTCGCTACGACGTGTACTACCAGGCATATCATGAATTACATTCACTAACGCAAATATAAATAGGGGGGGCATCCTCATCCGTAATATTAAAAATAGTCCCGGAAGCCAATGGCTCCTTCCGGACATACTTTTTTACATTCTCCGCAATGGATACATTCCCGGTCCCCCACCTTCTTTGTATCCATTTTACAAAAGCGAATACAGGCATTACAGCCGGTACACTTTTCTTCATTCACCCGAATGCCAAAAAAGGCAATGGGATTGAAAAAGGAATAAATTGCTCCCAGGGGACAGCAGAACCGACAAAAAGCCCTAAAGCACACCGAGCAGATTATAATACACACTGCCATCACAAATACTTTCCAGGAAAAAAGCGCCCCCACCATGGCCTGTAAGTGCGGGTCCGTTCCCACCAGGGGAATTCCTGCAAGAAGCGTTCCCGCCGGACAGATGTATTTGCAAAATCCGGGCATCAACTTAACCAACGGAATGCCCACAACAAATACCGCCAAAATCAAATACTTCAGGTAAGAGAGCACTTCGGTAACCTTGCTCTTTTTCATTTTGGGAACCGGTATCTTATAGAGCAGCTCCTGAATCAAACCAAAGGGGCACAAAAAACCGCAAATCATACGTCCCAACAATATTCCAAACAGCATCAGTGTCCCCACCACATAAAAAGGCAGCTTGTAGGCTGAATTCGCAATGGCACCCTGCAAGCTTCCCAAAGGACAGGCACCCACTGCCCCGGGGCAGGAATAACAATTCAGCCCCGGCACACAGATGCCCTTTGTTTCTCCCTTATAAATTCTTCCCGTAACAAAACCCGGAAAATGACAGTTATATAAAACCGCAGAAAGCAGCTGAGTATAACGTCTTCCGTATTTTACAAAGTTATCCTTCATTCCCATGATTATCCTATTCCGATACATTCCATGCAGATCATAACCGCTTTGTACAACACGTCCCGAAATTCTTCCATCCGTATTCCAATGGCAATCATTCCCACCGCCATTGCCAAAACAGCTATCTGTATCGACTTTCTATATTTCTTCATAATCCGCCTCTATTCTTTTATATATTTATCCAGGCGTTTTTTCGTATCCTCTATTCCTGCGCCATCCAACACCTTTCCCACAACATGTCCTTCCTTATCCACAAAGAAGGAAGATGGCACATACTGCAGTTTATCCAGAACTTCTTCCCAACCCTCTCCGGTCTTCAGATTCACAAAATTTGCCCCGGCATTCTTTAAGATATTCTGTGCGGAGGAAACGTTGCTGTCACTTCCCTCTTCCACATCGCAGACCAGACCAATCAGGTTTACATTTGCCGGAAGTTCCTCATAAAGCTTGGCATATTCTCCCATTTCCGCTATGCATGGTGAACAAAAAGTACCCCAAACATGTACAATGGTAAGATCATAATCAGCAAAAATGCTTTGCTCTACTTTTTCACCTTCCAAGGATGTGGCGGAAAATTTCAGAGCATTCTCAGAAAGAGCCATCCCTGAAATATCGATGGTCGCCGATTCTTTTTCCTGCTCTTTCGTTTCTTCTTCCTCCTGCTCTTCCTCCTGATTCTCGGTTACTTCTTCCTTTTTATTCGCTTCCTTGACCTCTTTTTCGTCTTCGGGCCAAAACATCAGCACACCAAATAAAACCACCAACACCACAAGAATTGCGACGACTACATGTTTCACTTTCTCCCACATATTTTCCTCCTACTACACAAAATCCTTTAAAACTCTAACGTATCCAGTTTCTGTACCAGCATTTCAACCTTTTTCATATAGTACTCGCTTAACTCCCGCTCCCTCTCTGAGAGATTATCCTTTTTATGAAGTTTATTGACCATTCTGGCATAACATAAAAGGGATGCCTTTTCTGTCACTTCCTGCAGTCTGTCTACATCTTCTGTTTCTAAATAGGTCTTTAAGAAGGTTTCGAAAAACTGCTTGGCTGTATCATAGGAAAATCCCATGAACTTTTCTACAACCGATGGCTCTTTTTCTCCCAAAACCACGTAAAAATAGTAAAGATCCGCTATCTCGGCAATGGGATGCCCCATGGCCACACGATCCATATCAATTAAATAGGGTTCCCCACCATGCATAAACACATTTCCGGAATGAAAATCTCCATGTACCAGGTTTTTCCTTTCCGGAAGGGAATGAATTAATTTCAGGCACTTTTCCGCAAGTTCGTGATTCTCCCGGCCTACACCACCCTGAATATAAGTACATAATCTTTCCGCAACAGAGGGAAATCCATCTTCGTTTGTAACTTCGATACCATGAATATTCCGAGCCAGATCTGCCATAATTCTACCATAACTCTCCACCTGCCCGGGGTTTCTTGCAATACATTCGGAAACCGTTTCCGCATTCATCAATTCATACATGGCACCATACTGATTTCCCACAGCTACAATACCAAAAGAAATTGCAGTTGGCAAACCTAAAATAAAGGCTTTCCGGCTCTGGGCTATTTCTTTTTCCACATCGCTGTAGGTATTATTATCATTATACACTTTAATGACCAGTTCATCGTCATAGCGATATACGTCGCCCTTTGCGCCACGCCCCAATAGCTTGCATCCCTCTACGGAAACCTCTCGGTACTTTTTGTAACGCGCTTTTTCCGAATCAAAGGTACCCGGCCAAATAGAATTGATGTGCTTAATCAGTTCTTTAAAAGCGCCGGTTTTGTTAAGGGATAGTTCCAAAATCTCTGCCACACTACGATAATACCAACAATGCATGGCCGGATCACTCTGATTCATTTCCTTCCACATCCGATTTCCCTGTTCCGAGTATACCCGAGCCAAAGACCTTATATTGGAAAGCTTATCACCCAGCCAGAGCATTTTTACTCCCATGTCCCTGCTGTTTTTCAAAACCAGTAAAGAATCTTCCTTGCGACGCTTCCAGGTCGCACATTTATCCTCATTCGGATATTTGTTTTCTGTTTCCGATGCCACCAACTCTGCTACTCTTTCCCCAAACCGCTTTTTAATTTCTTCCATGGTGCCATCCGTATCTTCCACTATATCATGAAGGATTCCCGCGGTTATCACATCCTCATCCTCTGTCATGGTAGACAGAATCTGGGCAACTTCCAAGGAATGTAAAATGTAAGGAATCTTCCCGAACTTACGGATTTTCCCCTGATGCATTATGGTAGCATAAATAATGGCTTCTTCTAATTTATTCATCACGCCTTATCTCTCCCATACCATTTTAAGCCCAACATGGTAATATCATCAAACTGCGGTGCTTTACCGACAAAGTTCTCAATATCCTCTTTTACATTTGCAAGAAGTTCCTTCGGCAAAGCATCTGCTTTTCGATTAAGAGACGACACAAGCCGGTCATTTCCAAACAGTTCATTTGCAGCATTGGTTGCCTCGGTGACACCGTCCGTATAAACATAGAGACTATCTCCGGGCTTAAGTTCAAACTCATGCTCTCTAAAACGCATGCCATCCATGGTTGCAACCGCCGGTGAGTGACGGTATACCACCAGCTCCCACTCTCCGTTTTCGTGACGAATTGCCGGATGTTCATGTCCCGCATTGGCTGCCATACCCTTTCCGGTGGAAATCTCTATAATCGCCAGCCACACCGTTACAAACAGCTCCGCTTCATTTCCTTCACACAGCTGCTCGTTTACATAAGAAAGTACCTCCGCCGGACTTCCTCCCATCATGGCCCGGTTTTTAATAAGAGTCTTGGCAATTACCATAAACAATGCTGCCGGTACTCCCTTTCCGGAAACATCTGCCATAACCAAAGCTAAATGATTCTCATCCGTCAGGAAGAAGTCGTAGAAATCGCCTCCCACTTCTTTGGCAGGATTCATGGTTGCAAACAAATCGAATTCGTTTTTATCCGGGAATGGCGGGAAAATTCTTGGAAGCATATCCGCCTGAATCTGGGTTGCAACGGAAAGTTCCGCCCCGATTCGCTCTTTTTCCGCTGTTACACGCTTAATGTCCTCCATATAATCTTTCAGATTATCCTGCATTTCATTAAACCGTTTTCCCAGCTGTCCGATTTCATCCCGGGAGGTTACCTCAATCTTCTGATCAAAGTTTCCTTCTCCAATACCTTGTACACTGGCTGCCAACTTCTGAATCGGTCTGGTAATTGTTCCGGATACCGCAAAGGACAACATAATCACTACTATTCCAATGATGGCAAAATACAGCATAAACCAGCGATAGATACCAAACAGCTTCTTTTGCATCTGCTTCTGAGACTGTTCTGTCAGCTTATCGCTTTCCTGTCTTGCCTGTACAGCCGGAGCGGTTACCTCCTTAGTTTCAATACTTGCGCAGAAATACCATCTGGTTTCCGGTAATTTGGAAAAAGCAATGTAACAGTTTTCCCCTTCATAGCCGGTTTCTATAATTCCATTCTGGGAAAGCTTTATCGAATCCGCAAATTCCTCATCCTGAAAATGATCTTTTAAATCCGTTTTAAAATCAGCCTGATCCATTTGTGGATGAGCGATAAAATTCAGCTCCTGATCCAACACAAAGCAGGAACCGGTTTCTCCGATTTTAAGGCTCATAATGTCCTTTATAATGCTGGTCAGCAACACATCGGATGCAACTACACCCGCAATTTTACCATCTCCATCCCGATAGGTCATTGCCGCTGTAATACAGGTATTTCCGTAGGAATCCAGATAGGTAGGCAACCAGATTAAGGTATCCGGTCTTTTCATCGCCTCAATATACCAGCCTCGCTGTCTCGGATCATAGTTCTCATCATACAGATTGGATTTGGAATACCGATAGGAAATACCGCTTTCCGTTCCAATATACAAATTATCAAGCACGCTGTTATTGGCAAGAAACGGTGCAAAAGCATACTCACAATTGGATAAAATTCTTACTTCCTTCTGAATCTGCGAAGTAGGCTTTACCCCCTTTACCAAAAAGTACTTCGAGCAAGCTACTCCGGCCTCTGTCTCATCCGGTCGAGGCATATCCTTTCCTTGGAAGTTCCCGCTGTTTTCATATAAACTCTGGGTGTAAGCCGCAGACTCCGTTACAATTCGATTTACCGCATACAATTTCTCATCTGCTGCCTGTGTCTGCTTTTCAACCAGCTTGGAAAGATAATCCTCCGCCTGGGATAAAAGAGACTCCTTGGCGATTTTGGATGAATTCACACCCAAGGTAATATTGGTCTGTTCAAACTCATCCACCATGGAATTCATGAAATAGTAGGAAGCTCCGAAAATAACCAGAAGGGATCCCAAGGACATGATAATAATCACAAGAAGGATCTTAATACTGATTTTCATGTTTTTAAACATAGCCTATTCCTCCTTTGTTTCTGCAAACCTAAGTGCTGCCTTTAAAATATCTTCTATCATATCTTCATATGCAATCCCCGCTGCCTGTGCCTCCCTAGGCATGAGGCTTGCCCGTTTTAATCCCGGTACTGCATTGATTTCCAATACATAGGGGTTATTTGCACCGTCCACCATAAAATCCACCCTTGCGTATCCTCTGGCACCGGTTACTTTAAACACCTGTCCGGCCATTTCGGAAAGCTTTTCTGCCACCGATTGCTGCAACTTACTTTCCCGGATACCGTAGTCCCCGGTAAACTGTATTAAACCTTTTTCCATGGAAGCAGTTCTCGGTTCCCCTTCCCGAAGGTCCAATCCCTCCACCACCGGTAGCGTAACCGTTTCTCCTTCCTTTTCATAAAGTCCTACTGTATAAAAGTGCCCCTCGATAAACCGTTCCAAAAGAATAGGATCATCATAGGAAAACACATCTGCAATCTTCTTAATATCCTCTTTTCCTCGAATCAGTTCTATTCCGAAACTGCCTCCCTGAGTCGGGGCTTTTGCCACAAAAGGAAATCCGAATTTATCGTAGTCATATGCTCCAGCCTCATATTGCTCCCGGGTAAGAACCTCCCACTCCGGTGTAGCAATATGGAATCTATCAAACACTAATTTGCAAAGCAATTTGTCATTAATCAAGCCGGCTGCCCGCATTCTGCTTCCGGTAAAAGGAATTCCTTCCTGCTCCAGAATGGCCTGAAAGGTTCCGTCCCCATAGCCTTTACCCTGAACGCAAAGGTATACAACATCCGTTTTTACTTCCTTTAATCGTTCCAAAATCCCTTTCTGAAAAGGTAGTAATATTGCCTCATATCCTTTGGTTTTTAACGCCGCAGCAATATCCTTCGCATTTTTTTCGGAGGCCCCTCTTTCCTCTTTCGTTCCTCCGTAAACAACACTTACTATCATCCTACTCCTCCTGCCTCTCTTCACGTTCCATAAAAAGACATGCCACTACAAACAAAACAGCCATGGCTGCAAATCCAACTGCCAGATACCGTATTCCTGCCTGATATCCGATGGTTATCATAAAAGCAAACACCAGCGGTCCGGTCATTTCCAGTATCTTCTTGATAAACGATAAAATGGATAAAGACCGGGAAGCCCCCAGCTTCTTAATAGCCGGCAGTTCCAAGAAATAGTTGTTCTGCACGCCGAAACCAAAGCTGTCTGCCATACCCAAAAGTGCGGCGCCGCCAAATGCAAGTACCAATCCTGCGCCGATTCCCGGCATAAAAAGGCTTAGGGCAATCAGCATATTATAAACCACATTGACTTTTTTCAAAGCAGTCTTTTTTAGCGTAGATATAATCACTGACAAAAACGGTCCCACATACACAATGGCCAAACCATATAAAAGCTGGGCACGTCCTACATCCGTAATACTTCCTCCGTTTTTGGTAAAATACAAAGGCAAATAATAACTGGTATAGGATGCGGCGATACAAGCCGGTGCAATCATAAGAACAACAAATAAAACCGCAACCGCCATATGCCGGAAGTTCTGCTTTACTGCAGTTTTTTCCTCTGAGGCAAACTCCTTGGATGCCCGCTTTGGAAGCTGTGCATTTTCCATTCGAATAATAAATGCGGAAGTAGCCACCGTCATCACTGCCGAAATCATAAACACCACTTTATAACCAAACAAATCCGCAAGAATCGCACCCAATGAGGAACCGCAGTTCATGCCGGCATAAATTCCCGTATTTAGCAAAGCAAATCCCAAAAGCTGTTCCTTGTTGTTCCTTCCGAAAAGTGAAAGGTTACGAAGGGTCATCCAACAGAATCCATAACCAAGTCCCACAACAGCTCTCGCCGCCACAAACAAAATCAGATTTCCTGAAAAAGCGGATAGCAGGGTTCCTGCTGCCACCATGAACAAACCGGCGGTAAAAGGTAGTTTCCATCCCTTTTTCTCCAACAATAACGTGGTTAGAAATATTGCCGAACAGGTCAGCAGGGTTTCCGCTGACTGAGGCATACCGGCTGCAGCACTGTCTGACAACCACGGAAACGGATTATAAAGCTGCTTTGCCACAATGGGGATAAAAGCAGCTGAAAGTCTGGATGAAAAATAAAACAGAAATGCGATTTGGCGAATGTAATACAGGGAAGACAGCATTTTTCCGCCTTCCTGCTCTTCTTCGTCTTCCTTCACCACGTTTCGCAGAATCAATCGAATCATTAACAGTACCATTTCCACGGAAAAGAAAATAGAAGTAACCAATACTGTCAATAAATTTAAGATAATCGTTCGTAACGTATCACCAACGTAATGTTTATCCATATAAAAACGTATTTCTTGGGATTCCTCAAAGGAATAAGCATACTGGGATTTTGCCGCCTCGTTACCAATTCGGCCATCCTCTGAGGAAAAAAGAACCCGGTCATTTCCATCTACAATAGAAATGGCCACTATTCCATCTTTACACAGATGATTCAGGGTTGCATTTTTATCCTCATCCGGACAGGTTTCTGCTGTAATAATACTTTCCCGGATGTCCTCATACTTTTGATAGTTGATAATCTGGTTTCGAACAAAAACAATTTCAAAGAAAAAAGAAATCTGAATGATAATGAGCACCGTTATGAGCATGGCATTAATATTTCCGCTTTCCAATTTTCCATCAATGGAGAAAACCGGACCTTTTGCAAAAAATGCGGCCAAGGCAGCACATGCCAAAACAGTCAGGATTACAAGCACCTGAAAGGGAGTTCTTGTGTACTCTGCCGGCTCCTTGCAATTTAGAAGCGCAAGAAAAGCCGCCACTACCACAATAGTAAGAGTGGAGCCTAAAAATAGATATAATCTGGTTTTTACGTCGTTTCTCGCCAAACTTTCCTTCATAAATACTCCTTTATGAAAATTCAAAATTTCTCATTTAAATATATCATAGGTCAGAACATTCAACAAGAAACGACGTCAATTGTTCACACTTTTACCACCCTCAAAACAAATCCAGACTACTATCCAAATAAATCTCTTCCCGCACCTTTAACTGATATTCCGGCTTCGTCATGTAATACAGTAAAAACTCTAGAATAACTGCGCTTCCGAGACTTCGTCCCTCTATTTTAAACTGAGAAAAGCCTTTCGGTGCATATGCCTTTTGTATGTCCTCAATTCCAATAAAGCCGGGGTTTTCCATGGCTTCGGAAAAACGATACCCCTTGTCTGCCATAGGCGAAACACACACATGATCTTCGCAAGCTTCCCCCAAACTCTTTCTGCTCACATTCTCATAGCAATTCTTCCGGTCGTAGCAGTCAAACCAGCAACATTCGTTGCACAAAAACTCTACCTTTTGCTTTAGCTCCTCCGGCAAAGTCTCCAGCTTGGAAAACTCTTTATTTAACCGAAAATCCGGCACGACAAACCGAAATTCTTCCCGTTCTAATTCCTTTTGAAAATCCTCAAAATCCGTCAGCACCTTTGTGGTGGAGGATACAAAATAAAATCCCGGATATTGCTCTTTCAAATATTTCAACAATAAATCCGAATGAAGGATAACACCATTTTTCTTAGCCCCGCTTTTTTCGAAGATACAGCAAAGCTCATTGCAACGGCTATCCTCCAGGTGCTCTTTTTGCAACAACGAATTACTGAAAGTCAGGCGGGCTGAAATACCGTATTCTTCCATCAACGCCGCCACTTTTTCCGGCTCTTCCTCACCGAAACCCACTCGACCGCCACCCCAAATGCAATCAGCGGGTGCGCCATAGATGGAACCGATGTCACACCAATCGAAAAAGTATTCCCGATGCTTGGAAAAAAGCGCCAGGAATACCTTGTACAACTCATAAAATTCAAATAAACCCGGAAGGTGATAATATATTTTCTTACTCATAGTTGTCCTCTTCTTTCATCTTTTAAAATTCTACCATCCAACCGGCAATACCGTCAATGGCTTTCCCTTTATAAAAATCTTCTGTAAATTGAGTGTGAAAATCATTCCATTTTTCCCTTAGATGTTGTATGATAGTGAAAGAGACATTAAATTTTTACAAAAATATAGAAAAGGAAGGTTGAAGTATTATGGCATTGGTTACAACAAAAGAAATGTTTGAAAAAGCTTACAACGGTGGTTATGCCGTAGGAGCATTCAACGTAAACAACATGGAGATTGTTCAGGGTATTACTGAAGCTGCCGATGAACTGAAGTCTCCTGTTATTTTACAGGTATCAAAAGGAGCTCGTGCTTATGCAAACCATACTTATCTGATTAAGCTGGTTGAAGCTGCTGTTCAGGAGCATCCGGATATTCCAATTGCATTGCATCTTGATCATGGTGACACCTTCGAGCTTTGTAAGAGCTGTATTGATGGCGGTTTCACTTCCGTTATGATTGATGCATCTTCCAAATCTTTTGACGAGAATATAGCTCTTACCAAACAGGTAGTAGAGTATGCACATGCCCATGGCGTTGTAGTAGAAGCAGAACTTGGTACCCTTGCAGGTATCGAAGATGAGGTAGTTGTTGAAGCAGGAAAAGAATGCTACACCCGTCCGGAGGAAGTAGAAGAATTCGTTTCCAGAACAGGTTGTGATTCTCTTGCCATTGCAATCGGAACCTCCCATGGTGCATATAAGTTTACACCGGAACAGTGTACCAGAAATGCAGACGGTATTCTTGTTCCACCGCCACTTCGTTTTGATGTTCTTGAGGAGTGTATCAAGAGACTTCCGGGGTTCCCGATTGTACTTCACGGTTCCTCTTCTGTTCCTCAGGAATTTGTTAAAATGGTAAACCAGTACGGCGGAAATATGCCGGATGCTGTAGGTATTCCGGAAGAGCAGCTTAGAAAAGCGGCAGAGCTTGCTGTCTGCAAGATTAACATCGACTCTGATATCCGTCTTTCCATGACCGGTAATATCCGTAAATATCTGGCTGAGCATCCGGATCATTTTGACCCACGCCAGTATCTGAAACCGGCACGTCAGTCTGTAAAAGATATGGTTGCTCATAAGATTGAACATGTACTTGGTTCCGCAGGAAAAGCATAAATTTCAAAATTTAAGGCGTGGGCTGTAGCCCACGCCTTTCTTTTCCGGTAATGGTACCTACGGAAAGTAGAGTTATTGCGTTAGTTTATTCCTTCCACAAAATACTGTCATTTCTTTCTCCAATAGACGGTATACATTTGCCACAAGAAATCCATCTGCTATTGCATGATTCAGACGGACACTCACCGGCATCATAAGGTGTCCGTTTTCCTCCCGATATTTGCCCCAATTGATGATGGGCGCAAAATGCAGGAATCCGTCTGGTAGCTCAACATTCAAGGAATCATAGGACAGCCAGGATATATACGATGCATCAAACCAGTTCGGATGGTTCATCATATCCAGTCTATATTCCCTTGTTTTCTTTGCTTGCTCCAAATCCGATATAGCATTTCGATAAAACTCTTCATACTCTCCATAATATGTGGTATAAACCGGTGTACAGGTTTCCGTATCTTCATGAAAAACATACTGAATCGGATTTATGCTATCCCAGCAAATCAATTCTTCCGACGGCCAAAGATAACCCATCTTATAGTCATCTCTGGAATTCAACACCTTTGAAAGCACATACAGAAAATTAATGTAAAACTTGGTATCAGTCTTCTTAGAGTACTCCACCAAATTTGTAACATCTATCCTCGCAGTCATGGATGTGGAACACTTACAATCCTCCGTAAAATGGCGAAATACTCCGCTTCTGTAATACTTTTCCTTATCTATCACTCTATAATTCATATCCTTCATTCCTTACTCTCCTCTCTCCAATTCTCTTACATCTCTTGAAACCAAAACTGATAAAGCCGAAAGTGACAAGCAAATCCCTGCTATCATAATCACGATTGCTGCACCTCTACCTACGCCACGGCCGGTTACCTTTCCCAGGATATCCGCTACTGCCCCCGATAATCCGTAGGCAAAAATGTATCCAAACTGCGATATAAAGCCTATCAGTCCCCACACTCTTCCCTGGGCATCATCCGGAATATTCGTGCGCACCAGATAATCCAGACAGTTGTTTGCAAACGGAAGGGCAGCAAAAAACAGAAATCCAAAGATACATATCACAAAAATGTTTTCCAAAAGTCCAAATCCCAACATGGCGATTCCGGCAAAAACCAGCGCTAACCCCAACGTTTTTACATAATTCCCCTTAAGCCCTTTTATCCCAAGCAACAATCCGCTTACAAGCATTCCGCTAGCACAAATTGTCTCTGCGACTCCAAGGATTGTTGCATCTGCAAAAGAAAGAACCAGCGGCTCAGCAAGGATTTGAAATACCCCCATAAACAGAGTGATCACAGCGGAAATCAAAACCAGCGTAATCACGCCCTTCTTAGCGCACAGAATGTTCCAACCTTCTTTCATACTCTGCAAAAACGGTTCCTTCTTTTCAATCTCTTTTGCCCCAATTCCACTACGCACTACTGCTGTACTTATTACAGTCAGGAAAAAAGTGCAGATATCAATAATCAGAAGTAGCTTTACGTCGCTTACCGACAAAAGAACCCCTGCAATGACCGGTGATAACAGATATCTGGCACTCCCTGCCAGAGATACCAGCCCGCTAGCTCTTGAGAATTCCTCTTTTGTCAATAAATCTGTGATGGTAGCTCTGAAGGACGGCTCAAGAAGCGCTGAGAAACATGCACTTACAAATACACCTACGCAAATCTGGGGTAAACTTGCCTCTCCTTTTATCATGCAAAAAAGAATATATATCACTCCAAGCGCAGAGCACCCATCCCCCAACATCATCAGAAGGCGCCTGTCATATCGATCCGCAAGCGTCCCTGCCGGAACAGATAGCAGAAGTGTTGGAAGAAATCCCAAAAGCGTAACAACAGCCATGCTTGCAGCGCTACCTGTCTGCTTAAAAATATATACTCCCAGACCAAAGCTGGTAAGCCCTCCGCCCACGGATGAAATAAGTTCTCCCACCCACAGCAATAAAAACTTTCCAAAGTTATTTTTCCGTTCCATTTTTCCCCTTCTTTCCTAATTCTAATATAAACTATACACAACGGATTCCTGCGAAAAATAAAAAATCGCTCCGTCACATCCCTGATACGAATCGTGTCATGGTGTTATCCGCCCTCAAAGTCAATACTTCTGAATTTGTGCTATTATGTGGGTTCCAAATTGCACCGTGATAATCCTTACTTCCAAAATGTTACTTTATAAACGGGAAAGCAAATTGACGAAACAGGCACTACACCTGTATGCCTCTCAACCTTGTATCCCTGTTCTATCAAGTTATCTGCTCGTCTATCCATTTCTTTTTCACTGCAACATATAATTTCATTTCTTCTTTTCATTTGGCCACCTCCTTGAATCTGTAGTTTTACCGTCAGCGGAAGGAACATTCTCACTGACACTGTCTGATTGAAAAAACTCTTATTCATTTGTTGTCTCACGGTTCTTCAGATAGAACAGCCGCCTGATTTCCAATTCTTCTCCAGGCCATGCAAAATACTCAAGTCTTTCTACATCATACCAGGGAGAAAAGAGTTCCGTCCACTCCTCATCTGTACAGGATACGAGCCGGAGAATGCCGTCTATATAAAGCCGTGAACCGTCGTTAAGCTTCATTCCCCTTTCTGCTGCGGCATCCGGAGATAAATAGAAATTCAAGCCAATAATCACGCTGGCATTCGATGATGTAATCCGTGCTGATTCACGGATGATATCTATGGCTGTTTCTGTTGGGATCACATCCAGGACATTCGAGCAGAAAAAACCGTCATATGTATTTGCCGGAATGTTCTTAAGCCACCCGGAATCTGAGCAGACTGCATGAAGCTGTCGTTCCACATCATAAGCAGATGCATAGCATTTGGCGGTCTGAATGGCTCCAGAAGCCGCATCTGCTACCGTAACATCAGGACATCCACTTTTTGCAGCGATGATTCCTGCCCATGCACTGCCGCAGCCATAGTCCAACACCTTCCTCTTTTTGCCCAACGTACATGCCGCTTCCAACAATTTCTTTGAAGGGGCGAGATCCTTCCAGCTATCAGGCTCCACATTTCTCAGTTCTGGCTGGTCTGCTTCTGACAGGGATAAAACTTTATCCCAGAAAGCGATCAGCGCCTGATTGTCTCGTTCAATGTTTTCCATCTTTCTATTCTTCCTCTTTCAGTCTGTGAAGTGCGTCCGCATTGTTTCCCGTAATCATCGCAAGCTTTTCGCAGCTGTTCATTTCCGGGCAGCTTCCGCATGTCTCCATTTGTTTCCCCCTGGCGCACTGCCGGATGGGGCACAGGGAACAGCAAAATGGCGTCTTCACACCCGGAAGCCTGCATCCAGTGCAATTAATCATCTCAGCCGTAATCTCAACACCATTCAATTCAGACCACTCCCCGGCTACTTTCTGACGCAGCGCATCATCATTGCTCACGGTTGCCAGACGGGCCTCACACGCCTCACAATCCAAGCCGCAGTATGCAATTAATTCCTTCATATTCGATATCCTCCTATAATAAGTGTATACATCCATTAACTGAGACTATGTTATCATAAAAAAAAACGGACCCGTTGTCACTACACTGATACTGTCCGTTTTTTCACTGAATTATTGTTGTTCTGATTTTCCGGCTTCCTGCAAAAACATTCGATTCTCGTCTGCTTGGTACTTTCTTACTCCCAAGTACAGCAAATCTCTTGTCCAGTTCTTTGTAGCAAGCATATACTCTTTTGTCGATGCCATGCTCCCACTCCTATCCGTTTGCAAGTTTCAGGAATTTTTTATCGTTCATTTGCTCATTCGTAATATACTCTCCGTCATGAAACAGCGCATAGTTTGTGATCGGAGTCGGCGCGTTCTGCGCCTCTTCTCTGTTTGCGATATGGACCGCATGGAACGGTATATCATTTTCTCTGGCAGTCTGCTCTAACACCGGAACATACTTCGCATTGAACGGACATTGGCTGGTGTAATACAGCACATATCCTCGTTCCTCTATGTGAGGATGCTTTGCACATTCTTTGAACTTCGGCATTTCTGCTTCCTCTCCAAATGGCAAGAACCACAACTGAATGCCATTGTCCGCCTCATCGCATACGGTAAATCCCTTATATTTCAGGAACTTTGGATCAGCAAGGAAAGGCTTCTTCTTTGCCGCCGCCAGTATACACAGTCCTTTCTTTCCCTTTTCTTTACTATCTTCGATGCAGGCATCCAATAATTCCGCCCCGTACCCATGTCCCTTGAAAGAACCGGACACCCATAGACAGTCAATGTACATATATCCATCGGCATTGATCGGAACCCACGCATTCTCAGCCGGAATATACTCAATAAAGCACTTGCCCCGTTCCACACTCTTCAGAAAAACAAGTCCCTCATCAAATCTGTCTGCCAGCCAGGCCTTCTTAGAAGAAACCTGTACGTCCTTATTATTGGAAATAGCACAGCAGATGTGCTCCTTTTCCAGATTATCGTTTGTAACTCTGATGTACTCCATACAATCACCCCTTCACTTTTATTGGATGCCTGATAACAGTTTTCAACTTCTCCGGTGCAACCTTTCTGGCATCGCTCAGATATATTTCGTGATGCATTCTCTTATCTGTAATATCAAGAACATATCCCTGCTCTTCCATAAACCTGTGCATTGCCTCTACTGTAGCGGGCTCATCGTCATAAGCCCCGACATGCATACACTGTACGCACACCCCTTCATCATAGGAGAAGAATTCCACCTTTGAGAAATCCTGCTTCTTCTTTTTCGTAGCTTCGTTGACCGCCCAGTCGAAAACTTCCTTTGTCACAAAATCAGGCAGGCGGATGACGGAGATCCACCGAAAAGAATCCTTATTGGCATAATCTACTCCGACCACACCGTCTTGCCACCAGAACCCTTCAAGCGGCGGCACCACATAATCAAAGTATCCCTCGATCTGATGATCACCCTTCTTACTCATCTTGATTGTAAAAGCAATCCCATACAGAAGACCTATAGCCTGCTTATACTCACCATCTTCATCATTTGGATTTCCGCTGCCCCTGATAGCAATATATTTCATCTTCGGAACAGTGACGATAGACGGCGTGCCTTTCGGCATATAGAATTCTTTGTATTCCTTCTTATAATCAAACGCCATGTTTCCTATTCCTCCGTCAAGTCTTTCTCTTCATAAGGTTTATTCCAGGAACCAATCTCAATCAGATTTCCTTCCGGATCAGCGATATAGCAGGTCCTCTGCCCCCAAGGTTCAAGTTCCGGTTCAAGCACAGATGTAGCGCCATTTTCCACTGCCTTCCTGTATGCCTCATCTACCTCTTCGAATGTATCCACATACAGCGCAATTTCAAAATGACCGTTCAACCCCTTGATATACTCATATCTCCGGTTTGTCATTTTCTCAAAATCTTTCCTGCCATAAAGCAGAAATAATGTTCCGTCCTTCACAAGGTAAACATTAGACGTGTTCTCTTCTTCCTTAATTTCGAATCCAAGCACATCTCTGTAAAAACGGATCATCTTTCCCATGTTCTCAACAAGCAGCCCAAAGCCATCTAATCTCATTATCCTAGTCCTCCATAAATTTTTAATGTTTCTTCAGCATTCCTGCGGATAATATCCCGTGCTTCTGCAGGCTCTAGCACCTCTGCCTTTGCTCCAAAAGTCATGAGCCATGTCACAAGGTTTTCCATATCCGTATAATCTGCTGTAAAGAGCAACCTTCCATCATCGGTTTCAGTAAAACAATGCGGTCCGAATTCTTCAACCAGCCGCCACTTCATATCCGGAGTAAACAGAGCCTTTACTTTAATTCCACCCGGGAAGATTTTTTCAGTTGACAGATCCGGCATAGGTACGTTCCGACATGCAAACTCTTTATCAGTTTCCGCAACCTTATCCATACGGTTCAGCTTAAACAATCTGTAGTCCTTACGATCTGCACACCAGCCCCAAAGATACCAGCTGGACCATCGGAACACTAAATAATATGGCTCGACTGTTCGTTCACTTTCCCCTGAAGGAGCATAGTATCGAAAGCTGATCCGGTGCCTGTCTCCGATTGCATCCTGTATAGTTTCTATCTTTGGAGCCAGTGAATCCCGATACCATGACGACAGATCGATCAAAACAGAATCCCTGCCGCTGATAAACTCAGAGGACCCCACCTGAATCTTCTCCATCAATTGGCTGTAGTAGCTGCTTCCACTTACACTGTCCAAGCTACGAAGCCCGGCAAGTATCACCTGCATATCCTTTGATGTCAGGATCGTCCTGTCCATACGATATCCATCCATAATGCTGATGCCACCGCCGGTACCTTGCGCAGTTCTTATGGGAATCCCTGCCTTGCAAAGATCCTCAATATCCCGGTTTATCGTCCTGCGGGATACCTCAAACCTTTCCGCCAGCTCAGGAGCCGTTGTCTTTTCTTTCTGCAGTAAGATCGACAATATCCCGATCAACCTGTCTATCTTCATAATCTCTCACGCTCCGTACATATCATAGCACACACAACACGACAACTGTATGTCATGTTTATTATACCATATTTAGTGAGTTTACCTGCCTAAACAGCTTTTTCACTGTCTTTTTCTCCAAGATACATAACGATAGGCTCTATGTATTTGATATCAGAGATGTCATAGGATGAAGCCACCATCTCAGCCATTACCTTCTCTTTCTCAGTGGCATCCTTCTTGTTTTTTAAGGCTGACACAAACATCTTCATAGCAATACGAGATGGCGTCTTCATCTTTTCATAGTTAAACCCGCCCTGGCAGTAGAATGCCTTTATGTATTTCCTCTGCTCTTCTGTAATTACATTCTGAAGAAAGACATCTACATCCGGGTTATCGTTAGGGCTGCCACCTACACAAAACACAGCTAGGCGCTTATTCTTCCAGTTAGTAGCCTTTTCAAGGAACCACTTTGCCTTAGCAATACTTCCTGCCATTGCCCAACCTCCGTAGCAGATTGCATCGTAGTTCTCAAAGAAATCCATGTTCTTTTTCCGAGCATCTTTAAGCTCAAGCAGATCTCCGCTCATTTTCTCCGCAAGCCACTCGGCATATCTTTTGGTAAATCCGGTCTGTGATGTGTATATTATCAGTGTTTTCATAGTTCGCTTAAATTCCTTTCCATTTTCATGATAGTTTGTATGGTGGTTTGCAAGTTCTTTTCATCGATTCCGTCAAAAATACGGCCGATTACGTACTGGCTCGTTTGACCGTTATTGTCATTCTGTTCCAAAAAAGTCCTGCATTTTTCCATAACAAAGATGCGCTGCTTTCGCTTGTCTTTCTCATCAGGAGCGGCCATCACAAAGCCCTTTTTCTCAAGCTTCAGCAGTATCTGCTTTACATTTTGATGTGAACTGCCCATTATATCTGACAGTTCATTCAGTGTCGGAGGCTCCTTGCACAGGTTAATACAGATTATGGCAAAAAACTGTTTCCAGGTAATTTCCTTGAAATATGCATCGGCCGCAGCCTGATATCTGTTATCAAATGCGCTAAGTAGTCCAAGTAAAAAAGGCTGTGGAGGCATATCTCCAAACGTTACCTTTTCGATATTCATCGCTTCATCGTAATTCATGTAAGCCTCCTTTAGTATGTAACATATTACCTATGCAAAACAATGTAACATGTTACATACTTTTTGTCAACACTATTTCAAAGAAAAAGCTCCGGCACTTTCGCCGAAGCTTAGACGTACATTATTCTAAAATTTCTCGCTCAATCCCCAATATGTGAGATTTCATTTTGAAACCATACTTTTCAGACAATGCATCCATCTATTTCAGTCTTTCTTCTTCACCGGGATCCAGATTGCACTGTGATAATCCTTATCCGTCTTTTCCCCATTTATACAGTCATACCACTCTGCAGATGCATTCCCGCAAAGTTCATAGTCCGGATTCCCCGGAAGCCATTCTTTGAAAATCTGTGTATTCAGGCTCTGCAATGCCTCCGGGATAGGACCGATACAGTCAAACACTGCCCAGTCACCTCCAGGGAACTCATAGACCACCATTCCTTCGGGAACTTCCCCTCCGGCATACTTACCGGCCACAAGATAACGGAACTTTCCATCTCCGATATCGTCGATGCAGACACCGTACTCACCGATGCAGTTCTCCACGATAGCCTTCTCATAAGGATTTGCCGGGGCATTCCCTGCATAAACATTTGCCGCATACTTCTCGCAGATCTCGTCCCAGAACTTCGGAATTTCCTGGTAAGCGGTATCATTATCAAATTCCTTTTGAAAACCGATTACCTTAAACTTAAACATTTTTGCAATTTTGCAATTCATTTGATTGCCTCCTTGAACCTGTAGTTTTACTGTCAGCGGAAGGAACGTCCTGACGGTTGCACCACTTCGCACCTGTGACGGTGTTACAGCGTGAAAGCGGGCGAATGCTTTTGTAAAGCTTTCCGGCGTTTCATACCCGTACCGAAATGCAATGTCGATCACTTTATCATCCGTCTCCTTCAGATCCACTGCCGCTTGGTACAGCCTTCGGTTCCTGATGTACTCTCCGATACCGTATCCGGTCATCAGAGAAAAACCCCTCTGAAAAAGGAACGGAGACAGATACACCTGATCTGCTACATCCTGCGCACTGATGTTATCTTTCAGATGTTCTTCCATATAATCGATTGCTGTACGAATGCTGGTAAGCCACTCCATCTTATCTGTTCTCCTCTCTCGAAAACATCCACTGGATGTTTTTGCAGTCGTTGCTAGACGCTGTCACTGACACTTAGCAACCTTTCCTTGACTCTGACACGATCAGTATATCTGATTAGGGAGGGATCATCCTGTCATTTCCTGTTCAAATCTGTCCTATCCAAACAGCCTATCTGCTGCCTTCTCCAGTTCCCTGCGTTCCTGCGAATCATCGTATCCGCTTTCTTTGTCATCAATGCCCTTTACCGGATCAATCGAAAACAGGCCATCACGATTGCAGTAAAAGAAGATTCTTCTGACTCCCCTTATCTTAAATCTTGTTTCAGCGTTCCCTTCCGGATAGAGCGTGCGCATCTGCATATCATCGGATGAAGCCGCCGCAACAAAAGAAATATAATGCTCCTTTGTCATGCTGTGGTCGATCCGCACATAATACTCATCCTCAACACGCTCGATGAATATCATATGATGCTTATCTGTCTGTTCCGCCTCTAAAGGCATAAGCTGGATGCCGTGACAATGAATCGCCGCTTCGCCCATGCTGTGTATTACATTCCCACACACCGGGCAGACATAAAACTTTGACCGCAGCATATTTGCCGATATGTTCGCATTATGAATGGTATTGCCGGATATCAGCTCCGCAACTGAAATCTTAAATACCTCAGCTATAGGCTCCAGCAGGGTAATATCCGGAAGCCCTCTCGAAGTTTCCCATTTTGAAACACTTTTATCGCTTACTCCCAGCTTTTCCGCCAGCTGAAGCTGTGTCATCCTGTTCTTTTCCCGCAGTGTCCGTATCACTGCGCCTGTAACATATTGGTTCATATTCGTTTTCACCTCCATGCACAGATTGTAAATCATTTTTTCTGATAACGGTACCTACGGAAAGTAGAGTCAAACGGAATGTCTTTCGGTTTTGCTTATTATCAGCCCGACAAATTCGAATTTGTGTGCAAGCTATAGAATTGGAGATAGGTTTCCATGTTAGACTTGATGTAGTCTCCGCTGTGATTCCCCTCAAACAGGTGGTTTTGCACATCAGCTCCGTTCTGCCGCAGCAGTTGAAACAGCTTTTCGCAGGCGCGATAGAACTGCCCCTCGTCTTCTTTTCCATCGTCCAGAAATACTTGCAAATCATCAAATAACGTCTGTTTCGCAATGGAAATTGGGTCGTTTTTCAGCCACATCGTTTCATCCGCGAAATAACACTCGTCTTCATCTGCGTAGGACAAGTCAATGGCCGGCATATGTCCGCCGATTTTGGAAAACAGTTCCTGGTGTCTCAACCCTATACTTAAAGCAGTGTATCCCCCGGAGGAAATGCCGCCGATATATCTTGCTGAGCGACCTCTGATGGTATGAAATGTATTGTCAACAAACGGTATGAGTTCGCCAAGCAGATAGTCTTCATACCGCCCTTTGTGGACGACGCCGTTTTTTCCTTTAAGCTCTCGATAAAGCTTGGCAGAGTTGATCCCCCTGCTGTTGTCCAGATTCGGGCATACCACAATCAGGGGCTGTATTTTTCCTGCTTCAATCATGTCATCTGCTGTCTTCTGCATTCCAAGCCACTGAAGAAGGCTTTCGTTGCCTGTTCTGCCATGAAGGAAATACAGAACCGGCAGGGCGATGTTATCATTTACATCTGGACGATAAACTGCCAGATTCATTTCCTTTCCGAGGATTCGGCTGTCAATTGTTTTCGTAATTATGCTCATATTACTCCTCCTCAAATTTGAAGTTATCTAATTCTAAATTCGAATTTACCATCTCTTTTCAAATGCAATTCTTGTATCAGCACAAAAACCTACAATTGTAACTATCGACGTAACACATTTTTCGAATATCGTTCCTAAAAACTGGAAAATAATTTCTATAAAAGATAGCGGCAACGTAACTATCAAAAAAACTGAAATTACAATTCCCCAGAATTTATTAAATCTTATTGGAATGATCTGACTAGCTATTACGGTAATTAGAATGCTAATTAGCGTAATAATAATTGATGAAAATGACGTTGATTGAGCAGCTGAAAATGATTCGGAACGTCCTCCATTAACCCATAAATATGGTATTATCCCTGTTATGACAAGAATATGCACAAGAATATTTATGATTCCAATAAGAACAGAAACATATCCGGCCTTCTTCAAATCAAATCTTCTAATCCAAGCTAACATATATCCTCCTTCTCCAACGGAATGCGTATGATAAGTACCGCCGCACTTTGATTTTATACAAAATGAAATTATAACATATTCTTAATCGAATATACTCACAAATGCCGATTTGAAATTACACTCTCATGTATACCTTACAAAAATGCCGTAAATGCTTTTCGATGTATTCCATGCATTCTTCC
>SVEZ01000023.1 GCA_015057115.1 Lachnospiraceae bacterium | reverse complement strand
TATTCAGATATATTACGGATATTGGATGAAAACGGTATGCAGCTATATTATGACAAGTTGACGCAGCGGTGTGAAGAAGCGGAACAGCGGTGTGAAGAAGCAGAACAGCGGTGTGAAGAAGCAGAACAACGAAATGGTGCATTAGAGCAGCAACGGGATGAAATGGCGCAGGAGATAAAGAAACTCAAAAGAAAGTTGCAGCAGTATGAGGAAAACAGGACTGCTAGGTAGCGAAAAATATTAAAACGGATAACTGCTTGGCTTGAGTCCAAGCGGTTATTTTTTTGGCGTATTCACATCAAACAGCATATTCCTATCACATTCCAGAATAGAACGGTTTTATTATAGCTATTGACACCCATCGGGAAAAGTGTAATAGTAAGACAAAGGAGCGTAAGTCATGAAAGAAGTGAAAGTAAGTAAAGTTTTGGATTTTGTAAAAAATGAGTTGTGCAGGGAGGGAACGGAGAAGAATGCCGAACTGAATCTGGTGGGAGCTTTTATCGGGGGGAAGAATCTAAAGATTACCTTCCATAAGAATCCGGAGGAGCTTTACCGCAGAATGCTTTCCTTTTGCGCAACCTACGGTGTGGTGGTTTTAAAGACCGACCCGGGGACACTGGAGATGGTGATTCGGGCAAGGAATGACGTTAATAAGTATTTCGTAGCCAATCGGGAAACAAAGGAAGTAATTAAGGAAGTGTCAAGTCTGCAGGAAGGAAAACAACTGATTACAGACTACGAGAAAGAGGATAAGAGAAACGGCGTGTTTGAAAAGGGATTTTATGATATCATAGATGACAGTCGCCTTTCGTATTTATATGATGTCAAGAAGTAAGACAGGAGGAATGAGACTATGGATTTTACTGAATTAATATCCCCGGAAGAAGTGGGTAAATTATTGGGACAGAAGGCATTGTTAAACCAGGCCAACGGGCTGGTGGATGTGGTACTTGATTACAAGAATCTGATGATGGAATATGCCTGTGCCATTCGCGAGATAGAAACCAAAATACAGAATCTGGATACGGAATTTGCGGTGCGCTATAGCCGCAACCCGATTAGCGCCATTCATACAAGGCTGAAGAGCCAGGTCAGCATTATGGAAAAAATGGCAAGAAAGGGACTTCCGATTTCCAGAGCCAGCATTGAAGAGAACTTGAATGATATCGCGGGAATACGGGTGATTTGTGCGTATATTGATGATATTTACCGGATTGCGGATGCACTTATTGCTCAGGATGATATTATTTTACTGGAACGAAAGGATTACATAAAGGAGCCAAAGCCCAGCGGTTACCGGAGCCTTCATTTGATTGTGAGCGTGCCGGTATTTTTTGCAGAGGAAAAGAAGCTTGTAAAAGCGGAAATCCAGATTCGTACCATTGCCATGGATTTTTGGGCAAGTCTGGAGCATGGCATTCGCTATAAACAGTGTGGAGAAAACGCCACAAGTGTAATAGAGGGATTAAAAGAGTGTGCAGAGCAAATCGCCGCTACCGATCAGAAGATGCAACAGCTACGGATTCAGATGGAGCAGATGCACGAAGAGGATAAGGATGGACTGGAAGAACTGTACGAGAAGTTAAAGCGCTTTGACGCCCCATTTTAAGACTATTATGAAATGAAAGCGACCGGATGATAACCCGGTCGCTTTTTTAGGGCCGTGCTGCGGCACGACTATTTAATAATCGGACAGACTGTAGAATCGTCCTTCAATGTATTCGGTCTTGATAACATTTACAAAAGCGGCGGAATCCACCTGATGAATTTCCTGAACCATGCCCTTTACCTCCATTTTGGAGACAACAGAGTAGATTAAGTGCTTTTGTTCACCCTGAAAACAGCCTTCTCCTACAAAATCCGTAGCGGAATGATGGGTACTTTTACGAATTGCATCAAAAACTTCATGAGGATGTTCGGTAATAATAAAAAGGGTCACTTTTTTGTATTTGCGGTGCAGCGTATTTACCACCTGGGTGGAGGTAAACTGGAAGATAATGGAATAAAGCGCTGCATCCCAGCCAAACAGTGCGCCGGCAATAAGCAGGATTAAGGCGTTAAAGCCCAGAACGTAATTCCAGGGGTCTATACCGAACTTTTCGGCAGCATAGATGGCGATAAAATCCGTTCCGCCGCTGCTGGTTCCACCCCAAAGAGTGACGGCTACTGCAAGACCGTTAATAAGACCACCGAAAATGCTGATTAACAATACATCATAGGTAATTGGAAATACCGGAATAATATCCGTTAAAATACCGGTTAAAAGGATGACCAAAACGCTGCCGCCGGTAAAGCGGACTCCGATTTTACGAAAACCCAGAATGATTGGAAAAAGGTTCAAGGCATAGTTGATAACGGAATAGGGCAGAGAAAGTCCTGCAAATTTCAAAAAACTCTTCTGGATTAGAAGCGTGATTCCCGTAAAGCCGCCGGGAAACAGACCGCCGGCATTTACGAAGGTTTTGATATTTAAGGCGAAGATTAAAGAAGCCAGAACCGCGCAGGCGATTCGTTTGCCCTCCGCTTTGAGTCGTTCTGTAGTAATCCTTGTTTTTTTCATAATTTGTTACCTCGTTTGTTCCGTAAATTTTATTCATAAACTTTCTATAAATATTTTGGCGTACCTATTATAACAGACTTCAAAACCCCCTACAAGAATGAAAACAACGAAAAATCCGTTAAATCGGTAGCGATTTTTAAAAGATGTGCTATAATGATAAGATAAGTAGAAGTGAAAAGGGGAAGACTATGACAAGACAGGAATTTATTACTGAATTACGAACCGCTTTGGAAGGACAGGTAAGTCGGGCGGTTTTACAGGATAATATTAACTATTACGAGACCTATATTATGCAGGAATCCAGAAAAGGCCGGACGGAAGAAGAGGTATTGGAAGAACTGGGAAACCCCAGACTGATTGCAAAGACCATTATCGACAGTACGCCGGAGGAAGAGGCCGGGCAGGAATATCATTCCTACCAGGAAGAGCGTTATGAGCAGGAACCGGAGTTTACTGTTAACGGACGTGCTTACAGCGGTTGGAAGGCAAAAGCAATGAAATGGACAACCATTATTGCCTTAATCGGCATTGTGATTGGTATTATTGCTTTGGTTGCCGGAGTAATTTCTTTGCTGGCACCAATTCTGGTTCCGTTACTCATCATTATTCTGGTTGTGCGTATGCTATCACGAAAATAACGAAGGAGAAACAATATGGCGAATGTAACCTACAAAAAGGGGAGCGTTATCTATAAGGCCGGAGAAAGAATGAAAGAAGTGGGCCTTATTGTGCAGGGAAGTGTTTACCAGAAAAGTCAGGGAGGACAGTGCGTTCTGGAAGTCGGACATATTTTGGGACTGGTGGGGTGTGACAACGCTACGTTTATCTGCGATTATATTGCAAGGGAGGATACGCTGATCTGCAGTTTTCCGTATAAAACCCCTATGGATTTTATGCAGTTGTTTAAGCAAAGCGAATATGGAAGCGTATTTATCCTGGCTGCCTTAAAGCAGGCATCTCAGTTTTTGGAGGATTATAAGGAAATTCGCGATATTACCAAAGAATTTTATAAAATCATTGTAGGAGCATATCGGGATTATAAATATCTGTGCTCCAAATATTCTGTGGCGGAAGTGGAGATGAAACGTATGGAGCACTTCACCGCCATCGATATGACCAATGCAATTCCGGAGTGGAAAGAGAAATATTACGAGAAATTTGTACGTTTCGGTCTGGATGATTTGAAGGATTTGTTTACCTGTCAGGAACTGTGTGTAGGAACTATTCAGCAGACCGGCGGTTTTATGGCGGATATTATTCGACGTGTGGATGAAATTATAGCCTATATTGAGAAAAGCAAGAATATCTTACTATCAGAAAAGAGAAACGACCTGTTCCAGCTGATGTTTGATTTGGAAGCCCGGGTATCCTTTATCAGTGCGGAGAAAGAGGACATTACCCAGTGGATGGAGAAGCTGATTGCATTTATTACGAAATGCGGTTTGTTCTCGGCGGATTATGTAAAGACTCGTGTAGAGGAATACCGGAATTATGAATTTGCCGTATATTCCGAGGAAGGTGCCAAGGAAGCCGCTGCTCAGTGGCAGCAGGAGAACGAAGAGGAGGACGAAGAGGAACAGCTTACCTGTTTGGAACAGATTCTCAACTTCGCAGAGTTTTCCCAGGAGGAAAAAGAGGAATTCGATGCCAAGCTCAAAGCCTTCGGAGATATGGATCGTACGGCTACGGATGGCGATGTAAGAAGCACCAGAAAGTGGCTGACCAATGCTTTTTACAAGTGTTACAAGACATGTGCGCAGAAAGCCCTTGTACAGGGAATCCCCGGAGAAATTGTCAGCATGTTCCTGCATTTTGGTTTTATGGATGTAGGCTTTGCGGGAGAAGAAAATGCAGAGGCTTTGTTGGATTTGGTGGATCAGCTTTTTGCCTGCAAGACCGACAATGTATTTACCTTCTTTGATTGGATTAAAACCATTTACGAAGGGAAGAACGATCCGTCCATCAGCGAGCTGGATATGGACTATCGAAAGTTTGTTAAGGAATCCGTTCGAAACGGTGACATTCCGAAGGATAAAGAAAAACAGTATCTGGAAGATCCTTGGAAGCGGACGGAGTACGAATTGGACAATCTGTTCCACTCCGGTGGAAAGCTTACCTGTGGTCATTTAACCACCTTCTGTCCGATTTTCTGCGAGGACGATATGATTGGTACGGCAGAATCCATGCTGGTTACAGCCATGAAGATCAGAGAAGCGGTAGATATGGTGAGAAGTGTGGATTTCTCCTTGTTCTACAGAGAGGTAATGTTTGCAGACAAAGAAAAAGGTATTGCGGGAGAGTATTTGAACAAAGAGGTTCTGCCGCAGTTTATCCTTATTCCCAATGCGGGAAACCGCGGTATGATGTGGCAGCCTACAGCCGGAACCAGAAACAATACGCCGGCACGTTTTATGTTGCCGATTCTTTGCAGCGGAGATTTGAAGGATATTATTGTTGAAAACTGTGGGCGGTATCGTTGGGAGATGTGCCGTAAGGTACAGGGTGCTCGGTGGAATGATATTACTACCCCGTCCCTTACCAGTGAGTATAGCGACTATCTTCAGTACTATCGAAAGAATTTTGAACTGTCTCCGGAGGCAAAAGAGAAGGTTCACAACGCTATCAAACGTTCACGTAACAGTAACCGTGAGGTATTTGTAAAAGATTATGAGAACTGGATTAAGTTTGAATCCAAGGGAAGCTTCCGTTTGAACAAGGTGGCAAGAGGCATTATCTTTACCTATTGTCCTTTCAGTGCTCAGATTCGTACCGAGTTGAAGGATAACCCTATGTTTATGGAACACTTCCAGCGGTTTAATGTGCAGACCCAGCGTAAGCTTAAGAAACTCAATACCCTGTATGCAAGATATCAGGAGAAGGGTGGCGAAATTACACCGGATTTGCAAGAAAACATGGATTTCTATCAGCTGTAAAAAAGGCCCCGCATCGCGGGGCTTTTGTTTGCCGGTACATATAAAAATAAGCCCCGCTTGGCGAGGCTTTGATAATCGTGAGAGACGACCGTTTATGCAGTCGTCTCCAGGGTTGAGTTCCGTAGATGGGGTCTACGGAAATTGGGAAAACGTTTCCTATCCGCTTACAGCGCACACGCGAGGGAGCGTATGAATATAATAGGAAACTATCATAAGGGGTAATAAAGTGATCGGGAAATCGCTTTACGTGAAAGATAGTACCATTTTTTCGAGAATAAATCAATGGGTTTGGAGATTTTTTTTATGTTTTTTCACTATTGACACTATCCATAGAAGAAATTAAACTATTCAGTAGGACATTATCGGTAACAAAGGAAGAGAATATGAATCAGATTTATGAGTTGGTGGCACCCTGCCATTTTGGTCTGGAAGCCGTTTTGAAAAAAGAAATATATGATCTTGGATATGAGATCCTGGAAGTGGAAGATGGAAGGGTTACCTTTGAGGGGGATGCAGAGGCAATCTGCCGGGCAAATATCTATCTTAGAACCACGGAACGGGTGCTTTTACAGGTGGCGAAGTTCAAGGCTACCACTTATGAAGAACTGTTTCAGGGAATTCGAAACATCCATTGGGAACAGTATATCCCACAGGAAGGAAAGTTCTGGGTTACCAAGGCAACATCCGTAAAGAGCAAGCTTTTCAGCCCTACAGATATTCAGTCCATCGTAAAGAAAGCTATGGTGGAGGAGTTAAAGCAGGTTTATCCTGTGGAGTGGTTTGAGGAAAGCGGAGCTTCCTATCCGGTGCGGATTACACTTATGAAGGATATGGTATCTGTGTGCCTGGATACTACAGGCGATTCCCTTCATAAGCGGGGCTATCGTTTGAAAACCTCCAAGGCGCCCATAACGGAAACCTTGGCAGCGGCTTTGATTATGCTGACACCTTGGCGTGGAGACCGGATTTTAGTGGATCCTTTCTGCGGTAGCGGTACCTTTTTGATAGAAGCGGCTATGATGGCGGCGCATATAGCACCGGGATGTCACCGGGAATTTTTGTCCATGCAGTGGGAGAATCTTATTGTCAGAAGCTGCTGGGATGAAGCCTTTGCCGAGGCAAGGGAAGAGATTAATACAGACATTGAAACGAATCTGCAGGGGTACGATATTGATCCGGATGTGATTCGTGTGGCAAGAGAGAATGCGGAGCGGGCAGGGGTTGCCCACCTCATTCATTTTCAGCAAAGACCGGCAGAAAAACTTTCCAGTCCGAAGAAATACGGATTTGTGATTACCAATCCGCCGTATGGTGAGCGTATTGCGGAAAAAGAAGAACTGCCGCAGATATATAAGGGATTTGGCCAGGCATTAAAGAGTCTGGACAGTTGGAGTGCCTATGTAATCACTGCCTATGAATTTGCGGCAAAGAACATGGGAATGAAACCGACGAAAACGAGAAAGATATATAACGGGATGATGAAGACGGACTTTTTACAGTTTATAGGTCCGAAACCACCGAAGCTAAAAGACAGAACCGAGGAATAATATGCGGAATCAGAAGAAATACATTGCACTGGGAATTTTACTTGTGCTGGTAGCATTGTGGAAGTTCCAGTCTGCCGGGGAGATTTTGGAGGATGTGGAGGAGTTCCGTGGGGCCAACATCAAGGAAGATGTGTTCAGTCCCATGATTGCTCAGAGTATTAACTCCAAACTTATGACGGTTACCTTAAATGACCAGCGATATACCAATGAAAGCGATAACGTATATATGAGTAACGACCTGGATATCATGGTCTCTACGGATGTGTTGATGGAGGGTTTGCGTTGCTCTGCAAGATTGTACAATGAAAATGAGGTGCGAATTCTCCAGGGGGACACTTCTATTAAAATGCCCATTGGGGAGAAGAAGATTCTGGTAAACGGGGAACGAAAAAAGATTAAAGAACCTGCGATTATAAAAAGAGGCAGGATTTTTGTCCCACTTCAGCCGTTAAAAGAATGGCTGAACTTTTCTTTGAGCTGGGATATGGAAAGTAATACGGGAACGGCAATTTCTACCTTGAAAGGTACCTATCTCCCAGCCAATTTTGACTTGCGGGATTATGACCGTATGGTGGCAGTAAAGGATCAGGGAAATCTGGGAACCTGTTGGGCCTTTGCGTCCTTAACGGCGTTGGAATCTTCCATGCTTCCTGAACAGCCAATCTCTTTTTCCGCAGATCACATGAGTATGCGTAACAGCTTCTCTTCCGATCAGGCGGAGGGCGGCGAATACACTATGGGAATGGCCTACCTTACATCCTGGCAAGGACCGGTTTTAGAGGAACTGGATCCTTACGGAGACGGGAAATCACCTAATGGTCTGAAGCCTTCTCGACATGTGCAGGAAATTCAGCTTTTGGAAAACAAAAACATTCAGGAAATCAAGGATGCGGTATACAAATACGGAGCAGTGCAGACCTCCTTGTTCTTTGCACCGAAATATCCTATGTATTATCAGGAAGACAATGCATCTTACTTTTATAACGGAACTCAGGCTGTAAACCATGACGTGGTTATTATCGGCTGGGATGATAATTTTGGTGCAGACCGGTTTGCGGTATCTCCGAGATCGGATGGTGCTTTTATTTGCCAGAACAGCTGGGGTACGGATTTTGGAGACGGAGGCGTGTTCTACGTTTCTTACGAGGATAGCAATATCGGATCCCAGTGTATCTGCTATACCGGTATTGAAAGTGTAAAGAATTTTGACCGGATTTATCAGTCTGACCTTTGCGGTTGGGGCGGTCAACTTGGTTATAATAAAGAAAGCCTCTATGCGGCCAATGTGTTTACCACAGAGGAAGAAGAGGTTATTTCTGCAGCAGGATTTTATGCTACGGGAAATGATACCACGTACGAATTGTTTGTAGTGCCGAAGTTTGATGGGGCAAGCAGTTTGCGAGAAGGCTGGAAGGTGGCAGAAGGAAACAAGAAGCGCGCCGGCTTTTATACCGTCAGGTTCCAGTCCCAGATTAGGGTGGCAAAGGGCAGTCGTTTTGCAGTGGTGTTAAAAATCAATACTCCGGGAGCAACTCGTCCGCTGGCAGTAGAGTATAAGAAGCCGGATTCCGAATTGGAGGTGGATTTGTCGGATGGCGAATCCTACATCAGTCCCAACGGTCGGCGTTGGCAGAATGCAGAAAAGACCCAGAATTGTAATATTTGCTTGAAGGCCTATACTCAAAAAGTACATTAGAAATGGATTAGAATAGAACATGGAACAGCGATTGGTGAAAAAGCTTACCCTGGCCTTTGTGCTTTTGTGTACGGCAATCTGTATATCCCTTTGCTTTTTGCCGCAGTTTACCCGGTGGGCATCACAGCGGATTGCCTTTTATCGTGCTCTGCAGGAAGAAGCGCGAATGAGGGAAGAAATGAGTGCGCTGGAACTGATGCGAGTACACGAACAGGAGATTAGTAATGTAATCCGGGAAAAGTTAGGAGAGTCCATCCGTATGGCTTATATGGATGAAGGGAAGCTTTCCGATGTGATTATTGAAGAAGACTATCTGGGACATGAGATTTCCATCTTTTTTCCCGGATTATCAGAAAGCAGTTTGAATCAGTATCCCATTATCGGAAGCACGAAACATCTGAAGGATATGAAGGTGACGGAGCAGGACGGAGGCTTGCGGGTGGCTTTTGTAACGGATGTGATTGTGGAGCCGGTGCTGGCGAAGCGAAAAGGCTTTTGCTATGTGACATTGAAGGAACCTGCGGAGCTGTATGATAAGATTGTGGTAGTGGATGCAGGACATGGTGGCAAGATGCCCGGGGCAGTGATTGCCGGGGTAAAAGAAAAAACCATCAATCTTCAGATTGTAAAACAACTAAAGAAGCTGATGGATGGAGAAAAAGGTGTGAAGGTTTATTACACCAGGCTTTCGGACCGTCATGTGGAACTGGAAAACCGGGTGGGATTGGCAAATGAACTGAAGGCAGACCTTTTTATCAGTGTTCATCAGAATGCTTTGGGAACCCGATACAGTAGTGTGCGGGGAACCCAGGTGTTATACAGTGAATCCAATCATGGGAAGAAAAACAGCAAGAAGCTGGCACAGCTTTTCTTACAAAAGACGGTGCAGGCATTTCAAAGCGAAGACAAGGGACTGGTAAAAGGAGACCGGATTTATATTATCCGAAATTCCAAGGTGCCTGTATCCTTGGTGGAGGTTGGATTTATGACAAACCAGACAGAGTTGAAACGTCTGGCAAATACAGCAATACAGAAAAAAGTAGCAAAGGGCATTCATGACGGAATCATGGAAGCTTTACAGAAAGGATATTGAGAATGAAGATTATTTTTGCAACCGGAAATGAACATAAGATGGTGGAGGTACGGGCAATTTTGTCGGATTTTGATGGCGAGATTCTGTCCATGAAAGGTGCCGGTATTGAAGCGGATATTGTGGAAGACGGCAAGACCTTTGAAGAGAATGCACTGATTAAGGCAAGAGCCATTGCGGGACTGACACAGGATGCCATTGTTTTGGCGGATGATTCCGGTTTGGAAGTGGATTGCCTCAATAAAGAGCCGGGTATCTATTCTGCTCGTTATGCTGGAGAAGATACACCCTATACCATTAAGAACCAGATGATTCTGGATCGGGTAAAGGGGGCAAAAGGCGCGGAGCGCAGCGCCAGGTTTGTTTGCGCTATGGCAGCAGTAGTTCCCATGAAAGACGGAACAACCAAGGAATTTGTGGTTCGTGGAACCTTTGAGGGTTATATTGCAGAGGAAGCCGCAGGAGTAAACGGCTTCGGTTATGATCCAATCTTTTGGGTGCCGGAATGTAATTGTACATCCGCGGAACTTACTCCGGAGGAAAAAAATGCCCGCAGTCACCGTGGTGATGCGTTAAGAAAGATGCGGGAGATCTTCTGCAAAGAGGGAATTCTGTAGGTATCGGAAGGGAAAAATGTAAAATATATAAACAGTTTCTACAACTTCGAAAAAAGCCGCAGAAAAATATAAAAAACAGTTGACAAACGCGCCCCGCTGTTATATACTATATCTTGCGTTGAGGAAATACGCAGTGAAGTAACTCCGGGGTGTGGCTCAGCTTGGCTAGAGCGCCTGGTTTGGGACCAGGAGGTCGCAGGTTCGAATCCTGTCACCCCGAC
>SVEZ01000008.1 GCA_015057115.1 Lachnospiraceae bacterium | reverse complement strand
ACGGACATAAAAATGCTCCCTCCTAAGTAGTTCAAGATTTTATTATTTCTCTTGTCTACCTAGAAGGGAGCATATCATAGTAGCCGGAAATGTGATTCACCTTTTACGAGTGTGTACGGTTCTTCAAGGGACTTGGATATGAAGAGGCAGATTACTACGTGGTGGTGGACGGATGCCCTGCGCAATTGCAGTGATTACAAAGAAATAAAATGACATATAAACGGGAATATCCGAGGTGAAAATTTGGTGAAAAAGGGTATTGTCCTCTTGTATATGCGGTGCTATAGTTAGTACGAGTTGCCTTTGGGCAGAATACAGAATATGAGAGAGGATAGAAATGAGCCTGAAGAGAATACCATCCATCCGGTTAATTCCGTTAAGCTTTTTAGCTGCCATATTTGTGGGGGCGGCTTTGTTGATGTTGCCGGTTTCAACAGCGAGCGGAAAAGGAACGAATTTTATAACCGCATTGTTTACATCGACAACGTCGGTTTGTGTGACCGGTCTTACGGTAGTGGATACCTATAGTTATTGGAGCACTTTCGGACATGTGATTATTATGGGATCGATACAGATAGGCGGTCTTGGTATTATTACCGTAATCACCATGATTATGCTTTTGACGCAAAAGAGATTTTCACTTGGAGAGCGGAAAATGCTGCAGGACTCTTTAAACCTGAGTACCGATGTGGGCGTAATCAAAATGTTGATTAGAATTGTGAGAGGCACACTGATTATTGAGCTTACCGGAGCCTGTTTTTATGCATTTGCTTTTATACCGGATTATGGAATTGGAAAGGGAATCTGGTTTGCTGCATTTCATGCGGTGTCCGCCTTTTGTAATGCAGGAATTGACATCATTGGAAATGGCAGTCTGGAAGGATATGCTTCGAACGGGCTGGTATTGTTGACAACCATGGTGTTGATTATTTTAGGTGGACTTGGTTATGTTGTATGGTTTGATGTAGCGGAAAATATTTGGAAGGGAATCAGAAGAAGGTGGAGACCTGCCCAGATTATGAAGCGCTGTACGGAGCATACGAAGCTGGTTTTGACGTTTACGGCGTTATTGATAGTATTTGGGTGGATTATCTTTTTTTTAGCGGAATATAAAAATGCCGGAACTCTGAAAGGCATGAGTTTGGGAGATAAATTATTAAATAGCTTATTTGAGTCGGTGACTCTAAGAACGGCAGGATTTGCAACGGTGTCGCAAAAAGCTATGACGGATGTATCCTGCGTGATTGCTTATATTCTTATGTTTATTGGTGGGTCACCCATCGGAACGGCCGGTGGTGTAAAAACAGTCACTTTTTTCCTGGCGTATATTGGAATTGTGTCTTATATTCGGTCGGAAAAGCCGGTGATTTTTAACCGGAAGGTTCCGGATGAAGCCATGCGAAAAGCAACAGCGGTGGTATATCTGGCAGGGTTCACCATTATTATATTAACATTGATGCTGATGACTACAGAGCATGTGGGATTACAGGATGCGTTGTTTGAAGTAATCAGTGCTTCCGCAACGGTCGGCTTGACCAGAGGCCTTACTCCGGAGCTTCATACCTTAGGAAAAATTATTATTATTGTGGCTATGTATTTGGGAAGGATAGCCCCGATTTCTCTGGCAATCTTTTTTGCTGGAAGAAAGAGACCGGATGACGGGTGTCGTTATCTGGAAGGAAAGTTTTACGTAGGATAGGAGATAGAAATGACAAAATCAATTGCTGTACTTGGATTAGGAAAATATGGAATGAGTCTGGCTCAGAATATGTATGATATGGGAGCAGATGTGTTAATTGTGGACCGGAATGAGGATTTGCTAGAAGATTGCGCAGATTTTTCAACTGCGGCAATTTGTGCGGATTTGGAAAATGAAGATGAAGTAGCTGCATTGGGACTTAAAAATATGGATATCGTGGTAGTTGCTATGGGAGGCAATTTGGCAGCCAGTATTTTATGCGTGGCAGTTGCCAAAGAGCAGGGGGTTCCCAAGATTGTTGCAAAAAGTGCATCCAACCGAATGTCTTCCATTTTAAAAAAAATCGGTGCAGACAAGGTAATCATTCCGGAAGAGTATAGTGGACAACAATCCGCCAGAATTCTGGCATCCAATGTTTTTCTGGATTACTTTCAGGTAGATAACACGTTATGCATGGTAGAAATGAAACCGTTGTCTAAATGGGTGGGAAAAAACCTGTGTGAATTGAATATCCGAAAACACTATAAGGTTTATGTTGTTGCGGTAAAAGAGGGGGAACATTGGGAAATTATCGATCCGGATCGTGTTATGAAAGAAGAGGATGAATTACTGATTGTTTCAGATAAGGATGCGTTGCATCGGATTAACAGAGTATAACAGATAGGGAGAGTAGCATCGGTTATTGTACTTCCGACAATGTTTGCCCTAGATTTTTGCCCAGTGAATTTGGTATTGATGTACCTGAGAATGAATAGATTGTTTACAAGAGGCTGTCGCTTTAGATGATTTAATCATCTAAAGCGACAGCCTCTTTATGTTTCCGAATTTATTACCACGCGCACACAGGTTTTTCCACCGTCCACGGCGTATATGGTATAGCCCCTCAGGGCATTTTTATGTGCTTTTACATAATCGCTGAATTCTTTTCTGGATATTTCTTTATATCCATAGGTGTCAGGCACATAAATTTTGGCCTCCGGGTGAAAGACGTAGTGGTATTTTCCCTGGTATTCATCACTAGTTCCGTTTAGGGAAAATCCCCATTGATCGCTACTGGAGATACCAACATCTTTCTTAATGAAAATAAGTGTATCTAAAAAGATATCCGTTCCGTCTCCAAGAATGTCCCCAAAGTGCCCTTTCTGCGGTACTTCATATTCGATGCCGTTTGCAATAAAGCAGGGACAACCATCCCATGCCGGATAGATTACCTTTATGGTTCCATCCCCAAGGGTAAGATAGAGTGGTGTGTCAAAAGGACAACCGCTTCTGCCCTTCATTGGCTTGGAATTGTTAATGCATTCGGTAAAAGCCTTCATAATCTTTGGGTCGTCTATTTCGTATTTTATCATACTCCCTTCCTGGAAAAAGCTAACCATTTTTAAATCCTTCAGCTCACCGGGGGTAAGGTCGGTGGCTTTTCCGTATTTCAACCCGGTGACATCCAGAAACAGCGGTTTGGTAAACAGGTTCTCCTCACCGGTAGAGGTATCGCAGTAACAAAGCTGGCCCAATTGGTTGCCGCGTCCCTGAACCATAAGATAGGAGGAAATCTCCTGTCCGGATTTATCCGTAAATTGAATACCTTTTATACCGTGCCGCGCCGGGGCTATGAAGCTTTCGCATTTCTTAATTTTTTTAAAAGAGTCCTTCGTATAATCCTGTTGCAGAAGACCATGAAATTCCGTATTGTAAATATAGAAATGCTTGTCGCCTTTGCGGTGAATCCAAACTGCATTTCCCTTCTTGGTTGCTACGATTTCAGTCTTGCGGTCGCCGCCAAGGTCTTCGCAGTCAATGGATTGTAGATCCAAATTGTCGGTCATACACCACTTTTCCTTATCCCAGGCGAAAAGGCCGCCGTTTACGGTAAAAATGATTTTCCCGGCATCGGCATATAACAGGTTGGGTTCAGTGAAAACCGGCTCTTCAATATCTGTCTTTCGTTCCTTTATTTCCAACCAGGGACCGCTGTAGTCCTCCCAAGCCTCCGCTGTATTTTTGCCATCTCCGGAAGCAGAAATTCCACCTGTCAGGGTACAGCCGGATACCAGCAAAATCAGAAGTAAGGCAATTACGGTTGCAGGCAGGCCCGCTTTTTTGTACTTCAATATATGAGAAATACGCAAGCGGGTATTGTGTTCTCCAAAGCAAAGGGCGCTTCGGGAAACACTTTTATCTACAGCAAAGGAAAGCAGTAAGCTGCTGTAGACCTTGCGGATGTCAGCGCCTTCTGTTGCCAAAACATATTCATCACAGCTCATTTCCATATCCTGTACAAACAGGCGGTATGCAAGCCATACCAGCGGATTGAACCAGTAAATTCCAAGCAAAAGAGTAGCCAGGAGTTTGAAAAACGGGTCAAAGCGTTTGATATGATATTGCTCATGTGCTAAAATATACCGCTGCTCGATATCGGATAACCGGAAAGGAATGTAAATCTTAGGGCGTACAATTCCTTTTACAAAAGGGGTGGAAATCCGGTCGCTTTCGTAGATGTTGTCTTTAAAAAGCACCGCGGTTGCCAGGTCCTTATTCAGATGCAGGGCCGCTAGGATGTTTTTCCCAAGGAAGAAGCAGACACCAGCCATCCACAGGAAAAACAGAACCGGAAATCTCAGGAAATCGGCGGAAACAGGGCTCTTGCTGTTATTTTCGCCGGTGGAACCGGAGGTTTGCGGGGTGGCGTCAATGGAAGAACCCCTCTGCGTCGGCGAATCGGCGGAAAGTGTGTTGTTTCCCTTGGATTCGCCGTTTCCATCGGCGGAATCTGTGTTGGTGCGTTTGGATTCGCCGAGCGAATCGGCGGAATTTGTATTGCTACCTTCGTATTCGCCGAAAAAATCCGTAGAATGAGGGTTTGCCTCGGCGGAATTCACATTTTTGCTACTTTCATCGGCGACTGTAGACTCGAAATGCGGAGATATAGCATCATTTGCTTTTTCAAAGGCAGGTAAGTTAAAAACGCTTACCGGTGAAGGCAGGGAAATGGGGCAAAGAAGCCGTAATCCCACCACAGCCCATAACAGATAAGCGAAGCGCCGGGGCAGTTTGCGAAAAAGAAGTCCCCGCACAACCAATACAATCAAAATGACTACAGAAATGGTAAGAAAGCTGTCAAAAAAATAGTTAATCACTGTACTCATCAATTACCCTCCTAATCTCCGCTGCTTCCTTGGCGGATAATTTCTTATCTCCGAGAAAAGCGGTTAAAAACTGTGGCAGTGAGCCGTCAAAAGTGCGTTCCACAAAATAATTGGATTCTTCTGCCTGTACCCGTTCCTTCTCAATCAGAACAGAAATTACGGCATTCTCACTTTGGATATAGCCCTTTTCCGATAGCTTCTTAATGGCGGTATAGGTGGTGGATTTCTTCCAACCAAGCTTCGCAGCGCAGAGCTTTACCAGCTCGCCGGAGCCAAGGGGAGCGTGATCCCACACCACGCACATGAAGCGGTAATCGCTGTCACATAATTTCAAAGATTCCATAGTATACCTCCAAAAAATGGTCGGTCATTACCGACCTCTTATTTGAAGTCTATAACAACCGACCAACATTGTCAAGTATGAATTATAAAAATTGTATTAGCGATAGTAATTAGCAGCTTTTAAAACCACCATTTTGTTTTGGCGGAAAATGCGGGCGTATTCCCAATAAGCACAGGGAGCCCAGGTTTTTCCAACTTCCAGAGTGATGTTTGGGATTTTCTGTCCGTAAAGCAAATATTCCCGAAGATTTCCTTCACCGGAGCCACCATAGCTGGCGGCACTTTTGTACCGGGTAAGGTTGCGGGCCATCCAGTAAAGATAGGTGGTTTCCTTTTTGATTTTTTTATCTTTGCCGTCATAATCCCCAAAAACAATCTGGCCCATGGCGTGATAGTTGATGACTGCCTTGAGAGAGCCTTTTTTCTTTAAAGAAGAAACAAGGTTCATAATGGCTTTGGTTTCTTTTTCACTGCCTGCCTTATAACCGGAAAAGCCTTCCGCGCCGGGACGTCCCTTCTTCTTAAAATGATAGGGATAGTTCCGGTTTAAATCCACGCCTCTGGCATTGGCTTTCCAGCGGGGGTGATGTGTCTGGGATATGGTGACACCATCGGGATTGGCCATGACGATGTAATGAATCTGTAGGTTTTTCAGGGCATCGGATGGACGAACGCCACCGATTTTTTTGTTGTAATTTTGCAGATAGTATTCAATCTGGCGCATGGCAAGAACACTGCAGGCATATTCTCTGGCGTGTAAAGTACAGATTACCAGTAAAGAACGGTTTGCCTTGGGATTTCCGATGCACACGTCATACAGGTTACGTCCCCGAAGGGTAGCGCCGATACTGGAAACACGACAGTAATCAAAATACAATTTTTCCAGCTCTTTGCAGTCATCCTTCATGGTGGAATAGCTGTATTTCTGACTTTTAACTTTTACAATGGTGCGTGGGGTAACTTTTACGGTAATGGATTTACCGGTTTTGCCGTCGGCGTTCACCGGCTGAATTTTGTAGCGATGGGTGTAGCCCATGGCAATATCTTTGTCGGTAAAAGTGGTTCCTTCCACAGTGTCCCAAAGAACGAATCCCCCGTTATCAAAGTAGATATTGTATTTAACCGCATTTTTGGCAGCTGTCCAGGAAAGGATCAGCTTCCTTTTGGAGTAAAGTGTGGTATGGACGGTTTTGTTGGTCCACACCGGAGTGGGAGCGGGAGTGGAAGGTTCATCCTGCTGGTTGGGCTCCTCTGTAGAACCGGGGTCTTCCGTTGCTCCGTTTTCATCCGTAGTTGTGGTCTGTTCGTTGTTTTCATCCGTTGCAGCAAAGGCCTGTATAGGCTGAAGACTTAGAAACAGACATAGTAAAAGTGCAAGTGTTTTTCCCCTGTGATGTAACATTATTTTTCTCCTTTGTATATTATACCGAATCATTCACGCTTAAATATACACCCTATCGGGTACAATTACAAGGTGATTTGGGGGAAGTGTACCCGTTGGGGTATAAAATTAGGAAGAAGAGTTGAAGAAGTCCATTCTTTGCAGTAAAATATCCTGTGGATATAGAAAAGAGGGAACACATGAGTGCGCAAAAAGAAGATAAAAGAATTTACATATTAAAAGAAGAAAAACCGGCGAAGGCCGTGCTGAAGTTGGGACTCCCGCTGGTGGCGGGAATGTTCATCATGGTATTGTATAATCTGGTGGATACCTATTTTATTGGATTGACAAGAGATGATTACCAGTTGGCAGCGGTGAATCTGGCCTATCCAATCATGATGATTGCCATTGCCGTATCCAACATGGTGGGAACCGGTGCGGCGTCTTTAGTTGCCAGAAGTCTGGGAGCGGGAGAAACGGAAAAAGCCAACCATACCGTAACCGTAGGCGTGGTGTTGACAGTAGTAAACAGTGGATTAATGACAGTGATCGGTCTTTTGTTTTTGCCTCAGATTGTACAGGGACTGGGGGCAAAAGCCAATACAGTGGTTTATACTGCTCAGTATGCCCGAGTACTTTTCATAGGAAGCATTTTTACCATGGGAGGCTTCACGTTAGGACAGCTTCTTCGAAGCGAGGGCTCGGTAAAAATCTCTATCATGGGGATGGTGGTGGGTACCATTGCCAATATGATTTTAGATCCGGTATTTATTTTTGGATTGGGACTGCAAATTAGGGGGGCTGCCATAGCCACCATTTTGGGAAATGCGTTGAGTACCGGCATATCCCTGTGGTTTTATATCAGCGGAAAGACACTGTTAAAGATGCGGTGGAATTACATACGTCCCACCAAGGAGATTTTAAAAGAAATCTTCTGGGTAGGTGTTCCTGCGACTTTGGAAACTCTTCTTAGTTCTGTTGCCTACATTGTCAACAACAATCTGGCGGTGGGCTACGGAGAGTTGACGGTGGCTGCCATGGGAATTGCGCAGAAGATTATGACTTTGGGAAATTACATTTATCAGGGAATGGCCTCCGGCGTACAGCCATTAATGGGATATAATTACGGAGCGAAAAATTACAACCGTATGTTGCAGGTTTTGCGGGCAGGACTTACGGTGGTCAGCAGTATTGAAGCTTGTGTAATGCTTGTTTTCGGCATTTTTGCACCCCAGCTTATTGGCATTTTTACAGAAAATCCAGAGGTTATCGCCGTGGGAAGCAGAGTGCTTCGAACCATTATGTGCATTCTGCCTTTTGTGGGTGCGGTATCCATGAGCCGTACCTCCTTTCAGGCCATGGGAAAACCGCAATACGCCTTTGGCATTACTTTGGTGCGACAGTTAATTCTCTATGTGCCGTTGTTGCTAATCTTAAATCATTTCTTCGCTTTTGGCGGAATGATTTGGGCACAGCCAATAACCGAGGTTATTATGATGGCGGTTTCCGTGGGAATGTTATACCGGATTTTGCAGAAGCTTCGAAGGGAAGTATGACATTTGGCGTTTTATGCAGAAATTTTACCTACTCTTTTTTGGTTACTACCATTTGGTAGGTATGCTGAAAAAGTTGTTTTTGGGGAATGTCTTATCCGCGGTGCTTTCTCAACTTCATATTAGAATAATCAGGGAGTTCGCAGGTAAAGGGGAAGGGTGACAATCCCGTTTTTGTAGTAAACTTATTCCTTCGCATTTGACAGTATAAATAACGTGGAAATAATCAGTACAAAGCCAACCACATCAATGAGGCTGAAGCTGGTTTTTAACCATACAATGGATAAAAGTGCTGCCGCCACAGGTTCGCTTGCGGCGAAAAGACTGGATTTGGCAGGACCGATACGTTTAATGGCGTTGCCGTAAAACAGGTAGGCAAAAACAGAACCGCCCAGTACAATAAACAGCATGGAAATAATTACTGCCAAATCAATGTGAACCGAATAATTCCAAGGTCGGAAAATAAGGCACAGGGCAATGCCGCCAAAAAGGAAGGCCCAGCCAATGACCACGGTGGAAGGATAGCGTTTGTAAATACCTTCCGGAATTACGGTATTTAAAAACATGAAAAAGGCAGTTGCCACACCCCAGAAAAGCGCAGCAGGGGTAATGACCAGGGTTCCCGGATTGCCGTGGGTGGAAATCAGGTAAATGCCTGCAAGTGCCAGGAAGATACATAAAATCTCCAGCTTTTTGGGGAAATGCCGGTCACGGAGACAGACATATAACATAGTAATTACCGGGCACAAATATTGCAGTACCGTAGCGGTGCCTGCATTGGAATTCTGTACCGCCAGGAAAAAGGAAAGCTGGAACATCATGGTTCCGCAGACTCCCGTTAAAATCGCCTGCAAAAAGTCCCGCTTATTGGAAAGCAGGCGTTTTGTATTTTCCATATCCGTGGAGATGCCGTAAATCAGTAAAAAGATGCCGGCAGACAGCATACGGATGGGCACCAGCCAGAAGGACTCCACTCCTCTGGTCTCAAACAAAAACTGACCGAATACGCCGGAAACACCCCAGCAGACACCGGTCATGATGCCGCAGAAGCTTCCGAAGAGATTTTTATTCTTCATACGTTTTTCCTTTCACTTCAAATTGAAACTATATTATAACACGAAAGCACGGGCAAAGTAAACGCTTGCGTTTATTTTGCGGCGGTACAAGATAACGGGTGACAACGTTTGTCATAACATAAAGAATATATTTTCAATTAGGAAGCACTATTAAATTTTTATAAAGAATCTTAAAAGAATATAAATTTAACAAACTCTATTGAAATTCCCTCGCAGGAGTGCTATATTTTGGTCAAATACAAGAGGGGGTGCATAACCATGACGATGCATTATCTTAGAATGATTATTGATTTTTTAACCTGTTTCAGCCTTATTGTAATCTTTTTTATCTGGGGACTGAACAGCGATATGGAAACGACGAAAGAGAAAAAAATCGGTACGTTAATCGTGTTGGGAATTATTGTAGGGTTGAGAATCGGGCGTAGATTTTGCTAATGCCTGACGATTGGGGGTAATGACATGAGAAAACGGCTCCTTAGCGCAGCGGTTGTTGTATGCTTGCTGGCAGGTTTGGCGTTTGTTGGTGTTAAAGATAAGACTGGAAGTGGTTCAGTGGAATCAAGCACGCCGGCAGCAAAAGAAGTGAAGATGGAATCGTTGGAATGGAGGTACGCCACGAAAAAGCTTCCGGGTGATAATTGGATGACAGGAGCAACAAAGCTTTGGACGACAGAGTATGATGGTGTAAGGTATTATGTTGGGGCAGAGACTTTTGAGGAAAAGGTTGTCACGGAATTTGTAAATGCAGTGGCGGAACTTAGTAACTATGGGCAACGTGTTCTAGGAATGAAAAAGTTGTCGAAGCAATCTGTGCCCGGAATGCGGGAGGACGATGAAAGGTTGAGACCAAGCGTTTATCTGAATATTCCGACCCAGAAGGATAATATTAAAGTTGGGGATGTTCGAACGTTTGAAAGCCTATGGAATGCATTGGAATGCATTTGTAAATTGACCGGCGCAGAACAATATGGGCTACTTTACCGATATTGTGTGGAGCAAGGATTGGTTCCCGAGGAAAAGCAGGTGGATCGGGAGGCTTTGAAAAAGTATTTTTCCACAGAAGAAAACCAATACCTGTTGGACTTTACCCTTCCCTTGTTGGATGACTTGGTTGTGGGAGAAGAAAATGCAGGAATGGTTCAGGCAGCTTCCATTGATTTTGCGCGGTGGTATATAGAGGAGTATTCGGAAGAGGAATATTGCAAGCTTTGCAGGAGTTTGCTCGCAGCTAATCATGATGAACTGGAAACAATCAAAAATAAATGGCTGAAGGACTTGGGATGTGAGGCCGGCTATCGGGAATTTGCAAAATTGCCATTTTGTACCACGAATCGGATTTTTTATTATACGGAACAATTTGGAAATAGGTCGGAGGTTTGTATACGAGCAAACTATGAAATTTCCCTTTCGGATATCACCTGGCTATGGCAAAAAGCAGATTTGAAACAGGGAGGATATCGGCAAACAATAAAAACATTTCTGGAAATGGAAGATGCCCGGAGTAAGGATTTTCAGGAGTCAAGAGATTTTTTGAAGAAGTATTTGCCAACGAAAGTGGAAGCGGTTCCGGTGTTTTTGAACTTTCAGGATAAAAAGTCAGGATTTAACGGATTGACGATACCGGAGGTAGGGATTATTTTAACCTATGGTTGGAAAGAGGCAGGAGAATCATTATTGCATGAATATATCCATTATTTGACGTTGGGCGAAGGAAGGTTGATGGAGCAGCAAAGTAAATATATAGAAGCAATTGCTTACTGGCTCGCAGGTATTCAGCTTGAAAACCGGGAGTGTGACAGGACAAACCCAAATAGCAGGATGGAATACTATAAAACCATGTGTGAGGATTGTCAGAATCAAAGTGCCCGAGATACAGAACGGAAAGAGGGAAGCCCTGAGACAGTACCTTATCCGGTGAAGGTGCTGGGGATGAATCATGTGGATTATGCCGTAATTCTGGATTATGTGTACCAAGCCGGAGGAATGAAACAAATTACCGAACTGATTCAATATGAACAAAAGTACGATACCGTCACGCAATACGTAAATAGCAAGGAGTGGGAAGCGGTGTTCGGAAAAACTTTTGACCAAATTTATTTTGAAGCAGCGGAGTATGCGAAAAAAGCAGTCAGATGAAATAGGAGACATAGTGGGATGAAGAGCAGAATAATCAGCATGGTTGTTGTTCTTTGCATATTGGCAGGAATGATGACAGCATGCGGGAAAACTAAGGGTGAAAGTGCGCAGAAAAAAGCGGAAATAAGCGTACCGGAGAAATTGGAATGGAAGGAAAGAAATTGCATTACATCACAGACGACGTATGGACGGAAGCAGGCAGAATGCATGTGTACAACATACGAAGGGATTACATATTGCTTTGGAAAAGAATCCTTTCAGGAAGAAAATGCCACAAAATTTGCAAAAGCGGCCATGGAATTGGTGGCATATGCTGATGAATTGTTTGAAGTAAACGAACATAGAAAAGAGATTTTTCTTAACGTTTCGGAAGCGAAAGAGAAACTTACAGTGAGCGATAACGTAGAATTTGACGTGCTGTGGAAGGTTCTCAAGCAGGTGCATAAAGTCAATAGTGGTGAACAGTACGGTTTGTTCTATTTGTATAGTGTAGAACATGGATTAATTAAAGAGACCGCGCTTTTAGAAAAAGAAATCAAAAGCTATTTTACATCAGAGAAAAATCAGGTTTTGCTGGACTTTTGTCTGCCTATGTTAGAAGAAAATTTTTTTGATGCAGAGCAGGCACAGATGACTTGTGAGGCGGCAAAATCGTTTGCAACATGGTATGAGAAGAATTATTCCTATAACAAATATGAAAAAATGTGTAAACAGATTGCGACCGATTCTTATAAGAAGGATGTGCTTGAAAAGGAAAAGAATAACTGGTTGAAGAGCTTGGGCTGTGATTTTACCTATCGAGAGTTTGGCAAGGTACCATTTGTTCCAACCGAAAGAACAACAGCTTATAATAATTCCGGAAGGACGAAGGATAAGACGGAGCTGGTTGGCGAGTATGAGATTGACTGTGCAGATGCTGTGTGGGTGTGGACAAAAGCAACAGCGGATAAGATTGGATACCGGGAAATGGTAAAAGGTTATATAGAATTGGAGTCGCTTCGAAAGGAGGATTTTGAAGGGGCAAGGGAATTTTTAAAAGATTATTTGCCGGATACAATCAGGCCGATTGAAATATATCCTTATATGAACGGAGAAAAAAGCAATCGTGCCGGTGCATATAACTCAAATGGAGCAATCGTGCTATTTAAAAACTGGGATCAGGCAGCAGCAGCACTTTTGCATGAGTATAGCCATTATCTGACCATGGGAGCCGAAAAGTTACTCCATAGTGATTACGGAGTATACGAAGAGTGGCTGGCAGAATGGCTGGCTGCATATCAGCTAACGAACAGGGAGCGTGAAAAGGTAAGATACTTGATCGAAGAAGAATACCTTACAATGGTTGGAGATGGGAACAAGGAAACGGCGAAGGCAATGTCGATTTCCGAATTGGAATATGGGAAATTTTTGGCTGAGAAGAATAAACGTACAGGTGATATAAAGAGTTACTCTTACGGAGAAAGAGCAACTGTCTGCAAATATATATATGAAACCTACGGCATGCAGAAGTTGGAAGAACTGGTAAATACCGATGGAGAATTTGAAAAGGTATTGGGAAAACCGCTGGAACAATTGTATGAAGAGACAAAAGTATGGGTTGTAGAACAATTGAATCCCGCAAAGAAAAGCAGTCAGAAATCAATAAAATAGTGGATTTTCCCGAAACCTTATGTTATAATCAAGGTTGATTGTATATAAGATTGCAGAAGTATGCCCTGGTATACTCTAGAAATCTTATAGAGTATAAGGCATTTCTATAAATTAAGGAGGAAATCGTTTACAATGAGCGTAAAAGTAGAAAACCTTGAGAAGAACATGGCCAAATTGACGATTGAAGTGGCCGCAGAAGAATTAGAAAAAGCAATGGAGAAGGCTTATCAGAGACAGAAGAAGTCCATTAGCGTTCCGGGCTTTAGAAAAGGAAAAGTACCTAGAGCAATGATCGAGAAGATGTATGGACCGGCTATCTTCTATGAAGAGGCAGCCAACATCTTAATGCAGCAGGAATACCCGACTGCTATGCAGGAGAGTAAATTAGACATCGTATCTCAGCCGGAAGTTGACATTGTTCAGCTTGAGAAAGGCAAACCATTTATTTTCACAGCAGAAGTTGCAGTGAAACCGGAAGTAAAACTTGGCGAGTACAAGGGTGTTGAAGTTATGGACGTAGATACCTCTGTAGTAGCAGCTGATGTTAATGCTGAGATTGACAAAGAAAGAGAAGCAAATGCAAGAACCGTAACCGTAGAGAACAGAGGAATCAAGAAGGGCGATATCGCAGTAATTGATTTTGAAGGATATGTTGACGGTAAGAAATTTGAAGGCGGTTCTGCAGAGAACCATACATTAGAGATTGGATCTCATTCCTTCATTGATACCTTTGAGGATCAGCTGGTTGGAAAGAAAACCGGTGCTGAGGTGGAAGTGAACGTAACCTTCCCGGAGGATTATCATGCAACAGAGCTTGCAGGAAAGCCGGCAATGTTTAAGGTTAAGATTCATGAGATCAAGGTTAAAGAACTTCCGAAAGCAGATGATGAATTTGCACAGGATGTATCCGAATTCGATACCTTGAAAGAGTATAAGGCAGACATCAAGAAGAAATTAGTAGAAGCTAAGAAGAATGCTGCAAAACGTGCTCAGGAAGATGAAGCTATCCAGAAGATTATTGATGTATCCGAAATGGACATTCCGGAAGCAATGATTAACTATCATGTAGATGACATGATTCAGGGAATGGCTCAGAACATGATGCAGCAGGGTCTTACTTTAGAGCAGTATCTGCAGTTTACAGGTATGACTATCGAAGGCTTACGTGAGCAGACCAAACCGGAAGCATTAAGAAGAATCCAGGCAAGCCTTGTTTTGGAAGCAATTGCAAAAGATGCTAAGGTTAAGGTTACCGAGAAACAGATCGAAGCAGAACTTTCCAAGATGGCAGAAATGTACCATATGGAACTTGATAAGATCAAAGAAATGGTTGGAGATGCTGAGAAAGAATCCATCAAGAGAGATCTTGAGATTCAGGGTGCAGTAGACTTAATCATGAAGAATATTGTAGTTAAGAAAGACGGCGAAGCAAAGCCAAAGAAAACTACCAAGAAGACAACTAAGAAAGAAGAGAAGAAAGACGAATAATTGGAGGGATGAATATTGAGTTTAGTACCTTATGTCGTTGAACAGACCAGCAGAGGCGAACGTTCTTATGACATTTACTCCCGCTTGTTAAAGGATCGTATTATTTTCCTGGGGGAAGAAGTCAATGAAACCACAGCAAGCCTTGTAGTGGCACAGTTACTTTTCTTAGAATCAGAAGATCCGGATAAGGATATTCATTTGTATATTAACTCTCCGGGGGGAATGGTAACCGCAGGACTTGCGATTTATGATACCATGCACTATATTAAGTGCGATGTATCTACCATTTGTATCGGAATGGCAGCCAGCATGGGAGCATTTTTGCTTGCAGGCGGTGCCAAGGGTAAGCGTTATGCATTGCCAAACGCAGAAATTATGATCCATCAGCCGTCCGGCGGAGCCAGAGGACAGGCAACGGAGATTCAGATTGCTGCAGAGAACATTTTAAAGACCAAGAAGAAATTAAATGAAATGTTAGCAGCAAATACCGGTAAGCCGGTAGATGTAATCGCAGCAGATACCGAGCGTGACAACTACATGTCTGCTCAGGAAGCACTGGATTACGGATTAATCGACAGTATTATTACAAGCAAGTAAGTAGCTATAGGACAGTGCAACTGCGCACTGTCCTAAGCATCTTTTCAAGATTATAGCGGGAAAGAGTTAGTTAAAGAGGTAAAAAATGGCAGGAAAGAATAATGACGATAGAATTCGTTGCTCCTTTTGTGGAAAAACTCAGGAACAGGCAAGGAAATTAATTGCAGGACCCAACGGAGCCTACATTTGTGATGACTGTATTGATATTTGCGCAGAAATTATAGAGGACGAATTTGATGATATAGAGCCGGCAGACATGGATTTGGATATTAATCTCTACAAGCCGGAGGAAATGAAGAAGTTTCTGGATGAATATGTAGTGGGGCAGGAAGAAGCCAAGAAGGTGCTTTCCGTAGGAATCTACAACCATTATAAGCGTGTCACATCCGAGAATGTGAATGACGTGGACATCCAGAAGAGTAATATCTTGCTTTTGGGACCAACCGGTTCCGGTAAGACCTTACTTGCACAGACGTTGGCAAAGATTTTAAATGTTCCTTTTGCTATTGCTGATGCTACTGCGTTGACAGAAGCCGGCTATGTAGGCGAGGACGTTGAAAATATACTGTTAAAGCTGATTCAGGCAGCGGATTATAATATTGAGCGTGCCCAGTACGGTATTATTTACGTGGATGAGATTGATAAGATTTCCAAGAAATCCGAAAATGTTTCCATCACCCGTGATGTATCCGGAGAGGGTGTACAGCAGGCACTTTTGAAAATTTTAGAAGGAACGGTTGCATCGGTTCCGCCACAGGGTGGAAGAAAGCATCCACAGCAGGAGTTAATTCAGATTGACACCACCAATATTCTGTTCATTTGCGGAGGCGCTTTTGACGGACTGGAGAAGATTGTTGAGGCAAGACTTGACAAGCAGGCCATTGGATTTGGTGCCAACGTGACTTCCAAGAAGGAAAGAGATCTGGGTGAAACCTTTGCAAAAGCGCTTCCAAGCGATTTTGTAAAATTCGGTTTGATTCCGGAATTCATTGGACGTGTACCTCTTACGGTAGCACTTCATGGTCTGGATAAGGAAGCATTGATTCGAATTTTAACAGAGCCGAAGAATGCTTTGACCCGTCAGTATAAGAAGTTGTTTGAAATGGATGGAGTGAAGCTGGAGTTTGAAGAGGATGCCTTGGTTGCTATTGCAGAGAAATCTTTAGAGCGTAAGACCGGCGCCCGTGGACTTCGTGCCATTATGGAAAACTGCATGATGGATTTAATGTATCATGTACCATCCGATGAAACCATTGAGAAATGTACCATTACACGGGAAACCGTGGAAGGTGGAGACGCAATTATAGAACATAGTAAAGCGAAGAGCGCTTAAAAGGAGCGATTTGTTTGAACGATAATAAACTTTTATACCCCACAGTAGCGCTGCGGGGTATAACAATATTACCGGGTAATGTAGCCCATTTTGATGTAAGCAGAAGAAAGTCCATTGAAGCACTGGATGAGGTAATGAGCGGCAATCAGAAGATTTTCCTTGTATCTCAACGTGAGGTGGAAACCGACGAACCGGGACAGGAGGATTTGTTTGAAATCGGCACCATTGCGGATGTGAAGCAGGTAATCCGGGGACAGAACGGTTTTGTTCGGGTTTTAGTGGAAGGTCTGAAAAAAGCAAGAGTTACCGGTTACGAGGATGATGGAAAATATATCAGTTGCGAGGTGGAAGTAATTCCAAGAGCAGACGTGTCTGAGTATGAAGACGTAATGCTGGAGGGAATGGCAAGAAGTCTGGAAGAATCTTTTTCCCACTATGCCGGTGCCCACAGAAAGCTGGGTAAGGAATTCGTAGGTCAGGTTATGAGCCAAAGTGATCCCTTAAAGGTTATGGAAATGATTATGGGGGGCATTCCCTTTCCTTATCAGGAGAAGCAGCGCATGCTAGAGGCGGAGACACTGGAAGAACAGTTCGGAATTGTTCAGGATATTTTAATCCATGAAACCACGGTTTTGCAGATTAAGGATGACTTCCAGAAGCAGGTACGTTCCAGAGTGGATAAGAACCAGAAGGACTATATTCTGCGGGAAGAAATGAAGGTTTTGAAAAAAGAGCTGGGAGAAGACGAGGAAGGAGATTTCGAGGAATTTGCCAAAGCAATTAAGGCATTGCCGGCATCCAAGGAGGTGAAGGAAAAGCTTCATAAGGAATTGAAGCGGTTCCAGAATACCTCCCCCAATTCTTCCGAAAGTGCGGTTATTCGTACGTATCTGGAAACCATGCTGGAGCTGCCTTGGGATAAGGAAAGCAAAGACAGGGTAGATTTATCCTATGCTCAGAAGATATTGGATGAAGATCATTATGGCCTTGAAAAAGTTAAAGAGCGAATGCTGGAGTTTTTGGCGGTACGGGCTTTAACCAACCGTTCTGATAGTCAGATTATCTGTCTGGTGGGACCTCCGGGAACGGGAAAGACCAGTATTGTGAAATCCATTGCCCGTGCCATGGATAAAAAGTATGTCCGGGTAAGCCTTGGTGGTGTCCATGACGAGGCGGAAATCCGTGGACATAGAAAGACCTATGTGGGGGCTATGCCGGGACGTATTATTGAAGCCTTGAAACAGGCCCAGGTAGCCAATCCCGTTATGCTGTTGGATGAAGTGGATAAGGTAAGCAGTGATCACAGAGGAGAGACTGCTTCTGCCTTGTTGGAAGTTTTGGACGGTGAGCAGAATCGAACCTTCCGGGATCATTATGTGGAAATGCCGGTGGATCTTTCCAAGGTATTTTTCATCGCAACTGCAAATTCCGCCCAGGATATTCCAAAACCGTTACTTGATCGTATGGAGGTTATTGAAGTAAACAGCTATACGGAGAATGAGAAATTCCATATTGCGAAAGAGCACCTGGTAGCGAAACAGCGAGAAAAGAACGGACTTAAGAAGGAGCAGTTTGCTATTAGCGACAAGGCGCTGATGAAGCTGATTCACAGCTACACCCGAGAAGCCGGTGTTCGTACATTGGAGCGTAAGATTGGGCAGTTATGCCGGAAGGCAGCCAAGTCCATTTTATTGGGAGAAAAGGAGAGTCTTCGGGTTTCCGAGCGGAACTTGAAGGAGCTTTTAGGAAAAGAATTATATCATCAGGACAAAGCTTTTGACGAGCCCCAGGTAGGCATTGTACGTGGCCTTGCCTGGACTGCGGTAGGCGGCGATACGTTGGAAATCGAGGTGAATGTTCTTCCGGGAAAAGGAGAATTGAAGCTTACGGGACAGTTGGGTGACGTTATGAAGGAATCGGCGGAAGCCGGTCTTTCCATGATTCGCCATCTGGCGAAACAGTATCGGGTGAAACCGGAATTTTTTGAAAAGCATGATATTCACGTGCACATTCCGGAGGGAGCTGTACCGAAGGATGGTCCTTCTGCCGGTGTTACCATGGCGGTGGCAATGTTGTCTGCCATTACCGGCAAAAAGGTGAACCCCAAGGTTGCCATGACCGGGGAGATTACCTTGCGGGGCAGGGTACTTCCGGTAGGTGGTCTGAAGGAAAAATTACTGGCTGCCAACAAAGCGGGAATCCGGATTGTCTGTGTTCCAAAGGAGAACGAACCGGATATTGCAGAGCTTTCCGATGAAATTATCGGACGTATGAAGGTTTGTTACCTGGAGAATATAGAACAGGCAGCAAAGATTGCTTTTAAGAACTAGTTTCAGAAAGGAAAAACTATGGTTATCAAACAGGTGAACCTGGAAACCGTATGCGGTATTACAAGTACCTTTCCGGAAAACATCCATCCGGAGATTGCTTTTGCAGGGAAATCCAACGTTGGAAAATCTTCGCTAATCAATGCATTGATGAACCGCAAGTCCCTGGCACGCACCAGTGCACAGCCGGGAAAAACCCAGACGGTGAACTTTTACAATATTAATGAAGAAATCTATCTGGTGGATCTTCCGGGTTACGGGTATGCCAAGGTTTCCCAGAAAGAAAAAGAAAAGTGGGGAGAGCTAATCGAGCGTTACCTTCATCAGAGTAAACAGTTAAAAGCCGTATTTTTGCTTATTGATATACGCCACGAGCCTTCTCAAAATGATAGAGAAATGTATGATTGGATTCTGTATCAGGGCTTTGAGCCGATTTTGATTTTGACAAAGCTGGATAAATTAAAGCGTAGCCAGGTACAGAAGCAGGTAAAAATCATTAAGAACGCGTTACATGTTAAGAAGGGAAGTCTGGTAATTCCTTTTTCTGCAGAAACCAAGCAGGGAAGAGAAGAAATCTGGGACCTGATGGATAAGGTGATTGCAGGATTACCTTTACGGGAAGTGGAAGAGCCGGAAGAAGAAAAGGGAGAAACTCATGCAGAATAAGTATCTGTATTCATTGTGTATGCTTCTCATCATCGGTGCGCTGGTGGTGGGAGCAACCCTTATTTTGAAAAATGAAGAGACGAAGGAGAAGGAGGAAACAGACCTTACGGTGGTTACCTCCTTTTATCCCATGTATGTAATGGTGGATAATCTTACGGAAGGTGTAGAGGGGATTCGGCTTCAGAATCTTAGTGAGCCGGAAACCGGATGCCTTCATGATTTTACACTGACACCGGAGGATATGAAGCTTTTATCCACAGCAGATGTATTCGTTATTAATGGAAGCGGAGCGGAAAGTTTTCTTGAAGACGTTATGAAAGCCTACCCTAAGTTGGCTTGTGTGAATGCAACAGAAGAGCTGGAAGGACTTTCGGAAGAAGTGGGAATGCATGCCTGGTTAAGCTCGAAGTTATATGCCAAGGAGATTCGTCAGGTTGCAAAAGGGTTAAAAGCCCTTTGTCCCAGTGCTTCGGAACAGATTACCCGGAATGAGAAAGCCTATCTTTCCAAAGTAAAAGAAATTCGTGACTTGGCAAAAGAGGTGAAGGCGCAGCTTAAGGATAAGGATATTTCCGAAGTAATCCTTTTTTCAGAGGCATATATGGGCTTAGCTGAGGAACTTTGCCTGAAAACCGTTTGTTTATTGGATTTAGATGAAGAGCGACAGGTAAGCTCCGGGGAAGTGGCGGAAGTGATGGATGCAGTGGCAAACCATCCCAAGAGTTTTCTTATTGCCGAGGATCCCTATGGGAAAGATACCGCCGAAACGGTAAAACGCCAAACCGGCATTCCGGTTCTGTACTTAGATACTCTGACCCGGGGAAGTTATGAGAAGGATCGCTATATTGTAGGAATGAAGAAGAATCTGGAGACAATCCGGGAGGTAATTCATGAAATTAATTAAGGCGCCATGTGGTCTCCATTGTATTAAAATCGTAGATTTCGGGGTACGCTTCGGAGAAGAAGTTTTGTTTGAAAACGTGAATCTCCATGTGCATTGCGGAACTTTGACGGTACTGATCGGCCCCAACGGAGCCGGCAAGTCTACCCTGGTTCGAGCGATTTTGGATGATGTGACACATAGTGGTCATGTGGAATTTAAAGATCGGGAAAACGGACACTTGCAGAAGATTCGCATTGGCTACGTTCCGCAGAAATTAAATATTGAGAAAAATACGCCGGTTAGCGTTTTTGACATGATGGCATGCTATCACAGCAAGGTACCGGTGTTTATCTATAAAAGCCCCCGCATGAAAAAGCGGATTTTGGAAGCCTTAAGTCTTTTTGAGGCAGAGGATTTAATTGATCAACAGGTGTGCAATTTGTCCGGCGGACAATTGCAGCGTGTACTTTTGGCAATGGCGGTGATGGATAAGCCCAATCTGCTTTTGCTGGATGAACCAATTTCCGGAATCGATGCCAATGGAAGTTTGCTTTTTTACAAAACCATTGATGAATTAAAGCGTAAGTTTGATATGGCCATTGTGCTGATTTCCCACGATTTACCCTATGTGGCAAAATACGCGGATCAGGTGGTTTTGATGGATCACGGAGTAGTGGCTTCCGGTAAGGTGGGCCAGGTGTTCCACAGTCCGGAATTTCAGCGGATCTTTGGGAGAGGAGGATCCGAAGAATGAGTTTTCTAAGTTATGATTTTATGAAAAATGCCTTAGTGGCAGTGTTGATTATTGCACCGCTGTTTGGACTTTTGGGGACCATGGTGGTGAGTAAAAAAATGGCATTTTTCTCGGATGCTTTAGGGCACAGTGCCTTAACGGGAATTGCTATTGGCGTCATTTGCGGCGTAAAAAATACCAACCTTTCCATGATTGTCTTTGCCATTGTTTTTGCTTTGGCTTTAAATGAAATCAGTCGGAAGGTGGTGGTTTCCAAGGATACCATTATTTCCGTTTTTTCATCCGCCAGTCTGGCTTTGGGTCTGGCGATTTTATCCAAAGGCGGAACCTTTAGTAAGTATTCCGCACTGTTGGTGGGAGACATTTTAAGCATTACAAAAGGAGAGCTGTTGCTTCTGGGAGGAATTTTCCTGGTTACCCTTTTGTGTTGGTTGGGGTTGTCCAACCAGTTATTGGCAATTAGCCTAAATACAACCCTGGCAAGAAGTCGGAACATGAAGATTCATCTTTTGGAGGATGCTTTTGCGGTGCTGGTGGCACTGGTGGTTATGGTTTCCATCAAATGGGTGGGAATTCTTATTATCAACGCCATGTTGATTTTACCGGCGGCTGCGGCGGCAAATATTTCCTCGAACTTGCGGGAATACCATTTCTTTTCAATTATTTATGCATTGTTTGCAGGACTTTTGGGATTATGGAGCTCTTACTATACCAATGTGGCTACCGGCCCTATGATTGTGCTGGTGGCAGCGGCAATTTATTTTGGAACATATTTTTATGCAAAACGTTTTCAGTAACAGGGCTGGGAGCGTTTTTGCCATTGGAGGAAGCTTATGAAACAGACAATTAAACTAATCTTAAATCTGGTCGTACCCCTTTTATGTCTGGTGCTGGCAGTGATTTTCATCCCTAAATTGCTGAGATTATTTATGCCCTTTGTAGTGGGCTACTTAATTTCGCTTTTGGCAAACCCCTTGGTGAAATTCCTGGAGCACCGGTTAAAAATTGTGCGGAAGGCAGGCTCTGCCATTGCCATTATTCTGGCACTGGCGTTTACGGTGTTACTTATTTACGGTGTGGTAATTGCAGTGGTGGATCAGGCTCAGAATCTGATTAAGGATGTGCCTGCCATGGCAAGTTCTGCCAAGGTGGATTATGCCACCATGCAGAAAACCTTGGATGGTCTCATTAAGAAGCTGCCGGAGAAAAACCAGGCGCAGCTTATGGATGTTACGGATAATATCGGAGAATATGTTATTGACTGGATTTCCGGACTTGGAGGCGGTTCTATGGCAAGCAGCGCCACAAATTTTGCCAGCAGTATTCCTTCGGTGTTAATCGGTCTGATTGTGGGACTTTTAGCATCCTACTTCTTTATAGCGCAAAAGCACGAGCTGGAGGATTTTCTACGCAAGTACACCTCAGAGGAGGTAAAAGAAAAATTCCACCTGGTAAAGGTACAGCTTTTCGACGTTGTGGGTGGCTACTTCAAGGCGCAGTTTAAGATTATGGCGGTGGTATATGTGATTCTGGTCATTGGCCTGGGGCTTTTGCGGACGAAATACTTTTTCCTGTCTGCCTTTGGTATTGCCTTTGTGGACATGCTTCCATTCTTTGGAACCGGAACCATTTTAGGTCCCTGGGCAATTATTAAGATTCTTACCGGCGACTACAAAATGGCCGTCGCCCTGGTGGTTTTATACGGCGTCACCCAGCTTGTCCGTCAGTTGATTCAGCCAAAGCTACTGGGAGATTCCATTGGTATGAATCCTTTTGCAACCCTGTTTTTTATGTATCTTGGATATCTCATCGGAAGTGTTCTGGGTATGATTCTTGCAGTGCCTATTGCCATGATTATTATCAACCTCTTTAAAGCAGGGGTATTCGATACCATGATCTACGCCGGAAAAACGCTGTGGGAGCAGTTTAGGGATTTTTTGAAGTTGGAGAAGAAGACTAGATTCTAGAAGGTGCGGACATACGGAGAAGAAACGAGCGCACAAATTCTGATATCAGAATTTGTGCGTTTTGTATGGTTGTAAAAACAATGGAACCTTGTTATACTAGTCTGTGGGATAACAATCAAAAATTGTATAAAATTATTAACTAAAAAAGGAGAGAATGTATTATGTCAGAAAACATGAAGGGGTTTGCTTCCAAGGCAATTCATGCGGGAAACACCAAGAGTCATGAGTATCAGTCCTTAGGAATGCCAATCTATCAGACTTCCACTTTCTATTTTGACTGTTGCGAGCAGGGTGGAAAATTATTCGCGGGAGAAGAAGCAGGTTACATTTACACCAGACTTGGAAACCCGACAACCAACTTATTAGAGGAAAAGGTTGCCGCATTGGAGAATGGAGAGGCAGCAGCAGCAGCGTCCTCCGGAATGGGAGCTATCAGTGCATGTCTGTGGACTATTGCAGCAGCAGGTAAGCATATCGTAGCAGATAAGACCTTATATGGTTGTACTTTTGCACTTTTAAATCATGGTCTTACACGTTACGGAGTAGAGGTTACCTTTGTGGATACTTCCAACTTGGACGAAGTGAAGGCAGCATTAAAGGATAACACCTGTTGTGTATATCTGGAGACTCCGGCGAACCCGACCTTGAAGATTGTAGATATCGCAGCCATTGCCAAGCTGGCACATGGTTTTAACAAGGATATCAAGGTTGTTTGTGATAACACCTTTGCAACGCCATATAACCAGAGACCATTAGAGCTTGGCGCAGATGTGGTTGTACATTCCGCTACCAAGTACTTAAACGGACACGGTGATGTAATTGCCGGTTTCGTTGTTGGTAAAGCTGATTTTATTACCGAAGTAAAGATGTTCGGTATCAAGGATATGACCGGTTCTGTATTAGGACCACAGGAAGCATTTTTAATCTTAAGAGGATTAAAAACATTACAGATTCGTATGGAGCGTCATTGCGCTAATGCAGCAAAGCTTGCTGAGTTCTTAGATGCTTCCGATAAGGTAGAAGCAGTTTACTATCCGGGTCTTAAGAATCATCCGGGACATGATATCGCTGCAAAACAGATGAAAGAGTTCGGCGGTATGATTTCTATCATCGTAAAGGGCGGCAAGGCAGCAGGTATGAAGTTCTGCAACAGCTTAAAGCTTGCCACCGTGGCCGTAAGTCTTGGAGATGCAGAGACATTGGTAGAGCATCCGGCATCCATGACTCACTCCACCTATTCACCGGAGGAGTTAAAGGAAGCAGACATCAACGAAGGATTAGTTCGTATCTCTGTAGGTCTGGAAGATATCGACGATATTATTGAAGACTTCAAGCAGGGATTGGCACAGATCTAAGTGCAGAGGATTCTGCAGAGCATTATATAAGGAAGTTGTGGGAGCTGTCATACTAGCAATTAGTGTGGCGGCTCTCTTTTTCGCAATATTTTGAATCATATGAAAAATCTATTGACGAATACTCGTATGAGTGCTATGCTTGTATACAAGTATAGCACAACACAAAGATGGTGGTGTGCACAGTTTTCAGGGAGGGATAGAAAATGCTGGAAATATCAAGTAAAACCAACCTATTAGAGCAGAACAACTATAAATACACTTTACAGGATGTGGAAGAACCCAATCTGTATCGGGAGATGTTCAATTACGAGGAAGTACCGAAGATTGCTTTTAACCATCGACGGGTACCGATTAATATGCCGGAGGATATCTGGATTACCGATACCTCTTTCCGGGATGGACAGCAATCCAGAATGCCTTATACGGTGAAACAGATTGTGGATTTGTATAAATTGTTGGCTCGCCTTGGCGGCCCCTTCGGATTGATTCGTCAGTCAGAGTTTTTCATTTATACAAAGAAAGACCGTGAAGCCGTAGAGAAATGTATGGAATTAGGCTACAAGTTCCCGGAAATTACCACCTGGATTCGTGCAAAGAAAGAGGATTTCAAACTGGTAAAGGATATGGAAATCCGGGAGACCGGAATGCTGGTATCCTGTAGTGATTATCATATTTTTAAGAAAATGAAAATGACACGCCGTCAGGCAGTGGATTACTATATGGGAAGTATCAAGGATGCCTTTGAGGCGGGGGTAGTGCCAAGATGCCATCTGGAAGATATTACCAGAGCAGATTTCTATGGTTTTGTAGTTCCATTCGTAAATGAAATCATGGATTTGTCCCAGGAAGTGGGAGTGCCGGTAAAAATTCGTGCCTGCGATACTTTGGGCTACGGAGTTCCTTATACAGAAGCATCACTGCCCCGAAGTGTGGCGGGAATTGTATACGGCCTGCAGCATTATTCCGGTGTGCCAAGTGAAATGCTGGAGTGGCACGGACACAATGATTTTTACATGGGAGTTCCCAACGCTACCACAGCCTGGTTGTACGGAGCCAGTGCAGTAAACTGCTCCATGTTGGGAATCGGAGAACGTACGGGAAATGTGCCATTGGAGGCCATGATTTTTGAATATGCATCCCTTCGAGGTTCTTTGGATGGAATGGATCCTACAGCCATTACGGAGATTGGGCGTTATTATGAGGAAGAGATTGGGTACAGGATTCCGCCGATGACTCCTTTTGCCGGTGAAAACTTCAATGTAACCCGGGCAGGAATTCATGCAGACGGTTTGATGAAGGACGAAGAAATATATAATATTTTCAATACCAAGAAGCTGTTAAATCGTGCACCTTGCGTAGCAATCAGTGACACCTCAGGACTGGCGGGAATTGCCTACTGGATTAATGAAAAATATCATCTTTTAGCAGACCACAAGATACAGAAAGAACACCCGGTGGTGGCAAAGTTAAAAGAGTGGGTAGACGAAGTTTATGCCGAGGGACGTACCACCAGTCTTTCTGATGAGGAGATAAAAGCAAAGCTTGGAGAAATGAAGGAATGGGAGGAGTTTCGAAATGTATAAGAATGTATCCCTGGCTGATCAGGTCTATGACGTGATTGAGCAGAAGATTTTAAACGGAGATTATCCGGCGGGAGAGGTGTTAAGCGAGTCCCGCCTTACGGAAGAATTGGGAGTTAGCAGAACCCCCATAAGAGAAGCTCTGGCCCGGTTGCAGAATGAGAAACTGGTGGAAACATCCGCGGCGGGAACCGTAGTTTTGGGCATTACCGGTCAGGATGTAAAAGATATGTACGAAATTAAACGGTATTTAGAGCCCCATGTATGTTCTTTGGCTATCGACCGGATTAGTGAAGAGGCGTTAAAAAGAATGGAAGAGATTGTGGAGCAGCAGGAATTTTATGAAATGAAGCACAATCTGGATCAGTTAAGAAACCTGGATACCCAATTTCATGATATAATTTATTCTTCCTGTGGTAGCCCGATTTTTCAGTCCGTATTATCGCCCATCCATCATAAGCTTTTGAAATACAGAAAGGCTTCCTTGGAAAACAGCGATAGAAGTTTACATTCCGTTGAAGAACATCGTGCGATTTATGAAGCTATTAAGGAAAAGGATAAGAAACGAGTGGAAGAATTGATGACGAACCACATTAACCACGCTTACGATAGTATCCGAAAGGGGGCATAAACCATGGGACTTACTCTAGCTGAGAAGATTATACAGAACCACCTTGTTAGTGGAGAGTTAAAACCGGGAAGCGAAATCGCTTTGCGAATCGATCAGACCCTGACCCAGGATGCCACGGGAACCATGGCATATTTGGAGTTTGAAACCATGGGAGTACCCCGGGTTCGTACCGAGTGTTCCGTAGCCTATATTGATCATAATACCCTGCAGTCCGGATTCGAAAACGCAGACGATCATAAATTTATTCAATCCATGGCGAAAAAGTACGGCTTGTATTTTTCCAGACCCGGTAACGGAATCTGCCATCAGGTGCATTTGGAGCGGTTCGGAAAACCGGGAAAGACCTTGATTGGATCGGACAGCCATACTCCCACCGGCGGCGGTATCGGAATGCTGGCATTAGGAGCCGGCGGCCTGGATGTGGCGGTAGCCATGGGCGGCGGTGCTTATTTTATCACCATGCCGAAGATGTATAAGGTAAATCTTACGGGAAAATTGCGGGACTTTGTAACCGCAAAGGATGTGAGTCTGGAGATTCTTAGAATCCTTTCGGTAAAAGGTGGCGTGGGCGCTATTATTGAGTGGGGCGGAGAAGGAGTGAAAACCTTATCTGTGCCGGAGCGTGCCACCATTGCCAATATGGGAACGGAACTGGGAGCAACCTCTTCTATTTTTCCGTCGGATGAGGTGACGAGACAGTTTTTGAAGGCTCAGGGTAGAGAAGAAGATTTCGTTGCACTGGCAAGTGATGAGGATGCAGAGTATGACCGGGTGATAGACATTGACCTGTCTGCGTTAAAACCTTTAATTGCCTGTCCTCATAGTCCGGACAATGTGGTGACGGTGGAAAGCCTGAAAGGGAAAAAGGTAGACCAGGTGTGTATCGGCTCCTGTACCAATTCCTCTTTGTGGGATATGTTAAAAGTGGCGGCGCTTTTAAAAGGCAAGGTTATTCATCCGGAAGTAAGCCTGTCCATTTCACCGGGATCCAAACAGGTATTATCCATGCTGGCGGATTGCGGCGCCTTGTCGGATATTATAGCAAGCGGCGCAAGAGTGTTGGAATGCGCCTGCGGTCCATGTATCGGAATGGGATTTTCTCCAAATTCCGGCGGTGTGTCTCTTAGAACCTTTAATCGGAATTTCGAAGGACGCTCCGGTGTAGCAGACGGCCAGATTTATCTGGTATCTCCGGAAACAGCTGTGGCAGCAGCGTTAACCGGAGAAATAACGGATCCTGGCACAATGGGAAGTTTCCCGAAGGTGGAAATGCCAAAACAATTTAAAATTGACGACAGAGCCATTTTACCACCGGCTGCGGAAGATGAGGCGAAAGAACTCTCCATTTTCCGGGGACCGAATATTAAGCCGTTCCCGGAAGGACATGTGTTGGAAGATGAGATAAAAGCACCTTTGATTTTAAAGGTAGGTGACAATATTACCACGGATCATATTATGCCGGCGGGGGCAAAAATTCTGCCGTACCGCTCCAATATTCCGTTTTTGTCCCAGTTCTGTTTTGGGGTTTGTGATAAAACCTTTGCAGAGAGGGCCCAGGCGGCGGGACAGAGTATTGTAATTGGGGGAAGCAATTACGGACAGGGCTCTTCCAGAGAGCATGCGGCATTGGTGCCTTTATATCTGGGAGTTCGGGCGGTTGTTGCCAAAAGTTTTGCCCGCATTCATGCGGCGAACCTTATCAATGCCGGAATTTTACCGCTAACTTTTGAAAATCCGAAGGATTACGAGCTGTTTTCTCAGGGAGATGGCCTGATTTTGCAGGATATTTTTGCGGGAATGGATGCGGGAAAAGTGACAATGGTGGATGAAAACACCGGTAAACGTGCAGTTTTGCTCTGCGATTTTACAGAGCGTCAGAAGAAAATACTGAAATTGGGAGGATTACTAAAATATGTCGGACAGGGAAATAAATAGTTGGGAAGGCTTTGGGGAAATGCGCTTGATTTACTTTCCAGAGTCAAGGGACAGTTACATCCAGGAGGCAGTTGAACAGTATGAAAAGATACTGCGGCAGCAGATTGAACGCTGCGATAAAATGGAAGAGGCGGTGGAACCAAAGGATTATGGAAAACTCTCCACTATTACCATTGGACTTTGCGGTGGTGACGGAATTGGCCCTGTTATTATGGAGCAGGCAAAAAGACTTCTGCATACACTTTTGGAAAAAGAAATTGCAGATGGCAAGGTAGCCTTAAAAGAAATCGAAGGCTTAACCATCGAAAACCGCTTGGAGAAAGGGAAATCTGTTCCGGCGGATGTTTTGGAACAGATTAAGAAATGTGATGTGATTTTAAAAGGTCCTACCACCACGCCTAAGGGAGGCACCATGGAAAGTGCCAATGTAACCCTGCGTCGGGAATTGGATCTGTATGCCAATGTGCGTCCGGTAACGGTTCCGGAAGAAGGAATTGACTGGATGTTTTTTAGGGAAAATACGGAAGGGGAATATGTTCTTGGAAGCAGCGGCGTAGAGATACCGGGAATTCTGGATATGGACTTTAAGGTAATCACCGATGCCGGCACCAGACGTATTGCAAGAACAGCCTTTGAGTATGCAAGAAAAACCGGGAAAACAAAAGTGGCTATCGTAACCAAGGCCAATATTATGAAAAAAACCGATGGGAAATTTTCGCAGATATGCAATGAAATAGCCGAAGAATATCCGGAGATAAAAGCGGAGGACTGGTATATTGATATTATGACCGCGAACCTGTTAAACAAGGATATCCGCAGCCAGTTTCAGGTATTTGTATTGCCGAATCTGTATGGGGATATTATTACGGATGAGGCGGCTCAGATTCAGGGCGGCGTGGGAACCGCCGGAAGTGCCAATATCGGGGATCAGTATGCCATGTTTGAAGCAATTCACGGTTCGGCGCCCCGGATGGTGGAAGAGGGATTGGCAGAGTTTGCAAACCCATCCAGCATTTTTAAGGCAACGGAGATGATGCTTCGGCATATCGGATTAACGGATGCTTCCAATCGGTTGGCGAAGGCCCTTCATACTTGTTGTGAAACCGAGAAAAAGCTAGTGGCCACGGGACTGCGGGATGGTGCCACCTGTAAGGAATTCGCAGACTACGTGCTATCAAAGCTGTAATTGGAAACTGCCTTGGCAGTTTACGATATAAGAGAAAGAAAAGGAGAGAAGGAAATGAGAAAAGAAGCTTATTTTGCCGGGGGATGCTTTTGGTGCGTTACCCCAATTTACAAAATGTATGGCGTGGATGAGGTAATCTGCGGTTACGCCGGGGGAGATGAGGAAAATCCCAGCTATGCGGATGTAAAAGCGCAGAAAACCGGACACCGGGAGACCATCAAACTTTGCTATGATTCGGAAAAAGTGGGATACGACAGACTTTTGGACATTTATTTTGCCAACGTAGATCCCTTTGACGGAGAGGGACAGTTTATTGATAAGGGCTTTTCCTACACCTTAGCCATTTTTTACACTTCGGAGGAGGAAAAAGAAATGGCATCAAAGCGGATTGCGGAATTAGAGGAAAAAGAAGGAAAGAAAGCGGAAGTGGCACTTTTACCCTATAAGAATTTCTTTGAGGCAGAGGAGGAGCATCAGGATTATTACCTGAAAAATCCCGAAGCCTTTGAAAAAGAGTTGCGGGAATCCGGTCGCAAGAAATAGGGTCGAGAGTCGGGAAAAGATATTGACAGATAAGACCATTGGTGATAGTCTAATGATAAGACTATTGCCAATGGTCTTTTGACTAATGGTGGCAAAGGAGGGAGAAGGATGGCAGAAATTCAATTGGGAGTTGTGGAAAGTCGTTTTGCAGAACTGATTTGGGAGCGGGAGCCCATTACCAGCCACGAATTGGTGAAATTGACGGCAGAAGAGTTTGGCTGGGCACGAACCACCACCCATAATGTGATTCGGAAATTATGTGAGAAGGGACTGTTTCAGAATAACAAGGGAACAGTGACTTCCGTTCTTTCCAGAGAAGAATTCTATGCTCGTCAGAGCAGGCAGTTTGTTGAGAACTCTTTTGCGGGGTCATTGCCTGCGTTCTTATCTGCTTTTACCAAGGGAACAAGGTTGACGGAAGAGGAAGCGGAGGAAATCCGAAAGATTATTGAGGAAGCGAAGGGGGAATAACAAATGGAAGGTATTTTTTTAAAGCTTTTTAATCAAAGTATGTATGCGGGGGTATTGGTTTTGATTGTGCTGATTGCCCGGGGCGTTTTTCGGAAAGCACCCAAATGGGTGTGGCCTATCTGCTGGGGGATAGTGGGGCTTCGCTTAATTATGCCCTTTACACTTCGGCTGCCGGTTAGCCTGATGCCGGATGCGGAGCCGGTGATTTATCAGATGCATCCCATGGTGCAGGTTTCTTTCGGAAATTCTGCCATTGATAAGCCGGTAAATCACTTTTTAGCCAATACCATGGTACTTCAGGGGTACGGAAGTCACAAGCTTTCCGGAATAGAACTTCTGGCAGGAGTCTGGATGGTAGGGATTTTCTTCTTGCTGTTGTACGCATTTTTTAGCTATGGACAGCTACGAAAGAGGGTAAAGGAAGCCGTCTGTCAGGAAGAAAATATTTTTATCTGCGACGAGATTGCGACTCCGTTTATTTTGGGGATTTTTCAACCAAAGATTTATTTGCCCTCCTCTTTGGCAGAAGCCAATCGGGAGTATGTGTTGCGCCATGAGTATGCTCATTTGAAACGGAAAGATCATTTTATTAAGCCGGTGGGCTATCTTCTTTTGGCAATCGGCTGGTTTAATCCTTTGATGTGGGTAGCTTATGCTTTTCTTTGCAAGGATGTGGAGCTTGCCTGTGATGAGCAGGTAGTTCGAGAGCTATCCTTGGAGGAGAAAAAGAACTATGCCAACGCGCTGGTGGATGTCAGCGTGATGAATCGGCTGGTGATGGTGTGCCCTTTGTCCTTTGGAGAAGTAGGAATCAAAACCAGGGTGAAAGCGGTTTTATCATACAAGAAGCCGGCAGCATGGATGATTGGGCTCGCAGCCTGTGGGTGTGCCTTTTTTGCCCTATGCTTCGCAACGGTTAAAAGCGCGGCACCCAAGGAAATCGCTTTTTCCGAAGCCAAGGTGCAGATGACGGATAGCTGGTGCGGTAGTGAAGCCCAGGTCGTGTATGCAGATCGGGGAAAAATTGTTTTTGCCGGAGCATACGGAGAAGAACATTTTGGAGTTTTTGTATTTGACAAGGAAACGAGGAAAATAGCGCAGAGTGTGGATTTGACCACCTTGCCCGGGGAGAGTAATAAGATTGCGGAAAACTGCGTGCCGGTAGCCGATACCGAAGGAGAGCGGATTTTCCTGCCGGTTTACGGAGAAAAAGATATGTATGTGTTTGACATCAAAAATAATCGAATTACAAAGGAATCCTACGACTTGAAAAAGGATGAAATCCATGAAGCCGGCAGTATCAAGGCCATGAGCGATTCCGGTGCCCTGGCTATGACGGTGCAGGATTACGATTATGGTGTGTTACCGCAGTTGTATGATGTTTGGGAAGACGGAGAGCAGCAATATGTAACCTTTTTATCGGAGGACACCCGGATTTCCGATTTGACTTATACGGATGTCGATACCGGAACCGGAGAGCAGCACAAGGGGGGGATATTTCCAGCACAGTGACTTTTATAAGGGAACAGAGAATGCTATAATACTCTTAAAGGTCAAATTTACAAAGGAGGTTGCAGAATGGAACGGGAGATTTCGGTAAAAGAGATTCATGGAATCCACATTGGTCAGGTAGAGAATGAAAAAGCCGGAACCGGCATGACGGTACTGATTAGTAAGACCGGAATGGGTGCAGGCTTGGATGTTCGAGGCGGTGGTCCGGCGTCAAGAGACAGTCAGTTGTTAAATCCACTTTCAGCAGCTCAAGTTGTGCATGGAATTGTACTTGCAGGAGGCAGTGCTTTTGGTTTAGGAGCCGCAAATGGTGTGATGCAGTATCTGGAGGAACATGATATCGGCTATGATGTTGGAGTTACCAAGGTGCCGTTAGTGGTACAGTCGGATATTTTTGACCTGACGGTGGGGGATAAAGATGTGCGACCGGATGCGACAATGGGATATGAAGCAGCGAAGCGGGCTTTGGAAGAACCGAATTATCAGGATGGTAATTTCGGAGCCGGATGCGGTGCGACAGTAGGAAAGTTGGCCGGTATGGAAACCTGTATGAAATCAGGAATCGGAAGTTATGCCATTCAGATAGGTGATTTGCAGATTGGAGCAATTGTTGCGGTCAATGCCCTGGGGGATATTTATGACTGGAAGAACGGAAAGAAGATTGCCGGACTGCTTAATCCTGATAAGAAAAGTTTCCGGGATAGTGTGGAGCTGATGAAGGAAAGTATAGAAGTTCGAGAAAATAAGTTTGTAGATAATACTACCATCGGAGCAGTTATCACCAATGCAAAGTTTACCAAACCACAGCTTTGTAAAATAGCCGGTATGACCCATAACGGTTTTGCAAGGTCCATTCGTCCGGTACATACCTCGGCAGACGGAGACAGTATTTATGCGGTATCGGTAGGAGAGGTGGCAGCGGATATGGATTTAGTGGGGACTCTGGCGGCAGAGGTTATGAGTGAAGCCATTAAACGGGCTATAGCCGGTGCAGAAAGTGCTTACGGATATCCGGCAGCGAAGGAAATATTGACACGAAAGGAAAAATGCAGTACTATATAGGTATCAATTGATACTTGGACGGAGGGAGAGAGTTTTGGAAGAGGGGATAATTCCATATAGAAAGAAGTAAGGAGGGCATGCTTGCATGGAAATGAAGATTTTAAAAAGTGAAAAGCGACTGTGCACATGCTGTATGGAAGAACACGGAGTGAAAACAGTTCAGATTAAAGAACGGACGACCTTTAAAAATAGGGTTGTTTCTTACGTTGCTTCGTATTCGTATTGTGACGTTGCAGATGAATTATATATGGAAGAAGTCCAAATGCAGGAAAATGACGTGAAAATGAAAGATGCATATCGAAAAGCGGAAGGGATTTTAACTTCTGCTGAAATAAGTAGTATTCGCGATAAATATGGCATTACACAGGGGGATTTGTGCTCATTACTTGGTTGGGGAGCCAAAACAATTACAAGATACGAAAGTCATCAAGTGCAGGATAAAGCACACGATACCATTTTGAAAAAATTGGACAGAGATCCGGAATGGTTTATAGCTCTTTTGAAAGATGCAAGGGACAATTTGACACAAGAAGCATACCACAAATATTTGGATGCGGCGACGGAGTTGTACGAGGCTGATAAAGATTTATATCTCCGACGGGCAATAGAAGCTAACTACGCCGGGTTTAGCAGAAATAGATTCTATCAGGGGAATATAGAACTTTCCCTGGATAGAGTTGTGGACGTGATTCGCTATTTTTCAGCTTCATCAAAAGTTACATGTCTTTATAAGGTCAAGTTAATGAAATTAATGTGGTATGCGGATGCATTATCGTATAAAGAAAGAGGAATGGCAATTACAGGCCTGGCATATCAGGCACTTCCGATGGGAGCAGTTCCGGTGGGGCATAATGTAATTGTAGAGTTGAAAGACGTGCCTTGTGAAGAGGAAGATGTGGGTGAAAATGTTGCATATCATTTTTCGTTGCAAAAAGCAGTGGATTTTCCGTCGCTTTCAATGGAAGATAAGGCAGTTTTGGACATTGTAATAGAAAAGTTGGGAAAAATGACGAAGGATGAAATTGTATCCTTTATGCATAAAGAGCAGGCATATATTAGCACTGCGCCAAGGGATATTATTTCGTTTCAGTATGCGAAAAACTTGCAAATATAAAGTGAGGACAACACTATGAACAAGAATGAATTATTTCGAAAAATCCCGAAGGTGGATGTATTAATGAGCCGTCCGGAATTGGCGGAGGCTATTGAGAAATACGGCAAGGAGCCGGTGGTAGGGATTTTACGGCATGCCTTGGAAGAATTACGGAAAAAATTAAACGAAGATCCCAAAGAGGAAATTCTTACCGGCTTTCTTGAGAATCTGGAAAACCGGGTGCTTCAGAAGGTGGAAAGCCATAAGGAAGCTAACTTAAAGCATGTGGTAAATGCCACCGGAGTGATTTTACACACCAATCTGGGACGTGCGCCGTTGCCGCCCATTGCGTTGGAAAAACTGATGGAGCAGATGAAGGGCTATATGAATTTGGAGTATAACCTTTCCGAAGGAAAAAGGGGTGAGCGGTACTCCCATTTTGAGGAGCTTTTGTGCCATCTTACCGGAGCGGAGGCCGCCATGGCGGTAAACAACAATGCGGCAGCAGCCCTTTTGATGGTTAGCGCCGTAGGTGATGGCAAGGAAGTCATCGTTTCTCGTGGAGAACAGATTGAAATCGGCGGTAAATTCCGCATTCCGGATATTATTGATCAGAGCGGTTGTACCCGTATCGAAGTGGGAACCACCAATAAAACCCGTTTGGAAGATTACGAAGAGGCCATTACGGAGGAAACCGGTGCCCTGTTAAAAGTCCATACCAGCAATTACAAGCTTATTGGTTTTACCCAGAGTGTTGAGCGGGACGAATTGTGTGCCCTGGCTAAAAAGACCGGCATTCCGGTTATGGAAGATTTGGGAAGCGGCGTTTTAATTGATTTGTCCAGATACGGACTCAGAAAAGAGCCTACGGTGCAGGAAAGTATTGCGGCAGGCGTGGATGTGGTATGCTTTAGCGGCGATAAGCTTTTGGGAGGCCCACAGGCAGGTATTCTGGTGGGAAAGAAAGAATGGATTGCCAAATGTAAAAAGCACCCCTTAACCCGTGCCATGCGAATTGATAAATGTACGGCGGCCATGTTGGAAACCGTGCTTTCCATGTACGAGGACGAGGAGTATGCGGTAAAAAATATTCCGGTTCTTTCACGGATGACGGAAAGTCCGGAGAAATTGAAGGTCAAAGCGGAAAGCTTAGCTTATCGATTTGAAAAAGAGATGCCCGAGGGAGTAACCGTCGGGGTTGTAAATACAGAAACACCTATTGGTGGCGGTTCCTTGCCGGGTGAAATGTTAAAAAGCTATGCGGTAACTGTAGGCAAAGCCGGCATGAATGCAGAAGAGACTGCGGCTAAATTAAGGGAAGGAGAGCTTCCTATTATTGTAAGAGTAATGGAAGAACAGCTTTTATTCGATCTTCGCACCATGTATGAAGAGGAGTTTGATGCAGTGGTGGATGTCGTGAAAGAAGTATTACGAGGATAAACAATGGAACACATTATTATCGGAACAGCAGGTCACATTGACCACGGAAAAACAGCATTAATCCGCGCCCTTACAGGTCGGGAGACGGACACCCATAAGGAAGAGATTAAGCGAGGTATTACCATAGATTTAGGTTTTACCTATTTTGACCTGCCGGGAGGAATGCGCGCCGGTATCATTGATGTACCGGGACACGAGAAATTTTTACCCAATATGTTGGCGGGTGTTTGTGGTATGGATTTGGTACTTCTGACCATTGCTTTGGACGAAGGAATTATGCCCCAGACCAGGGAACACCTGGATATTTTGGAACAGCTTGGTATAACCAATGGAATTATCGTTTTGACCAAGCTGGACATGGTGGAGCCGGAATGGGCGGATATGATGGAAGAAGAGATTGCCGAAGAATTACAGGGCAGAGTTTTTGCTAACTGGCCCAGGATGAAGGTTAGTGCCATAAAGGGTGACGGCATCGGTGAGCTTAAGGAGCTTTTAGCACAAAAAGCGGGAGCAGCTACCCATAACCGTGATGTTGGAGGACATTTCCGAATTCCGGTGGATCGACTTTTCACCGTCAAAGGTTTCGGAACCGTAGTGGCAGGAACCGTATTGGAAGGAACCATTGGGGTGAACCAGGAAGTGATGCTGTATCCCACCAAGCTTACTACCAAGGTTCGAAGCTTACAGACCCACGGAGACGACATAGAGATTGCTTATGCGGGACAGCGCGCGGCAGTGCTTTTGCAGGGAGTTGCCAAAGAAGATGTGAAACGGGGTATGGTACTTGCCTACCCGGATTCCCTTACCCCAACCAACCGGTTGGACGTGGTGATTACCTTAAGTGCAGATTGTACCCGTGTTGTGAAAAATCAAAGCCGGGTTCATCTTCACATTGGAACGGATGAAGTCATTGCCAGAGTGGTACTTCTTGATAAAAACGAACTTACCGCCGGCGAAGAGGGCTTTGCTCAGCTGATTTGTGAGCGGGAGATTTGTGCAAAACGAAATGACAAATTTGTAATTCGCTTTTTATCGCCACTGGAGACCCTAGGAGGAGGCGTTGTCCTTGGTATCGATGCGAGAAAGCACAAACGGTTCGATGAGGAAACCATTGGAGTGTTGAAACAGCGTCGGGACGGAAAACAGGAGGATCTGTTTTTCAGCGTGATAGAGGAATCCGTGAAGACCCCCTTGGCATTAGATAAAATTCTTGCCCAGACCCAGATGGAAGAGTGCGAGTTAAAAGAGATTGCAACAAGGGTGGAAGAAGAGGGACGGTGCTTCGTCCTTCATGGCCGGAAAAAGGATTTTTATTGGTCTTTCACTGCGGCGGATCAGATGTGGATGAACATAGAACGATTTTTGCAGGAATTCCATGAAAAGAATCCTTATAAGCGCGGTATTACCAAGGCGGGATTTAAGAGCGGCCTGTTTAAAAGCTTTGACATAGCCTGTCTGGAACCCTATATGGAATATCTGACGGAAAGCGGTAAAGTAATGGAAGCGGGAGATTGTTTGTGGCTTTCTTCCCACGAACCGGTAAAAGATAAAACCTATGAAAAGGTGCAGGCAGAGACTGTAAGGAAGGCAGCGGAAGCCGGATTTGCATTATATGATTATGCAGAGTTAAAATGTGCCGAGCCGGAGGAATTAAATGATATAGTGGATGATCTGGTACGAGAAAATAAGCTTGTGCGGATTCACGATACCATTGTTACCACCCCGGAGCTGGCAGAGAAAATGAAGGAAAAAGTGCGGGAATATTTTGAAACGAATGAAATCCTGTCATTTGCAACTTTAAGAGATTTACTTGAAGTTAGTCGTAAGGCTGCAAAGCCGGTGATGGCATATCTGGATGAATGCAAGATTACCCAGTGGTGCGGGAAAGAAACCGAGCGACGACAGCTTAAATAAAATATGTCCGCCCCACATTCCAGCGCATGAGTGCCTACGGATTTCATGCGTATGGAATGTGGGGCGGACTTTTTGTTTCAGCTGTTGTCAGTTCGTAAAATTAGCTGTCGGATGCTCGGTAAAGTTCCTGATAACCGTCTGCAAGGACTTCTACCACGGATTCGGTTTCCGTAGGATATTCGGAGTCCGGTAGCGGTTCGGCACAGCTGAATTTTACGCAGGTGCCACAGCTACTGCTTAAGGTTCTGGGAACCGGCATTATACGCGCCTGTATGCCGTGAGCATCACAGTATTTTTTAAAACGAATCGCTCCGATATGAGCGAAAAATGTTGCAATAAAGGTCATAGGCTATTTGGTAAAGGTTAAGGTAAACTCGCCGTCTGCCTCTTTTACATCAGTTTTATAGCCCTGAGCGGTGGCATAACGGGTAACGTTTTCCTTTGCTGTTTTGCAATCTACCATCATTTCATAGGAAGATGCACCTGATGCCATTGCCTGTTTTAATAACATTACCGGTTCCGGACAGGAAAGTCCGCGAGCGTCAATTTTACTCATTTTTGTATCCTCCTAATTTTCTTTTTTCTTCATAAAAGTGTTCATGTAGCCAATAAATGCAACCACAAGGATGCCGATGATAACAGCGATTTTTCCGTTTGGAGTCGGGCCTTCTGCGCTGGACGCAAGTCCAAAGTTATGTGCAAAAGCAGCACCTACAAATAATCCCATAACGGTAAGTACGCTGTCGGAATTTCCTTCTCCGGAAAGAATCAGCTGACGAAGTGGGCAGCCGCCTAAAAGTACACAGCCAAAACCGGTTAAGAATAATCCTAAGAAGTTCCATAAAGCATCGGTATGTGCTACCGGCTGTGCTTCCATTCCAAGGGTAAAGTATACACCGTCTGTTGCGCCGGTTAAGATTAAGTTCATAACCAGAGCACTTGCCAGGATGGCAACGAAGCCAAGGATTAATTTTGGCTCCTTAAATAATACTAAGTCACGAAGTCCGCCAACCATGCAAAGACGGGTACGCTGTGCTAAGGCACCAACGATAAGACCTGCTGCAAGGCTGATACCGATAGCTGCGTGCTTTGCACCCGGGCCTGCTCCTTCTTCGCTGAAGAAAATGAATGCCGGTGCAGCTACCAGAAGGGCAAAAAGTACAACCTGGATAACAGGCAGAACGATACCGTCTACCACAGGCTGACGATAGGTACGCTTCAAGGAATATCCTTTGGTTAAAAAGAAGATTCCCACAAGGATTCCACAAACAAAGCCTGCGAGACCGATGAGTGCGTTTAAGTCACCACCTGCAAGACGAAGAATCATTCTGAATGGGCAGCCTAAGAACATGAGACAGCCAATCATAACAAAGAATCCAAGAACGAAACGGGTAGCAGGTGCGCTTCCACCTTTTGCAGAGAATTCTTTGGAAAAAAGTGCCATAATGAAGCTTCCAAGTACAAGTCCGATGATTTCCGGGCGGATGTACTGTACCGGAGCAGCGCGGTGCACCCCAAGAGCACCGGCAGTATCACGGATGAAGCAGGCGATACAAAAGCCCATGTTTGCAGGGTTACCAAAGTATACCAAAAGTGATCCTATAACACCAATGATACAACCGGCAACCACAATCAGTAGTTTTTCATTTTGTGTTTTCATAGTTACCTCCACTGTATATATTATTTACACATTTATGATAACACAAAGAATTCTGTATAGCTAATTGGAAATATCAATAACATTTATCCAATCATTTGAATTTCCTATGAATTTATGGTAGGATTAAAGGAGGGAATAAATATTTTTAAAGTGGGAGATGAAAGCAAAGGATATATGGAGAGAATATATTTGGATCATGCCTGCACATCGTTTCCGAAACCGGAAAAAGTACCTCAGGCTATGATGGACTATATGCTGCATTCCGGCGTTAATATGAACCGTGGATGTTACAGCGAAGCCTACAGTGTGGCGGAGAAAGTTTACGAAACCAGAGAACTTATCTGTGAGTTGTTTCACGGGGAGGACGTGAAGAATGTAGTTTTCACTAAGAACATAACAGAAAGTTTGAATGTGTTATTAAAGGGATTTTTAAAACCCGGGGATCATGTATTGGTATCTTCAATGGAACACAATGCGGTGATGCGTCCTTTAACCCAACTTTTAAAGCAGGGAGTCACTTTTTCCAGAATTCCCTGTGAAGCTGACGGAAGCCTCATCCTTGATAAAATGGAGGAGCTTTTAACGGAGAAGACCAAGTTGGTGGTGATGCTACATGCCAGTAATGTATGTGGCACGGTGATGCCCATTCGGGAAGTGGGAGAGTTTTGTCAAAAGCATGGTCTTACTTTCTTTTTGGACAGTGCTCAGAGTGCAGGGATTTTACCCATTAATATGGAGGAAATGCACATCGATGCGGTTGCTTTTACCGGTCATAAGAGCCTGTTGGGCCCCCAGGGAATTGGCGGATTTGTTTTAAAAGAACATTTAGTTGAAAAAATAGAACCGCTTATAAGTGGTGGAACCGGCAGTATCAGTCACACCGAAGAAATACCGGATTTTATGCCGGATCGTTTTGAACCGGGAACCATGAATATTCCGGGAATAATGGGACTTCGGGAAGGCCTTTTGTTCATTAAAGAGACTGGAAGAGAGCAGATTGCAGAGAAGGAAAAAGCTCTGACGCAGCGCTTTTTAACAGGAATCTTGAATATACCCGGGGTTCGGATTTTTGGAAAAGAGGATATGGAGAATCGCGTGGGTGTGGTTTCCATTCAAATAGAAGGAAAAGATCCGGCAGAGGTGGCGGATATTCTGGATCAGGATTATGGCATTATGGTAAGAGTGGGCCTTCATTGTTCACCAGCGGCACATCAGAGTTTGGGAAGTTACCCGGCGGGAACGGTACGGTTTTCTTTTGGCTATTTTAATACAGAACAGGATGTAGATGCGGCAATTGCTGCAATCGGAACGATCAGATAGAGGAGAAGAACATGGAATTAAAGCAGTTAGAATCTTATGTGGCAGTAGTGGAATGCGGAAGTTTTACAAAGGCAGCAGAGATGTTGTATATTTCTCAGCCGACCATCAGTACTCATATTCAGATGTTGGAGATGGAGCTTCATACCAAGCTTTTGGATAGACATACAAAGAGGCTGGAGGTAACACAAAAGGGAGAGGAGCTTTACGAGTGCGCATCTGACATGTTGGCAATGCGGGACCGTTTGTTAAAGAGTTGGGATGAAGAGGAGAAAAAGACCATTCATTTGGGTGCCTCTACCATTCCGTCTACCTACTTTTTACCGGGACTTTTGGCAGAATATAAGAAGATTTATCCGGATGTGCAGTTTATTATTCATCAGGGAGACAGTCAGGATGTTATAGACGGTCTTATTAGCGATACCTTCCAGGTTGGTTTTATCGGTGTGGAGGATCACGGAGATGAGATAACCTGTAAGCCTTGTTTTAAGGACCATATCGTGCTTGTAACGCCAAAGACCAAGCGCTTTGAAAGCATGTTAAAGGAATATGAGAAATCCCGGGATTTGGGAATTGTAACTGACATTTTGAAAATGGAGCCTTACATTTCCAGAGAAAACGGAAGCGGTAGTAAGCGCTATGCGGATAAGATATTAATGGAACTTCACTTACGGGAGGAGCAGATCCAGGTTTGCGCAAGGCTGAATGACTCCGAGTCTATTAAAAATATGGTATTGGAAGGACTTGGCGTGGCGCTGATTTCCGAAAATGCAGTAAGAAGACTGCAGAGTGAGGGAGAACTTTTGGTATTTGAACTGCCGTTAGAAAGTGCAGAACGAGATTTGAATATTGTATATCGGAAGAAGAATATTTTCCGACCATATGAAGAAATCTTTGTGGATTATGTTGTTTCTCGATATAAATAGAAATAGGTTTCGTTTTGTTCACGTTTGTTTAAAAGTTGTTTTGGTAAGAGTTCCAGAAGCTATGGACAGAGCTATACTACAGATTCCACCTTCCCATATGCAAGACATTATTACTATTACACTCGCGTTTCCGGAAAAATTCAGTTAAAGAGCAAGATTAAAGGTGCTAACGGTTTAGAGATTATTTCCAATCGTTGGCAGAGTCAGTCATCTATGAACAAAGCAAGCTTTAGCGCAATTTTAGCCGGATCTCAGAGTAAAAACGCAAAACCTTCCTGCAGCGGAACTGCTAAAATTAAGGTTCGTGGATATAAGAAAGCAGGATGCTGTATTTCCTACACCAAGTGGTCAACCGTGAAGGTAGTGAAATTCTAGATAAGAAAAATAAGAAAGTAGAAAAGTGGTTTTGTTCAAGATGAACAGAACCACCTTTTGCTTTCCCTAAAAGAATATTGAAAAAAGAGAATCTTATGATATAGTATAAATAGAGGCTTGTGTCCTACTAAATGAAAGAAAGGGGTGAATGCTATGTCTACCAACACATTTGACAGAGAAATTGTAATAACCAGTCCAGAAGCAGTGGAAAGGTTGCGGGAAGTTATGGAGTCTGATCCGCCGGAGGATCCAATGCCGTGGTTTCGGTTCGATGAAGAAGACTTGAAAAGGGGGGAGGAATTATTCGAGCTGTGGTGTGCTCGCTTCAGAAAGCAAAAGAGCGTTTAGGCGATGATGAGCTTGCCAAATTTCTTTCAACTTTTTCCTGCACAAGGGATACCGATCTTGAAAAATTTTTGCATCATAGGGCAACTGAATTTGAAAAACTTTCAAAAGCAAGAACATATCTGATTCTTGATTCTATGGAATTCGAAAATGGGAAGAAATATCCCGTCATATATGGTTATTTATCTTTAGCATTGAAAACTTTATCTGTTTCAGACACGACTTCAAACAGAACAAGAAAAGAACTGGATGGATTTCATTCTAAAATTCATGGACGAAGAATAAAGGATTCTCCATGTTATTTGATAGGGCAACTATCGAAAAATTCTAATGTAAAAGAAAACTCTAATTAATTCTTGCGTTTTTACGCGGTAATATTGGGTGGAATTCGATTTGTGTGGAAGTGATGCGACGCTGATATTTCTGGAGCAGGACATTGGGAGGCGTCGGCACTTAGAGAAAGGGAAACATGTGCAGATGGTGTTAACCAATCTGTGCGTGGTTCCCCCTTCTCTTATGTGCCGTTACGCCGGACGTTGAGCGCAAGCGCTCCTGCCCGGAAATATCAGCGTCCATTTACTTTCGCATTTTAAGTTTCAGCAGCGCTTTCGCTTTCTTGGCGTCAAGTTCCGATAGGGAATTTTCTCCTACCACGTCGGTTTCGATTCCCTCCGGATTTTTGTTAATGTCTACAATGGTGTCCATGTAGGGATTCGTTACAACGAATTGTCCGGAGACACCGCAGAAGGAAAGTCCTACCACGGGGATGCCCCGTTCGCCAATGTGTTCTACAGTGTTGGCAAAATCAATATCGCTGTTTCCCCAGCTGTCGGCGCTGACGATTACGCCGTCACAACGCATGGCCTCAATCCAGTAGCCGATGCGTTCGCCGGTAAATAATTTGTTTACGTTATCCTGAGGAATTCCAGCCAGCACAACGCCCTGAAAATCTATATCTGTATCCTCCGACAACACCTTCAGAAGCGGATCCCGAAAGTGGTGTAAGGTTGTTTCCTTGGTCGATGGTCCTACTCCCATAGTCTACCTCCTTAATACATTGCCCGGATTGCGCCGTCCCGATATTCGTTGGGACTTAACATTACCGGGAAGCCGGTGATATCAATGACGGAATGACCGCCTTCAAAGCCGGATGGTTCGTTGGCTAAAAAGCGAGTATCGTACATTGCACCCTGTCCGGAAACTAGTTTCACCAATGCAACCTTCTGTTTGCCGGGACGAATAACGTCCTCAAAAACCTGAGACTCAGTACAGTCGCCGGCATGGAATTTCTTCAGAAGTTCACGGATGTTTTGGCAGTAAGCGTCCACCACGTGATGAACAGCGTTGGGACCACTTCGTTTAAAGCCTTCTTTCGCTTTTAACACGGCATCAAAACAGATAATGTAGTCTTCTTCATTTGGAGTTCCGGCACAGCCAAGAACCATTTGCTCATCTAACATACCATCGGAGTTACCAAAAGCGCATACCGGAGTTCCTTCGGTATCTACGCCGGTGATAAGGCCGTATACGCCGGTAATGGTACGACTTGTTCCTTCTCCCAATTTTCCCAGAACTTTAACGGAAATAGGAAAAACATCCATAATGGATTCATTGTGTACATGATGCTCACCGGGTTTAATGATTCGCATGGTGATGGACTCAATTACATCCATGTCTTCCAGAAAATCTTCGGATTTTTCCGGTAAAATCATTTCATAGGTCTGCTCCGGTGAATCGGTCAACTTACGAAGTTCGAATTTTTCTCCAAAGGTCACATTTGTAAAATGAAAACTCTGGATGGTAAGCCGACGCATCACTTTTTCGCCTGGATTTGCCATAAAATCCCCCCTTTTTGCTGCGACAATTTTGTAGTGATTTATGACACAGTGTCACAAATGTTGCAAAATCTGCCGCAGCAAAAACTGCGGCAGATTGAGAACAAATTTAAACTTTTGCAGTGTACTCGTAGTTAAGAGGAACGATGGTTCCTGGGGAGTCGATAGTCTCTAATAACTGTAAGGACTCTTTTACGATGTTTGTCTGCATTTCAACGTCGTGAGGCGCACCTGCGTTAGCACCCATAGGTACGAGCGGAGCGGCAGCACGAGGTGTTCCGGTCTGTTTAACAACCGGTGGTAACGCTGCGATAATAACAGTCGGGATACCTGCTTCTTCAATGGCTCTCTGCACCAATACTGCAGAGCGGTGACAGGTACCTCAGCCAGCGGTAAGAACGACAGCGTCTACATTATGATCCTTGAAGATCTTGGCGATAGCCGGACCTGTTTCGTTCTTGAATTTTTCCTGGTTTCCACCACCACCCATGAAGCCGATGTGGATTTCGGATACGCTTCCGATGAATCCTGCTTTGGCAAGCTCATGAAGACGGTCGATTGGGAACATACAGTTGATGTCTTTGTTTACATCGGAGTTATCATATCCACCATGGGATACCATCAATTCGTCAGATGGCATGGTATCAAGAATCTCACGATAAGTAAAGTCACCTGCTAAGTTAAAACGTTTATCTTTGTTATGATGAACACCAGCAGCAGTTGCAATAGCAATCTTCATTTCGTTTAAAGGTTTTTTAACCTCTGCCCATACTGGTGGCGGTGTTACAGGCACGTAAATTTCGGACTGTAAACCTGCAAAATCAAAATTAGGCATGTGCTTCTCCTTTCCTTGCTGCACGAACTGTTTCAGCAGCACGTTTTTTATTGATCTGATTATTTACATAGGTTTCATTGGGTTCATCGCTTAACTGTTCGATAAAGCTCATATTGAACCCCACCTCCTGTCCTAATTTAATAGGATAGTCGGTGATCAACATTCTCATAGGAATTTCCAAATAGCCGAGACGGCCTTTTAAATCAATTCCAACCGCACCGTCAGTGATGCGAACGATAATGCCTTCCATATAGATAATTTTATCTCCGTAATTCAATGGCATAATACTTACACCTACTCCTTAGGAGTATTTCTCTTTACGTTTCTGGCTCATTGGAAGAGAGGTTTCATTTGGAACACGCTCAATTGGCTTGCCGGTTACGTTAGAGATTAACTCCATATTTGCATCTTTTACTGCCGGATTCCATTTACGCTCTGCAGCCTTAACTTCCTGTCCAAACATTCTTGCTTTCAACATGCAAAGAGCACGAACAGCATCTTCATGGCAAAGGGTATTGTTTGCAAGAACTTCGTTCTCAATACCGCCTTCGGACTTGTTGTTGTCAACCATGGATACCATGTACTTGTTACCTACAACTAAAGCTCCCTGTTTAGCACAGAAGGAAAGTCCTACTACCGGGATATCACGCATACCAATCTGCTCGATGTGGCTTGCAAAGTCGATGTGGTTGTTACCAAATCCTTCGGTTGTAACGAATGCTCCGTCAACCTCTAATGCTTCACAGGTCATACCTACACGTTTGGATACGTAGAATTTCTCAGCGTTGATCTGAGGGCTACCTACAAGTACAACACCTACTAAGTCAACATCCGGATCATATAAGGTTTCAAGCACAAGTGGCTCTCTCCAGTAATGACGGGACATTTCCTTGGATGCAGGTCCGATACAGGTAAGTGCGTGGATACATCCATCTAATACCTCGAGTGGAGAAACAACAACCGGAACGTTTCCTAAGTCTACGTTAGGACGTGCACCAAGTACACCAACCGGCTCCTGTGGGATTAACAGGTTGTCATGCATAGCTCCCTGTCCCATGATCTCCTTAACAACTACGACTTTCTTCTTACCAGGACGACGATACTGCTCGAAGGTTTCTTTGTCAACGATTAAGGAATCGTCTAACTTCTTCATAGCTTCACGGATTTCCTGAGTAATAACGTCAGTAGCAGAGTGAGCTGCTAACGGGCCAGGACGCTCCATGTTGGTTCCTTCTTTAATGGTAACCTGAGTCTTGATGAAGATTTCACCCTTGTCAGGTGCACCTGGACGGTTCCACATAATGTTCTCATCAAGGATACCTTCAGAAGAACCGAATTCACCGATCTGTACGCCGTTAGCGTCAGTACCGGTTACCATCATGATAACACCGTCTAATACTCTGGTAATACCGGATCCGAGTTCGCAACCTTTTTCTTTTACAGCGATTGGCTGTACGTCCATGATGGTCTCGGAATAGGTATGATACTCAGCCGGTGTGATGATATCAATCTTTAAGTCATAAACTAAAGCCTGACTTGCAACTGCATCTTTTTCGATGCCTTCACGGATGTAAAGGGTAGTACCTTCAATCTTGGTTTCCGGTCCTCTCTTTACTTCTGTGATTTTGTAGTGATGACGTGTTAAAGAACGAAGTAACTTTGGCTCTGCATTAACAGCAGGAGCAGCAGCCACACCGCCTTCAGCAGCAGGAGCTACACATGCACCGGCCTGACCTGCGCTAACAAGTGGCATGGATACATGAATGTTCTTTCCTTCGCCGATGGAAATCTTTAAGGTTCCGCCTGCAACCGGTGCACTGAAATTAGCAGCTGCCGGAGCTGCAGTAGTAGCAGCTGCCTTTGGAGCTTCTGCTTTTTCTTCAGCTTTTGCTTCCTGAATTGCATCAATCTTGTCTGGTGTTAACGGAGTTAAGGAATCATAAGTATCCTGTAAGGTAGCTCCGATAACCTGCTCGATGGTGAGAACGCCGTCAAGGTTTAATAATCCGGAATCAACCAGATCATCAAAAATAGCCGGATCCTCTAAGTTATGGCATGTCAACACAACGCCTTTTTCCGCACGACAGCATAAAACCGCAGGGCTTTTCGCATGTTCTTTTGCGTATTCTTCACTAATCGCCATGTGTTTAGGCCTCCTTTTCTTTCTTTGATATTGTGGAAATCAAATTACAGATAAAGTGGTAATTCGATTTCAATATTTTTACCTTCTTTGATGTCGATGTGTAATAAGCCGTCCTCTACATCCTGAGTGATGGTGTACTCACATCCGGTTTCGCTGCTGGTTACAGTAGCTTCCGGCTCTTCGCCTAACTGAGGTACAGTCTTGGAAGTTGTTAAGTAACGCATACGCTCTTTACCAACGGTATCAAAGATGGTATCGGTCTGATGATGAACATTTAAGCCAAGCTTTGGAGCAGAACCCATAACGGTGTTGGTACAATCGCTACAGTTACCGATTAAGATTTCGGTACATCCTGCCTTCTTGATGTTCATACATTTCTGAGCCTGTCCCGGGCAGTTACCAGGATTCTCGCACTTCAAGGTTCCCTTGATGTCCATAGCCTGTTTACACTGCTGAACAATCTCAACCTGCGCATTCATCTTCTTAGCGATGTCGCGCATTCTTTCTTCGTTACCACCACATGCGCAAAGTAAAAGTCCCATCTTTGCACCCTTCAAATCTTCGAAAGGTTTGGTAACGATGATGCCTCCGGTAGTCTTGGTGATTGGAGCGTCCAAGGTAGTTGCTTTTCCTGTGAAAGGACCACCCATAACGATCTCGCCATATTCACCGTCGATTCCGCCGGCACGTTCAATTAATTCGCCCACGGTAGTTCCGATTGGTACATCGTAAAATACTCGTGTGTGTGTACCCCCCTTTAATTTTCCTACTACGGAAACATTCTTGGTAATCACTGGGCGTTTGTCGATAACTGCTTCAGCAACACGCTGAACAGTTTCAACGTTGATAACTACAGAATCTGCAACGGAAGGCAGGTCTGTAGGACTAAGCAGCTTGCCAAGTACTTCACGTACAACGGCACGTTCCTCGCCCATTGGGTAAATGTCCGGTAAAAGATGAACGCGAATGCCTTCTTCTTTCTCACAGAGCTTAGCAAGGATATCGACTGCTTCTTTGTGTTTTGCCTTGATGGCAAAAACACCTTCTTTGGCATTACAGATCTTCTTGAGAATCTTAACACCTTCAATAACTTTCTGAGCATCGTTCTCTAACTGTCCAATGTTGTGACCTAAGAGTGGTTCACACTCTGCAGCGTTTACTAAAATGTATCCGCCTTTCAAGTCAACGTTACATTTAACAGCAGTTGGGAATCCTGCTCCTCCCATTCCTACAAGTCCGGCTGCCTTAAGAAGCTCGACTTCGGAATCTCCGGTCAAAGGAACGAATTTGTCTTCCTTTGGTTCAGCCTCTTTGGCATCAATGATGATTGCTGTATCAGTAATTTCAGCAACCTTACCATCGAATGGAGAGTGGATGGGTGCACCAAGCCCGGTTGGCTCAGCGATGAGCGCACCGCGTTCTACCTTGTCACCTGCTTTTACACAGGCAGCGCAAGGAGCGCCGATGTGCTGTTTGAGTAAAATTGTGTACTTCATGGGCACCTCCATATAGAATGATAATTGTTTCCCAAATTTATACACTAATATTATACCTTGTTTTTGTGAAGAAAGGAAATGCAGCGTAAGAATAGCAGATATTAAATTTTCTCATGCCTAATTATGGATACAATTTGTTAACGATTGTTCATATTTACAGTCGATTTTTAGTCAATTTCAGAAGAGAAAAAATAAGAGCAGATATGCCAAATTGGCAACCCACTCTTTTTTTGAAAAATTAGTATTTCACATTCAGTAAAATTCCCTGCGTAATCTCCAAGAATCGAGTTGCGGCAGCCGAAAGATGCTCGTTTTTCGGATAAGCGATGCCCAACTCTCTGGTAAGATTTGGTTTTAACGGGAGATAATTTAAAGGGTACTTCATATCCAATACGGATAGCTGGGGCATAATGGTAAAACCGAGACCATTTGCCACCATGTGCATTAAGGAAAGATCCTCCTGGGCGGTACATACCACATTTACGTGAACGTTGTGGCTTACCAGAAGATCCGGAAGGTCCGTATACACATCCTTGGCAGGAAGTAAAAATGGTTTGCCTTCAAAATCCGCTATAGGGAAGTTTGCCATACCCCTTGCATCAAAACTGTCGGGCAAAAGTGCCAGTAGGGGATCTTCATAAAGTGGAATCCACTCCATGTCATCCGTAAGGGAGGTTTTGCTGATAAAAGCGATGTCCGCCTTTTTCTCGGTAACAAGAGAGCACAACACCTTAGGATTACCTTCCACCAGTTCCAACGTAATGGTGGGATTCTCTTTTACAAACACAGAGAGAATTTCCGGTAACCAGTTATGGGAAATGCTGGCCAGAGTAGCAATGGTTAAGTGTCCTTCCTTTTTCTGCTTTAAGGAATCCGCTACCTGATCAAGCTTCCGGTTCACGTCCAGTAATTCCTGAACGATGGGAAGAATTCGTTCTGCCTCCGGTGTCAGGGTGACCCCGTATTTGTTTCGCATGAACAGAGGGAAGCCCAGTTCGGCTTCCATGGATTTTAAAACATGACTGACTCCGGACTGGGTGTAGCCCATACGGACTCCGCTTTTTGTGAAATTCTTGGTTTCTGCAACGTCGATAAATAAGGCGTATCGATTAAGATCCATGTTTTCCTCCTGATAAAATTCCTAAACTATAGTTGCGTAACTTTTGTAACCTGCGGACAGTTTTGGATAAGGTGAGCCTTCAACGCTTCGAAAGTTTCTGTATCCATAGCGCTTTTTGGAAAAGCGTAAAGACCTCTGGGACCTAAGGATGAACGAATGACGATTCCAAAAGCGTCCTTGTTCTCCAGCAATTTGCGAACATCTGCGTACTGATAGGTTACGGACTGGGTCTGGGTTTTATTGTCGAAGTGATCGTCAAAAAACTCCATGGAAATTTTTAACTTCTCTTTGCGGTTCCGGGAACGCTTTTCGTAAGCTGCATCTCCATCGCCGTAGGCAGCGGTATGTGCCAGCTTTTTGGCAAAGGTTCGACGGAAAATCTCGGCCCCCGCAAAAATCAGCAGCCATACTCCGAGATAAATCAGATAACTGGATACCGGGGTCTGCTGAAGCTTAACGTGACTGCTTGACAAAACAGACACTGCCACAAAAACAGATAAAACGCCAAAGCGATAGGTTAATACATTTGTATCCAGCCGATAGAGTTCACAGGTCTGAATCAGGGTTTCCTTGGTTTCTTCGTATTGTACTTTGTATTGGGGTGTCATGGTTTTCCTCCAAAATAAAAATTCTTATGCTGATTATATCGGAAAATCCCCTAAAAGGCAAGATTTCCAAATGGAAAGAGCACCCATAAGGATGCTCTTTCAAGAAAAATGAATGTTTTTTTGGTGCGCATTGTTTAGTTGTGCTCAGCTCCGATAGCTTCATCAAATTTCTTGGTGAACAGAAGCATGATAACACCGATACCGATGATGATTGCTGCTGTGATTCCGTAAGCTTTTACGAAGGAGAACTGAGTCATCCAGCCGTATAATGGTCCATAAGCTTTTCCGGAGAAGAAAATGATGAGTGGCCATACACCAAGCATGGTTCCCAATAATTTCTTAGGAGCATACTGGTTGATAAAGGAGTTACCAAGCGGGGAGAAGATTACTTCACCGACAGTCATTGCAAATGCTGCCAATACGATAATCCAGATACCAACCGGATTTCCGGATCCTTCTTTACACATCATAGCTGCAACTACCATACATACCAAGCAAAGTCCAAGAATCATAATTCCTACAGCAGTCTTGGTGAACATTCCCCAGTCACCCTTCGGACGCTGTTTCATCTTAGCCCAAATTCCAGCAAAGATTGGGCAGAGGATGATACAGAATAAACCGTTTGCGGAGTCAAACCAGGCTGTTGGCATTTCGAAGCTGCCGATCATCCAGTTTGCCCAGCCCTGTCCGCCTTCGGAAACCGGTCCGAATTCGTAGTAAACAGGCATGTATACTAAATACCAGAATAACCAGAAAATACCGGAGAAGATTGTTACAACAACGATAGCTGCAACACGGTTCTTCTCTAAGTGGGTAAGAGGCTCAGCCTGAACTTTCTCTGCATTTCTGTCTTTTTCACTACGGTTGTCAACAAGGAACGGTTTCTTTCCTGCATCGCCGAAGAAACGCATACCTACTAACCACCATAAGCAGTCAACAAAAAGAATAACAGCGCAGATAAAGAACATTAATCTGTAACCATAAGTCTTTCCAAGGATGGATAAGAAAGTGGTTCCGCAGAAAGAACCGATGTTAACGAACATGTACTGTACGTTGAATACGGAGTCAAGCATATCCTGGTCTGCAAGAGGGAATAAACGTCCTGCGATACCGGAAACATTTCCTTTGAAGAAACCGGTTCCGATAGAAACAAGGATGATGGCTACCCAGAGCATTCCGAGTCCGTTTGCTTTCCATGCGAATAACCAGCCGACACCCATTAAAATTTCACCCAACGGTACTAACCAGCGTGGTGGTAAGAAACGGTCTGCGATGATACCACCGATAATCGGGGTGATGTAAGTATAAGCTACAAGGTTGGAGTTCATAGCTGCTCCAACAGTTTTGTCAAGGCCAAGTCCGCCATTCATTGCTTCTGCAACGATGAAAATGGCAAGTCCCCATTTTGCAGCATAATATGCAGCTCTCTCAAGGGAGAAAGTAAATGAGGTAAACCAGAAACCTATTGGCCAGGATTTCTTAGTGTTTTCCATTTGAAAAATTCCTCCAAAACATATAATTTGTCCTTCGTACCTTAACGGAAAAAACCATTCAATAAAACCGTTAAAATTTAGAACTGAGATTACTTTAGCACATTTTAGACTAAAGTACAACATTTTTTCTTTAGAATTATTTTATAAAATTTTAAGAAATTCGAAATAAAAATGCAGTTTCCGAAGCTAGATGACCGGATACTGCACGATAACACTGGCTTCAATCATACAATCGCCGGTGTTTTTATATACATAATCATCAAACGCATTATAGGAAGCAGAGTCCCCTTCGGATAAAATATATTCCCTGTCGTTAAAGATTAAAGTAAGTTCCCCTCTATAGATGGTGATATATTCTCTGGTGCCGGGAAGCTGCTGGTGTCCCTGCATCTCGCCGCCGACATCAAATTCCAGGGTAAAGATTTCAAAGTTCATGCCCTCGCTATAGTTGAAAAGGGGGTAGAGGCGGTACTTTCCGTCGGACTCTGTTAAAGGGGCAATGAATTTTTTACTGATATGGGAGATAGGAACCATTTTTTCGGACGTAAACGCGGTGACTGGCACACGCAATCCCAAAGACAGCTTGTAAACCGTGGTAATCGTAGGATTTACTTCACCCCGCTCAATCTGGCTCAGCATGGATTTGCTGATTCCTGTGGCGGAGGCGGTCTGTTCTAAACTTAAACCTCTTTTTTTTCGGATGTCTTTTAAGTTTTCTGCGACTCTTTGTGTTAAAGTTTCCATTTTTTAAATCCTCCCTTTAACGAAAATAAATATGTCACCATTATAGCGATGTGAAAAAAAGTTTGCAAGGAAAAAAAACGGCGGAATTGTACGACATTTAATAGGAAAAAAACAGAATTCTTTGTCCAATATAGTGGAAAAATGTACAATATGTACGGAAAACTTTAAAAGATGCAAGTATAATTTGTGCAAAATACTCAAAAATTATTGACAACGAGAAATAATATATGCTATTGCACCACTATAAGAACGATGTGTGTCGTTCAAAGTTTACATGTAATGTATAGAGGAGGTAACGTAATATGAACATGCAAACAACCGCGATGTGGATCATGAAGATCCTGGCCCTGGCAGGACTCCTGCTGAATGTTGTACTTTTGGCATTAAAGACCAAAAAGCTTCGCGCAACAACTGAAAAGGATGAAGTATTTGGATTGACAGGTGAAGAGATTTGGCAGCATCAGAAACAGCCAAGAAGAGCTATCCCAAATGCAATCATCGGATTAGTAGCAAACTTCTTTGATACTTTAGGTATCGGATCCTTTGCTCCATCATCATCTGCATTCAAATTTGCAAAATCTGTAGATGACATCAACATTCCTGGAACTCTGAATGTAGGTGATACCGTTCCGGTATGTATCGAGGCATTCCTGTTCTTCGGATTCGTAGAAATGGACATCTTAACCTTGGCATTGATGCTGATCGCATCTGTAGCAGGATCTATCCTCGGAGCAGGTGTTGTATCCAAATTCGATCGTAAGAAAGTTCGTTTCTCCATGTTTGCCGGATTATTCATCCTTGGTCTTGTAATGCTTTGCAAGGTTATGGGCGTTGGTCCTTTCGGTGTAGTAGGAACTGCAGTTGGACTTCGCGGATGGAAATTAATTGTAGCAGTAGTTGCTAACTTCGTTTTCGGCGCTTTAATGTGTATCGGTGTTGGTCTTTACGCTCCATGTATGGCACTTTGCGCATTACTTGGATTAAACGTAGGATGTGCATTCCCGGCTATGATGGGATCCTGTGCATACTTAATGGCATTTGGTAACGGACCAAAATTCATCAAAGAAGGACGTCTTGATTACCATGCAACCTGGATGCAGGCAATTTTCGGAGCAATCGGAGTATTCCTTGCATACTATGTTGTTAAGAGCTTAGACTTAAAGACTCTTACATACGTCGTTATCTGTGTCTGCGAATTAACCGCATTCATGTTCTTGAAAGATGGTATTACGAAAGGCTCAGAGGCATAATACATTTGAAACTTTTCTCCAGAAAATCGCTGCTGTGGTGAACTCCCGGCAGCGGTTTTTTGAGTCCGGCAACGAGCCGGAAGGCACACTACAAGCTTGCTTGGGGTGTGTGCCTTATGGCGAGTGCCTCTCACCGAAAGACGAAGTCTTGAGGGGAGCAGAGCACTCAAAAAGCACACTTGGCGAAGCAAAGCTGAGCCTTAGTGAGCAGATGTTACCTCCATGGCGAGTGCCTCTCACCGAAAGACGAAGTCTTGAGGGGAGCAGAGCACTCAAAAAGCACACTTGGCGAAGCAAAGCTGAGCCTTAGTGAGCAGATGTTACCTCTATGGCGAGTGCCTCTCACCGAAAAACGAAGTCTTGAGGGGAGCAGAGCGCGTAGTCATGAACATTTCCAATAGCAGAGATTAGAGGTAATACTGTTTGGGAAAAGAAGCGTCGTTGACTTTTGAAGACGGAAAAATTATAATAATAAGTGTAGGATATTTAAATTGTTTGAAAATTGTAAACGATTTGATAAAGAAGAGGAGGATTACAAGGTGGAGTTAAAAGCAAAAGTAAATGTTGACAGATTTGAAACCGCTGTACAGGTTGTGGATGCACATACTGTTGGTGAGTTCTGTCGAGTTGTAATCGGAGGATTCCCTGAGCCCCAGGGAAATACCATGATTGAGAAGAAGAACTGGATGGTTAAGAACTATGACCATGTTCGTACAGCATTAATGTTAGAGCCGAGAGGACATCATGACATGTTTGGCGCTTTCCTTTGCGAGCCAATCAACAAGGAAGCTGACTTTGGTGTTATCTTTATGGATACCGGTGGATATTTGAACATGTGCGGACACTGTACCATCGGTGCGGTAACCGTAGCTATCGAAGCAGGTTTGGTAGAGTCCAAGGAAGGTGAGAACGAGGTAGCATTAGATGCGCCTGCAGGACTTATTCGTACCAAAGCTATTGTAAAGAATGGCAAGGTAGAATCCGTTACTTTAACTAATGTTCCAGCATTTGTATACAAAGAGAACCTTACCGTTAACGTAGACGGCAAGGATATTCCATACACCATCTCTTTCGGAGGAAGCTTCTTTGCATTGGTTGATACAACCAAACTTGATATCGGTGAGATTAATGCGAAGACCGTTCCGGAATATACCAAACTTGGTATGAAGATGATGGAGAAGATCAACAAAGAAGTTGAGATTAAGCATCCGGAATTGGATATTACAACTGTAGATTTAGTAGAATTCTATGGACCGACTCCGAACCCGAAGGAAGCAAGTATGAGAAATGTTGTTATCTTCGGTGATAGCCAGGCAGACCGTTCTCCATGTGGAACCGGTACCTCTGCGAAGCTGGCAACCCTGCATCACTGGGGCGAATTAAAGGTTGGTGAAGAGTTCATTTATGAAAGCTTTATTGGAACCAGATTCAAAGGTGTAATTAAAGAGACCGCTAAGGTTGCAGATTTTGATGCAGTTATTCCGATGATTACCGGAAGCTGCTACTTAACAGGTTTTGGAACTTACTTAATTGATGAAACCGACCCACTCAAATATGGTTTCTTAGTTGGATAAGCTGACGAAGGCGACGAGCCGGAGTTACAATGAAAAGATTCGAGAAAATGAGCTTGCTCAATTTTCTCGAATTTTTTTGTTGTAAGTAGGGCGACCGCCCGACATCGAGCGCGATAGCGCGAGATGACGGCTCGTCGCCGTTAATGTCCGGATTTTTCCATCGGAAGTAGGGCGACCGCCCGACATCGAGCGCGATAGCGCGAGATGACGGCTCGTCGCCGTTATTGTCCGGATTTTTCCATTGTAAGTAGGGCGACCGCCCGACATCGAGTGCGAAAGCACGAGATGACGGCTCGTCGCCGCTAATTGTCGAAGGAGCGATAGCGCGAGATGACGGCTCGTCGCCGTTATTGTCCGGATTTTTCCATTGTAAGTAGGGCGACCGCCCGACATCGAGTGCGAAAGCATTGGAAAAATCACAGAAAGAACACGGGAAATCCTTGAAAATATTGTATGATTAATCTGTTATGATATGCGACAAAATATCTTGAGGAAGAAGCGAGGTGTAGTATGCAAAAAGAGACAGAATTAATGAAACTGGCGGACGGATATCTGGAAGAGGCAGAGAAACTTATTGGGGAAGGCCATATGGGTAATGGTATCATCCTCTATCGAAAAGCCATTCAGGTATTGGAACAGATGGAAAAATCCAGGGAACTGGTAGATGCTTTGTGTAGATTGGGACTTCTTTATACTCGTTTTGGTGAGAAAGAAATGTCCATTGACACCTATATGGAAGCGTTGGATGTTGCCATGAAAGACAGTTATATGTATGCCCAGGCTCGTATCCATAATAACATTGGAAATGAACTTATGGAGATGCAGGATTTCCTTCAGGCAAGAGATTTGTTCTTGCGGGCGCTGGAATTTACCAAGACAGAGGACTGTAAGAAACATCCAAATCATCACCGATTACTTCTTATTATATATATGAACCTGGCTTGCATCCACACCTCTTTGAAACAGTTGGATGAAGCGGAGAAATTTATTAAGCTTTCCAGACAGAATCTGGCAAAGTCAAACGTGGATAAAACCTATTCCATTTTGGTTTACGATCTGCTGTTAAAAGCGGAGCAGGGACGCCGTGATTTTTACAATGAAAATGTGGACGGTTTGATGGAATGGATGGAAGCAAATCCTACGGATCAGGACTTCCAGCAGCATACAGAACTTTTGTGTAAGCTTTTTGAGGAGCTGGGAGATTACGAGCGTTGGGAGTGGCTTTTAAATATTTACGAGAATTTTGCCGAGACCCAGGATCAGACTTACTTCTATATGACCAGTGCAAAATTATGGACTGTATTTTATAAGTCTACGGGAGACCACCAGAATGCCATGTATATGGCAGCGGAGTATTTCCGTTATGCTGAGGTTTATCAGGATGAACAGAATCAGAAAACTTCCAAGCAGATTGGTGGTAAGCTGGAAGTTCAGATTATGAAGACTAAGCGGCAGGAAGCAGCCCTTAAGAATCATGTGGACTTCTTGACCGGTGTGGGTGATGAGAAGAAGTTCTATCTGGATTATGAAAGCTTGACGGCTGAAGTGAATATATCTCATGGAAATATTGGTATCGGTATTGTGGATATCGATGATTTCCACAAGATTAACGAGAAGAAGGGATATCTGGAAGGCGATAACGTTTTGAAGACCGTAGGTTCCATCTTACAGGATATTATGATGGAATATGGTCTGGTTTATCGTCGTGGCGGCGCCAAATTCCTGATACTTTTGGCGGATTGTACTGAGGAAATGATTGCTGAGATTTCCGAAGAGATTAAAGATAAAATTCCGCAGTCTGTATGCCAGGGCTTTGCCTATATGGTTCCGAGAGCAGATCAGGGAGCAGAGGAACATGTTGCCTATGCTCGCAGATCCTTAACTATTGCAAAAGAGCAGGGACCCGGAAATACGGTAATCGTAGAGACTTCCGTGAAGGATTATCATGCGTTTTATGAGCAGTATCGTAAGAATCTGGAAGAATCCGCACTTTTGGAGAGCAGTTATCAGAATGCGGAAGACAAAGAACAGTGGCTCATGAACATTATGCAGCGCCGGGTTCGCAATCAGGAACTGTTGAAAGAAAATCAGCGTCTCATTGGAAAGTATCTGACGCCGCTTTTAAATGGAACAGAAGAGTTAAAAGAAGAGGCTGCCGTTTCCTTGGCCCATGAAATCTGGGATATGAGAGAAGCAGGTTACATGGAGCATTTGGTAATGCTGGAAGTTGCCAAGATTGTGGAGGCATTTTTGGAACAGTGCAATTATCCGGAAGAGCATATCCACATGTTGATTGTCCTTGGTGAAGCCTATGGACGTTTGAATGCGGAGGAGTATTTTGATCATTCTTATCTATATTACCGGAAGCTTAATATGTATCGTGGCATGATTGATCAGATTCCGAAACGAACCTTGCGAAAAACATTGTATGATGCCTTTTTGCGTGGCGGCATTATTTTTGCAGAAAGCAGTAGCGTTACTCTTGGTCAGAATCTGGATAATATCCAGTATGAACTGGAGTATTATGAAGAAGAAAACATTCGCGAAAAATTGCGTCTGACAGAAGAAGAAGGTAAGGAAACAATTGAAAACTTCGTAATTCATTCTGTGGCAGGCGCAACCCTTCAGATTTTGACGCCGGATCCGGGCAATTCGGAACTGGTAGAAGCAATGGAACTGATTGAGACAATTTATAAAGAGCAGAAGGCAAAAGCGGAGAAGGTTTCCGATATTGATGACCGATTATTCGGAACCTATTATCGTATGTTGTGGCTGCTGGGAAGATGCACATTGGATCAGTGCTATCTGAAACATAAGGAATATTTTGAGTCAGTACAGGGAAGAGAGGAAGATGCGTTAACAACGGATGCGGCCTTCAGAACCAGCATTTCCTTTAGAATGACACTGTACTACATTCCGGAAATGGTAAATATGTATAATCATCTGACGGCAGAGGCACAGCAGAGGGAAAAAGATTATGTGAACTCCTTGCTGGAAGCTTACATGATTTATCTAAGTGCATTGCCGAAGGGCGGCAAGGAAACCGGCTTAACGGATGAAATCTATCATTCCATCGCAAGAATTTTGCAGTACGTGCCGGACTGGATGAATGCATTTAATTTGATTTTTAATGTTTTGGTAGAACGAAATTTGGATAATTCCATTCATTCCAAGATGGTTAGCGAGATTAGTAAGCAGATTTTAAATATGGTTTACCGTATGCAGCCGGATCTTTTGATGGGTACCTGCGATAGTTGGGATGATGAAGAAATTCAGGCAAATTACGAGAAGATTTTGGAATTTGTCTCTAATGCCGGTTTGATTCATGATATCGGTAAAATTGAAATTAACGATATTATCAACCAGCAGGTAAGACGACTTACGGAGCTGGAGCGGGAAAATATTAAGAAACATCCGGAATTTGGAGTAAAACTGGTAGAAAAAACCGAGTGTATGAAACCGTATCTGCCATTGATTATGGGACATCATCGTTATTACAACGATCAGGCCGGTTATCCGGAGGAGTATTCCTACCAGGAGCATGATGAACCATTATTGGTTAATATTATTCAGATGGCGGACAGTTTAGATGCGGCAACGGATGATATCGGAAGAAGCTATACCAGAACCAAAACATTGGAAGAAATACTGGATGAGTTCGAAACTCAGCAGGGGGTACGATATAATCCGATTTTGGTAGGCCTTATGAAGAAGGATACTGAATTCCAGCGTGAGGTAAAAGAGCTGGTAACCAAAGGCCGTGAAGAAATCTGTTATGAGATTTATAGGTCCTATACGATGTTCCGCAATAAGGAGTAGACAGGCGGAAATATTCGTGCTATTCTGTGATTGTATGTATATAAATAACTGCACATGGATACGGTCTTTCACGGTGGGAGCGTTTTCACTCAGTTCCAGACGTAGCGGTACGTAGGGCGCTAGAACACAGCGCCCAAGTACCGACGTCTGCAAAAGTCCCACCTTCAAAAGATCGTATCCTTGTGCCGAGATTACATAAAACCGCACAGACAAGACGGATATTTCCTGAAGTCCTGCGCAGGAAATATCCGGATTGTGTGTGAGGCTTATGTATGTAGGATGATATAAGGAGAAAAATAATGTTTGTGAAGAAGGAATACATGTTGGCGGGGATTTCCGTTGTGTGCTGGGGTACTCTTGCGACCATTTCCAAATTGTTGGTAACGGAGATGGATGCAGTGTATGCTCTGGCTTTTACTTTTGCGTTCGCAGCGCTGGCTTTACTTATTTATAACTGGAAGAAAGGTAATTTGAAAAAGTTAAAAAGGATTTCCCTCGGAACCCAGCTTCGTATGATGGCGGTGGGCTCTTTAGGGGTACTTTTTTATAATCTGTTTTATCTGTGTGGTGCCAAATATCTACCGGCACAGCAGGCATTTATGATTAACGATCTCTGGCCTGCCCTCATCATCATTTTTTCCTGTATTATTTTAAAAGAGAGATTCACGGCAGCGAAAGCGGTGGCAGTTGTTTGCTCCATACTGGGTATTGCAATTTCTACTTCTGGCGGAGACATTCGCACTTTGTTGAATGGTTCTCCGAAAGGAATGGCATTGTGCGCAATTGCGGCAGTGTGCTACGGTTTGTACTGTACATTGAATAAGCGGGAAGATTACGATAAGGAACTGGCGGTGTTTTTATCTTATGCATCCGGTGCAGTAGTGGCTTTTGTCTGGGTGATTGCCACCGGAGGCTTTTATTTGCCTGCCGGAATGGGACTTGTGGGCTTAACTTTTAGCGGCATTGTTGCCAATGCCCTGCCTTATCTTACCTGGGCATTGGCCTTGGATATGGGAAATACAGCCATTATTGCTAACCTTGCCTACTTGGTACCGTTTGTATCTTTGGGTATTACTCACTTTGTTTTGGGAGAAAAAGTTACGGCATACTCTTTTATCGGTTTGATTCTAATTCTCATCGGTATCGGCGTGCAGATGATGATGGAAGAGGAGAAAACGGCAGTCCTTTTCAGTAAAATTGTAAAAATGCGGGACGGAGACAAGAAAGCCGCATAAAGGGATTGATTTGTATTTCGGGGTGCGTTATAATTTTGATTGGGTTTGTAAAGGGCATTTTACTGCCTAAAAAATTATAAGGAGAAGGAAAAATGAGTTTTCAATTGTTTGAAGCAGCAGGTGTGAACCTATTCCAGGTGAAGACCATTGCTTTGATCCTCTTTTTTGTATTTGGGATCATTGCCGTTGGCTATCTTGTAGGAAAGGTTTCTATCAAGGGTGTGTCTCTTGGTAGTGCTGCTATTTTTATTGTTGCATTGTTTGCAGGACACTTTCTGCAGCAGGGACTGGACCACATTCCGACCTGGACAGAGGCAGGCGGATGGGACAGCGTAAAGTCCTACTTTAGCATGATCCAGAATCTGGGTCTGGTGCTGTTTGTAACGGCGGTAGGTTTAATCGCGGGTCCTACATTTTTTAAGAATCTGGTGAAGAACTTCAAATCCTACGTTTTATTGGGATTGGTTATTATCTTGGCCGGAGCGGGAACCTGTGCAGCAATCCGTTTCATCGTGCCGGGAATGAATTCCGCCATGGCGGTTGGTCTTTTGTCCGGAGCATTAACATCCACACCGGCATTTGCAGCAGCACAGGGTGCATTGGTAGACAGTCCACTGTATGATCAGGTAGCGGTAGGACTGGGTGTTGCCTATCCTTTCGGTGTAATCGGAGTTGTACTTTTTGTGCAGATTATTCCAAAACTGGTGCATGCGGATATGGACAAAGAGCGTGCTCTTTTGGACGGCGCTGCAGGAGTTGACAAGAAAGAATATACCGGAACTTTATTTAACATGGACAAGTTTGGTCTTGGAGCTATGGCGCTGACCATTATGGTAGGTATCATTTTGGGCGGCATCAATGTTCCTCTTGGTGGTGGACAGGCATTCAGCCTTGGAACTACCGGCGGTCCGCTGATTATCGGTTTGATTTTCGGTCATTTCGGACGTTTGGGAAGACTGAATATGCAGGTGAAAAAGGAAGTTCTTTCCTTAAGCCAGGAACTTGGTCTTATCCTCTTCCTCACCGGTGCAGGTGTAGACGGAGGAAGAAAATTCGTGACAACCTTAAGCGAATTTGGTGTAAGTCTTTTCCTTTGGGGAGCACTTATGACACTTGTTCCGTTGTTACTGGGATACTTTGTGGCAAAATATATCTTAAAGATGAGCTTGTTTAATACATTAGGCTCCTTAACCGGAGGAATGACTTCCACACCGGCACTTGGAGCATTGATCAACGCAACCGGAACCTCCAACGTGGCAAGCGCTTATGCGGCAACCTACCCAATAGCCTTAATCGTTGTTGTATTGTGTTCCCAGTTGTTGACACACTTATAGGGAAAGGTTTAAAGAAAGTTTAGAGAAAAAAGGGATGGAACTGAAGATTTCAATGTTTTTGACTGTATGTCCGCTGGTGTTTCTTGCGGGCTTTGTGGATGCCATCGCAGGGGGAGGGGGGATGATCTCCCTGCCGGCATACCTGATTTCCGGAGTACCGGTGCACATGGCGCTGGGAACCAACAAGATGTCTTCCATGATTGGAACCTTTGTGTCTACGGCACGCTTTGTGAAGAACGGATTTGTGGACTGGGCACTGGCGATTCCCAGCATGGTGGCGGCCATAATCGGTTCCTTTTTGGGGGCCAATTTGGCGCTTTTTGTCAGTGATACTGTTTTAAAATGGGTATTGCTTATTGTGTTGCCGTTTTTGGCAATTTATATTTTTAGAAACAGAACCTTTGAAGCAGGAACGCGTTTCTCCATGTCAAGAAAGCAGGTGCTTTGTTGGGGAACCGTGATTTCCTTGGGAATCGGATGCTTTGACGGGTTTTATGGACCGGGAACAGGCACTTTTTTACTGATTCTGTATACATCGGTTCTGGGATTATCGGTGAAAACGGCTTCCGGAAATGTGAAGCTGGTGAATCTGTCTTCCAATGTGGCGGCATTTACCACTTTTTTACTGCATGGACAGATTGCTTTAGTACTGGGCGGCGTTGCAGCCCTCTTTAGTATTGCCGGACATTATTTGGGCTCCGGCATGGTTATGAAAAACGGTGCGAAAATTGTGCGTCCCATCATTCTGGTGGTAATGACGCTTCTTTATATAAAAATCATTTACGAGATGATAGGATGATTTGAGGGAATACTATGAGATATATGGATTTTTTTGGAACACTTGGTCCGGCTTGTTGTACCAAGGATGTATTACGGGAAATGTTTGATGTCGGTATGAGCGGCGTGAGACTGAACCTTTCCCACACCAGTCTGACGGAGTGCGAGGACTGGATTGGTCAGTTGGATCTGGCATGTGAAGGCAGAATGAATAAGCGAAAACTCCTGATTGATCTACAAGGACCGGAGCTTCGCATTGGAATTTTGAAAAAACCCCTTCTTTTGCAGGAAGGACAGAAGGTATGCTTAGCGGATGTGGCGGATGCTTCCGAAGAGGATATTCCGGTAAGCAAGCAGATTTTGTGGGAATTGCAACTGGAAAACAGAGTGCTTTTGGACGATGGAAAGTTGTTGCTTTCTGTTGTGGAAATTCTGGATCACGAAGGAGCAACCGTAAAGGATTCCTGCCCGCCGGGTGGACGAATTGTTTGCGAAGTCCTTCGAGGCGGAGAATTGACATCCCGAAAAAGCATTGCCATTCCGGGAGTGAAGATTGATCTTCCTACCTTAACGGCAGCAGATATTAAGAACCTTGGCTTGGCTAAGAAATATGGCGTAACCGGAGTTATGCTTCCCTTTGTAAGAAGTCGTCAGGATTTAATTAATTTGCGAAATACCTTGATGCAGGCAGATGCAAGTCATATTAAGATTTATGCCAAGGTAGAGAATCTGGAAGGCGTGAAGCAGTTGGAAACCTTACTGGATGCCTGCGATGAGATTGTTATTGCCAGAGGAGATTTGGGAAATGCCATCGATCTTACGAAGCTTCCGAGACTGCAGGAAGAAATTGCCCAGGTTTGCAAAAACTATGGCCGGAATTTCATGGTAGTAACCCAGATGCTTGCCAGCATGGAAAAAGCGGAAGTGCCTACCAGAGCGGAAGTGACGGATGTATACCATGCAGTGAAACAGGGAGCATCCTCCGTGATGCTAACTGCAGAAACAGCAGTGGGAGTAAATCCGGTGAAAGCCATGAAGGTGCTTGTTGAGACTGCCAAAACGGCGTTATAAGGTGATTGGTATGGATTTATTTGAATATATGCGGCAGCAAAACAGCGAAAGCGATGCCCCATTGGCATCCCGCATGCGTCCCAGAACTTTGGAAGAAGTGGTGGGGCAGCAGCACATTGTGGGAAAAGATAAGCTGTTGTATCGTGCCATTAAGGCGGATAAACTGAATTCCGTAATTTTTTACGGGCCGCCGGGAACCGGAAAAACCACTCTTGCCAAGGTGATTGCTAATACCACCAGTGCGAATTTTACCCAATTAAACGCAACAGTTGCAGGGAAAAAGGACATGGAGCAGGTGGTAAGTGCCGCCAAGGATAATGCAGGAATGTATGGGAAAAAGACCATCCTGTTTATTGACGAGATTCACCGGTTTAACAAGGGGCAGCAGGATTATCTCCTTCCTTTTGTGGAGGATGGTACCGTGATTTTAATCGGGGCCACAACGGAGAATCCTTATTTTGAAGTTAACGGAGCGCTTTTATCCCGCTCCATAATCTTTGAGTTAAAGTCTTTGGAGGTGTCGGATATCCGGACACTTTTAACAAGGGCAATTGCAGATGAAGAAAGAGGAATGGGGGCGTACAAAGCGGATATTACGCCGGAAGCCCTGGATTTTCTTTCAGATATCTGTAACGGAGATGCCAGAGCGGCTTTGAATGCTCTGGAATTGGGGGTTCTGACAACTCCCCGAAGCGATGACGGAATCATTCATATCACCTTGGAGGTGGCTAGTGAGTGTATCCAGAAACGTGTGGTAAAATACGATAAAAACGGAGACAATCATTACGATACGGTTTCCGCTTTTATAAAAAGTATGCGGGGCTCCGATCCGGACGCCGCAACTTATTATCTGGCGAAGATGTTGTATGCAGGGGAAGATATTAAATTCATCGCCAGACGAATTATGATCTGTGCAGCAGAAGATGTGGGGCTGGCAGATCCGATGGCATTAAATGTTGCAGTAAGTGCATGCCTGGCTGTGGAACGGGTAGGAATGCCGGAGGCGCAGATTATTTTATCGGAAGCCGTAAATGCGGTGGCCACAGCGCCAAAGTCAAACGCCTGTTGCAACGCCATTTTTTCAGCCATGGATTGTGTTAAAAATAACGTAACCGCGTCGGTTCCGGTTCACCTGATGGATCATCATTACGGAGGAGCCGACAAGCTGGGACATGGCATTGGCTACAAATATGCACACGATTATGAGAATCACTATGTGAAGCAACAGTATCTGCCGGATGGCTTAACGGACAAGGTTTTCTATGAACCCAGTGATCAGGGACATGAAAAAGAAATCCGGGAGCATTTTGCGCGGATAAAAGGGAAAGAGAGGGAATAGGAATGGATTATTCTACCATGAACAAACAATTAAAGTCCCTGATCGAGGATGAAAAACATTTTATCCCGAACATGGCAAACGCTTCTGCGCTTTTATACGAAAGCATGGAAGATCTGAACTGGGCAGGATTTTATTTGATGGATAACGGGGAACTGATGTTGGGACCCTTCCAGGGAAAAACCGCCTGCATCCGGATCAAAATCGGCAAAGGTGTCTGTGGCACCGCCGTTTTGAAGGACACCACCATGTTGGTAAAAGATGTGCATGAGTTTCCGGGACACATCGCCTGTGACTGCGCATCCAATTCCGAAATTGTGGTTCCGTTACATAAGAATGGGGAGATTTTTGGAGTTTTGGACATTGACAGCCCTACGGTCGGACGATTTACGGAAGAAGACCAAAAAGGACTTGAGGAATTTGCCCGCATTCTGGAAGAACATATTTAGGCAAATGCCGCAAAATTAAAAGATAAGAAGGTAAAAGAGTATGAAAACATTTCAGGAAATGTCAAAAGAAGAATTATTGGCAGAAAAGCAGAGCTTGGAAGCTGCTTACCATGATTATGAAGTGAAGGGGTTATCACTGAATATGGCAAGGGGAAAGCCGGCCAGTGCACAGCTTGATTTAGCAAATCCAATGCTGGATGTTTTAAACAGCAAATCAGATTTTAAATCGGTGGATGGCGATGTTCGTAACTACGGTGTTATCGGTGGAATTACCGAAGCCAGAGAGTTTATGGCACAGATTATGGAATGCGATAAGGATGAAGTTATTGTTGGAGGTAACGCATCTTTAACATTGATGTTTGATATGGTTTGCCGTTCCTATACCCACGGAGTTTTGGGACATACACCATGGTGCAAGCTGGATAAGGTGAAATTCTTATGCCCGGTACCGGGATATGACAGACACTTCACCATCACAGAGCATTTTGGCATTGAAATGATTAACATTCCGATGACAGAAGACGGTCCGGATATGGACATGGTTGAAAAATATGTAAATAACGACAGTGCGGTTAAGGGAATCTGGTGTGTTCCAAAGTATGCAAACCCATCCGGAATTACCTATTCCGATGAAACAGTAAAACGTTTTGCAGCTTTAAAACCGGCAGCAGAAGACTTCCGTATTTACTGGGATAACGCTTATGCAGAGCATCATCTTTACAAGGATGATCAGGACAAGCTGTTGAATATTATGGATGAGTGTAAAAAAGCAGGTAATCCGGATATGGTTTACGTTTTTGCTTCCACCTCCAAAATGTCCATGGCAGGTTCCGGAATTTCTGCAGTTGCAACTTCCAAAACGAACCGTGAGCATCTTTTAAAACTCATGAATGCACAGATGATTAGCTTCGACAAGGTGAACCAGCTTCGTCATGTTCGCTTCTTTAAGGACATTAACGGATTGCGTGCTCATATGATGAAACAGGCAGACATTCTTCGTCCGAAGTTTGAGATGTTACTGAATATGTTTGATAAGGAGCTTGCAGGAACCGGTGCAGGAACCTATTCCAGACCGAAGGGCGGTTACTTTATTACCTATACAACTGTGGATGGTTGTGCAAAACGTGTTATCGAGCTTTGCAAAAATGCAGGCATGGTAATGACCGGAGCAGGAGCACCATTCCCTTATAAAAAGGATCCGCATGACAGCGTGATTCGTATCGCACCATCTCTTCCGCCAATTGAAGAGTTGGAGATGGCAGGGAAGCTGTTTGTGATCTGCGTGAAACTTGCTACAGTTGAGAGCTTATTAAAATAACAGCGGTGTGAAGCAACCGCATAGTCCAACGCATGAACGCTTGCGCTCAGCTTTCGACATAACAGCGGTGTGAAGCAACCGCATAGTCCAATGCATGAGCGCTCGCGCTCAGCTTTCGACATAGCGGCACGTAAGAGTTCAGTCTGTGAATCCTTTGGGAAGTAGACTTCCTAAGGCTTCCCAGCCTGACCTCTAAGTGCCGATGTCTCCAGATGTCATGCGCCCGGACTATGCGGTTACTTCTGCACCTGATGGTGTTTGCGGCAGGTAAGTAGTGGCGGATGTAAGTTTTACATGATTTAGAAAAAATGGATATTTAATGGAGAAAAACTATATGGATAATATGAATATGGAAAACAATAATTTGGAAAACACGACAATGGAAAACAATACCCCGACGCCGGAGGTTATGGATGCCCCGACTAAAGGGAATAAGAATAAAGCGAAATGGATTGCTCTGGGAGTGGTTGCCCTTGTAATCATTGTGGCAGCGGTTTTGATTGTTCCAAAGCTTGTAATGGGTAAGGAAGCAAAGATTTTGCAGGCTCTGGAAAATACTTTTAAACCGGACTTATGCATGGAAACCTTAACAGCACCGGAATTTCAGGACGGAAGCTATACCGTAGCTATGCAGGGTGATGCAACCTTAAGCGGTCAGAGCGGAAGCTTAAAACTTACCATGGCCACAGATTTGGATAAGAAACAGGCTATGGTGGATATCGGTTTTACCATGGGAAATTTAGATGTTTCCCTTGCATCCGCAATGGATGGCAAACAGATTCGGGTTGGAAGTTCTTTTTTACCGGAAGGACAGATTCTGACTTATAACTACGACAAAAAAGTCACCGGTTATCTTGCGGATATGGCGAAAGAAGCCGGCATGAATTTGGATGATTTCAATACACAGCTGCAGAAAGCTTTTGACAAGAACCGTTCCAAAGAATGGTTGGAAAAAACAAAAGATGCCACCATGGAAGCTTTTGATGAATTGGAATTTGAAGATGCCAAGGAAAAAGAGTTTACCGTAAACGGTGAAAAACAGAAATGTACAGGCTATAAAGCAACCATTACCAAAGAGTGGGCTGAAAAGCTGTTGGATTCCTATAAAGAGATCTGGAAAGAGTATGTAGGAAAAGAGAACTTAAACCAGAAACAGATGGATGAACTTTTTAAATCCATTGATGAACTTCCGGCAAAAATGGAAAAAGCAACCGTAAGCTTTTACATTTATGAGAAACAGATTGCAGCTATTGAATTGGAATCTGCTGATAAAGAAAAATTCTCCCTGCTTTGCGAGGGCGGAAAAGATAAGGAAACCTTCAAACTTGTTGGTGGCGAGGACACCATCGTGATTGAACGATCCATGAAAAAGGATGTGCAGTGTTACGCTTTTTCCATGGATGGAGAAACGTTATTGACCACCTCTTTTGATGCAAAGAAAAAGGAATTACAGTATTACGTTGGAAAAGAAGGCAATGAGGTAACAATCACCATGACCTTCTCTCCGGATGCAAAAATCAGCGAAGCAGTAAAGGGAACAGAAGAAGTTAACTTAAACGATTTGGATGAGGCAGGATTCCAGAACCTTGTGCAGAGTGTGGGAAGTGCATTTTATTCTTCCATGTACGGCTTCTAAAGAAAGATTACGGAAAGGTAAGGATGGACTATGACGATAGTAACCACCATGGTAAAGCTGTTTGCGGCCATGATATTGGGATTCGTACTGGGGAAAAAAGACATTTTTGACCCTACCACCTGCAAAAAATTATCAAAGGTTATTGTAAGTATTACCGGACCGGCATTGGTGCTTTGCTCCGTGGCATCCACCGATGGAACGGACCCGAAGCTGGTTATGACGGCATTTGTTTTTGGCGTAGCCTGCTATCTGGTGCTACCCTTCTTGGGCTTCGCTTTTGCAAAAGCAATGCGGGTGGAAAAGGGACTGACGGGAACTTATATCCTCACCATTTTACTTTGCAACAATGCCTTTATGGGATTCCCGGTGGTACAGGCCATGCTGGGAGAGGAAGCAATCTTTTTTACCTCCATCCTGCACTTTGGATTTAATATCATGTTCTATGCTTTGGGGCTTGCGTTAGTACGGCGGGATGCCAGCCTGGAATCCGGGGAAAAATTTAAACTTCGTTCCCTTTTGAATTCCGGCACCGTAGCGGCAATCCTGGTAATGATAATTTTCTTCGGAAAAATGCCGTTGCCGGAACTTGTGACAGCACCCTTAAGTTTTGTGGGAAATCTTACCATGCCGTTATCCATGATTATCATCGGAGCCAACATGGCGCAGTATTCCTTAAAAGAAGTTTTTTCGGACAAGCGGATGTATGCCCTGGCAGTGATGCGTCTGATTCTTGTGCCCCTTATTATCTATGGGGTGATGACGCTTTTGCACATGGATCCTTATTTGATAAAAGTGGCAACCATCACCTTTGGTATGCCTGTGGCGGCTCTTGTGGCCATGGCTACGGCACCCTACGAAAAACAGGGCAAAGTGGGAGCGGTGGCAGTCGCTTTTACCACAATATTTTCGTTGATAACCATACCTCTCTGGGCGATTTTGCTGGGAGTGTAGAGAAAACTGAAAAAGCCGGAGGCGGCATAAAGCGTGAAATACAGGCGTCGGTTCATACCGGCGCCTTATTTATGTGGGGGTAGAATGCATGGGAAAGGCGGCAGGTGATGTTGACGCCGTGTCCGTCTGAGGGATGCTGGGGACTCGGCGGTAAGTGTGAAAAAGTGGATGCCGGTGCCGATTCGCTTGGTGGTTGTGTGGCTGGTTCGGCGGTAGGTGTGAAAAAAGAGGTGCTGGCGCCGATTTTTTGAAAAAGCTCGGCGCCTAATGTGTGTGGAAGGTGAAAAGCGCCGAGCCCGCGAAATATTATGTTGCCGGAATCGGCGATATTCGCTCTAAACTATTATAAATCGCCTATTTTTTGAAAAACACTCGGCGCCACAAATCTAAAAAACACAGATTCCGCCGTTGGTCTTTTGAAAAATCGGCGGGGGACACGATTGCGCCACAAATATCGTCTATTCCGGAGGAGAGTAGTTTGGTAATAGGGAGTAGGAAAATCCCAGAGAAAATGAAATCTAAAAATTTCTTCAAGACACTAAAAATTCATGCGGATAAGGTATAATATAAGAGGCAGATTCTGCCGATAAATAGATATTGAGAGACTATTTTTTCTGAATAGATCAAAGGATTGGAGGTCTTGGTTATGGACAACCGTATAAAAGAGAAAATGAAAAAAGGATTAGCAATGGTAATGACCATTTGTATGGTGCTTACTATGGTGGGCATTGTGCCGGAAAAGGTGAAGGCCGCCTATAACGCTGATAATTATGATGCCTCGAGTGGAGATGGCTCAGAAGAAAGTAAAGCAATTGTTATTAACGGAAAAGATCAGCTTTTGCAATTTGCATCGGACGTAAAGGCTGGGGCGTTCAGTGATTCTGAAAAGTTTTTTAAGCTTAAGGCAGAATCTGGTAATACAATTGATTTGTCTGGTGCAAATTGGGAACCGATTGCAAATTTTAAAGGTACTTTTGCTGGTGGTGGTGTAACTATTGTTGGGATGTCTATTGAGGCAAATGGCACGGGAAGCTATGGGCTGTTTGGACAGGTTAGCAGTGGTTCAAAGATTGAAAATATAAAAATAAAAGATTCAACCATTACTGTAACAGGATCCGGAACATCTAAAGTAGGAATGCTTATGGGATCCGGAACAAATGTTACAGTTGAAAAATGTGAGACTCTTGAAAATTGTGAGATTAAATATGAGAGTGGTGTGGCAGAAAACTATTTTGGAGGATTGGTGGGTAGTAATACCGGTGCAAGTTCCAACATTAGTTCATGTACCAATAAAACGAAGATTACAGATGGCACTACCGCCAGCAATGCATTCTCCGGTGGTATTGTAGGAGAGGCTGTAGGAACTATTGATAAGTGTGTTAACCGTGGAATAGTAACCGGAAAGAATGTGGGAGGAATTGTGGGTAAGGCGACCTCCATATTGGTTAAGAATAAATGTTGGAATTACGCAGATTTGACCGGTAGTGTTGTTGTCGGAGGTATTGTTGGCGTATGTGGTACCGGAACGGTGGATGATTGTACAAATGAAGGTAGCGTTACGTCGGGAAATGTCTCGACTGCGACAATTGGAGGAATTGTTGCTACGAAAAGTAGTGAGGGAACAATTTCAAACTGTACCAATAAGAAAGATATCCTTCAAGATGAATCATCCAAAAATGTAGGAGGAATTGTTGGAGAGAAAAATGGTAGCACAGAGATAATTAATTGTACAAATGAAGGTAGTATAAAGGGCGCAGAAAACGTGGGAGGTGTTGTTGCGCTGGTTAACGGATCCGGAGCAGTAACCGGATGTATAAATGAAGGTGACGTTACAAGTAAAAATTCTGGCAGTATAACTGCGAATAAGTATGCCGGGGGAATAATTGCCCGAGATGAGGGTACGGGAGCAATTTCCGGATGTACCAATACTGGAAATATTGAAGCAGATACAACCGCCGGAGGAATTATTGGTTGGAAAAAGGGAAAGGCAAAGATTACTGGATGTAAAAACAATGGAAATAGAACACAAACGCAGGGTGCAGTTACAGGTGATATCGCCGGAGGAATTGTTGGAAATTTTGCGGATGCAGAGGAAATTAAGGACTGTCATAATACCGGAAAAATAAAAGGTGAAACGGCAGTTGGAGGTATTGCAGGACTTGCGGAGTTAAGTGAAATTAAGGTATGCTCCAATACAGGAGATATTTCCGTGGGGGTCAAGACTGAACCTAGTGTGGGAGGCATCGTTGCGGAAGGAAATCATGTGGAAGAAAGCTTTAATTCTGGTACGGTTACCGGACGGAATGCAGAAGCAAAAGATACTCCGAAGTGTGGAGGTATTGCTGGATTCATCAAAGAAGGTGATGGTGAAATCCTTTATTGCAAAAATTCCGGAAGAGTCAAATTTGGTGCTGGAATATGCGGAAAAATAGCTCCCTACATCAAGGATTGCTATAACGAAGGAATCACGGATTTTGGAGGAATTGCCAATAAACTTGGAAGATACAATATCACCCATTGTTATAGTGCAGAAGTAGGGTATCGTGAAGACAGTGAGCCTTTGGATGTAGATTTAGTAAAACTTGATGGAAGAGAAGGTGCAGTGAATCCGAATACTGCAACTTCTACGTTGGGTGAACCGGTGAACTGTTTTTACTGGAATTTGGATGAACATCCAACGGGACAGAGTGGTGGTCAAAATGATCCGTCTACGAAGAAATGGAAGAATTGGACAGTTAAACCTTTAAAGGCGAGGGAATTCTCAAATCAGGATACCTTTGTAAAAGCGGGTTGGGATTTTACGAATGTCTGGAAGATGGCTTCAGTAGGAAGTGATGAGCCCAAGATTCGTCCGATTCTGGGCTGGGAAAATAAAGACAAGCCTTACGTGAAAGGTGACGTAACAGCGGAACTCATCATGCTGGATTGGACTCAGGGTGGTGCGGCAAGCTCACCAAAGCTTGTAGGATCATATGATAAAGCGAAGCATGAATCAATTTGGGAAGCGGAATACTTATTATATTATCGTAAGAATGATGATGGTACTTTTACCGCGTATGGAAAGGGTGTAAAGGCACAGGAGCCCGGAGAATATAAACTTGTGCTGAAATTGCCAGCTACCGACAACTACAACGCAGCCACCCTTACCACTTACTACACTATTTTCCCGGATCCGGATGCAGGCAAAGATCCTGAAATGAAACCGATAGCTGTTGCGATTGAACAGGCAAACTGCTACGAGGGAGAAGAAGTGCCGGATCCAAAGATTCTTGGTGAAAAGATTAGTAATTGGCAGAAGACAAAAGGCTACAGCGTTATGTATAAGCGTTACGTTTCAGATGTCACGGACGTGTGGGACAATAAAGGTTATACGGATAAGAAGCCGACGGCTGTGGATACTTATGTTGAACGAATTGTAATTTCTGAAGATAAGAATGCACACTATGCCGGAGATACCTTCTACCAGATATTTGAAATCAAGTCACGGCAGGCAGGTACAGTAAGCAGTGGAAGAAAGGTTCCGAATATCTATATTGATATGCCAACGGCATGGTATTACGGACAAACTCCGCAGCGGCCTATTTTGAAAGGTGATTATGACCACAGCGCAATTGTGACCTGGAACTATACGGATTTAAGAAACAATTATTCCACCAACAGTATGCCGGTTAATGCGGGAACCTATAAGGTGGAAGTACGACTTAGTGAAACAGCAAATTATGTTGCGGCATCTTCAGAGAAGATTTTCAATATTTTTGGCTATGGTGATTATTATGGAGTAGGCAATACTGCCGCCACCGTAGGCTATGCTCTTCCAATCAGTAACCAGAGTGTGACGAAGGTGTCCAGTTCTGTGATGGGAAATATGGTGGAAGTTGCGACAGTAAGCGAGAGCACTTTAAACAGTATTTCCGGAACCAACAGCAGTTACAACAGCGTTTTGTTGGATGCGTCGGGAGCATCCACAAGGGTTAATCGCATGTCGATTGACCGAAGCTCTTTAAATGAAATATATCGCCTGATGGATCGGAAGACCCATATTAACAATGCGGTTATTCGTTTTACAAGAGGTGATTTGGAACTTACCAAGACGAGACTGGCAAAATTGTTAAGTGAAAATACCGGATTGAAATTTGAGTTTTCCTTAAGTGAAGACGGAACCTCCAATCTCACCAGAAGCCAGCAGTCAGCGTTGACTATGGGTGGAATTCTGGGAATTTTGGAGCCGAGATTGAGACGTGTCAATGAAAATGGAAGCATCAAAACATATGACAGTCTGAATGGTAAGGATATGAAGGTACGTTACAGCTATACAATGCCAACCGGAAAAACCATTGCGGATTATGAAGTGTATGGTGTTGGTACAAATGGTAGCTTGAGACAGTATCCGTTAACATATCAGAATGGACAGTTCCTGTTTGACGTGCAGACGGAGGATGTATACGTTCTTGTTCTTAAAGGAGCTACAAGCGGAACTACAACTATTGACCCCACAATTATTGAGGGTGGCGGAATTATAGAAGCAGCGTCCTCATCTTTGGCGTTGAATGCAGAATTTGTAGTGCGTCACCGTGGAAGAAGTCTGAAGGTAGGCTGGGGCAAAGTTGGTAATGCGGATTGTTACGAGATTTATGCGTCCAGAACCAATCGTGATTTTGACTATTCCAAGCCGACTAAGGTTGTGAGTGGAAATAAAGAAAACAGCTTGCTTTTAACTCAGGTTGGTGGAAAACATGTAAACGCTAAAACAAACTACAAAGTTTGTGTATATGCCTGCAAACTTGTAGACGGTCAAAGAGTGAAGGTGTTCCAGAGTTTGATTGGATATGTAGTTGGAACGCAGAATAAGAAATACACGAATACTCGAATTATGACGGTAAGACAGACCCATTGCTTTATGGAGGTTGGTGATACCAATAAGATGGGCGCTAAAGTTTATTTGATGGACAAGAAGAAAAAGCTTGTACCGGGTTATACATCCAAATTCCGTTACTGTTCCAGCAATCCGGAAATTGTCAGTGTTTCCAAGAGCGGTAAGCTTACGGCAGTCAGTCCGGGAACTTGCGTGGTGTACGTATATGCAAAGAACGGAGTGGCACGAAAGACCACAGTAAAAGTTTCATAGATTTACAACAAAAAAGCCGCACTTTCCTGGGATGGAAGTGCGGCTTTGAAATTATGCTTCCAGATCTTTTTTATGTTCCCGGATTAAAATCTCTGCCACTGTGACTACGGCAAATTTTACCATTTTTATGCAGTGAGCCTTGCGCTCCGGAGACATTTTTTCATAGCCCCTGGTAAGGATTCGGCAGCAGACAGCGCCGAACTCTTCTTTAAATCGGTCATGAAGTTCGTTAGTCAGTTCAAAACACCGCAGATTTCTTGGGTCTCCCGGTGTGGTACGGCCATAGACAAACCCGATACACATGGCTCCGCCGGCAACTGCACCGCAGATGCAGCCGGCACCGCCAAAACCCCAGGGAATGCCGCTGCTCATGGCAATGGCGCAGTCCGGAATGTCTAATTCCAGGGCTTTTCGGATGGCATGAATGACTGCCTCCGAGCAGGTGAATCCGGAGGTAAAAACTTCAACCGCCTCTGTTTGCAATTGTTCCATATCAATATCTGTTTTCATTTGTAAACCCTCCCATAAAAGATGCTTCCATGATATACTATCTGTATTATAACAAAAAAGGAGAAGCAAAAGAAAGTATGAAAAGGGGAATTTTGCAAAACAAACTGTATTTATACGTGACGGAATTTTTTGCAGGAATGTCGGTTATGGCAGTGGAACTTGGGGCCAGCAGGCTGTTGGCTCCTTATTTTAGTTCATCACAGATTGTGTGGACGATTATTATCGGAACCATTATGATTGCCATGGCGCTGGGAAACCTGTACGGTGGTCGAAGTGCAGATCAGAAGCCGGATCCGGATATTTTGTACCGGCGGATTTTAGTGGCGGCAATCTGGATTGCAGCAATTCCGGTGATTGGAAAACCGGTTATACTGGGGATATCTGCGGTTATCATTTTTACCATCAATGCAAACTATCTGATTGTGGCGGCTTTCGCGGCCTGCATGGTGGTGTTTGTCTTCCCGCTGTTTTTGCTGGGAACCGTAACGCCGTCCCTGGTAAAATACACGGTGGATAATCTGGAGGATAACGGCCGGCTGGTGGGTAACCTGAATGCCTGCAACACGATTGGAAGTATTATCGGAACCTTCGTGCCTACCTTTATCAGTATCCCGGCGGTGGGAACATCCATTACGTTTTTGATTTTTGCAGGAATATTATTGGCGTTGACCTGCGTGTATTTTATCAGTATGAAGAAACGCCAAAAAACCGTGGCAGTGGGAATCTTGCTTTTTTTCCTGTGCTGTGTTTTCGGTCACGACGCCAGCTTTGCATTCTGGCAGCATGACCTGACCTATGAAGGGGAATCTGTATACAATTATCTGCAGGTGTATGAGAATCCGGAGGAAGTGGTTTTATCCACCAATGTGCTGTTCGGGGTGCAGTCCGTGTATAAGAAGGAAAAAGGGCTGACAGGGCTTTACTATGATTATGCCATGGCAGCGCCGTATATGGCCAATTGTGTAAAAAACGGTGGCGGAAAGGTGCTGATTCTCGGAATGGGTACGGGAACCTATGCCACCCAGTGCAGCCGGTATTTTCAAGGACTTACCATGAAGGGCGTGGAAATTGACGAGAAAATCACGGACCTGGCTCATCGGTATTTTGCTCTGCCGGAGGAGGTGGAGGTTATCGGCTACGACGGACGGGCGTTTTTGCAGGCGGATAAGGAAAAATACGATGTCATCATGGTGGATGCCTATCAGGATATTACCATTCCCTTTTCCATGTCCTCAAAGGAATTTTTCAGCATGGTGAAAAAGCATCTGAAAAAGGAGGGAGTAATGGTGGTGAATATGAATATGCGGGACGATAGTGAGGGGAATATAAATCAGTATCTGGCGGATACCATTGCTCATGTTTTTCCGGAGATTTACACTGTGGAGGTGCAAAATACCACCAACCGGGAGCTTTTTGCCGGGAAAAATCTTCTTTCCAAATTCTCAGAGAATCTGATTGGTGGGATGGATCCGGAGCTTTCCCGGCGGATGCGGCAGGTCAGGGAGGACTTGAAACCCTATACCGGGAAAACATACTGCATGACGGATGATAACGCCCCGGTAGAGCTTCTGGGCATGAAGGTAATTGACAAGTTAATCCGGAATGAAGTGGAGTATTATCGGGAAATTTACAAAAAGGGTGGAATAAAGGCGTTGTTGGTGCTATAATACCCTTGAACTATGCAAACACATAAAGGAGAGTATGGTATGGAATTTTTCCTGGACACAGCGAATGTCGATGAGATTCGCATGGCAAATGATTGCGGTGTAATCAAGGGTGTTACCACTAACCCGTCTTTGATTGCGAAAGCGGGAAGGGATTTTAACGAAGTAATTAAGGAAATCACTTCTATCGTGGACGGACCGATCAGCGGTGAGGTTAAAGCGACTACCGTTGATGCAGAGGGCATGATTAAAGAAGGCCGTGAAATCGCAAAGATTCACAAGAATATGGTAGTAAAGATCCCAATGACAATGGAAGGCTTGAAGGCGGTTAAAGTGTTGAGTGCAGAAGGCATCAAGACCAATGTAACATTAATCTTTACTGCAAATCAGGCGCTTTTGGCAGCAGAAGCAGGTGCAACCTACGTTTCACCGTTCCTTGGCAGATTAGACGACATCAATATGCCGGGTATTGATTTGATTCAGACCATTTCCGAGATTTTCATGAACTATGGTTATGAAACCCAGATTATTGCCGCATCCATCCGTAACCCGATTCATGTAACGGATTGTGCATTGGCAGGGGCTGACATTGCAACCGTTCCATTCAAAGTATTGGAGCAGATGATGAAACACCCGTTGACGGATCAGGGAATTGAGAAATTCCAGGCAGATTATAAGGCAGTTTTTGGAGAGTAAAGACTACCCGCCATGCTTCCGCAAGGATTGCATTAAATAACAGGGATGTAAAAAAGGAGAATGAGCATGAAGGAAGAGTTTTATAAACTGGTAAGAGATAAGGTGCCCGAGATTATGCAGAAAGAGGGCGCGGTTGTACAGTATCAGGTAATGGAGGACAAGTATTACCGTCACGAACTGTTTTTGAAAATCCACGAAGAAGTGGAAGAATTAATGTCCGATCCTCACGATATTGAGGAATATGCGGATATTTTGGAAGTTTTGGACTGTATTATGAAGCTGAACGGAGTAAGTTTCGAACAGGTCATGAAGGTAAAAGAAGAAAAGCGCCAGAAGAAGGGTAGCTTTACAGAGAAATTATTCCTTTATCAGGCTGAAAAAGTATAATTTTTGCGAATAAGTGTACAAAAAATGTTTTTTTTGAAAGACAGGAAACTAAGAACCCGTCACATCGAAATGATGTGGCGGGTTTTCTGCGTAAATAAAGGAAAACCGTGGAAACCAAATGAGACAAAAAATAGGGCAAAAAAGAGACAAAATTTGACAAAAACCCTTATTTGGGATAAAATAAATACGTTTGCGCGTTCACAAGATGGAAACATTTTTACAGCGAATAGATAGTAATTGACATAAGCGAGAGGAGAACAAAATGAGTAAGAAAATTATTACCTGGTTTTTGTGCTTGACCCTGTCTACAGGTATGTTTGGCGGCCATTTGGCTGCAACTGTGCCAACCCGCAGTGAGGGTGAGGAAGTGCAGGAGATTAGCGAGGCTGAAAACGAGGAACAGGAAGAAAGTGCTGCGGCGGTTCGCGGTAAAGATAGAACCACTACTGCAAAGAAGAATAGTAAGAGACGGAATGATACACAGAGCGACCTACAGAGCGCCCCACAGAACGACCCACAGAACGACCCACAGAACGACCCACAGAACGACCCGCAGACTGATCCACAGAGTGACCCACAGGGAAACTCCGGGAACGATGGAACAACTGATACTTCCAATACCCTTAAAAGTGAGGCGGAAGGTGTTGAAGTTTACTTTCCAAGTGGAGCGATGCCGGAAAACGCAAAGCTTTCTGTTAGTCCGGTAAATGATGCTTCTTATGTTGGAAGAACCGCACTTAAGGCTTATGACATTTCTGTTTTGGATAAGGATACGAATGCTAAGATTGACATTAGCGAGTTGCATACTACGGTAAAGGTAACCTTGAAAGATGCCAATCCTGATGGAAAGGATGTAACCGTCTTTTGTCTTGACAGTGGAAAAACATGTGCTATGAAGACGGAGTGCTCCGGTAGTGATGTTATTTTTGAAACTACTCATTTTTCAGAGTATGGTATTATTGAAAATAAAACGGATGTTGGTAGTGAGTTGCTTGAAGAATACACTATTCTTCATGGAACAGAGAAACTTGAGGATGGTGCGGATGTTAAGCTTTCCGATACCTTTACCGCGCATTATAAATTTAAAGATAATGTTATTTCCTTCAATTCTACGAATCCGGCACAGATTAACCTGGTAACAGGAACAACCTATACTTTTCCGGGAATGGGTTCGTCGACGGATGCAAAGAATTATTTTACTGCACAGGGTGTAAAAGAGAAGGACTTACAGATTGAAATTGAGCATGATAACGGGACGAAAGAAACAGTTACTCTGGGAAAACTCTCCATTGATGATAATGGTGTGGTTAGCTTAAAAGTGACCTATACCACAGATGAATATCTGTTACTTAGAGATGTGTTCTTTGAGTTTAGCTACAAACTGGATGAGTCTGTCTTACAGTTAAAAGAAGAGATTGAGTTAAACATGCTTGCGAATGCAACATTGACTCTTAAGATTCCGGAGAATCAGGAGGCAGATCCGACAATCGAAAAGACCGGTGTGCAGAAAGATATTTCCGGTAATATAACTTGGACCATTACCTTTGTTATGCCGCGAAATCCACAAAGTGAGCATGCGGCGGCAGGATATCGAATTGTGGATACTCTTGGGGCAGGACAGACGTATTTAGGTGATAGCCTTTCTGTGAAGGATGGAACCGGATCTGACTTAGCGACCACTGCATATCATGCGGCTTCCACAACTGATGGATTTGTATTTGACTTTGAGCCGAGTGGTGTAGTAGCCGGTCAAACTGTTAAGATTACCTATGAAACAGAAGTGACTGCATATCCATTAACAGAAGAGGCTGCGAAACTTGAAGAAAAGGACTTTGCGGATGCTTCCAAAGGAGTGGTAACCTACGGATGCACCAATCACGCTTCTTTGGATACCGGAGCAGGTACAGACGTACTTTGTGAAGTTGATGCGGAGACTGTTACAGCGAAGAAGCAGTTGAAGCAATGGATTAAGAAAACAATCGATGGCAGTGAAAAACCGTTAGGAGAAGATGGACGAACAAAGTGGAAGATTGTCATCCATAATAATGGGTATACGCTGAATGATGTAGTGCTTTATGATCGATTCTTAGGTGATGAACAGACATCTATGGAGCTGGATCCAAGTACTGTCCAGGTTCTGAATAAAAATGGAGAACCGATTTCCGGGACCCGGGGAGATTCTGGAACCGATTCGGAAGGTAACGCATATGATTGGAACTTTGCTATCGGTACCATGTCCGGTGATGAGGAAATTACCATTACCTATGAAACGAAAATTAATCATTATGAGGTTTTCCTTCGTACCAACCATACAGAAGCACCGGGAAATGAAGCATGGCTTTCTTATACCTATGATTTTGGTGACGGACCGGGCACCTTTGTAGCGCCTTCTGTGAAAAAGGAAAATACCATTACTACCAACGCAGGTATCGATAAAAAATTCCTCTCCTATGATAGAGCGACACATGTTTTGGAATGGCAGGTGGAAGCCAACAAAGAAGAACAGGCTATTACAGGGGTGAAGATATCAGAGCTGGTAGATACCGATACCCAGGAGTATGTTGATATTTCGGATGTGAAGATTGGTGGTACAGAGGTTTCGAATGCTGATTTAGCCGCAATTTACGATGTGGCGACACAAGTCTTTACACTGGGTAATCGGATTGAAGGAAAAACCTTTTCCTTTAAGGTGAAGACGAAATTAAAGGATAGCGAGAGTTCATTCTGGGCAGGAAATGCAAGTAAAACATACAAAAACAAGGTAAAGTTAGAGTGTTATGAGAACGCAAGCGAGATTGTAAAAGAGGCTAATGCGCCAATTTCCAGTAAGGTATTTGCCAAAGAGGCAGGTGCGTTTAATTATGATAATCATAGAATTAAGTATACACTTACAGTAAACCAGAATAAAACAAATCTAACAAATGTTGTAATTGAAGATGAGTTAGATAATGCTGCAAAGAGCGGATTGGCTATGGAATTGGTAGAGAATCCGGATGATATTAAGGCAGCTTGCGGTGCATCTGTTGTAACCTATACAGACGGAAAACTACATATTGAGTTTGACTCGTTGGATACGGAAAAAACAATTACCTTCCATGCCCATGTTCAGGATTGCGAGAAATTAAAAAACAATGCGTTTGACGCGGCTCCGTTAGAATCTTTAAAAGTAAAAAATCAAGCAGTTATGACTTCTACAGAGAAGCCTGCACAGACTAAGTCTGCGGAAACAATAACTAAGATTCAGAACCGGGTGCTTACAAAGGATAAGGTCATTTCCAATGAAAAGCGTCAGGTGGATTACACTGTTGCCGTTAATAATATGAAACAGTTGCTTCCGGATGATGTGGACCTTAAGTTGGTGGATACCTTGGGAGCAAGCTTTGAGCTTATAATTCCGACGGTGAAGTTGTACGAAGGAACGGTTAATGCCACAAGTGGATTGGTGACAGCCGGATCTGAAATTACGGATATAGAAGTGCAGGTTGCAAAAGATAAAACAACCGGCAAGACGAGAATGGAAGTAAGACTTCCTAAAAAGGCGGCAAACCGTGATAGTTATGTTTTGAAATATTCTGTAGCAGTAGCAAATTACGGAGCGAAAGATTTTAACAATTCGGTTCAGTTAATCGGATATGGAGAAGATGAAAAGAATATTCGAAATGTAAGTCTTAGTGCAGCAGATTTGAGTGATGGTAGAGCCGGTAAAGGTGTGTATGGTGCAGTTATCATTTCCGATGACGGTAGCACGCCTTTGAAATATAAGAATGTTGTTTTTAACGTTTATGATGGAGCAGATAAGCTGGTTGCGGTTATATCTACTGATAAAGATGGTGAGGCAGTCAGTGTAGGAAGCTTCACGCAAAACACGACTTATACTGTACGGGTAGATAAAGACAGTCTTCCGGAAAATGTGGTGTTACAGAATGAGGAAAAGACACTTACAACTTCCACAACCGGTAAGGACAATAAACAAACAGCTGTATTTAGAATTAAACGTACAAGCGTTACAATTAACAAGAAAGATAACGAAGGTAACATGCTTTCCGGTGCTAAATTGCTTGTGACAACACCGGACTCCCACGGAATTGCTCAGACAGTTGAGGAATTTACTACGGATGGAACCGGACATAAAGTGACCGATTTATCTTATGGACAGGAATATACAATCCAGGAAACAAAAGTTCCGGAAAACTATTCCCAGGCCGATGCAATCTCCTTTAAAATTTTAAGAGACGCAGATACAGATCAGCTTTATGTTTTTGATGCTACAGATCATGCATTTAAGCTGGAGAGCAGTGGTGAAATCACCATGGTGGATGCAAAAAGCGGATTGCTTCCGGTGACTATCAAAACAGTTTCAGAGAACCAGGAAGAGCAGTTGGAGGGGGCACAATTTAAAATCACCCCATATCATAGTAGTTCCGTATATCCTGAAATTACCGGAGAAACGAAAACTTCAGCTGATGTCATTTATCTGCCAAAGGATGAGGAATTCGCATATACTGAAGTAATCAATCCTACCGGTTTTGAAGATGAAACCATTACTGTTCGCTTTAAAATTACGGATGAAGGATTGCAAATCTATAATGAAACAACACATGCATATGAAAAACAGGACGACCCGGTAATCAAGGTTGTAAATAAGGTGGATGCCACCGTTACAACCCCTGCGGATGCTTACCACATCCAGGAAGAGGAAGAAGATACAGCAAAATTACTTCCGGGTGGAGAATTTAAGATTTACGTGGATCATGTAGAAACTGTTGAGCATGAACTTCAGTTTGCGGATGAAAGCCCGATTTCCAAACCGGTTCATTACCAGACTATCTATCGTATTGAAGAAGTAAAAGCACCGGAAGGATATGAACCTATCGAGCCGGTATACTTCAAAATCGGTAGTGATAACAGCGTTTATGTAAAACAGACAGACGGCACTTATACAAAACAGGCGGATAAGACTGTTCATCTGAAATACCGCAAGAAGTCGACATCCGGCGGCGGTGGCGGTTCCATCGGAGGCGGTGGTTCTACCGGCGGTGGTGGTTCTACCGGAGGCGGCGGTTCTACCGGAGAAGGTTCAGGTGAAGGCGGCGCTTCCACCGGAGGCGGCACCACGGCTGAGGACAGCGGAACAGAAGAGCCGAGACCGGGCGGTGATAAAGATGATACCGAACCATCTACCGGTACGGAAGATTCCGATGAGAAGGATGATGACTCTCACCATAACAAAAAGGATGATTCTGATTCCAAGGATAAGCCATCTGTAGATAAAAAGAATCAGGGTAACGGCCGTCAGGATAAGAATGGCGGAGATACAAATAATAAGAAGCATACGAAAGATAGTGATGACAGCAAGAGCACAGCAGATAAACAGCGTCGTCTTGCAAAGACCGGCGGCTTCATGGGAACCATGATGTCTTACGGACTTGGATTGCTCTTCCTTTTAATCGGATGCTTATTGAAGATTTTTGAACAGGATAAGAAAAAATGCAAAAAGTAAGATCGAAACTTAGCTTTTTTGCAACGATATTGATTGTCATAGGAGCCATGCTTATAGCTGGCTCCTTTGGCATAAATTACATGCAATATCGGGCAAAGCAAAAGCAGATTGAAGCCTTTGATAAGGCACGTGAAAAAGCAAAAAAAAATTCTTCCGGGGAGAATACATCCGACGATGCGGATGCAGATGCTGGGAAGAAAGAAAAAAAAGCAGGAGCAGAACTTCCGGAAGGAGTACTTTGCGTCCTGCGGATTCCCCGAATTGATTCTGCCGATCCCGTAAAAGAAGGGGTGACCAAAAGTGCGCTGGCGGCATCGCTAGGACACGAACCGGATACGGTGCTTCCGGGAACAGTGGGCAACTGCGTAATTGCAGGCCACCGGAATTATACCTTCGGTAAATTTTTTAACCGATTAGATGAAATGGAAGTGGGAGACCTTTTGTATGTGGATACCCTCACCGACACCTTTGCCTATCGGGTAAAAGAGGTAAAAGTGGTGGAGCCTACCGAGGTTTCCATTTTGGAAAATACCCCAAATGAGCAGCTTACCCTCTACACCTGTACGCCTATTTATGTTGCGACTCACCGACTTGTAATAATTGCAGAGCGAATTTACGAGTAAAAGCAAACGATAAAACAGAAAAAGTGAAAATGACTGTAAAAAGGCACGAAATTTTTGACTTGTAAAACAACTTTCCCTGTGATATGATTTAGATGTTAATAAACTGTGTCGAGATGATGAATACATAAGCGACGGGGGCTTCATCACCGACTATAAATCATAATAAGGAGGGGTTCTAAAATGGAACAAGGCAAAGGTCAATTTAACTCGAACTTTGGATTCCTGATGGCTGCACTTGGTTCCGCAGTAGGTTTGGGAAATCTATGGTCCTTCCCCTATAAGATGGGACTGGGTGGAGGATTTGCTTTTTTGGTGATTTACCTGATTCTTTTGGTAACAGTGGGATATCCGCTTTTACTGGCAGAAATCGCGGTAGGACGGAAATCACAGAAAGCAGCGATTGAGGCGTACAACGAGGTACATCCGAAGTTTAAATTCAACGGTGTATTGCAGACCGCAGTACCATTTTTTCTCGTAGCTTTTTACTGTACCTTCGGCGGCTACATTATGAAGTATCTGGTATATTCCGTAATGGCCTTCGGCGGCAAAAGCGTGGATCCGGAAGCGTTTTTCAATTCTTCGCTTTTAAGCAACGGTTCAGAAGCGTTGATTTGGATGATTGTATTCCTGGTTTTAACGGTGGTAATCGTGCTGGGCGGTGTTTCCGGCGGTATCGAGAAGTTCTGTAAAATCGCAATGCCTGCATTGTTTGTAATGCTGGTGGTTATTGTAATTCGCGCGTGTACATTAGACGGCGCGGGTGAAGGTCTGGCCTTTTTATTCAAACCGCATCTTGACGGAATGGATTCGGCATCGGATTTCTTCAGCACTCTGAAGTTGGCGGGCGGACAGATGTTTTTCTCCCTGTCTCTGGCATCCGGATGTTTGATTGCTTACGGTTCCTATCTTGGTAAGAACGAGAACCTGGAGAAAGATGCTGCTGTTATTGCCATCGGTGACTCTGTAGTTGCGATTTTGGCAGGTATGGCAATTATGCCTGCATGTACTGCTTTTGGTATCGCTCCGGGAGCTGGTCCGGGACTGTTGTTTATCTCCATGCAGACTGTATTTAACAGCATGGCGGGAGGCAAGATTTTTGGATTCTTATTCTGGTTACTGGTATTCTTTGCAGCTTTATCTTCTTCCATCGGAATGATGGAGGGTGGTATTTCCGCAATTTTGGATAGCAGAATCAAGGCCGGCAAACCTGCAAGCCGTTTGAAGGTAACCCTGATTATGGGAGCTTGGGCGCTGATTGGCAATGCTCTTACCACATTGGATTGTCTTGGTGCAGCCAAAACGGTTTCCTGGTTCCATATTTTAGGACAGCCGGATGTATTGGATGTTTGGGATGCCATTGCGGAAGGTGTGCTGATGCCGCTAACCGGTTTGATTATGGCAATTTTGCTGGGCTGGATAGTGCCGAAATACATAGACGATGAAGTGGAGAAAGGTTCCGGCTTCAAGTCAAGAGGATTGTATAGATTCTGTATTCGTTTTCTGGGACCGATTTTCATGGTACTCATTGTTTACGGACAGATTACATCCTTCTGGGGATAAGATTTTTACCCGGTGTTCGCTTGTGCGGATGCCGGGTTTTTGCGTACTTTTTTAAAAACATGCTTACGAAGAATGATTTTTTCTGGTAGAATAATTTCTGCAGCAAAAATGGTTTAGATTGGAAACGCACACTCCTTTGGGATGATAACGAACAACACATTTCTATTTTTAATTTTAGGAGGATTTGTTATTATGCCAAAGACAAAATTTCAAAATGTCGTTTTTACAATCTTAATGGCTACAATTATGGTATACGGAATGGTGGTATACAATGTGGCCTTAAACATGGGAGGCATGAAGAATGAAACATTTCTTATTGCCTTACAGGAATTGCCTATTATGGTGCCCATTGCATTTTGTTTAGAGATATTTGTAGTGGGAAAAGTGGCGGGAGCCCTTGCTTTTAAAGTGGTTCGCCCTACTGATCGTCCACAGGTAATTACCTATGCGATTTCTATTTGCATTTGTTGCATCATGTGCCCTATTATGAGCCTTGTAGCAACCATTCTTTTTAAAGAAAATCCATCATTCGGAACTTGGGTGCAGACCTGGGGAATGAATTTCCCTATGGCGCTTTTATATCAGCTATTCTACTGTGGACCGGTGGTACGCTTTATCTTCCAAATTATTTTCCGGGAGAAACAGCCGCAGGCCGAACAGTGTGTAGAAGGATAATGTTTAGGAAACTATGTAATCAGATTGGTTGCATAGTTTTTCTTGTTATTTTGTTTTATCTGCAGATGGCCATAACTCACGAGAAAATTTAAAACTGCATCTGATATGCGGGGAATGGAGGAAATGTGCAAAGTTACGAGAAACGAATGAAGGAGCAGGTAGGGAAATTAAAACAATTAGAAAAAAGAATCGCTGCAGATATGGCGAAAAGTCCGGAGATGCCGAAAGGCAGGATTAAGGTAAGAAATATCCGAGGGTATGGTTTTATCGGACCAGCAGGCAATTGAAAAGTGGAGGTTGGAGCATCCGGGGGACCAGAATGAGGTTCCCAAAGCAGAAACTTATGAAACCCAACGTGGCGAGTTGGTACGTTCAAAATCCGAAAAGATTTTGGCGGATCTTTTTAACAGCATGGATATCCCATATGTTTATGAAACTAGACTGCGATTGAAAAATAAGGAAATCTGTCCGGACTTTATGCTGTTTAACGTTAAAACCCGGAAATCTGTTTACTGGGAACACTTCGGGCGACTGGACAAGCCGGATTATGCCATTAAGAATTATATTCGGATAAATGATTATGAGAGAAGCGGCTATCTGTTAGGCGAGGATGTTTTCTTTTCAATGGAATTGGAGGGGCGCTCTTTGGATGTGAAATTGGTAAGACAGAAATTGGAGAAGTGGTTGGAGAGATAGGGGTGGAATTCCCAAAACAGCGAAATTATAATCCGGGTGGTAAAAATAAGGGCTGTATCTATCCCGGAAAGTGAGAATTTAAGAGTGGGATGAAAAAAATGTGGTCAAATGAAAAAGTAAATTCCACTTTTGCCCTCTGATTTTTTATCTGAAATAGCGGAATTTAAAATTTCACTTTACGTTCTTTAATACCAGCGGACAGCTTTACCGAGAGATGGAGCTTTCCAAGAAACTGCCGGACATGAGCGAAGACGAGATGTACAAGCTTCTTGCGTCAGACGGCATGCTGGTAAAACGTCCGTTGTTGGTAACGGGAAATGGTGTTTTCCCAGGCTTTCGTGAGGAAGAGTGGAAAGCGCTGATGTAGAAACGCTACTTTTTCTGCCGCCGGTATTCCGTAGGCGTGCAGTCGAAGTTTTTCTTGAAAACCGTAATAAAATGACTCTGACTGGAATAGCCCATGGTGGTGGCAATCTCGGAAATCGTATAGTTGGAGGATTCCAGATAGACCACTGCCCGGCGTAACCGCTCCCGTTCGATGTATTCTGAAATGGTCATGTCAAAATTCGCCCGAAAAATATCATACAGTTTGTTCCGGTGGATTCCGCTGATATGAGTCAGATGATCCACCGTTATTTTTTCCGAAATATGGTCGTTGATATAGCTGATGCACAGGTCGCACACATCCGGAAGATAGTCGAGAACTGCGCTATCCCTTACCAGATTGCAGTATTCGTAGGAGGAGCGCTTCAGTTCGGTGATGCATTCGATAAAACTGCGGCATTGCTTGAAACGTTGGGCCTGTCCCACGTAGGTATCAAAGCAGACCTGAATGTCGGCGCCGCCCTTCAGCGCACCCTGCATCATATAGGTGAAAAATGGGATGAACAGGAAATTCATGTCCTCCACATGCAGATGCAGGTTGATTAAGGTATTCATCAGATTATCCTGCCAATGTTTTACAAGGGCATCCATGTTTCCGGAAGAAATAATGGAGTACAGAGTTTGCAGGAAAAAATGAATGGAGGCGATGGGAACGGTCTGAGCCGTCGCATAGCCCGTCAGATCAAAGGGTTTTGCCTTGATATTCTGCATAAAATTCAGATTGATGACATCCGACGGAGTGAAATCCGTGTCGTTATGATTGTTGCTGAGGGCAGCCAGAATTCCGGCAAAACGGAAGAAATCGATGGGAACGAATTTCTCCAGTACCCCATGCAACCGTATAGCCTCTTCGTTGGTGGTAATGTCCCGAAAGGCGGCAAGTGAGCCCTCCAACGAAGTATGGGTGATACACACCGGGCCGACAAAAAGAAATTCTGCTTCCGATATGCGCACTACTCCCTGCAAAACTGACAGAGAGAACAGGTGGATAAAGGGTGCATCTTCCGGAAGATGCTTTTTCTCATAGGCTTCCAGAAGGGAGGCAGCCATATCCTTACTGAGAAAATGATGCTCCTCCATCATTGGGCAATACAGGGTGTCCCCTTCTCGGGAAACCAGAGAAATGGGCGCCTGAGTGACCAGACTAAGAAGATCGATGTTTTTTAGCAGCTTTGTTTTATCCTTCATAGGAAACTCCTTACGAACCTTTCGTGAACTTATACGATTGTGATAAAAGTGTATACGATTATAATATCATACTGCATAAAAAAATGCTATATTTAAGTTAATATACAACAGAAAACAGCTCACCCATGAAGGGGAGTTTACGCGAGAAACGCGGGAGGAAAGAATATGAATCAGAAAGATTTGATGACACCTTATTCACTGGATCCGAATCGTAACAAAAAGGACCCGAGAGCCGGAATCATCCCGGATTGTGTGGACATGGATGCACCCTTTAGGGAGCCTCTGGCAAGACTGGCAAAAGCTATCACCGACAGAGCTGCGGTGAAGCTCGGAAAAGAAAAGATTACCAAGGAAAGCCCGGAATACTGGGGCATTTATAATCTGGTAACCGACGAGCAGTGCGAGATCGCCATCAAGCTGGAAAAGCGGAAGCCGAAGACGTTTCCGCAGATCAAAGCTCTTTGTCCGGAGTATTCGGATGAGGAATTGCAGAAGCAGCTGGATGAAATGGCTTATTACGGCATTATCGAATACAACTACGAGAATCCGAAGCGGGAAAGACAGTACGTACTTCCCATGTATGTGCCGGGTTCCGCAGAGTTCGGAAATATGAACCCTGATGTGATCGAGAAGCATCCGGAAGTCGGCGCGTTTTTTGAGCGTATGAGCCGTATTCCGTTGGAAGGTCTTACCCACATGGTTCCCATGGGTGGCGCCGGAGTCGGAATGCACGTTATTCCGGTGGAAAAAGCAATTGGCATGGAGAATAATTCTGCAAGCCTTGAGCATATCACCCATTGGCTTGACAAGTACGAGGGACGCTATGCCGCATCTCCCTGTTCCTGCAGAAAGTCCCGTAAGACCTTTGATCAGGGCTGTGCGGACGATCCGGAAGGCTGGTGTATTGCAGTAGGCGATATGGCGGAATGGGTAGTGGAAACCAACAAGGGCGGACGCTACATTACCCGTGACGAGGTAATGGAAATCCTCCAGAAAGCTGAGGATAACGGTTTTGTACATCAGATCACCAATATTGACGGTGAGGAAAAAATCTTTGCGATCTGTAACTGTAACGTAAACGTGTGCTATGCACTTCGTACTTCACAGTTATTCAATACACCGAATATGTCCCGTTCTGCATACGTTGCGCACGTAGACAAGGAAAACTGCGTTGCCTGCGGACGTTGTGTGGAGGTTTGTCCGGCAGGAGCCGCAACCCTGGGACAGAAGCTCTGTAAAAAAGACGGAACGGAAGTTGTGTATCCGAAGATGCCGCTTCCAAGCGAGCAGAAGTGGTCTCAGGAAATGTGGACGGAGGATTATCGTGACATCAACCGTATCAACACCCACAAGACCGGTACTGCTCCTTGTAAAACCGCCTGTCCGGCACACATTCCGGTACAGGGTTATCTGAAAATGGCAGCCCAGGGAAGATATACCGAAGCCCTTGCGTTGATCAAGAAATACAATCCGCTTCCGGCGGTCTGCGGACACGTATGTAACCGTCGTTGTGAGGATGCCTGCACCCGTGGCACCATCGACGAGGCATTGGCAATCGACGAAGTTAAGAAGTTTATTGCCATGCAGGATATGAAGAGTGACAATCCGTACGTGGCACCGAAGGTAGTTCCGAAGCTTCTGGGTGATTTCGATGAGAAGATTGCCATTATCGGAGCCGGCCCTGCAGGTATTTCCTGTGCATACTATTTGGCAGAAAAAGGTTACAAACCAACCTTATTTGATAAAAACAAGAAGCCGGGAGGAATGGTTACCTACGGTATCCCGTCCTTTGTTATGGAAAAAGATGTGATCGAGGCAGAGGTGGATGTGCTTCGCAAGATGGGCGTTGACGTTCGCCTTGGCGTGGAAGTGGGAAAAGACATCACCATCAAAAAACTTCGTGAAGAAGGTTACAAGGCATTTTACATTGCGATCGGTTGTCAGGGCGGACGCGGAATCAACGTTCCGGGCGAGGATGCCGAGGGCGTTATGAAAGGTGTGGACTTACTTCATACCGTAATCGATGATGAGTCCTACAAGCTTAACGGTGACACCGTAGTGATCGGTGGAGGTAACGTGGCGATCGATGTATCCCGTACCGCTATCCGTTGCGGCTCCCCGAAGGTTACACAGGTTTCTCTGGAAACCCGCGATATCATGCCGGCTTTACCGGAAGAGATCGAGCTTGCGGAATCCGAAGGAATCGAATTCGCAGGCGGATGGGGACCGAAGGAAATCCTCACCGAGAGCGGAAAGGTAACCGGAATCGTATTTAAGAAGTGTACACAGGTCAAGAATGCGGAAGGTCGTTTTGATCCGAAATATAATGAAGAAGAGACCATGACCATCGAGTGTTCCAATGTCATTCTTTCTGTTGGACAGTGCACCGAGTGGGGCAACTTGCTGGATGGCGAAGCCGTTGAATTTAAGGGACCGGCTCCAGTGGCGGACAAGATCACCTTCCAGACCACTGTTCCGGATATCTTTGTTGGAGGAGATATGTTCTACGGACCGCGTTTTGCTATCGACGCCATTGCTTGCGGTAAAGAGGGTGCCATCTCCATTCACAGATTTGTGCAGCCGCATTCTTCTCTTACCATCGGTCGTGATCCGAACTACTTTATCGAGTTGGATAAGGACGATATCCTGGTGGAGAACTATGACAACACCGGAAGACAGACAGCAAAATATAAGAAGGCAGAAGATGGAAAGCTTACTTTCCGCGACACGAAGCTGACCTTTACCGAGGAACAGGTAAAAGCGGAAACAGCACGTTGTCTTGGATGCGGTGCTTCCATCGTAGACCCGAATAAGTGTATCGGATGCGGATTATGTACTACCCGTTGCGAGTTTGATGCTATCAAGCTTACACGTGATAACCCGGATGCATCCACCATGCGTAAGGCGGAGGAAAAACTGAAATACATTCTTCCGAACGGTGCAAAGCAGGCAATCAAGAGACCGTTTGTAAAGAAGACCCCGAAGGAAACTGCATGGTTAAAGAAATAAAAATCAGAACAAAAAACACAAGATAAATAATAGGAAGCGAGGTTCGTAAGTAAGTTACGATGCCTCGCTTCTTTATTTTAAGCATAGTATTATGGGGGGAGTTATGAAATGATTTTTAATGGGAAGGTAGTTTTTGTTTTTTTTTGGTCAAATGAAAAAGTAAATTCCACTTTTGCCCTCTGAAATAGCGGAATTTAAAATTTCACTTTACATGTAAAAAAAAGTGCAAAGCCTTCCCCAAACATTAAATATGGGGAAGAAACCGGAGAGATTTATGCTACCTCAAATGCAAAAAACGGATATGGGGAAGAAATCCGGGAGATTTGTACTACCCAAATAGCGATTAAGAGAAAATGGGTGATGCGGAGTCCACCGACCTGGTAATTGTGACACAATCTATCTCCGCCGGCAGTGTACACCCGGCAACAAACCAAGATTTCCCCTTGACACTGATGCCGGAAACTCCTATAATTATTAGAGTATAGACAAAAACGATGACGAAGACAGTACATGCCATGGTGAAGCTTTGAGCGAGCCGGGATGGTGAGAGCCGGTACAAGTAGGCGGGCATGGAAAATCACTTCTGAGTTGCAACCCGAACCCATAGGGTAGTAGGCGTTGCCGGCATTCCACCGTTAACCGGGACACGTATGCAGATTGTGCTGAGATGGCAGAGTGCCACGGCATGTCTAAGTATGGCAGTAACAGGTGGTTGTGAAACTTTTTAGGCGTTCATTCCTTTTACTGGGATGAACGCCTTAACTTTTTGCCGCGTTAAAAGCGGTAGCATAGAACAGAAAGGTAGGAGAATATGTACAAGAAAGTATCTACAGATCTGAATTTTGTTCAGAGGGAAAAAGAAGTAGAACAGTTCTGGAAGGACGAGAAGATTTTTGAGAAGAGTATGGACAGCCGTAAGGAGGGAGAAACCTATACCTTCTATGACGGACCGCCAACAGCAAACGGAAAACCGCATATCGGACACGTGCTTACCCGTGTTATTAAAGATATGATTCCAAGATATCAGACCATGAAGGGAAAAATGGTTCCAAGAAAGGCCGGATGGGATACCCACGGACTTCCGGTGGAATTAGAGGTTGAGAAGCTTCTTGGTTTAAATGGAAAAGAGCAGATTGAAGAGTACGGAATGGAGCCTTTCATTGACAAATGTAAGGAATCTGTATGGAAATACAAAGGAATGTGGGAGGATTTCTCCAGTACTGTAGGTTTTTGGGCTGATATGGAGAATCCGTATGTAACTTACCATGATGATTATATTGAATCCGAGTGGTGGGCATTAAAGACTATCTGGGATAAGGGCTTGTTATACAAGGGATTTAAGATTGTTCCTTATTGCCCACGTTGTGGAACTCCTCTTTCCACGGCAGAGGTTTCCCAGGGATATAAGACGGTAAAAGAGAAATCCGCAATTGTACGTTTCAAGGTAGTAGGCGAAGATGCATATTTCCTGGCATGGACCACCACACCTTGGACACTGCCGTCCAACTTAGGCTTGGTTGTTAACCCAGAGGATACCTATTGCAAGGTAAAAGCGGCAGACGGATATACCTATTATATGGCAGAAGCTTTGCTTGATACTGTACTTGGCAAACTGGCTAATGAAGAAGAAGGTATCAAAGCTTACGAAGTATTAGAGAAATTTGCAGGAAAAGAGCTGGAGTACAAGGAATACGAACCTCTTTATGCATTTACCAAGGAAGTAGCTGATAAACAGAAAAAGAAAGCATTCTATGTAATGTGCGATGATTATGTAACCATGTCCGATGGTACCGGAATCGTACATACTGCACCGGCATTCGGTGAAGACGATGCTCGTGTTTGTCGTAAATACGACTTTCCATTTGTACAGTTTGTAAATGAAAAAGGTGAAATGACAGAGGATACACCTTTTGCAGGATTATTTGTTAAAAAGGCAGATCCGGTAATTTTAGAGGATCTGGAAAAAGACGGCAAACTGTTTGAAGCACCGAAATTTGAACATGAGTATCCCCACTGCTGGAGATGTGACAGCCCGCTTATTTATTATGCACGTGAGTCCTGGTATATTGAAGAAACCAAGGTTCGCGAGGACTTAATCAGAAATAATAACACCGTAAACTGGATTCCGGAATCTATCGGAAAAGGTCGTTTTGGAAACTGGTTGGAAAACATTCAGGATTGGGCAATTTCCAGAAACCGTTACTGGGGTACTCCGCTGAATATCTGGGAGTGTGAAGACTGCGGACATAAAGAGTGTATTGGAAGCCGTGAAGAACTGGCAAACAGAAGCGGTAAGAAGGAGCATGCTAAGATTGAGCTGCACCGTCCGTTTATTGATGAAGTAACCTTTGCATGTCCGGATTGCGGAAAGACCATGCACCGTGTACCGGAAGTTTTGGACTGCTGGTTTGATTCCGGAGCAATGCCTTTTGCACAGTATCACTATCCTTTTGAGAATAAGGAATTGTTTGAAAAACAGTTCCCGGCAGACTTCATCTCCGAGGCAGTGGATCAGACCCGTGGATGGTTCCACTCTTTGATGGCAGTTTCTACTCTGTTATTTAACAAGTCTCCATACAAGAACGTTATCGTTTTGGGACACGTGCAGGATGAGAACGGTCAGAAGATGAGTAAGTCCAAGGGAAATGCGGTGGATCCTTTCGAGGCATTGGAAAAATATGGCGCAGATGCTATTCGCTGGTACTTCTACATTAACTCTGCACCATGGTTGCCGAACCGTTTCCATGGTGATGCGGTAGCGGAAGGACAGCGTAAATTCATGGGTACCTTATGGAATACCTACGCATTCTTCGTACTGTATGCAAATATTGATGAATTTGATGCCACCAAGTACAGTCTGGATTATGATAAATTATCCGTTATGGACAAGTGGTTGCTCAGTAAATTAAATACCTTAATCAAGACTGTAGATGAGAATCTCGGCAACTATCGTATTCCGGAGACCGCAAGAGCATTACAGGAATTCGTAGACGATATGAGTAACTGGTATGTAAGACGTTCTCGTGAACGTTTCTGGGCAAAAGGAATGGAACAGGATAAGATTAACGCTTATATGACGCTGTATACCGCATTGGTTACCGTCAGCAAGTTGTCTGCTCCGATGATTCCGTTTATGACAGAGGAGATTTACCAGAACCTGGTAAGAAGCATTGATAAGGATGCAATGGAAAGTATCCATCTTTGTGACTTCCCGGTTGCGAATGAGTCATACATCGACAAAGAATTGGAAGACAACATGGATATGGTTCTGAAGGTGGTTGTTATGGGACGTGCAGCCAGAAATGCAGCCAATATCAAGAACCGTCAGCCAATCGGTAACATGTTTGTAAAAGCGGCAAACAGCCTGAACGCTTTCTATGTAGACATTATTGCAGAAGAATTGAATGTGAAAAATGTAGAATTCAAGGATGACGTCAGTGCATTTACCGACTATACCTTCAAGCCACAGCTTAAGACCGTAGGACCAAAATACGGAAAGATGCTTGGCAACATTCAGAAGGAATTAAAGGAGATCAACGGAAACGAAGCAATGGCTGAGCTGAAACGGGAAGGTGTTCTTACTCTTTGCGGCGGCGAGGTTAAATTAACAGAAGAAGATCTTCTTATTACCATGACCCAGATGGAAGGCTATATGACCGAAAATGATATGGACATTACCGTAGTTCTTGACTGCAACCTTACGAAAGAACTTTTGGAAGAAGGCTTTGTGCGTGAGATTGTCAGCAAGATTCAGACCATGCGTAAGGAAGCAGACTTTGAGGTAACAGACCGCATTAAGGTTTCCTACGAGGCAGAAGGAAAATGTGCAGAAATCTTTGCGAAGTATGGCAATGACATTCTTTCTGAGGTATTGGGTGAAGAATTAATAGAAAAATCACAAATTGGCTATACAAAAGCATGGAAAATTAACGGAGAAGATGTTACACTTGGAGTAAGTAAGCTCTAAGAGTCTCCGGTTGCGTACAAAATGGATATTTCGTTGCGGGAGCAGCGAAATATCCATTTTTGTCATATGGTCGGGGATTTAAGGGTACTCTTAAAAAGAGGAGGTAAACAATGAATCAGGCATTTTCAAAAAAAGCACTTAAAAAAAGTATCGAAGATAATATAAAGGTGCTGTACCGTAAGAATTTAGAGGAAGCCAGCAATCAGGAGATTTTTCAGGCACTGTGTTATGCGGTGAAGGAGGTCATCATTGATCAATGGATGGACACCCAGAAAAAGACAGAGGAGCAGGACTTAAAGACGGTGTATTACATGTCCATGGAGTTTTTGATGGGGCGCGCCCTGGGAAATAACCTGATTAACTTAAGGGCTTATGAGCAGGTGAAAGAAGTAATGGATGAGCTGGGCTTTGACTTAAATGTTATCGAGGATGAGGAGCCGGATCCGGCCCTTGGAAACGGTGGTTTGGGTCGATTGGCGGCATGCTTTTTGGATTCCTTATCAACCTTAGGCTACCCGGCTTACGGCTGTGGTATTCGTTATCATTACGGAATGTTTAAACAGAAAATTGAGAACGGTTATCAGGTGGAAGTGCCGGATAACTGGTTAAAAGACGGATATCCATTTGAGTTAAAACGAAGCGAACATTCCATGACTGTAAGTTTTGGCGGAAATATCCGTTCCGAGCGTTTGCCGGACGGAAAAACCAGATTCATTCATGAAAACTATCAGGCAGTTCGGGCAATCCCGTATGATATGCCTATTTTGGGATATAATAACGGAGTTGTAAACAGTTTGATGATTTGGGATGCGGAGCCTATGGAAGAGTTCCAGCTTTCCTCTTTTGACAAGGGAGACTATATGTCTGCAGTGTCCCAGGAAAATCTGGCAAAAACACTGGTAGACGTGCTTTACCCCAATGATAATCACATTTTCGGAAAAGAACTTCGATTAAAACAGCAGTATTTCTTCGTATCTGCATCCTTGCAGCGAATTGTGCAGAAATACAAGAAGAATCATCCGGATATTCGTCGTCTCTATGAGAAAGTGGCTGTTCAGATGAACGATACTCACCCAACGGTAGCGGTTGCGGAGCTGATGCGTATTTTAATGGACGATGAAGGCTTAAGCTGGGATGAAGCATGGGAGGTTACAAGAAAGACCTGTGCTTACACCAACCATACCATTATGTCCGAAGCGTTGGAAAAATGGCCGATTGATATTTTCTCCAGATTGCTTCCGCGAATCTATCAGATTGTGGAGGAGATTAACCGTCGGTTCCTTCTTCGCATAGAAGAAAAATACCCGTCGGATGGAGATAAAGTGCGGAATATGGCTATTATCTATGACGGCATGGTACGTATGGCAAACCTGGCTATTGTAGGAGGCCATTCCGTCAACGGTGTGGCAAGACTGCACACGGAGATTTTGAAAAAACGGGAATTAAAGGACTTCTATGAAATGATGCCGGATAAGTTTTCCAATAAAACCAACGGTATCACCCAGAGAAGATTTTTGGCGCATGGAAATCCTTTGCTGGCAGAATGGATTACCGATCACATTGGTGATGAATGGATTACGGATTTGTCCCAATTAAATAAATTGAAGGTTTATGCTGACGACGAAAAAGCCCAGCAGGAATTCATGAACATTAAATATAAGAATAAGGTTCGCATGGCAGAATACATTCGCCAGCATAACGGCATCGAGGTAGATCCCAGATCTATTTTTGACGTGCAGGCAAAACGTTTGCATGAGTATAAACGTCAGTTGCTCAATATTCTACATGTTATCCACTTGTATAATGAGTTGCTGGAGCACCCGGATATGGACTTTTATCCAAGAACCTTTATCTTCGGTGCAAAAGCGGCTGCGGGGTATGAGAATGCAAAACTTACCATTAAGCTGATTAATGCGGTGGGAGATGTGGTGAATCACGATCCGGCCATTAAAGGAAAACTGAAGGTAGTATTTATTGAGGACTACAAGGTTTCCAATGCGGAGCTTTTGTTTGCGGCAGCAGATGTGAGCGAGCAGATTTCAACCGCCAGCAAGGAAGCTTCCGGAACCGGAAACATGAAGTTCATGTTAAACGGAGCTGTTACCATCGGAACCATGGACGGTGCCAACGTGGAAATGGTGGAAGAGATGGGAGAAGAAAATGCAGTTATCTTTGGTATGAGCGCAGAAGAGGTTATTGAACATGAGCGAGTACGGGATTACGATCCCATGGAAGTTTTTAATACGGATCCTAATGTGCGAAGAGTGGTTATGCAGTTGATTAACGGAAGATTTTCCGGCAGTGATACGGAATTGTTCCGTAGAGTATATGATTCATTGTTGAATACCAAGAGCTCCATGTTTGCGGATACTTACTTCATTCTGAAGGATTTTGAGTCTTACAGACAGGCTCAGGAGAAGATAAATGCTTACTATCAGGATGAGAAGAAGTGGGCAAAAATGGCGATTATGAACACGGCTTGCTCCGGTAAGTTCTCTTCCGACAGAACCATTCAGGAGTATGTGGATGAGATTTGGGAGTTGAAACCGATACAGTAGAATAAGAAGCAGGAGTTATACGTTGCTACGGGAACGCTTTCGCTCCGCGGAAAACGTAACGGTACTAAGGCGCCGCTTCTCGGCACCTAAGTGCCGACGTTTTCCAAGGTCCCGTCAGCAAGTATAACTCCTGCTTTATTTTACGGTATCGATAGTATGAAGCTACTCCCGAATTCGCAGGGAGGTATGATAAAGGACTCCGCCGGATACGGCTATGGCTACACCGATAAGTCCCACCAGCATATAAGCGGAACTGGTGGAGGTCTTTAACGGCATTAACGGAACTACGGTTCCGAAAAGATTAAATGCCATATGGAAGAAAATCGGAATCCAGATATTCTTCGCGGAGCGATAAATCAGACCGATTACAATGCCCACTATAAAGGCATAGGAACCCTGTACCAGGTTCATGTGCAAAAGTCCGAACAGTAATGCCTGGAACAGGTTGGCAAGCCAGAAAGGCATTGCCTTGTTGGCAAAGTGTAAGGTTACACCGCGGTTTAAAAATTCCTCGTGAATAGGCGCAATAATGACACCGTAAATCATCAGAATTAATAAGCCGATGGGGGTAGAGTCCGGAAAACTCAATACCTCGTTGTACTGCTCAAAAACACCGGGCATTAAAGGCTCGATAAGAGAGTAAAAATAATTAATGGAAAGCTGCAGACCAACTACCAAAAGAGCCAGACCGCCCATGGCGTAAGGGGTAAGAATGGTTCTTACCGGAACATCCCGACGGGAATCGTGAATATGACGATACCAGAGGATGAAAACCACCATGCTGATAATGCCCCAGACAACCGTGACGTAAATGGCATAGTCGGAATGCAACATCAAATCCGTAAGCCACTGGATAATGTCTACGCCTTCTTGTTTCTTTAACTGACCGTTAAATCCCAAAAATCCAAAATAATATATGGTAACCGGGATGGTTACGGCAAGCTGAATTCCCAGGGTAATTAAGATGGGGAGAAAGCTTACCAGTACCTGTCCTAATTTTCGGAAAAATTTCTTCATGTGATATGCTCCTAACTCTTGGTTTCATGCGTTACGCGCTTAATAATTATATCATAGTACGGGAAAATGTGCTATACTGTATTTTAACGAGTGTTTAACGACACTTAAATTTCGAGAAAAGCAAGGGAGAAGCACTACATGGCATTTGCACATTTGCACGTTCATACGGAGTATAGCCTGCTTGATGGCTCCAACAAAATAAAGGAATGCGTGGCCAGGGTAAAAGAACTGGGCATGGACAGTGTTGCCATTACCGATCATGGCGTTATGTACGGCGTCATTGATTTTTATAAGGCGGCAAAGGAAGCGGGAATCCGTCCGGTTTTGGGCTGTGAGGTATATGTGGCACCGGGATCCCGTTTTGACAGAGAGGCGGGAGCCGGAGATGATCGGTATTACCATCTGGTGCTTTTGTGCGAAAATAATAAGGGATACGAGAATTTAACCAAGATTGTTTCAAAAGGCTTTACAGAAGGCTTTTATTATAAACCCCGTGTGGATTACGAAGTGTTGCAGGAGTACCACGAGGGAATTATCTGCCTGTCTGCCTGCCTGGCGGGAGAGGTGCAAAAGGATCTTGCAAGAGGAGAATACGAAGAAGCCAAAAAGGCGGCCCTTCACTATCAGGAGATTTTTGGAAAGGGCAACTTTTTCCTTGAATTGCAGGATCACGGAATACCGGAACAGCGTAAGGTTAATCAGCAGCTCTTACGTTTGAGTCAGGATACGGGAATTGAACTGGTGGCAACCAACGACGTGCATTATACCTTGGCACAGGATGCGGAGCCCCACGATATTTTACTTTGTTTGCAGACCGGAAAGAAGCTGTCGGATGAGAATCGTCTGCGTTATGAAGGGGGACAGTATTACATTAAGTCCGAAGAAGAAATGCAGACACTTTTTCCCTATGCGCTTCAGGCTTTGGAAAATACGGATAAAATTGCGAAACGTTGCAATGTGGAGATTGAGTTTGGTGTGTACAAGCTGCCCCAGTATCCGGTTCCGGAGGGGTATAACAGCTGGGAATACTTAAATAAGCTTTGTTTGGAAGGACTGAAAAAGCGATATCCTGAAAGTTGGGAGGAGGTAAAACCTCAGCTTGATTTTGAATTAAATACCATTCACAGCATGGGTTACGTGGATTACTTTTTGATTGTGTGGGATTTTATCCATTATGCCAAAGAGCATGACATTATGGTGGGACCGGGACGAGGCAGTGCTGCCGGAAGCGTGGTTTCCTACACCTTGGGAATTACGGATATTGAACCGTTGCAATATAATTTGATTTTTGAACGATTCCTAAATCCGGAGCGTGTCACTATGCCGGATATTGATGTGGATATCAGTGATGTGGGACGACAGGATGTTATTGATTACGTGGTGGATCTTTACGGAAAAGAGAAGGTGGTGCAGATTGTTACCTTTGGAACTCTGGGAGCCAAAAACTCCATCCGGGATGTGGGTCGTGTTATGGATTTGCCTTATGCCTTTGTGGATACCATCAGCAAAGCAATTCCCAATGAATTGAACATGACCATCAGTAAGGCGCTGACCATGAATCCGGATTTGAAGAAGATGTATGATGAAGATGAGAGCGTGAAAAAACTCATCGATATGTCTATGCGTCTGGAAGGATTGCCCCGCCATACCTCCATGCATGCGGCGGGAGTGGTAATCAGTAAATTGCCGGTGGATGAATACGTGCCCTTGTCCAAAGCGGCAGACGGTTCCGTGACCACCCAGTATACCATGACTACGTTGGAAGAACTGGGGCTTTTGAAAATGGATTTCCTGGGACTTAGAACTCTGTCGGTAATCCAGAATACTATCAAAAACGCCAAGGCCAGTCAGGGCGTGGATATAGATATTAATAGCATTGATTATAACGATAAAGCGGTGCTTTCCATGATCGGTGCCGGCAAAACCATGGGTGTGTTCCAGCTGGAAAGTGCGGGAATGACCAGTTTCATGAAGGAATTAAAACCCCAGGCATTGGAGGATCTTATTGCGGGAATTTCTTTATATCGACCGGGACCAATGGACTTTATCCCTAATTATATTAAGGGTAAAAACCATCCGGAAGAGGTTACCTATGAGTGCCCTCAATTGGAACCAATTTTAAAACCAACCTATGGTTGCATTGTTTATCAGGAGCAGGTTATGCAGATCGTTCGTGATTTGGCGGGATATTCCTGGGGACGAAGCGATTTGGTGCGCCGTGCCATGAGTAAGAAAAAAGCATCCGTTATGGAAAAAGAGCGGAAAAGCTTTGTTTACGGTAACGAAGAAGAAGGGGTAAAGGGTTGTATTGCCAACGGCATTGATGAAAAAATTGCCAACCATATTTATGACGAGATGACGGATTTCGCCAAATACGCTTTTAACAAATCCCATGCTGCGGGATATGCGGTGGTGGCTTTCCAGACCGCATGGCTGAAATACTATTATCCGGTGGAATTTATGGCGGCTCTTATGACCTCTGTTTTGGGAAACGCCAGCAAGGTTTCCGAATATATTCAGGTATGCCGACAGATGGAAATTGAAGTTTTGCCTCCGGATATTAATGAGGGAGAAGCGGTTTTCTCCGTACAAAACGGCAAAATCCGATACGGACTTTCTGCCATTAAGAGTATCGGACGTCCGGTAATTGATGCCATTGTAGAGGACAGAACCAATTACGGACAGTATCGGTCCTTGGCGGAGTTCATTGAGCGAATGGGCGGCCGGGAAGTGAATAAGCGAGCCGTGGAGAATTTCATTCGGGCAGGGGCTTTTGACTCCTTAAACATTAAAAGGCGGGCTGCCATGTTGGTTTATCCAAGTATGATGGATCAGACCAATCAGGAGAAAAAGAGCAATCTGGCAGGCCAAATGAGTCTTTTTGACTTTGCATCCGAAGAGGAGAAGAAGAATTACGAAGTGAAGATTCCGGATGTGGAGGAATATGAAAGAGAAGAGCTTTTGGCCAATGAAAAAGAGGTGCTGGGGGTTTACATTTCCGGACACCCGCTGGATGCCTACGAAGAGAAGCTGAAAAGGAACATTACCAATACCACCAATGATTTCCTGTTGGATGAGGAAAATCTGGAACATCGGGTAAGAGACGGTGCTTCTGCTATGGTGGGGGGTATGGTTCTTGAAAAAGTTATTAAATATACCAAAAATAATAAAACCATGGCTTTCCTGGTGTTGGAAGATTTGGTGGGAACCTTGGAAATTGTAATTTTTCCGCGGGAATACGAGAAATATCAGCAATTTATCGGAGAGGATTCCAAGATTTTCGTCCGGGGACGGGTGAATGCGGAGGAAGACAAAAATGCCAAGCTGATTTGCGAAGCCATTATTCCCTTTGAGGATGTGGCAAGAACAGTATGGCTGAAATTCCCGGATAAGGCGGATTATGATGCAAAGAGTGAGGATCTTTTTGCCTTGTTAACCCAGTCGGATGGCAAGGATGAGATTGTCATTTATCTGGAAAAGGAAAAGGCCAAAAAGAAGCTGCCACCTAACCGAAATATCCTGGCTGACGAGGAAACCATGAAAAAATTAAAAAACTTTTTGGGTTCCGATGCGGTAAAAGTGACGGAACGTTCCATGCTCACAGGAAACCGGTAAAGTTTAAAAAGTGAGGTTTTTGTGGAAACATTGCACATTTGAAATTAGCGTGGTATCATAGTAAAGAAGTGGAGGCGATAAAATATGGCAAACAAAATTAAAACGATTGGTGTATTAACCAGCGGAGGCGATGCTCCGGGAATGAATGCTGCGACTCGTGCGGTAGTGCGAAGAGCGTTGGCAAAAGGAGTTAAGGTTATCGGAATCCGTCGTGGATTTGCAGGACTTTTAGCAGAGGACTTTTTTGAGATGCAGGGTAGAGATGTATCGGATACCATCGGACGAGGCGGAACAATTTTACAGACTGCCCGTTGTCTGGAGTTTAAGGATCCGGATATTTCCAAGCACGGTGCGGAAATCTGCAAAAACCATGGAATTGACGGTATTGTAGTAATCGGAGGAGATGGTTCCTTCCGTGGTGCACACCGACTGGCAAGCCTTGGAATTAATACCATAGGCATCCCAGCCACCATTGACCTGGATATTGCCTGCACCGATTATACCATCGGTTTTGATACTGCATTAAATACAGCTATGGAGGCAATTGATAAAGTGCGTGATACTTCAACCTCTCATGTACGCTGCAGTATTATTGAAGTTATGGGACGTCATGCCGGACATCTGGCTATGTGGTGTGCCATCGCCAATGGTGCAGAGGATTTGTTAATCCCTGAGAAGTACGATTATAACGAAGTAAAGATTATTAATCATATTAAAGAAGCAAGAGCAAGAGGAAAGAAACACCATATCATTATCAATGCAGAAGGTATTGGTGAGTCTCAGAGTATGGCACGTCGTATTGAGGCAGAGACCGGCATGGAGACCCGTGCAACCATTTTAGGTCACATGCAGCGAGGCGGAAACCCTACCTGTAAGGACCGTGTGTATGCCTCTATTATGGGAGCGAAAGCGGTGGACCTTCTTCTGGAAGGCAAATCCAACCGTGTAGTTGCCCACAAGAACGGCGACTTTATTGATTTTGATATCAACGAAGCGCTGGAAATGAAGAAGAGCGTGGATGAGTATATGTTTGAAGTATTCAAATCCTTCTCGGAATAGGTAGAACATGATAACAAGTATTGAAAACAAGCAGATAAAGCAGATTATGCAACTCAATACCAAAGCAAAGGCCCGGAAAAAAGCGGGTCTTTTTGCTGTGGAGGGAGTAAAAATGTTTTTGGAAGCACCGGATAAGCAGATTGCAGAGGTATATGTATCCGAGAGTTTTTATAACTCTGAGGAAGGGCGGCAGGTGCTTTTACAAAAAAAGAGAGAATGTCAGGTAGTATCCGACAAAATATTCTCACAGGTCTGTGATACACTTACACCTCAGGGGATTTTAACTCTGGTACATTTTCCTGAATGGAGGGAGGAGCAGGTGTTTGACCATAAGGAAAAAACGCCGCTGATTCTGGTTCTGGATACCATTCAGGATCCGGGGAATTTGGGAACCATGATTCGTACCGGCGAAGGTGCAGGGCTTACAGGCGTGGTGATGAACAAAAATACGGTGGATATTTTTAATCCCAAGACCATTCGGGCCACCATGGGTTCTATTTACCGCATTCCCTTTTTAATTACGGAAGATTTGACCGCTACCATTGCAAAAATGAAGGAGCGGGGAATCCATACTTATGCTGCCCACCTGAAAGGCCAAAAGGATTTTTACCGGGAAGAGTTTTTGGGACCCACGGCCTTTTTTATCGGAAACGAAGGTAACGGACTGTCGGAAGAGGTGGCAGCTTTGGCAGACACCTATGTAAAAATACCCATGGAGGGACAGGTGGAATCCTTAAATGCAGCTATTGCAGCATCGGTTATGATGTATGAATGCAAGCGGCAGCGGGATGTACAGGCTTAGAATCAGATGCAAGAAACCGGAAAGATGAGGGAAAGATGTTTCGACTATGGATAAAACAGTGGAAGGATAACCGACTGCTGACAGATTTGACTTTTGAGAAAGAGGTTATTGACACCCGAACCCATTTAATTATGGATGGTTTAAAATGGGCATGCTATGAGTTTGATCTTAGTGTTCCCATCTGGTTGGACAGTAATATCAGAGAATTCAAAAGAAACGCCAAGACCCGGTTTTCCCAGGACAATTTTATTGAGGAAATTCCTTTTGATTACCTGGAGATAGAGATTTTGGACGAGGGATAGAGCTTAGAGAGTTTATTTGACATAAAGGAGGTAGACCGGATATGGAAATGATTGATCTGATACGTGAAGAAAAAGGAGACCTGAAAACCGTACAGCTTTTGTACTCGGCAGCAATTAAGAAGGTGGTTACGAAGCTGGAAATTTTGAACGATGAATTTAAGCAGACACACAATTATAATCCCATTGAATATGTGAAATCCAGAGTGAAATCGGATAACAGTATTCGGGAGAAAATGCATCGGAAGGGAATTAAACCGTCCCTGGAAAATATTGTAACGGAGTTGGACGACATTGCGGGAGTGCGGATTGTTTGTTCTTTTACTCCGGATATCTACAAAATGGTGGATATTATTGGCGCCCAGGATGACTTGACAGTGGTTTCCGTTAAGGACTACATTAAGAATCCCAAGGAAAGCGGATATAAAAGCTTTCATATGAATGTTAAGGTACCCATCCATTTGTCGGACCGAATGGTGAATACACAGGTGGAAATTCAGATACGAACCATTGCCATGGACTTTTGGGCGAGCTTAGAACACAAGATTTATTACAAATTCGAAGGCAATGCTCCGGAATACATTAGCCGGGAGCTTCGAGAATGCGCCAGCTTCGTGTCTATGATGGATGATAAAATGCTTTCATTAAACGAAGCGATTATGCAGGAAAAAGAGAAAGAGAGTCAGCCATAAAAAGGACACATTTCGGTTGTTTCTTTTAGTAAGGTGTGCTATACTTGAATGGAATATGGAACAGAAAGGAGGCACAACCTTGCAGAAGATTAGAAGACTTTGCCACGACTACAGACATGGGCTTTTATTTTTGTATGCGCTTATTTATTTCCCGTGGTTTGGTTTTGTGGAACAGCATGTAACAAGACATTTTCATATCGTACACATGGTGCTGGATGATTACATTCCCTTTGTGGAATACTTTGTTGTTCCGTATCTTTTGTGGTTTGCCTATGTCAGTGTTCCTTTGGTGTATTTCTTTTTACACGACAAAGAGGACTTTAAGAAAATGTGCATGTTCCTGTTTACGGGAATGACAGTATTTTTAATTATCTCCACGGTATACCCCAACGGATCTTATATCCGTCCTATTGTATTTCCGCGGGAGAATATTTTTACCGACTTGGTGAAAATGGTCTATGCTTCGGATACTCCTACGAATCTGTTCCCGAGTATCCACGTTTACAATTCTGTGGGAACGCATCTTGCGCTGTCTCACAGCAAAGCATTTTCCGAAAAGAAGATTCTGCTTCACGGATCTCGGATATTGAGTATACTTATTATTTTATCCACATTGTTCATTAAGCAGCATTCGGTATTTGATGTTTTAACCGGACTGGGAATGGCCTTCTTCATGTGGCTTTTGGTGTATGCACCAAGCTTCGGAGAAGTGCGCAGTACAGGCGGAATTAAGGTAAGATAAGTTGTCAAAAGGGTAAGTCCCTTTTGACAATTGTTCTGTTAGAAAGGTTAGAAAATGAGTAGTACAAATGAAGAAAAAGGTGCCCAGAGGCGCTGGGTCTTAGGCATGCTGGCAGGCGTGCTGATTTTGGCTTATGCAGGAGTGTCTCTGTATTTTAAATGGCATTTTTATCCCAATACTGTAATCGGAGATAAGGATGTGGCGTTTCGGACGGAGAAAGAAACGGCGGCGCTTCTGAAACGAGAGATTGGGACCTATACCTTGAACATTAAAGAGAGGGAAGGTGTGAAGGAAACCATTTCCGGCAAGGATTTGGATATGGAGCCGGATTTTGCAGTGTCCTTGGCAGATTCCTTAGGTCAGCAGACCGGAGTGGCTTGGCCGGTACATTTTTTTACAAAACAGGAGATTGAGAAGCAGGCTGTAAAATATGACGAGGGTAAGCTTCAGGAAATTATAAAGAACCTGCAGTGTATGAGTGAGTCTAAACAGGTTGCGCCCAAGGATGCTTATTTGGAGTATCGCAAAGAGAATAAATGCTACGAGATTGTGCCGGAGGTTATGGGAACTACCTTAGATGCTTCCAAGGTGGAGGAATTAATCCGGAAGTCGGTTAAAGTTATGGATGAGACTCTGGATTTGGAAAAAGAGCAGTGCTATCAGAACCCGGAGGTTTATGCGGATAATGAGTTGCTGATGAAGAAGAAAGACACAGCCAATTCTTACCTGAAGACTTCTGTAACCTATGATGATGGAAGCACACAATTATGCTTTGATGCGGATGCAATTCGTAAGATGTTGGTTTTTAAAGAAGATGGAGAAGTGAAACTGAAGAAATCCGACATTGCGAAATTTGCAGAGAAGGTGGATCATACATATTCCACTCTTTGGCAGAAGCGTAGCTTTAAGACCTCTTACGGTGCCAGTGTTACTATTTCCAGAGGAGATTATGGTTGGAAAGTTAACCGTGAGAAGGAAGAAAAAGCATTAAAGAAGGCTATCAAGAATCAAACGGTTGAAGTCAGAGAACCTTATTTTACCAAGAAGGCTGCCAGCCATGGTACTCAGGATTACGGCGGCAGTTATGTGGAAATTAATTTGACAGCTCAGCATCTTTTTGTTTATCATAAAGGAAACAAGGTGTTTGAAACGGATTTTGTGTCCGGTAATACATCTCGTGGAAACGGAACCCGCCTTGGTATTAACAGTTTGAAATACAAGGAGAGAAATGCGGTTTTACGTGGAGATGACTATGAAACACCGGTAAGTTTCTGGATGCCTTTTGATGGAAATATCGGAATGCACGATGCAACCTGGAGAAGCCGTTTTGGTGGGGATATTTACAAAACGTCAGGCTCCCACGGATGCATTAACCTTCCTCTTCATTCTGCAGAGACGATTTTTTCCTATGTGACTCCGGGAGAGGCTATTGTAGTTTACGAGCTTCCGGGTACGGAGCCTAAGAGTCAGGAAGAGAAGGACAAAGACAAGGATAAAGAGAAGGATAAGGACAAGAAGAAGGATAAAGACAAAGAAAAGGACAAGGATAAAGAGAAGGACAAAAAGAAAAAGACAGCTTGAGTTTAAGCGGTCCGATTGGGGGAACGCTTGAAATATAATAAAACAGGGGGTATACATCTATGTTATCTAAAAGTATGGAAAAAGCACTGGGTAACAGCTCCGCTATTCGTGAAGTATTTGAGTATGGCGTGAAGCTTGCTGCTGAGATTGGCGAGGAGAATGTATTTGATTTCAGCCTTGGAAATCCGGCAACCCGTGCACCGAAGAAGTTCGACGACACCATTGTGAAGCTTATTGAGACCACGGATTCTTTAAAGCTTCATAGCTACACGGACAATGCCGGTATTGCCGGAGTCAGAGAAGCCATTGCCAAGAATTTGAATGAGCGTTTTGGCACGGATTTTGAACCGGGAAATATTACCATGACCGTAGGTGCCGGTGGAGCATTAAATACGGTTCTTCGTACTGTATTGGATCCTGAGGATGAGGTAATTGTTTTTGCACCGTTCTTCAGTGAATATGTACACTACATTGGCAATTACTATGGTGTGCCGGTAGTGGTAAAACCAAATCTTGAGAACTTCCAGCCGGATATGGAGGAGTTTAAGGCAAAGATTACCGCTAAGACCAAGGCAGTAATCATTAACACCCCAAACAATCCATCCGGTGTGGTTTACAAAGAGGATACGTTAATTCAGATTGCAGAGATTTTAAATGAGAAGCAGAAGGAATTGGGACATGAGATTTATCTGATTTCCGATGAACCTTATCGTGAGCTTTTATACGATGGAGCAAAGCATTACTTTGTAACCAAGTATTACGATAATACCTTCGTATGCTACTCCTTTAGTAAATCCTTGTCTCTTCCAGGAGAGCGTATCGGATACATTGCAGTAAGCAACAAGATGGCAGATTCCAAGAGAACCTCCGTTGCATTAAAGACTGCAACCAGAATTTTGGGATTCGTAAATGCCCCATCTTTGATGCAGTTATCTGTAAAAGAGTGCTTGGACGAGAAGACGGATCTTACTTATTACGAAAAGAACAGAAAGATTTTATATGAAGGATTGACTAAGATCGGCTATACCTGCGTGAAGCCGGAGGGTGCGTTCTATCTCTTCCTGAAATCACCCATTGAGAGTGATATTGAATTCTGTGAGAAAGCAAAGAAATACAATTTGATGCTGGTTCACGGAACATCCTTTAACTGCCCGGGATATGTACGTTTGTCCTATTGTGTGGCTACGGATAAGATTGAACGTTCTTTGGCACAGTTCGAGAAACTGGCAAAGGACTGCGGACTGTAATCCTTCTGAAAGGATAAGAATGAATAGTCTTGTTACATGGTTTACTATACATTTGTCAGGGACCATCGGAAAAGAAGCCATTGTGTTTCTGATTTCCCTGATGCCATTATTAGAATTACGAGGGGGGCTCTTAGCAGCCTCCCTACTTAAGGTTCCCCTGGGAAAAGCAGTTATTATTTGCGTAATCGGAAATTTTCTGCCCATCCCTTTTATTTTGCTTTTTATTAAAAAGATATTTGCCTGGATGAAGCGTTTTCGCTGTTTTCAGGGGCTTGTGGCACGTTTGGAAAATCGAGTCATGAGTAAAAGCGACCAGATTAAGAAAGTGGAATTCTGGGGACTTATGCTTTTTGTGGGCATCCCGCTTCCCGGCACCGGGGCCTGGATGGGCTCGTTGATTGCAGCACTTTTGGAAGTGGATTTCAAAAAGGCGCTTTTGGCGGAAATCCTTGGAATTGCCATGGCAACGGTGTTGATGTCGCTTGTTTCCTACGGACTTCTGGGAGCGCTGATTTAAAACGCCTATTGATTCGGCAGCATAATGTCTGAATAGAAAATTTGATCAGTATGGGAGAAGTGTGCAGTGCATTGACGATCAGATAAAAAATGACACAAAGCAGGATCAGGAGCACAAACATGGTGGTCATTGCAAAAATATAAGCAACCCCCACCTTATTGGTATGCTGAAGTGGACGGAAGTATGAAAGAAAAGCTTCCGCGGCATATCGTCAACCAGTGCTATGTTCATAATAAATCTTCCTTTGCATCCGTTATTCGGATTTCATATATTCTTCGGCATCTTCCCGTGAAAGCCCAAAATCCCGCATAATTTCAGCAATGATATCTTCGTCGGAGACATGGAAGCGGTGGAGAGTTTTTACGCGTTCTAGTATTTTGCCTTCTTGGAGACCAGCGGTAAGCCCTTCCTCTCGTCCTTCTTTTCGTTCTTTACTCAACAAAATCTCAAATTTCATATATTCCACTCTCCAATCATCCCGCGAGATTGCCTTTGCCACGGCATCCGCCAACCGGTTTGTCAGGGGATCCTTGCCCTTTCCATTTTTTAGGAAGGAAAAAAAGGTTTTCAGCCCCTCTGGCACATCCTTGCGTGTACAGCCTGCGTTTACCACGATCCGGCGAACAGCATCGTCATAGGCAACGGTGGGATCCTGAAGGCATGTGGTGCGAAATTCGTAGAGGGGCAGGTTTTTCTCAAAAGGATCCTTTAGGCAGATAAAAATAATATAAGTCTCCTTCAAATCTTCGTAGTCCGCCCCGGTCTGGATATCCGACAGGTCAATGACATCGCCGTAATAGCGCATGCGTTTTGGAAGCTGGGACTCCGACGCGGCTTGCATCTCCACATCGTAAAAGCGGGAGCGGTCATCCACAACAAACACATCCATCCGGATGCCCCTGGAGTCGTAGGAGACCTTGCAGGTCTTTTGCCCGTCGACAACCTCCAATTCACCAATCGGGTGTCCAAGGATCAGCTCCAAAACCTCTTTTCCTAATTCCGGGTGGGCTTCCATGACTTTCCAAAACATAAAATCGTCAGTAAAAGTAAGCTCGTGATACAGTTTTCTCTTTCTCATTCGTTCTCATCCTTTCTAAAGGGAAGAAAACGTCTATTCTGGCTTTATCATAGCACAAAAAAGCAAAAAATAACAGTGACGATTACTTCCCTTGTTTAAAAAAAATTGGTTTCATCCATAGAAAGATATGGATTAGAGCAGGTCACCCTGCAAAGATGAAAAGCAGAATGCTTTTCAGTTACAGTATACAGAAAGAGTGTCACTTTTGCAAGAGAAAAAACAAAAAGAAGTTATTGTAAAAAGCAGAGGATAAGAGTAAAACCGTAGGTGCAGCCGACCCGGCGCTTACAGCAGCCGTAACCGGTCTGATTAAGAATGAAACGGTTGCCGACACCCTGTCACGAGTGACCGGTGAGGAAGCAGGTACCTACACCATCACCCCAAGCGGTGCGGCTGACCAAGGAAACTATCATGTAACCTTTGTTGTCGGTACTTTTACCATTAAAGCTGCGGATAGCGGTAATACCGGAGGCGGTGGAACTACCGGAGGCGGTGGAACTGCCGGTGGCGGCAACACCACGGAAACCACTGATAACGGTAAGCAGGATACAGAGTCTGTAACCGTAACAAACGAGGATGGTTCCACCACAACAACCACCACAACCACAGATGCCGAAGGCTCCAAGGTCGAAACCGCAGTTACCAAGACTGCCGAAGGCTCCGTTATCGAGGAAACCACAGTTTCCAAAATCGACGGAACCAAGGTAGAAGAAAAAACAGAAACCAAGGTAAACGGCGACAGCACCTATGAAAAGGTGGAAACAACGGCGGACGGTAAAACCACCACCACCAAAACAGAGGTTGTTCACACCGATAAAGCCACGACCACAACCACTTCGGTTATTAAGCAGAACGGTTCCGGCTATATTGAGGTCACAGTAGAGCAAAGTAACGGTGCTTCCACCAGTGAAAAAGTGACTCTCGGAAAGAGTGGCAAGGCCCTTGTCATTGTGGAGAGCAAGACCACAAAGGCCGGCGTTCAGACCACAACCGAATATACCGTAAAGAAGAATAACGAGATTACCCTGAAAGACCTTGCAATCAGCCTGCAGAGCGCGGATACAGTAAAGAGCATTGGCGCAGGCGCTTTTGAAAACTGCAAGAACCTTTCCAAAGTAATTCTCGGTAAGAATGTTACAAAGATCGGCGAAAAAGCCTTCAAAGGCATTGCTAAAAATGCAATCATTTACATCCGGGGAAACAAGAAGCAGAGAGACAGAATAAAGAAGCTTTTAATTGCGTCCGGTCTGAACAAATCTGTAAAAATAAAGAAAGCAAAATAGTACATTTACGAGAACCCGCGTTCCGAAAAGCGGGTTCTCGTATTTTTGCAATAGAATGGCAAAAGAAAGATTGGAGGAAAAATCACAGATTTGACATAGGAACACTATAAAATAAATGAAAAATAAGCATGGGCCGGTTTCTTTTTGGAGTGATAGAGCCGGAAAAGAACTATATTTATAAAAGGGAGTGAATGTAAGTATGAGCAAGATGAAAAAAGTCCTTGCAGTGTTTTTAATCGGAGTACTTTTACTTGGAAGCATGCAGGGGACAGTAAATGCAAAAGAGGACGAACTGGATGAAATCCTCGCAGGAATGACCTTACGACAAAAGATTACTCAGAAGTTTATGATGGATTTCCGGCAATGGAATGACGCAGAAAAAAAGCCGCAGGATATGACCGGACTAAAGGAAGAAGTGGCAGATTTATTAGGGGAGTATCAGGTTGGTTCCGTTATCCTTTTTGCAAATAATATAAAGAAAACAGAGGATACCCTGACCCTTACGCAGGACATGCAGGAAGCAGCCATGGCAAAGGGAGGACTTCCATTGTTAATTGCCACGGATCAGGAAGGTGGAAAGGTATATCGCCTGGGAAGTGGAACGCCACTTCCGGGCAACATGGCTCTTGCAGCGACCGGTGATACAGCCAATGCGAAAAAGGCAGGGCAGATTATTGGTCGGGAGCTTAGAGCGGTTGGAATTAATACTACGTTGGCACCGGTGGTTGATGTAAACAACAATGCCAATAATCCGGTTATCGGACTGCGTTCTTTCAGTGATTCCGCAACCATGGTGGGAAACTACGGTGCCCAGTATATTGCAGGTCTGAAGGAGTATAACATTATCGGCTGTGCCAAGCATTTTCCGGGACATGGGGATACAGAAACCGATTCCCACACCGGACTTCCGGAGGTAACAAAAACCAGGACCACCCTTTTGAAAAATGAATTAAAGCCTTACACCATTGCTATTCAGAAGGGTATCGATATGATTATGTCAGCGCATATTCTTTATCCGAAGTTGGACAATACCACCATTCTTTCTGAGAAGACCGGCAAACAGGAGCGCAGACCGGCAACCCTTTCCAATAAGATTCTGACAGGGCTGCTTCGGGGAGAAATGAAGTTTGAGGGTGTTATTGTTACCGATGCTCTAAATATGCAGGGAATTGCCAATTCCTTTACCATGGAGCAGGCAACGGTAGAGGCTTTTAAGGCAGGCGCGGACATTGTCTGTATGCCTGTTACGGGAGTTACGGACAAGAAGGCGTGGAAGACGAAGACGGATTCCATTATTGATGCGGTGGAAAAGGCAGTGAAAGGCGGCGAGCTGAAAGAAGCGGATCTGAATGCCTCCGTGAAGCGTATTTTACGGCTTAAAAAGGAAAAGGGTATTCTTTCTTATGACAAGACGAAATATACAAAGGAAAATGCCTTAAATACAGTAGGAAGCCCACAGAATTTGAAGGTAGAACGGCAGATTTCCGCAAAGGCGGTTACCGTTATACGCAATAAGAAGAGTGTCTTGCCCTTGAAGCTTAAGAAGAACAAGAAGGTGCTTTTATTAACTCCATACGAAAATGAACTGGAGCCAATGACCATCGGTTTTGAGAGGGCAATGGCGGCAAGAGTTATTCCGAAATCAACCAGGATGAAGGTGTTTTGCTATACATCGGATAATTACAAGGCAACCGGCGAAATCAGGAAGCTGCTGGACTGGGCAGATTATGTACTGGTTAATTCCGAGGTGGGAAATAAGGACGCCATGGCTTATGAAACCTGGACTTCCTTGGGACCGAAGGAGTTTACGGAGTATTGTAAGAAAAAAGGGAAGGTCTCTGTAGTAATTTCCGTGGATAAGCCCTATGATGTTCAGCTTTATCCGGCGGCGAATGCAGTTCTTGCCGCATATGGAAGTAAAGCCCCCAATATTAAGGCAGGTATAGAAGTCGCTTTTGGCGTGTATAAGGCAAGTGGAAAGCTACCGGTAAATGTGCCGGTATTTGATAAGAAGAGTAAAACCTACACTTCTAAGATAAAGTATAAGAGAGGCTATGGACTGACCTATAAGGCCAACAGTGAGTTGGTAAATTAGAAAAAGAAGGATTGATATGAATTATAAGTATTGCAGACTGTGAAGGAGAAATAAGCCATGTTACACAAAAATATACTAATGCGTTCGGATATTATAACCTGTATGCTCTGTCATGAGGCGCCTTGCGCGTCATCCTGTCAGGCCATGAATCCTGCAGAGGCACTTCGGAGCGTCTGGTTTGATAATCAGGATGTGGCGGCATTAAAACTTCCAAAGGAGAATCCTTGTCTTGCCTGCAGCGCACCTTGTGAGCAGAGTTGCATAAGCAGGCAAAAAGTGCCAATCCGCAAGACAATGACGACACTGATTGAAGATGTGCGGGAAAAAGCCGAGATTGCGTTACCGGCGGATGAGGATAGTCTGGCCTGCGATTTATGCGGTGTACCATTGGAGAACCCGTTTTTGCTATCTTCTTCGGTAGTAGCCTCCACTTACGAAATGTGCGCCCGGGCTTTTGAGGCCGGATGGGCCGGAGCCTGTTTTAAAACCATCTGCTCCTTTGATATTCACGAAGCATCTCCGCGATTTGCAGCCACTTATGGCGATAACGGCACCATTATGGGGTTTAAAAATATAGAACAGCTTTCGGACCACAGTGTAGCGGAGAATATGGAGATTTTCCGGCGCCTGAAGGAGAAGTATCCCACGAAATTTATTTTAGCCTCCATCATGGGACAGAATGAGGCAGAATGGGAAGAACTGGCAAGGCAGTGTGAGGAAAACGGCGCAGATGCAATAGAGCTGAATTTTTCCTGCCCCAATATGCAGGAAGATGGCCTGGGATCGGACATCGGTCAGATTCCGGAAATGGTTGAAAAATATACCAGAGCGGCGAAGCGGGGAGTTCAGGTTCCAGTGCTTGCCAAGCTGACTCCAAATGTAGCGAACATGAGTCCTGCGGCAGAAGCGGCGCTTCGGGGAGGTGCAGATGGTCTGGCTGCGATTAATACCATTAAAAGTATTGTTGGCGTAAATCCCTACACCTTTGTATCTGCTCCGGCAGTAAAGGGGAAATCCGCCATCGGCGGATACAGCGGAAACGCCGTAAAACCCATAGCTTTGCGTTTTATTGCGGAATTAGGAAAAAACAAAGCCTTGCAAGGTATGCACATCAGCGGCATGGGAGGTGTGGAGACCTGGCGGGATGCTTTGGAATTTATACTGATTGGAGCAGGTTCCATTCAGGTGACGACTGCGGTAATGCAGTATGGATATCGAATCATTGACGATTTAAAGGCCGGTCTGAATTATTATCTTCATCAGATGGGCATTGCCTCGGTAAAAGATATTATTGGAGCCGGGCTGGATACAGTGAGCGATACCACAGATGTGTTAGAGCGCGACAGCATCCTGTTTCCACAATTTGATGAAGGGAAATGCGCTGGTTGCGGACGATGCGTTATTTCCTGTATGGATGGCGGACATCAGGCGATACGGTTTGAAAATCGTCAGCCGAAGCTTGACGGCAGCAAATGCGTAGGATGTCATCTATGCATTCTGGTTTGTCCCCGGGCAGCAATTCGACCGGCGAAAAAGAGAATTGACAGACCAGCGGAAAACATGGTAAAATATCATGGTTGACACGAAGTCATCATAAGGTGCAGAAGCGCTTTTTACGCAGTTGTCAGAAGGAAAGTCCTTTTGAACCGGCGTAAACCCTATATGAATATTTTTACGGTAGTTACAGTTTTATAAGAGCAGAATTTGTCATGAAGGCACAATGCTTTCCAGAAGGAAGGCACTGTGCCTTGTCTTATAAAAAGGTGTAACAGGAAAGGAAAAACGATGCGAAGAACAATGAAGAAAGCGGCTGCACTTATTATGGCGGCGGCAATGACTGTTTCCCTTGCTGCATGCGGCGGCAAGACTGATGACGGAAAGAAGAATAACAGCACGGACGAGACAAAGACGGAAGCCAGTGCGGACAATACCCTGGTATATGCCAGCGGCGATTACACCAGAATCAATCCGGCAATGGATGAGCACGGAGAGATTAATGTGTTGCTTTTTAACGGCTTAACCGCACATAATGACAAGAACGAAGTAATTCCGGGACTTGCAAAGAGCTGGGATTATGATGAAGATACCTACACCTACACCTTCCATTTGGAAGAAGGGGTAAAATGGCATGATGGAGAAGCATTCAGCGCAGAAGACGTTAAGTTCACCATTGAAGCTATTATGAACCCGGATAATGAATCCGAGAACGCTCCAAACTTTGAAGATGTAAAAGAAATCAAGGTAATTGACGATAATACCGTAGCATTTACCTTAGAGGCTCCAAACGTAGCGTTTTTAGACTATATGACCATGGGAATCCTGCCAAAACACTTACTGGAAGGCGAGAACATGCAGGAATCCGATTACTTCCGTAACCCGGTAGGAACCGGCCCATACAAACTGAAATCCTGGGAAGAAGGACAGGCTATTACTTTAGAGGCTAACAAGGATTATTTCAAAGGTGCTCCAAACATTGACACCATCATCTTTAAGATTGTAGTAGATGATAACGCAAAAGCAGTTCAGATGGAATCCGGAGAACTTGATTTAGCTCAGCTTACTCCAAAGGATGCTCAGAACTTCAAGGATAAAGAAGGTTTTGTATGCTACGATATGCTTACCAGCGATTATCGCGGAATTATGTACAACTTTGCTAACGAATATTGGCAGAAGAACAAGGATTTAATCTCGGCTATTAACTACGCTATTGACCGTCAGGCTATTATTGATGCGGTTATTTTAGGACAGGGTATGATTGCTTACGGACCGTTGCAGAGAAATATCTACAACAACGAGAATGTAGAGCAGTATGCATTTGATCCCAACAAGGCAGAAGAAGTTCTGGTAAAAGCAGGATGTGAGAAGGGTGACGACGGATACTATTATCGCGATGGTGAGAAGGTTTCCTTCACTATTAACTGTAAAGAAGGCGACCAGGTACGTGTGGATATTGCGCAGGCAGCTGCACAGCAGTTAAAAGAGGTTGGTATTGAAATGAAAGTTGAAATCCCGGCTAAGATTGATTGGGGCGGACAGGAAGCTTTCTTAATCGGATGGGGAAGCCCGTTTGATGCAGACGATCATACCTATAAAGTATTCGGAACCGACAAGGGTGCGAACTACAACGCTTACTCCAATAAGCTGGTAGACAAGTACTTAACCGAGGCACGTCAGACAGATGATACAGATGCACGTAAAGAAGCTTATGCAAAATTCCAGGAAGAACTGGCAAAGGATCCGGCTTATACCTTCATCTGCTACATCGATTCCAACTATGTGGCAAAAGACAGAATTGAAGGAATCAGCAAGGACACCATTTTAGGACATCATGGTGTTGGTATTTTCTGGAACGTGGCAGAGTGGACACTGAAATAAGACGAAAGTGATTGAGACGAATGAGTCTAATAGAAATCAAGAACTTAAATGTAAATTACAAAACAACCAGAGGAGAGGTTCACGCCGTAAGAGGCGTGAATCTTTCTGTGGCTAAAGGGGAAGTCCTTGCCATAGTGGGAGAATCCGGATGTGGCAAAAGTGCCCTTTTAAAAAGTGTAATGGGATTGATGCCGGCCAATGCAGTCGCAACCGGTCAGGTATCCGCTTTTGACCGGGAATTGGTGAGCCTGCGGGAAAAAGAGTGGCAGGGGATTCGGGGAAAGCAGATTTCCATGCTTTTCCAGGATCCAATGACAACCTTAAATCCTACCATGACCATTGGAAGTCAGATTGCGGAAGCACTGCTGATTCATCACCCCAAAATGGAAAAAGAAAAGGTTCGAAAAAGGGTATACGAACTATTATCCCTAGTGGGGATCAAGAAACCGGAAGTAAGGGCAAAACAGTACCCCTATCAGTTTTCCGGCGGTATGAGACAGCGAAGCGTTTTAGCTATTGCCATTGCCAATGAGCCGGAGTTGCTGTTGGCGGATGAACCCACTACAGCCTTAGATGTAACGGTACAGGCTCAAATTCTGGGGCTTTTGCAGGAAATTCAGAAGAAACTGAATATGACTACGATTTTGGTATCCCATGATTTGCGAGTGGTATCCTCCATTGCGGATCGGGTTGCGGTTATGTACGCGGGAAAGATTGTGGAAATCGGAACCAGGGACGAAATCTTTACAGATCCACGGCATCCCTATACCTGGGGCTTATTGCGCTCCTTGCCGGAATATTCTCAGGGAAAAGAGATGCTATTTACCATTCCGGGAATGCCGCCGGATTTAAGACAGGATTTTGTGGGAGATGCTTTTGCCCCCAGAAATCGCTATGCCCTGCAGATTGACTACGAGGAAGAACCGCCTTTGTTTGCTGTGTCAGATACCCATAAGGCAGCCACCTGGCTGCTGGATGAGCGGGCACCGAGGGTGGATTTTTCCACTATGGATATGGTGCATGAGGTTTCCATGGAAGAGCATGAACATGCGCCGCGAAACCATGGGGAAGATCCGAAAAAACCGTTGGTATCGGTAAACCATTTGACAAAGGATTTCGTATTGCCCGGCAAGAAAAAGATGACAGCGGTAAAAGACGTCAGCTTTTCCATTATGCCTGGAGAAATCTTTGGTCTGGTGGGAGAGTCCGGTTCCGGAAAATCTACGGTGGCCCGGTGTATTATGAATGCCTATACCGATTTTGAAGGGGAAATCTTTTATGCGGATATTCCGTTGCATGAAAGAGTGGCCAGAAGGCGGGAAAGAAGACGCCTTAGCACGGAACGGCAGATGATTTTTCAGGATTCTGCTTCCAGTTTAAACGGTCGTATGAAAATCTCGGATATTGTGACGGAACCTTTCCGAATCCGGCATGAAAAGCCAAAGCGTGGAAGCCTGAAAAAAGAGGCGGCTTATCAGCTTTCTTATGTGGGAATGGACGAGGGCTATTTGAATAAGCATCCCGGAGAGCTTTCCGGCGGTCAGAGGCAGCGTGTGGCAATTGCCAGAGCCGTTGCCACGGATCCGAAACTCTTAATTGCGGATGAACCCATAGCGGCCTTGGATGTGTCCATTCAGGCGCAGATTATCAATCTTTTTAAGCATCTTCAGGTGGAACATGGTTTTTCCATTCTGTTTATTGCCCATGACCTGGCCATGGTACGGTTTCTTTGCGACCGGGTTGGCGTTATGGTGGATGGAGAAATGGTGGAAATGGGAGAAACGGAAGAGATTTTCTCAAATCCTCAGCATGCCTATACAAAGGAATTGCTGGCGGCAATTCCGAAGATTGGAAAGGAGCGCCCATGATACGATATTACGGAGGAAAAATCCTCATTTTCATAGTGAGTATTTTTGTGCTGAGTTTTCTGGTGTTTACCGTTTCCAGAATGGCGCCGGGAGATCCGCTTGTTTCCTACTACGGGGACCGGGTGGAGAAAATGACGCTGGAGGAAAGAGAACATGCGGAAAACCGTTTGGGACTTAGGGATCCCATGTTGACACAATATCAGCGCTTTTTAGAAAAGAGCATGCAGGGGGATTTTGGTATCTCTTACAAGTACAAGCGAAGTGCCACCGAAGTGGTGCTAGACCGATTGCCATATACGTTGGTGCTGGGAGGCGTGGGCTTTGTTCTGATTTTCTCTCTGGCATTGCTGCTGGGAATTGTTTGTGCCGTTCATGAGGATAGGCTGTTGGATCAGATTATTTGTAAAGTGGGAACGGTGACCAGCTGTATTCCGGAGTTTTGGGTATCCTTAATGCTGATTTTGATTTTTGCGGTGGAGCTAAAGTTACTGCCCAGTAGTGGTGCCCACAGCCTTCGGGTGGATACCCTGTCAGACCGATTGTTGCATCTGATTCTTCCCATGACGGTGGTGGTTTTGGGACATTTGTGGTATTACGCCTATATGATTCGAAACAAAATTTTAGAGGAAATTCGCCGGGACTATGTGCTTTTGGCAAAGGCCAAAGGATTGTCTAAGCGCAAGATTCTGTACAGACATTGCGTTCGAAATATGATTCCCAGCTACTTAAGTCTGATGGCGATTTCCGTTCCTCATATTTTAGGAGGAACCTACATTGTGGAGACAGTATTTTCCTTTCCGGGGATTGGAACCCTGGCTTATGAATCAGCGCGGTTTCATGATTACAATCTGCTGATGTTATTGTCTCTTTTATCCGGTATGGTGGTGATTCTCGGAAATATGGTGGCACAGATTATCAATGAGCGCATCGATCCCAGAATCCGGGCAAAGGAGGCAATGCATGAACGATAGATTTCAGATGGTGGGGATTTTGGAAAAAAAGACCGCATCGGAAGTAAAATCCCATTCCTGGTATAAAGAACATCCGGTTATTTCGGAAGTGCTGTTGGGACTGCTGATTTTGGGCTGTCTCTTTGCAAAAGGGATTATGACAAAGGATCCTACCTATATGGACCTGTTACATTATGCAACGCCGCCGGGAAAAGAGTTTTTATTCGGAACCGATACCATGGGAAGAGATATTTTTTCCATGATTTGGTACGGTGGAAGAGTCTCTCTTTTTATTGGCGTGCTTTCCACGGTCATTACTACGGTGTTGGCAATTCTGGTGGGAAGTATCAGCGGTCTGGCATCGGAGCGGGTGGATACGCTGATTATGCGTTTTACAGAGATATTGCTGGCAATACCGGGCTTGCTGTTGATTATTTTTATCCAGGCGATTCTGGGGCAGGCGAATGTGTTTAGCATTTCCTTTGTTATCGGTATTACCGGCTGGATGAGTATGGCGAAGGTAATCCGCACGGAGGTAAAACAGCTGCGGGACAGCGAATATATTCTGGCTGCACGGATGATGGGAGGGAACTTCTTTTACGTGTTGTGGCACCATCTGGCGCCCAACTTCATATCCTCCATCATGTTTATGGTGGTTATGCATGTGCGAAGCGCCATTGTGGCGGAATCTACCTTAAGCTTTATGGGTATCGGTCTTCCTTTGGAGGTGATTTCCTGGGGAAGTATGCTTTCCTTATCGGAAAAAGCACTTTTATCCGGAAATTGGTGGATAATTGTGATTCCGGGACTTTTCCTGGTGGGCACTTTGGTATGCATTACCCAGATTGGAAACTATATCCGGAAAAGGGGAAATACCACACAAAGCGTGTTGTAAAAAGCGGGGAAATCCGTTACAATAATAGTAAGAAAGAAAAGGAGAACCTTTTGGTTTCTCCTTTTTTAAAATTTCAGACGAAGCAGGTGTGTGGGAGAGAATACTATGAGATTAACAACCATCGTGATTGCATTGGGAGCTTTTGGCGAAGGAGAAAAGATGCAGGAGTTTGCAAAGCGGATAGAAGAGGAGTATCGGGTTTTATTTTGCCCTCTAACGGGAACGGAAGATGAATTGGAAACAGAGCTGTGTGATTTTTTTCATAGCGCGGGATGCTCCAAAAGTGCGGCGCTTCTCCTGGGAAAAAGCCGGCGGCTTTTGCTTCATGCAAGAGAATTAAATATTGCCACCCTTGCCTGCAAAATGGATGATGTGGAAGATTTTCAAGGCTTTCCATTGGTTTGTGAGGAAGTGTGGGATGTGGATAATCGTTTTTTACTCCGAGCTTATCAGCGGGAGTGGGATCTTCCTTGGGATATTTTGGAAACGGAGCGGTTGTTTGTGAGAGAGGAGACCGAAGAGGATCTTGATAATATCTATCCCATGTATGACCAGCCCCATATTGCCAAATATCTGGAGCGACCCTATGATAATCGTAAGGATGAAGTGGAATATATGCAAAAATACCGGAAATACGTGTACGGCTATTATCAGTACGGCCTTTGGCATGTGATAGATAAGGCAACGGGCATGCCTGCCGGCAGGGCAGGGTTGAATCCCAAGACCTACGCAGACGGGAAAAGCGGTGCGGAGTTGGGATACATGATAGCAGAACCTTTTACCCACAAGGGATATTGTATGGAAGTGTGTACTGCCATTATGGAATATGCCAGAAAAGAATTGTATTTGACTGAGCTTTTTTGCCTGATAAAACCGGAAAACAAAATCTCCCAACACGTGGCGGAAAGACTGGGATTTACCTTTGACCGGGAGATTGAAGCGGAAGGGAAAAAAATGTTTCGTTTTTACCGGGAGATATAGTAGAAAAGTTGCATTTTACCGATATATTCTGTATAATGAAATGATATAATGGAAAAAATACAATAGGATAAATGGCGGTGTAGAAATGGAAACAACAGATGTAAAAGAATTCGAAAAAATTGAAGGTCTGGAGCAGGAGCACTTGGGCAGCATCCATAAAACAGAGGATTTTCAGGATCCGGATGCGCTGTTTGAGGAGCTTCTTCGTTGTATTGCCAAATACCATCCATCCGATGATACATCGGTGATCGAGAAGGCATATTCAATTGCCAAGGAGATGCATAAGGATCAGAAGCGCAAGTCGGGAGAGCCCTATATTATTCATCCTATTTGTGTGGGTATTATTTTGGCTGACCTGGAGATGGACAAGGAAACCATCGTTGCCGGTCTTTTACATGATGTTGTGGAAGATACTGCAATGACCAAGGAAGAGGTTGCTGCAGAATTCGGTGAAGAGGTGGCACTTTTGGTTGACGGTGTTACCAAGTTGACCCAGTTGAATTACGACCAGGATAAGCTGGAGGTGCAGGCAGAAAGTCTTCGTAAAATGTTTCTTGCCATGGCCAAGGATATCCGCGTTATCATTATTAAGTTGGCCGACCGTCTTCATAACATGCGAACCCTGAAATTCATGAAGCCTGAAAAGCAGAAGGAAAAAGCAAGGGAGACCATGGATATTTTTGCACCCATTGCACAACGCCTTGGTATTTCCAAAATTAAAATCGAATTAGACGATTTAGCGTTAAAATATCTGCAGCCGGAAGTTTATCGGGAACTGGTGGAAGGCATTGCCATGAACCGGGAAAGCAGAGAGAAGTTTATTCGCAGTCTTGAAATAGAAGTGGGAGAGCACATTAAGAAGGCAGGAATTGAAGCTGAGATTTCCGGTCGTGTGAAGCACTTTTTTAGTATTTATAAGAAGATGGTAAATCAGGATAAGACCATTGATCAGATTTATGACCTGTTTGCCATTCGTATTATTGTGGAATCTGTAAAGGACTGTTATGCGGCCCTTGGTGTGATTCATGAGATGTATAAGCCGATTCCGGGAAGGTTTAAGGATTATATCGCCATGCCGAAGCCAAACCGTTATCAGTCTTTGCATACTACATTGATTGGTAATGATGGAACACCTTTTGAAATTCAGATTCGTACATTTGAGATGCATCGTGTGGCAGAATATGGTATTGCTGCCCACTGGAAGTATAAGGAAGCCAGCAACGGTGCCAGACCGGACGGTCAGGAAGAAGAGAAGCTGGCATGGCTTAGACAGATTTTGGAGTGGCAGAAGGAAATGTCGGATAACAAGGAATTTATGTCCTTGTTAAAGAGTGATTTGGATTTGTTCTCCGACAATGTATTTTGCTTTACTCCTTCCGGAGATGTAAAGAATCTGCCAACCGGTTCCACACCCATTGACTTTGCTTACGCTATTCATTCTGCAGTAGGTAACCGCATGGTGGGAGCCAAGGTTAACGGCAAACTGGTACCCATTGATTACAAGGTGGAAAACGGTGACCGGATTGAGATTTTAACCTCTCAGAACACGAAGGGACCAAGCCGTGACTGGTTAAAGATTGTAAAGAGTTCTCAGGCAAAGAGTAAGATTAATGCCTGGTTTAAGGCAGAACTGAAGGAAGAGAATATTTCCCATGGTAAAGAGCTTATGGATAGCTATTGTAAGAGCCATGGTATAGAGTTTTCAGAGATTAACAAACCGGAAATCCGGGGGGAAGTTCTTCGTAAATATGGTTTTAAAGATTGGGAATCTTTAATGGCCAGCGTGGGACATGGAGGCATCCGAGAAGGTCAGATTATAAATAAGATGCAGGATTTGGCCAAGAGAGAGGCTGAGGAGCAGGTAACGGATGCGGATATTATGGAGAACATTGCCAACAAGGATGGCGTGATTCCCCACAAGCATTCCAAGACCGGTATTACTGTGCGTGGTATCCATGATGTAGCAGTGCGCTTTTCCAAGTGCTGCAGTCCGGTGCCGGGAGATGAGATTGTAGGCTACGTCACCAGAGGACGTGGTGTTACCATTCATCGTACCGACTGTGTGAATATGATGCATTTAAGCGAACACGACAAATCCCGTCTTATTGAGGCGGAATGGCAGGCAGATTGCATCAGCGGAAGTTATCTTGCTGAGATTATGGTTTACGGTCATAACCGCAGAGGCTTGCTGGTTGATATTACCCGTATTTTTACGGAATACAATATTGACATTCAGGCAGTGCACACAAAGACAGGTAAGAATGACATTGCAACCCTGTTTTTGGCATTTTCCGTTCGCAGTAAGGATGAATTAAACTCCATTATGGCAAAGATTCGCCAGGTGGAAAGCGTTGTAGATATAGAAAGAACACGAGGATAACAAATGAAGATAATGGGCATTCCGGTGGGAATGATACAGGAAAATTGTTATATTGCTTATGGGGAAGAGAGCAGTCAAGCATTGATTGTTGATCCGGGGGACTGGGCAGACCGGTTGATTGAGCTGCTTACAGAAAAGAAGCTTACTCCGGTGGCGATTTTACTTACCCATGGACATTTTGATCATATCGGCGGTGTGGAGGCTTTACGTGAGCACTACAAGATTCCCGTATATGCTACGAAAGCGGAACAGGAAGTGTTACAGAATACTGCAATGAGTATGGCAGGTTTTACTCTGAAGACGGATGAAATCGTTTCAGACGGGCAGGAACTGTTGCTTGGTGGTATGAAGGTTAAAGTTTTGGAGACACCGGGACATACACCGGGAGGATGTTGCTATTATTTTCCCGAGGAAGGTGCTTTATTTTCGGGAGATACCCTGTTTTGCGAGTCTGTGGGAAGAACGGACTTTCCGGGGGGAGACATGTCCAAACTGGTGCGGGGCATTCGTGAGAAGCTTATGACTCTGCCGGAGGAGGTAACGGTTTATCCGGGACATATGGAAGAAACCACCATCGGACATGAGAAGATTTACAATCCATTTTTACAGTAGAAAGTGAAAACATGATATATATACATGCCAATACGGATGAATTTGAATACGATATCCGTTCCATGGTAAAAGCTTTTTACCCGGAGTATGAGCAGTATGTGTACTGCGATGAAAGCAAGGTGCAGCCGCAAAAGAAACCTGAAGAAGGTCCTGAGATGGTGCTTGAGATATTGCTTTTGGATGACGGGATGATGGCGTTTTGCCGAGGAGAGGAAGGAAAAGCGCAGCATGTCTTTACAGAGGGGAAAGAACGTACCAAACGTAAGAATGCGCTGAAAAAAGCCTTATACCGACTTTTAGCGGAGCGAACCGGACATGAGTTGCCTTGGGGAACTTTAACGGGGATACGACCCACCAAACTGTTTGTAAAGGCATTGGAAGAAGGAAAGGCAGAAGAGGAAATTCTGCAGGATATGCAGAAAGATTATCTCTTGACCGGGCAGAAAAGTGAACTGGGTTTATCCATTGCGAAAAAGGAAAGAAAGCTATTTTCCGACTTGCCAATGGAGAATGGTGCAAGTCTCTATATTCATATTCCATTTTGTCCCACCACCTGTCTGTATTGCTCATTTACATCTTATCCTGCAGCAATGTGGAAGGATAGGATGGGAGACTATATAAAGGCCCTGAAAAAGGAATTGTTGGTTGTAAGAGATGGGATGGGATCCCGGGAACTTACAACTATTTATGTGGGAGGAGGAACGCCTACTACATTGACGGCAGAACAGCTTTCGGAGCTTCTTGGTTTTGTGAAAGACAATTTTCCTATGGAGAACCTACGGGAATTTACGGTAGAGGCAGGAAGACCGGACAGCATTACTATGCCGAAGCTAATGGCCTTAAAAGAAAACGGAGTAAACCGTATTTCCATTAATCCACAGACTATGAATGAAGATACTCTGCAGATTCTTGGAAGACAGCATTCTGTGGAACAGACGAAGGAAGCATTTACTCTAGCAAGACAGGCTGGATTTGAAAATATAAATATGGATATAATTTTAGGGCTTCCGAATGAAGGTCAAGATAAGGTGAAACACACCTTAAGTGAAATTAAGGGGCTTGGTCCAGATAACCTGACAGTACACTGCTTGGCACTAAAACATAATTCTAGATTAAATTTAGAAAAGAACCGATATACTCATTTGACCTACGAAGATGTGACTGGTCCACTTAAACTGGCAGCGGACTTTGCCACCGATATGGGAATGGAGCCCTATTATTTGTACCGGCAGAAGCAAATAGCCGGAAATCAGGAGAATGTAGGCTATGCCCTTCCCGGAAAAGAAGGGCTATATAATATGCTGATTATGGAAGAAAAGCAAAGCATTTTTTCCGTGGGTGCCGGCGCCATCACAAAGCTTGTGAAACAGCCGGGAGAGCTATTTAAACGGGTGGAGAACGTGAAGGACGTTACCACTTATCTGGACAGGATCGATGATATGCTACTACGAAAAAAAGAGGCGTTTGATGCCTTAAACCAATAGAAGGGAAGGAGAATACAATGGCATTAAAGAAAAAACCGGTAACCGGAATGCGTGATATCATGCCGGAAGAAAAAGAAATTAGAGATTACGTGGAAGGAATTATTCGAAAGACCTATCGGGAATTCGGATTTTTATCCATCGAGACTCCCTGCATGGAGGATATTGCAAACCTTTGCAGCAATCAGGGAGGAGATAATGAAAAGCTGATTTTCAAGGTTTTAAAAAGAGGCGAGAAATTAAAGCTTGAAGAAGCAAAGGAAGAGATGGATCTGGTGGATCAGGGAATGCGCTATGATTTGACCCTGCCACTTTCCAGATATTATTCCAACCATGCCAACGATTTACCATCACCCTTCAAGGCATTACAGATGGGAAATGTATGGCGTGCGGATCGCCCCCAGAGAGGAAGATATCGTCAGTTTAAGCAGTGCGATATCGATATTTTGGGTGATGCAAGTAATTTGGCGGAAATCGAGTTAATTACGGCTACCACCACTTGCTTAAGCAAGCTTGGATTCAAGAATTTTGAAATTCACATTAATGAGCGTCGTATTTTAAAGGCGATGGCGGCTTACAGCGGCTTTGAAGAGGCTCGTTTTGATGAAGTATTTATCATTTTGGACAAGATGGATAAGATTGGCGAAGAGGGTGTTAAGGAAGAGCTTTTAGAGCACGGCTTTGATGCTGCCGGTGTTGAGAAATACTTGGGATTATACCAGATGTTACATAGTCAGGAAGATGGTCTTACCATGTTGGCAAATACTCTTGGGGACAGTCTGGAAGAAGGGGTAGCGGATAATCTTCGCGAGATAATTGACTGTGTAGAAGCAGCAAAACAGGGAGACTTCAAGATGGTATTTGATCCCACCCTTGTACGCGGTATGTCTTACTACACCGGAACGATTTTTGAAATTGTTATGCCGGAATTTGGCGCAGCCTGCGGAGGCGGTGGCCGTTACGATAAGATGATCGGAAACTTTACCGGAAAGGACGTTCCTGCCTGTGGATTCTCCATTGGTTTCGAACGTATCATTCTGCTTTTGATGGAAAGTGGATTTAAGGTTCCGGAAGAGGGTGGAAAGGTTGCATACCTCATTGAAAAAGGCTGTGACAAGGATAAAATGACTTCCGTTATGGTGGAGGCTGCAAAGCTTCGCCAGGAAGGAACCACGGTTCTTATCAGCCGTATGAACAAGAACAAGAAATTCCAGAAGGAACAGTTGGAACAGTCCGGATATACGGATATCCGAGAGGTTTTTAACCGATAAAACTTAGAGAGCAGCCAGGTGTGGCTGCTCCCTTTTTTATTGAGGGAAAGAAGAAAAACCATTGAAAAATAAAATTGTATTTTATTGTACTTGACAATGAAACTATTGTGTTTTATTGTACTTGACAATAAAACTATTGTGTTTTATTGTATATTGTATACGAGGAAATACAATTTCCGGAGGCGAAATGTGGAAAAGATAGTTTTGCGCCCATTGGCGAAGATAAATCTGGGACTGGATGTAGTTGGAAAAAGAGAAGATGGCTACCACGAGGTGCGAATGGTGATGCAGACTTTGGCTCTCCACGACCGGTTGGTGATGGAGAAAATGGCAGATGGAGCTGTTACCATGAAAACAAATCTTCCGTATCTTCCAACCGGCAGAACGAATCTGGTTGTTCAGGCTGTGGAGTTGCTTCGAGAGGAATTCGGGATTTCGGAAGGAATTCGAATTAACTTAAAGAAGGTGATTCCGGTGGCCGGGGGGATGGCAGGAGGCAGTACAGATGCGGCTGCAGCCCTTTATGGAATGAATCGAATGTTTTCCCTTGGTCTTAGCAAAAAACAGCTGATGGAACTAGGTGTGAAACTGGGAGCGGATGTGCCATATTGCATTATGCGGGGAACCGCACTGGCAGAGGGAATCGGAGAGAAACTGACGCCTCTTTGCAGTGTACCTCAGGTTGCGGTACTGGTGGTGAAACCGGCCTTCAGTGTATCCACGGCAAAGGTATACGAAGCATTTGATCAAATGGAGGATGTTCAGCATCCGGATATTGATGGTTTGCTTGATGCCATCCGGGAAAAGGATCTTCGGAAAATCTGTCAGAATATGGGTAATAATCTGGCAGACGTAACTAAGAGTATGTATCCGGTAATTGGGGATATAGAAAAGAAGATGGAAGAGTTGGGAGCGATGAAAGCCATGATGAGCGGCAGTGGACCAACTGTTTTTGGTTTTTTTGAAAATCAGGAGCAGGCCAATGGTGCAAAAGAGGAGTTTTTACATCGCAAGAATATCAGCCAGGTGTATGTGACGAGCGTGTATAACGTAAAGAGGGAGGTAAGGCAGAATGGCTAATTTGGAACTGATTGAAAATGATTATCTGCCGTTGCGTGACGTAGTGTTTCAAACTTTGCGTAACGCAATTTTAAAGGGAGAGTTAAAACCCGGCGAGCGATTGATGGAAATGAAGCTTGCAGGTAAACTGGGAGTCAGTCGTACTCCTATCCGGGAAGCAATCCGGATGTTAGAGCAGGAGGGTCTGGCGGTAACTATTCCGCGTAGGGGCGCCCAGGTGGCGAAAATGACCCAGAAAGATATGGATGATGTGTATGATATTCGCAGATGCTTGGAAAAACTGACGGTAGAGTATACCAGTGGTAAGTTATCTGTGGGGCAGATTGCAGATTTGCGCTATGCCCAGAAGGTATTTGAAGAGGCAGTGGCGGAAGGCGATACCAACGAGATTGAGAAAAAGGACTGGGAATTCCATTCCGTAATCTACGAAGCTACCGGAAATGCCAGACTGCTATCCATTATGAATACCTTGCAGGAACAATTGTCCCGTTATCGTTGGGCATATTTGCAGCATAGTAACAAGATGCAGCGTCTTATTGAGGAGCATAGACAGATTGTGGATGCGTTGGAGAAAGGAAGTCTGGAAGAAAGTATGCAGGCTACCATGGCGCATTTGGACAGTCAGGAACAGATTATTAAAGATGTTATCCAAAAAGGGGCATAAGTAAGGCATAACATAATAAAGATTGTACATACTAGAGTCAGACCAAAGGGTTTGACTCTTTTTTTGCGTTGTTTGAGATGACAGAAAGGAAAGGTATGGAAGAGAAAATCAGGGAAAGTCTGGAGGATAACAGAAGAATACTGGAGTCGATTTTCGGCGATTGTGCCGATGTTACTTTGCGTACCGTGATGATGGGAACTAACGTCCGAGGGTTGGCAATTTTTATGGAACCTACGGCGGGGGACCTGTACGGCCTTAGTCAGATGCTCCTTTCTTTTCTGGGACAGTCGCGGGAGGAGGTACAATCCAGAATACGGGCAGGACAACTGGGACTGGTGGATGCATGCACATTGGATGATTTCTCGCAGGCTGTGGCAGGTTTTTTTGCCGGGGATGTAATTCTATTTGCAGATGGGGTTGCAAAAGCGGTGAAAATTCCGGCGAAGGGATATCCCGGGCTGGGAGTTGTAAAAGCAGATGCGGAGAAAGGACTTCGAGGTTCCGATGAAAGTTTTAGTGATTCTGTAAAAATCAACGCAAGCCTGATTCGAAAAAGGATTAAGTCTCCAAAGCTGAAGTTGAAAGAATATGAAGTGGGGGAACGGACGAAAACACGGATTTATCTTTTGTATATTGAGGATTTGGTGGAAAAAGAACTTTTGTACCGGGTGGAAGAGCGAATGAACCGGTACAGTCTGGATGGGATTACGGATTCCGGCGTACAACAGCAGTTATTGTCAGATTCGCCGGAGGCGATATTTCCACAGCTACAAAGTACAAGGCGGCCGGCATTAACCTGCGAAGAACTATTGGAGGGAAGAGGGGTTTTGTTGGTGGACAATTCTCCGGAGGCATTGCTTTTGCCGGCAGTGTATCAGAATTTTTTTGCTACGGCGGATGATCGGTATTTAAACTTTCGAGTGGTAAGTTTTTTACGGGGATTGCGGTATTGCGCGTCCGTTTTTGCCATGTTTTTCCCGGGGGCTTATATTTTAGCGGCATCCTATGAGACCCAACTGATACCCACTTCTTTGTTTCTTACGATACAGCGTGCAGAGGCCGATACGCCTTTATCGGCACCGTTGGAAATCCTATTGATGGAGGCATCCTTTGCTCTTTTGCGGGAAGCGGGAGTGCGTATGCCGGGAGAGATGGGAAATGCCGTGGGAATCGTTGGTGGGTTAATTATTGGATCTGCGGCGGTGGAAGCAGGTTTTGTATCGCCCATGGCAGTTGTGGTTGTGGCATTTACCGCCTTGTGTACCTTTTGCGTACCCAATGAGGAACTGGCACAGGCATATCGATTGATAAATGTGGGAGTGTTGGTACTTTGTGCTGTGCTGGGACCGGTGGGGCTGTTTATGGGAATGCTGTGGGTTACGTTGCGACTGGCTTCTCTTACCAGCTTGGGATATCCTTTTTGGCGAAAAATGAATGATACCTTTGTAGTGCCGGCAACTATGCGAAGACTGCGGGGGTTATTTGCAAGAAGACAAAATCCGGTGAGACTTCGAAAAAAGGGGTAGGAAGAAAAATGGAAGTTTACGGTGTATTTATGTGTTTGGCACTTCCCCTTGCAACCCGGTATCCGAAGGAGGCCGGAGTCGCAATTTTATTGGATGTGGGAATAACCTGCCTGTGTCGTGCGTTAAGAAAAGGGAAAAGGGAGAAAAAGAAAGGACGGCTTTCCAATGGAATTTGTTATCTGGAAGGGGTGTTTAGTTGGATTGTTTTAAGTAAAGCATCTGCGGCATACATTCATCAACCTTCGGTCTGGCCGGTGTTGGGACTGATTTTTCTTATGTTTCTTTTTCAGGGGAGACAGAAAAACAAGGGGTATAGATTGCCGGGGGAGGATAGCTTTCGAAAATTATGGGGAAATATAACAGTGATTGGAATACTTGTTGCGATAGGCTTGCAATATAAAAATATAAGATGGAATATATTTTTTGACTTGCCAAGAGTATGTCCTTGGGTAGTAATTGTGTTGGCAGCAATGTTTTGGATTTTGCTGTTACCCTATCAGGTTTGCCTACCGGCTTGGGGATTGTTTTATCTTACGGTGAAGGTGCTTTTTCACATAGTGCCCCCGAAGGTTCTTGCCATGGACGGTCAGCCGTTTTTGAATCTGGGCAGGTGTGCCGGGGATATAGCAGGTGGCGGAGTGAGAATGGAGGTGCCGGCGGTAATACTATATTGGGGAATGTTGTTTTTCCTTTTCTGGGAGGGAGGTGACCGGTTATGGAAGAAAAGGGCAGAACCCATCGGGAAGGAATCCGAATCTTCCTGATTCTGTTTATACTGCTGGGGGTTGTGGGACAAAAACCTAAGATGGAAGAAAAAAAGGTGGCGTTGATTATGGACAGTCGTCGCTTGAAAAGTGTGGGAGACAGTTTGGAGCTCAGTCATTTGGCATTGTATGTTGTTCATGAGAAGGATGTGAAGACTGCGTTAAAAGCGGTGGCGGCTCATCGGGAAATCTCCTATAATACCGGAGTAGCATTTTCTAAGGAGACTATTGCGGAAATGGTCAGCGACAATAAAGAAGAAATAACTGGACAGCTGCAGGGACTTCCGAAGGAAGAGGGGGTTACAATAAGAGAACTGATGCAGGCAGAATACGGCAGGGGAAAGGGACTATGGATACCGGTCGTGACGGTTGAGAAAGGAAATATCCGTATTTTGGGAAAAAAACTGTATGAAAACGGTAAAATCAGACAATCCTTACCATAGAAAAACAAAGTCGTAGTTGACAGGAGGAAGAGAAAATGGTAAAAGGATTATTCCGAAAAGTGATTATAGTATGTGGCTTGCTGCTGGTATTGATATTGGGACGGCGACAATATCAACAGTACTTACAAGCGTCTTTGGCGCAAAAAGTAATCCGGTTTCATGTGTTGGCAAATTCGGATTTGGCTGCGGATCAGCAGGTGAAATTAAAGGTGCGGGATGCAGTGGGAGCTTATGTGGAAGTATTACTTCAAGATAGCGACTCTATGGAGGAAACAAGAAGTATCATCCGAAAAAATCTTGTGGATATTGCAAAGCAGGCAGACCGGGTACTGAAGGCAGAGGGAATGGAGTATGGTGCAAAAGCAAAATTGGCAACTTCCTCTTTTCCGGTAAAAGAGTATGGAAATCTGCGTTTTCCGGCAGGAAAATATGAAGCGGTCCGTGTGGTTTTGGGGCAGGGAAAGGGACATAACTGGTGGTGCGTTATGTATCCCAATCTTTGTTTTTCCGCTTCAGTAAAAAAGGAGCATAAAAAGGCTTGGAAGCAGTTTAGTAAAAGCCTGTCTCCGGATGAATGGGAAATGGTTTTCCGGAAGAAAAAATACAGCATTCGATGGAAATTTCTTGAATATTTGCGGAAAAAGCGGTAGAATACATCCGAATAGGATTAGGGAGGAAAAGCATGAGCGAGAGAGTGCTGTTTCACATTCAGGGATTACATACGCTGAGTGGAGAAAAGGGCGAAGAAGCCGATAAAATCGAAGTAATCAACGTAGCGGAGTATGATTACAAGAACGGAGTTCACTATATTCGTTACGAAGAGATTATGGAAGGTACAGAAGGAATTACAAAGAGTATGGTGAAGGTAAAACCGGGAAGCGTGGAAGTGGTGAAGCGTGGAACGGTGAATAATATCATGTTGTTTGAAACCGGAAAATTAAATGAGAGTCTGATGTTGATTCCGGAAGGGGAACTTCAGGTAGGCGTTAAGACCAGCAGTGTTGAGATGACAGAGGATGAATCCGGATTACATATTCGTATACAATATGCTATGATGATGGATTATGTGACGGTGGCAGAGTGTGATTTGACCATGTGGATGGAATATGTTGAAAAATAAAAAGGACGCGAATTATCGCGTCCTCCAGAGTGTAGACAAAGTCCGCGGCGATTGCCGCGGATTTTTCTCATATCAGGATATATTTTTACAAAAAGGAGTTAG
>SVEZ01000007.1 GCA_015057115.1 Lachnospiraceae bacterium | reverse complement strand
TTGCTTATGCTTGTACGCATGTAAGCATTCCTCCTTCATTATTATTTGTCACCGGTTTTTCACGGAATGATTGCACAATGTTGACAGAAAGAGGGGGTTTTTAGGGGTTTTTAGGGGTTTTTGAGGGGTTTGAGGGCAGGTCGGATTTGACAGAATGCCAAAAAGCGGCTAAGGTGAAAGTACCTCAAAGAGATACCTCCGCCTTAGCCGTAGATTTTTACACGGATGTAGCCAACATACCGGACTGATACCGCCAGCTTTCGCTTTTTCACCCGGAAGGGTGTTGATATAGATTGGGACATTGAAAAGTGAATATTCTAAACCGGAAGGGTAAATTATCCACGAGTCCGAAGTCCTTTCATTCCCGTAGGTAAGCGAAAAAAGTTGTTTTTCAAAAACTACCGACTAACAGACGAATATCAAAAATCCGTAGGTAGTCCTGAAGAATGAAATCCGATCCCCCTACATACTAACCAGCTGATATTGATTCAACCGTCTGTAATTTTGAAGTACAAGGAGGCTGTCTCCTATACAAAATCCTTCAAAATACCGGAATCAGAAGAAAATCCTACAGACTAAACCGACAAACCGGAGTTGCAGTAGGTAAGATTTGAAAAACGGGTTTTTGAGGGTACCTACCGCACTTCAATAAATCGAAACATGTGGGTAATTGCAAGAGAAAGCAGCGCAAACTTGCCCCAATACAGACCATTACAAGATTAAAATACCCAAACTGTAAATCTGCAAAGCTACTATTTCGCAATGTGCATCATTTTATATATCATGGTGAATTAAAATTCAGAAAAATAAGATACTATAACTGTGAAGACAAGAGGACCGGGGGGCGCCAACTTTGCATAAAGCACCAATGCACTCCCCAATACAATCCCGAATCCTCTTTATGTAGACTTTTCATAACTCTCGTCGCTACATGTATATAATAACACAATAATCACAAAAAATCCACATAAAAATCACATTTTTTTCAATAAATTTTGAAGAAATAATTTGTTGCAATTTTTCAGAGACTGCTCTATAATTAAACCATCAAATTAATGGTTTATCAGCAAAGAAATACCATCATTTTAATGGCGCGATGAAAAGGAGCGAATATGAAGGATTTTGCGACACCACAATATGTAACTCCCCAAGAAATAAAACAGGCACGTAAACTCCTAGGTCTGACACAAAAGGATTTTGCCCGGTTGATTGGAAGCTCTACGCCAACGGTAGAGCGTTGGGAAGCTGGAGATAAGTCCGTTGCCGGACCAATTGCATTACTTGTGAAGTTGATGATTGATGATCCGGAGCGGTTCATGCATTTGATTCTTCCGGAAAAGAAACTTCCAATTCGCCTGAAATATATGTATCAACAGCATTTGTGCACAGTGATAGATGTTGACGAGGGACGTCGCGATGTACAGATTTGGAATTTTACTGAACACTTACAGTTCAGGGCTTTCGGCGCCAATGAGAAGCCAAGTTACGAGGACTACTGCGCTTTTTTAGAGAGCCGTTGCTTTCCGGAGTCCCGTGACAAGATGAAGTTAGTTTTGGCTGACTTAGATATTCCTTTTTACGATCCGCTTTTGATTATCGAGAAGACGCAGGGCAAAATGGCTGAAGATGATTTTTGGATTGAGATTGTGAGGTAAGATATGATAGAACTTTTTGAACAGGATGTCAAAACTTTTGACCGCCAATCATCAAAGGGGAACCAGTTAAAATGGAAATCCCAAGGCTACTGGTACAAGGCCGACTACACCGGCTACGAGGGTCTTGCCGAATACGTGGTATCTGCGCTTTTAAGCAAAACCTCTCTCCGGGATACGGAATTCGTTACTTATCTTCCGGAACAAATCAAATATAAAACCCAGATTTACAATGGAGCCAAAAGCAAGGATTTTCTTGATGGCAAATGGCAAATTATTACGCTGGAAAGGCTTTTTCAAAATCATTTTAATCAAAGTCTTACCCGTGCATTATGGAAAATTTCTTCTGTCGAGGACCGATTTCAATTTTTGGCGACGCAGGTTCAGCGGATAACCGGCCTCCCGGATTTCGGTATATATTTGAATAAGCTGTTTACCATTGATGCCTTTTTCTTAAATGAGGACCGCCACATGCACAATATTGCAGTTTTGATGAATGAAGACGGAGAATTTCAATTTTGTCCGTTTTTTGATCATGGAGCTTCCTTATTGGCCGACACCACAATGGATTATCCGATGGGAGCAGATGTAGTTACTGCGATTTCCGGTGTAAAAGCGAAATCCATCGGCACTTCTTTTGACGAGCAGTTGGATGCTTCCGAGAAAATTTGCGGTCATAACATTTCCTTCTCTTTTACGAAAAAAGATGTTTCGCAGGTGCTTGATTCCGCCGGAATTTATTCACCGGAAACTTGCCGCAGAGTTGAGGATATTCTTTTTTTGCAAATGCGAAAATACGGGTACTTATTTCGTGCTACCCTGTAAAAAATCGAGCGTCACCTTCCAAAAATCATTAAAATATAAAGATAAAAAAATCATAAAAGTTGTAACAGGTGTGCGACGATGCGGAAAATCCACCTTGCTTTCCATGTTTGAGGAGCACTTGCTTACACATGGGGTCACAGCAGATCAAATAATCAGTATAAATTTTGAAGACTTCGATTTTGCTCATCTTACGAATCCGCAAAACCTATATGCTTATATAAAAGAAGGTTTGCAGTCAGACCGACAGAACTATTTGTTTTTGGATGAAATACAAAATGTTGCTGATTTCCAAAAAGTGGTAGACAGCATCTTTTTGAAGGATAATGTGGATATTTATATGACCAGTTCCAATGCACATTTACTTTCCGGCGAATTGGCAACATATCTGACCGGCCGATATGTAACCATCGAAATGTTACCGCTATCTTTTAGGGAATTTGTAACCGCCCATGGTTTGGAAAATCGTCTGGCTCAGGCGTATCGGCAATACATTGAAACCAGTTCATTTCCCTTTGTTGCTATCGGTGACTTAGAACCTTCTCTGATAAGCGATTACATGGAGAGTCTGTACCATACGCTGCTTTTGAAGGATGTGGTTGCACGAAAAAAGATTATAGACGTCATGATGCTGGAGCGCGTGATTCGGTTCATGGCCGACAATATCGGAAATGAACTCTCAACTAAAAAAATCAGCGATACAATGACTTCCATGGGACGTAAAATTAATGTACGAACTGTAGAATCCTATATAAATGGTTTCATGGAAGCCTATTTACTCTATCAAACGAAGCGCTATGATATTAAAGGAAAACAGCATTTGAAAACCCAGAAAAAATACTACTTTGTCGATATTGGCCTTCGTAATTACATGCTTTCCGAAACTTCTTTTTCAGATGTCGGTCATGTTTTGGAAAATGTTATTTATCTTGAGCTGATTCGGCGCGGTTACAACGTATCGGTTGGCAAAATTGATAAAGTAGAAGTTGATTTCGTGGCCCAAAATTTAGATGGCCTGGTGTACTATCAAGTAGCAGCTACTGTTCGCGATGAAGCGACACTTCAAAGGGAACTTCGTTCTCTTCAGAAGATTCCGGATAATTATCCGAAATATCTTTTGACATTGGATGAAGACCCGGCGGCAGATTTTGAAGGTATACGGAAAATGAATGCCCTCGATTTTCTCATGGGAAAAAACTGATTTCCTGCAGGTGTCTAGTTTGAATATTTATGCTGTGGGGGTCAAATTTCGTTTGCACTCACGGAGCTCCCCAGGGCTTCGTTTATGATAGAAATGTGAACTTTACCTACGGACTTCGCATATCGATTTCTTAGTAGGTACCCTCAAAAACCCGTTTTTCAAATCTTACCTACTGCAGCTCCGGTTTGTCGGTTTAGTCTGTAGGATTTTCTTCTGATTCCGGTATTTTGAAGGATTTTGTATAGGAGACAGCCTCCTTGTACTTCAAAATTACAGACGGTTGAATCAATATCAGCTGGTTAGTATGTAGGGGGATCGGATTTCATTCTTCAGGACTACCTACGGATTTTTGATATTCGTCTGTTAGTCGGTAGTTTTTGAAAAACAACTTTTTTCGCTTACCTACGGGAATGAAAGGACTTCGGACTCGTGGGTAATTTACCCTTCCGGTTTAGAATATCCAGTTTTCAATGTCCCAATCTATATCAACACCCTTCCGGGTGAAAAAGCGAAAGCTGGCGGTTGCGGCTAAGGCGGAGGTATCTCTTTGAGGTACTTCCACCTTAGCTTCTTTTTGGCGTTCTGTCAAATCCGGCCAGCCCTCAAACCCCTCAAAAACCCCTAAAATCCCCCTCTTTCTGTCAAAAATGTGCAATCATTCCGTGAAAAACCGGTGACAAATAATAATGAAGGAGGAATGCTTACATGCGTACAAGCATAAGCAAGAAGTTACTGGCAGGCGCTTTGTCAGTAATGATGGTATTAAGCCTTGTAGCTCCGACAGGTGCTCAGGCTGCTAGCAAGTACAGCGTAACAGGTTATAAAACTGTTAAAGCTGGAAAGACTTACACCTACAAGATCAAAGGTGTTAAGAAATCCCAGTACGTAAAAGTTCAGAGAAACGTATCTGGTGAAACTGTAAAATATAATAAGAAAAAGCTTACCGCTAAAACAAAGGTTAACGGTACTGGAAAGAACCTTACCTTAAAGGTTAAGTTCTCTGAGAAGAACAAAAACTACACCGGTAAGTTTACTGTTAGAATTTACAATGCAAAATCTAACAAACTTGTTAAGAAGATCGTTAAATCTGTAAAGGTTAAGACTCAGAAGGCTGCAAAAGTAGCTGTAACAGGCGTAGCACTTTCTACCACCACACCAAAGGTAGGAGACACCATCACAGCAACCGTAGCACCGGCTGATGCAACTAACGTAACATACGCTTGGTACATGGGCGATTCTGCGACACAGGTTGAAACTGCAATCGAAGGTGCTACCTCTGCTTCTCTTACTGTTACCGAAGCTATGGTTGGTAAATTCATTAAAGTTGTAGTTGGTGGAGAAGAAGGTTCTTCTGCATCTGCAGTTACAACAGCAGGTGTTGAAGCAGCTGCAACAGAAAAGATTGCTATCGTATCTGCAAAGCAGATTGGCGCTGCTAAGATTGAAGTAACCTTCAACAAGGCATTTGACAAGGCTGCATACAATGTAACACTTGCAAAAGGTACTGCTAAGCAGGACGTAACTGTTGGTGAAACAACAACTGTTGCTACTATTGAAACTGGTGTTGCATTAAGCACAGGCGAATACACAGTAACCGTAACAAACAAGACTGATGCAACTGAAACAGCAGAAAGCAAAGTTACTTGTGAGAAAGCTGAAATTAAGAAAATTGACTTCTTAGGAAACGAATTAATCCTTACTTCTTCCAACTTTACTGCAGCAGCAGTTGCTGTAAAGGGTTACAACCAGTTCGACGAAGAAGTAGCTCTTTCCGGTTCCTTGAAGCCATATACATCCAAAGGAACTGCAACATACAACCAGAAAGAATCCAAAATTGAAATCAGCGTTGGTACATCCGCAACTATGTTCCAGGTTGGAGAAGTTGTTAATGTTACTGCTGTATACACAATGGGATCAACTGTTCTTCAGATTAGCAAGAACCTTACCGTATCCAACGTTGCAACTCTTAGCAAATTAGAGTTAGGCGAACTTGCAACTACAAGAGCTTCTTTAAAAGGTAAAAAAGTTTCTCTTGAAAACTTCAAGACCAACACCTACTACCTTCCTGTAAAAGAAGCTAAGGATCAGTATGGAAACAACTTATCCGCAAGCGAGTTGGATGCAATGATGATTAAACCGGATGAAGACGCTGCAAAAGCTGGAAATCTTTTCATCATGCCAAACGCTGCTACAGGTTCTTACGCATATGTAACAGGATTTGAAAAATTAGACGATGGAACCATCGCTATGAAACTTGCTCTTGGTGGAATTAACAAGCCAGGAAAAGCAATTATTTCTATTACCGGTGTATCTGGATTTTCCGGAACAGCAGAAGTAGAAATCCTTGATAATGCATACATTGCCAAATTAGATGTAACTGCTCCAAACCTTTATGCAAATGTTCCTGCTACATTAGAAGTAGCAGCAGTTGATCAGGATGGAAATGCAGTTGATCTTTATGACTATGTACCGGCTACCGCAACTGGCGACTACACCGGTGCTAAGAATGAATTCAAGTTCGGAGACACCAACAACTTGACTGATGCACATACTACAATTACTATTCCTAAAGATGCTACTTTATCAGTTAGCAGAAACACAAGCAAGAAGACTGTAAGCTTCAAATATACACCAGCTAAGCGTACACAGGCTTCTACCGATATTATTACAATTCAAACTGCAAAACCAGATGTTGCAAATCTTACTTGGAACGTTGATGTTACACCGTCTCCAGCAGGAATTAAAGGATTAGCCATTGGAACAAACATGGCAATCGGCGGAGAAAAAGTGCTTAACGTTAACACCGTAAAGATTCTCGATAGCAACAATTCTGTTATTGATTACACCGACAACAAAGCTGTCGCTGGAGTAGACTTTATTACAGACATTAAAGATGCAAAAACTGCTGGATATTATGCGGTTGTTGCTGCAGGAAAAGGCTTAGCTGCCACAGCGAAAGATGGCGATGTGACATTAAAAGCTGACGGAACAGTAAAAGGTTCTATTAAAGTAAAAGTAACATTAGAATATGTTGAAACCGCAGGAGCCGTTAAAGAACTTCTTGCTGACAAGAGCTTTACTTTCAACGTATCTACAGGAAAATTTGAATCCTACAAAGCAGAAAATGCCAGCGATTTACTTTATGTAAATGCAAACTCTGCAGACTATGTAAGCTTCTACGTATATGGAGTAGATGAGAATGGAACTCAGATTTTAACAGAAGACTACACTGTAACTTGTGATTCTGACTTAAAAGTAGTTGGACAGACAGTATACGGTAACGTATCTGGCATTGGCGCAAAGGGAACAGCAGTTGCTACTATCTGGGCAGAATTAGATGGCAAAAAAGTTGCAGTTGCTTCCGTTGATATCCCATATGATGTTGCAGCACCTGTTGCACAGACTGCAGCAACATATAAACATTTACCAACCGGATGGGCAGCAAGTACTTTAGCAAACTTTGAAAACGTAACAGAAATGGTTGTTTGCGCAAATGGAGACTTACATTTAGTAAATGATGGTTATGAATATGCTCTTATGATTGAAGATCAGTATGGTCTTCCAATGGAAAACACTAAGTGGAGACTGGATGGTTCTTCAATCGAGAGCAAGAGTGCAACATGGAACGAATCTGCACTTACAGCTACAAGTGCAAAAGTAAGCGGTTCTTGGGTAATTACAGGTAAGAACGTAACTCCGGAAATCGAAGCATCTGTAGAAGTTGGAACAGAGACCGGTCTTCGCGCAGCATTAAGCGGTGCGGCTCAGACAATCTATGTTACAAAAGACATCGAATTATTAGGCGATCTTGCAAATGATGCGGATCATACAATCGTAATTAGCAAGAACGTTACCTTAGACCTTGGCGCAAACAAATTAGAAAACGCAGGAACAATTAAAGTAGACGGTTCTTTAGTAACTAGTGGAGCTGTAGACAACAATGGAACAATTACCGTAAATGGTAACTGGGATCATAAAACCGGCGCAATTACACAGAATGAAAAGGGCGTGATCGCAGGAGCAGGTCATGTAAACTTCACATCTGCAGACGTATCCGGTGGAACATTCAATGTAACAGGAAACACTCTTGTACTTAACAATGTAACTTTTGCTGCAGCTGCAAAACTTGGCGGACACGTAAAAGTATTAGGAACATGTAACTTTGGTGGTTACGCTGTTGTATTAACAAACGGATTAAATCTTGATGTTTCTGCTAAAGCGGCAGCAATTTCCAACGGAAATGCTATTGAAGTTGCACCAAAAGCAGAAGTTGTTATCGTAAAAGATAATGGTGATGCGCAGACCTTAACAAACAAATCCGAGGGAAATGTAGTAGTAGATGTAAAAGAAAGTGGAGCTACTTCTAGCGATAAAAATCTCGTTGTTGAAGACGAGTCCGAAGGAAAAGATCAGCATAAGATGAAAGCACTCACTTTGATTTCTGACAAACTGACAGGCGACATCTCCGTTGAAGGTTGCTACGGTAAGCTTACTCTTTCAGAATCAGAATACACATGGGATGCAGAAAAGAAAGTTGCAACCTATACTTATGACGTATCCGGAACATTAAAGTATGTTGAAGGATTAGCAGGTGTGTATGGAAATGAATATCACTACATGCTGTTTGTTAAAATGACAAGCAAGAATGAGTCTGGTGCTGTCCAGCTTTCTTATAAGAAATTAACCGAAGGAACCTATGCAGTTGATGCAAATGGTGAGATGGTTGAAGAAAATGGTAAAGAAACTGAGTTTGGATTTGCTTTAAAGAAAGCACCAGAAACAGGAAAAACTCCATCCTTCACAATCACATACACTTTTAAAGGACAGACTGTTCAGCACATTGTTAACTTCACAAATGTAACTTACGAACCGTCTAAGGCATAATAAATTTTTCATCCCCCCTCAAACGAGGGGGGATATTTTTAGTAACATTTGGTGGTGGTAAAGAATTCGTTTATGCTGCGAATGAATGGTTGTTTATAAATTCTACACCAAATATATTCTCTTAATCAAACACTTTTTTCCTTCAAAGACAAATGCATACTTATTAAATCTGTTAAAAGTTATTGTCCACTATTGTCAAATATCCGTAGGGTGTATATACCAAAAGTAAGGAATGTAAGGAATGGAGGTGCTTTTATGGAACTTGCAAAAGTAACATCAAAAGGTCAGATAACAATCCCTATTGAAATCCGCAAAATGCTTGGTATTTCAGAGGGCAGTAAAATTTTGTTTATAGAAGAAGCAGGTCGGATATACATTACAAATTCGTCGATGGAAGCTTTGAAAGAAGCGCAAAAAGCATTCGCTGGCGTTGCGGAAGAATTAGGTTTAGCCTCTGAAGAGAATGTTGTATCCATGATCAAAGAGCTGAGAAAGGAAGGCGGTAGAAAATAATGCGCATAATGCTTGACACCAATGTACTAATTTCTGCCCTACTTTTTCCAAGTCAAAAATGACACGTCTATTTGAGTGTATTTTTCTAAACCATAGATTAGTGCTCTCGTCATACGTGGTGGATGAATTAAAGGCTGTTGCGCAGCGTAAATTTCCCAACAAAGCCAAGGCTATTGAGGCATTGCTTGCTAAAATGAGCTATGAATACGTTTATACGCCTGATTCTGTTGACGATACAGCAGTTTCCATACGCGACAAAAAAGACTATCCGGTTTTGCATACTGCAATGTTAGAAGACATTGATATTCTTATTACCGGAGACAAGGATTTTGAAGATGTTGACATTGAAAAACCGGAAATTCTAACGCCATCGGAATTCATAGAGCACTATTGTTAGCACATTGGGAAAATCAGAAATATACTAAAAAATTTAAAAAAAGACAGCCTCTGTCATATTACCTTCGTGTAAAAGCATTTGCTCGAATAGCCATTTGAAGTGTTCATATGGCTTCAAATGATTTGCTTTTGCTGTTTCGGCAAGACTGCACAGAATATCACTTACTTCGGCGCCTCAGGATGCCGCGGCGATGTGCCAGCTATATTTCCCCACGCAGAAGGAACGGAAACTTCGTTCGGCATCTGAATTATCCAAGGGAATCATTCCATCATCAAGAAAAGCCCGTAGCTATAATTCCTGATTAATCGCGTATTGAAGCGCCTTTCACGTTCCTTCAGTCGTAGTTCTGGCGGCACCAGTTTCGTTTTGTTGTTAAGATGGTAGATCAGGGCAATCTTGTTATTTCCCGCAAAAGCAAGTGTTCCAATCGTGTTCTTAGGATCGGTTTCGACGATATTGCCAAACTTCCCTTTCGCATGCCCCCAACACCCGGAAACCACAATAGCACCACTGCTTCCCTTGCCTCTCGCGAACGGTCTTCGTCGCTTTTCTCCGGTTCTTCATCAAACAGAAATTCAATCTCATTAAACAGATTCGCAGTATCCCCCAAATCCAACGCCAACTGCCCTTCGATCATTTCGCTGGTCTTTTCCGTTTTGCGACCAAAGCGGGCATTGGTCAGAATCGCGCTCTGCTCCTGAAGGTTAGCAATCTGCTTCATAAAAGCCGCAGGCTGCTCCTTAAACAATACAGACTGTTCCCTATTTTGTGCATTTTTCTATAGCTCAAGATGGTTAGTTTTCTCTATCGTCGAACGGTATTCCACGGCAAACTCGTCCATTAATTTGTGATACTGTTCCTCTGTAATCTCTAAAACTTCCTTTGCATTTCGAGGCCATTGAAAACGACCTCGAATTAGCCTTTTTGTCAGTAAAACAAACCCATCATCTTCAAAAACCAGTGCTTTTATCACGTGATTTCGCGAACCACAGAAAAGAAAGATGTTTCCAGACTCAAATAGATTAAGCTCAAACTCATTTTTGATAATCGTCATCAGCCTATCTTGGACTTTTTGAAGATCGGTCCTGCCGGTGGCGACGTAGACATGCTTGAAACCGGTAGCAGCATTTAGCATAGCCCGGTTCTCCCAAAACTTCAGACAACAATGTCATTGGCGTATTTGAATTCGCAAAAACCTGCACATCATTAAGCAGCAGAGAAAGCTGTGGTATAAACTCTGGTGTTGCGGGTATGGTGAAACGAATTTCGTTCGGCTCGCCATCCGGAACAGGTAATTCCGTAAAACGGGGTTCTGCAGAATTCTCTTGTAGTTCACGCAATCTATTCTCCCAATAGTTAAAAGTAGAAACCGAAATCTCGTTTTCCTGACAGTAGGCAGTTTTCGTTAAACCACTGTCTTGAAATTCATCCAATACCATCTGCCAATACTCGGCACGTTCCTCTTTGGTTAAGTTCTCTGTTGAAATCATAAAAAATACCTCCTTCGCGTTTACCATCAGTTTAAAGCAAAAGAGGTGAATTTGGGAGAGGGGTGTTTTGCACCATGTACCTCCATTCCGTCTGGGGGACGTGATAGCCAAATTTAATGGAAAAACAGCACTGATGGATGTATGTCTCACAGCTATTGACTTTTTTAAAGGAAATGTTGTATAATGCGAGCGTCGGAAGGGAAAAAGCACATACGTTCACAGAAATTTTGAGATTTTTAACCCTAATAACGCAGACAGAATTTATATAAATGTGCTATAGTATCATTCGTAAAGAGGAAGCACAAAGGAGACTTCCCAAAGATCTTTTACACCGCGTGATCGGCGGTGGATATTTCCAAAAAAAATTTTAAGAAAAGTGTTGACAAATGTTGGGGGGTTAAGCAAATAATAACATCAAGCTAAGCGACCGGATAAGGGCGATGCGATTGAAGTGAAGATTTATAATTTAAGTGGCTTTGTTGTGATTAGATATAATGCCCTCCAGATTTATTATCTTCATGGGGAAAGAAAAACAGAATGTGAAGAAAAAGGCTGTGTATTGTTAATCTATCCAATCTGAATACTTCGGCAAGGATAGACCGTATGATAAAATATGCCGGAGTCATCTCCGGGGAAGATGAGAGGGAATCCTACCACTTTTATAGTTTTATGATGATCTACGTGGAAGCGTAGGTGTGTTAAGTTTACGATTTCTAAGGAAAAAGTTAGGTCAATAATTGGGTCAGACTTATTTATAAGTAAAAGGGGTGAAAGCGTTGCTCTTGTTGCATGTGTGTTGCCCAATGTTGCTTTTGGCATTGACAAATTGTTGATTATACGATATAATATGTTTACCAAATCATGAAACGCGTTGTTTATAAGGAGAAAAGCAGTGAGCAACAGACAAAATCAAAGAGAATATGAAAGAAAAATTCGAGAGCAATATAATGAATTAGTAAATAATTATAGTAGGACATACTCTCCAGACAAAAGTAAGCTTGGAGAATACATACGACAGGCACGTGGGACACGAAGTGTTCGACAGTTTGCAAGTGAGCTGGCTGTAAGTCCATCTACCATATCACGTGCCGAAAATGGAAAGGCTACAGGAATTAGTCTTGAACTACTATTAGAAATTGCGACTCATGCTGAACCAAATAGTGGAATAACTTTTGAAAAAATTCTTGAAGCCGACGGTATGAAAGCAAACCAGGGGGTAGTAGAATCCAATTTAAACAGCGACTTTGAACAATTTGCCGGAGATATAATAAGAGGTGAATTGTTCAGGGAAAATTATTCGTGTACCAATGCTTTTGAAACCGTATTAGAGCAAGATGGATATGCTGAAGCACCCTCGCTCTATATTAAGACAGATGCCATCAAAGATGGTATATGGCAAATAAAATGCGTTCGTAGTACAAGAAGCCAAGATTATATTTATGTTGGAGAACCCACTCAAAAGGCAGTTGGATATATAAACGAATTTATGGCGTGGTTTTATTGCGGAACTGATGCAATAAAAAAGTGTTCTGTCGCGGTAGAAAATGAAAGGGTATACGACACAGTGAAACGGCTATTTTCTGCTAAGTTAGGTGACCGTAAAATAGATAACTTGATTTCGGTTATACTGATTGATCCAGATAGACGATACGTACGGGAAGAATGGTACTTACCTACCAATATAAATATTCCAAAGATATTCTCAGGTAATCCGCCAGAAAAGGAGCGAATCTTGGAAACTCAAAAAGCCAATCAGACGACATATGGCGAGTATTTAGCAATAATGAAGTTTCTAGAATCTGAAGCAAAGAAGGAGTTTGATAAAGCAAAAATGGAATATGATATTAATCCAGAGAACAATGAAACTGATTAATAAATGAGACAAATATAGAAATTCCAACAGCGAAAGGAGAAATGCCTATGGAAACAATGCAGGTAAGAGTAACAAACATCACCACTAATCACGAAGACCGATTGGGAGATATCCCGATTCAGAAAATGAACGGTAAAACAATAATTTGCATAAGAAAAAGTAATGGAAAAGACGGCATTTACTACTTAGATGACATTGAACGAGCCGTCAAAGAGATATTACACAATGTAGCCTAGCAACCAAGCACCGAAATTAAATATCAAGGTAACCGTTTGACTACTGAGCAACGGGCACGCGCAAAAGCGCATCTACCACAACTGATGGTGAGATGGTCAGCAGCGTATGAGGCACCAAGGCCAGAGCAAATGAGGTAATGAATAATTCTGAAGGACTATTCATGCCCATTTTGCTCTGGCCTTTTTTCTGTCTTGAAATCGAGGTTAGAAAGGTCTAACTGATACAATAAAGAAAATGGTTATTTTTAGAAAAATGAAAGACCCGTTTCCATCCTTAATGATGGAAAAAACGATTTGTTTTTGGAGAAAAAAGAGAATAACAGATTGAAGGAAATTTCTCGTACAAAAATCATATTGGGAATTTTTAGCCATCCTTAGACCAAGATGTTGATCTCTTCCGTCAGTGTTGACGGTGGAGATGAGCACCTTGCTCTGCCCGGCTGAAGCCGGAAAAAACAAAATATCGACGTCGGGCGATCGACGACTGTTGAGATTTTCATACGGATTTGGTTTGTGGCACGAAAATGCCAGAAAAGCCATGTTCCGAGTGAACTATCTCTGGTTCAGGTCGCCCTTTTTATCTGTTGCCGGGATAGCTTCATTCGGAGAAGCATCCCGGCTTTTTCTTATGCCATATCCGGCTGAAATCTCCGCTAAAAAAGTTTCAGTAAAAAAATTCAAGTTGCTTCAGTTGGAGATTAGGAAGCAAAGAAAGTCCCAAGTGGCAGAAAGGAAAAGAATTATGGATACAAAAAAGTTATACGTTAGAAGTCTGAAAACAACTCTTGAATTGGATGAGGATATGGTAAAAAAGCTGGAGAACTTTTGGGCTGGTATTCGTGTGAAAGAACAACAGGAAGGTCGTTGTTTTGTTACAAGGAAAAAGATATATCTATGTGACGGCGTGTGCGAAGACTGCGAATTTCATCGTGAAGGTCAAAGGGTGATTGATACAAAGATTTGCAAAGAATGCGAGGTTCCAACAGATAAAAGAGGACGTAGTGCGAAATGTCGCAAGTGTAAAGCCTATAAATTTCTACCAGAATCTTTAACCCTTGATGCTCCAACGAGCGAAGAGAAGGATACACCACAGGTGGACAAGATTATTTCTTATGGTATGAATCCGGCAGATATAGCCGTTGATAACACTATGGCAGAACACTACTGCAAGGAAGCTGAGAAATTAACACCAGATGGCGGAAAGTTTGTTGCTCGAATTATGGTTGGACAAACCATAAGCGAGGCCGCCAGAAAGATGGGCGTTGATCAGCGAACGCTTAATTCCCGGAAAACAAAATTAGAAAAGACAATGAGATTCCATCAGTAAAAAAATTGAAATTGCTACAGTTGGAAATTAGAGGGGGACAGCCCCTTCCACAGAACCTTATCAACCACATAAACCGAGAGGCAGACTCTTCTTCAAAGTACTGACAACGGGGTTTGAAGTAAAACATCCGGAAGGTGGAGTCTGCCTTTTTATAGGAGGGCAAATTATGGCAAGTAAAAAGCAGAAAGAACGCCAGAGAGCTAACCGTCTGGAGAGACATTTTGAGGAGAAGCTGGATTCAAAAAATTGCTATGGAAACAGTGATCCTACACCATTAAAGGCAGTTAAAAATATTATTCGTCAGAACAAAGGAGGAAATACCCATGCGTAAGTCAACATCCAATCACAACAACCGTAACAACAGAGACAATGAACGAATCTCCTACTTCAACCACGAGAGATACGCTGATCCTACAGCGTACTTTGCAATGAAGAATCTTGAATCCGAGAATCGCCGGAAAAAGAGAAAATAGGTAGGAACGCCGCGTATGAGAGCCCCACCATCCAAGCCATAGCAACCGTAGAAAAATCAACGAAAGGAAAAAAATTATGAACAAAGACCTCATTACTTGAGTGTGTGAAAGTTTTTCTGTAAATAGTTAATTATTAGGTCTTCTATGATAAAATGTAAATCATAGGAGGCCTATAATTATGGCAAGAAGAAAAAAGAAACCAGTACACAAGGTTGTAATGACCGAAGGAAAAAGAAACATTATTTAGCAGTTGCTTCAAGAATACGATATTGAGACTGCTGAAGACATTCAGGATGCACTTAAGGATCTGCTCGGAGGAACCATCAAGGAAATGATGGAAGCAGAAATGGACGACCATTTGGGATACAGCAAATCCGAGCGCTCAGGCTCGGATGATTATCGTAATGGCTACAAGACGAAACATGTGAACAGTAGCTATGGTAGTATGGAAATAGAAGTTCCACAGGACAGAAATTCTACCTTTGAGCCACAGATAGTAAAAAACGGCAAAAGGACATTTCCGACATAGACAGCAAAATTATATCTATGTATGCAAAAGGCATGACTACGCGCCAGATATCCGAGACCATCGAGGATATCTATGGATTTGAGACCTCAGAAAGTTTTATATCAAATGTCACGGATAAGATACTGCCACAGATTGATGATTGGCAGAATCGACCGTTGGATTCTGTGTACCCGATTTTGTATATAGACGCAATTCATTATTCTGTTCGAGATAATGGCGTGATTCGAAAGCTTGCGGCATATGTTATTTTAGGAATTAATACTGACGGAAAAAAAGAGGTCCTAACCATTAGCGTAGGCGATAATGAAAGTTCAAAATACTGGCTATCCGTATTAAATGAGCTGAAGAATCGTGGGGTTGAAGATATCCTGATTATCTGTGCAGATGGGGTATCTGGAATAAAAGAAGCGATTGCTGCTGCTTTTCCAAAAACGGAATATCAACGCTGTATTGTATATCAAGTGCGTAATACCCTAAAGTATGTGCCGGACAAAGAACGAAAAATCTTTGCGGCTGATTTAAAAACTATCTACCATGCGCCGACTGAAGAAAAAGCCAGAGAGGCACTTGATGCTGTGACTGAAAAATGGACGACCAAATATCCGAATTCCATGAAGCGTTGGTACGACAACTGGGATGCTATTACGCCTATATTTAAGTTTTCACCAACTGTTAGAAAGGTGATTTATACAACTAACGCTATCGAATCGCTAAATTCCACATACCGGAAGCTAAACCGCCAAAGGAGCGTATTTCCGAGCGATACGGCTTTAATGAAAGCCTTATATTTGGCCACCTTCGAAGCAACAAAGAAGTGGACAACAACCATTCGGAACTGGGGTCAGGTCTATGGCGAGCTTTGCATCATGTACGAAGGACGACTACCTGAATAAACTCAGCACAGGACAGATTTAACAGGCGGCAATACCGCCTGCTATTGACATGCCTCAAAAAACTTGATATATATAATCATAGGGCGAAAAGCTTCATCATGGAGCCAGGCGCCCTAAAATTATCATAGAAGATTCAATTTGCAGAAATAAATTCACACTCTCAGAGGAGCTCGACCCACTGTTGGATAACGGAGGGCCCAGAGTTCTTTTTTTGTACCTATTCTTTAGTTCTACTGTATTTGATAAACCTCAGACGGAGAATAACTCCCCGTCCGAGATGGTGATTATATTTTCTTACTCCACAAACTGCACTTCATAATGCCGTTCGTGATCTTGACCGCTCTTACCATAACCTTACCTCCGGTCTTATAGGAAGTCTTCTTCGTGGTAACGATCTTTTTGCCGATTTTTATCTGGTATTTACAGCCTTTTGTTTGGATCCAGGAAATGGTTTTGCCACTGCGTTTCGCAGGCGGGGTCTTCAGCGCTTTTCCGGTAAAAGTGATATCTGTTTTGCTACTTACGCGCGCATAATCTGTGGTGGTTTCGCCTATGTCGAGCTTCACTCACTTTGTATGAAATAGTTAACACCGATACACTTTTCATCGCTCCTTCTGATCAGGGCGGATCTATCATCTATGCAGATGAATTCACTGAGATATAGCTTGATCTTGATGGAGATACTACTTCGCCGGTTGCTTTGGCACAAATTCAATCTTAAGCGCCATTCCCAAACCATCAGCCAGGCGTTTTAGAAGATTTACGGAAGGGTTTCGTGTGCCGTTCTCTAATTTGCTGATATCCGCCTGATTAATTCCCGTTCTTTCTGCAAGCTCTTTTTGAGTTAAATTCTGCGATGTTCTGGCATCTACAATTGCACGAATCACATCCAACTCCGGCTGAATGGCTTCATACTCTTTACGAAATTGTTCATCTTTCATTTGCTCTGCGAGCATCTTATCTAATGTTTTCATTGTCATCCATCCTTTCCATAAAATCAGCTCTGCGTTCTTTTGCAAGCGCAATCTCACTTTGTGGAGTCTTTTGTGTTTTCTTTACAAAACCGTTTGTAAGAATGATCTTTTTTTCATAATAAAAGAAATAAAGAACCCTCGTAATGTTATTTCCAACCTTACATCTCAATTCAAAGATTCCATCATCAATATGCTTACTATATGGTTCTCGCAGCGTGTTCCCTCGTTCTTGCAGTATGGTCAACAAACCGTAAACCTTAACACGCATCTTTATATCTAAGCTGTTAATAAAATCTTCAACAGGCGATTCGCCGTTCTCTTTTTCATAAGCAATTACTTCAAATTTATCCATCAGTGCTTCTCCTTGATTTTATTATATGGCATATATGCCATATTGTCAAGTGGAGATAACCGCTAAAAGAGTACCTGCTCCCGTCAAATAGCCTGAACCGCTTCAGATTACTTGACGAGATCAGATTACTTTTTCTTCTTCGTAAAAGTAATGGTATCCTTACTGCTCGTGATCGCACCGCCGGATTCCATTTCAAAAGTATTAATTTCAACTGCTTTGCTATATTTCATAGTGGTGGAAAAGGGTTTTTTTGCTTTATTATCCTTCACCATCAGGGTATAGCGCAGACCTAAGCCGGAGCCTACATCCGGTTTTTCTGCAACCAATTTTATTTTTTTTGCTTTTAAGGAACACTTTCCAGCTACATCAAGCGGCACATGGTTGTGATCGGTTTTGTTACCGATAGTCACGCTTCCGTTTCCGGAAATCTTAAGACCGCTGTCCCAGCCGTTATCATTGGTAACCTTGATGCTACGAAGCTTGTTCTTTTTGTTTTTTAACTGGATTTTAAAACCGGTTCCCATGTTGTGGACGGAGATGGTTACATCTTCCTGGTTGTAATTATTTAATGTAAGGGTATTATTCTTTTTATTGTAAGAAAGTCCTTTTACACGATCTACCTGTCCTTCGGTATTTGTAGTATAGTTGGAAAAAATGTAATGTGTTCTGTCTGTTTCGCCGCTAGTGGGCGTTACCTTGATATAGGACCATGCTCCGGAGCCGGTCATTGGATTAGGATCATAACTGTCTGACGGCCCTGACGCTGCAGTCACATAAACAGGTATAATTATCGTCAGCATTAGACATAGAATAATTAAGATTTTTTTCATCATTTACTTTTCCTCAGATATTTCAATGCATTTTCGAAGAGTCCCAATTTTGGAAAAATCCCCTCTCCAAAATTGGAGAGAGGATTTTTATAATTGTGATTTCAACTGCTTAATCTGCCACAGTCACAGTTAATAATACATTCGTGAGAGTATTACTGATATGACTTTCAGTTCCTGGTTCAATTGTCACACGGAAATAATGTGTGCCTACTGTCCAGCTATTTGAAGGTTTCACTGTCATTTCTGCTTTACCACTCACACTTGCTGCGTCATTTGGAGCAAACGTCAATGCACCCAGTGCAGTAATCTCTGTATTATCTGTAGCGTTTGTTACTTCTTTTCCTGTTACCTTAATCTTGTCTGTATTTGCTGTCAGAAGCACGCCCTCCTGGTCAACAATAAGCAAATTTACGGCTGTCGATGCAGCGTTCGCATCCTTTGTTGCTGTTGCCTCTGCGTTAGTCTGGCTCTCAGCCACGGCTGTCGGGCTCTGTCCAAGGGCAACATGTGGTACAGGTGCCACGAATGTTACACTTGCAACCAACTGGCTTCCACCAACCTTTTTGGTAGCGGTCACAACATAAGTTCCTGCTGCATTCGCCTTAAGCGCACCTGTGGAGGAATTAATTGATGCTGTACCGCTTACTGTCCAAACGTAATCTGCAACATTACCACCATTTGGAACTACCGGATCATACTCTGTCGTGTTGTTTGCAATGTAAGCGTTCGCATTCTTTTTCTCATAAGTCAGTTCTTCGCTGGTTACCGGGGCAGCGCCTAAGTCGACAGCGCCACTAACTGTACAGTAAAGAGTAAGACCAATACCACCATTTACTACAACCTGGAAAGTATCCTTGTCTGCGAAAGAAGTAAAGCTTGAACCAGCGTAAATTGTCACAACACCGTTTCTGTAAACTGCCGTTGCATCACAGGCTTTTTTTGCTCCACTCGCATCTTTTACATTTAAAATTTTAGCATCAACATTCATGCCCTCTTCAGATGCATCTGTAAAATACTGGTCAAGATATTCAATGTAAACACCATTATGTCCGTCACCAATAGTCGGTTGTGTAAATGTTACCTTGTTTCCAGCAACCGGATATGCAAAGTACGGATCACTGTAAAGTCCGGTGTAAGATACAACCGGCTGATCAGTCACATAAGTAAAGTCTTTAGAAACTTCTACTGCGTCACCGTCAGATTCGATAGTTACATTAATAGTTGCTGTCATTTTTGTTCCTGCTGGTTTGTTGGAAGGATTTGTACAAACAATTGCTCCATCTTCATAATCAAATGTTGCATCATCATTGTTTTTGTTAACGACTTTAACACTCTGAAGTTTGGACTGGGCAACTGCTGCTCCACCAGCTGTTGTAAGTGTGAATGGAATGCTATCTACACCATACCAAGTATTGCATGTACCTGCAAAAAGTACGTTGTCATCAGCATCCAACTTCAGCACATAGTTTGCAGTGTTTTCATTTTCTACCTTAAATGTCACACTCTTGGTTCCAAGAAGTTCGATTCTTGTATCATTTGTTGAGTCTGTTGTTTTGCTAATTTTGTAAAGCTTAATCTTTACTGTATCGGATTTTCCGGTAGCAGCTCCTGCTTTTACCTTCAGCTTGGCAGTTCCTGATACAATAGCTGCTGCAGGCTTTGATGCTGCGTTGACGCTTAAGTCAAATGCATTACCTTCGTATTTACCTGCGGTCAGTGTTGTTCCTACCATCTCAATGCTGTAAACATAAACCGGTGTAGCTGGTGCATCTACTTCCGTACCGTCAGCTCCCTTTTCGATCTTCACGTTTTCAACAGCGGATTTGCTTGCCAAATTGCTATCATCCATAACAAAAATAGCATTGTCTGCTGCAGAAGCTAAAGATCCATCATTTCTTGTTAAGAGTGTGTTCCCTGCAAGATCCTGTTCAATGTCGTTTGTATCAAGAACTGTTGTCTTAATAGCAGCTCCAAATCCAGCGATACCGTCAAGAGTTCTAGTTGCATTGATCTTAATATTTGCCTTTGTAATTGCTGTATATGCAGCTGTTGTTCCGGTGATATTTAAGTATCCTCCGTCATCATTTGCAGCTGGAGTAATCTTTAATGAAACTGTTCTCTTCGCCGCATTTCTTACAAGTGTCCAATCAGCATTTAATGCACCTGTAGAAAGTGTTAACTTAGTTCCTACAGTTGTCTTGTCAGGAAGATCATAGAAGTTAAGAACGGTACTTCCTACTCCCGTCTGTGTCAATGCTCCGTCTAAGGAATTGTTCTTTGTTACGCTATAAAGATCTACCTTGTTTCCATCTGTATCAGTTGCAGAAAGTTTGATTTCGCAAGTCTTACCACAGTAAAGTTCCGGAATGTCAATATCGAGATCCTTAACCACTGCGTCACGAGCAATCTTTACCGGAAGAGTAGCCTGTGCTCCACCTACAGAGAATACAGAAAGGCTCATGTCAACTGTTGCGTTTAATCCGAGAAGCTGATCTCCTCCCTTAACAACAAGTGCAATAACGGTTTTTCCATCAACTTTCTTCTCAGAGAATTTGTCAGCATAGATAATGGTTCCCTTGCTATCCTTCGGGGTTACGAAGACGGTACCAGCTTCGATCATGTCGTTTAAGCGTTCTGCATCAAGCGCGATATCTGAATCATCTTTTGCCTCGGTTACCGGGAACCAATACACACCACGATTCAAGTTGGTCTGAGTAATTTTATCTACAGGATATGCTTTTACATCATCAGATGTGAGGTCACCAAAAGTAATTGTTTTGGCCATAGCTGCTGTTGCAACAGTTAATGTAGCCGGAACAACCTTGGTATTGTTGTCATACATAATGGAAACAACAACCATTTCACCAAGCTTATAGGTTTTGTCTGATGTATTGCTTGCATCCAAAGTAAGGATACCTGTATCTGCCTTGAAAGAGTAATCTCCCTTGGATACAGTAAAGCTTGGGCTGGTTAAGTTCATGTGATCGCCAAACTGGTCAGTTGACTCAACATGAGCATAACCTTTCTTTAAACCTTCTGTAGTGTTTGCGCTAACCGAAATCTTATTGTTTGTAAACTTAACTTCGGTAAGAACCGGCTTAGCTCCTGTGAAGGTAGCTTCTGCCTTCTTGCCTGCAGTTGTAGCAACTTCTACTTTAAATTCTCCGTCAGTAAGGTTTGCGCTTGCGGTAAGAGTAACTACATTCTCTTTGGTAGAAGTTGGTGTTACAGATACTGTCTGAGCACCCTTGGTTACCTTGTAGGTGTTATCAGCGCTTGGTGTTCCTGTTGTGTAGGTAACCTCGATTACCTTTGCGTGTGTCTGCTTTGCAGTTACTGCGATTTCAGCAGCAGCCTTAGATTCAACCTTAGCAGTTTCAACAGATTTTACGCTGTTACCCTGATCATCTGTAGCTGTTACAGATAATGCTTTTCCGAGGTCTGTTTCTGCAACGGTGTAAGTTGCGGAAGTAGCACCTGCGATTACAGCATTGTCTGCTAACCACTGATAGGTAACACCTGTTGCATTTGCAGGTGCAACGGTTGCTGTAAGAGTATCTTCAACCTTTGGTGTGGTGTTGTCGAGAGATACACCTGTTACAGCTACTTTTGCAGCCTTCTGAGTCTTAACCTTTACAGATTTAACAATTCTCTTAACAAGTTTGTTAGATTTTGCATTGTAAATTCTAACAGTAAACTTACCGGTGTAGTTTTTGTTCTTCTCAGAGAACTTAACCTTTAAGGTAAGGTTCTTTCCAGTACCGTTAACCTTTGTTTTAGCGGTAAGCTTTTTCTTATTATATTTTACAGTTTCACCAGATACGTTTCTCTGAACTTTTACGTACTGGGATTTCTTAACACCTTTGATCTTGTAGGTGTAAGTCTTTCCAGCTTTAACAGTTTTATAACCTGTTACGCTGTACTTGCTAGCAGCCTGAGCACCTGTCGGAGCTACAAGGCTTAATACCATCATTACTGACAAAGCGCCTGCCAGTAACTTCTTGCTTATGCTTGTACGCATGTAAGCATTCCTCCTTCATTATAAGATAAATGAGGAAGTTGAAAATTTTTTCTTCTTATGTCTATGCATATTCTGGAATGAAAATGCTGAAAGCCAGAGAAAGTGGGCGTTTAGATTCAAAAAGAGAGGCGAGAAAAATTGTCGTCCAAAATGCCTTGTAAATTTTGAACGACAATTTTAAAATGTCATAAACTGTTTATTTTTCTTCGGCAATAAGTTCTTTAGCCTTAGATAGAATTTCCGAAGGAATGCCGGTATTAAGAATAACATCTTCGGAAATGCCCTGCTTCAATAGACTGGTAGCGGTAGAGAGTTGAGTTTGTTTGACGCCTTTTTCAATGCCTTTCTCGATGCCTTTCTCGATGCCTTTTTCAATGCCTTTTTCAATACCTTCTTTCATTCCGCGTTCAAATCCCATGCGATCTAAATGCTCAGCAACTTCACACATATTTTTTACACCCCCTTCTGGTAGAGAGATAAGTTCTTTGTATCTATTATCTTTGGACATAATTGATAATAATTTTAATACTTCGTCCACGTGCTTGATTTCCTGCGGGTCATCCGGGATATAGTCCGGATTCTTACGTTTGTTTACAAAGAAGTTGGCGACGATGCGGAAATCGCTGTGGAACCGATTCAGTTCTTCCGGTTCCAGCCAGGCAACGTTAACTACGCGTATTGCGTAGTCGTTTACAAAGGAGTCCAATTCCTTCGGGATTTCGAGACAATCTTTGAGCGATTTGGGGTTGCGCCATTTCTCCTTGGTTCCGAAATACAAGACGATGGTTACAACCGGAGCGAACGAAGTCGCTTTGGGCTTATGAAGAACCTGAGTGCGGTAGGATGCACCGTCGTATCCAATAATTCGTAGTGGCATTCGTGGATCGATTTGTGTCTGGTTTTCAAATCCGAAAAGCGAAAATAGCACGTTGTGTTCTGTCCAGTTTTTGAGGACGTCCCGTTCCTGCTCATGAATAGTATTGTTATCTGCCTTGTATTGCGAGATAACCTGAGCATTGGTAAGTGAGTCCTCGGAAATACGCTGCTTCCCCTCAAAAACAACAGCGTTGATGATGTCGGCGAAGACATCATTGTAGTCTTCTAAAAGTTTTTCTTCAATGTCCTTTCCCTGCGTAAAATACACCTGCCTTCTCATAGTTGATATGTAATGATAACTGTTTATTTTTCTTCGGCAATAAGTTCTTTAGCCTTAGAAAGAATTTCCGAAGGAATGCCCGTATTAAGAATAACATCTTCGGAAATGCCCTGCTTCAATAGACTGGTAGCGGTAGAGAGTTGAGTTTGTTTGATGCCTTTTTCAATGCCTTTCTCGATGCCTTTCTCAATGCCTTTTTCGATGCCTTCTTTCATTCCGCGTTCAAATCCCATGCGATCTAAATGCTCAGCAACTTCACACATATTTTTTACACCCCCTTCTGGTAGAGAGATAAGTTCTTTGTATCTATTATCTTTGGACATAATTGATAATAATTTTAATACTTCGTCCACGTGCTTGATTTCCTGCGGGTCATCCGGGATATAGTCCGGATTCTTACGTTTGTTTACAAAGAAGTTGGCGACGATGCGGAAATCGCTGTGGAACCGATTCAGTTCTTCCGGTTCCAGCCAGGCAACGTTAACTACGCGTATTGCGTAGTCGTTTACAAAGGAGTCCAATTCCTTCGGGATTTCGAGACAATCTTTGAGCGATTTGGGGTTGCGCCATTTCTCCTTGGTTCCGAAATACAAGACGATGGTTACAACCGGAGCGAACGAAGTCGCTTTGGGCTTATGAAGAACCTGAGTGCGGTAGGATGCACCGTCGTATCCAATAATTCGTAGTGGCATTCGTGGATCGATTTGTGTCTGGTTTTCAAATCCGAAAAGCGAAAATAGCACGTTGTGTTCTGTCCAGTTTTTGAGGACGTCCCGTTCCTGCTCATGAATAGTATTGTTATCTGCCTTGTATTGCGAGATAACCTGAGCATTGGTAAGTGAGTCCTCGGAAATACGCTGCTTCCCCTCAAAAACAACAGCGTTGATGATGTCGGCGAAGACATCATTGTAGTCTTCTAAAAGTTTTTCTTCAATGTCCTTTCCCTGCGTAAAATACACCTGCCTTCTCAATATTTCTTTAAACAATCAATCGGGTGCAGATAATATACGAAAAGCTATTTAAAGTATAGCTTTCTGCATGCTAAAAAGACAATATGAGCCTTTATCCTGCAATAATCTCAATTGGATATTCATTCGTGATAAATGGGAGATGGATTCCCGATAGATTTTTGAAGATAGTTGTATTGTAAAAGAGAAAAGAACATTTGTCAAGAAGGGAATAATCGAAATTCACCAAATAATGACATAAAAATAACAAGCGCATCACAGAATCTTCACACTTATAACGTATTCACCCGTTATAATGAACCTACTTTACGCAAGAAAGATGTCGACGTATTAGTGAATTCCTCCTACCACATAGATGGTTGAATGAAGGTTCTGAACGCGACATCTTTTTTGCATTATAAAATCAAAAATGTGGGAGGTATTACTATGATTTATGTGGGTATTGATGTTGCAAAAGACAAGCATGACTGTTATATTACTAATAGCGAGGGGGAAGCTTTGTTCAGCGCCTTTACGATTAGAATAATAAATATGGATTTAATGAACTGTACGAAAACATAATGTCTGTGGCATCCTCGACGGAAGACGTGCGGGTTGGCCTTGAGGCAACGGGGCATTACAGCTACAATCTGCTTAGTTATTTAGTGAAGAAAAATTTTAAAACCTACGTAATCAACCCGCTTCACACCAGCTTTTATAGGAAGAGCTTAAGCCTGCGAAGAACCAAAACAGATAGTATTGATGCACAGACCATTGCCAGCATGATGATGTCGGATGTGGATTTGAAGTCCTATTCGGATACATTAATCCGGACAGATGAGTTGAAATCGCTGACCAGATATAGGTACGATTTAGTTCGAGAACGTGCGAAATTAAGGACTTCTGTATCTCGTTTAATTACGATTCTATTTCCGGAACTTGAGGAACTGGTGTCCTGCGTTCATACTGCCTCTGTGTATGCGCTGCTGATTAAATACCCCTGTGCCGATATGATTGCAATGACTCATTTGACAAAGTTGACGAACTTGCTGACGGATGCATCCCATGGTCATTATGGAAGAAACAAGGCGATTGCTATTCGAGAGGCAGCGAGAAATTCTATCGGCACCAATATGCCTGCCAAATCTATGGAACTTCGACATACACTGCAACTGATTCTGAAGATGAATGAAGGAATAGAAGAGATTGAAAAAGAAATCCAGAAGATTATGGATGAAATCAATTCTCCGATTTTAACGATTCCGGGTATTAATTATGGTATGGGAGCTATGATTATTGCAGAAATCGGAGATTTTAGACGGTTTGAATCCCCGGACAAAATCCTTGCATATGCAGGATTGTCCCCGTCCACCTATCAGTCCGGTAAAATTGATTCTCCCTATGCGCACATGGAAAAAAGAGGGTCCAGGTATTTGCGTTACGCCCTTTTTAACGCCACAAAGTATGTGTGTAAATGGGATCCGGATTTTGCGGCGTATCTTTGTCACAAGCTGGAGGTTGGAAAGCATTATAATGTAGCAATCTCCCATGCAGCGAAGAAGCTGGTGCGGGTAATGTACCATTTGGCAATATCCGGCGAAGAGTACGAGGGAAAGGGACAAAAACAAGAAAGGGACCGCTCTATGGATTTGATAGAAGAAAATATGGAGTGAGAAAGGATAATTAAAATGAGAATTAAAATTGATGGGAAATATCAGGGAATTCTGTTCATTATATGCGCGGCATTTTTCTTTTCGCTGATGACGTTTTTTGTCAGGCTGTCAGGAGATTTGCCGACTATGCAGAAAAGCTTTTTCCGGAACTGTGTTGCGGCCGTCGTTTCTGTAATAATGCTGGCGCGAAGCGAGGAGAAATTCAAGGTTCAAAAGGGAAGCTGGCCATTTTTGTTTTTGCGGGCCGGTTTTGGAACCACGGCGCTGATTTTTAACTTTTATGCTGTGGATCATATGAATCTGGCGGATGCAAATATTTTAAACAAATTATCTCCCTTTTTTGCAATCTTGATGTCCTGGATGATTTTGAAGGAGAAGCCGTCTAAGAGAGACTTGGCTACGGTTGCGGTAGCTTTTCTGGGGGCGGTATTTGTGGCAAAGCCGACTCCGGATGTGGCAAGCGTTCCTGCCATTCTCGGTATTTTGGGAGGATTTGGTGCCGGCGTCGCTTATACCTTCGTGCGAAAAATGGGTTTTATGGGAGAACGCGGCGGTGTAATCGTGGCGTTTTTCTCCCTTTTTTCATCGCTGGTAGCATTGCCATTTTTGATTTTTGATTTTCATCCCATGACATTGGCACAGTTCGGTGCCCTTGTAGGCGCCGGTTTCGCGGGAATGGGAGGACAGTTTTCAATTACGGCAGCTTATACCAAGGCGCCGGCAAAAGAAATATCCGTATATGATTACACACAGGTGATTTTTGCCGCTGTTCTTGGGTTTGTGTTCTTCGGACAGATTCCCGATTGGCTTAGCGTTGTGGGATACGTGACCATTATTGGGGCCGCTGTTTTTCGCTGGTGGCAAGGAATGCGCGAAGAGCAGGCCTAACCCAATATCCGCTGAGATAAAGCAATAAAGTCTTTGGCCGCTTCCGACAGGTAGCGGTCTTTATTGTATGCAATGGCCAACTGCTCTGTTGTGGTGGAACTTTGTAGCGGATAAAAATCTACATGCTGGGTATCCATCATGCTGGCGGACAGGGTGGTGGCACCACGCAGGAACATTTCCGGGTACACACAAATGCCCATTCCACGCTGGGACAGGGCGAAAGCTGTCTGAATGTTGCTGGTTTCCAACAGAATGTGGGGGTTGATATGCTGCTTTTTAAAATAGGAATCAAGAATTGTTCGGATACGGTCGCCCTTCTTTAATAGAATAAAGGGTTGTTCTTTAAAAGCGGAAATATCCACGGTCTCGTGGAATTTTTCCCGCATTTTCTCGCAATCTTCTTTGTATAAATCTTCCATAATAGAAACCGGAACCACCAGGAAGAGGCGGTCCGGAGAAATTTCTGTAACCTGGGCATCTACCGTGAAAAAGGGTGTAAAACCAAGAACCAGATCAACGAATCCGTGCTGCAGACTTTCTTCCAATTCTCTGGCGTTGGCTTCTTCGATTTTTACATTAATATAAGGATGTTCTTTGTGAAATTCCGGGAGCAGTAGGGGTAAAAGCGCTTGTCCACGGGTGTGGGTGATGCCGATGGTTAATTCGCCACGGATGTTTCCGCTGATATCATTGACTTCTGCAAGAAATTGGTTGTGGAGGTCCAAAATCTGATTGCTGGTTTCCACCAGACGATGACCTGCATAAGTAAGGGAAAGGGATTTTCCGCGCTCGAATAATTCGGTTCCCAGTTCGTGCTCCAATTTGGTGATATGGTTGCTTAAGGCCTGCTGGGAAATGTGCAGTCGATGAGACGCTTTTGTAAAATTCATTTCCTCTGCGGCAGTCAAAAAATATTTTAAATTCGAGAAGTTCATAAGAATGCTCCTTATATTGTATTCTGCAATAATTTTACCCCTAAATCTGCGGCACGTCAATAAGCTACAATCTTTTGGTTGTACCTGAATGGACGAAAAAAGTGTTTTTAAAGTCAAAGCCCCGGTGCTATGATAGATGAGGATTGGGCGCAGAGATATGCGCCAAGGGAAGTAACAAGTGAAACATATAATTAAGGAAGGTTAAGACTATGGCACAGAAGAAATTAATACTTAATGCCGCTTGGTGCAAGGGCTGTGGCATCTGCGAGGCATTTTGCCCGAAACAGGTACTGAAGCTTGAAGGTGAGAAGATCACTATTGCAAAACCGGAAGATTGTATTTTCTGTGGTCAGTGCGAGCAGCGCTGCCCGGACTATGCACTTTATATTGAAGAAGAGATTGAGGAGGTAAACCAATGGGTAAAACCGTATTAATGCAAGGAAACGAAGCTTGCGTGGAAGGTGCAATCGCTGCAGGAATGAGATTCTATGCAGGATACCCAATTACTCCTTCTACAGAAATAGCAGAGAACTCTGCGGTTAGACTTCCGCAGGTTGGTGGTAAATTTATCCAGATGGAGGACGAAATTTCCAGTATGGCAGCCGTTATCGGCGCATCTGCAGCAGGTGTAAAAGCTATGACTGCAAGTTCCGGCCCCGGATTTTCATTAAAGCAGGAGAACTTAGGTTACGCATGTATCGCTGAGATTCCATGTGTCATTGTAGATGTACAGCGTTCCGGTCCTTCTACCGGACTTCCAACCAGCCCGTCTCAGGCTGATGTAATGCAGTCCCGTTGGGGAACTCACGGTGATCATCCGATGATCGTTATTTCTCCAAGCAGCGTAAGAGAGACTTATGATTTGGCAATTCGTTGCTTCAATCTGGCAGAGAAATACCGTACACCGGTTATTTTCCTGATGGATGAGATTGTTGGACATCTTCGCGAAGGAATTGAGATTCCGGATCCGAAGAGTTTAGAGATTATTAACCGTCCGGTTCGCCGTTATGCGAAGCAGAACGGACTTCCATATCATGTAGAAGAGGGTAAATTCGTTCCGGAAATGCTTCCTTTCGGACAGGGACAGCGTTACCACATTACCGGTTTGGCTCATAATGAGTCCGGATTCCCGACTAATGATAACAAAGAGGCAGGCAAATTATTCCGCCGTCTTTTAGATAAGATTGAAAAGAATCGCGATGATATCGTACAGGTTGAACAGGCTATGTGTGAGGATGCCGATACCGTTGTTGTTTGCTTCGGTGGTACTGCCAGAGCAGCAATCACAGCTGTGAAGCAGGCAAGAGAGAAAGGCATCAAAGCCGGTATGTTCCGCCCGATTACCATCTGGCCATTCCCTGAGAAGGAATTAGAGGAACTTTCCAAGAAGGTGAAACGTATTGTTGTTGCAGAGCACAACGACGGACAGATCCTGTTAGAGGTTCAGCGAGTTGTAAAAGATAACTGTGAAGTAGATTTCATTGGAAGAATCGATGGTTCCGTTATGACACCGCGTGAGATTCTCACCAAGATTGAGGGGGCAAAATAATGGCAAGTGAATTAATTAATAAATATATGCGGCCGGAGCATTTACCACATATCTGGTGCCCGGGCTGCGGAAACGGTATTTTGATGCGTGATGTAGCGCAGGCAATTGATAATCTGGGACTTGACCACGACAAGGTGGTAATCGTTTCCGGTATCGGATGTTCCTCCCGTGCGGCAGGTTATATGGATTTTAACACCATCCATACCACTCATGGACGTGCCATCGCTTTTGCAACGGGAATCAAGTTGGCAAATCCGGAGTTAGAGGTTATTGTTATTGCCGGTGACGGTGATATTTCCGCTATCGGAGGTAACCATCTGATTCATGCGGCAAGAAGAAACATCGGTATCACAGTAGTGGTATTTAACAACAATATTTACGGTATGACCGGTGGACAGTATTCTCCAACAACTCCACGTGGAGAAAAGGGAACTACAGCACCATACGGAAACATTGACCGTTCCTTTGATATTGCAGGTCTTGCTTACGGTGCAGGTGCATCTTTCGCAGCAAGAGGAAGCTCCTATCATGTACAGCAGACAACTGCTTACATCCAGCAGGGTATTTTACATAAAGGATTTTCCATTATCGATTGTGCCAGCGTATGTCCTACCTATTACGGACGTAAGAACAAAAAAGGTAGCGCAGTGGATATGATGAAATATCAGCGTGATAACGCTGTTATGCAGGATAAGGCGGTAAATATGTCCTACGAAGAGCTGAAAGGTAAATTGGTAATCGGTGTATTGGCGCATACCAATTATCCGGAATTTACGGCTGAATATCAGAAGTTAATCGATCGTCTGGGAAGGGAGGCTGAAGAACGTGAGCGCGAAGGCAAGTAAGCAGAACAAGAAAATGGAAATCCGTCTTGCGGGAAGCGGCGGACAGGGAATTATCCTCGCAACCATTATTTTAGCGGAAGCGGCAATTGAGGCCGGCAAGTATACAGCACAGTCTCAGTCCTACGGACCGGAAGCCCGTGGAGGTATGTGTAAGGCGGAGGTGCTTATTGACGAAGAACCTATCGGATACACCAAAGTTGAGAATCCGACCTTCTTAATGGCTCTCACCCAGCAGTCCTTGGAGAAATATGCCAAGACAGTGGATAAGGATTGCGTGATTTTGGTGGATTCCAGCCTGACAGTGCCGGATTACTTGGATCCGAATCAGGTTACCAAAGCTCCGATTCTGGAGACTGCTATAAAAGGTGTTGGAAAAGCTTTTACTGCCAACATTGTTGCAGTGGCAGCTATCAATGCGTTATTGGGGTTAGTTGAGTACAAAGATTTAAAGACCGCAGTTCTTTCCCACGTACCGAAGGGAACCGAGGAAATCAATGAAAAAGCATTGAAACTGGGAGCAGAAATTATCAAGAACAATAAGTAAACATTCTTTTAGGAAGAAGGAATAGGGGGCAGCAGGAATGTTGCCCCTTCTATATAATGTAAGAAAGGAACAAAAGTTATGTATGAAGATAGAATTTTGAATCCGGCGCTGATGGAGAAAATTATGAGCCCGGAAGAAGCGGCAGCGTTGATTAAACCGGACATGACGCTTGGATTTTCCGGTTTTACCTCAGCGGGATATGCAAAAAAAGTTCCGACTGCCATTGCAAAGCTGGGAACTGCAAAGAATCTGACGGTGATTACCGGCGCTTCTACGGGTAAAGAGTTGGATGGAGAACTGGCGAGAGCAGGACTTATGGGCCGCCGTCATCCGTTCCAGTCTGACAAAGACAGTCGTAACAGCATTAATGCAGGTGATACCAGATATGCGGACATTCATTTAAGCGTATTGCCTCGTCAGGTGCGCCAGGGCGTTTTTGGCGAAATGGATTATACCATCGTAGAATGTGCCATGATTACGGAAAAAGGATTGGTGCCGACCCTTACGGTAGGTGCAACTAATGCGTTGGTTGAGAATTCCAAGAAGGTAATTGTGGAATTAAATACCTCTGTGCCGAAGGAAGTGTATGGAATGCATGACATCATTTCTCCGGATGAGGGCAAACCGGTGCCTATTACCAAACCCACAGACCGGGTGGGATTGCCTTATATTCCTTGCGAAGCGGAGAAGATAGCAGCTATTGTAATTAACGAAGAAGTTGGTGCGACGCCGGTATTTAAAGAACCGGATGAAGTGTCCAGCAAGATTGCAGAGCATATTGTGGAATTTTTGAAGGATGAAGTGAAAAAAGGACACCTTCCGGAGAACCTTTACCCGCTGCAGTCCGGAGTTGGTGCTGTGGCAAATGCGGTATTGGCGGGACTTTCCGGAGCCGGTTTTAAACATCTTTCCATGTACACCGAGGTTGGCCAGGACTCAGCAGTTGATCTGGTGCATGCCGGCATTATGGATAGTTTGTCCACCACGGCCATTTCCCTATCGAAAGAAGGCTTGGAGAAGTTTTATGCTAACTTCGACAAGATGAAGGAAAAAATTGTGCTGCGTCCTCAGGATGTAAGCAACCATCCGGAAATGGTTCGCCGTTTGAATGTTATTGCCATGAATACAGCTATTGAGGCAGACATTTACGGCAATGTAAACTCCACTCATATAATTGGTACAAAAATGATGAATGGAGTGGGCGGCTCCGGTGATTTTGCACGAAATGCAGCAATTTCTATTTTTATGACCCCATCTTTGGCAAAAGATGGTAAAATATCTAGTATAGTATCTATGGTTACCCATGTGGATAGCTGTGAGCATGATGTATGCGTATTGGTTACGGAAGAGGGACTGGCTGACTTGAGAGGCTTATCTCCAAAGGAACGTGCGGAGCTTATTATCGAAAAGTGTGCACATCCTTCCTATAAGAAACAGCTTCGTGAGTATTTTGAAAAAGCGAAGGAAGTATCAGCAAGCCAGCATACACCTCACGATCTTGCGCATTGCTTCGATATGCATAACCGCTATCTGGAGACCGGAAGTATGATGGAATAGAAGAAAACAGGAGTGAATATGAATATTTTATTTTTTCTTACGCCAAAGAGTGAGGTTTCCTGCGTGGAATCAGATATGACAGTAAGACAGGCACTTGAGAAATTGGAAAACAGCGGATTTGCAGCATTGCCCATTATTAACCGCAATGGACGGTACGTAGGAACCGTTTCGGAGGGCGATCTGCTGTGGTTCATCAAACACCATGCAAACCTGACATTGACTGAGGCGGAAGATATCCCGCTGAAAGAAGTGAAACGCCGCAAGGATAATAAACCGGTAGCTGTCACAGAAAATATGGACAGTTTGTTCGAAAAGGTGTATAATCAAAACTTCGTACCGGTTACGGATGATGAAGGAGTCTTTATCGGAATTGTAACTCGAAAAGACATTATGCATCACGTTCTTGAAAAAGCGAAGAACGAGGGTTAAACCGGGACGTCAATGAACATAGAGATAAGGAAGATAATATGTGGATTGCGAATAATTGGAAAGACTATGAAGTAATTGATACGGACGGCGGAGAGAAACTGGAGCGCTGGGGAGACTACCTTTTGGTGCGTCCTGATCCCCAGGTAATATGGCAGACACCCCGTGAGCATAAGGGATGGACAAATCCCAACGGACACTATCACAGAAGCAAACAGGGTGGCGGCAGCTGGGAGTTTTTCGATTTGCCGGAGCAGTGGTCTATTTCTTACAGGGAACTGACTTTTCAGTTGAAGCCTTTTAGTTTTAAACACACGGGATTGTTCCCAGAGCAGGCGGTAAACTGGGACTGGTGTGCGGAAAAGATTCGAAATGCGGGGCGTCCGGTGAAGGTTTTGAACCTTTTTGCCTACACAGGCGGAGCTACCCTTTCGGCAGCGGCAGCAGGAGCGGCAGTAACTCATGTGGATGCCTCTAAGGGTATGGTAACCTGGGCAAAAGAAAATGCGGCTTCATCCGGGCTGTCAGATGCTCCAATCCGGTGGTTGGTAGATGATTGTGTGAAGTTCGTGGAGCGGGAAATCCGTCGCGGTAATACTTATGATGGTATTATTATGGATCCGCCTTCCTATGGAAGAGGACCGAAGGGTGAAACCTGGAAGATTGAAGAATCGATTTTCCCGTTTATTGAACTGTGTACGAAGATTTTAAGCAAGGATGCCATCTTTTTCCTGGTGAACTCCTATACAACAGGATTACAGCCGGCGGTTTTAACCTATATGTTAAGCACCGCGTTAAAGGATTTTGGCGGACATGTGGAAAGTCAAGAAATCGGTTTGCCGGTTTCTTCCAAGGGCTTAGTTCTTCCTTGCGGAGCCAGCGGAAGATGGGAGCCGTAAAAATCCGGTTAAATGAAGTGAAAATAGCGGGAAAAACGGGAAAATAACAGACAAAATAAGGGTTGCAAGAGGAAAAAGAGGATTGTACCTATAAAAGTACAATTTTTTGAAAAAAACTCTTGCAACCCTATTGTTTATCGTGTATACTCAATTTTGCTGTGACATAAGAGCGATGAAGCGTGAGGTTGCTATTCGATAAATCGAATAGGTTTTCCGTGGAGCAAATGTCAGTTTTTTAAAAATGGCGACAAGTCACTGTACTTCATAAGAAACAGCTACCACTATCACTTTGTCATTGGTAGTAACGGAAACGAAGTGTGTAGATTTCACGATACACACGGGAGAGTGTACAGTCACCACTTGTTGTGCTTAAGTAAAAGTGCGAAAAGGAGGCGACTTTTTTTATGGCAAGTCAGGCAATCATGAGAATTACTCTCAAGGCGTATGAGCATCAGTTAGTAGATGCAAGCGCAAAGAAAATTATCGAAACTGTAAAGAAAACAGGAGCACAGGTGAGCGGACCGGTACCCCTTCCAACTAAGAAGGAAGTAGTTACCATCTTACGTGCGGTTCACAAGTATAAGGACTCCAGAGAGCAGTTCGAGCAGAGAACTCATAAGAGACTCATCGATATCACAACACCAACTCAGAAGACAGTTGATGCATTATCCAGACTGGAAATGCCTGCAGGTGTTCACATTGATATCAAAATGAAAAACAAATAAGTAAATCCTGAATTGGTTTAGTATAGAAGTAACATTTTTGTTCCACTTATACGACTGTTCTAGGATGAGCGCGAATGCGCTCCGCTGTAGATTAACAGGAGGAAAAGAAATGAAGAAAGCAATTTTAGGAACCAAAGTCGGAATGACTCAGATCTTCAATGCAGACGGCGTTTTAGTGCCGGTTACTGTATTAGAAGCAGGTCCATGCGTTGTAACTCAGGTTAAAACAGAAGAAAACGACGGTTACAGTGCAGTTCAGGTAGCATTTGCTGACAAGAAGGCAAAGGTTGTCAACAAAGATGCTTCCGGTAAGAAAGAAATCAGAAACAGACACGGTGTTAACAAGGCTGAGGCTGGACACTTTGCAAAAGCTGGTGTGGCTAACAAGAGATTTGTTCGCGAGTTCAGACTTGAGAACGCTGGTGAGTTCAAACTCGCTGACGAAATTAAGGTTGACGTTTTCGCTGAAGGCGACAAGATTGACGCAACTGCAATTTCCAAAGGTAAAGGATTCCAGGGTGCTATCAAGAGATACGGACAGCACAGAGGACCTATGGCACATGGTTCTAAGTTCCATCGTCATCAGGGTTCCAATGGTGCATGTTCCAGCCCATCTAAGGTATTCAAAGGAAAAGGAATGCCTGGACATATGGGTAGCGTAAAAGTTACCGTTCAGAACCTTGAAGTAGTAAGAGTAGATGCTGAAAAGAATCTTCTTTTAGTAAAAGGATCTGTTCCGGGACCAAAGAAATCTTTAGTAACAATTCGTGAGTCTGTAAAGGCTTAAGATAGCACGGACAGGAAAGGAGGAACAGACAGATGGCAAACGTATCTGTTTATAATATGAAAGGTGCCGAAGTTGGCAGCATGGAATTAAACGATGCTGTGTTTGGCGTTGAAGTAAACGAGCATCTGGTTCATTTGGCAGTTGTACAGCAGCTTGCAAACAACCGTCAGGGAACACAGAAAGCAAAAACCCGTTCCGAAGTAAGCGGTGGTGGAAGAAAGCCATGGAAGCAGAAGGGAACAGGACACGCAAGACAGGGTTCTATCAGAGCTCCGCAGTGGACCGGTGGTGGAGTTGTTTTTGCTCCGGTACCAAGAGACTATTCCTTCAAATTAAACAAGAAGGAAAAGAGAGCAGCATTAAAGTCTGCATTGACCGCTAAGGTTAACGATAAGAAGTTCATCGTTCTTGACGAGTTAAAGATGAGCGAAGTTAAGACAAAGAACTTTAAAGAAATGTTAAACAACTTAAAGGTAGAAGGTGCGCTTGTAGTTTTAGCTGACAACGACCAGAACCTTGTATTATCTGCAAGAAACATTCCTGCAGTTAAGACCGCTCAGATCAATGAGTTAAACGTATACGACGTTATGAAATACAAGACAGTAGTTCTTGCAAAAGACGCTGTAGCTAAGATTGAGGAGGTGTATGCATAATGGCAGCAATTAAATATTATGATGTCATCCTCAAACCGGTAGTTACCGAGAAGAGTATGAATGCTATGAGCGAGAAGAAATACACTTTCCTTGTTCATCCAGAAGCAAACAAGACTATGATCAAAGAAGCTGTTGAAAAAATGTTCGCTGGAACAAAGGTAGCATCCGTAAACACCATGAATCTTGATGGTAAGAAAAAGAGACGTGGTATGGTGATCGGAAAGACTGCTAAGACCAAGAAAGCAATCGTTCAGCTTACTGCTGACAGCAAAGAGATCGAGATTTTCTCCGGACTGTAAGGAGAAGCTTCTACATTAAGCGTGAGGACAACACGCGATAACGAAAACATTAGATTGAAAGGAGAACCACAATGGGAATTAAAACATATAACCCATATACACCTTCCAGAAGAAATATGACCGGTTCCGATTTCGCAGAAGTAACAAAATTAACTCCTGAGAAATCCCTTACAACTTCTTTAAAGAAGAACGCTGGTCGTAACAATCAGGGTAAGATCACTGTTAGACATCAGGGTGGTGGAAACAGAAGAAAATACAGAATTATCGATTTTAAGAGAAGAAAAGATTCTATTCCGGCAACTGTACTCGGAATTGAATACGATCCAAACAGAACAGCAAACATCGCACTCATCAGCTATGCAGATGGTGAGAAGGCATACATCCTTGCTCCGGCAGGACTTAGCGTAGGCGATAAGCTGATGAACGGACCGGAAGCAGAAATCAGAGTAGGTAACTGCTTACCACTTGAAAACATTCCGGTAGGTACTCAGGTACACAACATTGAGTTATACGCAGGCAAGGGCGGCCAGATGGTTCGTTCCGCAGGTCTTGCAGCTCAGTTAATGGCTAAGGAAGGCAAATATGCAACCTTAAGACTTCCTTCAGGAGAAATGAGAATGGTTCCGCTTAACTGCCGTGCAACCATCGGAGTTATCGGAAACGGTGACCATAACCTTGTTAAGATCGGTAAAGCAGGACGTAAACGTCACATGGGTATCCGCCCAACCGTACGTGGTTCTGTAATGAACCCGAATGACCATCCACACGGTGGTGGTGAAGGACGCGCACCAATCGGACGTTCCGGCCCGTGCACACCTTGGGGTAAACCGGCACTCGGTCTTAAGACAAGAAAGAAAAACAAGCAGTCTAATAAACTTATCGTTCGTCGTAGAAACGGTAAAGGCGCTAAATAAGGAGGAAGATTATGGCACGTTCATTAAAAAAAGGACCATTTGCAGACGCAAGCTTACTGAAAAAAGTAGACGCGATGAACGCTTCTGGCGACAAGTCCGTTATCAAGACATGGTCTCGTCGTTCTACTATTTTTCCTCAGATGGTTGGACACACAATTGCAGTGCATGACGGAAGAAAGCATGTACCTGTATACGTAACAGAAGATATGGTTGGACATAAGCTTGGTGAGTTTGTGGCAACCAGAACATACAGAGGACACGGAAAAGACGAGAAGAAATCCGGCGTTCGTCGTTAATAGAATTTTGAAAGGAGGTTTTTAGCCATGGCAAAAGGACATAGAGCCCAAATTAAGAGAGAAAGAAATGCGAATAAGGATACAAGACCTAGCGCTAAGTTATCCTACGCAAGAATTCCTACTCAGAAAGCATGCTTCGTATTAGATGCTATCCGTGGTAAAGACGTTGAAACAGCACTTGGTATTTTGGCTTACAACCCAAGATATGCTTCCAGTGTTATAGAAAAATTATTAAAATCAGCTATCGCAAATGCAGAAAACAACAATGGTATGAAAGCTGAGAACCTTTATGTAGAGGAATGCTACGCAAATAAAGGACCTACAATGAAGAGAGTGCAACCAAGAGCACAGGGTAGAGCTTATAGAATCGAAAAGAGAATGAGCCACATTACAATTGTGCTCAATGAACGATAAGGAGGGCAATCATGGGACAGAAAGTGAATCCTCATGGCTTAAGAGTCGGAGTAATTAAAGACTGGGACTCAAAATGGTATGCTGATGCTGAGTTCGCTGACTATTTAGTAGAAGACTACAACATCAGAACCTATCTTAAGAAAAAGTTATACAACGCTGGTGTTTCCAAAATCGAAATCGAGCGTACAACCGATAGAGTAAAGGTTATCCTTTACACTGCTAAGCCTGGTGTAGTAATCGGTAAGGGCGGAGCAGAGATCGAGAAGATCAAAGGTGAAGTTCAGAAGTTCACAAGCAAGAAATTACTTGTTGACATCAAAGAAGTTAAGAGACCAGACAAGGATGCTCAGTTAGTAGCTGAGAACATCGCTCATCAGTTAGAGGATCGTATCTCTTTCCGTAGAGCAATGAAGTCCTGTATGGGAAGAAGTAGAAAAGCCGGAGCGCTTGGTATCAAGGCAGCATGTTCCGGACGTCTTGGCGGAGCAGATATGGCTCGTACAGAGTTCTATACTGACGGAACTATTCCGCTTCAGACATTAAGAGCAGACATCGACTATGGATTCGCTGAAGCAGATACAACCTACGGAAAAGTTGGCGTTAAGGTTTGGATCTACAAGGGCGAAATCCTTCCAACAAAAGGCGTAAAGGAAGGGAGCGATAAATAATGTTAATGCCGAAGAGAGTAAAACGCCGTAAACAGTTCCGCGGAAGCATGACCGGAAAGGCGTTAAGAGGAAATAAAATCACTTATGGTGAGTTTGGTATCGTGGCACTGGAGCCTTGCTGGATCAGAAGTAATCAGATCGAGGCAGCCCGTATCGCTATGACCCGTCACGTAAAACGTGGTGGTAAGGTTTGGATTAAAATTTTCCCAGATAAACCAGTAACTGCAAAACCAGCTGAAACTCGTATGGGTTCCGGAAAAGGAACTTTGGAATATTGGGTAGCAGTAGTTAAGCCGGGCCGTGTATTATTCGAGCTTGCCGGTGTTCCGGAGGAAGTTGCTCGTGAAGCACTTCGTCTTGCTACACACAAGTTGCCATGTAAATGTAAAGTAGTTTCACGTGCAGACTTAGAAGGCGGTGAATCAAATGAAGAGTAGTAGATATTTAGAAGATTTAAACACAAAGAATGTAGCTGAGTTAGAAGATGCATTAGTTGCAGCAAAGAAGGAGCTTTTCAATTTGAGATTCCAGAACGCTACTAACCAGCTTGATAATACCGGCAGAATCAAAGAAGTCAGAAGAAACATTGCAAGAATTCAGACTGTGATCTCTGCAAAGGCAAACGCTTAAGAGCCATCCTAGAGAAAGGAGCAATCGATCGTGGAAGAAAGAAATTTAAGAAAAACACGTGTTGGTAAAGTTGTCAGCAACAAAATGGATAAGACCATCGTTGTAGCTGTAGAAGATAACGTAAAACACGCTTTGTACGGCAAAATCGTAAAGAAAACTTATAAATTGAAAGCACATGACGAGGAGAACACCTGCAATATCGGTGATACCGTAAAGGTTATGGAAACAAGACCATTATCTAAGGATAAGAGATGGAGACTTGTGGAAGTCATGGAAAGAGTGAAATAATTAAAGGAGGCTACCCGCATGATTCAACAGGAAACTAGATTGAAAGTAGCCGATAATACAGGAGCAAAAGAAATCCTTTGCATCCGTGTTATGGGCGGTTCAACCAGAAGATATGCGAATATCGGTGATATCATTACTGCTACGGTCAAAGATGCAACACCAGGCGGAGTTGTTAAGAAGGGTGACGTAGTAAAAGCAGTTGTTGTTCGTACTGTAAAAGGTGCTCGTCGTAAAGACGGTTCTTATATCAAATTTGATGAGAACGCAGCAGTTATCATTAAAGATGACAAGACCCCAAAAGGAACTCGTATTTTTGGACCAGTAGCCAGAGAGCTTCGTGACAAACAGTTCATGAAGATCGTTTCCCTGGCTCCGGAAGTATTATAGGAGGAATAAAGGGAATGTTAAAGATTAAAAAGGGCGATACAGTAAAGGTTATCGCAGGAAAAGATAGAGATAAGCAGGGTAAAGTAATCGCTGTGAATCAGAAAGACCATACCGTACTGGTAGAGGGTGTGAACATGGTTAAGAAGCACACCAAGCCAAGCATGGCTAACCAGGAGGGTGGCATCATCTCTCAGGAAGCTGCTCTTGATATTTCCAATGTTATGTTAGTTCATAACGGAAAAGCAACCAGAGTTGGTTTCAAGATGGATGGAGACAAGAAAGTACGTTTCGCTAAAGCTACAGGCGATATTATTGACTAATTATTGAGAGGAGGAAACATAAGTTGAGTAGACTGAAAGAGAACTATCAGAACGAAATTGTACCAGCAATGGTCAAGAAATTCGGATATAAAAACATTATGCAGGTGCCGAAACTCGATAAGATTGTTATTAATATGGGTGTAGGTGAAGCAAAAGAAAACGCTAAATTATTAGAAGCAGCTATGGGTGACTTAGAGATCATCTCCGGACAGAAACCTGTAGTTACCAGAGCAAAGAATTCCATCGCTAACTTCAAGTTAAGAGAAGGAATGGCTATCGGATGTAAGGTAACCTTACGTGGCGAGAAGATGTATGAGTTCGCTGATCGTTTGATCAACCTCGCACTTCCTCGTGTACGTGACTTCAGAGGTGTGAATCCGAACGCATTCGACGGAAGAGGAAATTATGCACTTGGAATTAAAGAACAGTTAATCTTCCCGGAAATTGAGTATGATAAGGTTGACAAGGTTAGAGGTATGGACGTGATTTTCGTTACAACAGCTAACACAGACGAAGAGGCTCGTGAACTTTTAACACAGTTCAACATGCCTTTTGCGAAATAATCAGGAGGGAATTTTATCATGGCAAAAACTTCAATGAAAATTAAACAGCAGCGCAAACAGAAATTCTCTACCAGAGAATATAGCCGTTGCAGAATTTGTGGACGTCCACATGCGTACTTGAGAAAGTACGGAATTTGCCGTATCTGCTTCCGTGAGCTGGCATACAAGGGTCAGATTCCGGGAGTTAAGAAAGCAAGCTGGTAAGAATCAGTAACGAATAATCAGGAGGAAAAATTAATGCATACAACAAGTGATCCAATTGCAGATATGCTTACAAGAATCCGTAATGCAAACACTGCAAAACATGATACAGTTGATGTACCTGCTTCTAAAATCAAAGTTGCAATCGCAAACATCCTTGTTAACGAAGGATACATTGCAAAGTATGACTTAATCGAAGATGGTATGTTTAAAACAATCCGCATCACCTTAAAGTACGGAAACGATAAGAATGAAAAGATCATTTCTGGAATCAAGAGAATCTCCAAACCGGGATTACGTGTATATGCCGGTAAGGATGAGTTACCTCGCGTTCTTGGTGGTCTTGGAATCGCTATCCTTTCTACAAACCAGGGTGTGATCACTGACAAGGAAGCTCGTAAGCTTCACGTTGGTGGCGAAGTATTAGCATTTGTTTGGTAATTAGATTACCTTATAGAGTAGAAAATAAATAAGGCGCAAGCCAAATTAAGAATTAGGAGGTACGGGCATGTCACGTATAGGAAGAATGCCAATCGCAGTTCCAAGCGGAGTAACCGTTGAAATTGCAGAAAATAATCATGTGACTGTAAAAGGTCCTAAGGGAACTCTGGAGAGAACCCTTCCATCTGAAATGGAAATCAAATTAGATGGAGCAGAAGTAACTGTTACAAGACCAAATGATTTAAAGAGAATGAAATCCTTACACGGATTAACAAGAACTCTTATCAACAACATGGTTGTTGGTGTAACAGATGGTTATACCAAAGAGCTCATTGTTGACGGTGTTGGATACAGAGCAGCAAAATCCGGAAAAACATTAACTTTAAACCTTGGATTTTCTCATCCGGTAGAGATGACTGATCCTGAAGGTGTAGAGTGTACCGTAGATGCAAACAAGATCATTGTAAAAGGTATTGACAAAGAAAAGGTTGGCCAATACGCAGCGGAAATCAGAGATAAGAGAAGACCTGAACCGTATAAGGGTAAAGGTATCCGTTACGCTGATGAAGTTATTAGACGTAAAGTTGGTAAGACTGGTAAGAAATAATTAAAGGAGTGGACAAGAAATGGTTAATAAGAAATCTAGAACTTTAGTTCGTGAAGATAAACATAGAAGAGTACGTAATCGTTTCGCAGGAACACCTGAGAGACCACGTTTGGCTGTGTTTAGAAGTAATAATCATATGTATGCTCAGATTATTGACGACACAGTTGGAAATACCCTTTGCTCAGCTTCTACCTTAGAGAAGGATCTGAAGCTTGAGAAAACTAATAACGTGGAAGCGGCTGCTGCAGTTGGAACAGCTGTTGCAAAGAAAGCTTTAGAAAAAGGTATTACAACTGTAGTTTTTGATAGAGGCGGCTTTAAATATGATGGTAAAGTAAAAGCCCTTGCTGATGCAGCAAGAGAAGCTGGCTTAACATTCTAATAAGGAGGAAACGAGTACATGAAACGTACAATCATTGATACAAAACAGCTTGAACTCGAAGATAAAGTTGTATCTATCAAACGTGTTACAAAGGTTGTAAAGGGCGGAAATAACATGAGATTTACAGCTTTGGTCGTTGTTGGTGACAACAATGGACACGTAGGCGTTGGCTTAGGAAAAGCAAAAGAAATTCCTGAAGCAATCCGTAAAGGAAAAGAAGACGCTATGAAGAATCTGATCTTCGTAAAGCTGGATGAAAATAACAGTATTACACATGACATTACCGGAAAGCATACCGGAGCTAGTGTGTTATTAAAGAGAGCACCTCAAGGTACCGGAGTTATCGCCGGAGGTCCGGCACGTGCCGTATGTGAGTTAGCAGGCATTAAGAATATCCGTACCAAATCTTTGGGATCCAACAACAAACGTAACGTAGTACTTGCTACTATCGATGCGCTCAGCCAGTTAAAGTCTCCTGAAGAGGTAGCAAAACTCCGTGGTAAATCTGTAGAAGAGATACTTGGTTAAGGAGGGAAAAAGAAATGGCTAAGACATTAAAAATTACACTTGTGAAATCTCCAATCGGAGCAGTACCAAAGAACAAGAAGACTGTAGAAGCATTGGGACTTCGTAAGCTTCATCAGACCGTTGAAAAACCGGACAACGAAGCAGTTCGTGGTATGATTCATCAGGTACAGCATTTAATTAAAGTAGAAGAGAACTAAGAAGATAGGAGGTGTCAGAATGGAATTATCAAATTTAAGACCTGCTGCAGGTTCTAAACATAGTGATAACTTCAGAAGAGGACGTGGACACGGATCAGGAAACGGTAAGACTGCCGGTAAGGGACATAAGGGTCAGAAAGCTCGTTCCGGAGCACCGAGACCAGGTTTTGAAGGTGGTCAGATGCCATTATTCAGACGTATTCCTAAGAGAGGTTTTAAGAATAGAAACAGCTTAAATATCGTAGGAATCAACGTTTCCGCATTAGAGAGATTTGAGAATGGTTCAGAAGTTACAGTAGAAACATTACTTGAGAGCGGAATCGTTAAAAATCCAAGAGATGGTGTTAAAATTCTTGGAAATGGAGAATTAACCAAGAAGCTTACTGTAAAAGCAAATGCCTTTAGTGAGGGCGCTAAAGCTAAAATCGAAGCTGCTGGTGGAAATGTCGAGGTGATCTAATGTTAGAAACACTTCGTGGCGCGTTTAAAGTAAAAGATTTAAGAATTAAGCTTCTGTTTACGTTCTGCATGCTGGTTGTAATCCGTCTTGGATCACAGATCCCGTTACCGGGCATGGATGCAGAAAGCTTCCGTCAGTGGTTTGCAAGTAATACCGGAGATTCCTTCGGATTTATGAATGCAATCACTGGTGGATCATTTGAAAAGATGTCTGTATTTGCATTAAGCATTACACCATACATCACATCTTCCATTATCATGCAGCTTCTTACCATTGCTATTCCGGCACTTGGTGAGATGCAGCAGGATGGTGAAGAAGGAAGAAAGAAAATTGTTGCAATTACACGTTATGTAACGGTTGGCTTATCTTTGATCGAGTCTGTGGCAATGACCATCGGATTTATCAGAATGGGCTATGTACCGGATCCATCCGCAGTTTGCGTGATTGGTATGGTAGTTGGTCTTACAGCAGGTTCTGCTGTACTGATGTGGATTGGTGAGCGTATCACGGAAAAAGGTGTTGGAAATGGTATCTCCATCGTATTGATTATCAATATCATTTCCAGAATTCCGGCTGATATGGTTTCTCTTTGGGAGAAATTTGTTAGCGGAAAGAACATTGGTAATGCAGCCGTAGCAGCAGTAGTTATCCTTGCTGTTATTCTGGCAACCGTTGTACTGGTAATCATTTTGCAGGAAGCAAAACGTACTATCCCGGTACAGTATTCCAAGAAGGTTGTTGGAAACAAGCAGGTAGGTGGACAGAGCTCCCAGATTCCGTTAAAGGTTAATACCGCAGGTGTTATCCCGGTAATCTTTGCTCAGTCTATTTTGACCACACCGGGTATCATTGCCGGATTGCTTGGCAAGTCCGAAGGAACCGGTATCGGTCACAAGATCTTGCGTGGATTAAGCCAGTCTAACTGGTGTAACCCGAACCAGCCGGTATATTCCATCGGTTTGGTGGTATATATCCTGCTGATTATTGCTTTTGCTTACTTCTATACAGAAATTAGCTTTAACCCATTAGAGGTTGCTAATAACATGAAGAAGCAGGGTGGATTTATTCCGGGAATCAGACCGGGTAAACCTACCAGCGATTACCTTACCAATATGTTAAAATACATCGTATTTATCGGTGCGGTTGGTTTGGTTATCGTTTCTGTGATTCCAATCCTCTTTAATGGCGTATTTAACGCAGATGTATCCTTCGGTGGAACATCCTTAATCATTATTGTAGGTGTTATCATTGAAACCTTAAGTCAGATTGAATCCCAGATGAGAGTAAGAAATTACAGAGGATTCTTAAAAGATTAATAATGTTAAACAAAGGTGGGCTTTCCGCCTGCCTTTGTTTAAATTTTTGCGAGTAGGTTACCTACTCGATTTGTGCTATAGCGGTAATTTGAGAACAGTGTTTAAAATTGGAGGAGACGTACATGAAGCTGATTATGTTGGGCGCTCCGGGAGCGGGAAAAGGCTCTCAGGCAAAGGTTTTATCAGATAAATATGGAATTCCACACATTTCCACGGGGGATATTTTTCGTGCGAACATTAAGGAAGGCACAGAGTTAGGAAAAAAAGCAAAAGAATATATGGATAAGGGTCTGCTGGTTCCTGATGAACTGGTATGCGACCTGGTTGTAGACAGAATAAAACAGAGTGATTGTGAGAAGGGCTTTATTCTGGATGGATTCCCGAGAACCATTCCACAGGCTGAAAGCTTGTCACAGGCACTTGATCAGATAAATGAAGCGATGGACTTTGCCATTGACTTAGAGGTTGAAGACGAAGTAATCGTTAAACGTATGGGTGGACGCAGAGCCTGCATCAAATGCGGCGCGACTTATCATGTGGAGAATATGAAACCACAGAAAGAAGGAATCTGCGATCGCTGTCAGTCCGAACTTGTACTTCGGGATGATGACAAGCCGGAAACTGTTCAGAAGAGATTGACTGTTTATCATGAGCAGACAAAACCACTCATCGATTACTATAGAAATAAAGGAATTTTAAAGGAATTTGATGGAACAAAGACACCGGATGAGGTGACACGTGACATCGTTTCCACAATTGGAGAGTAGAAATGGCTATATCAATCAAATCAGAAAGAGAGATCGAGCTCATGCGAGAAGCCGGAGTAATTCTGGCGAAGGTTCATCAGGAGCTTGGTCATGAGATCAAGCCGGGTGTGTCTACACTGCAGATTGACCGGCTGGGAGAAGAAATGATTCGCTCCTACGGATGTATTCCGTCTTTTAAAGGGTATAACGGATACCCGGGAAGCGTGTGCGTATCCATTAATGATGAGGTGGTACACGGTATTCCGAAGAAAAGCAGAATTATTCAGGAAGGCGATATTGTCAGCCTGGATATTGGCGTAATACATAAGGGTTATCAGTCCGATGCGGCAAGAACCCATGGCGTTGGACAGATTAGTGAAGAGGCAAGATTGCTGATTGAACGTACGCGTCAGAGCTTTTTTGAAGGAATCAAAAATGCACAGGCAGGCAGACATTTAGGTGAAGTGTCTGCAGCAATCGGAGCTTATGCAGAAAGCTTTGGGTATGGTGTGGTTCGTGATTTGTGCGGACATGGTATTGGAACCAATATGCATGAAGATCCACAGATCCCAAATTATAAACCCTTAAGAAGAGGGCCTCTTTTGAAACCGGGCATGACTCTTGCCATTGAACCAATGATTGATTTGGGAACCTGGGAAGTGGAATGGCTGGATGATGACTGGACAGTAGTGACTGCAGACGGAAGCCTGTCTGCCCACTATGAAAATACCATTCTCATTACAGAGAACGGTATGCCGGAGATCTTTACTCTTACAGAGGAAGAGATCGCGGAAGGAATATATAAATTTTAATGTAAGGCTAAGGGCAGGAGGATTTTAGATGTCAAAAGCAGATGTAATCGAAGTAGAAGGTGTTGTAGTTGAGAAACTTCCCAATGCGTTTTTCAAGGTTGAACTTGAAAACAAGCACCAGATTCTGGCAACTATCAGCGGTAAGTTGAGAATGAACTTCATTCGTATTTTGCCGGGTGATAAAGTTACTATCGAAATGTCCCCATATGATTTAACCAAGGGAAGAATCATTTGGAGAGATAAATAAAAACATACAAAAAATACTTGATTTCCGAAAAGTGTTATGTTACAATGCTATTTGGACACTTTTGGAAACAAGACCATTTTGGTGCATCAGAATGGGACAGTTTGTGGAAAGGAGGATTTGCTGTGAAGGTAAGATCATCAGTTAAACCAATTTGCGAGAAATGCAAAGTCATCAAGAGAAAAGGAAGCATCAGAATTATCTGTGAGAATCCTAAGCACAAACAGAGACAGGGCTAATCGAAGTATTAGGCTTGTTTTTGTGCTGTATTTCTATTTTTTAAAATTATGTGCGGCTGCCAATGGAGTGTATCTAGCCATTGGTTCATAATAAACAGTGACAAAACACTGGTTGGGGAAGCTTTATACCGAGAGTGGAACCGACGTCAAATGATATTAGAAGACTCTTTTTGCCTGGCACACATTTCAGGCCGGGAAACCGGAGCTGTCAGAAGTGGGAAGGGTCGAGGAACAGTTAATTAAGGAAAAAATTATGGAGGTGTAAACACACATGGCTCGTATTGCAGGTGTAGATTTACCAAGAGAAAAACGCGTAGAGATCGGCTTAACTTACATCTACGGAATTGGTAGAGTAAGTGCCACAAAGATTTTAGAAGCAGCAGGCGTTGATGCAGACGTACGTTGCAAAGACTTAACAGACGATGACGTTAAGAAGATCAGTGCTGTTATCGATGAGACATACACCGTAGAAGGTGATTTAAGACGTGAAATCGCGCTTAACATTAAGAGATTACAGGAAATCGGATGCTATCGTGGAATTCGCCACAGAAAAGGTTTACCTGTACGTGGACAGCACACAAAGAACAATGCTAGAACCCGTAAAGGTCCTAGAAGAACTGTAGCTAATAAGAAGAAATAAGTTTGAAAACAATTGATTAAATTTGAAGAAAGTAGGTTAGTTTAGATATGGCAAAACAGGTTGCAAAGAAAACTGCAAAACGTCGTGTAAAGAAAAACGTTGAACACGGACAGGCACATATTCAGGCATCTTTCAACAATACTATCGTAACAATTACAGATGCTCAGGGTAACGCTCTTTCATGGGCAAGTGCTGGTGGTCTTGGATTTAGAGGTTCAAGAAAATCTACTCCATATGCTGCACAGGTAGCAGCAGAGACAGCTACAAAGGCTGCGCTTATTCATGGATTAAAGACTGTAGATGTAATGGTTAAGGGTCCTGGATCCGGAAGAGAAGCAGCAATTCGTGCGCTTTCCGCAAGCGGATTAGATGTAGTAAGCATTAAGGACGTAACTCCGGTACCACATAACGGATGCCGTCCGCCAAAACGTAGAAGAGTCTAATAAGGAGGAGATTGAAGAATGGCTGTAAATAGAACTCCAGTATTAAAAAGATGCAGATCCCTTGATTTGGATCCGATCGTTTTAGGATATAATAAAAAGTCAAGAAGACAGTCTAACAGAGGAAATCGTAAAATCTCTGAGTACGGTCTTCAGTTAAGAGAGAAACAGAAAGCAAAATTTATCTATGGTGTTTTGGAAAAACCTTTCCACAACTACTATGAGAAGGCTGACAGACAGCCTGGTATGACAGGTCCAAACCTGATGATCCTGTTAGAGAGAAGACTTGATAATGTAATCTTCCGTCTTGGTTTCGCAAGAACCAGAAGAGAAGCAAGACAGATCGTGGATCATAAGCACGTTCTTGTAAATGGCAAGAAGGTTAACATTCCATCTTACCTGATTAAAGCAGGAGATGTAATCGAGCTTACAGAGAAAGCAAAGTCTTCCGTTAAATACAAAGACATCATCGCTGTAACCGGTGGAAGATTAGTTCCGGAATGGTTAGATGTAGATCAGGAAAACTTCAAGGCAACTGTTAAAGAGTTACCTAACAGAGATGCTATCGATGTTCCTGTAGACGAAATGCTTATTGTCGAGTTATATTCTAAATAATAGTTTGTAAGCAATAAGAGAGAATAAGGACGGGTTGACGAGACCGGATTTTCCGGCATGAACAAAGGGTTCACAGGATTACATCCTGTGAACTATTTCCCGAAAGAGCGCCTCCCCAAGCTAGCTTGGGAGAGCGCTTTTTCGGGAAATACTCACAGCGGCGCAGCCGCTGAACACTTTGCTCATGCTGGAAAATCCTCTCCGTGACCGTAGCTCTGTTAAGATAGAACTTTAAAGGAGGGACTTTGTAGTGTTCGATTTTGAAAAACCAAATATTGAAATCACAGAGATTTCAGAAGATAAACGGTATGGCAGATTTGTAGTAGAACCGCTTGAGCGAGGCTATGGTACTACTCTTGGTAATTCTCTTAGAAGAATTATGCTTTCTTCTTTGCCGGGTGCCGCAGTTACACAGGTGAAGATTGAGGGAGTTTTACACGAATTTAGTTCCATTCCAGGCGTCAAAGAAGATGTGACTGAAATCATCATGAATATCAAGAATTTGGCGATTAAAAACACCAGTTCATCCAATGAGCCGAAGGTTGCTTACATTGAGTTTGAAGGCGAAGGCGTAGTTCGCGCAGGAGATATTCAGGTGGATCCTGAAATTGAAATTATGAATCCGGACCTTGTAATCGCTACTTTAAACGGCGGTGTGGATTCCAGATTGTTTATGGAACTTACAATTAACAAGGGTCGTGGCTACATTAGCGCTGATAAGAACAAGACAGACGAAACACCAATTGGTGTAATTGCAGTAGATTCCATCTATACACCGGTGGATCGTGTGAACCTTCAGGTTCAGAATACCCGTGTGGGACAGATGACAGACTATGATAAGCTGATTTTGGATGTGTTTACCAATGGTACACTTGCTCCGGATGAAGCAGTCAGTCTTGCAGCGAAAGTATTGTGTGAGCACTTAAATCTGTTTGTAGATCTTTCCGAGAATGCGAAAGCAGCTGAGGTTATGATCGAGCCGAAGGAAGACGGCAAGGAGAAAGTGCTGGAGATGAACATTGACGAATTGGAATTATCCGTTCGTTCATATAACTGCTTGAAGAGAGCAGGAATTAACACTGTGCAGGAGCTTACACAGAAGACTCCGGATGATATGATGAAGGTTCGTAACCTTGGCCGTAAGTCCTTGGAGGAAGTTCTTGCGAAGTTAAAGGAGCTGGGATTACAGTTATCCCACGGCGACGAGTAAATTATCGTACTTATCTATGGAGGCTAGCCGGATAAGACCAACAGGCACCGGTAAGTTAGAACATAGATGAAATATAACCATGTTCGGTGCGTAAGACCACAGGCGGTGCCGGATAATTCAAAATGGAGGACAAACAAATGGCAAAATATCGTAAACTTGGCAGAACATCTGACCAGAGAAAAGCATTAATCCGTAACCAGGTAACAGCACTTCTTAACAATGGTAAGATTGTTACCACTGAAGCAAAAGCAAAAGAAATCCGCAAAGTTGCAGAAGGACTTATCGCTCTTGCAGTTAAGGAAAGAGATAACTTCGAAGAAGTAACCGTTAAAGCTAAGGTTGCTAAGAAAGACGCTAACGGAAAGCGTGTAAAAGAAGTTGTAGACGGCAAGAAAGTTACCGTTTATGATGAAGTAGAAAAGACAATTAAGAAGGATATGCCTTCTCGTCTTCATGCTCGTAGAGAAATGCTGAAAGTATTCTACCCAGTAAAGAACGTTCCTACACAGGCTGCAGGACGGAAGAAAAATACTGTAGAAGTAGATATGTGTGAGAAGATGTTCTCTGAAATCGCACCAAAGTATGCTAACCGTAACGGTGGTTACACCAGAATCGTTAAGATTGGTCAGCGTAAAGGTGACGGAGCATTAGAAGTTTTACTTGAGTTAGTATAAGATTATAATTTAGGCGTCTGCGAAAGCAGACGCCTTTTTTATTCTGTTTCCGATTGAATAAGACTCAGAGAGAATGTAAAGGTGGTTCCAACGCCAATGGTGGAGGTCACGCTTATTGTCTCGTTGTGGGCCTGAATAATTTCTTTTACAATGGATAAGCCGAGGCCGGTTCCGTTTTTGTCCTTGCCTCTGGAAAGATCGGTTTTGTAAAAGCGATGCCAGATGCTGTGCAGGGATTCTTCCGGAATACCGATGCCTTCGTCAATAACGGAAACATACAGTTTGTCATTTTTCTGAACAGTTTCTATGGTAATGCCGGAATCTCGGTAGGAGAATTTAATGGCATTATCCAGCAGGTTGTACAGGACCTGTTGAATTTTCATTTTGTCAGCAAATACATAAGAGGCTTCGTCATAAAGCAAAAGAGAAAGACGGATGCCCTTTTTGTCACACTGAACTTCACTGGTATGTGCACAATCCAGAATAATCTGGTTGATGTCAAATTCCTCTTTTTCCAGAACAGAGCTCTGTGAGCCGATACGGTTCAAATCCAGCAAGTTATTGGTCAGGTTGGTTAAACGGTCGGCTTCATTACTTATAATCCCTAAATAGCGCTTGTATTGCGCGTCAGGTATGGTTCCGTCCTGCATGGCCTGAATATACCCCCGGATGGACGTGAGCGGAGATTTAAAGTCATGGGAAACGTTGGAAATGAATTTTCGTTGTACCTCCTCGTGGGTGTCCAGCTTGTGTGCCATATCATTCATAACCTCCCCGAGATAGGCGATTTCATCCTGAGCGCCGAAGTCGGCCCGGGCTTTAAAATTATCTCTCGAAAATTCATCTGCAACGGTACAGAGCTTTTTAACGGGAGTAATAATTCGTCTCATTAAAACCACAAAAACGATGGTGGAAGCCAGCAGAATAATGAAGGCCGCCTGAAAGGTAAGTCGTGTTGCCTGAGTGGTCAGACGGGAAAGACTGCTGGTTGGTTTATGCAGAATGACATAACCGCACACGTTGTATTTAATGGTTATGGGAGCATAGACGCTCAAATATTCGCTTTTGAAGTAGGAGTGAAAGGTGCCAACGCTGTAAAAGGAATCTCCGAACATGCCGGTAACATCAAAGTCCCGAATATACTTGGGGGCAGGAATGGAGTTCTTTATACTAGCACCGGAAACCTTTCCGTCTGCGGAAACCACCCAGATATCGGTGCTTAGCATATCCGAGGTGTTTTCCAGATATTCATGAAGGGTCTCTTTGGTAATCTGCTCATTGAAGAAGCGGTATCCATAGCTTCCGGCAATGGATACCGCGTTGGAATACAACTCCTCCGCTTCGTCGGTCTGGATGACCTGACGCATGTGGGAAAAGGTAAATACCTGTATGCCTAAAAAGGCAATAACCAAAAAAGCAATGTATCCAAAGGCGACCTTGGTTAGCAATGTTTTTCTCATAGGAAGATTCTCCGTAAGATACTAGCGTGTTTCAAATTTGTAACCAATGCCCCAGACGGTAGCGAGACGCCAGTCCGGTGTATCTTTAATCTTCTCACGAAGTCGCTTAACGTGAACGTCTACGGTTCGGGTATCACCAAGGTAGTCGTAACCCCAAATGTTTTCAAGAAGCTGTTCTCTGGTGAAAACCTGGTTGGCAGATGCACATAAGAAGTACAAAAGCTCCAACTCCTTAGGGGGCATATCGATTTTCTTATCACGATAGGTTACACTGTAGTTGCTCAGGTTTACGGACAGGCCCGGAAATTCTACAATCTTCAAATCGTCATTGTTAGACTGGTCATTGGCATTGGCGAAACGGCGTAAAACTGCCTTGACACGGGCAACCAGTTCCTTGTTATCAAAAGGTTTTTCAATATAATCATCTGCACCCAATTCCAAGCCCAAAACCTTATCAAAAACCTCGCATTTTGCGGAAAGCATAATGATAGGCACCTTGGAACGAGTACGAATTTCGCGGCAGACCTGATAACCGTCCATTCCCGGAAGCATCAAATCTAACAGAATCAAATCCGGTTGAAACTCGTCAAATGCAATAACAGCCTCCTGTCCATCGTGAACAGAACGGGTCTCAAAGCATTCCTTGGTCAGATACAGAGTTATCAACTCGGAAATATTTTCGTCATCATCCACAATCAGAATTTTTTGTTTTTGTGACATGATAATCCTCCTCGTAAAATAAATTTTTCGTTCTATTATTTAAATTCCGCAATCGTTACACCGGCATCACCTTCGCCAAAAACGCCGGCACGATAGGATTTAATAATTTTGGATCGTTTCAGGTGGCTGCATACGGCATTTCGCAGAGCGCCTGTACCTTTTCCGTGAACAATGCGCACAGATTCCAAGTGGGCAAGATATGCATCGTCCAAATATTTGTCCAAAGCAAACATGGCTTCGTCTACGGTCATACCGATAAGGTTGATTTCCGCCCGAATGGAACCGGATTTGGAAATGCCGCCGGTATGAACAGTACTCTTTTTGCTCTTCTGTTTGGCTAAAGAATCTGCTTCTTCTACCAGGCTGATATCTGAAACAGAAACCTGGGAACGTAGAATTCCCATTTGAACAAACAGATTTCCTTTGGCGTCCGGAAGAGTGTGAACCGTACCGGTAAGATTCAAGCTGTGAACCTTAACCATATCGCCAATGTGAAGCTTAGGAGGCTTCTTGCCGGCGCCGGTTTTGGGGGCCGGAATAGACAGGTTCTTGGAAGTCTCCTTAATATGATCTCTTACCTTGGCACGTTTGGCCTCCATTTCCTGAAGGCTGGGGGCATCAGCGGCATAACGGTTAAAATCCGAAATGGTCTGATCCGCCACTTCCTTGGCTTTGGCAAGTATCTGAGTAGCTTCCTGACTGGCTTCTTCCAGAAGTCGGCGACGTTTCTCCTGAATGTCATCCTGCTTCTGCTCAAGGGATGCCTTCAAGGAAGCAACTTCTTTTTCATGTTTCAAAGCAGCTTGTCTTGTTTCTTCCAAGGCAACACGCTTTTGCTCCAAATCGGTTAAAATATCTTCAAAGGCCTCGGAATCTTTATCCAGGCGCTTTTTCGCATCTTCAATAATGTATCCCGGAAGGCCCAGCTTGCCGGAAATGGCAAAGGCATTACTTTTACCCGGAACACCGATTAAAAGCCGGTAGGTAGGACTTAAGGTGTTTACGTCAAACTCACAACAGGCATTTTCCACACGGGGAGTGGAAAGGGCAAAAACCTTTAACTCTGCATAGTGGGTTGTAGCCATAAGTTTGCTGCCGCGGTGCATTAAATCCCATAAAATAGAGATGGCAAGGGCAGCACCTTCCGTTGGATCCGTTCCGGCGCATAACTCGTCAAAAAGAATCAGAGAGTTTTCATCTGCTTTCTCACCGATAGACACAATGTTGGTCATGTGAGAGGAGAAGGTACTTAAACTCTGTTCAATACTCTGCTCGTCGCCGATGTCTGCGTAGACTTCGGAAAAAAGTGCCAACATACTGCGGTCTGCGGCAGGAATATGAAGTCCGGCCTGACCCATCAAGGTAAGAAGTCCTACGGTCTTAAGGGCAACGGTTTTACCGCCGGTGTTAGGACCGGTTACAATCAATAAATCAAAATCATCGCCAAGATGAATATCTAAGGGAACCACTTTATCCTGAGGAAGCAATGGGTGACGTCCTTTGCGGATTCGGATGATTCCTTCGGTGGAAAATTCCGGCATCATGGCATTCTGTTGCCTTGCCAGCATTCCACGGGCAAAAATGAAATCCAGTCGAATCAGGTTCCGAATATTCTCGCGCAGAACATCCACATGCTCCGCTACCTGGTTGCTGAGGTCTGATAAGATAACTTCGATTTCTTCCTGCTCTTTTAACTGTAATTCGGTTAATTCATTATTCAGTTTCACCACGGCCATTGGCTCGATAAAGTAGGTGGAGCCGCTTCCGGACTGGTCGTGAACCATACCGGGCATCTGCCCCTTGGCATCGGCACGAACCGGAAGGCAGTACCGTCCGTTTCGCATGGTAACAACGTTATCCTGCAAAATAGATTGGGTGTTGGCCTGGTTCATAATGGAGGTAAGCTGAGAGCGTACCTTCTCGTTGGTGTGGCGGATATGCTTCCGGATAGAAAAGAGTTTGGCGGAAGCATCATCTGCAATCTCATCCTCAGACAAGATGCAGCGCCGTAATTCATTATTCAAATCGCTTAAGGGCATTAAGGCATCAAAATAAGGGGTGAGGCAGTCTCCTTCCTCTTCTGCCTTCTCGTTACGTTGATAGGCTGCGGCCCGGCGTGTAGTGTCAAGCAAGGAGCAGACACGAAGAAGCTCGGTGGTGTTTAATACACCCCCAATTTCTAAACGCTTTAAGGCAGAGCGCAGATCATATACACCGGAAAAAGAAAGCTGACCATGACGAAGAATCCGGGAAAGTGCGGCAGAGGTTTCCTGCTGCATTTCACGGATTAAAGGTAAGTCGTAGGATGGTACAAGCCGATGACACATATTCTTTCCGGATTCGGTTGATGCATATTCCGTAAGCTGATTGATTATTTTATCAAATTCCAATGTTGTCAATACTTTACTATTCATGTTAGTATTATACCCTAAAAAAAGGTTTTAGAAAAGCCCACTTTTGGCTTTTGACGAAGTTGCGGCTTGCAGTTTCCAAGGGAATGGGATTATAATGGGTAGGGTAAGGAGATAATGGGAATGGAAATTCGATATAAAGAGAAACCACTGAATTATAAAAGAACAATTCAGAGAATTTGCATAGCCGCAATATGCGGTGCGGTTTTTGCTATAGTGGCATTACTGGTGCTGTTTTGTTTCCGCTCACAAATACGGAAAATGTTGGGGGCTCGGGAAGAAAATCGTATTGTGTTTGAAACAGAGGCTACCGGACAGGAAGCTCTGGAAGAAGATTGGAATTCGGAAGAACGGGTAGATATGGGGCAGAATTCGAAATATGCGGAAGCCTTTTATGAAAAAGCCTTCGAAGCCAATAATTTTTTGGTGGGTATTAATGAAGTTTCCGCAGAAGGATACGGTGGTAAGAAGACCTATACCGAGTATGCCTGTGGTATCATAATGTATCAGTCCAAGAAAGAGTTGTTAATCTTATCTACTCCCAATGCTATTCGGGGAACCAATATCGTGCAGATTACCTTTTTTAACGGACAAACCGTAAGCGGTGAAGTACTTCGAACCGATCAGGAAACAGGAATATCAGTTGTTTCCGTGCAGAAGAAAGTGTTGGATAAAGATACCAAGAAGTCCGTTACTGTTGCCAAGTTTGGTAAATCATCCACTCTTCATCGCGGTGAATATACGGCGGCTATCGGAAATCCGCTGAAGGAACATCGCAGTATTGTGGTAGGTCAGTATACCGCAGTAGGTGGTAAGACCAGATTGACGGATCGGGAATATACCCTTTTGGAAACGAATATAGTGGGAAGACGGCATACCGCAGGATTTTTGTTGGATGCTAATACCAATGTAATAGGCATTATTTCTCATAGGGAGGATGAAGAAGGAGAGGCTTATACGGTAAAAGCGCTGGGAATCAGTGATTTGTCCTGGCTTCTGGATGCGCTTTGCAATAACCGGGAGCTTCCTTTTATGGGCGTTCAAATAAGTACCGTTTCGGAAGAGACTTCCAGAGCTTATGACATTCCCAGCGGGGCCTACGTGGAGTATGTGTATCTGCGTTCTCCGGCCGTGGATGCAGGTATTCAGCGAGGAGACATTCTGGTTTCCATGGGAAAACGGGAGATACGATCTGCCAAACAGTTTACGGAGGCATTAATGGAACTAAGCCCTCGGGATTCTGTGAAGGTTCAGATTATGCGTTATACCAACGGTGCTTATAAGCGAGTATCAGCTGAAGTGATTATATCCGAGAGGCTGGAACGAAATTAGAAAATATAGAAACAGAAAGAGGTTTGAAATGAAATACATTGCAACATTACGTGAGGGAGACAGGGTAAGCGATATTTATCTTTGCAAGCAGAGAACGTCTGCTGTTACAAAGAACGGAAAACCTTATGACTCCCTGATTATTCAGGATAAAACGGGAACCATGGATGCCAAAATCTGGGATCCCAATTCCATGGGGATTGAAGATTGCGATGCGCTGGATTACGTGGAGATTACAGGAGACGTTACCAATTTTGCCGGAACCTTGCAGTTGAATGTGAAGCGGGTTCGTAAGGTAAGCGAAGGGGAGTACGATCCTTCGGAATATTTGCCTACCACAGAGCAGGACATTGACGAAATGTATGAGAAGGTGAAAAATTGCATCGATAGCCTGCAAAACCCCTATTTGAAAAAGCTGGCAACCCTTATGCTGATTGAGGATGAGGAACTGGTGGCGGAATACAAGAAGCATTCTGCAGCCAAAAGCGTTCACCACGGTTTTATTGGCGGATTGTTGGAGCATTCTTTAAGCGTAACGCAGGTGTGTGCGTTTTTTGCAAAAAAATATCCGTTGTTAAACCGGGACTTGCTTTTGACGGCGGCGCTTTTACACGACATCGGTAAAATTCGGGAACTGACAGACTTCCCGTTAAATGATTATTCAGACGAGGGTAATTTGTTGGGACATATCGTCATCGGAACGGAAATGATTTCGGAGTATATTCGTAAGATTGAAGACTTCCCGCCGGTGCTGGCAGGAGAATTAAAGCATTGTATTTTGGCTCACCACGGAGAACTGGAATTTGGTTCACCGAAGAAGCCTGCATTAATGGAGGCAGTTGCCTTAAGTTTTGCAGATAATGTAGACGCCAAAATGGAAACCTTCAAGGAACTGTTGCTGTTGCCGAAGGATGAGGCCAGCCAGTGGATGGGTTATAACCGGTTGTTTGAATCGAACCTTCGTCGTACAACGGAGAAATAAAGGTGGATAATCAGGTATGAAGAAAAATGATGTAGTAACCATTACAATTGAAGATATGAGTCATAAAGGGGAAGGCATCGGGAAATCCGATGGCTTTCCGCTTTTTGTAAAAGATACGGTAATCGGAGATGTGGCAGAGGTGAAGGTTATCAAGCTGAAGAATAATTATGGCTACGGCCGTCTTATGAAGCTGGTAAGTCCTTCGGCAGATCGAATCAATGCTCCCTGTCCGATTCATAAAGCTTGCGGAGGCTGTCAGATTCAGGCAATGTCCTATCCGGCGCAGCTGCGTTTTAAGGAAGGTCTGGTAAAGAATAACCTTATGAGAATCGGCGGTTTTTCTCCTGAGATTTGCGAGAAAATGGAGCCTATTGTGGGAATGGACAATCCCTTCCGTTATCGGAACAAGGCCCAGTTTCCGGTGGGAGAAAAGGACGGCAGAATTATTATGGGCTTTTATGCAGGCAGAACCCATGACATTATGGAATGCGAGGACTGTTTGCTGGGAGCGGAAGAAAACAGAAAGTTGTTGGATGCAGTAAAGGAATACATGTACGCAAATAACGTACATGCCTACAACGAAGAAACGGGAAAAGGGTTGGTGCGTCACGTATTAATCCGTAAAGGATTTACTACGGGAGAGTGGATGCTTTGTCTGGTGGTAAACGGTAGTAGTATTCCAAATCCCCGGGATTTGTGTGGCCGGGTATTACAGGCGGAGCCGCGGCTGGTGTCTGTTTCCATAAGCCCCAACACTACAAGGAACAATGTGATTATGGGAAGTTCTTATGAAGTGTTGTGGGGAGATGCCTATATGAAGGAGCAGTTGGGTAACATCACTTATCAGGTCAGTCCCCTGTCCTTTTTCCAGGTAAATCCGGTGCAGACGAAGAAACTGTATGACAAGGCGGTAGAATACGCCGGTCTTACAGGAAAAGAGAATGTGTGGGACTTGTATTGCGGAACCGGAAGTATTTCTTTGTTTTTGGCAAAGGATGCAGGTAAAGTTCACGGAGTGGAGATTATAGAGCCTGCTATTTTGGACGCCAGAGAGAATGCGGAGCGAAACGGTATTACCAATGCTGAATTTTTTGTTGGAAAAGCGGAGGAGGTATTCGCCAATCAAGTTCTCGGAAAAGAAAACCCGGAGAAAATTGATGTGGTAGTGGTAGACCCGCCTCGAAAGGGATGCGACGAAAAGCTGCTTAATACCATGCTGGAAATGAAACCGGATCGGATTGTGTATGTAAGTTGCGACAGTGCAACGCTGGCTCGGGATCTAAAGATTCTTTGTGAAAAGGATTATCAGGTGGAGAAGTGGCAGTGCTATGATCAATTTCCGCATACGGTGCATGTGGAGACGGTAGTTCTCTTGTCCCAACAAAAACCGGATGATGTAATCCAGACATACGATTTTTGACTGGCGTAAGAAGAATACGAATCCCGGTGCAGGTAAGATTATGGTGATTTGTGAGGCACTGCAGATTACACCGGAGCAAGATATACGTACGAACTTATGGGAGGCATTGCAAAAGCAAAAGCGAATGCTGCTCAAGGCATTCCTGAATTGATAGAGATAGCAGACAACAAAAGGTTTAGAGAGAATCAGGATAAAAGGCATCTTCGAAATGCTAGATATGGATGGTATCGGTATGATTCCAGGTTCGAATTACCTGTATTTGGGCAGGATGGAAGTGTCGAACGATACAATGCATATAAAGCGACTATGCTTGTTAGACATTCAGTAGATGGAAAAATGTATTTATATGACATTTTAGACATAAAAAAAGAAACGAGCAACTCCCTCGGTTCATAAAGAACTTACCGGACACAAAACCCATTTCTTAAGTCACATAATATCAGATGATGCCTGAAAAGTCAATGACTATCCGGTTGACTAGGATAAAAGAACCGACTATACTGTAACCATACAAACCATTGGGGGGAGGCGGAAGCCAATGTTGAACATCGTGCTGCAAAGTTGCGCAATGGTCATGCTCTTTGTGGTATTTCTGATTTTTGTAAAAGAAAAAAGTCTGGATCTTTACAGCCGACGGCGGTATTTTTGGACGTTGTTGTCTGGGATTCTGTGCCTTTCACTGGATATTGCTTCTATTTTTGGTATCTACGGAGCTACAGTAGGGACGTTTCCTGTGGTGGGAACACAGCTGATCTGTAAGTTGTATGTGGTATCTCTGGCTTTTCAGAGCTATCAGGGTTTTCTGTATGCGGCAGGAGAATTCTTTGCGGAAAATTCACATAAATTGTTAAAACGATTATATCAGATATGGTTCTGTCTGGGCGCTGTGGCCATTATGGCATTGCCGATTCGGTATATTATGTGGGGAAGAGTGGTTTATTCCTATGGCCCTTCTACTGAGGCAACCTATATTGTGACGGTGGTTTTCATTATATCCACCATTGTTATGGCGTTTCGGGGGACAGAACAGGCTTCGGAAAGAAGGCGGTGGGCGATTTTGCTGTGGCAGGGATGCTGGCTTGCGGCAGCGCTTATTCAGTTATTTAATAAAGAACTGCTTTTGGTGGGATTTGCATCTGCCTTTGGTATGGTGTTAATTTATGCGGAACTGGAGAATCCTCACGAAGGAATTGACCGTGCCAGTGGATTGTTTACATCCAATGCATTACTGGATTACGTAAATGATGCTTATCAGCATCGCAGGAGCTTTGAGGCAGTGCATATCTATTTGTATGCTCAGACCGGAAGCTTTGACCCGGATGTGAAAAAAAGAATACTGGTGCAGACTGCCAATTATTTTTATAGCAGAAAGTCTATGTATGTGTTCCGGAATACGGAGAATGAAATTCTGGTGCTGTTTCATGGGCGGAGGCTGGAAACGGCGGAGATTCGCAGCCTGGTGAAGGGATTGGCGGAGGTTATTGCGTTTCCGGTTTCCCTGCATACGTTGGTAGTGCCGGACAGTGCCGCTTTTAGCAGTGCGGAAGAATTTTTAAGACTACCCACCTATTTTGCCAGAGAGCTGGAGGCAAAAGAAGAGGTTGTGGTTGATGAAGCGGCTATGGAGGGCTTCCGGGAATACGGCAAGATTAAGGAAATGATTCAGTCTGCGCTAACGGAGAATCGAGTAGAGGTATTTTATCAGCCTTTTTACAATGTGCAGACCGGGAAGTTTACCTCTGCAGAGGCGTTGGTACGTATCCGGGATAAGGAAGGCCCCATTATTCCCCCGGGGAAATTTATTCCCATTGCGGAAGAAAATGGTTTGATTGTGCCTTTGGGAATTGAGATATTCCGGCAGGTATGTGAATTTTTAGCTACAGGCAAACCGAAGGATTTGGGAATTACCCACATTGAGGTGAACCTCTCCATTGCCCAGTTTGATGATGAGAATCCATCTGCTTTCGTACGAGAGATTATGGAACAGTATCAGGTGGATCCAAAGATGATTAATCTGGAGATTACGGAAACGGTGTCCCAGAATACCAAGAAAAAAATTTTGAAAAATATGGAGAAGCTGATTAATGCAGGTATCAACTTCTCGTTGGATGACTTTGGAACCGGACGATCCAATCTGGATTATTTCCTGGAAATGCCGGTTCAGGTTATTAAATTCGATTATAGCTTTACCCAGGGTTATTTTAAGAGTGAGAAAGCAAAGCTGGTTATTGAAAATATGATTGAGCTGATGCACAGCATGGGTATGGCCATTGTATCGGAAGGCGTTGAGACGAAGGAACAGTTTGAGACCATGTGTGGTCTGGGAGTAGAATATATTCAGGGCTTTTATTTCTCCAAGCCTCTCCCGAAGGATGAATTCATTGCCTTCTTAGAAAAGCATAGGGCGGAGGAGTAATATGGCATTTTACGAGGATACGCCCCTTCCGGTATCGGTGCCGGGAATCGGGTATACCTTAAAACACCGGCTGGCGGTGGAGAAGTTGATTATCTACTATTGCGGTCAGGCAGTGGGTAGAGAAGACGGAAATGGCGAGATTTTTACCAAAGAAGATTTGGACGTTATGCGAAGACGGGGACGCTGCCATGATATGGACAAAATTCTTACCAGCATGTGCTATCCCCAGCTTACAGCGGATTATCTTCATCGACTGTTTGCTACCCATCATGAAGAAGGATTGTTAAGTCCGGAGCAGCGGTCAAAATACGACTGGATGGAAATGATTTTTGATATGGAAAGCGCCAAGTATACCAAACCTGACAAATGGGGAGGCGGCGCTTATGCCTTTGCAAAAAAGCGCAAGCAGAACATCATGCCTTGGCTGATGCCGTATTTTTCACTGTTTGGACTGGATAAAGAGGACAGTGGATTGGTACCTCACATTAAGGAGTCGCTGGAAAGAGATTACTATGAGGCAGATCTTTTAAAGGCGGTGGAGGAATACTTGCATACCACCAGACTTCACTTTTTGAACGGAGTAGCGAGGCTGGATGATAAAGGATTTTGGGAGGTTTTTGATAAACCGGTTCCTTTCCGGCATCCGGCAACAGATCAAAAAGGCGGAACTTTGTTTCACCGTCCATCGGAACTGGTGGAGGCTTCGGAGAACTTTTCTCATCGGGAAATGATGCATGGAGAGTATGAGGCACAGTTGTTTGACATGGATGCCCTTTGCGGGCTGTCGGAAAAGCAACTTCAGGAAGAGAATGAAAAGGCATTGGATTATCTGGATGTTTTGTTTGAAAACGGAAAGCAGCGATAGAAGCAGAAAGGAAGAAACATGAAAGCAAAAAGGAATTATGTAGCATTTGCGCTGCTGATGTTGGCGTTTTTGGCACTTTTAGCAGCAGTATTGAAGGTGGATGTAAAACCCATTGGTCCGGAAGGCAGCAGTATCGGGCTGGCAACCCTGAACGGATATGTGAAAGACACAGTGGGGGTAAGCCTTATCTGGTATCAGGTTACGGAATATCTGGGCTACTTGGCTTTGGCTGTTGTACCGGCCTTCGGTCTTTTTGGCTTGATTCAGCTTATCAGACGCCGCAGTTTTTTAAAGGTGGACACAGACCTTTACATTCTGGCGCTTTTTTACGGATTGGTGGCAGGAACCTACCTACTATTTGAAAAAGTAATTATCAACTATCGCCCGGTGATTTTGGACGAAGGGCTGGAAGCATCTTTTCCTTCCTCCCATTCCATGCTGGTGGTGGCGATTATGGGAACCGCGGCTTATCAGCTGGCAAGTCGGGTAAAAAATGATGGTTTGCGCATATTTTTGGTGGTGTTATGTTGGGTAATTGCCATGACTACAGTAATAGGACGATTGCTTAGCGGTGTTCACTGGTTTACGGACATTATAGCCGGTGCTGTACTGGCAGATGCTTATGTAATGCTGTATGTGGCAGTGGTTCGCAGTCTGAAAATGCGAAAGAGGGATTGACTTTTTCCTAGGTCAATGATAGCATATACAAGTCAATGTACTCGGAGGCGGATAGGTGCTGGTGTGCCTCGCGGTCTTCAAAACCGTTGTGGGGAGTTTGAAGCTTCCCGGGTGAGTTCGATTCTCACCCCCTTCGTTTCTTTAGAAAGTGCCGACAGGATAAGACCTATCGGCGCTTTTTTACGTTAGTTGGTCCTTTTGGTATTTTTCATACTTCTCTTGAAATTCTGTCATTACATAAACATATTTCTCTTGTAAAATCAGAGTATGAGGGGAAAGTTTCGTTAACCGGAGGTGAGCGAGAATGTCATATAATACGTATTTTGATATTGGCGCGATTATATTGATTCTGGTGTTGGCAACGCACTTTTTTACCACCCAGAGTATTAAAAATAAAGAAACCGTAATGTTTGCTCATATGCTGACAGCCACGCTTTTTGCGGCGATATTCGATGTGCTGTCGGCTTCTTTTGGTGCCCGCTACGGAGAGGTGCCTATATGGGTAAATTACCTGTGCGACGAGGTATATCTGGTGGCAACCAATGGTATTACCTATGTTTATTATGCCTATATTTATATTTTGACCAAGAAGAAGGATGTGGGATTCTGGCGTATGGTAGGGGTAGGATTCCCTTATGTTGTGGAGATTGTCCTAATCCTCTCGTCGCCCTACACGGGATGGATTTTTAACTATGATAATGGCAGTTACGCTCATGGAGAACTGTCAATCTTCTTGTACATCGTCTCCTTCGGTTATATTTTGGCCTCCATCGTCCGCACCTTTGTATTCCGCAAGGCGCTGAGTAAGGGACGGGCAGGATTTATTATTTGTTATACCCTGGTGATGCTGGTAATGGTCATTTTCCAGGCATTGTATCCTACCTTGATGATTGTGCAGTATGGTGCAGCCATTTCCTGCCTGATTATCTATTTTTCACTGGAAAATCCGGCGGCCTACAAGGATCCGGAATTGAATATCTACAATTTGCGGGCGCTGTATGAGCTTTATCATCATGGTGTACGATCCGGTCGGCATTTCCAGGTGTTTGCCATTAAGGTGGAAGGATTGAAGGACTTAAGTTCTCTTTTCGGCTTGGAGGTACAGGACGAGATTCTGCAGGATGTGGCGGATGTAATTGACGCTCAGGCACAGGAAAAGCAGATGTTCCGTATTTCGGAAGAGGAATTTTGTGTTTTTGGTAAAAAGAGTAGCGATGGCTGGGAAATTTTGAAAAGCAATCTGGGAAATCGTTTCCGTCAGCCCTTTGTTTTTAGGGATATGGAGATTAACCTGGGAGCAAGGATGTGCTTACTGCAGCATCCGCAGGAGTGGCCCAAGGCGGATGATGCCCTTGACATGATTCGTCTGGCACTGCATAAGGCAACAACGGATTCGGAGCAACCGATTGTGCTGGCAGATGAGATGGAACTGGAAGAGGGACGTCGAGATACTTATATCATACAGGCTATGAAGCGCGCTCTTGAAAATCATGGATTCGATATTTACTATCAGCCGATTTACAGTACCAGAGAAGGCCGATTTGTTCAGGCGGAAGCCTTGATTCGCTTATTTGATGAGCGACTTGGAAAGGTGGGACCGGATGAGTTTATTCCGTTGGCAGAGAAAAAAGGTCTCATTACGGAAATCGGAGCTTACGTTTTTTCCGAAGTGTGCACTATGCTGAAACGAGAGCAGCTATGGGAGTGGGGCATTGAGCGTGTGGATGTGAATCTGTCGGGAATCCAGTGTATGCAGGAGAATCTGGCAGAACGGTTGATTGACATTATGGATGCCTATAAGGTGCCGTATAAGGCGATTACCTTTGAAGTAACGGAAACGGCAGCAGTTATTTCCAAGACAGCACTTCGCAGGAACATGGAAATCCTGTTGCAAAAGGGAATTAACTTTTCCATGGATGATTACGGTAGCGGTTATTCCAATACCATGACCATTATCGACTACCCGTTTTCGGATGTAAAGCTGGACAAGTCTATGCTGTGGTCGGCCATGGGAAATACTCAGGCGATGCAGGCGTTAAAGCATACCATTTCCATGTTGGATGATATGGGCTTTGAAATTATTGCAGAAGGAGTGGAGACCACGGAAATGGCGGCGAAGCTGCAGGCCCTTGGATGTACGCTTCATCAGGGATTTTACTATGCGAAGCCTTTGGCGGAAGAGGAGTTTATTCAGCTGGTGAAAAACTGCTAGAAGTCCTTGCAAACAGCTGGGCGGTGTATTATACTTAATATAGTTTTATAGGGTGGTGAACAGCCTTGAAATGCGAATCATTTCGAGGCTGTTTTCTTGCATGATGCGCACACCCGGAAAAGGAGAAGACGAAACCATGGGTAAGGTAAATACAAAACGTTTGGTACTGGTTGCCATGCTGGGAGCTATAAGCGCCGTACTGATGTTGTTTGAATTTGTGATTCCCTTTGTGCCACCGTTTATTAAATTTGATTTTTCGGAGCTTGCCATTATTATTGCAGGTTTTGTGTTAGGGCCGATTGATGGTCTTTTGGTTATTTTTATTAAACTGGTATTGAAGTTGATTTTAAAAGGAACCACCACCGCCGGTGTAGGCGAGGTGATGAACTTCTGTGTTTCGGCATTTTATATGTTGCCCTCCGTTTTGATTTATCGTCGGCATAAATCCAAGAAATGGGCAGCGATTTCCATGGGAATCGGAACAGTGGTAGTTAGTGTTATGGCTGTTTTGACCAATTATTTTATTATGTTCCCGGTCTACGCTTGGGCGTTCCATATGCCAATGGAGGCGATTGTGGAAATCGGGACCCAGGTTAACCCTAAGATTGACAGCCTGTTTACCATGATGGTTTGGGCGGTATTGCCCTTTAATCTTTTAAAATATTCGGTGATTTCATTGACCACCTTCTTAGTATACAAGCGGTTGGCGGGATTTTTACGAAATACCATTTTGAAGTAGTGTAGTTTTAGAAAAGTGCAAGTGGAGGCAAGGATGAACATTGTTTTGGTTGCCATCAATACGAAATTTATCCATTCCAATTTGGCAGTATATGCTTTAAGAGCGTATGCAAAAGAGAAGGGAGAAGAGGTTACGGTTTGTGAGTATACCATTAATCACGATGCCGATGCCATTCTTCAGGATTTATACGAGAGAAAGCCGGACGTAGTGGCTTTCTCCTGTTATTTATGGAATTATGTATATATCAACGAGCTGACAAGGGAGTTGTCCCGATTAATGCCAACCCTTCCCATCTGGTTGGGAGGCCCGGAGGTTTCCTACGAATCTGAGAATCATTTGAAGGAACATCCGGAGGTAAAAGGAATTCTTTTGGGAGAAGGAGAAGCCACCTTTTTCGAATTGTGTCGGTTTTATCGGCAAGGCGGAAGTCTTTCCGATATTGCGGGCATGGTGTATCGGGAGGGAGAGCAACTAATCAGGACCAAAGCAAGAGAATGCCTGGATATGGCGGATTTGCCATTTCCCTATGAGAATCTTGGGGAAATGGAGCATAAGATTCTGTATTACGAGTCTTCCAGAGGATGCCCCTTTTCCTGCAGCTATTGTTTATCCTCTGTGGACCGTAAATTGCGGTTTAAGCCTCTTAATAAGGTATACGAGGAATTACAGGCCTTTTTGGATGCAAAAGTGCCTCAGGTTAAGTTTGTGGATCGAACCTATAATGCCAAGGTGGAGCACGCTCTGGCTATATGGGAATATATTAAAGCCCACGATAATGGTATAACCAATTTTCATTTTGAAATTGCAGCGGATATTTTAAGACCGGAGGAAATTGCCTGTCTGAAAAGCCTGCGGCCGGGGCTGGTGCAATTGGAAATCGGCGTACAGACCACCAACCCGGAGACGATTACGGAGATACATCGCAGCATGGATCTTGCGAAGGTTTGGAGGGTGACGGAGGAACTGAAGGAAAATCGAAATATCAACCTGCATTTGGATTTAATTGCAGGGCTGCCTTTTGAAGATTACCGTAGGTTCCAACAGTCCTTTGACGAACTGTTTTCCCTGCGGCCCCACCAGTTACAGCTGGGATTTTTAAAGGTTTTAAAAGGTTCCTATATGCATGACCATAGCAAGGAATACGGTCTGGTATATCATGAGCGACCACCTTACGAAATCATGCGGACCAACTGGTTGTCCTTTGAGGAAATTATTGCCTTAAAACGTGTGGAACAAATGGTGGAAACCTATTACAACAGCGGTCAGTTTTCCACTATGCTGGGATTGTATTTTTGCAGGGAAAAAGAAAGAACCGGTTACGAGAAGCCCTATGACTTTTTCCGGGGACTGGCCCGGTTTTTGATGGAAAAAGGGGAACTGGGACATCCCCATAACAGAGAAAAGAAATACGAGTTGCTGCTTTCCTATCTGGAAAAAGTAGGAGAACCGAGGGAATTGTACGAAGAGGCGGCAGTTTGTGATTTGTATCTTCGGGAAAATCGTAAGCGTAAAGGGAAAATGCAGCACGTGGAAGCTTTTTCCTATGATTTTACGGAAGGTGGATTCTATTATTTTGAGCGGATGCCGGAAAAGTGTAATACGGAGCTTTTATTTGATTATGAACACCGGAGCCCTGTTACCGGCAATGTGAAGGTGGAGAGGTACAGAAATGACGAAGAAGGAACGGATGCTTGAAATCCTACGAAGGATGGATGCAGAATACGGAACGGATTTGATTTGTTATCTAAATCATGAAACGCCCTGGCAGTTGTTGATTGCCGTGATTTTAAGTGCTCAGTGTACCGATGCCAGAGTGAATATCGTAACGGAGAAGTTATTTGTAAAATACGATACATTGGAGAAATTTGCCAATGCAGATTTGAAGGAATTGGAACAGGATATACATTCTACGGGATTTTATCACAATAAGGCCTTAAATATTATTGCTTGCGCAAAACGTTTGGTGGAAGTGTATGGTGGGGAAGTGCCCAGAAATCTGGAAGACCTTTTAAGTCTGGCGGGTGTGGGTAGAAAGACTGCCAATGTAATTCGCGGAAATATTTACAACGAGCCGAGCATTGTGGTGGATACCCACGTGAAACGGATTTCCAATCGTTGGGGATTAACCAAGAATCAAGATCCTGAGAAAATTGAAGAGGATCTGATGAAATGTCTGCCAAAAGAGCAGTGGATACTTTACAATATTCACGTAATCTCTTTGGGCAGAAGTTACTGCACAGCCCGGAAACCGGACTGTGAGAATTGCTATCTGAATGATATATGTATTTTTTACGGAAAAGCCACTTAAGGGTGGACTATTTTCTTCAGTTTTAGTATAATAGTATCCTTGGAGAGAGAATTTAAGCCTTCCGCTTTTTCAAGAAGAGCATCAATCTTATAGGTCTGATGTTTTTCCAAATACAGGTAGGCCAGCATTACGTAAGTATCGGTAATGTCGGAACCGATGGATACGGCATATTCCAGAACTGTCACAGCATCTTCCGGTTGCTCGGCTTCAAGAAGTTCTTTGCCGAAGTTCTGAAGGCAGATGCAAAGGTCGGTAAAGTTCTGATCGTACTGGGATAAAAGGCCGATATGGTTGGCGCCATAGGTAAGCTTTAAATCCGTATTGCTGATGCCGTTTAAATTGACAATAGTCTTGTCACGGAAAGACAGCAATTCTTCCTTCAGGCGGCTTAGAGGTTCTCCTGATACAGTAATTTCCGTCAGAGGTTCCGAAAGCGTGATATAGGAAAGAGTGGAAAGATCCTGATCTTTCGCTGCATTTGCGGCAGACTCTTTTGCCCAAAAGGCATCTTTTTTTGCACGGTCCCGATTGCGGGTGTTTCCGGCAAAAAAGTTAATGGTACTAACTATAAGGATGAAGAATGATATGCATAAAAGTGGCATGAGTTTTTGTCCTTTCTTTATGAATCAAATAGGAGGTAAAACGATGAAACCAAAGACACGTCAGCGAATCGCCGGCATCATTGCGGTTATTCTTATTATCGGAATGATATTACCGCTTGTTTTATCTGCTATGTATTAGACTGTAATTACTATAACCTCTTTGAGGTTTTCAGTCAATGGATAGTAGACAGAAAGTCAGAGTAGAGTTTTGTTTGAGTAATAGGTAAGATGTTATGAAGAAAAGAAAATTAAACGGGAAAATTGGATTGTTATTGCTTGCGCTTTTAGCAGGCGGATGGATGTTTATGGATGTGCAGTTTGGCCATGCTTCTTCTGACACGATTTTGGATGGTGTCTATGTGGGTGAGCTGTCTGTGGGAGGCATGAATCTGGAACAGGCCAAAACTGCCATTGATCAGTATGTTACGGCTATTACCGATGGGCCGGTAAGTTTGAATGTTGGAAAGCGCAGTTTAGAGGCAACTGCCGATGAACTGGGACTTCGTTGTTCTGTTGCGGATTTGGCTGAGCAGGCCTTAGAGGTTGGTCATTTCGGAAACCTGATTCAGCGTTACAAACAGCAGCAGGATCTGAAGCATGAGAGCGTGACCCTGAATGTAAGCTTTTCCCTGGATGAGGCAGTAGCCACCAAATATTTGGAAGAGCATGTGAATAAATTAAATGTAAAAACCGTTAATAACGGACTGAAAAGAGAGAACGGAAATTTCGTATTTATTGAAGGAACCGCAGGCCAGAAGGTTAATATTGAGGAGTCTGTACAGGAAATAAAGACTTATTTTGCGGAAGGCGTGGTAAAAGAGCTGGGAAGCGTGAACCTGATCAGTGAAGAAGATAAGCCGAAGGGTGACAAAGAAGAACTGATGAAGGTTAAGGACGTACTTGGAACCTATACCACCAACTATTCCACCTCCGCAGCAGGAAGATGTCAGAACGTGGAAAATGCCACTTCTTTGATTAATGGAACCATTGTATATCCGGGTGAGACATTTTCCGTACATGATACCATTTCCCCCATCAGCATGGATAATGGATACGCTTTGGCAGGTGCCTATGAGAACGGAACCGTTGTAGAGAGCGTGGGCGGTGGTGTATGCCAGGTATCCAGTACGTTGTATAATGCGGTAATCCGTGCAGAGTTGGAGGTTGTGGAGCGTTCTCCTCACTCTATGGTGGTACATTATGTAAAACCATCCGAGGATGCAGCCATTGCCGGAGATTACAAAGATTTCAAATTCAAGAATACATTGGATACCCCGATTTACATTGACGGTTATACATCCAACCGGAACATCTATTTTACCGTATACGGATGCGAAACCAGAGATCCGAACCGGGAAGTATCTTTTGAAAGCGAGATTGTTTCTACCGATGAACCGGAAGTGAAGCTTTCTGCCTGCAGCGAGCCAATCGGAAGTATTTCCCAGACTGCAGAGGCACATACCGGTTATAAGGCAGTGCTTTATAAGATTATCAAGATTAACGGTAAGGTTGAAAGCAAAGAAGTATTTAACCGAAGCACATATAAGAAAACCGATTCCGTGTTCAGTGTCGGCGTGAAGTCGGAATCTTCCGAAGCGGTAAAGGCTATGAAAGAAGCTATTGCCACCGGCGATTTAAGCGCTGTAAAGAAGGCTGCGGCTCAATGGAATGATGCAGCTATCAAGGAAAAGGAAGACAAGGACAAAGATAAAGATAAGGATAAAGACAAGGACAAGGATAAGGATAAGGACGAAGACAAGAATAAGGACAAAGATAAAGATAAAGAAAAGGAAGACGAGGAGTAGTTCCATGGAGGTTGGCAAGATACCGGAAAGCGTGCTGAAGCGTTCTGTTTTAAAACCAATTAAAAAGAACCGGCCGGAAGTGTTGCTACATGCAGCTGTCGGAGAGGATTGCAGTGCTTTGAAGCTGGCAGAGGATGAAGTGCTGGTTTTATCCACGGATCCTATTACCGGAACCCTGCAGGATATGGGAAAGCTGGCTGTGCTGATTACGGCAAACGATTTGGCAAGCAGTGGCGCAGAACCTGTGGGTCTGATGCTTACGGTGCTTTTGCCACAAGGATGTGAGGAAGCGGAATTAAAAGCTCTGATGCGTGAAATCGGTGCACAGTGCGATGCGTTTCATATGCAGATCCTTGGTGGACACACAGAGGTTACCCGTGCCGTGAATCAGCCGTTAATTAGCGTTACCGGCGTAGGCAAGGTGAAAGAGGGGCAACTTATCAGCAGTGCCGGTGTTAAGCCCGGTATGGATATTCTCGTTACCAAAACCATCGGATTGGAAGGAACCAGTATTCTTGCCAAGGAAAAAGAGCAGGCGCTTTTAACCCGTTTTTCACAGCGATTCGTGGATACGGCAAAAGCCTTTGATGAGCAGATTTCCGTAGTAAAAGAAGGGTTTTTGGCGGCACAGTTCGGTGTGGGCGCCATGCATGATGTGACGGAGGGCGGAATTTTCGGAGCGTTGTGGGAGATGGCAGAAGGATCCGGTGTGGGTCTTGAAATTGAGCTTTTGAAAATTCCTGTAAAACAGGAAACCATAGAAATTTGTGAGTTTTTCGGCATCAATCCTTACGGACTGATTTCTTCCGGCAGTATGCTTATGGCTGCGGAGGACGGAAACGGGCTGGTAATGGAACTCAATAAACAGGGTATTCCTGCCACGATTATCGGAAAAGCTACGGCAGGAAATGATCGGGTTTTACTGAATCAGGATGAAAGAAGGTTTTTGGAACCGCCAAAGACCGATGAATTATATAAGGTGGTATAAGCTATTATGGCAAAATTAAACATTGTATTGTATGAGCCGGAGATTCCGTTTAACACCGGAGCCATCGGCAGAACCTGTGTTGCAACAGGAACCAGATTGCATCTCATTGAGCCTTTAGGATTTAAAATCGATGAGAAAAGCGTAAAGCGTGCCGGATTGGATTATTGGCCGCAGTTGGATGTGACCACCTATATCAGTTATGAGGATTTTTTGGAAAAGAATCCGGGAGCGAAAATTTATATGGCAACCACCAAGGGAAAGAATGTGTACAGTGATGCGCATTTTGAACCGGATTGCTATATTATGTTTGGAAAAGAGAGTGCAGGAATTCCGGAGCGGATATTGGCGCATCATAAGGATGATTGTATTCGCATTCCAATGATTGGAGAAACCAGATCCTTAAATCTTTCCAATTCGGTTGCGGTTGTTTTGTATGAGGCACTTCGCCAGAACAATTTCGAACATATGAAATTGGAAGGTCAGCTGACGAAATACGAGGATTATATTGAGTAAGGATTTGGGATAACAGGAGAGAGACTATGAGCTTTATCAAAGCGGTGAAGCTGGTGCATGAGTATTTTCACCGGGATGAGGATGGAAATGTAGATCATATTGAGACAGCCCTTGATGGGGTGTCATTGGATATAGAAGCCGGAGACTTTATTGCCATTTTGGGCCATAATGGTTCCGGCAAATCTACATTAGCGAAGCATATGAATGCAATATTGTGTCCCACAGAGGGAACCCTGTGGGTAGATGGTATGGATACCGCCGATGAGGACAAGCTGTGGGATATCCGAAAATGTGCCGGTATGGTTTTTCAGAACCCGGATAACCAGATTATTGCGGGCATTGTAGAGGAAGATGTGGGATTCGGACCGGAGAATATTGGCATTCCCACAGAAGAAATCTGGACCAGGGTTTCTAACAGTCTTCAAAGTGTTCACATGGAGAAATATCGGACTCATTCCCCAAATAAATTGTCCGGAGGACAGAAACAGAGGGTGGCTATTGCCGGGGTATTGGCTATGGAACCCCAGTGTATTGTGCTGGATGAGCCCACTGCCATGTTGGATCCTATGGGACGTAAGGATGTAATTGATACGGTGTATGAATTGAACCGAACCAAGAAGGTGACGGTGATTCTCATCACCCACTATATGGAAGAGGTGGTTCAGGCGGACAAGGTGTTTGTTATGGACCAGGGCCGTGTGGTGATGCAGGGAACTCCGAAACAGATTTTTTCCCAGGTGGATACGCTGAAATCTTATCAGCTGGATGTTCCCCAGGTGACGCTTTTGGCACATGAATTAAAGCAGGCGGGACTGAATATTCCCGATGGTATTTTGACCAGGGAAGAATTAACGGAGGCGTTATGTCACTTATCTTAAATCATGTAAGTTATGTTTATGAACCGAATACGCCTTTGGAAAGTAGGGCACTGACAGATGTAAGCCTGCAGATAGAGCAGGGCGAATTCGTAGGAATCATTGGGCATACCGGTTCCGGAAAGTCCACGTTGATTCAGCATTTGAACGGAATATTAAAGCCTACCGCAGGAGAGATTTTTTTCCACGGAAGGGACATTTATGATGGAGATTTTCCGCTGAAAGAGCTGCGGAGCAAGGTGGGACTGGTATTTCAGTATCCGGAGTACCAGCTTTTTGAAACCACGGTGTTTGAGGATGTGTGCTTCGGACCCAAGAACTTAGGACTTTCGGAAAACGAAGCGGGACTTCGGGCATTTGAAGCTTTGGAACATGTGAAGATTTCCAAGGAGATGTTTTATCAGTCACCCTTTGAATTATCCGGGGGACAGAAACGACGTGTGGCCATTGCCGGAGTGTTGGCAATGAAGCCGGAAGTACTTGTTTTGGATGAGCCTACAGCCGGTCTTGACCCGAAGGGTAGGGATCAGCTTTTGGCAGAATTAAAACGCTTAAATGAGAGTATGAATATGACCATTATTCTGGTTTCTCACAGTATGGAGGATGTGGCAAATTATGTGAGACGACTGGTGGTAATGGACGAAGGAAGAATTGCTTATGACGGAACCCCGAAGGAAGTATTTTTCCATTATCGAGAACTGGAAAAAATGGGCCTTATGGCGCCGCAGGTAACATACCTGATGCACGAACTGAAGGAAAGGGGCCTGATGGTGGATGAAAATGCCACTACGGTGGAAGAGGCCAAGGAAGCGATTTTACGAGCCATGACCTGGCGGAATAGGATGTAATCATGTTAAGAGATATGACGATCGGACAATATTATCCGGGGAAATCCCTGCTTCATCAATTGGATCCGAGAGTGAAGCTGACGGGAGCGCTGGTATTTGTTGTCTCGGCATTTTTGTTTGAAAACTGGATTAGTTTTGCCATTGTGACTGCCTTTTTGGGAACCTGCATTATTCTTTCGCGGGTGCCTTTTCGATACATGGTAAAAGGGTTGAAACCGGTGGTGGTTATTTTAATTCTGACGGCAGTTTTAAACCTGCTGTGGACCCCGGGAGAAATTCTGTGGCAGTACCGTTTTCTTAAGATTACCAAACAGGGTGTCATGAATAGCGGTTATATGCTGGTGCGCCTTATTTATCTGGTGTTGGGAACCTCCCTCATGACTTTGACCACAACCCCTACCCGATTAACGGACGGTATGGAGACAGGACTTTCCTGGATGAAACTGTTTAAAGTGCCGGTACACGAAATCGCCATGACCATGTCTATTGCGTTGCGTTTCATTCCTCTTTTACTGGAAGAAACCGATAAAATTATGAAGGCGCAGATGGCAAGAGGGGCAGATTTTGAAACCGGAAATATTTTTCGACGGGCAAAAAGTATGGTGCCGCTGTTGGTTCCTCTTTTTGTATCCGCATGGCGAAGAGCCGGAGATCTGGCCATGGCTATGGAAGCTCGTTGCTATCATGGCGGAGAAGGACGGACCAAAATGAAACCTTTAAAATATCGGAAAAAGGATTTTTGTTCTTATGGAGTGCTATCGGTTTACCTGGTGGGACTTATTGTGATAAAGGTGATTTTATGAAACGAGTGAAACTTGTGGTTGCCTATGACGGCACCAATTATTGCGGCTGGCAAAAACAGCCCAACGGAATTACAATCGAAGAAGAATTAAATAAGGCACTGACAGATCTTTTAAAAACCCCTACAGAAGTAATTGGCGCCAGCCGTACCGATGCGGGGGTTCATTCTCTTGGAAATGTGGCGATTTTTGACACGGATGCCAGAATGCCGGCTGAGAAATTTTCCTATGCTTTGAATCAACGGCTGCCGGAGGACATCCGGGTGCAGGATTCCTGCGAGGTAGACCCGGAATTTCATCCCCGCTACAGCGACAGCGAAAAGACCTATCAGTATAAGATCTTAAATACAAAATTTCAGCAGCCTTTAAGACGGAAGGATACTTTCTTTTACTATCAGAATCTTGACGTGGAAAAAATGCAGAAGGCTTCCGGCTATTTTGTGGGAGAACATGATTTTAAATCTTTTTGCGCGGTGAATGCTCAAGTGAAATCCACGGTGCGCACCATTTATTCCTGCTATGTGGAAAAAGTGGGGGACATTATTACCATCACCATTACCGGTAGCGGATTTTTGTATAACATGGTGCGAATTATTGCAGGAACGTTGATTAAAGTAGGTAGCGGTGAAATTGAACCGGAGCAGATTACGGATATTTTGTACGCAAAGGACAGAGAAGCGGCGGGGCCAACGGCACCGGCTTGCGGTCTGACCATGTTGGGAATTGAATATTATGATGACTGGGAGATTCGGTCGGAATAATACTATAGGGGAGATGGTTTAGAAAGGAGCGAGCGTATGCGGATAGCAATAATCGGTGCAGGAGCAATTGGATGCCTGTATGGTGCGTACCTTAGCAGAAACAATGAAGTTTACATGCTTTGCAGAAGACAGAAGGTTGTAGATGCTATCAATAAAGAAGGTCTGACTGTATTTGAGGCTGACGGGCGAAAGGAAAAATATACCAATGTACATGCCTGCCTTTCCGGTGAATGTAAGGCAGAGATTGATCTTATTCTGGTGATCGTAAAGGGCATGGATACAAAAAGCGCCATGGAAGCAAACCATAATATTATTAAGGCAAATACTATGGTTATGACGCTGCAAAACGGTGGTGGAAACGATCGGAAGCTTGCAGAGTTTGTTCCTATGGAGAAGGTTATCATTGGCACCACAAGGCATAATTCCGTAAATCTGGATAACGGAAACATACGGCATAGCGGAAGCGGTCCGACCTATATTGGAAGCAATGACAGGAAAACAGATTTGAACGGGATAAAGCAGGTTTTTGAAGAAGCAGGGTTGGAAACCATTGTGTCGGATAATATCCAGAGAATTATCTGGAGTAAGCTTTTCTTTAATTTGTCAATTAACACTTTTACGGCCATTACGAAGTCTCCCTTTGGATTTGCGATAGAAAATGACTATGCCTGGAACTTTGTGGAAAAACTGATATGCGAAGCAATCGATGTGGCGGAAGCGGATGGGCAGCATTTTTCCTATTTGGAGATATTAAATTCGGTGCATAAAACCTGTGAAAGTGTAGCCACCGGTTTTTCCTCCATGTCTCAGGATGTGATGAATTGCCGAAAAACCGAAGTGGATGCCATAAACGGATTTGTGGTTGACAGAGCCAATGTACACAATGTTCCGACGCCCTATAATAATTTTGTAATCAACCTTATTCACTCCATAGAAGGCACCTACAAGGAGCAGATAAAGCCACAAATAAAGTACAGCACTGGCGAAGTGATTTTAAAACAAGGAGAACTGAACCCGAACCTGTATAAGATCATGCAGGGAAATGTATCATTGTATACCGACTATGGAACGGAAAATGAGTATCTTATCGGGGTTTGCAGTCTGGGGAAGTGCTTTGGAGAGTATAGTTGCTTTTCCGGAAGACCGAGTACCTATTCGGTGGTGGCAGACGAAGATACCATCGTGATGGAAATTCCGAAGAGCGATCTTCACAATTTTATTTCCATCAATCCGAAGAATGCAGAAGAGATTTTCGGTTCCATGGCTAAACAGATTGCATTATTGTCAAAGCATATTGAAATGTTGAAAAATGAGAAATGAATGAGAAAAAGTGTTGACAAGTAATGAGCCAGGGGATATAATATATCAGTCTGATTGTGAGAAGAGGTGCGCCCATTAGCCCCGGGAACACTTCATCATAGATGATAGGAAGAGTTTGTGAGAGTAATAAATGGTTTCGGACATTTCCATTTAAATCGCGAAATTTTCCTTGCTTTAGATTTTTAAGGAGGATAACCAATGAAGACTTTTATGGCCAATCCGGCAAAGATTGAAAGAAAATGGTATGTAGTAGACGCTACAGGATATACATTAGGACGCTTAGCATCTGAAGTAGCGAAGATTTTAAGAGGAAAGAATAAACCTGTATTCACTCCTCACATTGACACAGGTGATTACGTAATTATCGTAAACGCTGACAAGATTAAAGTAACAGGTAAGAAATTAGATCAGAAGATTTACTATCATCACTCCGATTATGTGGGTGGAATGAAGGAAACCACATTAAAAGAAATGTTAGCAAAACATCCTGAAAGAGTACTTGAGTTTGCTGTTAAGGGAATGCTTCCAAAGGGACCTCTTGGAAGACAGATGTACAAGAAATTATTTGTATATGCTGGACCTGAGCACAAACATGCAGCTCAGAAACCAGAGACTTTAACATTTTAATTAGGAGGTAAGAACAGTGGCAACTACAAAGTTTTATGGAACAGGTAGAAGAAAAAGCTCTGTAGCAAGAGTATATTTAGTACCGGGAACCGGTAAGATCACAATCAATAAGAGAGATATTGATGAGTACTTAGGATTAGAAACCTTAAAGGTTATCGTTCGTCAGCCATTAGTAGCAACTGACAACGCTGATAAATATGACGTTTTAGTAAACGTTAAGGGTGGTGGATACACCGGACAGGCTGGTGCAATCCGTCATGGTATCGCAAGAGCACTTTTGAAAGTTGATTCTGACGAGTTCAGACCAATCTTAAAGAAAGCTGGATACTTAACACGTGACCCACGTATGAAAGAGCGTAAGAAATACGGTCTCAAAGCAGCGAGACGTGCTCCTCAGTTCAGCAAACGTTAATTTGTTTTCTGTACGAGAATATTTCAGATTTATATCCCGGAAGCCTGTTTCAGGTTTCCGGGTTTCTATTAAGAACAATTCTGTTTGGATGCGCCCGGGGGCGTTCCTTTCAAAATATGCTTGACCGCAAATCAAGTTTTTTCTATTTAAGTCAATCCGTAAGGGATGTTGGCTTGACTGCAAATCTAATTTTATTCTGCTTGAGTCAATCTGCAGGGGATGTGGGGTTGACTACAAATCACATTTTAATCTATATGGGTCAATGGCGGAGCTGCTGTAGGTTGACTTAGAATCAAAATATCTTCAAAGGAGTCAAATTAAGAGCTTTATCAGAATGACCTCAAATCATGTATTCTGCAAACTGAATCAAATAATCAACAAAAGAAAGGAGACAAATTATTGTATGGACTAAAAGAAATGCTATTGCAGGAGCAAAAACGCCTGGAAAACATAATAGCAAAAGTAAGTAAAAACAGGAAGGGAGCACCTGAAGGCAGACTTCGAATATCCGTAGACAACGGTAATGCCAGATATTATCAGTGTATTGAGGATCGCTATGGCGAATATATCCCAAGGGAGAATATAGAACTTCCGCGTCAGCTGGCTCAAAAAGCATATGATGATGTTGTTATCAAGGTGGCAGAGTCAAGGCGCAAACTGATTACCAGATGTCTTAAAGGATACGATGATGATGAGATTGAACAATTATTCACATCACTTCACCCTGAGAGACAGAAGCTGATTATTCCTGTGGAATCAACATTTAGTCAGATGGAAGCAAAATGGTATTCAGAACCATACGTGGGGAAAACTTTCAAAGAGGGAGCACCTGTAATTCTCACAGAGAACGGCGAGCGTGTACGTTCAAAGTCTGAGAAAATACTTGCAGACTATTTCTTTAGGAATAATATATTGTATAAATACGAAAAACCTTTACATCTTGCGAGTGGCATGACAGTTTATCCGGATTTTACATTTTTTTCAAAGAAACTAAGAAAAGAAATCTATTGGGAACATGAGGGAATGATGGACAAATCCGACTATGTCATGAGGGCAGTGAAAAAGCTCAATAGTTATCAACTGAACGGAATTATGTTTGGGGAGCGTTTAATTCTTACGTTTGAGACTGAGCAAGAGGTTTTGAATTCTAAAATTGTAAGTGAATTGGTGGATAAATATCTTAGATAAAATAAGTGTAGAATAGGATGGGATTTGAGCGGCATATCTACTTGACACATGCATCGCACTTCGATATAATATGCTATATCGAAGTGCGATGTATCGTAGTGGAATGTAAGGAGAACATAATGGATGCACATATCAAGAAAGTTTATGTCCCCATGACGGAAACAGGTTTCTATATTTTACTGTGTCTCAGAGAACCGAATCACGGTTATGGAATCGTGCAGAAGGTGAAAGAGATGACAGGAGGAGATATTGTTCTTGCACCGGGAACCATGTATGGAAGCCTGTCTAAGATGGAAAAAGATGGATTGATTCGATTTGTTCGGGAAGAAGAGAAAAGAAAAATTTATTTGATTACAGATTTAGGAAGTGAGGTTCTGAATCTGGAGATGAAGAGGATAGCCCGGTTATATAAGAACATGAAGGAGATGAGATAATGGGAAATAGGAAAACAGTCTTTAAGTTTTTTACAATTCCTCAGTATCAGCAGGAAGAGAATTATCTGAGCACCATGCATGAAAATGGATGGGACTTTAACAAAGTGACATTTCCGGGATTTTATCATTTTGAAAAATGTGAACCCAAGAAAGTGACGTACAGGCTTGATTATAATCGGGAAGGAATCAGGAATAAGGAAGAATATGTCCAGATGTTTTCAGATTGTGGATGGGAGCATATTTGCGATTTTGTTGGATACAGCTATTTTCGAAAAGAAGGGGAAGCCGGAGAGGAAAGCGAAGAGATTTTCTGTGATGATGCTTCAAGACTTGACATGATGAAGCGAGTATTCATGGGAAGGATTATCCCTCTTATTATTATTTTTGCATTGGTAATTATTCCGCAGTTATTCATTAACACAGCAGGGTATAATGGAGGAAGCATTGTGCATGATGTTTTTTCTTTCAGTTTTCTTGGGCTGGCAATTCTTTACCTTGTGCTATTTTCGATAACGGCAGTTCAGTTCTATCAATATGAGAAACGGATATCAGGAGACAGTCCGGGAATTCGATTGAAATACGTGGGAGCCTTTGCCATTATTGTTGCTTTAGTTGCAGGAATTGCGCTGCTTTTCTGGTCACAATATCGGTCATCGTATGAGGTTACTGAAAATAACAATGGGTATGTTGTGGAAGCTGAGAAACTGAATAGTTCTGTGGTCAAAGAATATGATTTGAAAAAGGGTGAGACAATAGTATTTGACTTTGCTGAGTTTCAGCGAGGGCATCTGTACTTAAGCGTTACGGAAAGTGGAAAAGAGCCCATATTTTTTGGAGATTTTTACAATTGCGGGAGTGAAACGGTAGAAATACAAAATGACGGGCATTATGAGATTGAAATGTCCGGAGAAAAAATGACAGGTAACGTTGAAGTGAGTATTGAGTAAACGGATCTTAGCATTGCAGTAGGAGTTTTGATGTGTAAAATATATTTGACATTCCAAACTTCCTGTGCTATTGTAAAAACACAGAAGATGGAGGTGCCAAGGGTGACAAAGAAAAGGAAAACAATTTGGGGATTAGTGATTGCAGCGATTTTTGTGCTGATAGCGATGATTGTAGTTGCCCCCAAAGACAGTTCAGTGAATAATGCCATGCTGATTTGTGCGGTAATATTGGGCTTGCTGTTAGTGGCGATTTTTGTTGTGGGAATGCACAAAGAAATCATGGAACTTTCGGAGTACGATGAGCGGCAGATTGCAATGCAGGGAAAGGCGTATAAGTATGGATTTTGGGTGGCGTCGATTTTTAATACAGCGGCTGTTTTTGCAGATGACGTATTAGGAAAATATGTAGAAATTCGAGTAGTGCTGATGGCAGGAATTTTACTGGGGTTTGCGGTTATGCTTTCCTATGCCATCCTGCATGATGCCTATTTCAGGGCTTACGAGAAAAAAAGCTGGTTTACAGTTGGAAAACTGATCACTTTGGTGATGGATGCAAGAGTTGCCTATACTGCTTGGCAACGGGGCAACGTTATTGTAGACGGAGTTGTAACCTTTGAAGGTGTTGCTGATTTGCTGATGTGTATTTTTCTAACGTATATAGTAGTGATTGTTATGATCAAAGATTTAATGGGAAGAAAGGAAAAAAAGGATGAAGAACCTGAAATTGAAATCCGCCCGGGCGCATTTTGATATGTCCCAACAGGACTTGGCGGATGCCGTCGGGGTTTCAAGACAGACCATCAATGCCATAGAGAAGGGAGACTATAATCCTACCATTAAACTGTGCATTGCGATTTGCAAGGCACTGCATAAAACATTGGATGAATTATTTTGGGAAGAAACGGAAGGAGAGGAAAGAAATGATTAAAGGTATTCATCACATTTCTATGAAGTGTAATACGCAGGAAGAATTTTTTCAAGTAATGGTATTTTATTGTGAGGTGTTAGGACTTTCCATTTATCGGGAATGGGAAGCCGGAATCATGATTGATACCGGAAATGGTTACATTGAGGTGTTTAATAACGAAGCAAATGTAATGCAGCGGGGAACCTTACGGCATTTTGCCCTCGCCACGGATGATGTGGACGGAATGGTTAAAAGGGTAAAAGATGCTGGATACGAAGTGTTTGTGGAACCGAACGACAGAGTGATTCCTTCCACACCGGAACTTCCGATTAGGATGGCATTTTGTTATGGACCGTTAGGGGAGGAAATAGAATTTTTCTGCGTAAGAGAGTAATGAACGGGTTGACAAATCCAATTTGTAGTGTTAAAATCACAAATTATATCAAACAAAAAGGAGAATTCTGAAAGATGAGCTATATGGTATTATTATCAAATAATAATAATAATATTTAGGCATCGTCAGTTGCTAACCACAGCGATTGGCCGATGCCTGGTTGCTGTGGTTTATCTTTTAGAATTTTTAAAGACAGACCACTTTTTTATTATGGAGAGTGGGCTGTCTTTTTATTTTGGTTAAATAAAGGAGGAAAAGGCAATGGAACAGTTAACAGGAAAAATGTTTTATGACATGTATCAGATTTTGGATGGAAAAGAAGTGACGGTCAGTGGCTGGGTAAAGACTAAGCGAATCGGCAAAGAAGTAGCTTTTCTGGAGGTTTCCGACGGCACGTATTTGAAACCGATTCAAGTGGTGGCTAGCGGAAGTCTACTAGCGGAATTGGATTTTGGGGTGGGTTCCTGTGTGGCAGTCACCGGGGATCTTGCCTGTACACCGGAAGCGAAGCAACCTTTTGAAATAAAGGCGAAAGTGATTCACGTATACGGCGGAGCAGACAGTGCCTATCCGATTCAGAAGAAGCGCCACAGTAGTGAGTTTTTGCGTACTATTCCGCACCTACGGCCAAGAACAAACCTGTACGCCTCTGTATTCCGGGTGTATTCGGTGATGATGCGCGGCATCACAAAATTTTTGGATGAGGAGGGTTTTGTGCAGATTCACACACCCATCATGACATCCTGCGATGGTGAAGGTGCCGGGGAGGTTTTTCGATTAAAAACCGAGAAATTCTATGGGAAGGAATCTTATCTGGCGGTAACGGGACAACTTCATTTAGAAGCTTTTGCATTGTCCCTTAGGAAAGTCTATGATTTTTGTCCCAGCTTTCGGGCGGAAGACTCCAACACTACAAGACATTTGGCGGAGTTCTGGCAGGTTGAACCGGAGATTGCTTTTTGCACCCTGGAGGATTTAATCCACTTCGTTGAGAGCTTTTGCAAAAGTGTGATTTCCTACTGCCTGAAGGAAGCGGCGGAGGAAATGACTTTCTTTGATCGTTTCGTTGAGCCGGGGCTTTTAGAGAAACTAAGAGGAACTATTTCTCAGCCTTTTGCACGGATTAGCCATAAGGAAGCGATGGAACTTCTTGCAAAATCCGGGGAAGCTTTTGAGTCACCGGTTTATCCCGGGGCGCCGCTTCAGACGGAGCATGAGCGGTATTTGGCGGATGTGATTTTTGGACGTCCGGTGTTTGTAACGGATTACCCCAAGGAACAGAAAGCGTTTTATATGTATCAAAACCCGGATGGGGAAACGGTGGCTGCCACGGATTTACTTTTTCCGCAGATAGGGGAAATTGTTGGGGGTAGTCAGCGTGAAGACAGGTTGGAACGGTTGCAGGATCGTATCCGGGAATGCGGCCTCTGCGAAGAAGATTACGGATGGTACTTGGATTTACGTCGCTACGGTAGCGCACCGCATAGTGGCTTTGGTATGGGGACGGAGCGACTGATGCGCTACATTACCGGAGTGGAAAACATCCGAGATGTGGTTCCGTATCCACGGACACCGGGAGGGATTGCGTTCTAGGGTGATTCGGGTAGGGGTATCTGTTACGAACATGAATTTTCATGAAAATGGAATTTGTGTAAGCCACATTTGAGATTTTATATTGTCGATACGTTTGGAGCTGTGTTAGAATGGTGGAAGTGATGCTGGGCTGATGTCCGGAGAAAAGGAGAAGGAAAGACATGATTCGTTTAGAAACAGTAACTCCGGATAACTGGAGAATTGATTTTCAATTGAAAGAAGAGCAGGAGGAATATGTGTCTCCACCCACGGGGATTCTTGCTAGGGCGTGGGCCTATCGAGAGGAAGGAAGTCAGGTTTATATTATATACAATGGTGAGGAGCCGGTGGGGATGGCCATGTACCATGAAATTACGGAGTGGAAAGCGTATGATTTCAGTCAGTTGTTCATTGACTGTCGTTATCAAGGGAAGGGCTTCGGAATAGAGGCGGCAAGACAGGTACTTCAGAAAATGGAAGAAGATGGCAAGTACGATAAAGTTTATCTTTGCTACATAGAAGGGAATGAAGCTGCGAAAAAGATGTATGAGAAGCTGGGCTTTGAGCATACCGGTGAGGCTGATGAAGACGAGATTGTTATGGTGAAGAATCTAAAAAAACTGAAGCCTCAATTTGAGTCAGAGCATATAGATTATGTAGAACCATCGGAAGATCTTTTGCAGGATTATCTTATGATGGTGAATGATATTGAGCATGTGGGAAAATATATCGGAAGAAGAACGGAACCCTATACAGATGAGCAGGAGCGGGAGTTTATCAAGAGTAAGTTAGAAGAACATGCGCCGATGTTTTCCATGATGGAAAAGAAGACCGGTGACTTCATTGGTAATATTGAGCTAATGGATGTAAAAGGTTCAGAGGGAGAACTTGGCATTGCCATCACCTCCGAAAAACAGGATAAAGGATTTGGAAAAGAAGCAGTAAATAGAATTGTGGAATATGGATTTGAAGTGTTGGGCTTAACACGAATTTTTTTGAAGGTTTACCCTGAAAATGAAAGGGCTTTTCATGTGTATCAGAAATGCGGTTTTGTGGAATATGACAGGACGGATGAGGATATTTTCATGGAGTTGAAAAAGGAGAAGAAATAGTATGATACACCTAGAGACAGTAACTCCGGGAAACTGGAGGGTAGATTTTCAATTGAAAAAAGAGCAAGAGGATTTTGTGTTTTCGCCAACCGGCATTCTTGCGCAGGCGTGGGCTTACCGGGAAGAAGGGAGTCAGGCATTTGTTATATATAATGATGAAGAACCGGTGGGAATGGCGATGTATCATGATTTTGCGGAATGGGAAGCGTATGAGTTTAGCCAGCTGTTTATTGACTCCCGGTATCAGGGAAAAGGCTTTGGAATTGAGGCGGCAAGGCAGGTACTTCAGAAAATGGAAGATGACGGAAGGTATAGAAAAGTATATCTTAGCTATATAAAAGGCGATGAGCCGGCTAGGAAGATGTACGAAAAGTTGGGCTTTGTGAGCAAAGGGGAGATTGATGAGGGGGAATTTCTCATGGTGAAGGAATTTTAGAAGAAGTATATTGCGTTATTCGGTCGAAAAACGCAGACGTAGTTGCACTATTCGGTTGAAAAATGCAGGCAGAAATCATTTTGCCAGATTGTTGCTATATGCCGAAGATTTGTAGGGAAAAAAGCACTATGCCCAGAAGAAATCCTGCGGTAAAAGACATGCCATGACACACAATCGAAGAAAGGTCAAAAAATCGCATATCGCCGTTAACAAAATTGCTCAAAACAGCATAAGCCACGGTCCAGTTTCCATACCAGGTTCCCAATCGAAAAGGTGCGCAATTTTTGCACATGAGTTGCATACTCAAAATAAATCCGATGATTGAAAAAACCAACACTGAACCGCCGCAAAAATATTCAGCATCCTTAAATACAACGGAAAAAGCTATATTCGTCAGTGTTGCACCCAAAATTCCTATGGTTGTAAGCATTGTGTTGCTTATTTTTCCGTCAAGATATAAAGTAATAAAATAAAGAGCAAGGCAATTTGCAAGAAGATGTATCCAGCTCACATGTAAAAAGGTTGCCGTTATGTAGCGGTAAAACTGCCCCGAAAGCCGGTTTATGCCTACACCGCATAAGTGATGTTCCAGTCCCGACATTTGACTTGCAATGAGCAATACAACCCACACACTAATAAGTACATATATCGACAACAATTGATTTTTCATTCTGTCATTCCTCCGAAATGTTCATGCAGTTGTAGCGGTAAAACGCCCTTCCCTATCAAAAATGTAATAATTATTGAAAATTCCCTATCAAAAGTGTATCATAGATACATTCAAAAGTAAAATGTATATCCAATGAGGAAGAACAGGAATAGAAAAAGGTGACAACATGAAAACGATAAAAAAACGAATCCTAATTCTTGAGGATGATGCAGATCTTGCGGAGGGCATTGCTCTTTCGCTACAGGGAGAGGATATGGAATTCGTGCTTTGTGATTCCATCGCAAGAGCCAGAGAAGAGGTAAAGAGTGGCAGATTCGATTTGCTGATTTTGGATATTAACCTGCCAGATGGAAGTGGCCTTGCTTTTTGTAAGGAAGTCAAGGCAGTGATAAAAGCACCGATTGCGCTTTTGACGGCAAAAGATATGGAAATGGATATTGTGAAGGGGCTAGAAAGTGGCGCAGATGATTATATCACCAAGCCATTTAGTTTGATGGTATTGCGGGCACGTGTTCGCGCACTTTTGCGAAGGAATGCAGAAGATGCAAGACATGTATATGAGGATGGACAGTTTTGTTTCCGATTTGATGCCATGGAGTTTTACAAGGATAATCAGATGGTGGAACTTAGTAAGACCGAGCAGAAAATCTTATACCTGTTAGTATCCAATCCAGGGAGGATTGTGACAAGAGAGCGGATGCTTGACTGGGTTTGGGGCGATGGAAGTGAGTATGTGGAAGACAATGCGCTTTCGGTAAGCATTCGACGGCTTCGAGAGAAGCTGGATAATGGAAGACAGCCGAAATACATCAAAACAGTTTATGGAAAAGGATATAAGTGGGAATGTTTTTCAGAGGAAAAATGAGACAGGAATACCAGCAGCTTTTGGAGACCTTAGATAAGATCCTGGCGGGAGAGCCGGTGGAGGAACGGTTCGATGAATCCATGGACGCCGCCATTGCAGACCGTGTAAAACGGATTATGGAAATGGTTTCCGTAAGGCAGGAACAGGCAGAGGCCGAGCGGGATATGGTGAAAAGTTTGATATCAGATATTGGACATCAGATTCGGACGCCTCTTGCCAATATAACCCTTTATACTGGGCTTTTGCAGGAAAAACTCAAAGAGCAACCGGATGCGAACTTGGCAGATAAAATAGCAAACAATGCGGAGACATTGTCTTTTCATGTGAAGGAGCTCTTAAAGGCATCCTATGCGGAGCAGGAGCTCATTTGTGTAAAACCGGAGAAAATGAAAGTGACAGATATCCTTCGGAGGGCTTGTGAGCGAGTGGAAGGTCTGGTTATGGATAAAGGGATTTCCATGAAGATATCCTGTGGAAAAGAAACGGTTTTGGCAGATGCGAAGTGGACAGAGGAGGCACTTTTTAACGTGCTTCATAATGCGGTGAAGTATTCGGAGGCCGGAAGCGAGATTGCAGTGGAAACGGAAGGCTACGAAAGTTTTGTATGTATTCGGGTAAAAGATGAAGGCATCGGCATTCCGGAGGAAGAGCTGGGTGCGGTGTGCGGTCGTTTTTACCGGGGAAGTAATGTGACAAAAGAAAAGGGGCTTGGAATCGGGCTTTATCTGACTAGAGAAGTGGCAAGAAGGCAGCAGGGATATTTGAAAATAACATCGAAAACAGGGAAAGGAACAACGGTGGCGTTGTATCTTTTGCGGGAGGAATAGCTTCTTACGGGTGTGGAAAAGTGTCGAAACTGTCACTTTTCAGAAAGATTTGCGTAAGAAGCTTTTGTTATTCTATAACCACAAAAAGAAAGGTGGTTCAACATGAAGATTTTAACAGTTAAGAATTTGAAAAAATATTATGGATCCGGAGAAAACATGGTAAAAGCCCTGGACGGAGTCAATCTGTCCATTGAAAAAGGGGAGTTTTTGGCGATTGTGGGAACTTCCGGAAGCGGAAAGTCAACGCTTTTAAATATGCTTGGGGGATTGGATTCGCCAACAGAAGGAGAAGTGGTGATTGACGGGCAGGATATTTCTAGACTTACCAGAGATGAGTTGACGATTCTAAGACGGCGAAAAATTGGATTCGTTTTTCAGAATTACAATCTCCTGCCACTTTTGAATGTGTATGAGAATATTGTGTTACCCATGAAGCTGGATGGCGTGAAGCCGGATGAAAGAGCCATAGATGAGATTCTTACGCTTTTGCACTTAGATGAGAAAAAATTCGCCATGCCTATCCAATTGTCTGGTGGGCAGCAGCAGCGTGTGGCATTGGCGAGGGCGCTTTCCGGAAAACCAACCATTGTGTTGGCTGATGAACCGACAGGAAACCTGGATAGCCGCACCAGTCAGGACGTGTTGGGACTGATAAAAGTTTCCGCTGAGAAGCTGGGGCAGACCATTGTAATGATAACCCACAATGAGGAAATTGCCCAATTGGCGGATCGGATTATTCGTCTGGAGGATGGCCACATCGTGAGAGGCGGTGAGGAGCATGCTTAAGGTGGATAATTCCGGCGTTATCAGAGATTTGGCAAGGCGTACCTACCGAGCAAACGGAAAAAAGAATCTGTTGACGGTGGTGGCGATTTTTCTTACAACTTTTTTGATTGCTAGCGTGCTGTCCTTGGGAGTGGGATACTACCGTGCGGTAATCCTACGTCAACGACGGATAAATGGTGTGGATTGTGACCTCATTTTGACAGAGCCAAGCAAAAAGCAAATGACAATTTTACGGGATATGGAGCAGGTAAAATACGCGGGACTTAGCGTAAAGTGTGCAGTGGTTTCAGCCTGCGAAGGACAGGAGCTAGATAAGGTACGACTTTTCTGGGTGGACGATACTTGCTATCAAAAACAGGTGATTCCGGCACTGGCTGAGCGAAAAGGACATTATCCGAAAAAAGAAAATGAGATTATGCTTTCTAAGACAGCGTTAGCAGCTATGGGAATCAAAAAGCCAAAGCTAGGAATGCGGTTGACCCTTTCTTACGACGCCCTAAAGGAAGGAGATGCACTAACGCGGCAGAAGGAGTTTGTGCTAAGTGGTTTTTATCGAGATTACACCGGACGCAAGACCGGCTATGTTTCCAAGGAATTTTGGGATAAAACCGGGGTGAAGCAAACGGATTTTACCCAGGGCGAGGCAAAGATTTCTTTAAAAAATCCACTGTATACCAAAGGGGATTTGGTGCGCATGCAGAAAAAGCTGAAGCTGCAGCGCAGGCAGCTCATCGAAGCGGACGAGTATGCAGTTTTGGAATTTTTGCGAATCCTGGCCGGGATGGATTGCTTTTTGCTGTTTGTGTTTGCCAGTGGGTATTTGTTCATTTACAATGTGCAGTATATTTCGGTGAATAAAGATATTCGATATTATGGACAGCTGAAAACCTTGGGAACTACAGAGGTGCAGCTGCGGAAGATGGTTAATAAGCAGTTATGGTGGAATGCCGCAATTGGAATTGCCAGTGGCATTATGGTGGCAGCGCTTTTGGGAAAAAGAGTGCTCACAGCCTGTATGCATGCCATTGAAGCGGATCTGCATGTTGCCGGCTACGGATGGGAAATGATGGTGGTGTTTCTAGTGGCAGCGCTGTTTGCCTTGGGGGTTACTTTTTTGGGCGGACGGAAGCCTTGTAAAATGGTGGAAAACTACTCGCCGGTGGAGGCCATGCGGTTTCATGGTGAAACTATGGGCAGCAGTAAACGGGAAAAAAGAACCAAGGGTGGCAGTATTCGTTCTATGGCCTTGCGTAACATGACACGAGATAAAAAACAGTTTGCGATTATTTTGCTTTCGTTAAGTGTGGCAGTGGCGCTGTTTATTATTGTCAATAGTGTGCTTTTGGCCGGAAATGCCAGAAACATTCTGGACCAGGTGATGGATTATGATATGAAAATTCTAAATCTCACCTTATTGGAAGATGAAGAAAAACAGGTGTTTTCAGAAAAGCTGATAACGTCTATCCAAGAAGTGGAGGGCGTAAAACAGGTTCGACAGTTGACGGGAACTACAATTTATGTGCCTTATCAGGAAGTGTATGCCGGATATTACAAAGCATTGTATGCAGGTCGTTTTGCACCCGGAGATTATGCGAAGGACATGGCAAATTATAAAAAACATCCGGATTGTCAGGACTTTACATGCCGGCTCATTGGGGTGGATGATGCAGAATTTGAACAATTGAATAAGACGGTGGAAAAGCCTTTGAATAAGCAGGAATTCAAGGAAGGAAAAGTGGCGTTTTTCAGCAAATCCTTTACAGAGGGCGACCATGAAATTCCCGGAAAAACTGTGGAGTTTCAATTTTTATCCAAGAAGAAAAACGTAACGTCAAAGATTTGTATCGGTGCGATGTTGGATGAAAATCCGGCCTATTACAGTGCAGGATATTCGCCGGATTTGATTGTAAGCATAGACCATGCAAAGAAGCTTTTGGGTGAAAAAGCACTGACCGAAATGTTGAAGATTGACTATGAAAAAGCCTATGATGGACGTGCAGAGAAGCAGATTCGGGAACTTTTAAAAGGGAATAAGTTGGTGTCAGTGGAATCAAAGGTTAATCGATTTGACGAAATGAAAAGAGTAGAGGAAAAAATCACGCTTCTCGGTAACAGCATTGCATTGTTGATTATGATGCTGGCACTTTTGAATTTTGTGAATATGATGTCTGCCGGATTGGAAAGCCGCAGGACAGAGTTTGCTGTATTGGAAAGCATCGGAATGACTCGCAAACAGTTGCGGGAAATGATTACCCGGGAGGCGGTTTATTATGGCGTATTTGCCATTGGGGGTGCCGCTATCGTAGGATTTCCAATCAGCTACTTAGCTTTTGAAAGTTTTAAGCAATATGATATTACGTTTCGGATTCCGTTTTTGCCGGATTTGACACTGTTCGGAGCGATTCTCTTGGTTTGCATAATAACTGCAAGATGCGTTTTCGCAAAAATGCGAAAATTGTCAGTGGTGGAATTATTACGAAGTGCGGTTTGAGTGTAAAATCGATTCTGAACAGTGCAGGCTTGCGTTGGGCTTGTAGCTTGTGTTATATTTAAAAAGTAGATAAGTTTAGAAAGGAAGGTACTTCACATGAATGAAACATTAAAGGTATTGGAAACCAGAAGAAGCTGCAGGAATTTCAAGCCGGATATGGTAAAAGAGGAAGATCTGCAGGCAATTTTACGTGCAGGTACTTATGCGGCAACAGGCATGGGTAAGCAGAGTCCGATTATCATTGCGGTAACAGACAAGAAGTTACGCGATGAAATCATGGAAGAAAATCGTAAGATTGGTGGATGGGATGAAGGATTCGATCCGTTCTACGGAGCACCGGTAATTTTCATTGTTCTTGCGAAAAAGGATGTTATTACTCATGTGTATGACGGTTCTCTGGTTATGGGAAATCTTATGAATGCAGCGGAAAGCCTTGGCGTTGCAAGCATTTGGATTCACAGAGCAAAAGAGGAATTTGAGTCCGACTTTGGAAAGAATATTTTGAAGAAGCTTGGTATTGAAGGGGAATACGAAGGCATCGGACATTGTGCATTAGGCTACGCAGCAGAATCTGCAAAGGAGCCGGCACCAAGAAAAGAAAATTACGTGTACTATTGTAAGTAAAAGGACAGGCAGGGCTGCAAAGGCGGTCCTGCCGATTGTATGAATTGGATATATTTTAGGATAAAGGGGGAAGCAGGTTATGTTTCAGGAAATTGAACCAAAGATTTTTTACAACGAATTTCGGAAGCAGGAAGCATCGAAAAGAGATCGTGTAATTGCCATGAAAGATGGTAAAGTGCTGATGAAGGTTGCCGGGGATGAGGTGAGTCTGCCTTGCGTGGAAGATTTAGCGGGAACGACGGAAGAATACAGATATCTGTTTTCTGTAGATGAGGAGGCCTATGTTTACAGAACATCACCTCTTGCAGAAATGCCGGAAGATTTTACCTATGAAGATCGGTTTGCTTTTCGGGATAAAAAGCCGGCAGATGTCTGTTTTGCCGGAGCGGTGGGCTATCATCTGGGGCTGTGGTATGAGCAGAACCGGTTTTGCGGATGCTGCGGTTCAGCCATGGAAGTTGGAATTACGGAGCGTTCCTTAGTTTGCCCGCAATGTGGAAATGTGGTATATCCACGGTTGAATCCGGCGGTGATTGTGGCTGTGGTTCATGAGGACAAAATTTTATTAAGCCGTTATGCGGCGGGACATACCAATCGATATTCTCTGCTGGCAGGCTTTTGTGAAATAGGCGAGACAGTGGAACAGACTGTGCACCGTGAGGTAATGGAAGAAACCGGTCTAAAGGTAAAGAATATCAAATATTTTGCCAGTCAGCCCTGGCCTTTTACCGGCGGACTGTTAATGGGATATTTTGTGGAATTGGACGGGGATGCAAAGATTACATTGGACGAAACAGAGTTGAGCGAGGCGGCGTGGTTTGATCGAGAGCATTTGCCGGAAACCCACAGCACCTTGAGCCTGACATGGACCATGATTGAGTACTTCCGGAACCACCGGGAGCCAGTATGTAAAATGCGTTGGTATAGATAAAAAGGAAGGTGAAGGTTAGGGTGAAGATTGGATTAGTATCGTATCGGTGTGAGAACAAAAATCTTGCATTTAATATGAGTCAGATAGAAAGAGCATTAAAGGAAAATGCAGGAAAGGCAGACTTGCTGTGCTTTGGGGAAGCTTTCTTACAGGGCTTTGACTGCCTCTGCTGGGACTATGAAAAAGATAAAGACATGGCGGTTGCACACGATTCCGAAGTGATGAAACAGTTGAAACGGTGGACGTTACAATACGATTGTGGTGTTGCCACCGGTTATATCGAGCGTGAGGATGAAAGCTTGTATTCGTCCTATGTGGTCATTGCCAAAGGAGAAATTCTTTGCAACTATCGGCGGATTTCTAAGGGATGGAAAGAATTTACCATTACGGACGACCATTACTGGGAAGGAACGGAGGCTTGCGAGTTTGAATTCCACGGACAAAAATGTATGCTGACACTTTGCGGCGACCTTTGGGATTACCCGGAGAAATTTAAGACAAATGGACTGCTGATCTGGCCGGTCTATGTAAATTATACAGTGGAGCAGTGGGAAGAAGAGATGCTTGCCGACTACGCAAATCATGCTGAGAAGGTGGCACAACGGACGGTGCTAATTAATCCATTGGATAATGAGCCCAAAAGCTATGGTGGAGCGTTTTACTTCCGAGATGGAGAAGTGCTAGCCCGGACAAAGTTTGATGAAGAAGAGATATTGATGTTGGAAATATAGTTTGGCCGAAAATTGGATGGAGGGGGAAAATGAAAACAGAGTCACTTATGGTACAAAATCTTTGTGTTCCTTGCGGATGCAGATGCCGGTATTGCCTATTGTCCTGGGATGGAAAGATGGTGGGCATCCCTTGGGAACAGGGAATAGAATTTGGCAAAAAGTTTATTACACAAGCGAAGGTAGCAAGACCGGAGATTTCTTATTCCTACGCATTTGGATATTCCATGGAACATCCACGGTTGCGGGAAGCAATCCGTTTTCTAAAGGAAATCGGAAGCCCCCAGGCAGAGTTTTTGCAATGCGACGGTATGAAGCTAAGGGATGAAGTCGAGTGCGAAGAACTGGTAAAAACCCTTATAGAAGAAGGCATTCGGCAACTGAATTTTACCTTTTACGGATTGCAGGAATATCACAATCGCTTTGCAGGGCGTGCAGGGGATTTTGAAGGAATGCTACGGATGGTGAATGCAGCGGAAACAGCAGGACTTGAGGTTACCGCCGGAATTCCTGTGACATCCGAAAATGTCGAGCAGGTAGATGAACTTACGAAAATTTTGAGAGATAGTGGTTGTCGACGGCTTTCCGCATTTATTCCTCATGAAGAGGGAAGAGGCAAAGCGTTAGCTCCGATTCGATTAAGAGAGAAGGATTTGGATAAACTATCGGAGGAATCGCAAGGTCTATTGAATAGGAAGATTTATCGAACAGAGAGGGAATGGCTTCGGGAAGGGACGTTCATGGAAGAAACCAAGCGTCATTTGTTGATATCCCTTACGCCGGAGAATACTACACGGTATGAAAAAATGGATGCCGGAGACCTTATTGCAGAATTGGAAAAGCTGGATGAAACCTATTATAGTGCATTTCCAAGCCTCCCTAAATTGGCGGAAATGTACGGTGATGGGGAAAGCGACAGGTTGTATCGCCAGAGAGATCTTTTTTATCATTACAGACAGTGTTATGCAAAAGAGCATGACATGCAGGTGTATGATGTAACGGATGAGCGGCAGTCCGGCAGCAGGAGATATTAATGTAAGAATTTCTAGAAAGAGTTTGCTATAGGAAAAGAGAAGGAGAAGGAAAATGAACGGAAAATATGAGAAGATATTGGAGAAATTGTGGTGCCCGGAGTGCCATGAGGCATTTAGGGTGGTAAGCGAAAAAGAAGAAAATGGTGAAGTGGTAGAGGGTGCGCTTTTGTGCCAAAAGGGACATCGCTTTGGTATTCATGGTGGAGTTGTGGATTTTGGCTCTCAGGAGCAGGAAAGTGGAAATGCTTGGAGCGAATATCTGAAGGACATGGATTATGATACCATGGAACAGCAGATTGAGCAGGCGAAGCCTGAGAAGGAAAAAGAGCAGCAGGTTATGCTTTTGGAAGCAATGACAGGGCTGGTTTGTAAGAAAAATCCGGAGACTGTGGTGGACATTGCCAGTGGTAGAGGAATGTTTCTGGATTATCTGATTCCCAAGCTTTCGGATGAGCAGCTTTTGATTGCCACGGATTTAAGTTTTGAGATTTTGGCAAAAGACCGGATGAAATTTAAGAAGAAATATCCGGATAAATTCGCTTTTTATATGGCGTGTGATGCAACCAATATGCCGGTTCGGGAAGATAGTATAGACGTAACCACTTCCTTTTTCGGCATTGCCAATATGTTTGGCTTAGAAGAAAAAGGCGTGGCTGAGGCTGCCAGAGTAACGGAAAAAGGCGGCACGTTGTTTAACGGGATTATGAATATTAAAGAGGATTCAGAAGGCTACCGGAAACTGAAGGGATTTATGGCGGAACAGGGAATGCCACAAGCCGGAGGTATCTTCCTTGAAGAAGGGGCGAAGCAGATTCATGAAAAGTTTTTTGAAGGGGTAGAAATGGAAAGCGTCGTGGAAGACGTGCGAGAACCGGAGGAAAACCTACTGGATTTATTGCCATATCCGGGAGAGTGGTTTGCATATCGGATTGCCATTGGAAGGAAATAGTTTATGAAATACGAGAATATTACGAGGGCGACGTTTCTGCGTCGCCCCAATCGGTTTATTGCAGAAGTTATGGTTGATGGAAAGCAGGAAACCGTTCACGTGAAAAATACCGGACGTTGCAAGGAATTGTTGATTCCCGGCTGCGAGGTGTGGCTGACGGCACCGGGAACACCGGGGCGAAAAACGAAATACGATTTGGTGGCAGTCCGCAAAAGTACGGGGGTGCTTTTTAACATTGACAGCCAGGCTCCCAATAAGGTGGTAAAGGAATGGCTGGCGACGAAAGACTATGAAGTAGTCATTCCGGAATATACCTATGGCGCCTCCCGCATAGATTTTTACATGGAAAAAAGCGGTGAACATTACCTTATGGAAGTGAAGGGGTGCACGCTTGAAATTGATGGCATGGGCTACTTCCCGGATGCCCCAACCCAGCGAGGGGTTAAGCACCTTCGAGAATTGATTAAGGCAAAAGAAGCAGGAATTCATGCCATGTTAGCATTTGTTATCCAGATGGAGGGAGTATCGGAGGTACGTCCCAACGTGGATACTCACCCGGAGTTTGGAGAAGCTTTGGAAGAAGCGAAGCGGGCCGGAGTTGAGGTGTTATTTTTAACCTGTCATGTGGAACCGGATTTGTTGGAAATTCATGCTTGACCTTACACTGCACTATAATGCTATAACGGAATCGGAAAGGAGATGTGCGATATGACGATTAAAGAATTTGCCCGTTTGTGTGGCTGTAATCCCCAGACCTTACGGTACTATGATCGCGTGAACCTACTGAAACCGGTTGAAGTGGATTCCTGGACAGGGTATCGGTATTATGAGGAGGAGCAGGCTTTAGCTTTTGTAAAAATCAAGAACCTGCAGACTGCCGGTTTTTCCATTGAAGAAATCCGCGGATTATTGGAAGAATCTGATGAGGTAGTATACTCCGCATTCGATGAAAAAATTAGGGAAGCAGAGTCCAGACTTCGGAATATCAAGGAAATTCAGCAGTCATACCGGCACGAAATGACGACTATGGAAAAACGCATTGAAACCTGGAGAGAGCAGATTACCAAGGAATTACGCAAATATGACCCGACGGAGGAGTTTGGCATTGATCAAGAGTTTTACGAGGATAAGGTTATTGGAAATGTAAACCAATTCTTTGATAGGATGTTGCGTGAAAAGGATGATAGAAATTTTTCGATGCGCGGTTTTCCGGATGGAGATGCTGAGGGGGATTATGAGGATGAGGATGAAACCTTTGATTTTCTGAATAATCCGGAGTATGAAACTGTCTATGAAAAACATAACTGGGAGCATGTGAAGGATTACCTAAATGAAATTCCGGAGTTGGAAGATGGCATGGATTATGCGTTATTATTTAAAGTTAAACCGGAAAAATTTAAAACCGGATTCGCCAATACCATGCTGGGTGTGCTTTTGGCAAAATATGCAAAAGGAAAAAGTCGTAACCTGGGATGCAACGTAACCGATACGGAGGATGGGCAGAATCATTTTTATTTGTTAAGAGCAAGGTAAAGAGAGGGCACCGACTGAAAAGGTCGGTGCCTTTTAGCTGTGTATGGCGTTTTCTCCGTTTGGATCGAGCACAAGGATGCGAGTGCAAAAAACAGAGATTAACTCTGCATCCAAAAGTATAGTCCAAAGGACACCAATAATTGAATAAGGGAAAAGCGAAATACAACCTGACCGTCAGACCAGCCTTTGCTTTTGCGTACGAAATCATGAAGAGGTGTCTGTATATTCTTTAATATATGAATTTTGAAAAAACGTAGAAGAACAACTTTAAAAATACCAATTCCACCATCAACGAGCAAAACAAACGCGACTACAAAGTACACGTAAAAGGGCAGAAACTTCAGACACAAGATGCCAATGAAGTAACCAATGGCTCTGGATCCGGCATCCCCCATCAAAATACTGCTGGGGGAAACATTAAACCAAAGATATCCTAATATACAACTGACCATTATCAGCGTTGCGGTGCTGTATATAGCATTCGTACCATGGATAAAGGCGAAGCAGGTAAGTAAGGTAATGATGCTGACACTGCCGCAAAGACCATCCACACCGTCGGAGCAGTTGGTTACATTGATGGATACCCAGATTAGAACAATAGAAATGAAAATCGCCAAACTGCAATCAAAAGTAGGGTTTCCGGTTATGGGGATGACCGTAAGTACCTCGGAGAAATACATAATACCGGTTGTGCAAAGGGCGAGAATGAGATCTATAAGTCCCTTTTTGTATTCGTTCCAAGGAATGGATGAGCGGTCGTCAAGATAACCACTTAACATGGCAAAAAAGACACCTGCCAGGTAGCCGTAAAATTCCAAATTAATGGGAAGAAACAAAGCGGACATGATAATAAAGCAAAGTATAAACACGATACCGACACCACGAGGTTTGCCTTTGGAAATTGCGCCATTTACGGCAAATGCCTTTCCCTGGTCGGTGGGCATGACGGAGAAACAGATTTTTATTAGTATAATAGTGAGTAGGAATGAGCTGATAACCAGCAAAAAAATAAGTTTTTCGTTTATGCCAAGGTTACAGAGTTGATTTATCATAGCGGTTCCTTTCTATACTGTATATTTATCAATTTGTACAGTTGTATGATAGCACACCGGTTGGAATTTTGGAATTTGTTTTTGAAAAAAGTCCATTTACCATTACAAGAATCAATTTCGCCTTAACGCCACTAAATGAGAATTTTCCTCTTGGCTGCTTTACCTTTTTTTCTTTCTTCTCTTTCCTTTCTTTTGCCATAATCAACGGACTCCTTCCATTAGTATTTTCCATATTCCGTGTTTTCTGACTGCAAAATACAGCCCGCTAAGTACAGAATAGCATACTTAGCGGGCTGCGAGAATTTAGTTCATTAAATTGTCAGAAAAAATAATGAAATCATCATAAAGTCTGACGATGAGCAATTCCTCTTTTGCGGTAGTACTGTTCTTTATCTTGATACATAAGAGAGTCAGCAATTTTTTCAAGGTCTCGAATGGAAGCTTCCGGGTAGTCCTTGTGTGAAGCAAAACCCAGGGAAAGGGAAAGCTCCTTTACATAAATTCCTTGCCAGCCATTGGTGAGATTACGTATTTTACTGCAGATAATCTGGGGATCATCAGTAGTAAGAATCGCCATAAACTCATCTCCGCCGGTTCGATAGATTTTGCCATATCCGCGTACCGCTGCCAATAGGCAGTCGGCAGCGCCCTTTATCAGTTCATCGCCTGCAGCATGTCCTGCGGTGTCATTTGTTGGCTTCAGTCCATTTACGTCTACAGAAAGAATAGCAATATTGTCCGGTAATTGTTTGGACTCCAGTTCGGCAATATCTTCATCGTAATGACGACGATTATATAGTTGAGTTAACTCATCCGTTAGGGCAATTTTTAGGAGATGCTGCTCACGACGTTTTTCCTCATCTATATTTTGGGTGGTAACAACAATTGTTTTGGGGAAGCCATTGCTATCAGCTTCAATAGTAATATACTGGGTGCGGAACCAACCTCTGTGGATGTTTAGATATTCTCCTGCAATTATTTTCTTGTTAAAAAGACGAGTCTGTATTGTTGTTAAATCAGAAAAAAGCAGAAATTCCTCTACTTGATTGGCAGCTACATTTTGAGCAATCTTGTTTGCCATGCGCGTATGACTGCAGTTGGTCAAATGCAGAGGGTATTCTATTTTTTGACTGTCACGAAGTGAAAGCTCGGTTTCTTTTTCAAAGTCGATTAAATTAACATAATCATAGATTTCAGACATCGAGTCAAGGAGCTTCACCTGTTTGGTCAAGCGATTCTCACTTGCGGAAATGGTAATCTTATCCTCCAGTAGCATTTTTAAATAAGTAATCAGCCGTTTTCCAAGGTAATATCCGGCCACTGCCATAATTGTAGATTCAATGGTCAATCCACCGATTTCATTAAGGTAGTAATCCCGGGGGGAAGGATAGAAGGCGCTGGTAGCAATTACGTATTCGCCTGAAATCCAGGTGGCAACGTGCATCATGATATAATTAAAAAGTACGGTTGCAAAGTATATTTTCTTATCGCAAAACAAGAGACTGATCAGTGGAATTAAAAACCAGGTGACATGGATATATATATGGGCGTAAGACATATATACCAGCAAAATATTTAGCCCGCTTAGCACAAATAATGACGTATAGTAGGATGCCGGCCAAAGTCTTAAGAAAAGAGTGTGCATAATGGCCAGAAAAAGTACAACACCGGAAATAACCATGCAAGTGATATACGATGCCTCCGGAAAAATGTGACTGTAAATTCCAAGGGCGATGGCTGGCCCGGTGAGAATACAGAACCACAGAATCTTGTTCATAAATGTGTTTATGGTAATCCGATTATCCTGAAGAAAGGATTCAAAAATATCGGAAGAAAGGCTTTCGTTTTTCATATTAACTCCTTATACAATGAAATAGCGTATGAAATTTTAGCAATGATATATGATAAATGTATGAAGAAGCTATGATAGAAAAATGAAAACAAGTGGTGAAAAAAATCCTCCCGGATTGGCGCTTTGCTAATCCGGGAGGAGGGGGAAGTTTCAGTTATTCTAATTTAAATGTAGAAACAAAATTATTGATGGTTTCTACAGACTGGGATACGGTGTTGGCGCTGTCTGTAACATTCTGACTTTCTCCGGCCACTTCCTGGGCGCTTTCTGCCAGATTCTCTACAGTTGCGGTTACTTCTTCAGAACTTGCAGATTGTTCTTCGGAAATTGCGGCAACACTACTTGCAATATCGTCGATTTCACTCATCATTCCAATCATGCGCTGCATGGATTCTCCGGTTAAATCCAGGTTCTTAAAGATGTCGATGAAGGTTACTTCTGCGGTGGAGACTGCTTCGGTACTCTTCTGGATTTCTTCCACGCTGATTGCGGCTTTTTCAGCCAGATTTTCAATTTGAGAAATAATATCGTTGATGATTTCGCTGATTTCCCGGCTTGCCTGGGCACTGTCATTTGCAAGGGAGCCGATTTCTGTAGCAACCACTGCAAAGCCTCTTCCGGCTTCTCCTGCACGGGCGGCCTCAATAGAGGCGTTAAGGGAAAGCAGGTTGGTTTGTCCGGCAATGGAATTAATCATTTCCACAATACCGTTGATTTGTTTTGCACTTTCCTCAACCTTACCAACTACGTCGTTCATATCCTGCATAGCCGCAGAAATGGAATCCATACTGTTGGTTATGGTTTTCATGTCATGTTGTCCTTGTTCCGCTTTTTCCACCAGAACCTTCATGGTTTTATCAGTTTCGCTTCCTTCTTGGGTTAGACTGTTAACCATGTTGGCAAGTTCGGTAGCGTTGGTGGCCAATTCAGAAACAGCACCGGCCATGCCGTCCATAGCACCGCGGATATCTCCCATGGATACGGACTGCTGTTTGGCCTGAATACTCATGTTCTCGGAAGAACTGCGACTGTTGTCAGCTTCTACAAAAAGTTGGTTGGTCTCCACCTTCATACCGCTAAGGACTTCTCGCATATGGTCAATAAATTTGGCCATATTTGTATTCATTAAGCCAATCTCATCGTTTCCGGCAGAATCGATGGAAACCGTAAAATCGTTATTGGTAATCCGTACCAGATTTTCAGTAAGGTTGTGAACCGGTCTGGTAACGATTCGACGTACTAATCCCATAAGGACAAGGGCGATAACCACAATGACAACTGCGGCCAATACCCAGCATACCATCTGGAATTTATTTAACTCTGCCAATACGCTTTTTTCTTCTACAGAAGAAACCAAAGTCCAAGTGGTTCCTTCCACCGGCTCATAATCAACATAGTAGGCTTTTTTGCCGTCTTTAATAAGTTGAACCTGCCCTGTTTTTCCAAGGTTAGCGGAAATGGTTTTTAAAAAGGTATTATCCGGGTGTTCAGAAATATCCGTTCCGTTATAGGAATCATCAAAATAGGATAATATAGCGGTTCCGTCCAAAAGCATTGTGCCGCCGGTTTTCATTGGCTTTAACTGGCTTACGGTATCCATAATACTCATAAGCTGCATGTCTGTTGCTGCAACACCGGTTCTGCCGTCGGCAAGTGAAACTTTTCTGGCTACTGGGACTACCATTCCCTTTGTCATGGTGTCCAGATAGGGTTTACCCACGGTAAAATGATCGCACTGGGTGCCATCTTTGTACCAGGTTCGTTCTTGCGGTACAAAGTCTGCATCCGGGACCCAGCCGCTGGAGTCAATCCATTTGCCATCATCCAACGCAATATATACGCCATTGGGGGCGTCCTTGGAAAAAGTGGTGGATTGTTCGGAAACAAATTTTGTAAGCGCCTCATCATCATCAAAATGGGTTCGCTCCAGAGATTCTGCCAATGTATCCAATTGGCCTACAAAAGTTCGGATATCTGCACTGAAGGCATTTGCGTTTGCTTTTGTTTCCTGTTCGAGTGAAGATTGTGACAGTTCTCGAATAATTCCCTTTGCACGAGTAGATAGAATGAGAATGATGATTACAATTGCTACTGCCAGACTACGGTACGAATTTTAGCACAATTGAAAAAATATAACAGTAACTTCACTAAAAAATCACAAATAATTCACAGATGTTAGGACGAAAAAAGGGCGAACCCGCTATTTTGAGGGAGTTCGCCCTTTGGAAGGTTGTATTTATTCGCAAATCACCATTTCCGGATTTGCTTTATTTACAATGTGCTTTGTAACGGTGGCACCTAACTCTTTTTCAATAAGCGCCTTCATTTCATCCAAGGCAGCGTTTAAGTTCTCGCTGCTGGTACCGTCGATGGTTTCAATAATCATAAAAGCATTGGTTGTATCTTCCGTCAGCATGGTGCGGATACCTTCCCGCCAGTTGAAGCAACGACAGATAGCGCCCTGGTCATCCTTGTACACAACTTCCCCTTCTGCCGGAGGATCACTTTCGTCGCTTCCGTATGTAATAAATTCTTCGCCACCCTGCGCAAGTGTCAGCTGAACATCACCAACGAATTTGTCAATATCTTCTCCGCCAACCGGCACGCCGTATTTTAAGGAAATGCCGTTGTAAAGGTCAACCAGAGGATTGATGCATCCGATATCGTTCCCTTTGGCAACACGTTTTAAAAGTGCTTCAATAGAGCAACGAGCGCCCTTTTTGGTTTTGAATTTGTAAAAAGCATCTCGCCAGGTGCGAATTACCGGATTGGCGGTAAATTCGTCCTCTGCAATGTGTTTCTGCGCCTCAACCTGAGCATTCTGCAAATACTCGGCATACTTGTTCTCGTCTACAATGTGGTTATTTAAGCCGTTGCAAACAAGAATTCCGATTTCAACTTCAGGGAAAATTTCCATCAAATCCTGTCCAATAATAAATTTCTTCATTTGTTCAGCCTTCCTTTCTGAATTGGTAATTAGTAAAAAAGCACCCTATCTACACATCTTCTAAGACCTAACGATGTGTAAACGAGCGCACATGAGCTCACTACCCGGTGGCAGTATCAATATTATAATCAGATAATAACATGATTGATTTGATAAGTCAAGAAAAAACAGCTTTGGTTGGTGCTTGCTTGCCATCGGCTTGCGTGGTATCATATAGCATATGATGATGATATAGGGGGAGAATTCTATGGAAAACAACAGTCTTCGAATTGCCATTTGTGATGATGACCAGAAGGATTGCGACAAGATGCAGGGGCTGGTAAAAGAATATTTAGAGCAGAAGAATCTTGTGGCACAGGTACAGGTATTTGATCATCCGGATACCATGATTAGCCAGTGCGAGCAGTTTCGTCCACACATTTACATACTGGACATTGTCATGCCTATGTTAACCGGAATTCAGGCGGCGAGGGAAATGCGCTGGAATCAGCCGGATGCCCAGATTATATTTGCAACGTCGGAAAGCTCTTTTGCACTGGAGTCCTTTGATGTAAATCCTATTAATTACATTATGAAGCCGGTGGAGCGGGAGAAATTATTCTCCACCCTGGATATGGCTATAAGCCGGGTTGAGATTGATAAGGATCGTTTTGTGACGGTAAAAGTGAAGGGCGGTATGCAGACCCTGAGAATGGATGATATTCTTTACGTTGACTATCGGAATCATGTGGTATCCTACCATTTGAGTGGGAGAGATATGATATCAACCCCTACATTGCGAATCGGATTTTCCGAATATTTGGAGTCCAATCATAAAGAGGATTTTGTTCGCTGTCATGAGTCTATTGCAGTGAATATTGCAGCCATCGACAAGCTGACCAAACAGGAAATTACCCTGCGAGGTGGCGAGATGGTTCCGGTATCCAAGAGCCGTTACGCAGAAGTGGTGGAAAAATATATGGATTATCGTTTTTAAAGAATAAGAAAATTAATTAAGTGTAAAACCGACCGGAATCCGTGTGAACCGGTCGGCTTTTGCGTAGATATGGTAAGGTTTGGACAGATTCGAAAATGCGAAAGGAGGATTGCTGATGGAGGAAAAGGCAAATGAGTATGATGTGCCAAAAAAAGAGGGAAGTGTTTGGCCTAATGATATTTGCCCGGCCTATACCCCCAGACAGGATGCAATCCCCAGTATTCGGGGGTGCTGGTATTGCCAATACGCGGATTTTCATTTAAAGGAAGAGCGGGTGTTGGAAGTTGGAATCTGTAAGTGGCCGGAAAAAATTTTAAAATAACCGAACCAATCCAAGTTTGAAGACAATATATAGATGTAAGGGCAAAAGCCCAATCTTAATCGCGACTAAGAGGAAGAGATACATGACGATTCAGGAGTTAGAAACTTACATCGAGCAATATGGAAACAGCATCTATGCTTTTTGCAGAAAGCTGTGTATGGATACAGAGCAGGCGGAGGAACTTTATCAGGAGGTCTGGTTAAAAGCAGTAAAAGACATTCGAAAGATTCGTTCCGATGAGAATGTAAAAAGCTATCTTTTAAGCATAGCGGTGGGAATCTGGAAGAACCGAAAAAAGAAATATGCTGTAAGAGACCGGATTGCACCGGCAGTACCGATTACGGAGGAAATGGAAAGCTTGCTTGCGGATGAGCGGGACGGAGCTTTAGCGGAGATTCTTCGGGAAGAAAGAAGGCAGGCAGTTCTACAGGCAATCAAGGACCTGGAAGATAACTACCGGATACCTGTTTTGCTTTATTACATGGAAGAACAGTCTGTAAAAGAAATCGCCCATGCGCTGCATATTCCCCAGGGAACCGTAAAAAGGAGGCTGTGGGTCGCGAGAAACAAATTGTCGGAAAAGCTGGAGGGTTATATCAATGAGTAAAATAGATGAAATACTATATGACGCTTTAGAAAAAAAAGATGCGCCATCTGCCGAACTGAATCGCCGGATTTTGGAAAAAGCAAAAGCGGAGGATAAAATTATGGCATTTGGAAAAAGAAAAGTGGCAGCAGCTGCAGCAATCGCATTATGTATTACACTGGCGGGAGGCACAGGTTATGCAGCCTATCGTTATATGACGGCGAGGCAGGTAGTGAAGGAACTGGGAAGCCAAGAATTATCGGAGTATTTTAAGGATACGGACGTGGTGGCAACGAAAGAAGCCGGAAAGTATCGATTCCGTTATCTGGGAAACGCCAGCGCAAAATTAAAGGATGCGTTTTTATCCCAGGAAGATAAGGATACGACGTATGTAGCCCTGGCAGTGGACAGACTGGATGGAAAGGCCATGAAGGAAGAGGAGTTTGTTGCATCCCCCTTAATCCAGGGATTAAATCCCCAGCAGTATAATGTGTACACCATGGGAGGCGGCGCTACCTGGAAGGTGAAAAACGGCGTATTATACATGATTATGAGTGTGGATTCCATTGAAATGTTCGCAGATCGGGAAGTATATCTTGCCATTACCGACGGACCGGATTATGTTGCAGGGTATGAGTTTGATGAAGCTTCCGGAAAGATTTCTCCAAAGGATGAATTTGAGGGACTCAACGTATTATTTACCATGGAAATGGACGAATCTAAAGCGGATACCAAAGCCCAGGAAGACTATCTGAAGAACTTTGGTCAGGCATCGGAAGAAGAGGATGAGCAGGAGTTTGCGGTAAAAGCGAAGGATGCGGATTTACAGGCATTTAGGGAACTGGATTTTGCTTCTATGGATACCGAAACTATTGACAAAATAGCGGAAAAGGGAGACTGCTTTGACACCTATGAATTTGAAGCGGATGATGAAGGCATCTTCCATGTGAATGTAGAGAATAAATATCTTTCTGCAGGAGGAACGTTTACAAAGAAGTTTTATGAAGAGGGAGAGGCAACCTTTGTGGAAGCCCATTATGCAGAGGATGAAGAAGTTGTAATTATGCAGTATGACCTGGTGGATAATGAGGGCATTCTGCATGAGAAATATATTAAGTTTTCACCGAAGCAGGTGAAGGACATTTTCGGACTTATCCGTTAATATATAAAACCATTTTATCAATCAAAACAGTGCAAAACAGACCGGATTCCGTGTGAGTTCGGTCTGTTTTGCTGTTAAGTGCTATACTCATGGCAAATGAAAACAAGAAATATGAAATAGTAAAGGAGAGTAAGAGCCATGGAAAAAACTTTGGGAACGATTCAGACATTTTCAAAGATAGGAAAAATTTTAAGCAAGATTGCGTACATCTGCTGTCTTGTAGGCGGGATTTGTTGCATCGTAGGATTGTGTTCTTTAGCAATCGGCAGCGGGGATGTACTCAAGGTGGGTGGAGTTACCATCCACGGACTCATAGAGAAAAGCGCAGATATGAAAATGGGAACCATTTATGCGGCGGTTGTAAACGGTGCCATTGGTTGTGCCGGTGGGTTCGTTATAGCATTGCTTTGCGGGAAGTATTTTCAGCATGAACTGGAGGCAGGCACACCTTTTACCATGGAAGGAGCAAAGGAATTACGAAGACTGGGCATCTTCTGGATTTGCGTTCCGATTATTACCAGAACCGTAATGGAAATTGCATATGCGGTTTTGGCACATATCATGGAGGTGTCCTCAAAGGTAGACCTTATGGGGGATGTATCCGGTGTGGGAATCGGCATCACCTTGATTGTGGTTTCTTTCCTTTGCCAGTATGGAGCAGAACGGTTGGAGTGAAAGACATTTTGGATGAGAAAGGAGACAGGATGATGAACAGAAAGTATGCAATAGGATTCGTTGGAACAGTGGGGGTGTTAATGATGGTGATTTCAGGATGTTGTTTTGTAAGAATGGACAATCATGCGAAGGAATATGATGACGATGCAAAGCTTAAAAGTGATGCAGGAAGTTATTCTTATACGGAAAGATTGGGAAATGTAGGGAGAAATGAAGCGGATTTGAAATTTGATTTTTCCGGAAATGATGTGCTGTGGGAAATTGAAACAGATAGGGATTGCACATTGTCTGGCAACTATGATATTGTAATCTCGAAGGGGGATTTTAAAATCATTTCGGTATCACCCATGGCAGAGATTACAAAGGTATGGGAAATGGAAGCCGGGGACAACTACGGCAATCTGGACATCCCGTTAAAGAAGGGGATGAACCGCATAAAGATTGTGGGAAAGCGGGCGCAGGGAGCCATGAAGATGCGGTTGAATCCTTCCGGCGATACCATGAAAATTACCCCGCATGAACATTTATAATGGTGACATTGTGTGGTTTTACACAGGCGATGAGGAGGATGGAAGTATGGATTTTAAGGAGTTAAAAGAAAGTCTGGAACAAAAGGGATATCTGGTAAGTGAATTTGCCAATAAAGAGGAAGCGGCACGCTATCTGAATGAGCAGATTGATGGGAAAAGTGTGGGCTTCGGCGGTTCCATTACGCTGGATGAGATGGGACTTTATGAAAGTCTCGGAACCCACAATAAAGTATGGTGGCACTGGAAAGGAACCGATGGACTGGCAGCTCCGGAGATTCGGAAAGAAGCAATGTCCACCCAAGTGTATCTTTCTTCTGTAAACGGCGTTGCCAAAACCGGCGAAATCATCAACATAGATGGCACCGGAAACCGGGTGGCAAGCACCATCTACGGACATGAGAAAGTGTATTTTGTAGTTGGTGAAAATAAAGTTGCGGATACGTTAGAAGGCGCTATGGATCGTGCCAGAAACATTGCGGCACCCTTAAATGCCCAAAGGTTAAACAGAAAAACCCCCTGTGCAAAAAAAGGGGATCGTTGCTACGATTGCAAGAGCCCGGAGCGGATTTGTAAGGCAGTGAGTATTTTCTGGGGCAAACCAAACAGTCAGGAGTTTGAAGTGGTGTTAATCCACGAGAAGTTGGGATATTAGAATAACATAAGAAGGGAGAGACGAAGAGTGAAAATCAAGGAGCAATCCTATACATTAAAAAATGGCAAGGTTGCAACCATTAAGAGTACCGGTCCGGAGGATGGGGCAAGTTTTAATCGCCACATGGAGATGGTAAGTGCGGAAACCCATTTTATGGCAAGATGTCCGGAGGACGGTCAATTTAATTTGGAAAGACGGCAGGAGCAGCTTGCTGCTGTGGGGGAAAGCGAGACGGATTTTTCTATTGGCGTTTATGTGGACGGGGAAATCGTGGGGCAGATTATTGTGTCCATGCTTCGACCGCATTTAAAATTTCGGCATCGCTTTTATCTGGGCATGTCCATCCAACAGAAATATACGGGGGAAGGATTAGGCAGTTTCTTAATGGATCTTGCCATTGCCCAGGCGGAAGCAAACGGCATGGAACAGCTGGAACTTGGTGTGTTTAGCGATAATGACCGGGCAAGACATCTCTATCAGAAATACGGCTTTAAAGAGTATGGTATGAATCCACGTGCTTTTAAGCTGAAGGACGGAAGTTACCGGGATGAAATTATTATGGTAAAATTTTTAAAATAGTTGTTGACTCTCACATTGTGTTAGGGATTAAGGTAATAGTGAGCTCAGAAAAACATCCATGGAGGAAACAAAAAATGCTAAAAATAGGAGATTTTTCAAAACTATCCAGAGTAAGTGTCAGGATGTTGCGTCACTATGATGATATCGGATTATTAAAACCGGCGGAAATTGATACCTTTACCGGATATCGGTATTATTGTGAGGAGCAGCTTTTTACCATTGGAAGGATTACGGCATTAAAAGATATGGGATTTTCCCTTGCAGACATTATCCGAATCCTTGAAAGTTATGACGATACGGAAAAAATGGAAGCCTTTTTGTTGGAAAGACAGGAAGAACTGAAAAAGCTTTCCGAAGAGACGCAGTACAAACTGATGCTTCTGGAAACGGCCCGAAAGAGGCTGAGAAAGGAGCAAGCTATGAGCTATAATGTAACCGTAAAAACAATCCCTGAGAGATATGCAGCCACTGTGAGAATGATTATCCCACGATATGAAGACGAACAAAGAGCATGGAGTGTACTTCATTCAGAGTGTGGCAGAACAATTGTACCGGCAGAGCCGTGTCTGGCCGGGGCAGATTTTTTCGACGAGGAATACAAAGAAGAAAATGTAGATGTGCGAATCTGGATGACTGTGAAGGGAAACTATGAGAATACAGAGCATGTAGAGTTTCAGACTCTTCCGGCAGTAAAGGTAGCAAGTTGTATTGTGAAAGGAAGCTATACCCAGCTTACAGATGCAACTGCCACAGCAATGGCCTGGATGCGAGATAATGGATACACCATGAATGGAGCGATGTTCTGCATATATCATGTGAGTCCGGCGCAGACGTCGAATCCGGATGAACTGGTGACAGAAATCTGTTTCCCGGTAGCGTAAAACATAAAGAACACAGGGAGCCAATCGGCTCCCTGAAATTTTATAAGGAGTAGTAAGATATGGAATATATACAGGTTACGAAAGAAAATCTGGAGAAAGAGCACATTTGTTGTGCAATCTCCAATAATAAAGACGTTCAGGTGGCATCGAAAAAGGCCTGGCTTGAGGAAGGACTTGTTTTCCGAAAAGTGCGGAAAGAGGGAAATGTTTTATAGAATATATTCCGGCAGAAAATGCCTGGAATCCCATTGAGGCAGCAGGGTATATGTACATTGATTGCTTGTGGGTTTCCGGTTCATTTAAGGGACATGGCTATTCCACGGAATTGTTGGATGCCTGCATTAAGGATAGTAAAGAGAAGGGGAAGCGGGGCTTATGCATTATTTTACGATGGAGAATACGTGACAAATGAGCAGATGAATGAGAAGAAGTTTTTGAAACTACTTGAAAAGTGATGAATTTAGAATTTGCATCAGCCATCTTTTCGATTTAGAAGCTATGGCTTATCAATGATTTTATGAAATTCCCAAAATCGTCAGCCATATCTTGAAATCAAGGAATATAGCTGACGGCTTAAAACATGAAATTTCATTTGTCGTAAGCCAGATGGAGATTTATTTTAAACATGGCTGACGAAATTTCTAAATTCCGAGGACGAATGTGCTTCAGTATATTGTGTTCCATCAGCCATAAGGGAGTATTCTTAGGTAGTGGCTGTCGATTCTGGAGATTTCATGTTTGACAACGTCAGCCAGACTGTTGTTTTTTTAGGGGTGGCTTACGATTTTTGAGGATTCATATTTTCTACCATCAGCCAAGGGAGATTTTCCTACATCGTTGGCTGACAGAATTTGAAATTTCATGTTTCTGGGGGGAGGAGATAGGAATGGATTGGTTGATTTTACCAAAAAGGAACGGCCAAATTTGGTTGGTAAGTAGAAAATGCACAAATAAGGACATATGGGATATGTTGGAAACTTCCGACATGTTATAAGTAAGGGAACCCTTTGGGAAAGTATAGCTAAGAGTGAGGAGGATTTTTAAGCTATGAACAAGTTTGGAAGAAAACTACTGGCCCTTACATTAGCAGCAGTCATGATTGTTCCATCCTTTGGAACCGCTACTGTTGTAAAGGCAGCGGATGCAGAAACCAAAACAATTCAGATTCTGCAGACCAGCGATTTGCACGGAAAATTCGTGCCATTTAAGTATGCAACTTACACTGAGGATACCTCAGGAAGTGTTGCACAGCTTGCAACCATTATCAAAGAAAGAAGAAATGAAAACACTCTTCTTATTGATGGTGGTGACTCTATTCAGGATAACTCTGCACAGTTATTCTTAGAAGATGACGAGCATCCGGTAATAAAAGGATTAAACCTGTTGAACTACGATTATTGGACCTTTGGTAACCATGAATTTAACTTTGGTATTCCAACCTTAAAGAAAATTGCCAAACAGTTCAAAGGAACCACATTGGGTGGAAATGTTTACGACAAAGACGGAAAAACCAGACTTGGAAAATTATATGATATTGTTGAAAAAGACGGTGTAAAAATTGCTGTAATCGGTGTTGTTACACCAAATATCACTCGTTGGGATGCTACCAACCTGAAAGGATATAAGGTAACAAGCCCGGTTGACGAAGTAAAAGCAGCAGTTGCCGAAGTAAAAGATAAAGTAGACGTAATCGTTGTATCTGCTCATATGGATGAAGGCAACGAATATTCCGTAAATGGATCCGGTGTAAAAGACTTAATTGAGGCATGCCCGGAAATTGATGTTTGTCTTGCAGCTCATGGACATCAGATTCTTAACAAGACTATTGGAAATACTCTTGTAACTGAGAATCAGAACATGGGACAGACTTTAACCGATATCGATATTACACTTAAGAAGAATGCCAATGGTGGATACGATGTTGTTGATAAGACAGCAGAAACCGTATCTGCAAAAGGTGTAGAAGCAGATAAAGAAATCTGTGATGCTTTGGCTTCTTACGATGAGAAAGCAAAAGCCGATTCTCTTATGGAAATCGGTGAGTTATGCGGTGGAGATTTAGCTCCGGTTAATGAAATTACAGGAATTACTCAGGCACAGCTTCAGGAAACCGCTATGATTAACCTGATTAACAAGGTTCAGATGTTCTATACCGGTGCGGAAATCGGAGCAGCAGCATTGTTTGATGTAAATTCCAACATTAAAGTCGGCAAGATTTTAAAGAAGGATGCTTCCTTAATCTACAAATATGACAACACCCTGTACAAGGTTGAAATTACCGGTAAGCAGTTAAAGCAGTACATGGAGTGGTCTGCAGCATACTACAACACCTTAAATGAGAATGACCTTACTGTTTCCTATAATGAAAACATCAGAGCATACTCTTATGATATGTTTGCAGGCGTTAATTACGAAGTTAATGTATCCAAGGAAGTAGGACACAGAATTGAAAACCTTACCTTAGCAAACGGTAAAAAGGTAGAAGATAATAAGAAATATGTTATTGCAGTTAATAACTACAGAGCAAACTCCCAGCTTCTTTCATACGGCGACGTATACAAGAAAGAAAATGGTGATACCTTACCGAAGCTTCTTGAGATGGATGTAACTCCGGACGGATCTACCACTGCAGTTCGTGATTTGATTGCAAAATACATCAATGATGAATTACATGGAAAAGTATATCCGGAATATAGCAACAACTGGAAACTTACCGGAATCAACTGGGATGAAGCAGACCATGATAAGGTAGTTGCTCTTGCGGCAGCAGGACTTATTACTGTTCCAACTTCTCAGGACGGAAGAACACCAAATGTAAAATCTGTTACCAAGGAAGACCTGGCAACATTTGCAGATAAAACTACCAGCCGCGTAAAATTTGATGGCAATGGTGGTGTCACCAACGGACAGAGCATCTGCTATGTAGATGGTAAGAAATACGGTGAAAAAGCAACAACCTTCCGTGCAGGATACAAATTCAATGGCTGGTATACAGAGGCAAAAGGCGGAAAGCTTGTATCTGACAAAGAATTGGATGCACTTACCGAAAACCAGACCGTATATGCGCATTGGACCAAAATTAACGTAAAGAACGTTAAGGTTTCTTTAGTAAAAGCCACAAAGAAATCCCTTTCCGTAAAATTCTTAAATGCTAAGAGTGCCGAGAAGTTTGTAGTTTCCTACTCCTTAGACAAGAACTTTAAGAAAGGTGTTAAGAAGGTAACTGTTAAGGCTGCAAGCGCAACCTTAAAGAACCTGAAGGCAGGAAAGACCTATTACGTAAAAGTAAAAGCAACAGCTAAGGATTCTCTTGGAAGAACCGTTAGCAAGACATCTAAAGTTGTAAAAATGAAAACAAAATAAAATCTATTTGTATGAAGAAATTCGATATTCAGGAATATATGACGAAGGGCGTAGAGCGGGTAGTGGCAGATGCAGTAAAGGCAACCTTCAAGAATCCGAAGGAAAGCGCTTTTATGGCAAAATTTGCTATTGCCAGCCGTAACGCTTCAAAAAAGAGAAGGCATGCAGAGGATGCGGGAGAGCATATTCCACCCTTTTTGATTGCCAGCATTACCAGCCAGTGTAATCTGCATTGCGCAGGTTGTTATTCCAGGTGTAACCATGCGACTGTGGATGCGAAGCCGGTGAAACAGCTAAGTGCAGAGGAATGGAATACCATTTTTCAGGAGGCGGACGAGCTTGGAATCAGCTTTATTCTGTTGGCAGGAGGCGAGCCCATGCTTCGCAGGGATGTAATAAGCTCCGCCGGAGAACGACAGAATATTCTGTTTCCGATTTTTACCAACGGAACCTATATGGATGAGGAGTATTTTGCTTTATTAGATCGGTGCCGGAACCTAATCCCCATTATGAGTATTGAAGGTGGGAAAGAAACCACTGATACCAGACGGGGAGAAGGGGTGTATGAGAAGCTGATTTCCTCCATGGATGAATTAAATGCTCGCGGTTTGATTTTCGGAGCTTCCGTGACGGTGACAACTCGGAATATCCGGGAAGTGACGTCGGATGACTTTTTAAAGAAGCTTTCCGATCGAGGTTGTAAAGCTGTGATTTTCGTGGAGTTTGTGCCGGTTACGGAGGAGAGTACAGAACTTGCTCCGGGAGAAGAAGAGCGGGAATATTTACGTGGTGAAATTGCCCGGCTGCGAAAAGACCATCCGGAAATGGTTTACATATCTTTTCCGGGAGACGAAAAAAGCTCCGGTGGCTGTGTTGCCGCAGGACGAGGATTTTTCCATATTAATTCCCATGGTGGAGCAGAACCTTGTCCTTTTTCGCCTTATTCGGATAGTAATGTGCGGGATACTTCTTTGCGGGAAGTCATGAACTCACGTTTGTTTAAAGAACTTCGGGAAGGTGGATATCTTTTGGAAGATCATCCCGGTGGCTGCACCTTATTTGAGCGCAAAGAGGATGTGGAAAGAATTTTGAAGAATTAAGTGAAAAACAGGTCGGAATCCGTGTGGTTCCGGCCTGTTTTTTTGGATTTGGTATAATGAATGTAAAAGCAGGATTTCTTGACCAGGAGAATGTAGATATGGTATGGTGGTGTAAGACAAAGTTGACGGTATATTTTGAAGACCCCTTTTGGGTAGGAGTTTTTGAAAAAATCGAGGATGAAAAATTGACTGTTTCCAAGGTGACCTTTGGGGCAGAGCCTAAGGATTATGAAGTTTGGGATTTTGTGCTGAGAAACTACGGTCGTTTAAAATTCAGTCCGCCGGTGGAAGTGAAAGTCAAAAAAGAAGCCACCAATCCCAAGCGGATACAGAGAGAGGCACGAAAGCAATCCGGTAACCTTGGAATCGGGACCAAATCCCAGCAGGCGTTGCAATTGCAACGGGAAGAAAATAAACTTGTGCGTAAGACTGTCAGTAAGGAGCAGAAAGAAGCGGAAAAGCAGCGTCAGTTCGATTTAAAACAACAGAAAAAGAAGGAAAAGCATAAGGGCAGATAGGAGGAAAAACATGTTTTGGGATAAAGTATCACCGGTATACGATATTTTTGAAAATGTATATAACAGCAAGGTTTTTAATGGTACAGGAGAAAAGGTGGCGGAGTTGATTGAGCCTTCCGACACAGTATTAGAGTGTGCCTGTGGAACCGGAGCCATTAGTATCTTCCTTGCGAAAAAATGTAAGCGACTGGTGGCCACAGATTTTTCCGTGGGAATGTTAAAACAGGCAGCGAAAAAATGCGGTGTATTTGATAACGTTACTTTTAAGAAGGCGGATATTACAAACATTAAATGTAAGGATGGACAATTTGATAAGGTGGTTGCGGGAAACGTGATTCACCTTTTGCCAAAACCGGAGATTGCTCTGCGGGAGTTGGAGCGCGTGGTAAAACCCGGGGGCAAAATTATCATTCCAACCTATATCAATATGTCCAAGGGAAGCGGAAAAGCGGCGGTAAAGTTCTTAGAATTGTTAGGTGCAAATTTTAACCGACAGTTTACCTTTTATGAGTACGTACGTTTCTTCAAGGGATTAGGATATGAAGATGTGGATTATTACGTGGTGGACGGACGTATGCCTTGTGCCATTGCGGTGATTACAAAGAAAAAATATCGTTACCTTACGTTGCGGGAGCGTCCGGAGTTAAAGGATGCTGCGGCGGAATGGTTTAGTAGCAAATGGCGCGTGCCAAAGGAAGCCTATTTGGAATCTATGGATGCGTTTTTAAACCGGGAAACGGAATATGGCTGGTATCTGTGTATGGATGGGAAAAAAATAATTGGTGGTATGGGCGTAATTGAAAACGACTTTCATAATCGAAAAGACCTTACGCCAAATGTTTGCGCCGTTTATACGGAGGAGAACTATCGAGGTCAGGGAATCGCAGGCAAGCTTTTAAATATGGTGGTAGAGGACATGCGAAAAAAAGGGATTTCTCCGCTTTATCTGCTCACGGATCACACCGGATTTTATGAGCGGTACGGTTGGGAATTTTTCTGCATGGTACAGGGAGACGGTGAAGAGGAAATGTCGCGGATGTACGTGCATAGATAAGATGAAACGGGAGTGTAGCCAGTGCTGCGCTCCCGTTTGTGTTACCATTTTTTTACGAATTTCAATAGCTTCTTATAGACCCTTCGGTAGGCAGAAGGAGTCCAGTGGATACCGTCTGCTCCGGTGTAGCTTGCAGCTAAAGAACCGGAAGAATCCCGAAGATAGGATGGGGTATTGAAATAGTGAATATCCCCTTTTTTCTTGGTGAGACCTTTCACCAATTTGTTAAAACGATTTACCGTAGCGTTGCTTACATTGCTTGCGTTACGGGTGGGGCCGATGCCCATAAGTACGATTTCAATGTTGGGATTTGAAGATACCAAACGTCGAATTATGCGTTTATAAGGCCGCATACTACGCCTGAGGGTGCGAGTAGAACCGTTTCCAACGCAGTCGTTGGTGCCCACCATGATGTAAACACGATCCGGTTTGTAGGCAATGCAGGTGGAAAGATCCTGACTGGCGACAGTGGCAACGCTGCGGCTGACAGCAGCATAGGATTTCTCGTTATGTCTTAAAATATTGTAAACTGCAAATCCGCTGGCTACAGAATCCCCTAAAATAGCGATACGTGCCGGCTTTTTGCGGGCCTTTTTACAGGCAGCTTTGGACCAGGGGCCTTTTGCATCGGATGATTTTGCAATGGCTCGCACCTTGTAATAATAGGTGCGCAGTGCTTTTGTCTTGGTATCCTTTGCAAAAGTTTTCGTAACGGTTGCCAATTTTTGGTAGCCGGAGCTTTTTTTGGTGGAGCGGTATACCTCGTAGTGAGAGGCGTTTGTTACCTTGTTCCAATGAATTTCATTTATTCCCTTTTCATAAGCCAGAATGCCGGTGATTTTCGCTTGCTTAAGAGCAGGTTCTTCGGCACAAATCCTTTGACTCGTCAGCAGAAGGCATAGAATCAGGAGTATAAGTTTTCCGGGACATGTTTTTTTCATTTTATCCAACCTCCATGTGAATGCGATATAGGATATTATAGCACAATTGCAGGAAAGTCTTCTTGCAAAATTCGGGTAAAAAACAGCCTGCATCGTATTTGGTGCAGGCTATAAATTTGCTTATTTAACTTGCTTCAAAAACCTCTCCCGCAACGCATTATCCGGGAAGTCTCCAAGGGTAGCCACACCTTCTGAAGGAAGAAAACCACCTGCCATGAAGCTGTGACCGCCGCCGGAGCCGATATCTCCGATGGCGCCTGCAATCAACCTTCCGGCGTCTACCTTCGGGGTTTCTGAGCGCACGGAAAATTTGTAGCCGTTGGGGCGTTTGGAATAAATGATAGCAACATCCACCTCTTCTAAGGAGAGAATGAAGTCTGCCACTACGGCAATCTGGGCATCGGGACAGGCAAAGGGAATGCAGGCAAAGCCCACTTTATCATAAAGGATGATGTTTTCAATGGCAGAACCGTAGGCCTTCAAATCCCCGAATTCCATGTTGTTGGTGGATAGCTCTGTAAGCACCGGTTCCGATGCTTTTTCAAAAAGGTAGGCAAAAATATCAATATCCATGGGAGTTACACCCCGGGTAAAATGTGCCGTATCCATTTTCAATCCATATAAAAGCGCAGTAGCCGTCAGTTCCTCCAGTTCAATTCCCAGTTGGCGAAAGTATTCGCCAATGAGGGTTGCGCAACTGCCGGTTTTGCGCACGTCTTTGTACAGATAATCTATGCCTGCTATGGTGGGGTGATGATCGATGCAGGCAATTTCATCTCCGGGTAAGTCCTTAATATTTCCGCCGCCCTTTTGCGAATCGATACAGATAACCGGATCTCCAGGTCGCATTTCCAAAGGCAATTCGTTCTCGGCATATATTTTTATTCCACACAGCTGTGTCATTTTGCGAGTGCTGACCCGGTCAATCTGCCCTACATAACAGAGGGTAGCGGGGATATCGAAATGTTCCAATAATTTTATAAAGCCAAAGCCGGCGCCGATGGCATCCGGATCCGGGAAATTGTGGGTTTGAACAAATACACGTTTACCGTAAAGATAATCCGTTAGTTTTTTGAATGCTTCTTTATCCATAACAGACCTCCTGCAAGTGCTGGTGGAGCTTCTATAGTGTATACCTGCATTTATTGTAACAAACTTCCAATGAATTGCAATAGATATTCAAGGAAGAAGTTCATAACAGAGACACTAAGCCATGATATACTATCAAAAAAATAAACGGGGATTGGTAAAGGTCCCCGCCTGTTTGAGGAAATGAATCAGGATAAGACGTTGTAATCAAAATCAAATTATAAATTTCCAAACAAGGAAGCCGTAAATTGCCAAATGAACCGGGTACACAAAATAGAAAAACCATTTATTCATGGATTTGCCCTTGGTTCCCTGATACCGGGTAATAAAAAATAAGTCGACGACAGCTACCATTTCAAAACGATTCAACATAGTAAGACCGGCAACACCCAGTAAAAAGGTTCGCCAGTTTTCGCGGAACCAAACGTTGCCCCAATACATACCGATGAATCCGATAATACCGGTGGCGCCGTAATCTGCGCGGAGAAATTCATTGGCGTAGGCGCAGGCAACCATAATGACAACACAGGCAAGCGCCTTTAATAGAATCATTTTCGGGGTATCATCTACTATAGGATTTCCGGTTTGTGCTTCCATCTCTCGGTCCAGTGCAAAGTGGTGTGTTCGCGGTCGAACTTTTTCCAACAGAATGCACATAAATAATCCGATGGACAAGGTGACAAATACATTTTGATATCCGAATTCTATAAAGACGTGGTTATCAAACTGATAGCGGCTTAGAAAGAAGGCACAATCAAAGGGAACCTCGGAAATAAATGCCAGCAGCAAAAGGCGTGCCAGATATTTCCAACGGTTACGGGTATGATACAAACCTTCAATCATCAGAAAGATAAAAATCGGAAATGCCATGCGACCGATTGAGCGGCAGACCCGATCCAGCTGGAGCATCCAGTCGTAGTAAGGAAGCTGAGAGCGATAAAGCCAGGTTTCTAATATACTGGCGCCAAAATGGTCTATAATCATGGTAATTACGGCTATCCACTTCAAGGTTGCTGCGGTAATTTCTTTTCTTTCGTTCATGGCCATTGTCACAGTCCTTTCCCGTTTATACTGTTTATTGTATAACTTTACATTCCGGAATGCAACCGGGATTCTATTCCTGCCTGTTTTTCGCATGCTACTGTTCAGAATGTAGTAATCATGTTATGATATGGTATGAGAGTTGATAATTTTTGTAGAAGATTGCAAAGCTCCCCTGCCACAATTGTGGCAGGGGGAAAATTGTATAAATCGCCGCTGCAAGCTGGCTTGCGAGAGCGATTTTATGCAATTTGTTCCTGCGGTCGCGCCGCAGAGAAGCTTTGCAATCACCGCGGTAATATTTTTGAAAAAGGAGCATTCATAGCGTATGGGAATTGTAGTATTAGGTGCAGTATTTATTGATATTAAGGGACACTCCACTTCCAGCTATATACCGGCAGGAAGAAATGTCGGTACGGTGGAAGAGGTTCACGGTGGTGTCAGCAGAAATGTGGTTGAGGACATTGCAAATGTTGAGCTTAGACCGAAGTATGTTAGCCTCGTGGATGAGAGCGGTATTGGTTCAGCCGTATTAGACAAGCTTACAAAGCATAAAGTAGATACAAGATTTATTAGAAGAACTCCCGATGGCATGGGAAAGTGGCTTGCTGTTTTTGATAATCATGGAGATGTTGTGGCATCTATTTCAAAGAGACCGGATCTATCTGTGATTAATGATATTCTTGATGAAGAAGGCGATGAAATCTTCCGGGATGCAGACAGTATTGCTCTTGAGATAGATATGGAAAAGGAAACCATCAAGCGTGTATTTAAATATGCAGAAAAGTACAATCTTAAGGTTTATGCTGCTGTTTCCAATATGAGTATTGCAATTGAACGTAGAGATTTCCTTAAGAATGTGGAGTGCTTTGTATGTAATCAGCAGGAAGCCGGCATTCTTTTCATGGATGATTATTCAGAGAAGTCCCCGGAAGAGATGCAGGAAATTATATCTAAGAAGATTCAGGGGGCACAGATTAAAAAGATGATTGTTACCATGGGGGATATGGGAGCTGTATATGCGGATATTGCTGGCAATACAGGTTTTGTTCCTGCCAGAAAGGTAGACATAAAGGATACTACCGGTGCCGGAGATTCATTTTTCGCCGGAGTTACCATTGGTCTTACCTATGGAAAAACACTGGAGGAAGCTTGTGAAATTGGTTCAACATTAGCAGCATCTGTTATTGTTACCTCAGATAATGTTTGCCCCAGATTTTTACCGAGTGAATTTGGGATTGAAGTACCGGAGGAGAAATAAACTTTTCATTGGAAATGTGAAACTATTTACTTGTGAAAGACATCAAACACATGGAAATCAAAATATGTAAAGGAGAATTTACAATGAAGAATGTATGGAAAAAAGTATTGGCAGGAGTTGCAATGTTTGCCTTAATTTGTACCCTTTGCCCGGTGGTTGGTGCATCGGATGTTCAAGCGGCATCAGTACGCAGCAAAATGTGTAAGTTGACAAAGGAATTTGTTAATTTTGCCGGTTTAGAGTGCTCAAATAATGAGTGGCTGGGAAAGGAGAAAAAGTACGATTTTTCTTCTAAAGCGACTCGTAGAGCAGTTGTTACTTACGCTGAGTACGATGGTAAACATCAGGATATGAGCTATTATTCCAAGAAATTATTTGGAAAAGGCATCGGAAAGGATAAAGAAATCAACATCGGAGATTGGGGATCAGCTTGGCCGGAGATCAAGGTAAATAAGTACACCAAATTGAAAAGTGGAAAGACTTGCGTAAAATTTTCCGTAATGTGGAAGAATGAAGAAGAAGGAACCACACAGAAATTGGCGACAGGAAAGCTGTATTTGAAGAAGAAAAGTGGTACTTACTACGGATATGTGGCAACGAAAATGACACTTACAAGAACCAATGAAGAATTCTAATAACGTATAGCGCAGAAAGCATAAGATTCCCAAAGGCATCTTGGTATCAAAGGATATCGGGATGCCTTTGGGCATTTTGTTCGTGCTCACACGGACGCTCGGTGGATGGTTATGGTTTTATTTTCTGTAGTCTGTCATTCAGTATTTTTGCCTCCTTTCGATAATAGAAAGTTGACAAAAGGTAGATGAAAAATGCAATTCCAATACGGGCTGCGGTTGTACCGATATGTTGCGAGATGGTTGCATTTTTTGAAGCTGTTCCTGTGATAAAAGGTGTAAGGGAGAGTACCGTACATCCAATTCCCATTTGGATAATAATCTTAACCGGAGTTGGGATATGCTCATTTTGATAGACAATGGTGGGAAGGCCGAACCCCAATCCAACCAGCAGGCTTCCGAAAACATAACGAGTAAATGTAAAATTTTCGAATAGATAGTTTCCGTGGTTTTCTATATCTTGTATTGTTCCGCCAAAGCAGAAAAGCATCATGGAAATTCCGATACAGGTCATGGTGTTTTTTAGTACGTTTTTCATGGTAAATCCTCCTAAAGTCCGAGATATTTTTTGAAATTGGGCAGATACTTTCGGGATACGTAATCCTCGCATCCATTTGTCAGCTTTAGTAAAAGTGTTCCACTAAATCCTGGTTTGATACTGTCCATGTAGGCTAGGTTTATTAGTGTTGTTTTGGAAATCTGCATGAATCCAGAACCTAGCTGTTGCGAAAGTTCATAAAGGCGTTTTCGGGAACGATAGGCTTGACTCTCACTGTAAAGAATCGTGGCGCCGTTTTCAATCCGCACCATGAAGATATCGGTGGGTTTTAGTATGATGATATCCTCTTCGTTTCGCAAGGCGGTGATTGGTGTTTCATTTATGGATATACTATCTACAATTCGTTGGATATCGTAGGTTATTTGATTTGTATAGATAATTGCGTATGGCACTTCATATTCGGGAGAGAGTGTAACGCTTACTTTCATGTCTAAAACCCCTTTCAGCAAGATAATTTTATCATACACTATTTTAACAGTTTTGTCTTGGATTTGAAGGTAAGTGGCAAAAAACAGAGGGTGAAATGCACAGGAAGCTATGGTAAGATGAAAGGGAGAGGAGAGAGGGTATGCATTTTGTTGACGCAAAAGGAATTTTAACCGGAAATAATGGTTTTACTGGAATGAACATCTATCGGGGGTGTACTCATGGCTGTATTTACTGTGACAGCAGAAGTAAATGTTATCAGTTTACCCATGCCTTTGAAGATATTGAGGTGAAGCAGAATGCACCGGAGTTGCTTCGGGATGTACTACGAAGAAAGCGTAAGCGGTGTATAATTGGAACCGGTGCCATGTCAGATCCATATATGCATTGTGAGGAAGAACTTGGCCTTACCGGAAAGTGTTTGGAAATCATTTTGGAAAATGGATTCGGGGTTGCTATTCAGACAAAGTCAGATTGTATCCTGCGCGACATAGATTTATTAGACAAGATTAATCGTACTGCAAAGTGCGTGGTACAGATGACTCTTACTACCTATGATGATGAGCTTTGCCGCATTATTGAGCCGAACGTCTGTAATACCAAACGACGTATAGAGGTCCTTGAAAAGATGCAGGAGCGTGGCATACCAACCGTGGTGTGGATGACGCCGATTTTACCCTATATTAATGACACGGAAGAAAACATTATGGCAATTCTTAAGGAGTGTAAGCGGGTTGGAGTAAAGGGTATTATTTGTTTTGGCATGGGAGTGACGCTGCGGGAAGGGGACAGGGAGTACTTCTATGAGGCTTTGGACAAGCACTTTCCGGGAATAAAGGAACGATATATTCGTGAGTTTGGCAATTCTTATAATGTACCGAGTCCCCGGGATAAGGAGTTGATGACGTTGTTTCGAAATTTCTGTAAGGAAAATGATATACTGCATATGCCGGATGCGTGCTTTCAGTATATGAGTGAATTGCCGGAGGAGTATACGCAGATGAGCCTATTTGGGATATAAATTAGTGGCTGTTTCGTGAATTTTACCCATTAAATGGTGGAAAAGGGAACGTGGTAGGTAGGTTTATGAAAACAGAAATTTTTGACTACATTCTGATGTGAGAAAAAGACGGTTTAGTAGGTAAGTTTCAGTATGTAAAGAGAGGAGAACCGGGATGAAATTATTATTCGAAATCGACAAAAAGAATTACGATCCCAACGGAAAAGCCTTTTGTCGACCATCTGCAAGAGCGCTGATCTTTCGGGAGGGCAAGCTGGCGGTGATTTATAGTCATGCCCATAAGTTTTACAAGATTCCGGGAGGGGGAATTGAAGAAGGAGAGGATATGGTAGAAGCCATGATCCGTGAAGTGAAGGAAGAAGTGGGATTGACAGTAATTCCGAAATCGGTGAAAGAATACGGCTATGTGCGTCGAATTCAAAAAGGACATTATGAGCCGGTGTTTATACAGGATAACTACTACTATTTTTGCGAAGTAGAAGAGAAGCAGGTAGCGTCAAAGTTCTCTGAAAGTGAGAAAAAAGAGGGATTCGAAGCACAGTTCGTTGCATTAGAAGAGGCAATTAAAGTTAACGAAGACTTTCTAAAAGAGAACCATGATGATGGAATGATTGATAGAGAACTTCGGATAATGAAAATGGTGCAAAAAGAAATAAATCAAGTGTAAAATCAATCAGAATCCGTGTAAACAGGGAATGCTTTCATATTTGTATTATACTGAGAATGTGAGAAAGGCGGGAAATATGGAAACCGAAAGACTACTTATAGACGAAATAAAGGAAAGCGACAAGGGAGATTACTTTTGCAATATCACCCATGACAAGAAGGTGTTGGAAACCTTTATTTGCCCTTATACGGAAACCATGGAGGAACTGGATTTTACCAAATATGTGGGCAGCAAGGTGATGTTTGCCATTCGTCTGAAGGATACTGGAAAGATGATTGGAATCATCCTGCATTTTGGGGATACGGAAGAATCCTGCGAAATCGGTTACGCCATTGGTTCCGAATATTGGAATAAGGGATATGTAACGGAAGCGGCTGAGCGGTTTATGAAATATTGCTTTGAAGAAATGGGCATTCAGAAAGTCTATGCATCCTATTTTACCGGGAACGAGGGCTCGAAGCGGGTTATGGAAAAATGTGGCATGATCTATGACCACTTTGCGGAAAAAGAGTTGACCTATCTTGATAAAGAGCGGGATTTGACTTACTACGTGAAAAGGAGATAGCATGAAGAATTATATAGAAATGGCGTGGCTGATGGAGCGCATCATGCATAAATACGCGCAATATGAGAAGATACCGCAGCAATATTGCGAAGATATTGTTTTGACCCAGCCGGAAATACATACTGTTGCAATTATCGGGGACAAAGAAGGTATTGGGGTTACGGAACTTGCAAAGATGCGGGGGATTACCAAAGGAGCTGTTTCCCAGATGGTAGATAAGTTGGTGGAAAAGGGCCTTGTGGAGAAAAGAGAAAATCCCCATTCCAAGGCGGCAATTAGCCTTTATCTTACCCCAAACGGACAGCGGGCCAGGGCAGAGCACCGGAAGATGCATGAAACCATGGGGACAAGATTTGCAGCGATTTTGGAAAAAATCCCGGAAGACACCTGGGAAAGCATGAAGTGTTTTCTGGAAGCATTTGAAGAAGAACTTGACAGATAAGTCGGTGAAAATCGGCTTTATCTTATACAAAAAGTGTTTAGTCGCTAAACAGTAAGGAGGAAGAAAATGAATAGTAAAATTGATTTTGTAAATGGGAAAACCGGTCCGGCACTGGGAAAAATGTTTCTGCCGCTTTTGGCGGCCATGACGTTAACTATGGTTTACAGCATGATTGACAGTCTGTGGGTTGGAAACCTTTTGGGAGAACACGGTATGTCGGCACTTACGGCAGGTACGGCAATTGTACTTATCATGAATTCTCTTGCCATGGGTATGGGAAACGGAATTTCCGTTATGGTTGCCAATCTGGTGGGAGCCGGGGAAAAAGAAAAACTGCCGGGAGCCATTGCTACCATCGTGGCAGTTTCCGCAGGACTATCGGTTACGGTAACCATTGGTATGGAACTTTTGGTTAGTCCGTTGCTTTCTTTATTAGGAACGCCGCAGGAAGTATTCGGAGACGCAGTGAAGTATTTGGCGATTTACCTGATTGGAAATGGAGCGTTGTATCTGTATATGCAGTTTACATCCATTTTCCGCGCATTTGGTGATCCGGTATTTCAGATGAAAGGAATGTTACTTACATCCATTTTTAATGCGGTGATGGATCCATTTTTCATTAAGCTGTGGGGACTGGCAGGGGCTGCAGTCATTACTGTGGCATCGGAAGTCTTGTGTTTGGTATATGCTATTTTTTACTACAAAAAGCATAAGCTTTTTACCATGGATTTTGGAAAGGTGAATTTGGAAGATGCAAAAACCATGTTCCGCCTGTCGGTGCCTACCACCATTCAGGCCATTATGCCCCCCATCAGCTCCGCAGTGATGATTTCTTTTATTACACCTTTTGGCATCAACGCCATGGCCGGCTTTGGTGTGGCAAGAAATTTAGAGTTGATTATGTTCATGCCCACCACCGGAATGTGCATGGCAATGACCACCATTGTGGGACAGTGCGCGGGAGCAGGCAGATTTGACCGGGCAAAGGATTACTTAAAAGCCGGACTTGTCATGGGTGGCGGTTTGATTGCGGTTTTAAGTACCATGGTAATTCTATTTTCCGGACAGCTTACCATGCTTTTTGGTCAGTCCACAACCGTTGCCGAAGTGGTAGCCGGCTTCTTCCGGATTATCAGTATCGGATATGTGTTATACATGCTTACCAGTTGTATGCAGGGCTACATCACCGGACTTGGGAAGCCGGAAAAAGCAATGCTTTTACTGATTTTATATTATTTGCCTTACCGTATTCCGGTAGCGTTAGGGTTGGAAAAAATCATGGGATTAGATGGTATCTGGCTGGCATTTTTGCTGAGTCACGTGCTGGCATTTGTAACCGGCATCATTCTGGTTCGAAGCTGTAAAAAAAAGAAAGGAGAATGCAGAAATGAAGGTTTTGTATTTTAGTTCCACGGGGAATTGCTTATATGTGGCAAAAAGAACAGGCGGAGAGTGCCTGGCGATTCCTACATTGATTGAAAAGGGATTAGATGAATTTCGAGATGACGTTGTGGGAGTGATTTTTCCGGTGTATGGGCTATGCATCCCACCCTATGTGGAGGAATTTTTGAAAAAAATCACGGTGGAGTGTAAGTACTTCTTTGCCATTGCTACTTACGGATTTTTCTCAGGAGCAGTTTGCAGGGAACTTGCTACAATTACTACGAAAAACGGCAGGAAATTTGACTATGTGAACCGGATTAAAATGGCGGAAAACTGCATTACCTTCGCGGATATGGCAAAGCAAAAAGGAGATAGTGAGAAACAGCAAAAAGCCATTTCGGAGGTGCTTGCCGATGTTAACGGTCAAAAGCGTTATCAGCGAAAAGATTCGTTTTTCCACAAACTGATGACGGATAACCATAAGAAAAACTTTGAATACCCAACAGGCGTGGGCATTACGGGGGAACTTAACATAGCAGGAAGCTGTGGCGGCTGCGGGCTGTGTGCCAGAGTGTGTCCTACGAATAATATTGTCATAAAGGGCAGCAGACCGGTTTTTGGTAAAAACTGTGTAAGCTGTGGCGGCTGTATGCAAAACTGTCCTCAAAATGCTATTCATCATGATAAAGAAAAAAGCGGGGCAAGGTACCGCAATCCCCATGTGATGACGAAAGAATTGATGCTGCGGTAAAGGGTTTTGGTTGCAACGGCAGAAAATGGTGCATTTGAAAAAAAGCGGAAGATGGAGTACACTTGTGTCATGGAGGGATACAAAATGATGGATTTTTTGGAAAACCATCTTGGAACCGTATTTTTAAATGATATTGTGGTCATCTATCTTTTGGGATATATGCACCGGGCATTTTATAGGCGGAAAGAGTGGACAAAAAATAAAAAGTGGGCGGTATGGCTTACTTATGCGCTGGCGTATCTGGTGCTGGTATCCGTGAATGAAATGCGCACCATGGTACTGACCATTGTTGTCAACATTGCCTGTTATCTGGTTCCCCTTTTTATTCTGTATCAGGTGGATAATCTGCGGGGCTTTGGATATTACGCCTTTTTTGGTGCAGGCGGTTTTGCGTTGGAGATCATGATGGCAGCCTATAACGGCGTGTTGAAAAATTCCACCCATACCACGTACGGAACCTTTTCTGTCGGTTCCACGGTGGTGCTAAGCCTTATGGAGATCGCGCTGGTGTATGCCATCTGTTTTTTCGGAAGCAAGAACCGGAACCTGAAATTTGATAGGGTAACGGGGATGTTTGCCGTGGTTCCTACGGTGTCGATTCTGCTGATATTGATCGATTATCTGCGTCTGGTGAGAAATTCCAACTGGTTTTTCAATCAGCAGCAGTATTTAGGCATGGTCATGATCCTTGCGGTGGTAAATATCGTATTTTTTGTATTTATGGAAAAATATATTGGACTTATGAAAAAAGAGCTGGCGGCAAAGCAGAATGAAATGAAGCTCCATGCCGAGGCGGAAATCATGGAAATGGCGACGAAAACCATGCAGGAGCGCTTAAGCGTTTCGGAGGAACTGATCCAGCAGGATCGCGCTATGCGCCATGACAGAAGGCATTTTGAAGCGCTGCTGTTATCGCTTTTGCAGGAAGGAAAAATCGCGGAAGTGCAAAAGTGTTTAGAGGAGCGCATGTCCCAGGAACCCAGGGCGGTGAAACGCTATTGCGAGAATACCACGGTCAACGCCGCCATCACCCACTATGTGTTCGTGGCGGAAAAGGAGGGGATTCCGGTTCGGGTGGCGGCGACCATCCCCAGGGAGGTGACGGTGGATGAAACGCAGCTTGCCATTGCCATCAGCAATCTTTTGGAAAACGCCATTCACGCCTGTGAAAAGGTTCCGAAGCAGGAGCGCTTTATTGAAGTGTCCGCGAAGTACAAAAGCCAGCTATTGCTGGAGATCGCCAACTCCTGCGAGAAAAAGGTGCCGTTGGATGAGGAGGGGCATCCGTTTACAACGGAGGAAAATCACGGGATCGGAACCAGAAGCGTGCTTTCCTTTGTAAATCAGACGGATAGCGAGATACGCTACATTGCGGAGGAAAAACAGTTCCGGGTAAGAATGATAATTGGATAGGAATCCGTGCAAAACAGACCCAAATCCGTGTGATGCGGGTCTGTTTTTTATAGTATGATATACTGATTTCATACAGAAAATGAGTGAGAATTGGCAATTACTTGAAAATAACAATAGTTAATTGCGAAACTCTTATGCCACGACCGTGGCATGTTGAATTTGCATAAAAATCGTTCTCGCAAGTTAACTTGCAGAGACGATTTATTATGCAAATTGCTCATGCGGCATTCGCCGCAGAGCAGTTTCGCAAATACCTAGAAAATAACAAATTTCGGAGGTGTGTGTGTGAAATTATCCAGATTAGGAATATGCGGCCTGTTAAGCCTTTTATCCTACACGCTGAGCGTGGTGCTTTCGCCACTGGCGTATCCGGGTTATGACTGGTTAAGCATGGCGGTCAGCGATTTGAGCGCGGTGGGAGCACCGTCGGCGGAACTGAACAAACAGCTGGGGGCTTTCTTTAATCCCTGTGGTATTGTTTGTATTATGGCGGTCTGTGTGGCGGTGGCAGGCTGCCGGTCAAAAATTTTAAAGTGGGGAGTATTTGCTTTCGCGGCTATGGAATGGGTTATGGAAGTTGGATATAAATTATTCCCGTGGGTAAAAGATGGAACCATGAGCCATCCACAGAATGTCATGCATCTGGTGGTGACGGTACTGGTGATTGTTTTTTCCCTGGCAGCCTTGATTTTTGTAGGAATCGGTGCAAGAAAAGAGGGAATAAGCTCCCTAAGTAACTGGGCGTGGATATGCCTTGCGGCAATGCTTATTGGCCCTATGGGAACTGCCTTTTTACCTAAGGCGGTTTTCGGATTGTTTGAGCGGTTCAGCACGTTTTCGGCAGTCATTTTTAACGCAGTGCTGGGCTGGTATTTGTTTCGGGAAAAATTAGGAGGACAAAACATTGAGTAAAGACAATGTAATCATTCGTTTAGAAAGAAAAGAAGAAAGAAGAGAGACGGAAAATCTGGTTGGTTAGAAAATGTTTATGAGAACGATGATTGTATGTGACGATGGAAGAACGGTTCCGGTACTGACCATGGGACCTATCGGAATTACGCCGGAATTAAAGCGGAAAGGGTATGGAAAAACAGGTTCGCCACTGGGGAAAATATTTCTGCCGCTTTTGGTGACCCGGTACTTTAGATGAAGGGAATGCTTCTTTCATGTGTTATAATACGTTAAGAGAATTGTAATAGGAGAAGGAATAATTGAGAGAAATCAGAGCAAGAGTTATTTTACAGGAAAAAGGGTTATACACTTTAAGCTACGAAGGGCAGGAGAAGAAAGCGGCAGTATCCGGAAAGTTCCGGTACGAAACAGCCACAGTGTCGGAATACCCTACGGTAGGAGATTATGTTGTGGCAAGCTGGCCGGAGGATAATAGCAATGCGGTCATTAGCACGGTTTTTCCGCGGAAAAGTGTGTTTTTAAGGAAGGCAGCAGGGGGCAGCCATCAGGAACAGGTGGTGGCAGCAAATGTGGATACGGTATTTTTGTGTATGTCCTTAAACAAGAATTTTAACGTCAGAAGATTAGAGCGGTATCTTGCCATCTCTTGGAACAGCGGCGCTATGCCGGTAGTTGTGCTTACGAAGGCAGATTTATGTGAGGATATTTTGAGTAAGGTCGCAGAAGTAGAAGCTGTGGCGCCGGGAGTGGATATCCTTACCACCTCCTCCCTGAAAGGAGAGTTTAAGGAAGTGAAGGAGTATCTTGCACCGGGTAAAACGGTAGCCTTTATGGGCTCTTCCGGTGTGGGAAAATCAACATTGATTAATAAAATTTTAGGAGCAGACAGTCTACGCACTTCGGATGTTAGAGCTGATGATGACAGAGGAAGACATACCACAACCCACCGGGAGCTGGTGGAACTGGAAAATGGCGCTTTTGTTATTGATACACCAGGAATGCGGGAGCTTGGTATGTGGGACAGCGACGAGGGAATCAGTGAAGCTTTTGCGGAGATTGAGGAATTGGCGTTGCAGTGTAAGTTTTCTGACTGCAGCCACAACACCGAGCCGGGATGCGCCATTAAGGCAGCGCTAAAAGACGGGACCTTATTGGAGGAACGCTTTAAGGCATATCTGAAATTAAAAACGGAGAATGCCTATGCCGCCGGGGATAGTGCATATTTGCAGGCAAAGAAGGAGAAGTTTAAGAAGATTGCGCTGGCGAATAAGAGGCGGTAAAAAGAGTGGAGGTAGCCAATGAATGTGCCGATATAAGAGGTGATGTTACTAAATTATCGTTTCGGCAAAAGGGGGCTACTCTGTGAAAATCGCGAATAACATGGGAGGAATCCAATTTCAGTATGTAAAAAACACAACCGGGAAAAAGCAAAAGTGGAAAATGACAGAGGAATTGACGGACAAAGTCAAGATGCTGGCAAAACAGGATGCATATTCGGATAATCCGGTTTATATGGGGGAGGGCTATTTGAAGCTTTTGGATGGAGAACGGGCAAAGGTTGCACCGAACCGGGAATTAATAAAATCCAAAGTAACCATGATGTTGAATCAAGTGAGAACAGAGCAAGACTGTGAAAATGAAGAGGAAGAGCTTGATTTGTTGAGCTTGCTACTGGGATTACCGTATACAGCAAAAGTTGATGGTATCTCTTTTGGAAAATGTATACATATCTTTGATGAAAACGGAGATGAAATTCTGTGTTATACACCCACATCGGGATGGCATGAATGGCCAACGAAGGAAGAACAGGTGTTAGATCAGGTAATGACAAAGACGTATTACATGGAATACTGTGAGGCGAGACAGGAATATAAACGTATGTGTAAAGACGAGAAGGTAGAAGGCGCTGAGACAGGATGCTTGCTCAAGGATACGGTTTTTCTGAGGAAGCGGGAAGTTATATTGGAAACGTATTATTGGGCAGGAAATCAAAGAGAAATGGCTGAGAAATCACTAACGCAGGTGGTGGGTTAGCGAAAGAAAAGAAGGGAGCAATGAGCTGAGACGTCATATTTTATCATCAACCTTGATATTTTCAGGGATAAAAGCCTATACTAGAAACAAGAATAAGTTGAATGGATGGCACAGAAATAAAAGTTATGAACAAGGAAGAACTACATAAAAAGTATACAGAAATTAGCAAAAAATACGGTGTAACTGTCAACATAGAGTTTGTTACCGGGGAGAAAGAAGCGCAGGCGATAGAGGGCAATACAATCAGGCTGAATACGGATAAAATTTCGGAGGCGGATTTGGAAGATTATATAGCCTATAATGTTAGAAAATTACTGCTTCCGCACTTGGTATTATCCACGGACCGCCTAACCATAAGAAGATTTCAGACGTCAGATGCAAAGGATTGTTTTGCATTTTTAAGCGACAAGGAAACCTGCTATTCTGATGGCGGCTATGAGCCTTTTTACGAAATGAATGAAGCCTATAATAGCTTAATGGATAAATTTGCCGAGCAAGAAATGCGGAAAATGGTGGTATTGAAGGATACAGGAAAGGTCATTGGTACCATTCATTTAATGGAGGTAGATGACCGGGCAGTTGAGGCTCTTGAGATTGGTTATGTGATTGCGCCGGAGTATCAGAGGAAGGGGTATGCCTATGAGGCGGTAGCGGCGATTTTGAATTGCCTGCTGCAAGAACTGCATCTGGATATGGTGATTGGTGGCGCGGTTGAGAGTAACCGGGCATCCATAGGATTGTTGGAGAAGTTGGGATTTCAGTACGAGGGACGAAAGACTAAGGCGTTTTATCATCCGGAGTTAGGGGTAATTGATTTGCAGTATTATGTGAAAGAAAGATAACGGAGGAGATTTCGAGATGAAAAGACTAATCGTTTACTATTCCCTGGAAGGAAATACTCAATTAATGGCAGAGGATATGGCCCGTATTTTGGGGGCGGATTTACTTAGATTGGAACCGGAAAAAGCTTATGCAGATAAGGGGGCCGCAAAGTTTTTCTGGGGTGGAAAAAGCGCGGTGATGAAAGAAAAACCGAGACTGAAACCTTATCATGTGAATGTGTCTGAATATGATGAAATCATTATCGGATTTCCGGTGTGGGCAAGCACCTTTGCGCCGCCAATCCGTACCTTTGTGCATGAGAATAAAACCGTGCTTAAAAGAAAAAGAATTGCGGCTTATGCCTGTCAAGCAGGAAGCGGAGCGGAGAAAGCATTTGAGAAGCTGAAGAATTTCATGGAAATAGAAGATTTTGTAGCAACGGAGGTTTTTATCGATCCGAAGACAAAGCCTTCCGATGAAAACGTGGAAAAGAGGGATGATTTTTGCAGGCAATTGTAACCAGAGATTTAACCAAGTTCTATGGCAAAGCCAGAGGCATTACCAACTTAAATCTTTCTGTGGAAGAAGGGGAGTGTTTTGGTTTTATCGGACCCAATGGTGCAGGAAAATCCACCACCATCCGAACCTTGCTGGGGTTGATTAAGAAAACCTCCGGAGAGGCGAAGGTGCTGGGACGGGACATTGAAAAAGAGAAAACCGCAATTTTGCAGGAGGTGGGGTACCTGCCGGCGGAAGCGGTTTTTTATTCTGGAATGAAGGTCAGGGACATAATCAAATTGTCTGCCGACCTTAGAAAGAAGGATTGCAGTGCAGAGGCAAGGGTGTTGTGCGACCGGCTGCAGCTGGATGTGACAAGGAAGGTGGAGGAGCTTTCTTTTGGAAACCGAAAGAAAGTCGCCATTGTGTGTGCATTGCAAAGTAATCCATCCTTGTTGATTCTGGACGAACCCACCGGAGGTTTGGATCCTTTGATGCAAAAGGAATTTTTTGATATTGTGCGGGAGCGGAACAAAAAGGGAACCACGGTTTTTCTTTCCAGTCATATTTTATCGGAAGTACAGCAAAACTGCGGACGGGCAGCCATTATCCGGGAGGGTGAAGTGATTGCCTGCGATAGTGTGGAAGCCCTTGCCAAAACCAATGCCAAACGGATTTCGGTCTCCGGAAGCTTTGATTTGACGGGACTTACGGGAATCAAGGATTTAAAAACCGGAGAGCAGACGGCAAGCTTTTTGTATAACGGCGACATGAGCGCCTTATTGAAACGGCTGGCGGAAGGAAATGTGCAGGATTTAGGGGTATCGGAACCGAACCTGGAGGAAATTTTCCTGCATTTCTACGAAAAGGGGGGAAAGCAGGCATGACCATAGTAAAACAGGAATTGAAAAGAGGCAGACTTGCTTTTCTGATCTGGACCGGTGCCATTGGCTTTATGCTGGCGGTTTGCGTGTTCCTATATCCGGAAATGAAGGGGGAGATGGAGGAAATCAGCGATACGTTTTCTTCCATGGGCTCTTTTACGGCGGCTTTTGGGATGGATAAATTAAATTTTGGAACGCTGCTGGGTTATTACGCCATTGAGTGCGGCAATGTGCTGGGACTGGGCGGTGCCATGTTTGCGGCACTGACTGCGGCAGGTATGTTGTGTAAAGAGGAAAAAGAGAAAACCGCAGAATTTTTGCTGACCCATCCGGTTAGCCGCAGACGTATTATTACGGAGAAGCTGTGCGGATTGCTGTTTCAGGTTGTGGCGTTGAATCTGGTGATTTATCTGCTTGTGATAGGTTCTATGACAGCCATCGGAGAAGATATTCCATGGAAAGAGCTGAATCTGCTGCACCTTGCGTATTTTCTGTTACAGGTGGAGCTTTCCGGAATCTGTTTCGGAATCTCTGCATTTTTGCGAAAAGGAAGCATCGGAATCGGTCTTGGTATTGCCGGAATTATGTATCTTCTCAATATTATTGCCAACATTGCGGAGTCGGTGGAGTTTTTGAAAAACATCACACCCTTTGGCTATTGTGATGGTGCGGCCATTGTGACGGATGGCACCTTGGACGGCGGGAAAATAGCCGTCGGCATGGTATTTTGCATCATCAGCATAGCGGCGGCTTATGGAAACTATGAGAAAAAAGACATTCAATAAAGTGAAAAACAGACCCAAATCCGTGTGATTTCGGTCTGTTTCTTTTTTTGTGTTATACTGCTAAATGTAGAGGAAAGGACATTGGAGGTGTATTTTTGAAATTATCCAGATTAGGAGGACAAAACGTTGAATAAAGAGAATGTAATTATTCGTTTAGAAAGAAAAGAAGAACAAAGAGAAACGGAAAATCTGGTAAGAGAGGCATTTTGGAATGTATACAAACCGGGATGCAGTGAACACTACGTGCTTCACGTACTTCGGGATGATCCGGCTTTCATTCCGGAATTGAATTACGTGATGGAGGAAGAGGGAAGACTGATTGGTCAGAACATGTTTATGAGAACCATTATCGAATGTGACGATGGAAGAACGGTTCCGGTTTTGACTATGGGCCCCATCGGAATTACACCGGAATTAAAGCGAAAAGGTTATGGAAAAGCCATTTTGGATTATACCCTGGAAAAAGCGAAAGAAATGGGCTTTGGCGCTGTTTTGTTTGAAGGTAACATCCTATTTTACGGAAAAAGTGGCTTTACTTACGCCAGAGAGTTTGGTATTCGCTATCATGATTTGCCGGAAGGGGCGGACGACTCCTTTTTCCTTTGCAAGGAGCTGATTCCGGGATATCTTGAGGAGGTTACCGGTGTTTATCAGACTCCGAAGGGGTATTACGTAAAGGACGAAGAGGTAGAAGAATTTGACAAACAGTTCCCGGCAAAGGAAAAATTAAAGCTTCCGGGACAGTTATGGTAGGAAGGGGAAAAACATGAAAAAGGGAAAGAGTATTTTGTTTTGGGGCATGGCGTCACTAATCATTTTTGTCATCTGGACAGTGTTAATTCAGATGATAGATGTGCAGCCCTTGGGACAAAAGGGAACAAACATCGGTTTTGCCGCATTCAACACCCGGTTTCATCAAATGACGGGAACCAATATGACTTTATATACCGTCACGGACTGGCTGGGGTTGGTACCCATGGGTGTGTGCATGATATTTGCAATTGTGGGATTGTCCCAATGGATTCGTCGAAGAAGTATTGTAAAAGTAGATAAGGATATTTTGATTCTGGGAATGTATTATGTGGTTGTAATTTTGGGATATCTGGTATTTGAAATGATTCCAATTAACTATCGCCCCATTCCCATTGACGGAATCATGGAGGCATCCTATCCTTCATCCACAACACTGCTGGTTTTAAGCGTGATGCCAACTCTGATGGAGCAGGGGCATCGAAGGATAAAAGCGACAGCACTACGTTATGGTGTGGATGTTTTTGCAATTCTGTTTTCTATCTTTATGGTCATTGGAAGATTGATTTCCGGAGTACACTGGTTTACGGATATTGCAGGAGCGATATTATTAAGCGCCGGATTATTTGGAATATATAAAGCGGCGGTGGTTTTCATTACAAAAGAAGGGAAGGCATAGAAAATGAAGCAGACAACATGTTTTACGAGACGGTTAAAAATTTACACAACAACCAAGGAGCAGATGGAAGGTGTTATTGCGGCGGAAACGGATCCGGAAATGAAGAAGGCCTACGGCGAAATGCTAGAGGGCTGCCTGAAGGAACCGGAGAAATGGGAATGGTACGCCATGTGGAGAATCGAGCTTCTTAACGGAACACCCATCGGAGATATGTGTTTTAAGGGATTGGATGAGAAAGGACTTCCGGAAATCGGCTATGGAATTGATGAAGAATATCAGGGTCATGGATATGCCACAGAGGCGGTAAAAGCGGCTGTGAAGTGGGCATTCTCCAAGCCGGAGGTAAATGCGGTGGAAGCCGAGACAGATCCGGATAATATAGCGTCCCAGAAAGTTTTGGAAAAATGCGGATTTCAACCAAACGGCAAAATGGGAGAGGAAGGCCCGCGATTTGTAGTGAGCCGGTAAAAAGAATTCGTGAACTGGAGGGAGAACAATGATAAAAACACTTGCGATAATCGGAATTATGGGCGGCCTTTTATGTGCGACAGCAGATTTGTTGCTGGACATCAAAGGGCCGAACAATAAGAAAATCGGAAAAGCGGGAATGATAGAAAGTGCATGGATGAACATGGCTCACTGGCGCTTTGTCTGGTCAGATATTCTTGCCATGTTTGCGGTTCCCATGTATTCCTGTGGATTTATTTCCCTGATGCTGGTGCTGGCAAAGGAACATCAGATCTTGGCAACCATTCTTACGGTGATTTTCTTATGCGGAGCCATGGGTGGATTTATGATTCATACATTTTTGTGCTTGCAGCCTACCATTTATCAGCGAATCATGGAAAAAGAAGATTTGGCGCTGGCGCAAAAAGTGATTACCTCTATTTTTAAACAGATTTACGTGCCATTTTTTACCTTGTATGCCATGCTGGTAATTATTCCGGCTATTGTGGTGATGGTGCTGATTGCTATAGGAATGTTGGATGCACCCCTTTGGTGTATGCTTTTAAATCCGCTGGTAATCCAGATTATTGGATTACTGTTCCGGGCAACGAAGCTTGACATCTTCATTGATGCTCCAAGTTGCTGTGCCGCCAGTCTCGGTCTTGCAACCTATGGAATCATAACCTTGATGCTTTTATAGACATGTGGGGTAGCAAAAAATGATGGAAAATGGTAAGATAAGTCCGAAAGGAGAATAAAATATATGCTTAAGATAGAACATTTAACCAAGTGTTACGGGGAGAAGAAGGCAGTGGACGATTTGTCCATTCATATTCAAAAAGGAGAGATTTATGGTTTCATCGGACATAACGGTGCCGGAAAAACCACAACCTTAAAAAGTGTGGTGGGTATCCAGCAGTTTGATGAAGGAACCATTACCGTTTGCGGTGAATCTATAGTGGATGCACCTCTTTCCTGCAAAAAGAAAATCGCGTACATACCGGACAACCCGGATTTATATGAATTTATGAGCGGTATCAAATATCTGAATTTTGTGGCAGATATTTTTGCCGTACCAAGAAAGGAAAGAGAAGAGCGGATTAAGAAGTATGCCGATTTGTTTGAAATTACAGGGGATTTGGCGCAGCCTATTTCCGCCTATTCTCATGGAATGAAGCAGAAGCTGGCCATTGTGTCCGCATGGCTTCATGCACCGGAACTTATTATCATGGACGAACCGTTCGTGGGCTTAGATCCCAAGGCGGCACATTTGTTAAAAGAGATGATGAGGGAACATTGTGATAATGGCGGAGCAATCTTTTTCTCTACCCATGTATTGGAAGTGGCAGAAAAGCTTTGCGACAAGGTTGCCATTATTAAACAGGGACAGCTTATTAAAGCCGGAACCATGGAGGAAGTGAAGGGAGATCATTCCTTAGAGGATGTCTTCCTGGAAATGGAGGCGGAATAATGCTGAAGACCTTATTGAAAAAACAATTAGGGGAAGTATTTAAGGGATATTTTTACAACGCAAAGAAGAACAAAATGCGTTCCAAATTCGCCGTTGCCTTATGGATTTTGTTCTTTGTAGCCATCATGGTTGGTATGTTAGGCGGCATGTTTGGTTTTCTGGCATACAGTCTTTGCGATAGCCTTCTTGCGGCAAATGTAGGCTGGCTTTACTTTATGATTATGAGTGGCATAGCCATTGTGTTGGGAGCCTTCGGAAGTGTGTTTAACACCTATTCCGGATTGTATCTGGCAAAGGATAATGATTTGTTGCTATCCATGCCTGTACCGGTGAATATTATTATTGCCTCCCGACTTTTAAACGTATATCTGTTGGGAACCATGTATGCGGCTACTGTGGTTTTGCCGGCATTGATTGTATATTGGTACTTCGCGGGAATTACTGCAGCCAGAGTGATTTGCGGTATTGCATTGTTTCTTGTAATTTCGGTGATTGTGCTACTGCTTTCCTGTATTCTTGGATGGGTAGTGGCAAAAATCAGCTTAAAGTTAAAAAACAAGAGCATCGTTACCGTACTTACTTCATTGGTATTTATCGGCGGATACTATTTCCTGTACTTTAAAGCCAGCGATTTGATTCGGGACGTGGCTATAAATGCAGTATTTTACGGTGAGAAGATTAAGGGTGTAGCCTACGGATTATATCTTTTCGGCAGAATCGGAGAAGGAGATGCGTTGGCAACTCTGGTATTTTGCGTAGCATCGGTGGTATTGACGATTTTAACATGGATTGTACTGGAACGTAGCTTTTTAAAGATTGCTACTGCCACCGGCAAAACCACAAAGGTGAAGTATGTTGCCAAATCAGTAAAGGAAAAAAGCATATTCGGCGCGCTTTTGGCAAAAGAATTGGGAAGATTTACAGCAAGCGCCAACTATATGTTAAACTGCGGCTTGGGAATTTTACTGATTCCTGCCTGCGGAGTGTTGTTACTGGTAAAGGGTAAAGCATTTTTGGCGCTTTTAAGCAATTTCCTTGGTGGCTATGAGGATGCCGCAATAATACTCATCATCACCGGACTTTGTACCTTAACATCTATGATTGATACGGCGGTTCCGGCAGTTTCTTTGGAAGGAAAAAGCATTTGGATTCCACAGTCCATGCCAATTGAGCCGAAGACTGTTCTTAGGGTAAAAGCGATTATGCAGTTTATGCTTTCCGGTTTGCCTATGCTGTTTAGCTGTGTGTGTGCACTTTTCGTAGTAGAGACCAGTGTAACGGTAAAAGTGTTAATGATTGTGATGCCGCTTTTATATACCGCATTGGCAGCAGTATTTAACACCATGATTGGCTTAAAAATGCCGCTTTTAAACTGGACTAATGAAATGGCACCCATTAAGCAAAGCGGTGCGGTGCTATTGGCCATGCTCATTGGTTGGGGCAGCAGTATCGGACAGTTCCTGTTGTATATGTGGCAGGGATATAAAATCGGCTCGGTAGCATATCTTGGAATATGGACGGCAGTAATTGCGGTGCTTACCATTGGAATTTTCCGATGGTTGGATACCAAAGGAGCCAAGCTGTTTGCAAGCCTGTAAAGTATATGAGCTATAGATTTGTGCGAGGATGAAGGAACATGAAGATTACAATGATACACGGACAGAACCATATAGGTTCCACTTGCCAGATTGGACGAATGCTGGTAGAGAAGATAGGGGGGGAGGTAAAAGAATTTTTCCTTCCTCGGGATTTTGGAGAATTTTGTGTGGGATGTACCAACTGTTTTCTGAAGGGAGAGGAGAACTGCCCGCATTATGAAAAGCTTTTACCCATTGTGGAAGCTATGAATGAGGCAGATGTGATTATCCTTACCAGCCCGGTTTATGTTTACCATGCCACCGGTTCCATGAAAGCTTTCTTGGATCATTTTGGCTATCAGTGGATGGTACATCGTCCCAAGACCTGTATGTTTCAAAAACAGGGAGTGTGCATTTCCACAGCCGCAGGCGCCGGCATGAAATCCACCAATAAGGATATGGCGGATAGCCTGTTTTATTGGGGAATTCCGAAGATTTATAAGTATGGAATGGCGGTGGCAGCTACTAGTTTTGACCAGATTACGGAAAAGAAACGCGCTGCAATCGAGAAAGAAACTACAGCTCTGGCAGCTAAAATTCGTCGCAATTACGGACACGTCAAGCCCGGATTAAAGACGAAGACATACTTTGCCGTTATGCGTCTTTTGCATAAAAAAGGGATTAATCCGGCGGATGAGGTGTATTGGGAAGCACAGGGTTGGCTGGGGGAGAAAAGACCTTGGAAATAGATTAGCGCGAAGAATTCCTAAGCATTATGTTAGAATAGAAAACGCAATTATCATGGAAGAATTCTGCTGTTCCATTATACTGGGCAGCAGTTGTAGCAACGGAAAGAAGGCCGATGCCGTTTCCGCCTTTGTGGGTGGAGAGGTAGCGGTCTTTTATTTGTCGAACTGTTCCGTTGAAACTATTGGATAGAGCAATATACAGCTCTCGGTTTTGCTCCTCGGAAATGATTAACCGGATAAAACGATCCTTTTCCGGGATATCGCCGCATGCGGTAATGGCATTTTCCAGAATGTTTCCCACGATAGAGCAAAGGTCTATGGTATCAATGTTCAGTGTATCCGGAATAGCAATTTTTAACTCTGCGTTAATGTTAGCGGTTTCGGCCTTGCGATAATAGTGGTTAAAAAGTGCATTAAGAGGCTGATTATCGCAGAAATCCACCATCTCCTTCTGAGGAATGGATTCTTTGTAGTGACGAAGATATTCATCAATAGCCTGATAATTCTTCTCGGAAGAAAGTTCTGTTAAGGCGTAAATGGTCTGGCGGAAATCGTGACGCACTTTTGCATCTTCATGAATATAGCGTTGAAGAGACTCATATTGTTTTTCCTGCATTTCCAGAATACGGTTTCGGTCATCCGCCTCTGCTTTATGAATCAAGGTATTAACAATAAGATAAAAGATAATACAAAGTAGCAGTAAAAGCACAAACATGGTAATCATACCGAAAATGTAAGCCATTCCCACTTTATTGGTGTGGAGGGTACTATAGTAATGTACTGTCATACGTAAGTTGTAGAAATAGAATACGGCTGATACCAGGGAGAATAGCCACCACACCTTGGATAGTTGTATATGGTCAAGAATGTAGGAACCATACTTTGCAAGGGGAATAAGGCATATTCCGCCAAAAAACAGGCATAATCCCAACAAAAACAAAAATGCCTCCAGACTGAAATTAATCAACATTCCGTTAGGATGCAGGATTGCATCGAAAATAATGGAAAAATTGACAAGAAAGGTGGCAAAAGCGCAAACCAATAAAAAAATGGACAGGGTTTGGGATATGGGAAGCGTAAGGGATCTGTGGTACAGCAAAAACAGCAGTACAATGGACAGAACGTTTACCATGCCAAAATCCCGGGAATACACAAGGGTAGAAAGGGCGGTAATTGTAGCAAGGAAAACAGTTGCCGCCGACATAGCCACAATGGTGTGGGAACGCTTATAACGCAGGTGATTTTTGGCAGGTGCATAGCATAGCAGCATCAGAAGAAGTAACACTGAAGATGCAAGAAGTGGAATGATGAAATGCTTGATTGTCATGATAGAGAACCTCCGTTTTGCGTTCTGTTTTGTAGTTTGGAAAAAACATAATTCCGGCGAATCTGATCTAACCGCTTCTGATCCCGGACACTGACAGGCAGAGTGTAACCTCCGTGCAGCACGCAGGATTCTTTTTCAAAGGTATCAATGTAATCCATGTTGATGATGATGCCGCGATTAATCTGTAAAAAGCGGCTGTCTTTACTTAAAAGCTGACATATAGCAGAAAATGTCATACGGGTACGGTAACTGTTTTGCTGCCGGTCCGTGATACGGATATAGTTTTTTTCCGTTTGGACACAGATGATACCGGAAAAAGGAAAGTTTTTCGCCTCGCCGTCGATGGAAATTGTAATTCCGGCTTCAAAGGTGTTATGAAGAGAAATCGTATCCGATAAAGCCTGGCGGACCTCATTTTTCAAAATATCATTTTCCGGAACCTTTAAGATATACTGAAAGGCATGTACTTTAAAAGCATCAAAGGTATGATCCCGACTGGTGGTGAGAAAGACAATAAGAGCATCTTTATCCACTTCCCGAATTTGTTTTACTGCTTCAACCCCGGTCATACCCTCCATATAAATATCCATAAAAATCATGGTATAGGAAAGGGGACGATAGTCGGCAAGAAAATCCTCTGCGCTGTGAAAGGTTTGTATTTCTACGGAGATATGCTGTTCTTGCGCATACTCCCTTATGATTTCCGAAAGCCGGCTAAGCTCCTGGGGCATATCGTCAATTAATGCTATGTTCATAGTAACCATCCCGTTTTTCTTTTAGCTTAGCACAAAAGGGAAGCTCCTTCAAGTGACAGACTACAATTTGCAAAATTGTAAGAAAATTTGACGTTTGGCACAAATGTGAAAGCAATTGGAAGTAATGCAGATGACTCGGAAGTGAGAAGTTATGACAATATGTTTACAGGGGCTGTGAAATTAAAAACCATTTATTGCTTCCGGTTTTGATAAATCAGTAAAAATCAAAAAAGCGAAATAGGCATAAAGAAAACTGTATTGACAAACTCAAATCCACTATGCTATTATCAAGATGTTTTAAGAAAGGAACGCGTAATGCGTAAGGTGAGGAGCATTGATTATTAGATAAGACTATTTAAGACAACATGAACCGTTAATAACCTGTTAAACAGGTTTGTTTGTGTACGCTTAAGTGGAATTATCGCTTGGGATGCTCTTTTATTGTGCAATCCAATGGAGGATTGTGGTCTATCATCGTGTATGATGCTGGGAATATTTGGAGTTTTAGCGAGTCTGTTTTGCGTACGCAATTCAGGCTCGTTTTGTTATACGCTGGATAACTGCACATCCCTATGCATGAGCGCTTTCGCTCAGCTTTCGGCGTAATGGTACATAAGACACCTAAACTACGGTGTCTAAGTACCAACGCCTCCAGATGCCATGCAATAGGAATATGCAGCTATTCAGCCCACAACGAAATGAGCCGGAAGGAGGGATACGTATGTTACAGATACAGAAACTCACAATTACACAGAAGAAAGATCTTCGAGTACTATTGAAGGAGTTTTCGGTGGTGTTCAATCCGGGTGATAAAGCTGTGATGATTGGGGAAGAGGGAAACGGAAAGTCTACGCTTTTGAAATGGATTTATAAACCGGAATTGGTGGAAGGATATACAGAATGTGAGGGAGAACGACTGACCGGAAATGAGAAAATGGGCTATTTGCCACAAGAATTGCCGGTGGAAGAAAAGGGGAAAACCGTGTATGAGTACTTTTCGGAGAAAGATGCTTTTTGGGAACAGACGCCGGGAGAGTTGGGATTGCTTTGTAAAGAATTTCATGTGGAGAGCGATTTTTTCTACAGCGACCAATTGCTGGAGAGCTTGTCCGGTGGAGAGAAGATTAAGGTACAACTGATGCGGCTTTTGATGGAACGGCCTACGGTGCTTTTATTGGATGAGCCTTCCAACGACCTGGACATGGATACTTTGTTGTGGTTGGAAAATTTCATTCGGGAGTTTCCGGGAATCCTGCTTTACATTTCCCACGATGAAATGTTAATAGAGAGGACTGCCAATATGGTAATTCATTTGGAACAGCTTCATCGCAAGCAGCAAAGCCATTTTACCGTGGCGAAAATGTCTTATGAAAACTACGTTACTCAAAGGCAACACTCTTTTGAAACCCAGCGGCAACAGGCGTTGGCGGATAAGCGGGCAAAGCAATTACGGGACGAAAAATATCAGAAGGTGTATCAGTCTGTTCACTATGCTTTGGAGAACTGTAGTAGACAGGCGCCGTCGGTTGCGAAGAATTTGAAGGACAAGATGCATACCGTAAAATCCATGGAGAAGCGCTTTGTGAAAGAGGATGAGAGGATGACGAAGATGCCGGAGCAGGAGGAGGCGATTTTTTTCAAGCTGGGAGGCGATAGCGCTAGAATGCCTGCTGGCAAAACGGTGGTGGAATATTCTTTGCCTAAGTTGATGACGCCGGATTATAGCCGGTGTCTTGCCAGGGATATTTTTCTGAGAGTCCGGGGAGCGGAGCGAATTTGTATTGTGGGGGCTAACGGCGCCGGGAAAACTACTTTGCTTCGGCAAATGGCGGTGTCTATGATGGAGCGACAAGATATTCGGGTGCAGTATATGCCCCAGAATTATGAGGATATGCTGGATATGGAGAAAACCCCGGTGGAATTTTTGGATGATACGGGGGACAAAGAAATCCGAACCCGCATCCGCACTTATCTTGGTTCTTTGAAGTATACACCGGATGAAATGGAGCACCCCATGAAGGAATTGTCCGGTGGGCAGAAGGCAAAGGTTTTGCTTTTAAAGATGAGTTTGTCGGATGCCAACGTATTGATTTTAGATGAGCCTACCCGGAATTTTTCCCCTTTATCGGGCCCGGTAATCCGACGGATGCTTAAAAGTTTCCCGGGAGTCATCATCAGCATTTCTCACGACCGGAAGTATATTTCGGAAGTGTGCACGAAAGTGTATGAGTTGACGACGGAGGGCTTGAAGGAAGAAGCAGTCGGATTGGGAGCTGCTTGCGCAGACAGATGAATTGGGAGGAGGAAAAAGGATGGATGTTCGACGAATGAAAAAATTTGATGCACACGTTCATATTTTACCGGAAGCCGTTTTGCAGGCGAATTCGGATGCAGAGGATGATTTTTCTTTTGCCAAAATGACGGAGCACAAGAAATGGATGGATGCGTATCATGTTGAGAAAGCAGTCATCATGCCCTTTAATGACCCTTATGTAATGTCCATGGAGTTTACGGTAGAAAAGGTGCATGAAAACCTGATCCGGATGTGTGAGGAAAATCCCAGCCGGTATGTTGCTTTTGCGGATGTGGATGTGTGGAATAAAAATACCAAAGAGAATTGTGAAGAACTGCGGAAAGTCTTGAAGCATCCCTGCATGAAAGGAATTAAGCTTCATCCCAACAACACGGAAAGGAATATTGATGATGCTTATAATGATGGGATATTTGAACTGGCAAGGGAATTCAATGTTCCCATTACCATTCATTCCTATCCGGCGGGATATCGAAGTAGAAACCGGGAGGATTTTTCTGCGCCGAAACGTATTCTTGCTATGCAAAGACGGCACCCGGAAACAACGTTGATTATCAGCCACTGCGGCGGCTTCCAGTGGGAGGATTGTCTGAATCTGAATGCTTATTATGACATCTCCGCAATTTTGCCGGATTGGGTGGAGGACTTTGGAATAGCGGAAACAGAAAAGATGATGCGCTGTCTTGGTCTTGAAAAACTGTTTTTTGCCACAGATTGGCCTTTTAGCAGAAGTCTAAAGCCGGAGGAAATCTATCCGAGGTATATGGAAATTTTAGAGGCGATGAAATTTACAGAGGAGGAACTGGAAGGATTATTCTATCGGAATTACATACGAAAACTAATGAAAGAACAACGAGGTATGTAAGCCAAAATTCTTGTTTTTGAAATTTACATACGAGGGGATACAAAAAGGAAATTAGTATGTAGGAAAAACTGAAAAACAGGAGATTTTAGGGCGAAAAGGTCCTAAAAGGAGCCTTAAGGGAGCGGCGCAGGAGAAAAAATTACATACTGTTGGTTGGAAAATAGCACCACGTATGTAAACGATTTTTTTGAGCTACAGACTAGAGTGGCGATAATGCGGTATAGTAGGTAGGATTGGAATTCCGAGTTTTTTATGATACATACGAAATAGAGGTTAGTCATCTCTAGTAGGTAAAATTGAGGGCAATTCCCCCTACAGAGGGAAGAAACCCATGAGCTTGAAGGAGGATTATATGATTTATTGGATTAGCGGCCCTTATGGAGTAGGAAAATCCACAGTGGCTAAGTGTTTACAGGAAATGTTACCCAAGGCATTCGTGTATGATGCAGAAGAAATGGGAAATGCCGTGCGGGAGAATTACCCGGATGAGTGCAGACAGGGCATTGTGTTTGATGGGTATCCGTTGTGGAGGGAGTTCAATTATCGGTTATTGAAGGATATCGCAACCCGTTATGAGGGCGATATCTTGGTGGATATGACCATTGTATGCGAAGAGGCATACCCGGAGATTATCGAGCGATTGCGCGCAGACGGTGTTGAAGTAAAATACGTCATTCTGGATGCAGACTGGAAGACAATCCATGACCGGATTTTAAAGCGAGGTGAAAAAGAAAATTGCTGGTGCATGCAAAACATTGAGATGTGCCTGGAGTATCAGCAAAAAGAGACTCATGCCATTCATGTAAATGCGTTGAATCGTAGTCCGGAAGAAATTGCAAAAGAAATTGCGGAAAAAGTTGTGTAAATGCCGTGCAAATGCGGTGCAAAAGCGTGTAGGGAATCTTGCTTTATGAATGGAAAGTGGTATACTGTTATAAAAGCGCCGCTTTAGCGGAGCGAATTGCAGTATCAGAAATATTCGAGGTGTAAATAATGGAATCAGATCTTAGACGAACCTGGGCGGAGGTAAATTTGGATGCCATCGCCTACAATTATAAGAAGATTAGAGAGAAGATTGGGGAAAAGGTTAAGTTTCTTGGTGTGGTAAAAGCGGATGCCTATGGTCACGGAAGCGTGCAGGTGGGCAAGCTTTTGGAGGAAGTCGGAGCGGATTATCTTGCGGTGAGCAGTGCGGATGAAGCATTGGAACTTCGTGTAAACGGGATAAAAATGCCGATTTTGATTTTGGGGCATACACCGAAGGAACAGGTGGAAGAACTGATTAGTTATAATATAACGCAAGCCATCACCTGCAAGGCAAAGGCGGATGAATACAGTGCAGAAGCGGTAAAATGTGGCGGTACCTTGAAAGTTCATATTAAGGTTGATACCGGAATGTCGCGCTTGGGTTATCTTTGTGATAACGGATTGTTTGATACCGGTGTGGAAGGCATTGTAGAGGCTTGTAATCTGCCGGGGCTTTCCGTGGAAGGCATTTTTACCCATTTTGCTGAGGCAGATGAATTCGGAGAAGAACGGGATAATTACACAAAACATCAATTTGAACTGTTTACAAATGTTATTAAAGCAGTAGAAGAAAAAGGTGTACACTTCAAGATTCGTCATTGTGCCAATACCGGTGCGGTTGCACGTTTTCCGGAAACCTATTTGGACATGGTACGTCCGGGACTTTTACTTTACGGATATGGAGAGTTTGCCCACCAGTTGGGATTAAAACCTGCCATGACCTTAAAAACCACAGTCAGCACCATTAAAATTTATCCGGAAGGAACGGCCATCAGTTATGGGGGAATCTATGTGACGGATAAGATGACCCGAATCGGTGTGCTGCCTTACGGATATGCAGATGGATTTTTACGGAGTCTTTCCAATAAGTGCAGTCTGTACACAAAGGAAGGACCGGCGAAGCTGCGGGGGAAGATTTGCATGGATATGTGCATGATTGATATTACGGATATGATGACGGTGGACGTAGGCAGTGAGGTAGAAGTTTTCGGTGAGAAAAATTCTATTGATGAGTTGGCAGGAATTGCCGGAACAATTCCGTACGAGTTGACCTGCGCGGTAAGTAAGCGGGTTCCGAGAGTGTATTATCGAAATGGAGAGGTTATTGAGCGAGAGTTAATGCTTCGTTTGTAGATTACGGAGGGCAAGACATGAGTCTGGAAAAATCGGATGAGTTAAAGGAATTAATCGCGGCTGCCCGCGGTACGGAGAAGGCGGATCTGGTATTGAAAAACGGCAAGTTTTTAAATATTTTTACCGGAGAGCTGGAAGAAAAAGATGTGGCAATCCGAAATGGCTATATTGCCGGAATCGGAAGTTATGAGGGCAATGAGGAGATTGATTTAGAAGGCAAAATCCTATGTCCGGGTCTGATTGACGGCCACATTCATTTGGAAAGCTCCATGCTTTCCCCGACGGAGTTTGCAAAAGCAGTGTTACCCCATGGAACGACTGCTTTAGTTACAGATCCCCATGAGATTGCCAATGTGGCAGGGGCGGAGGGGCTTTCTTATATGTTGGAAAGTACCGAGGAATTACCCATCGAGATTTTTTTCATGTTGCCATCCTGTGTTCCGGCAACGCCATTGGATGAAGCCGGAGCAGAGTTAAACGCGGCTTCTTTAAATAGCTTTTATGCAAATCAGCGTGTGCTGGGACTGGCGGAGTTAATGAATTCCTACGGTACGGTTTGTTGCGATACAGAGATTATTTCCAAAATTCTGGGAGCACAGGATCACGATCGGTTGATTGACGGACATGCTCCCGGCTTGACGGGACAGAGTTTAAATGCTTATATTGCGGCGGGAGTAGAGTCGGATCACGAGTGTTCCACTGCAGAAGAGGCAATTGAAAAGCTAAAACGCGGTCAGTGGATTATGATACGGGAAGGTACGGCGGCAAAGAATTTAAAAGCGCTTTTACCCCTGTTTGATGATGAATATTGTAATCGTTGTATGCTGGTAACGGACGACAAGCATCCGGGAGAACTCATTCGTCACGGGCATATTGATCATATTATTAGAGAGGCTGTAAAAGCCGGAAAGAAACCGGCAAATGCCATAAAGATGGCCAGCTTTAACACAGCAACGTATTTTGGTCTGAAAAAAAGAGGGGCTATCGCTCCGGGATATCGGGCAGATTTAATTGTAGTTTCCAATTTGGAAGAGTTCCAGATCGAAAAAGTGTTTAAGAAGGGTATTTTGGCTGTAGATAATGGTGAGATATGCATCGAGGTTCCAACCTTTGAGAAAAAAGAGGAAAAATACCCGAGAGTACATCACAGCTTCCATTGCCCGGAATTAAAGGCTTCGGACTTTGTTATGGAAGGAAAGGGAAGTAAAAAGCGCGTGATTGAGGTACTGCCGGGGGAGCTTTTGACCCGAGAGGTTATTGTGCCTGCAAATTTAGAGCGATGGAAAGAGCAGGCGGACAACGGACATCTTCCATCGGCGCCGGGTGTGGAGCTGGATAAGGATATTATTAAGGTAGCAGTCATTGAGCGACATAAACAGACCGGTCACGTAGGTGTGGGTTTTGCTACAGGATATGGAATCCAATACGGAGCCATTGCTTCCAGTGTGGCCCACGATTCCCATAACCTGATTGTAGCAGGAACCAATGATACAGATATGGCAGTGGCAGCCAATGCCGTAAGGGAAAATGAAGGCGGTTTGGCAATTGCTGTGGACGGAAAGGTGCTTTCCTCATTAGCGCTTCCCATTGGAGGTTTGATGTGCAACCGGGAGGCATCCTATGTGGAAGATAAGCTGGAGGAAATGAAGTCCCAGGCAAGGCTTTTGGGAGTTCCGGAGGGAATCGATCCATTTATGACTCTGGCCTTTGTGGCTTTACCGGTTATTCCGAAACTTCGTGTTTCCACCAGAGGGTTGGTGGATGTGGATACGCAAACTATTGTGCCGGCGGTGTTTGATTGAGGTGAAAAATATGAAGTACATGACTTTTAATTCTTCCTGTGCTTTTGCGGGAATCGCAAACATGCTTGCGAAAAAAGGAATCTCAGTAGAGGATTATGAGGTGGCATTGGGAATGGAACTGCCCTATCTTATGGTGCGAGAAGGCGGGAGCTTTTTGGCAGGAACCATGTTGCAGGAAAAGAAATGGTTTGATATCTTCTTGAAAAAGCAGGGCTTTGAACTTTCGGAAAAATCCTTGAAAAAAGAGGAGGTTCCAGGCTACCTTGAAAAGACGGATACGGCAATGCTCGGATTGCGAATTGATGAAAACAAAAAGCATGCAGTTGTGTTTAAAAGCATAGAAGAAGAAATTTATTTCTTTTTAAATAATAAGCATGAGGGAAGCGAAGAACTGGATGAGTTGTGCCTGACTAGGGAAGAGCTTTTGGAACGACTGGATGAGGAGGTTATGGTGGCCACGTTACTTCCCTGCGCAAAAGAAACTGTAGATGTAATGCCCATGATTCATGATTCCATGTTAAAGCTGGATGAACTGCAGTATGCGATTCTGGATTTTTGCGAGGAGGAACATTCCAGAGAGGAAGTGTTGGAAAATCTCGACCGGTTATTCCGACCGGTTCTGTTGGAAGGCGTTTCCATGATGGAGCTGCTTCATGAGGAGGAAGTGGCAGCGCAGCTGCGGGAAGTACGAGAAGCCTTTATGCAGGTGGTTTTCCGGGAACAAAAAGAGTCTGTGCGGCTGGATGAATGCATCGGACTCGTGGACTTATCACAGGCAATTATGGGATGGAAGTCTGTAATGCGAGATAGACTGGAACAGTTGATTGCAGAACATTTTTGAGAAATTAAAATAATATATAATAATTATTCGGCTGGGCGCCGGGGGGAAGGTAATATGCCAACGTAAAATCTGTGTGATACTTTGAAACAAAAATTGAATAAGGAGCACAGAAAAAAATGAAGACAAGAAATGGAATGTGGAGTGCAGGGAAGATAGATTGTCTGGACATCACGTCTTTTTGTAATGGATTGGTATTTTATGCGCCGGTGGCGCTTTTGGTGCGAACTATGGCAGGGGTTTCTGCGGCGGAGTTTTTCGTACTGCAGGGAATTTTGTCGGGAACTATTTTTTTGATGGAAATTCCTTCGGGGAAACTAACGGATCGGATTGGCTACCGGAATACACTGGTGGGAGCTCAGGTGTTGCTGCTTTTGGCAAGGGGAATGTTGCTTGCGGCGTTTTTGCGGCATAGCTTTCCTTTATTCGTGGCGGAAGCGGTGGTAGAAGGCATTGCGGCCTGCTTTGCCTCCGGAACCCAGAGCGCTTACTTGTACACCATGTTTTCCGACGAGGAATTTGTGGTAAAATCTGCCCATGTGGGAAATTGCGGAACCGCAGGTTTTATTGTCAGCACTATTGCGTATGCAGGGATGTATGCCTTGTGGGGGATACGGGGACTTATTATTGCGACTTTGATAAGCAGTGGAATGGCATTGGGAAGTTCACTGGGGATAAAGAAAGAATCGGGGCAGATAAAGGAAGGCGCCGGAGTAAAAACCGAAGATGTGAAAATGCGGAAAAAGTCAGGGCTGTGGAAAAAGCTTCTAAACGGAAAATCCATTTTGGTAATCTTGGTGTTGGCGGCTGTCAGTATGAGCTTTTTGCTGATTAACTTTTTCTATGTAGATAAGTTGACTGTATGCGGATACAAAGAAACCTGGATGACCGCCATTATTCTGGGCTATTCTGCAATTCAGATGTTGGCGGAGAAGATTTTGGGAAGATTGAAAAAGAAACAGTATGCAGTGGCTTTTGGAGTTGGCTTTGGCCTGGCTGGTGTATGTATGGTGGTGTTTGGCTATGTGGTATCCATATGGATTGCCTTGCCGATTATGTTAATTTTGCCTTTAATGATTACGGTTCCTGCTTACATTTTCGAAGAGGTGCAGAATCGGTTGATTGACGGCATGGGGGAAGAGGAGCACAGAGCAGAGATTTTGAGTTGCTATAATATGCTGGTGAATTTATTGGAAATTGTTTTCCTATTTGCATCGGCAGCTTTGGCAAGTGCGGGAATCGGACGCTGTTTCTTGACTGTGGGAGCGGGAACTGCTATACTGGGCTGTGTATCGTTCAAGTTGTTGAAATCCTATTCTTATAAGGAGTAGAGACAAGATGAGGTGGTCGAGAAATCGACCACCTCTTTTTTGGTTGTGCGCCTTGCGGCGCACGTTTCTAACGGGTGAAAGTCCCCAATCCACCCTAGTAGTGGGAAGGATAC
>SVEZ01000006.1 GCA_015057115.1 Lachnospiraceae bacterium | reverse complement strand
AGCGCCGTATACGGAACCGTACGTACGGTGCTGTGGGAGGTCGGTAGATAAAATAATTATCTACCTCCTACCCGATTGCGCGCCATCACTAAGATGGAACTAATGCGGATCCTGAATGAGAATGCCCCCAAGGATGAGAGCAACAGATTTCAGCAGCTCACGATAACAAAGAAGAAATTGCAGGAATACTTCCCACCATTCTATACCAAGTCCCAAATGGAGAAAGATGGTTGCAAACACATTAACCTTGCGGCAAATGTATGTGGCTATACTCCCATCAATCTTGGAAAGATCATAAAGGATGGTATCCTATCAGATATTGAAAGTATTCATCGTGTAACGATAGATCGAGCAGTGGAAAGGAAACTAAAATCCTCGGATTTTAATTGATTTATTCCAATCAGTGTGCTATATTTGGTTTGTAAATAAAAATAGTTTACAAATTAAAAAGGATGCATTATGGAAAAATATCTCACGGAAATGCTTCATATGGATACTAAATTAGTCGAGGCTACAGAATTATATGATTATCTCCCGCTTTTATTTAAAGGGACTTATGTTATTTACAAAGTAAACTCAGGTGGAGTTGAATGGATAGCCCTGCAACCCAAAACAAATGTAAGGCTCAGCCAAATCAGGAAGAATCGAGCTTTTTTGGAACAAAAACAGCAAATGAATGTTGCAGTATTTTTGGAAAAAGCTTCGCTCTACTCAAAGGATAAGATGACGGAGGAGGGAATTCCTTTCGTGATCCGTAATGATACTGTGTATCTTCCGTTTATGGGGCTCCTTTTGGGAAAGAAACAAAGAGAACTCAAGCCGGTTCATCAGATTTCTTTTCTGACACAACGCATATTGCTCCAGGGATTATATGAAGGGTACGACCATGATACCGTCTCTAAATTGGCGGAGCATCTTGATGTATCCAAAATGGCGATAAGCAAGAGCTTTGATGAGATGGAATATATGGATATAGGAATCATAGAGCTTCGGAATCGGCGCCGTACCATTACGATCCGCAAAGGTGATAAAGAAGCATGGGAACGGTTCCGCCCGTTAATGAGAAACCCGGTCATAAAAGTGTTCGAACTGAAAGAGGATGTAAAGCTGCCTATAAAGGCAGGAATATCTGCCCTTTCAGAGTATTCCATGCTTGCTGATAACAATTATCCAACTTATGCGATCGAGAAGAAGGGAATTGCATCATCCGGTATTAGGGATATGAAGCAGGTAGGACGAGGCGAAGATACTGGATGCCGTGTTTTCGAACTTGGCTATATTATTGACAAGATAAAAAAAGATGTTCAGGATCCCTTAAGCGTGATGCTTTCTATCAGAGACGAGATGGACGATGAAAGGGTGGAGGCATCAGTAAATGAAATGCTAAAGGAGTATGTATGGTAACAGGACTTAATGTGTTCAGAGATTATTTTGCGGATGATACTGACAAGTATGTTCTTATTGGCGGGGCTGCTTGTGATATCGTGTTTACAAGCAATGATGCAACATTTAGAGCGACTAAAGATCTGGATATGGTGCTGATAGTGGAAGCACTATCTCCCGAGTTTGGTGAAAAGTTTTGGAAATTTATCGATGAGGGCGGATATGAGAATTGCAATACTACTTCCGGAAAACCTCAGTTTTTCCGATTTACTGAACCTAAGGATCCTTCATACCCGAAGATGATAGAGCTGTTTGCCAGAACGGAGTTTCCGCTTCGTGAGCCGAATGTGCTTACGCCGATACATATTGATGACGATATCGCCAGTCTATCAGGAATTCTTCTAAATGAAGATTATTACAGTGTTTTGCTGAAAGGGAGAACGGTGATAAATGGACTATCTGTATTGAGACCGGAATATCTGATCCTGTTTAAGGCCAAGGCTTACATGGATCTTAAAGCTAAAAGAGACGCAGGAGAAGAGGTTCACTCTTCGGAATTCAAGAAGCATAAAAAAGATGTTTTGAGGATAATCGTTGAAATGGAAGTGAAAAGAACCGAAGGATTACCGGCTTCTGTTTTAAAAGATATTACAGATTTTATTTCAAGGTTGGAGAAGGATCCGTTTGATGTTAACACACTGATCAACTATGGAGTAACTACAGAAGAGGTTGCAGGAAGACTTTATGCTATATTTATTTAAGAGTAAGAGAGTGATGTGGAAGGGTAGATGATACGCAATGAGTAAGGTTTTTGTAATCCCGGATGTCCATTTGAAGCCCTGGATGTTCGACCAAGCAGAAGAACTCCTTTCTCGAAGCGAATATGATAAAATCGTCTGTCTGGGAGATCTCGTAGATGACTGGGATCAGGAAAAGAACCTGGGATTGTATTCGGAGACATTTGATGCGCTTGAGAGATTCATAAATCAACATCCGAACTTTCTGCTCTGCTATGGAAATCATGACGTGAGTTACATCTGGGAGGCTCGCGAATCAGGATATTCTGATTATGCAAGGCGGGTAGTGATTGAAGGACTATCAAAACTTGAAAAGTGTGTTTCAGCTGGTAATATCGCTTATATCCATCGGATTGATAATGTTCTCTTCAGTCATGCAGGATTGACTGAAGTGTTTGTTTTTCATTTTCTTCCGGATTTCAGTGGTGGTATAGATGAACTTCTTGAAAAGATCAATGGTTTCCGAAGAGATGAACTGTGGTGCGATGCCTCTCCGATTTGGGTCAGACCGCAGGATGGCAGGATCGAAATGTACCCCAAAGGATATCTGCAGGTTGTGGGACACACACCGGTTCGGAAAACAGATTACTTTGGAGAAGTTGTCACTGTAGATAATTTCTCTACTTATCGCAATGGAGATCCTATCGGAGATCAACGCTTTATCTGGGTAGATACGGAAACAAAGCGGTGGGGATTTGCAGATGGTAGTGGAGAGCCTGAGAAATTGCCTGATCCCAAAATGGATATCCGCAATTATACGGTTGGCGATCATGTGAAGTTCAAGATCAGATATCATGGTTCTGACAAGGAAGAAATCCTCGATGGTATTGTTGAGATCATAGATCATTATCCCGGAGGTCATTCGTCAATTGATGTTATGAGCGGAGATACTTTGTATAAACATCTTACTTTGGATGATGTACTGGTGCTTGAACTCCGAGGCAAGGAGAATCCGCAGATGTAATGGCAAGCAGCTGCCCATCCGATATAATGGGTGGGCAATCTAATATAATTATGGAGGTAACAGTCATGAACAAGTATGTTTCGCTGGATAAGCGAAGTAAGAAAGCTCAGCGCGAGTATAACGCAAAGCAGAGAATCGGCAAAGAGTTCAGAAATGGATTTGATGCCGATCTTTTTTTCCGAAAGCTCTTGACATTACTACGTATACGTACTATACTACGTATACGTAGTAATGTGAGGAGGTAGAGATCTGATGAATAAATTGTTTAGATTTAATGTGACCAAAGATACTGGGAATGCGGCTATTGCCGGTCTCACAATGATCGTTCTTAGTCTTCTGATGATCCCATTTGGAAGTGATTCAGTAATGGATACTGTCATTTCTTTCATCTTTAGAGATGTTTTAATGATTTTTGGACTGGGAGTAGTCTTCGTTACCATATATATTGAAAAGAGGGGGAAAGAGGCTGCAAGGGAGCTGGGATTTACAAATCGTAAATGGATCCTTAGTCTGATATTAGATTTGGTTTTGGCTGCAGGCCTTCTTGCAGTTTTTTTGAAAGACCAGGTTCCTGAAAATGTCATCTCTTTGAAGAATTTTTATGGGGCATCTTATATTCTGGTTGCCGGAATATTTGAGATGACATTCATATACGGATTTCTCAGGATGAGTTTTGAAAAGGCATTTGGAATTGTCCCGGCGATCATACTGACATCCGGATTCTATTCGCTTCATCATGCGGGATTTCAACCTGAGTTTTTTCATCTGTTTCTGGTGGGGCTGATGTATTGTGGAGTATTCTACATTACAAAGAATATGCTGATAATTTTTCCCTTCTTCTGGGGAGTAGGTGCTTTATGGGATGTTTTGGTATCATCTGAAGCAGGAAATGAGATAAAGAATCCGGTATCGTTTGCTATAGCATTTGTAATTCTTTTGGTATCAGTTACTTGGGTTTTATTTAGAAAGCGGAGGAAAAGATTAAATGTTATCGAAAACATCAATAGTGATCCTGGGAATGCTCAGGAAGGGTGAGATGAACGCTTATGACATGCTCAAAATGATCGACAGAATGAATATGAAATACTGGTTTCCGATCGGAGCGACCACTCTCTATGAGACATGTTTAAGACTTGAAAAGAAAAACTATATAGAGAATACGGGCGAATCAGATAAGAAAGCTGTTTATAAGCTTACGGATTCCGGCAGGAAGGAATTGAAGAGCACTATCTGTGCATTGTTCGAGAGGGTGGATTTTGATTCCGTATGGTTCTGCCTGGCAGTAATGTATTCAAGTGTCCTGAGCAAAAAAGAATTGGAACGTGAGATCGGGATCCGTACTAAGATCCTTGATGAATATGAGAAAGGTACTTTAGAGAACAAGGAGATAATGCTTAAATATGATGTTTCTTATATTGAAGTCTGCGCAATAGACAGGATGCTTCAGATAATACAGATGGAAAAAGAAACACTGAATAATTTTTCCAAACAGTCTATTTGACTAAAGAAGAGGTAGAAAGGCTTGCAATAAAAGAAGGTGTATCCGAAGTCTATATCTCGACAAATCATATTGGACTCTATGAAAAATATGGCTGTGAGTTTAAAGCGGAGATGCACGACATGAACGGAGAGAATTTCCAGAGTATGATCCGTAGCGACAGGGAGAAAAAATGATAAGATTTATTGAAAAACAGGATAAAGATGCATGGTATAGGCTTGATAAACATCTTCCGATATCAGAATTTGATGAAAAGGTACGATGCTGTTCATTGATTCCGAGTATCGCGGAGAGGGCTATGGAAAGCGGATGATGGAACATTGGGAGCAGGATATGCAATCCATAGGATATGGGATGATTATGATAAAGGAGTTAACGGTATGATAATCATTGTTACCGGGGCATCACATACAGGCAAGACAGTTCTTGCTCAGAGGATGCTTGAAAAATATAAATACCCTTATCTTTCCATCGATCATCTGAAAATGGGGCTGATAAGAAGTGGTAATACGAATCTTACCCCGGAGGATGATGACGAACTGGAAGGTTATTTATGGCCGATTGTTCGAGAGATGATCAAGACCGCAATTGAGAATAAGCAGAATCTTATTGTAGAAGGCTGTTATATTCCTTATGACTGGCGAAGGGATTTTGCAGATGAGTATTTGTCAGAGATCAAGTTCATTTGCCTTGCTATGACGAATGAGTATATCGATGCGCATTTTTCTGATATAAAGGGGCATGGATTTGATATTGAGAACAGGCTGGACGATTCCTATTGTACTGTCGAATGGATAAAGGAAGGAAATCGAAAGGCTATAGATGGATTCCGGAGCATGGGAGAGCCAATTACCCTTATAAATGATGATTACGTGAAAGTGATATCAAAAATCCTGAGGGAATAGAATACTGGCTATGCTGTTGTACTTATGACGGGCCTCCTTTCTTCAAGTTATGTATCAAGCCCTGCTTTATGTGCCTGAGTATGCTGCAGTTTTCTTGGTATGTCATATAGTTTTCCGTCCTTTATAAGCTTTGCTCCGGTCTGATGGTAGTAGAAGCTTATCCCGTTTTCGATGCACTGTGCATGAACGGCCTCTACCCAGGAATAATCACAGATCCTGGCTCCGGGACCGGATTCTCCGCCAACGGATACGAGCTTGATGACAGGGCTTCCGTCAGATGAGCGGTATTCTTCGATATATGGCTGCAGATCAACGGAAGTCAGCATCGGTTCGATCATAACAGAGTGGTGGAAGAGTGGGAGAGATAGATATACCGGGAGTCTTTTATCAGCCATCGCCTGGTTCTCACAGGTGACAGCTATTGTGACATGTTCCCAGCCATAGCCCCAATTCTTTGGCAGATGGTCAGCGATCCGTGCCACAGGTTCCAGCCTATCGATTCCGGTGGTCTTGGATCGGTATTTTCTTCCGGGAATAAAGACAACTGTTTCATGGCGTATTATCATCACACTTCCTACGTGGTATATATTTCAATTAAGTCACCTACTATTCTCATGATTTTCTGCTCTTATTTAATAATACATTCCATCTGAAGATCATATGGTTCATCTTCCACATAGGAAGAAATGGGGTCAGAACTGAGACGGAAACCCATAGCGGAATAGAAGTTTATCGTTTCTTCAGAAGAGCAACAGGATGCATACAAGGCATGCGCTCCTCTCTTCATGGCTTCCTGTTTGGCGGCTTCAAGCAGTAATCTGCCAATTCCACGACGGCGGTAATCCGAGGACACGTGAAAACTATCTATGATGAGTCGCCCTTTATTTAGTTGGGGGATCAGCATAATCTCGCCAACCACACAATTATCCACAAATGCGCAATATGTCACATATCGCCCACTGAGAATATCATCAGCTTTTTGCAGGCGGCGTGCAGCATCCCAATTCTCAGTGAATGGATTGTAAGCCAATATCATTTTCCCTTCATGCAGACGGTACACATTCTTCACTTCTTGATATCGCTGAAAGTCTTTCAGTGAATCGCGTGTGAAGTTATGTTTGTCAACAAGCTGAATTTCCATATTCATTCCTTTTCCTCCATTATCCTAGTAATTAAAGGCCAAATCTTGAGAGCAAATTTTTTTGACGCTCTCAATAATTATTTCCGGTTCCATTAAGTGAATATAATGAGTGCTTCTCTTAGCCTGTATCCATATTGCTCTTTTCGAATAGTCCAAATATTCTTTCATGATTTCCTGCCAAAGTTGTTCAATCCTGGTGGCAAAAGGACGGCTATTTCTCCCAAATTCCATATTTTCCCTGATTGCTTCCTCAGATGAATGAGTCACAAGAATTATAGGAATATCAGGATAATTCTCATTTGATACCATATTTTTTAAAACTGCTTCATCGTGAGCTAACCTGTACTCTTCCCTGCATGTGCGTAGATGCGTAATATTTACAAGGGAATTCAGGATATCCTTTTTTTGCTCCTTGGAAAAATCAGCGTAATAAAATGGCGGTGCTTGATACATTGCTTTCTTTACAAGACCTTTCATCCCAAACTTAGTTAGTGTTTCTAAGATGATAAAGTTTTTACTCTTATCTACTCCGGATTTTTTATACTCCTTAGCAGTTAATTCCTTCTTAAATCTATTATCCTCTTTAGATAATGGGTCCAAAAGAATAAGGCCATTTACTATCTCCGGATAGATGCCACAGAATTCGCTGGCATATAGTCCGCCCTGCGAATGTCCTATTATCACTAACTTTTCATCATGCGGGATTACATCCAGGAGATCCATTAATTCTTTAGCAATATTCGTGGGCGTTCTTTCTTTATCACTCTTGTCACTGTGATTGATACCGGCTCTTTCATATACAAGCACGCCGTGGTCCGCGCCAAGCTTTTTTGCAAGCGCTTCCCATTCAGATATACATGCTCCAAGCCCCATTTCTATCACAATATCTACAGTTTTATTTCCAAAAATCTTATAATTCATGAATGCCCTCCTCCTACCGATCAATCCAGTATCTACTTACATTCTGCAAGAGTTAATACATCACAGCCCTTGCTGGCATAGTATTCAAACATCTCGGGCAACTTTTTCAAAGCATAGCTTGTCACACAATCAGATATTACATGCACTTTGTATCCGCTTTTTACAAGGTTATAGCTTGTTGATTTCACACAGCCTGTTGCATCTGCTCCTGTGATATAGAACTCATCTATTCCATTGTTTTTAATAAAGCCCGCAAACGCTTCATCAGTGAGAGCACTTGCTTTTGACTTTTCAAAAATATTCTCTGACACCACGTTTAATTCCGGGACCAGCTCAGCTCCCTTACTACCGGGTTTAAAGGTTCTTGTTTTCTCAGTTAGATTAAAATGTTTTACATAGATTATGTGCATGTCGTTTTCTGTAGCCCAGTCAATAGCAGCATTTACACGATCTATAATCAGTTTGTAGTTCTTTGTGATATCATTCTGAAGGTCTATAACAACCAGAGCCTTGTTTTCCATAAAAAATTCTCTCCTCATATCTTCGTAATATTTTTATACAGCATAACAGACAAGAAGCAGCATCTTGCTCTTTTCACTGATTTATGGCTGCTTTACACTGATTTTTTTCTCTTTTTCCCATTCTGTACGCGAAATAGCATTCTCAGGAAAAAGAGTAAAGATAAGAACGGAATAAAACAATGTGCCCTAAGGATCTCTTCGGAGGTCCTTTTTTGATGCTTATATCCAATCAGGAGCAAATGTGCATTATGACAGAGTGGTGGAAGAAACTTGATATTATCAAATTCCCATGATAGTATAAGGGTATGTAGAGGAATATGAGGATATCTTGAAAGGAGAAAGATGACAGTTCGAACCTTTCTTTTAGTAGCGATCATATTGAGCTTACTTGCCATGCTGCTGGAAGGATATATCGTTTTTAAAAATCTTAAGAATAAGCTGCATGCCTATCTGTTCCTGAACTGCATTGCTATGCTGGTTAATAATACAGGGTATCTTTTGCAGCTGCTTTCAAAAACGGAAGATGCTTATATTACGGCATTGAAGTTTTCCTACGCGGGGAGAGTGTGGATTTTATTTTCCCTTATTATGTTTACGGTAGAACTGTGCCATGCAAAGCTTCCCGGACTTATGATTAGGGCCATAATTGTATTTAATGTGGTGGTTTACGGTTTTATTTTTACCTTTCAGTGGCATAATCTGTATTATGCCAAGATATGGTTTTATAAAAGCGGAATATTTCCGGTGCTTTTGCACAGGAACGGTATTGTGCATCGGTTATTTATGCAATATCAGGTGGTTGCCATCGTCATCCTGCTGTATTCTCTGATCAGATCGGTAGCGAAGCACAAAGGAAAAACCGCCAAAAGGCGTGTACTTATCATTATTGGCGGTTTTCTTGTGGCAGCGGCTCTCTATATCATGCAGATTACCCACATGCTGTTTATTACATATTATTTTGATATCTCGGTTTTGGGAAATGTAGCCATTACCTTCTCCATGTTTATTGCCATTTTCCGGTATAATTTGCTTGGAGTAATTGATATGGCAAGGGATTATATCGTTGACCGGTTATCGGAAGGCGTGATTGCAGTGGATTGCGATGGAAAACTGCAATACTACAATGAACATGCCAGAGAGCTTTACCCGGATTTAACGAAAAATCCGGAAAAAATAATAAGTGGCTTGCGAGAGGCCATTTTACGCGGTAAAACCTTACGAATAGGGGAGCGTTTTTACACCCCGGAGGAGAAAGAACTTTCTGCAGACGGAGAAGTGATTGGCAGACTGTATGCGCTGGTGGATTCCACCGTTCTGAAACAGAGAGAATATAAGTTGAAATCCGATGCGGCAATTCTGGAAATGGCAGCAAACAGTATGAAAGAACGTTTGTATGCTACGGAAGAAATTGTCAGTCAGGACAGGGCAATGCGTCATGACAGGCGACATTTTGAGGCGCTTATTTTATCCCTGATACAGGGTGGAAAAGTGGAAGAAGCCAGAAAGTGTCTGGAGGAGCGATTATCCCAGGAGCCACGTTCCGTCCGGAGATATTGCGAAAATGCAACAGCGAACGCTGCCCTCATGCACTATGTAATGCAGGCAGAGCGAAAACAAATTAAAGTGACGGTATCCGCCAATATTCCTTATGAGGTGGGAGTGGATGAGATGCTGCTTGCAATTACCATCAGCAACCTTTTGGAAAATGCAATTCACGCCTGTGAAAAGGTACCGGAAGAGCAACGCAGTATTACCGTTACGGCCAGATATAAGGAACAGCTTCTTTTGGAGATTACCAATTCCTGCAGTGAGAAAGCCGAACTGGACGATGAGGGACATCCGGTTACGGCCAGGGAGGGGCATGGTATCGGAACAAGAAGTGTTCTTGATTTTGTAAAAAAGACAAACAGTGAAATACGCTACGTTGCGGAAGATCATACCTTTAGGGTGCGTATGATAATAGGCTAAGGAGAGGACTTTATGAAAAAATGGATGAAGGTAATTCCGGCTGTGATACTATGTATGGGGCTTCTTTCGGGATGTGGATTGCAGAAGCAAAGTACGAATAAGACAACCATAACCTTTCAAACATGGAATCCTGCAGATTATGGACCCGGCAGCCCGATTTACAAGATTATAAATTCTTTTGAGAAGGAAAACCCGGATATAGAAGTGAACTATGTTTTTACCAAATCTACAGCCTATCAGGAGCACCTTCGTGTGGATCTGATAAATGGAGGCGGACCGGACATATATGGAATAAGTGCAGGAGATGCTTTTGATATATTCCGGATTTTTGAAGAGGATCTGACTCCTTATTGCGAGAGAGCATGGGGGGCAGACTGGCAGAAAAAATTTCTGAGTTCCTGTCTGGAAATTGTACGGGGGAATGATGGCAAAACCTATGGTATTCCACTGGGACAAACCTACGCCGGCTACATGTGGGCGGATGTTACCATGCTGAAAAAATACGGATGTAACATTCCGACGAACTACAAAGAGTTGTTGGAAACGGCAGAAACTCTTCGGGAAAAGGGGCAGCTTCCACTGGCGATTGGTGCGAAGGACTCCTGGGTCCCTCTGGATATGTGGATGTCCATCGCAGCGGATATTGACAGGGAAACCCTCTATGATGCCATTGAGGGAAAGGCTACCTTTGAGACAGGGTCTATAATGGAGTCCTTCCGGATTTGGCAGGAGAGCTTTCAAAAAGGGATTTTTCAGGATAAAGCCTATAAAATGCCGCTTTACGATACCATTAATGACATGTTTCAGAGGGATGGCAGCATTCCCATGATTGTAAACGGATCCTGGGCAATGAACATGTATACGGTAAGTGATAAAAGAACCCGCAAGGTAATTGATGGAAAAAGGGCAGATCATGAGATTTTTCTGATTGACTGGAATAATGATGGAAAGGTGGCGCCGGTAACGGCCGGTGTGGATGTTATTCTTTGCATGAATCCGGAGTCCGGGGAAAAAGAGGCGGCCTTCCGGTTCATGGATTATCTGGTTAATGAAGGGCAGGAGCTTTTGGTGAACCGGTATTTGGAATATATGCCCTCCAGAGCGGATTTGCAACTGAACGTACAGGGGTTAAGAAAAGACGGGAAGAAGAATCTGGAATATATCACTGAAAACGGAAAAATCAATGTTGCGGGACCAAGAGGCATTAAATATGAGGACTTACGACTGGAAATATGCGATGTACTGGAGGAACTTGCCTATTCCCGGATTACCCCGAAGGAAGCAGCGCTCCGGGTTCAGAGTGTGTCTCAGGACATAATCCGCTAACCGGGAGTGGTTGACTTTTAAAAAGAAGTGGTATATAATTTGTTGCATACAATTAAATTGTAAAAAACTGAGAAAGGAAGAGGAAACATGGAAACATTGGTAGTTTATTTTAGTGCAGAGGGTACAACTGCAAAGGTTGCAAAGGAATTTGGAGAGCAGGCAGGAGCAGAGGTGTTTGAAATTATTCCGGAAGAAATTTACACTGCGGCAGACATCAACTGGAAGAATCCGCTATCCCGCTGCAATAAAGAGCAGCTCGGTGGTAAGGACGTACCGGTAAAGGGAAAGATAGAGGGATTTGAGAACTACGATACAGTTTATATCGGTTTTCCCATCTGGTATGGTCAGGCACCAAGGGTAGTGCATACATTCTGCAAGGGATATGACTGGACAGGAAAAACAGTGCATCTGTTTGCGACCTCCGGTGGCAGCGGAATCGGAAAAACAGCGGAAAAGTTATGTCCATCCCTTTCCGGGGCAAAGTCTGTAGATGCAAAACTTGTACATAGCGCCGGAGAGGTGTTATAATACCAGAGTAGAGTAAATGCCGGAGAAGGAGGGTATATATGTATAATTTTTCGATGCAGATTCCTACAAGAATCCATTTCGGAAAGGGAGCCGTTTCCCATTTGCCGGAACTTGCAAACTATGGAAAAAAGGTGCTTTTGGTTTATGGCGGAGGTTCCATTAAGAAGAATGGAATCTATGATGCTGCAATGGCGCTTTTAAAAGAGGCGGAATTAGAGGTTCATGAACTAAGTGGAGTAGAGCCTAACCCGCGTATTCAGACGGTGCGAAGAGGCGTGGAAATTTGTAAAAGCGAAGGTATCGATATGTTGTTGGCTATCGGTGGCGGCAGTACCATTGACTGCTCCAAGGTTATAGCAGCCGGAGCAAAATATGAGGGAGATGCCTGGGATCTGGTATTGGACGCCTCTAAAATCAGAGAGGCATTACCGATTTTTGACATACTGACTTTATCTGCAACGGGAACAGAGATGGATCCTTACGCAGTTATATCCGATTTGACAAAAAATGAAAAATGGGGTACGGGAGCGCCGTGTATGATTCCTACCATGTCGATTCTGGATCCGGAGTATACTTACTCTGTTTCCAAAAAACAGACGGCAGCAGGAACCGCGGATATGATGAGCCATACCATGGAGAACTATTTTTCCATGGAAAATGCAGACTGTCAGAAGTTTATGGCGGAAGGATTGTTGCGTACCATGATTAAGAATGGACCGGTAGCATTAGAAAATCCGGATAATTACGATGCAAGGGCCAATCTTATGTGGGCGGCAACCCATGCCATTAACGGAATTGTAGGAGACGGATGTTCTCCGGCATGGTGCGTACACCCAATGGAGCACGAATTAAGCGCCTTTTATGACATTACCCACGGAGAAGGCCTGGCAATTTTGACACCCGCCTGGATGGAGCACATTTTAAGCGAGAAAACATTACCTCACTTTGTGGAATTCGCAAAAAATGTGTGGGGACTTACAGGGGATGACGACTGGGCACTGGCTCATGCGGGAATTGATGCGTTAAAGAAATTCTTCTTTGAAACCATGGGCATTCCGGCAAACCTGCGGGCAGTGGGAATCACCGATGACAAGAACTTTGATATTATGGCACAGAAGGCAAGCAAGGCCACCGGGCATGCGTATGTAGCGCTGACCAAAGAGGATATTGTTGAGATTTTTAAGGCAGCATTTTAAGGACAGAATTTTAGGATATAAAAGGAGAAAAAGGTAAATGAGACAGCAGGAATTACATGGATTAAGAACAATTGACCTGGCGTATGTCGCCATGGGAGCAGTGCTTATGGCGGTTTGCTCCTGGATTAGCATACCTACGGTAATACCGGTGACACTGCAGACTTTTGCAGTGTTTACGGTGCTGCAGTTGCTTGGAGGCAAGAGGGGAACCATGGCCATTATCACGTATATTTTGATGGCAGCAGTGGGTATTCCGGTACTTGCCGGCTTTTCCGGTGGACTGGGAGCGATTCTGGGAATGACCGGTGGCTATATCGTGGGATTTGTATTCATTGGTCTTACCTACTGGATTGGAGAAATGCTATTGGGTGATAAAGTATGGGTGCGTATTACCACTATGATTCTTGGTATGGCAGGTTGCTATGCTTTTGGAACCATATGGTTTACGGTGGTTTATTCACACCAGACGGAACCTATTGGAATCGCTACAGCACTGGGTTGGTGCGTAATTCCTTTTATTATTCCGGATGCGATTAAGCTTACTATGTCAGTGGTTCTTTCCGCCAGACTGCGGAAAGCTATGAAAAATTAATTTTTACAAAAGCTGTTCCCGTAGAGCCTTGGGAGCAGCTTTTTTTCGGAGGAGCGGGGTAAGATGCGAAAATCAAAGATTTACAGCGCTGTTGCTGTGGCGGCAGTCGGAATCCTTTTATTCGGTTGCGGGCAGACGAAGCAAACAACGTCGAAGGAAACGAAGCAGGAAGAGGTAAGCCAAGCGGTTGAAGGAAAGTCCTCTCAAGAAGATGAAAAGGCGAAAACACTCACCAAGGAACAGTGGGTGGAAAAAGCAACTGCAGCGGGGATTAAGAAAGAAGCATTGGAGCAGATTGATGGGATTGTTTCCGAGGATGTAAAGAATGGTTTCCCCAGTGCACAACTGGCAGTGGTAAAGGATGGAGAGCTGGTATATGAAAATGCCTGGGGGAATGTGAAAACCTACGATGAAGAAGGAAATCGGGTAGAAAGTAAGACCGTTACGGCAGATACCCTGTATGATTTGGCATCCAATACCAAAATGTATACGGTGAACTATGCCATTCAATATCTGGTGACCAAGGGGGAACTGGATATTGATACCAAAATTGTAGATATTCTTGGAAAAGAATTTTCAGAAGAGACAATTTCTATTGATTATGAAGGATATGAAAAGGTTTCTTTGGAAACAAACAAGAAGTGGAAGGCAAGCCTTACCATGCGGGATCTTTTGCGGCATGAGGGCGGTTTTCCGCCGGGACCCCATTATTATAACGACCGGTACGATCATGCTACCCAGGACTATGATTCTGATAAGGGGAATATTCTGTATGTAGGAACGGGGGCAGATGAAAAAGCGCGGGAAAAGACGCTGCGGATGATATGCAAAACTCCTCTGATGTATGAGCCGGGAGGTCAGACAATCTACAGTGATGTGGATTATATCGTACTTTGTTATTGCCTGGAGAAAATCACCGGAAAACGACTGGATGAGTATATGGAAGAGACATTTTACAAGCCCATGGGTCTTACCCATATTACTTTTAATCCCTTGGAACATGGCTTTCAAAAGGAGGACTGCGCGGCAACGGAGCTCATGGGAAATACCCGGGATGGTCGTCTTCATTACAGCGGCATCCGCACCGAAACCATTCAGGGGGAGGTTCACGACCCCATTGCGTATTATTGCATGGATGGGGTGTCCGGCCATGCGGGATTATTTGCAAGCGCAGAAGACCTGGCAAAGCTTGCAAGCGTAATGTTGACAGGAGAATACGACGGGAAGCGATATTTTTCAAAAGAAGTGATAAAGGAATTTACTGCTCCCAAGAGTGAGGATTATCCGGGCTACGGTCTGGGCTGGTGGCGAATGGCAGAACGATTAAAGAATGATTACTTTGGTGATGAAACCATGCCGGAAGCATTTGGACATCTGGGATTTACAGGAACCATAACGGTAATCGATCCGGAGGAAAATCTGGTGGTGGTACTTTTAACCAATAAAATCCACACGAAGATGGAAAAGCCGGACGATACTCTGAGTAAGTGGGAAGGGTTAAATTATACCACGCCCAAAACCGGAGTCATACCGTTGATGATAGAAAAAGGAGGCTCAAATTAATGGACATTCAATACCTATTGTTTTTGCAGGACTTTCGGAACGGCATAAATGACGCATTGACGCCGTTTATGGAATGGATTTCCCACTTTGCGGTGGTGTATCTTTTGGCTCTGCCTGCTATTGTTTACTGGTGTATTGACAAGAAAAAGGGACTCTATATCTATGCATCTTTGCTAAGCGCCAGGATGATCAATGCAGTAATTAAGCTGACAGCATGTTGCTATCGACCGTGGATTCGGGATTCCAGGGTTATTCCTGCAGGGGATGCAATGACGGAGGCTACGGGATATTCTTTTCCAAGTGGTCATACCGTAACCGCAACACCTATTTATGGTGGTGTTGCAGTTGCCTTTGGAAAAAAGAAAAAATGGCTTGCAGCAATCTGTATATTGCTGGTATTAATTACCGGTTTTTCCAGAAACTACTTGGGAGTACATACGCCCCAGGACGTAGTAGTGGCAACCTTGGAAGGTGTGTTGGTTCTTTGGGGGATGTATAAATTGTTTCATTACCTGGAGGAACATCCGGAAAAAGAGAATCTTTTCCTTCTGGCAGGAGTGGTGATTACCATTGTGGCGCTGGTATACATTACCGTAAAATCTTATCCTATGGATTACGTAAACGGCGAACTGCTGGTAGACCCGAAAAAAATGATGCAGGACGGTTACAAGGATATCAGTACCTTTGGTGCCTTTTGTATCGCACGGTATATAGAGAAAAACTATATTCGATTCCGGGCTACCGGCGTGAATGCCAAGGGAATCGCGCTGACGGTAGTGGGAACCGGATTGATGATGGTCATTTCTTCCGTATTGAAACCGGCGCTGAAAACGGCATTAAATTCTACTCTGGGTAAAACCCTTGGCCAGGTCATTCTGGTAGTATTTGTTGTGGCAATTTGGCCGGCAATTTTGAAGTTTATTTTCGCTTACGGCGCCGAATCCGATTAATATGGCGTTCAAAGTCCCCGCTTTTTAAAAGCTCGGCAAGAACGTACTGCTCAAAAATGGGCACAGTACAGGAATAAAATCCAAGTTTTTCTTGAAAAGACTCTACCAGTTGGGGTGGCAGAATCATATAGCCGGCACGCATGGAGGGTGAGAGGGTTCGGGAAAAGGTATTCAAGTAAATAACCTTGGCATCCTTATCCATGGAGAAAAGCGGTTCCTCGATTTTTTTGGAAATCGTTAATTCGGAATCGTAATTATCTTCGATGAGGATGCCATTTCTTTTTTTGGCCCAGCGAAGATATTCCAGCTTTTTGGAAATGCCCGCGGTAACACCGGATGGAAAGCTGTGGAAAGGTGTAATATGTAAAACCGTTGCCTTGGTAGCTTCCAGATCTTTGGAAGAAAGCCCCTCCGGAGTCATGGTCAGGGAATCGCAGGAAAGGCCCATGGCGGTATAAACTTCTCGAATCTTTTGGTAGGAAGGATTCTCAATAGCAATAAGATGTCCGGGTTCCAAAAGTTGAGCAATCAGGGCATAAAGATATTCTACTCCGGCTCCCACAATAATCTGGGCGGGTGAAACGGTGATACCACGGCTTCTGGCCAGATAAAGACAGATTTCGTTACGGAGCTCCGGACAACCCTGATTGGGAGATTTAATGAGGATGCGTTCGCCGTAATCCAAAAGCACCCGCCGCATGGTTTTAGCCAGAACAGAAAAGGGAAAGTCTCCCACTTCGGAAGTGAGGGTTTCTTTTTCAAGGGGAAAAAGCTCCTGCTTCGTCATTGCTTCGAGAAAATCCTCGCCGCGGTAGATAACAAAAGCGCCGCTTCGTTCCCGGCATTGCACATATCCTTCCTCGTTCAAGAGGGTGATGGCGTGCGCTACTGTAAGGACGCTTACGCCGGTTTCCTGGGAAATGGTGCGTTTGGAGGGAAGCTTGGTATCGTAAGGATAAATTCCGGAAGTGATATCCTGAACAAGCTGCTTGTAAAGTTGTAAATATGCCGGCATAGAGCTGGCGGAGTCAATTCGATAATTCATCTGGTTATATCCTTTTCTGCTATTCTGGTTATTTTTATATATCCAGATTTATGATACTCTATTTCTGTGAGAAAGTAAAGCAACAGGAGGAGATACCAATGAAAGAGAAAAAAAAGATTTCGCCATTGCGAATTACTATGACCGCCCTTTTTATGGCAATGAATATTGTAATGTCATCCTTTGGCATTCCGGTTCCGGGCGGGCACCTGTATCTTTGTGATGCAGTAATTTGCACCGCAGCAATTTTATTAAATCCCATGGAGGCCTTTGTTGTAGGCGGTATAGGCTCCTTTTTGGGGGATATGTTATTTTATCCGCTTCCCATGTTTGTTTCCCTGGTTACCCATGGATTGCAGGCAGCAGCAATTTCCTATATTTCACATAAAACCTTTAAGGATAAGCCGAGACTTGCATCCGGTATTGGAGTAATTGTGGGGGCGGTTATTATGGTCACCGGGTATACCTTAGGAAAGATTTTTATTTACAGCACCCTGGAATATGCCATTATGAAGCTGCCTTACGAGATTGCCCAGGCGAGCCTTGGCGGCGTGATTGCCATGGCTCTTTGCTGGAGACAGGGAGTGCGTGGTATGTTTGAAAGATATGTTACAAAATACGCGGAGCGTTAGACAGAGTCTGAATTACATTTGCAGGAGTCATACAAATGGCGTCAAATCATCAAATAGAATGATTGGCAGTCGCTTGTGTGACTTCTTTCTTTATGGTAAAATTAGTTTTTAAGGAGAGTAAAGTATGTTAGATCAATTTTCAAGAACCCGTCTTCTTCTGGGCGAAGAAGCCATGACGGGATTACAGAATAAAAGAGTTGCCATCTTCGGCATCGGCGGAGTAGGTGGCTATGTGTGTGAAGCATTGGTGCGAAGCGGTGTCGGACATTTTGATTTGATTGATGATGATAATGTATGCCTGACCAATTTGAACCGCCAGATTATTGCCACCAGAAAGACGGTTGGCCGTGATAAGGTAGAGGTAATGAAGGAACGGATGCTGGATATTAATCCGGAAGTGGATGTTCGAACCCATAAGTGTTTCTTTTTACCGGAGAATGCGGATACATTCCCTTTTGAGGAATACGATTATGTGGTGGATGCCGTGGATACGGTTACTGCCAAGATTGAAATTATCATGCGCTGCAAGGCGTTAAATGTGCCGGTAATCAGTTGTATGGGTGCCGGTAATAAATTAGACCCCAGCCGCTTTAAAGTGGCAGATATTTATAAGACCACCATGTGCCCATTGGCTAAGGTTATGCGTCATGAAATGAAAAAGCGGGGCGTGAAAAAGTTAAAAGTAGTTTATTCCGACGAGAAACCTGTTCGCCCGTTGGAAGATATGAGCAACAGCTGCAGAAATCATTGTATCTGTCCTCCGGGTGCAGCCCATAAGTGTACGGAACGCAGGGATATTCCCGGTTCTATTGCTTTTACACCGGCGGCAGCAGGACTGGTGCTGGCAAGTGAAGTATTGAAGGATTTGACAAACGGATTTTCAAGAGGGGAGTAACCGGGTTTTTGTTTCTAAACAAAGAGGGGGTAAGAACCATGTTAGATGCGATTAAGAATCGTTGCTCTGTGCGAAAATACAAACCGGAGCAGATCAAAGACGAAGAGTTGAACACCATATTGGAGGCGGCACGAATGGCACCCTCCGGAAAGAACGACCGCAAGGCCAAGATTTATGTGTTCCAGAATCCGGAGAAGATGGAAGAACTGGGGAATGTTTTTCGAGATGCTGCACTTGCAGGTCATGCGGAAGGAATACCGGCGGCTATGGCCAGCATTATGAAACGAAAAACCTATCACTTTTGTTTCCATGCTCCCACGTTTTTGTTGGTTACCTATGAGAAGGACAACTACAATGCCCTTGCCAATACAGCATGTCTATTGGAAAATGCCATGCTGGCGGCAACGGAATTGTCTATCGGATCCTGTTACCTGAACATGGGACGTCGTTGTGCGAAGGATGAAGGATTACAGAACTTTTTGAAACAGTTTGGCTATACAGATGCGGAAGAAGTTACGGGAGGTCTGGCATTGGGATATCCGGAAGGAGAACTGGTGCGAAACAAGAAGACGGAAGGTAATGATATTGTTTGGATTCGATAGGGGAAATAGGAAATGTACAAAAATAGAGCGGTACCGGATGGGTACCGCTCTCTTGGTATTTATGGTAAGCATACCATGATTTCCAGGTTTTTCACGTCGGCAAAGGTTTTCAAAATTAATGTACTTACCTTCAACCACTCCAGCTGATCCTGATCACAGCCGATTTGAGGCATTGCCAGCTTCTCAATGCGTTGGTTAATCACACGTTCCTTCATAAGTGCCAGGCACTGCTGTAAGGTTTCGTATGATGTGGTTCCATAATAGTGTTCTTTCGTTACTAAATTAAAAACTTGCCCATCTCCGGGCTCCCGGTCAGTTTGAATGACGGTGGGATAGGTTCCGGCGGTACTCATGCCGGCCATGGATCGTCTCTTCAATTCACTGCGGGTTCCGTATTTTTTGTCAAATGCTTGCGAAGTGTTGGATGTAAAAGCAAAATCAGAGCTGATGCACTGTGCAAGATAGTAATCTTCCGGTAATTGGAATAAGTCCTCCTGAACTTCTGTAAATACCATAGGACATCTCCTTTCTTCGCGGGCAACTCCCTCAATATAATAATACCACAAAACGTGTGTGCAAATTGTGATATTGGGGCAAGTTGTTAGAAATTAAAGCTTATAGTGGTAGATGTACAGGTAATTTTGCGCGTCCGTGTTATTGTTACCGCACCACCAGATACCGTCGTCAGTATAAATCGGTGTTTCACAAGGGTTCAAAAGTGCTGTTTTGGAAAGGCGCTTCGGTTTGGAAATTACTTTTCCACTTGCGCTAACACGAATTGCGTAAACTCCCATGTGGCGGTAGTTTTTTCGCAATTCATAAAGGATGATAGTGGTTCCCTTTTCGTTGGCAACTGCCTGAGGGTGGTAAATGGAATAACTGCCGGAATAGGAGGTAAGCCATTTTACACCGTAATCCTTCACCTTCTGCGTACCGTCAATTCCGGAATAACCGCTACGGGTTCCGGATGTGGTGTAGGAAGAAGCCTTGGAAAGATCCTGGGCCGGGTCAAAAATCTGAATGAAAAGCTGCTCGTTTTGTTTCTTTGCCTTTTTGTTCAAGGCTTTTACAGAGGTGGCAACAAAAGAGACCTTTCCATCCGGAAGCGCCGCAACATCTCCCATGTGGGCAAAATTGTCGTTTACCACATACATATTGGTAGAATTTCCTTTTGGCATCCAGAAATGAAACAAATCGGCTTCGTACATTGCCTCGGAATCAAGGTCAATAGCGGACATGGAAAAAGCGCGATTGTAAACGTCTCCTTCACTCATGAAAAGAAAACCTTCTTCGTAGGGAATTACTCGCTGAGCAAAGGAGTGGGAGTTGTAGTTGCTATATCCATTTGGTTTTTTCGTCTTTAAGGTTTCGCAATCCAATAACCACACAGAATTACTCTGATGTCCGTTGTACATTTCCCTGCCGTAGTTAACAGCAAGGCAACCGTTATTTACACGTAGAGAACATCCGCCTCCGGAAAAAGGCTTTTTGGTACGAAAATCGGAGCCATAGTGATATGCCAAACTGGAGTCTCCGGTATTTCCCACGGTTTTAATATGGGATCCCTTGGAACTGTATTTGGAGACAAATACGGTATTTACGGATTTTTTGTTCCCCTTGTTGTTTTTCGCGGTGACTACGTAAAGGTCGCCGTTGTCATCACTGGTGATACCTCCGAAAAGGGGATGCTTTTTGCGAATAGTAAGATGTTTTTTGATTTTTCCGTTTTTTGTAAAATATACGGTAATGGATTTTTTCTCTTCTGTGTCATAAAAGCTCTATTCCGCTGTTTTAGAACAGCTAAAAATTTTAATAAGGATACGTTCATTATAATAAACCGGAAGAATTCTGACAAGATGGTGAAATGGAAACAGATGCCCTTGCGTTTTTATTAAAAACAGGTAAAATTGAGTATAGATATGCGGAGGTAGCAAAGATGTTTAAAACAGAAAAACTGAATGTAACGAAAGAATGGGATAAGACCTTTCCGAAAAGTGAGAAGGTAGATCATAAAAAGGTATTATTTGTAAATCGATACGGCATTACATTGGCTGCAGATATGTATACTCCAAAGGATGCAAAAGGGAAATTGCCGGCAATTGCTGTGGCGGGACCCTTTGGTGCAGTGAAGGAGCAGTGCTCCGGATTGTATGCTCAGACTTTGGCAGAGAGGGGCTTTATAACCCTTGCCTTTGACCCTTCCTTTACGGGTGAAAGCGGCGGACAACCTCGAAATGTGGCATCGCCGGACATTAACACGGAAGATTTCATGGCAGCAGTGGATTTTCTTACAACTAAGCGCGGAGTGGACGGAAAGCGCATCGGTATTCTGGGAATTTGTGGCTGGGGCGGTATGGCATTAAGCGCAGCGGCATTAGATACCAGAATTAAAGCCACCGTAACTTCTACCATGTATGATATGACCAGAGTGAATGCCAACGGGTATTTTGATGCCGAGAATAGTGAAGACAGTCGTTATGCAAAGAAAATTGAAATGAATAAGCAAAGAACCAGGGATTATCGCGCAGGAGAATATAAGCCTGCAGGGGGCGTGGTAGAGGAAGTGCCGGAAAAGGCGCCCTATTTTATCCGGGATTATCACGATTATTATAAGACTCCCCGCGGTTATCATCCCCGTTCGTTAAATTCCAATGAGGGCTGGAACATGACGGGATGTCAAACCTTTATGAATTTCCCCATGTTAAAGTATATTGGAGAAATTCATAATGCGGTACTTATGGTTCATGGTGAAAAAGCCCATTCCTGTTACTTCAGTATGGATGCCTTTGGTGATATGATGCGAAATACCCGGTATACCGGAAACAAAGAGTTGTTGCTGATACCGGGAGCCGTACATACAGATTTGTACGATAAAGTGGATATCATACCGTTTGATAAAATTGAAGAGTTTTATACCAGATATTTACAGTAAACAAAAGGCGGAAGCGGCTTGAAGGTGGTCGGTTCCGCCTGTTTTATTTTTTTGAAAAAAAGAGTTGACGAAAGAGAGAAGTGGTGTTAATATAAACATGTGCTTAGGAAACTAAACAAATGTTAGGAAGAAAGACGATGACAGATAGAGAAAAAGAGATATTCGAACTGATTATGGAGAATCCCATGGTCTCCCAGGAAGAGCTGGCAGCAAAGACCGGGATCAGTCGTTCTGCGGTAGCAGTGCATATTTCCAACTTAATGAAGAAAGGCTTCATTATCGGAAAAGGGTATATCATGCATCAGCCCACCTATATTACTGTATTTGGTGCAGCGAATATGGATATTGGCGGAACGCCTGATAAGGAACTGGTTCAAAGAGATTCCAATCCGGGTGTGGTAAGAACCTCTCTTGGCGGAGTGGGAAGAAACATTGCTCACAACTTAAGCCTTCTTGGTAATAGCGTGAAGTTTATCAGCGCTTTGGGTGAGGATGAATACGCAAGACAGATAATGGAAAGCTGCAAGAAGCTTGGAATTGATACCCATGAATGTATTATTTCCAAGGAAGATCGTACATCCACCTATCTTTACATTACCAGAGATGACGGAGACATGGAGCTGGCGGTAAATGACATGAGCATTTATGAGCGAATGACACCGGAATTCATAGCCGGTCGCGGAGATGTGTTAAGTCACAGCAAGCTTATTATTGTGGATGCCAATTTACCGGAGGAAACTATTGTTGCAATTTGTCGGAACAGTAAGAGCCCGATTTTTGCGGAGACGGTTTCCTGTGCCAAGACAGTGAAGTTCAAGAGTGTAATGCAGTACATTCACACCATTACACCGAATTTACTGGAGGCAGAGATTATGACGGATCGGAGTATTGATCCGGAAGATATGGACAGTCTTATGAGTGCTGCTCAGGTTATGCTTGATGCAGGCGTTAAGAATGTAGTAATCACTCTTGGTTCTAAGGGATGTTTTTATACCGATGGTGAAGTGAAGCAAATCGTGAAACCGTTGCCCTCCAATATGGTAAACGGAAACGGTGCTGGCGATGCGCTTTTATCCGGACTGGCAACCGGATTCTGCCGTGGATATTCATTGGCGGATTCTGTGATGCTGGGAATGGCATCGGCAAGTATTACCCTGGAAACAAGATTAACCAATAACCCATCATTAAGTTTTGAAGCAGCGCTGGAAAGAGCGCAGATTGAAAAGTAAAGGAGAATAAGTATGGATTTCAAGAAGTATTTAGATGTATCACCGGAAGTAGCAGAAGCAGTAAAGGCCGGTAAACCGGTTGTAGCATTAGAGTCTACCATTATTTCTCACGGTATGCCTTATCCACAGAACGTGGAGACAGCATTAAACGTGGAAAAAGTTTTACGTGATAACGGTGCCGTTCCGGCAACAATCGCTATCATCGGCGGACGTTTAAAGGCAGGATTAAGCAAGGAAGAAATCGAATATCTTGGAAAAACCGGTCAGGGTGTAACCAAGGTTTCCAGAAGAGATTTACCACTCATCGTTGCAAAAGAAATGGACGGAGCAACTACTGTAGCAACTACCATGATCATTGCTGCAATGGCAGGAATTTCTATTTTTGCAACCGGTGGAATCGGTGGTGTGCACAGAGGAGCACAGCAGACCTTTGATATTTCCGCAGATTTGGAAGAGCTTGCAATGACACCGGTAACCGTTGTTTGTGCAGGTGCAAAAGCAATTCTTGATTTACCGCTTACATTAGAGTACTTAGAGACCAAGGGAGTTCCGGTATTAGGCTATCAGACCAAAGAACTGGCTGCTTTCTATACCAGACACAGCGGCCTGGAAGTAGATTACAGAATTGATTCTCCGGCTGAATTGGCAAAGGCAATCCATGTTAAGAAAGAGCTTGGAATGCAGGGCGGAATCTTAGTATCCAACCCGATTCCGGAAGAGTATTCCATGGATGCGGATGTTATTAACAAAGCTATCGATCAGGCTGTAAAAGAAGCAGAGGAGCAGGGGGTTCACGGCAAAGCAACTACACCGTTCCTTCTTGCAAGAGTAAAAGAATTAACCGGTGGAGACAGCTTAGACAGCAATATCCAGTTAGTATATAATAATGCAAAACTTGCGGCTCAGGCAGCTGTTGAGTTATCCAAGTTAGGTTAAGGGAAAAACGCAATATTATCAAAAAAGAGCGTCACCTGTTACAGGGGCAATGTCATTAAGATAAGAGTCGATTGAACAAAAATATCAGTCGGCTCTTTCTTTATGACCATAATTCCATTAAGTTAAGAAACTCCAAAGGAATTTCCTCTACGGACTCACGATATAAGAAGAAAACAACGGTTTTAGGTTTCATCTTACGCGTATCCGTCCTGTCTGGTCTTACAGGCAAGATATGACGGGCTATCTTATTTTCTACATCGGGAGGAGGCTCGTTACAATGGTTTCAACATTTCAGGCATGATCTTTTCTCGTTGCTGAACGAATGCCGAAGCTGTAACATCTATACTCTTATCATAATCATATAATTCTCGACTTATAGATCCACCCTGCATAGATATGATAATCTGGAGCATGGATCTCAAATAACTACTTGAGATTATGTTCGTCAGGGTGTATGTTATTGTTATGACTAGAATTACTGAATTTGAAAATATAGAGGGAAAGTCATGACAATCGGGGAAAATGCAAAAGAAACGAGAATCGAAAGAGGATTTTCACCGGAGCAGGTCTGCACAGGATTGTGCTCCGAAACACAGTACCGAAATTACGAAAACGGGCATCGGGAATTGGATGTTTTTATACAAACTCGAATTATGGAGCGACTGGGACATAGTACGAAAAAAATGTATTATATGTTACAGCCTCCTGCGTGGGAGTGTTTTTGTCAAAGAACAGAAATACTTTATGATTTGGTAAAGGAACAATATGATGCTGCCAAGGAAAAGATAGTGCTATTTTCAAAATGTGATGCTATCAAGGAACCACTCCATGCACAGTATCTTTATCGGATGCAGGCATTTTGTGAAATGTGTACAGGCGGAGAAAATGCAGATATTGCCGTTTTTTTGGAAAAAGCGCTAATTCAGACTGTTTCGGGATTTGCAACAAAGAAATATGGGGAACAGTGTCTTGCGGTATGTGAGACAGACATGCTTCTGGACTGGTTTTATTATAAGGCAGAGCATGAGCCGGAGGATATCTTAGAAATTATCACATACTGCGAAAAATGCGGGTATGATGGAATACAAATGAGTCAGATTTATCCGAAAGCGGTATGGTATGCATACGAGATTGCAAAGGGTAAGTGTCCGATAACAAAATGGCAACTTATAGATATATTGAACTACCAATCTTTATTTACAAAAGCAGTAAGCCATTTGCGGAAACAAAAAATGGGTATTATCTGTGGGAGGTGCTTTCTGCATACGAGGAGTTGCTTTGGCTTGAAATAGAAAAGGGAATCGCAAACGTAGAAGCAGAAAAGAATCACAAGCAATGCAAAAAGTATTTGCAGGCTCTTTTAAAAATGTATTCCTATATAGGCAAGAAAAAAGAGACAGCAGCAAACTATTTGCCTTACCTTATGCAGAATGCAGATGGAATCTGTGACGGAATCGCAAAACGAATGGAAATGTTCGGTTATAGTGCAGAAGAAATGGCGCGGGATGTCAATGTGGATGTGCGTACAGTTCGCAGTATTATTGACGGTAAAAGGAAGCCGTGTGGAAAAACCGTAGAAGTCATTTTTAAAAAATTAAATCTTCCTACTTTGTACACCAGAGAAGAGTTTTCAGTAGAAAGCAAAGAGCAGAAGAAGCTGGTGGAAGAAATCAACCACTGTGAATTATACGGAAGCATGGAAGAGGGATTAAAGAAGCTGGATCAGCTAGAAAGGGAGTTCAACTTAGAAGATGAAAACAACCTCCGGGAATTTTGCTGGCGAAAGGTATGGTTCCTATATGCCACCGGCAGACTGACGAAAGAACAATGTGCCGCACAAATCAAACAGATGATTGAAGAAACGATAGAATGGGAGTATTTGTTCCGAGAGGGAAGAAAGTATTTTGCAGAATATGAATTCCGGTATCTCTGTGGTTATTTGCAAGTAGCTGAGAAAAATGCGGAATACGAATCCCTATTCCATATGATCGAGGATTTTTGTAATGCAAAGATGGATACCTTTGAAGAGTTTAGCTATGCACCACTTTTGGGAATGATGGGTGATATAATACAAAGTGAATATGGAAATTGTGGTAGATTTGTAGTATCAAATAGTTATTGCTGGAAAATTATTAATTTTTCTTATTATATAAAAGGTTTGGCAAGAATAGAAGATATTATATATGCCATTTGGTGGAATAAAAAAGAAGAAACCAAGACAGCAAATAAAGAACTGCTGTCTTGGCTAATTGATATTGCTGAGTTAATAGAAGATTTTTCAGGTGAAGAGTTTATGCGAAATGAACTGATAAAACTTTAAGCTTTATTACTATTTGGTTGTGGCGGACTTGGTTTATTATCTCCTGATTCATCAGCAAGATACGTTTTCTGAACTGACTGATCAGATGAAGTGCAGCTATGACATAGCTGACAAATGCTACAAAAGAGTAAAGTAAGTGTAAATGCTGTAATAAGTAATTTCTTTTTCATAAGAACCTCCTAAATGATTTTCCTTTAACGTATCATAAAATGCAAAATAAAGCAAACAAAGTTTGAATTGCCAAACAATTCAAACTTTGTTTGCTTTATTTTTAAAAAAATGATATAGTGAGATTGCGCAAAAGATAACATATTTCTGCAGAAGATGACTAAGTTGAAAGGAAAAAGATTAAAAATGTAGAAAAACTATAGAAAGATGGTTAAGAGGAACAATATGTAAGCATACTCAATAGAAAGGAACAGATATTATGAAAAATATTAGAAAGGTATTAGGAATTTTAGCAATTTTTATACTTGTAACAGGAGTGAAATGCCATGCAGCGGGGATTCAAGAAAATCCTACGGACACCGAAATGAATAATAGTGCAATTATTAAAAGTGTGACTATTACTCCAGAAATGCGTGAATATGCAAAAAATATTTTGTCTGTACATCTGGCTCAAAATGAAAATGCGATTTCTTTTGGTTCAAATCTTAAGCAATTTCGATTGGGAAAAATTGTCAGTGTATATAATAAAAATAATGATGACATTATTTTTTTAGCTCCAATTGTTAGGAGGGGAAAATTGTTGCAACACTAGAAATTGAACAAGAAGATAATGAGTTTGAATCTCAAATGTCAACAGAATATGTGGATCAGCTGACAGAAATTGCAAAAACTAAAGTAAATGGTACTTATGTTCTGATGTATTTGGATAATGATCTTATTAAAACATCTATAAGCGAGGATGAAAATAGTGTACCAGATAGTTATATTAAAAGGCTGAGTTCTGAAATAAATATATCTGATTTTTTATATAATATAGAAAATATTGTTATAGATAGTCCTGAATATCCAGATGAAAGACCGATTGTACGTCAATTAAATGTAACTCCAGTAAAGCAAGAGGGACCAACATGCTGGGCAGCGACCTGCGCATGTATTATAAATTATTATGAAAATACATCAAAAACAGCACAGGAATTAGCAAGATCAATATATGGAAAGGATTGGAAAAGGGAGAGTATCTGGACTGAATATGTGCAGTTGTATCATCGAAACGGTTTATATCCAACATTAAATGGTGTTCTCCAATTTAGTAAGGTTAAAGAAAATATTAATAATGGAAATCCTATGCATTTACTTTTAGAGGGTCATGCAGTGGCGCTTATTGGTTATAAAGAGTGGAAAAAATCTTTGAATAATAATGGAGATAATAAGGTTTTAATATTAATGAATCCATCTATGGGAGGGATAAGGACAGTAACATTAAATAAGAGTGGTAATTTCTATTATTCAGGCAAGGATGCATGGAAATATACAGGTGTATTCTAATATCATCGGTAAATAAAGGCGCTATTTTAACGATATAAAATAGCGTCCTTTCGTTACTAAAAAATATTAAAGGAGATTATGTATGAAAAATCGGAGTAGTACTTTAAAAAAAGAAATTTTGTCAATAGCAATTGTAATGATTCTACTTGCTACTTCAGGATGTGGAAATTCTGAGGTAACGCAGGAAACGACTTCACCGAAAGAAGAAAATTTCGATATAGAAGAGGATAAGCAGGTAAGAATTGAAAGTGTTCTGGGGAAAGATGTTAATTTTCCAGCCCAAAAGAATTATTCTCCGAGGGAAGATGTTGTGGTAGTAAATGGTGAAGAAATCAGTTTTCAGCCGGGTGCAAAAAATGAAATTCCTATAGAATATACTACAATAAAAGATTATACTTTAGAAATCATATTACCAATAGATACCGGTAAGTGTGGTTGGCGGATATTTGATGATGGCTATATGACGGTTAAAGCATACGAAAATATATCTTTTCCGGAAAAAAGCGTGGAACGATTTGTTCTTGAATTAGATGCAATGCAGACACCGGAAGTTACATTTAAATATGTGAAATGGTATGATGAAAATTCAGAACTTAATAAATCCTTTTCAGAGATGAATACAGAAACCATAATTGTTTTTAAATTTTCAATAGGAGAATATGGAAAGAAATAAAAAGGAATCGTAATATGACAATACATGAACTGGTTCGTTCCACGGAACGTTATGTAAACAGCGCTTTTGAAGTGCCGCAGGACTACAAGCAAAATGCGCAGAGACTTTGTTGGAAGTACAATCAGACATCGCCGGATGCACAGGAGGAGCGGCAGGCAATTTTGAAGGAGTTGCTGGGAACCTGCTCCGATAAAACCTTTATTGAGCCCAGTTTTCGCTGTGACTATGGATTCAATATTCATGTACACGGGTTTATGTTCATGAACTACAATTGTGTGATTCTGGATACCTCTCCGGTTCACATTGGGAACGGGGCGTTTATCGCGCCGGGCTGTGTGCTGGCCTGTCCGGGACATGCGCTTGTAGCGGAGGAACGCATGGAGGGCATCGGCACCTCTGCGCCGATCATTCTGGAAGATAACGTATGGTTGGGAGCCAATGTAGCGGTTCTCGGCGGCGTTACCATCGGGGAAGGTTCCATGATCGGAGCCGGAAGCGTGGTAAATAAGGATATTCCGGCTGGCGTGATTGCTGTGGGCAATCCCTGCCGTGTTCTGCGTCCGGTTACCGATGCGGATCGCATGAAAGCACGGATGAATCCGCTGGAAAAGTAAGGACAGGAAGCAAATTATTTAGATTAGCTGGACAATCCTGAAAAAAAGCTTATAATGGGTACTATGAAAAGAGTAGTCAGTATATATTTGATCATCCTTCTGACGGTTGCATGCGCGGTTTACGGATATTCCAATGTAAACGCTGTCAATGTTGGAAAGGTTGATATGGGGCAGAGACAGGAACGACTCTCGGTTGCCGATAATGAGCGACTTGAAGTGCGTAGCCTGCCTCTTAAGCCGATTGTGGAATTGGAAAAAGGTTCCGCACAACGAGTAGATTTTTCAAATTTGCCATACACATTGGTTTTACTGATGGTATGGCTTCCTTTGTTACTCTTTTTTATGGTCTGTAATCGGTTTCATGCCGATAAAAACAATCATTTTGAACAATATACAATTTTCTTTATGCATGCGAAGGACGGCGAAAAGTAGCATTCTGTCAGCATTACCCTAAATGAGAAACTGAATATGGAAAAGAGGTGTGTCTGATATGATGAATGCAATGGCAATTGGATTCATCGCGATTGCGGTAGTAGCCGGCGGCGTCATTTTCTTCATGGAAAACTTTAGCGGTTCCAAAGAGAAAAAGAAGGATTCTGCAACCGACGGAAACGACGAAGATCAGAAAAGCGACAAATAGGAGAGGATTACTATGCGAAAGCAAATGGAAACCCTGTTATCCTATCTGATGATCGTGGTCGGGGCATTGACGGCTCGGAAATATTTGCCAACATCATTATTAACAAGCTGACGGAACGAACCGGAAGAAACCACGGAATGATGCCGATTCTTCTCATTTTTAACGGCATCGTTTATTTTGTTGCGTTCTGGGTGATCAATACCAACGCAGCATTGATGAGCCTTCTGGTGTATGTGGTTGCCACGACGGTGATAACAAATGTGACGGATCATTTTGAATCGATCAAGCAGGTGACGATCATTACCAAGAATCCGGAGGCGATTATTCAGGAAATAAAAAATGAACTGAAAAAAACCTGTACGGTGATGGATTCCTATGGTGTGATTGCGGGGGAAAACAAAACCTTGATATGTTATATTAACTACTTCGAGTTACAAAAAATGAAGGAAATCATATCAAGAAATAAAGGTACCTTTAGTACCGTTTCCACAATTGATGAAATACTCCGGTAGATCATCAGAAAAGACAGGAGATGAAGTGATATGATTGCACAGATTTTAGCAGTTGCAATTTTTTTACTGATGTTCATCTTAATTATCATGGATAAGATCGAACGTTATAAGATAACCCTTGCCTGTGGACTGGCAACACTGGCATTGGTTTTCGGACTGGCCATGCACGATATGGGTGCGATTATGGAGACCTTGAATGTCCGGCATATTTTTACGATCAGCTTCTGGTATGAAGCCGGTCAGGCAAAAGAAAGCACCGGCGGAATTAACTGGGCGACCATTTTGTTTATCGCCGGTATGATGATCATGGTGGAAGGAATGGCAAAAGCGGGATTTTTCCGCTGGTTGTGCATGACCATTGCCAAAGCCGTACACTATCAGGTGATTCCGATTTTTATTACCTTTATGGTGATGTCTTTTGTGCTGGCAATGTTTATTGACAGCATTACGGTTATTTTATTTTTGGCGGCGGTTACGCTGGAACTGGCGCAGCTTTTAAAATTCAATCCGGTTCCGATGGTTCTTTCGGAGATATTCTGCGCGAATCTGGGAGGTTCGGCGACCATGTGCGGTGATCCGCCCAATATTATCGTGGGAACTTCGCTGGGATTTTCCTTTGCGGATTTCGTGATGAATACGGGACTGATTGCCGGAATTTCCCTAATTGCGGTGGTGGTATATTTTTATCTGGTTTTTCGCAAAGAATTAAGCCGGACAACTGGAGAACCGGTTTCGATGGATGCCATGCCCAAGCCTTCGGAGGCAATTACCAACAGAAAAGATTTTGCGGTCAGCACCGTTATTTTCCTTGCGGCGGTGGCGATGCTGGTTACCCACGCCCAGACCGGGCTGACGGTGGCGTTTATCGGAACGGTCATTGCTACGGCAACCTTACTGGCAGCCGGTCGAAAAGCCCCGGAGGTTCTGAAGTGTGTGGATTACAAAACGCTGTTGTTTTTTGTGGGACTGTTCATCGTCGTAGGAGGATTGGAGCAGACCGGCGTTCTGGAAGTAATTGCCAGACTGATCGGTAAAGTCAGCGGTGGCAACGCGATGGTGATGGTGGCAATTATTGTCTGGATTTCCGGTATTTCCAGTGCAGTTTTGAAAAAAAACACATACTCATGCTACAATGGGGATAGTTTTATTGGAGAATACTGTGTGCAAGAAGCTTTGAGAAAGGAGTCCCCTCTATGAAGAAACTCAGTAAATGGATCTGGCCGGTTTTGATGCTCTGTCTTGTTCTTTTACTTGCCCATACCGTAGTGAATACCTTTGATAAGGAAGAGGCGGAAAACGCCTTCGGAAAGGTATATTCCCTTACGGAGGGCTGGATGATGACGGATGCAGAGGGAAACAGTAAGGAGGTAACCCTTCCAATTTACATTCCTTATGATAAGGCAGCAACCATAACCTTTTCTCACGAAATGAGAGAGGATTATATAGGGCTTGCATTGAGTACGGAGGCGACCAATGCAAAGGCAAGGGTATTGGTAGATGGAATTCCGGTTTACGGTGGAAGAGGCCGCAGAGACGATAAAAATGCGGAAAATTCACAGGAGGAAAACAATGGAAAGACCACAGTTGGGGCAGCGGATACGGCAGAAGATGCGGATAGCACCGATGTGAACAGTGACGCAGAGATTTCCGAAAACACCGATGATAATAAAGAAGAGGGAAAACTGGTCATTTCCCTTCCGGAACAGGCAAAAAGCGGAAACATTGAAATTACACTGACGCAGGTCAATGATAGAAAAGGCATTACCATGTCCGATGTGACCATTGCAAAGCGGGATGTGGCAGTTATCCACTCCATTCAATCCAGCGCTTTTATCATAGTCTGCGGCATCCTTATGGGGATTGCGGCGGTGGTGATCCTGTTTATTGATGGGCTGCAGTTTTTCAATCACCAGAAAGGCCGAAAGGGCGGCTATGCGGTTTTGATGACACTTACCATGATCATTTACCACTGGGCGGCTATGGATGTCTTGTTTCTGATGATGGATAACCAATGGTTTTTAGAGCACATTCGCATCATGGCACTGGCACTTTCCACACCGCTGCTTATTCTGTTTTATAAAGAACAGGTGGAGCGGTATTTCCGCAAAAGAGTAAACGGACTTCTATATGTGTCGCTACTTGTAATATTACTTACCTCTATTCTTCAAAAACAGAATGTGATCAGCTATTTTGACTACTATGATCTGATACTGACCATTGTACAGATGGTAAGCTTTTTGCTGCTTTTGGCGATGCTTTGCCACATTCGGATAAAAAAATATGTTACCTTTATCTGGTGGGAGATGGCAGGCTTTGTTTTGCTTATCGGAGCGGATGTTATCAATCTGGGCGGCTGGATTGGTTTTTCCACGGGCTGGGAAAAGGTGATAATGGTGGTAGCCCATACGGCATTTTTTATATTTGTGGCTGTCCAGCAGGTGGTCATTATGATACAGATAAACCGTCAGGCTGCGAAAGAAAGGCAGAAACAGTTGGAAGAGCAGAACCGGCAATTGGAGGCGGCAAAACAGGAAGCTCTTTTGGCAAACGAGGCAAAGGGAAAGTTTCTTGCAAATATGTCCCATGAGATCCGTACACCAATTAACGCGGTTTTAGGTATGGATGAGATGATCCTTCGGGAAAGCAGGGAGAAATCCATCCGGGAATATGCAATGGATATCTTTACATCGGGACAAATGCTGTTGTCCTTGATTAATGACATTTTAGATTTTTCAAAGATTGAATCCGGTAAAATGGAAATCGTGCCGGTAGAATACGATTTAAGCAGCATGATCCACGATCTTGTGAACATGATATCGGTGCGAACCAAGGCGAAAAATTTAGAGCTTGTGATACAGGTGCAGGAGAATCTTGCTTCCAGGCTTTATGGGGATGATGTGCGGATCCGCCAGATACTGACCAACATCCTTACCAATGCCGCAAAATATACCAATGAGGGAACCGTATGGTTCCGTGTAAGCGGACACAGAGAAGGGGAGAAGCAGCTTCTTCATTTTGAAGTGGAGGATACGGGAATCGGCATTAAGGAAGAGGATCTGCCGAAGCTCTTTGAGGATTTTGCAAGGATTGAAGAAAAACGAAACCGGAATATTGAAGGAACCGGGCTGGGAATGAATATCACTGTAGAGCTTCTAGCACTTATGGGCAGTAAGCTCGAAGTGGGAAGTGTTTACGGCAAGGGCAGTACGTTTTCCTTCGACCTTTTACAGGAGATTAAGGACGAAACCCCCATCGGTAATTTTGAAGAGCGGGTAAAGCAGGCAGCAGAGGAATATTCCTATACGGAATCCTTTATTGCACCGGAGGCGAAGGTACTGGTGGTGGATGACAATGCCACCAACCGGAGAGTATTTTTAAGCCTTTTAAAAGCAACGCAGATACAGATTGAGGAAGCCGCAGGGGGAAAAGAAGCGGTGCAAAAAGCAGCGGCAAACCGGTATGATATTATTTTCATGGATCACATGATGCCGGAAATGGACGGAGTGGAGGCCATGAAAGCCATCCGAAAGGATCAAAAGTCAGTCTGTCAGAATACGAAGATTTATGTACTAACAGCCAATGCGGTGACCGGTGCGAGAGAAAATTACTTAAAGGAAGGTTTCGATGGTTTCGTCTCAAAACCCATTGTTTCCAGAAAACTGGAAGAAGCCATCAGAGAGGCATTGCCCCGGGAGCTGTTGCTGGCAGCACCGGTTGATGAGGATGAAACGAAGCTGCAGACACAGGAAGCACCGGAGTTTCCCATGGTGGATGGAATCGACTGGGAAGTGGCGTGGATGCATCTTTCCGACGAACAACTGTTAAAAGATACTCTGCGTGATTTTTATGAAATGCTGCCGGTACATGGGAAAAATCTGGATGAAATGTTAAAACGTTTTCCTTCCGAAGAGGCAGTGGAAGAGTATCGGATTTTGGTGCATGCCATGAAGGGGCTGTCGGCAATGCTTGGAATTTTTACGCTGGCAGGCATGGCGAAGGTATTGGAATATGCGGCACATGACAAGGAATTGGAAACAATTTATGCAATTCACAGTATTTTCTTAAAGGAATGGTATGCTTATGAAGAGAAGCTTCGTGGTATATTCGGTCTCGGTGAGGAGACTGACGAAGAAAAGCCTCAATACGAAAGTGCCAAGGTAAAAGCGTACTTTAACCTGCTTAAGCAGGCTTTGGAGGAGATGGAAGTGGATGAAGCAGACCGTCTTGTGAAGGAGCTTTCGGATTATGCCTATCCGCCTAAGATTCTTACAAAGATCAAGGAATTACATCAGGCGGTGACGGGGCTTGATGAGGAGAAGGCAGACGATATAATGGATGAGATTTTATCACAATTATAGACGATGGGAGAGCAGACATGAAGAAGATTTTGTTCGTGGGAAAAATGAACCAGATTATGAAGGACGTGAACGCTTACATAGAAAAGTTCGTGCAGGTTCAGCTGTGCGCGGATGACCGGGAGACCATAGCAGGGATGCTTGCTGTGACGAGTCCGGATCTGGTGCTGGTAAGCTTGATTGGCATTATGGAAGTGGAGGTGGGGATTTTTGACGAGCTTGCAAAGCACAAAATGCCGGTGCTTACCATCGGAACCGAAGGGGAAAGAGAGCGTTTTTTGAAATTCTACGAAAGCAGTCAGTTTGAAAATCTCACCCGACCATTGGAAAACAGCCAGGTGCTGGAGGCAATTGCAAGACGGTTAAATCTTTCGGTGGAGGAACTGGACAAGGAGGAAGAAGCAACCGGGAAAAAGCGCGTGCTGGTGATTGATGATGAAGCCACCACCCTTCGCAGCATCAAAGGAATGTTAGAAGAGAATTATGAGGTGATGATCGCACCCTCCGGTGTAAAAGCCATGACCATGATGGGAAAAAAGCGTCCGGATCTGATCTTACTGGATTATGAGATGCCGGTCTGTGACGGAAAGCAGACCCTGGAAATGATTCAATCAGAAGAGGAACTGGCAGATATTCCGGTTATCTTTCTTACCAGCGTCAATGACCGGGAGCACATTGAAGCAGTGTTAAAGCTCTTGCCTGCGGGTTATATGTTGAAGCCGGCCAGCAAAGGGAAGCTGTTAGAAGCCATTGAAAAGGCGTTACTGTAAAAGAAAATGTGAAAAAGCGGCATATGCGGGAACTTTCCTGCATATGCCGTTCTTTTTCATCGCAGTGTATGCGAGTTGTTGAAGGAAGTGCGGTAATGTAATTACTCATCCATTGTATTTTCGATGACAAAGAGTCGGATACAAAAGCATTTGATTAAGCGGGAGTACCAACGTACAATGATTATTGCAGGTATTATGGCAATTATAAGCGCATTTCTTTTGAGGAATAATTATGTAACCGTTTTTTTTGACAAAGTGGTATATAATAATGATCCGCTAGGAATAAAATGGATGTTATGCGGTTTGATATATGTCATAATTGAAGTGATACTTGTCAAGGGAGTTATTTATTGGGGTATACTTAAGAGGCAGAAGAAAGCCCTTTAGACATAGGTTCAAGATTGGATTAAAAAGGGTGTAGGCTCAAATGTATTAAAAGGTGCTGTTCGAGATAAAGTACGTGTTTTGCCTAATATGGTGAATCTTTTTGACGGAAAACCAGTCTATATTCAAACTGATTTTATAAAGAACCGTATAGAGTGCGCAATTGGATCTAGTGATGGCATATGCACACTCGGAAAAAGAAACCACTCCGTTTTTCCTGTCATGGAATCCGAAGGGGTCTTTCTTTGTTAAAAGGGCTTAACTTAATGACATTGGTTACAGGGGATGCTCTTTTTTGGTTATAGTAAGCGTTATAGAAGTTAAAATTGTATGTAGATGCGGTGAAGTTTCTTGCGGAACAAAACAATCGTGATATAATTTAATAACAGAAACTTTGTTACGGGATAGTCACGGAAAAAGGAGCAGAAGGTATGGCAACGGTGCAGAGCGATAGAAGAAAAGTAAATACCGTACTGAAGGGTATTTTTGAGGAAAAGAGTCCTGAGGTTTTACTTGGTATTGCCAGACAGAACAATTATCTGACCCAGATTGTTGCGCTGTTAATGGCTATCATTGAGATGGGATTTTTCTTGGGATATGGTCGCAAGTACGGATTCTTTCCCACAGAGCCGGAACGGTGGATACAAAGATACTCGGAAATACTGTATTTAGCTATGTCCCTTTTGTCCGCTGCAGTATGGTGGTATTTACGTAAGACGAATGAAAGGATTGCAGAATGCTTCCGATGCCATGGAGCAGTGTTGGGCATGTATTATGCCGCCTTTTTATTGGATGCTATGGTGCTGACCATGTTGTACCGTCAGGAGGGAGACCGGGGGTTTGTGCTGATTCTGGCGTTGGTGTGTACCTTTGGCGTGGCACTGATGCATCCGGTAAGAATGTTGGTTGCTTCGGTACTAACCTTTTTCATATCAGAAGTGTTTTTCATTGTTAACGGAATCTTTGACTTCCGTTTTGCCATGAATATTTTAGAGATAATCTTTTTCTTGAATATTATCGGATTGGTAAAATACTATACTATCTGTGGATTCATTGATACGAATGAGAAATTAAAGCGCTACAGCCGTATTTTGGAGCGATTATCCTACCAGGATGAGTTGACGAAAATTGGAAACCGGAATGCTCTGCGGAGGGAATGGGAAAGCTTCGTGGGGAAAACCATTTCTGTGGCCATGTTTGATGTGGATAACTTCAAGCATTATAACGACACCTATGGACACGATATGGGAGACTTGGTGTTACAACAGGTGGCGGAGATTACGAAGGAATTGTTTGGCGAAGAATGTACATTCCGATTGGGGGGCGATGAATTTCTAATCGTAACACCCTTAGTGGATGAGGACATGCAAAAGTATCTGGAAATGCTCCATGAACGGGTACATGAGATTGCTGCAGAAGGAAAGGTACTTGGGGTTTCCGTAAGTATCGGCGGTATTAAGGCGTATATTACGGAGCCGGAGGACATGATAATTGTAACGAAACAGGCAGATGAACTGTTGTATGAGATTAAAGAGAAAGGGAAGGATAGTTTTTTATACAGAGCTTAAGGACAAAGCAGAAAGGCGGCATCCATGGATAGTTGTGAGATGAGACAGAACCTGATTGATTTGTTTACGGAAAGAATGCCGGGAGGGGCATTTGTTTACCGTGCGGGGGAGGGACATGAACTGCTTTATGCGAATCAGAATATGGTTCGCCTCTTTGAGTGTGATTCTTACGAGGAGTTTATTGAGTTTGTGGGAAACAGTTTTGACGGAATCGTAAATGCAACCCAGCTTCAGTCGGTGCAAAAAGAGATTGATTCTCAAATTTATGATTCCGGTAACGCTTTTGACCATGTCTATTATCATATTCGTACCAAAAAGGGAAATATCCGCCTGATGGAGGATTACGGTACCTTGGTGCGGGACGAGGTGGAAGGCGATCTTTTCTATGTCTTTGTTATTTCCAGAGAGTATGAAAGTGAATCTGCAGAGCTTGACCGTATTACCGGATTATATGGTAAGGGACGATTCCGTAGCTATGTCAATGGTGTAAATGACCGATTGGCAGGAACCGGCACAGAGGATTACGCCATTGTGTACCTGAATTTTGTTAATTTTAAGCTTTTAAATATCAATAAAGGCGTGGCGGAGGGCGATGCCTGTTTGATGATTATTGCGGAGATATTAGGTATTGTTTTTGAGGATGCCTTTGTTTCCAGACTTTCCGACGATCATTTTGCGGTGTTTACCAAATATGAACAGGTTTATGAGAAAACCGAGGAAGTAGCAAAAGTTTTTCGAGAGAAGTACGGAAGCCATTATAATATCGTTGGGAAATACGGAATTTACCGCTTTACACCCAATGGTGAGTTTAACATGGAATCTGCACTTTCCCATGCAAAGGTGGCTTGTGACTATATCAAGAATGATCCTCAGACAGATATTATCGAATATACCGAATTATTGGAAGAGCGGATGAAAACCGAGGAGTACGTGTTGCGTCGCTTTTCAGAAGCTTTGGAAAACGAGTGGATTAAAGTTTACTTCCAGCCGGTTATTCGTACCCTTACGGAGCAACTGTGCGGAGTAGAATCCCTGGTTCGCTGGATTGATCCTGAGGTGGGATTTTTACCTCCGGATCAGTTTATCGGAGTGCTGGAGAAGAATAACCTGATTCATAAACTGGATTCTTACGTGGTGGAACGGGTTTGTCGTTACATCCACGAACGTGAAGAAAAGAAATTGCCGGTGGTTCCGGCCTCTGTGAATTTCTCCCGTCTGGATTTCATTTTATGCGATATGCTTTCTGTGGTGGAAACTGCTGTGGAGAAATATGACGTACCAAGGGATTTTATTCATATAGAGATAACGGAAAGCATGATTGCTTCTGATGAAGATCTGATGAATAAGGTGATTGCAGATTTTCGGAATGCAGGTTATGAAATCTGGATGGATGATTTTGGAAGCGGATATTCTTCCCTTACCCTCTTGAAGGATTTTGAATTCGATATGTTAAAGCTGGATATGCGCTTTTTAACCCCATTTACGGAAAAAGCAAAGGACATTGTCCGGGCAACCATTACCATGGCCAAAGATATTGGCATTCATACCCTGGCAGAAGGTGTGGAAACCAGAGAACAATTGGATTTCTTAACTCAGGTGGGATGTGGAAAAATCCAGGGATACTATTACGGCAAGCCGGAACCGGTGGATGATATGTTTGTACACATGCAAGAAAACGGGATTGCAGTGGAAGAACGCAGATGGCGACGATTTTACGAAACGGCCAGTCTTCATGCAAGGTATACGGATACGCCATTGGAGATTGTGGAGTACGGTGACGAAGAGTTTAATACCCTGTTTATGAACAAGGCGTACAAAGAGCAGATTTTCGAAGATGAACCGAATTTGCGTCAGACCGATAATCGTATTTATCGTTCCAGTACAGAGGTGGCAAAACGATACCGGGAGTACGCGGAATATATGAAAAAAACCGGTAACCTGGAGAACTTTTATTATACCGAAGGCGGAAATTATTTTTGCTTCCGTGGACAGGTGATTGCTACAAACTTAAACTATACCCTGTTTACAGGAACCATAACCAATATCACCATAGATCAGAAGGGAAAAGAAAAGGATCGTCTGGATGCCCGGGTGCGTTCACTGACCATGTTGTTTGATATGGTACATCTGATTAATGTAAAAAAGAATACCTCATCTCCTTTGTTCGGATCTTTCCGATATGCTCAAAACGGGGTGCTGGTGTACAATGATTTACGTACGGGAATAGATGAATTCGCCCGTAGTCGTATATTCCCGCCGTCTCAGGAAGAATATATTCGGTTTATGGATCCTACCACCATGGTGGAGCGAATTGAGGAGTCCGGAAAAGGATATATATCAAAGCTGTTCCGTGTGAAAGATGATGGCGGAACCTACTATCAAAAAGAAATATCCTTGATGCTTTTGCCCAGAACAGGGAAAAGTGAAGTTTTGTATTGCCTGAAGGATAATTTATCTCAAGATGCGGGGAAAGAAGAGACCACTGTTGATTTAAAACATCTGCTTCCCGAAGGAAAAGAGGAAAGCGCTACATTGGTGGAATATGCCAACCTTTGGGATAATATGATATGGAATTCCGGAGTGAAGTTTTTCTGGAAGGATGCTCAGCGCCGATTCAGAGGCGTAAGCCAATCTTTCTTGGACTTTTATGGAATGCAGTCCGTTGACGAAGTTATTGGTAAAACCGATGAAGATATGGGCTGGCACGTGGATAATGGCCCTTACCAGGGCGAAGAACTTGACATTCTTAGAAATGGCAAGAAGGTTTTGGCATTGCCGGGACAGTGTATTGTACGCGGTGTAATTCACAATATTATATGTTACAAAATGCCAATTTACGGAAGTGGAAAAATCATTGGTCTGGTGGGATATTTTGTTGATAATTCGGAAGAACGGGAGCATAATTGGCAAAAGAACCAGCAGTTGGATAATGTAACCGGCTTAATGAGTATTCATTCTTTCCTGGATGCTATGATTGACTATGCCATGCAGTTTGGAGACAATGGTCGGAACTATGGTGTGATTATTTTGAAGAATGACAAGCATAGACGGATTCAGGAAACTCTGGGAGAGGATTTTGCCAAAGAAGTATTGCGGGGAATGGGCGAGGAAATCCTTCAGGTTACCGGACAGACCTGTGCGGTGGCGAGAGTGAAGGAATCGGTATTTTCCGTTTTAACGTATGTGGAGAAAAAGCAGGATTTGGAGGAGCTGGCAAAAGCTATCGTAAAACGTCTTAACAAGATTACAAAGATAGATGGAACGGCGGTAACCCTGCGGGCAGAATACGCAACAAGAATCCGTACAGAAAGTGGTATCACGGATGAAAATATTTATCTTAAGACCTTAGAAGACATCATGGAAGAGTAGGAGAGAAGACAGGATGAGCGATGTATTACAGTATTTAGAAGGCATGAGTGATGTGGCAGTGGCAATCCGACTTGTTATTGCAACCGCTTTCGGCAGTATGATTGGCTGGGAGCGTATTGTAAGACGGCATAGTGCCGGAATAAAGACCTTTGCCCTGGTGAGCTTAGGTTCCGCAGTGGCAATGGTGCTAAATATTTATCTGGGAGGACTGGTAGGAGATAATGTGGATATCGGTCGTATTCCTTCCGGTGTTGTTAGTGGTATCGGTTTTCTGGGAGCGGGAACCATTTTGGTAACCGGAAGAAATCAGATTAAAGGACTTACTACAGCAGCTTCCCTTTGGGTTACATCCTGTATGGGTATGGCCATCGGTGCCGGTTATTTGGTGGTGGGCGTAACCTGTTTTGTTTTGGTGATGTTTGCCAATATCTTTCTGGTGTACTTACATCAGCGTGTAAGTGAACATACACGGTTGATGAGCCTTTATGTAGAGGTTGAAGAGAACAGCGGTGTACGTCGCCTTAGGAAGGAAATACGGGATGCCGGTATTGTGATTAACAGTATTACCAAGACCAAGGAGAAGACCCTTCAGGGAGAAGATGCAGCATTAATTATTGATATCCAATTGGGGAAACACCATTCCCATCAGGAAGTGCTGGAAATGATTAATGGTTTGGATTTTGTAGATTATGTGGAAGAAGTATAAGGCAAGAGCCTCGGCACCTAGTGGCGCCGGGGCTCTCCTTCTAATGAAAATAAAAGATCACCGTAGGTTGGATATGGCCAAATGGAAGATGGAATCTGGCTTTCCAGCCGGTCGATTTCTGTTCGCATTTTTTCCATGCAAGGCAATACCTGCTGGCGATAGTAAACAGCAGTGGATAAAGAATCGGACGGCAGTTCTGCGGTAGCTGTCTCCTCCTTTAAACGGCCAAGAAGGGAATAAAGCTCATTGGTGCTTTCTGCAGCCTGTGCCAATGTGCTTTCTTCAGCGGCGGTAGAAAGACCAAGGTCTTTTTTGTGCATAATTCGTTGCGCCAGCTGATCCTGATAATTTCCTGAGGCAAAAAGAATTTCTTTTTCTACCATGTCTGCAAGGGTTAATGCTTCAATATGAATGGTCTTATAGTAGTTTTCCAATAAAATCTCATAGTGTGCAATGACTTCCGTACGATTGTAAACCTGATGCTGCTCGAACAAAGAAAATACTTTCTCCGTTACGAATTGAGGCAGTGCTTCTACAGTGGATACGAGATTGGAAAGACCACGTCTTTCTGCTTCACGGACCCAGTCATCGCTGTAGCCGTTTCCGTTAAACAGGATGCGCTGATGTGCGGTCAATTCTTCTCGAATCAGATTATCCAATTCACCGGAGAAATCGGATGCTTTTTCCAAACGGTCCGCAAAGCGTCCTAAAGCATCGGCTACAATGGTGTTGATTACAATGTTAATGCCTGCAATGGAGGCGGAAGAACCGACGGAACGGAACTCAAATTTATTTCCGGTAAAAGCAATTGGAGAAGTACGATTCCGGTCGGTTGCATCCTTGCGGATGGTGGGAAGCACGTCAGCACCGATGGAAAGGAAGGCTTTTTCCCTATCCTGGTAGCTGGTACGCTGAATAATGGAATTTACCACATCCATTAACTCGTCTCCAAGGAAAATGGAAACAATAGCCGGCGGAGCCTCGTTAGCGCCAAGACGGTGATCGTTTCCGGCAGTGGCTACAGCAAGACGTAATAAATCCTGATAATCGTCTACGGCAGAAATTACTGCGGTTAAAAACAGTAAGAAACGGGCATTCTGTGAAGGAGATGCACCGGGGGCGAAAAGGTTGTCACCTTTGTCCGTGGAAATAGACCAGTTGTTGTGTTTACCGGAACCGTTTACTCCTGCGAAAGGTTTTTCATGTAACAGACAAACCATGTGGTGACGGCTAGCAATTCGTTTCATCATTTCCATGGTAAGCTGATTGTGATCGGTACTGGTATTGGTACTGGAAAATACCGGAGCAAGCTCGTGCTGTCCGGGAGCCACTTCGTTATGTCTTGTCTTGGCGGCAATTCCCAGCTTCCACAATTCTTGATCCAGTTCTTTCATAAAAGCGGATACACGGGGCTTTAAGGAACCAAAATAGTGGTCGTCCATCTCCTGGCCCTTAGGGGGTTTTGCACCAAAAAGTGTGCGGCCGGTATAAATTAAATCCGGTCTTTTCTGATATAATGCTTCATCTACCAGGAAGTATTCCTGTTCGGAACCTACCATCGGAGTAGCATGTCGAACATCGTTTTCACCGAAAAGTTTCAGTACACGAAGGGTTTGTTTTTCAAGCGCTTGCATAGAGCGCAAAAGGGGAGTTTTTTTGTCCAGAGATTCACCGCTGTAAGAACAAAAAGCGGTGGGGATACATAAAGTATCGTCTTTGACAAAGGCGTAGCTGGTTGGATCCCAAGCTGTATAGCCTCTGGCTTCAAAGGTGGCACGAAGTCCGCCTGAAGGGAAGGATGATGCGTCGGGTTCTCCCTTTACCAATTCTTTTCCGGAAAAGGTCATTAAGGCGTAGCCGCCGGGTTCCGGGGAAAGAAAAGAGTCATGTTTCTCAGCCGTGATACCGGTCATGGGCTGGAACCAGTGGGTAAAGTGAGTTGCACCTTTTTCGAGAGCCCAATCCTTCATGGCATGGGACAGTACGTTTGCAAGGTCCAGAGGCAGGGGAGTGCCTTCGTCAATGGTCTTTAAAAAAGCGCGGTAAACGTCCTTGGGAAGACGCTTTTTCATTTCGGCGTCGTTAAAAACCATGCTACCGAAAAGCTCCGGAATTGTAGTAGTCATAAAATCCTCCTTTGTATGGATGTTAGCTATGTTTGGGTTACTCTATGAAAATAGTATACTTGGTTTCTTGACAGAATAATTCACAAATAATTCATGAAATGAATGTGCTAATTGGAAAAAGTGACAGAAGTGTAAGAACATAAGGTTTGCCGCTGGGTTTAGCCTGTGCTATAATGGTCTCACAGGCAAAGAATAGTGCCAAAAGTGAATAAGAAAGGAGAAACAATATGGAAGGAAAGAGATTATATAAGAGCAATAGAGACAAGAAGTTAGCAGGTGTTTGCGGAGGAATCGCGGAGTATTTTGAGATTGATTCCACCATCGTTCGTCTGGCATGGGTGCTGTTTTGCTGCATGGGCGGCAGTGGATTACTTGCATATATCGTGGCAGCTCTTGTAATGCCGAATAGCGACATTTACTAGGAGGATTCCATGAAGAAGCTATTGATGGGAATCTGGCTGATTCTGGCGCTTTTTTGCATGCTCTATGCCAATGTTATAAGGCAGGTTGGTTCCGGCACCGGCTTTTTTGTGGTGTGGGTGCTGTTGAGCATTTGCTTCATGTTGTTGGCAGCAGCAACCAAGCTGGAATTGTGGAAGAAGTTGCCAAAGCGTTTGAGGATTACGGTAATCAGCCTTCTTTGCGTGGGTTTTGCATCCTTTCTGGCGGTAGAAGCCCTGGTAATCGGAAGCATGAACGAAAAGGGCGAGGAAGGATTGAATTATATCATTGTACTGGGGGCGCAGGTTCGGAAAAGCGGGCCCAGTAAAGTGTTGAAATACCGATTGGAAGAAGCCCGTGCATATATGAAGCGGAATCCGGATACCATTTGTATTTTATCCGGTGGGAAAGGAGCAAACGAACCAACCACCGAGGCTGCAGGTATGCTGGATTATATGTTGAGCCACGGTATCAGCAGTGATCGTCTTAAGCTGGAGGGCAAATCCACTACTACAGCAGAGAATATTAAGAACAGCCGCCATTTGATAGAACAGGGAGCATCAGTAGGAATTATAACCAATGATTTTCATGTGTTTCGGGCAGTTCAGACCGCAAAACGCTATGGGTTGTCCAATGCGGTAGGCATTGCGGCACCCTCTCCAAAGAAGTATTTGGTCAACAATATGTTCCGGGAATTCTTTGGAGAAATAAAGTTTTTGATTAGTTTGTTTTAACAGAAAAAACTTGTTTTTTTCATCCTTTCCATGTATAATGGAAAGGCATCGGGATGTGGCTCAGTTTGGTAGAGCGCTTGACTGGGGGTCAAGAGGTCGCAGGTTCAAGTCCTGTCATTCCGATTTTTGTTATAGGTACGTTTGCTTACGAGGAGATAAGGTATGGAAATTAAAGGTTACATAATCAGCTCCGTGGCGTTGGTAATATCCTTGGGTATTGCCGGAATTGCAACGTTCTTGTGGGAGAAGAAACGACATAAGGCAGTGAAACGTAAGAAAGGTAAAATTGCGCTTACCTTTCTTTTCTTTACCCTCATTTTCTTTGTGGGAGGATTTGTTCTATATTTTGGAACCTATTATCATGCCACGAAGGAGGCTCTTCTTTATCTAGAGAACGGAAAGTATGTTACGGTCACCAAAGATGTGGATGGATACTTTTTTGATGGACCGGGAACTGAGGTGGCGTACATCTTCTATCCGGGAGCCAAGGTGGATGAAGCCGGCTATGCTCGTTTAATGTACGGAATTGCAGAGCAGGGTGTGGACTGCTTTTTGGTGAAGATGCCGTTGCACATGGCGTTTATGGGAAGAGACAAGGCGACGAATATTATGCGTCATTATGCTTATAATAAGTGGTATATCGGTGGTCATTCCTTAGGCGGAGCCATGGCGGCAATGTATGCATCGGAATACGGCGAGAAGTTGGACGGACTCGTGCTTATGGCGGGATTTTCCACGAACCCCTTGCCCGATCACCTGAGGCTTCTTTCTATAGTTGGAACGAAGGATAAGGTTTTAAATTGGAAGAACTACGAAGCAAATAAGAAGAATTGGCCGGCTTTGGGAGAAGAAATTCGTATCGAGGGAGGCAATCACGAACAATTTGGGGACTACGGACACCAGAAGGGTGACGGAAAGGCCGCTATTTCAGCGGAAGAACAGCAACAACAGACGATAGATGCAGCTGTAAGAATCATGCTACCATAAAATTCAGAAAAATTAGCACTCACCTCTTGACAGTGCTAACAAAAAGTGCTATAACATATTTAGAACAAAGGAACAGAGAGATCCGTCCCAATGCTCAAGATTACATAACAATTATTTTTTGAGTAAGGAGGAATGACTTATGTTGTACCCAAGTATGTTAGGAGAGAAGTTATTTGATGATTTTATGGATTTCGATTTTCCGGCCTTTAGAGGATTTGACGATGTGGATCGCAAGCTCTATGGCAAACGTGCATCCCAGCTTATGAAGACGGATGTGAAGGAACATGAGGATGCCTATGAGGTAGACATTGATTTGCCGGGCTTTAAGAAAGACGAAATTCATTTGGATTTGCAGAATGGTTATTTGACAGTGGCTGCATCCAAGGGACTGGACAGGGATAAACAGGATAAGAAAGGTAGAATCATTCGACAGGAGCGCTACGCCGGAAGTATGCAGAGAAGCTTTTACATTGGCGATATGGTCACCAATGATGAGGTGAAGGCAAAGTTTGAGGATGGCGTCCTGAAGTTGATGTTGCCGAAGAATGAGAATAAGGTTCCTGAGAAACACACAATAATGATAGAAGGATAAGAAAAAAGCCCCGAGGTTTAAGCCTCGGGGCTTTTATAATGTGGAGTCCACAGAAAATTCTTTTGACATCTATCTGCTTTCAGACTATGATAAAAGTAGGTAGGACTGTCTTCTCAAATGGATTGGAAGCTTGATATAAATACTAAAAATACGAAAAGACTTCTAAAAAGATTTTTCGTATTTTTTATTTTGTCGACGGCTATCGACAGGATGTGAGGGCGAAATATGTAAAAATATGGGTATCAAAGATTTGGCAAGGAGGTAGAACCGACATGGATTGGCGAGATTTGTCAAAAATGGCGCAAATGAAGCAATTGTGCCTAGAAGAGATTATTTATGCTGTCATGTGTGATGAAATTGAAGAAAAGGAGGTCCCGGAGGAACTTCCTGTCAGCGTCGAAAATGAATTTGATGCGAACAGGGAAGGGGCCGTTTTATACGAGCAGGTTTACGAGTATAAGACTCGCATTTTACAGCGGTTGGAAAAAGAAAATGGTGACAATGATTTAGACGAGATGATGAATCTAATGGAGGAATTGGCGCATTATTTGGGAATTAAAATGTATCGATATGGACAGCAGATGAAAGAGCAGCCTTCATAAAAAAGGACGAAATATGTCGCAGATTATCTGTGACATATTTCGTCATGTTTGCTGAAAAGTGATTATTGACACTCGCAACCAAGAATAAATCCGTTGCGCTCTGCATAGTAGCCGGTAAGGCCGAAGGATGGATAACAAAGCACATCTGCCTTTGGAAATTCGGCCAGTACAGCGGCCTTTAAGGCATCACTGATAGCCGGATTGACCACGTTGTTAATGCGAACTTTGCCCCCGTGATAACCGACCGCTTTCATTTCGCGTAAAGTATCCTTAATGAGGCGCTTATCTCCGCGACATTTTGCTACGGATTCAATAGTGCCCTCTTTGCTTGCGGTTCCCAGGATGCTGATACCCAACATACCTATAGCGGAAGCCAGAATCTTGTTGACACGGCCGTTTTTGGCAAGATTGTTGATGGACTGTAATCCGAAATACAGGTGGTTACCATCTTTATATTCTTCAATGCGCGTGCACATTTCTTCAAAGGAAAGTCCTGCTTTTTCAAACTCAACCAGTTTTTCCAGAAGAAGATACATACCCGGTCCGGTGGAAAGGGAATCTATAATATGAATCTTTGCATCCGGATGATCGCTCAGATACATATCCTTGGCGATGTTGGCACTGTTATATGTGCCGGAAAGACCGCTTGTAATTGTGATGGCAAAAATTTCTTTTGCATCACCGAAAGCCTGAAGCCATGCATCTGTAGAGGGGCAGGCGGTATAGGAACGGCCTTTATGGTTCTCCAAATAGGAAAGCATTTCATCTACATTCAAATCTGCGCCATCTATAAATTCTCGTTCATCTGTGGAAATGGTCAACGGAACCATGGAAAAATCGATGCCCGGAAAGGTTGCAAAATCACAAGAAGAATCTGCTACATATTTCATTCAAAGTCTCCTTTACAAAATCACGTAGTTTTCATTACTACATGACATTGTATAATAAAACCGGATGAATTACAATAGGGTTTATCATTTTTTAAGAAGTTTTTGAAGTGTTTAATAATTCTTAAACATAAAGTTTTAAAAATATTAATCATTATAGGGTTGTAATTCAAAAAAAGTGATTATATAATGTACATGCAAGACGGAAGAAGAATCCAAGAGAGACTTTTTTAAGCACCGAAGGGGATAGAAACTCTCAGGTAAAAGAATTGGACTCGGACGTCACTCTGGAGAAGCACGTAAGTGGACCGAAGAAGTAGATCTTTCAGGTAAAAGGACAGAGATTGTTACATACTCATAGGAGCCTGTAAGAATTTTCGGTTCTTTTTTTGTGCCGTTTTTTCGTGGCTTGCACATTTAGGTAAGGAGATAGTTATTATGTTAGTAATGGTAAAAGGTATCGCATTATTGTTGTGTACTTTAGGAATGTTTTCTGTATTCAGTATGAAAGCACCAAAGGGATCCCTGGCAATGTCCGGAATGGCCAATGCTGCAGTGGCAACCTTTTTAGTGGAAGCAGTGCTAAAATACATAACCGGTGATTTGATCGGAATTCAGTTTTTAGGAGAGGTTGGTGCAACCTCCGGTGGAATGGGTGGCGTTGCTGCCGCTTTCCTGGTTCCGTTGGCAATGGGTGTAAATCCGGTATTTTGTGCTGTAGCAGGTGTTGCTTTAGGCGGCTACGGAATTTTGCCGGGATTTATGGCAGGATATGTAGTAGGATTGGTTGCGCCTTATGTTGAGAAATACCTTCCGAATGGTGTAAACATGATTTTTGGAGCTTTTGCACTGGCACCGTTGGCAAGAGGCGTGGCAATGATTGCAGGACCGGCTGTGGATGCAGCGATGACCACAATTGGTGGAACAATTACAGCAGCGACTGCTCAGAGCCCGATTTTCATGGGATTTGTCCTTGGCGGAATTATTAAGATGATTTGTACATCCCCATTAAGTAGTATGGCGCTGACTGCAATGTTAGGACTTACCGGTCTTCCTATGGGAATTGCGGCGATTGCATGTTTTGGCGGATCTTTTACAAACGGAATGATTTTCTACGGATTGAAGTTGGGTGATAACTCCAAGGTGGTTTCTGTTATGTTAGAGCCGTTAACACAGGCAGATGTAATTACCAAGAACCCGATTCCGATTTACTGTTCCAACTTCATTGGCGGTGGCTTGGCAGGAACAGGCGCTGCACTTCTTGGTATTGTAAACAATGCACCGGGAACTGCATCTCCGATTCCGGGAATGATTGCTCCGTTTGCATTTAACGACCCAATGACTGTTGCTTTGGCCCTTGGTATTGCTGCAGTAGGCGGTTTGATTGCAGGTGCGTTAGGAGTTTATGTATTCAAAGTAAGCCCGGTTAAGAATACTGTTCACGTATATCGTGAAGCGCATGAAGCGTAAGATGAATTAGTAGGATATAATATTTCAATAAAAAAGGGATGACTTCCTAATCCAATGGATACAGGAAGAACATCCCTTTTTGGTTGCTATGTAGCTCTTTTAGATTGCTGTAAGAACACCTGCAGCTCTTAAGAACAGGACAAATAAGAGGATTGGTGCTACGAATTTAACCATGATTTCGTATAAACCTTTTCTTCCCATCTTGACGCCGCCTTTTTCGATTTCTTCTTCGATGGAAGAAGGTCCAAGTACCCAACCAACTAAGATACACTCAGCGATTGCGATAATCGGCATGAACAGGTTGTTGCTTAAGTAGTCAAGAATATCAAGAATCTGTGCAACAGCACCGTTTGGTAAGGTGAACTCGAAATACAGCTTGTTGTATCCGAGACATACAATAACTGCGATAACGAAGCAGCAGATGCCTTCAAAGATACTTGCTCTCTTACGCTCCCAGTTAAACTGATCCATGAAGCTTGCAACAACTGCTTCCATCAAGGATACAGAACTGGTTAATGCAGCAAAAAGAACCATCGCGAAGAATAATGCTCCAATAAAGTTACCAATCATTCCCATGGACTGGAATACCTTTGGTAAGGATACGAACATAAGGCTCGGTCCGGAAGCTTCCAAACCTGCAGGTCCCATAAATGCAAATACCGCCGGGATAATCATAACACCTGCTAAGAAAGCAACACCGGTGTCGCAGATTTCAATCTGGTTAATAGATTTACTTAAGTTTGCATCGTCACCAACATAGGAACCGTATGCAATCATAATACCCATTGCAACAGATAAACTAAAGAACAACTGTCCCATGGCATCCATTGTTACGGATAAGAATTTCTGTAAGGTTAATCCGTCAAAATTCGGAATAATGTAAACTGCAAGACCCTGAAGACCGGTTCTTGCTTCGCCGGATGCATCACTGTGTAAGGTTAAGCAGTAAATAGAAATACCGATAACGATAACCAATAATGCCGGCATAACAATCTTACTGAAGGACTCAATACCTTTATCAACTCCGGCAAATACGATAACAGCTGTAATTGCGAAGAAGATAATCATCATAATGATTGGCTCTGCTTCGGCAGTGATAAATCCGCCGAAATAGCCGTCCTGTGCTGCTTTCACGCCCTGTCCGGTAACAAAAGCGATGAAATACTTGATTACCCATCCGCCGATAGCGCAGTAGTACGGAAGGATCATGAACGGAATCAAACATGCTAAAACGCCTGCAAATTTGAACTTCTGATTCAATTTGGCAAAAGCGGTCAGCGGGCTCTGACGTGTCTTACGTCCGATACCGATTTCAGTGGTCAGCATTGCAAAACCAAATGTCAATGCCAAGATGATGTAGATTACCAGAAATAAACCTCCCCCGTTTCTGGCTGCCAGGTATGGGAAACGCCATAGATTTCCTAAACCAACGGCACTACCTGCGGCTGCAAGTACGAAACCTAGTGATCCCGAAAAGGATCCCCTTTTCTTTTCTTCCATAAAATACCTCCTTATTTAGTAACATTAAATTGATAGTTTGATAATACCACAAATTGTATACACAATGGAAGGGATTTGTGAAAGAAACATTATAAAAAAATGAATTATAAATGAATGAACGATTAAAAAAAGTGTTTGAAATTAAAAAAATAAGCAATTAGCGGCGGAAAACTATACTGTTGCACTATTTCGTTATAAAAAAGACGCTGTCGCAATTTAAGGAGATGACAGACGATAGTGGGGTATGGTATACTGTTTCTATATGATGTATGAGAAATTTTATGAGATAAGGAAGAAATTCTATGAGATAAGGAAGAAATTCTATGAGGGAAGAAGCAAAAAAAGGCTATGCTGTTGGTGAGGAACTGTTTATTAATATTCCGTGTGGATTAGTGCAGTTCCGTTTATATGAAGACCAGGCAATTTGCATTGACAATCTGAATCTGGAAGGGGGCAGGGTTTTCGGAGTGACTTCGGGAAGAGGTTTGAATCTGATGACCAGTCTGGGAAAGCTGTTTGCATCGGAGCCCCAAGAGCGCCTGAAGGATATACAGAGATTTTTGTCTCAGGGACATGGCAAAATCACGTTTGAATATCCGCTTACAAGAGATGATGGTGAGGTAGTCTGGGTTACCGGAGTGGTACAGTGTCTGGAAAAAGACGAAGATGCCAGAGGGATATTTTGGTATGAGCAGGCTTCCTTTATGGATGTTAGCGCAAGCAAGATGGCATTGGAAAAAGCTGAACGCTTAGAACATCAGATGAAGGAAGAACGTCAGAGAAACGATAGCTTTTTCAGGGAAGTTTTCAAACGGTTGTATGATTCCGGTGAAGAAGAGAGAGGTATGGAAAATGCTTTGTCCTTAATCGGACGGTATCTGAAGGCGGATCGTGTTTCCATATATGAGGCATCGGAAGAAGGATTTTGTTGCAATACATATGAATGGTGTGCAGAGGGGATTGAACCGGTACAGATGAGTCGGCAGAAACTTCCTTTCCGTGTGGAACTGGCCAACCGTATGCTGGGAGAAGATGGAATTCGATTTTGCAGAGACGTGGGGGCCCTTGGGGTAAAAGCACACGAGTTTTTACGGGAGCAAGGGTGCAAGTCTGCGTTTTTATGCGGAATTCGGGAAGAAGAGAGTGGCGTTATCGGATATGTAGGTGTAGAAAGCTGTCAGGGTATTCGGGACGATTGGGAAGAAGATGAAGGTTGCCGAGAAGTCCTTCGTCTGGCTTCGCAGCTTTTGGCGTCTTATGTTTCTCGTGAACACAATAAACAGCATACGCGAATGTATCAGAGGAAACTCCAGGAAAATGCCAGAACCATGGATGTGCAGATGAGTGTTATTTCTGCACTGGGAAGCGTTTACTTAGGGGTATTTGCCTGCAATTTTAAGGAAAACAGTATTATTATGGCATCCGGCGATGAGCGTAGTTGTCTGAACGACAGAAAGAACCATGCTTTGGATCGAACCCTTGAAGTATTCATCGAGCGAGGAGTTGGGGAGTTGTATCGGGAAGAGATTAAGGAATTTCTGGATCCTCAAACCCTGCCGGTCAGGTTGGAAAAAGGCGTAATGTTAAACCATGACTATCAGAGTGTACGGGGTACCTGGCTTCGATTAAGCGTTTTTCCATCCGGTGAAAATGCGCTGATTGCCATCAGCCATATAGACGATGAACGTCGACAGGAGCGGGAGTATCAGCGGAAACTAAAGGAAATCCGGCAGCGGGAAAACATTCAGTTAAAGACCATTATGGATGCAATTCCCGGTGGTTTTAAAATTGCAGCCGACGACGAGACTTTTTCTATAGAGTACATGTCTCCGCGTCTGATTGCCATGCTGGGATATTCCGTGGAAGAGGAAGCGGAAATTTTGCAGCGACATGTGGCTACCTTTATTCATCCGGAAGATCGGATGATGGTAAAAGAGAGTGTCCTGCAACAAATGAAAAATGGAAACAACCTGTACCTGAAATACAGAATTCTCAAGAAAGACGGAAGTTATTTCTGGGTAGAGGATGTGGGACACAAGATAGAATTTTCAGACGGCGAGAGTAAGTTTTACAGTGTAATCCTGGATATTGATGAGGCGGAGCAACATGCCATTGAGTTAAAAGGAGCCTATGCTGCCATTGCCAACGAACGTGGTCAGTACCGGGACGCCTTGACGAGAAATGCCTTGTACCACTACCAGTTTGATGTGACGGAAGGAATTCTGAATGAGGACATTGTAGATACTAACGGTGTGCATTATCTGGAATTGTTGGGAATGAAACCACCGGTTTCGTATGACGAATTTTGCTATAAGATTCATAATGCCCGAAAAATCGATTTTCCGGATGGAACATCCGAAAAACCGGTAACCTGTGCGGGTCTTATTGCCTTATATGAATCCGGGCAGACCAATGTGGAAAGCGAGTTCCGTGACCCGATGGATAATACGTTTTTCCGAATTAATACGTTGCTGTCAAAGGATGTAATTACGGGACATGTTTTTGCCTTTGTAATGTGCACGGATGTTACGGAAAGCAGACGTGTGGAAGAACAGGCGAAGTTGGCGTTAAAAGAGGCGTATGAAACTGCTGATGCTGCAAACCGGGCCAAAACAGACTTTTTATCAAGAATGAGCCATGATATCCGGACTCCGATGAATGCCATTATCGGTATGACGGATTTGGCGAAAGAATATATAGATGATAAGGAGCGGGTGAAGGATTCTCTTGAGAAGATTACCATGTCCAGCCAGCATCTTTTAGGACTTATTAATGATGTTTTGGATATGAGTAAAATTGAATCCGGTAAGCTGCAGATTCGGGAAGAGTCCTTTAGTATTCAAGAGTTAATAGATGGTATGCTGGCCATGACGAATTCCAGCATTGAGGAACATCATCATAATTTGAAACTGTCTCTGGAGGGCGTAAAACATCAGCGTGTAATCGGCGATAGCCTTAGACTGGAGCAGGTATTTATTAACATTTTGAATAACGCTACCAAATACACACCGGATGGTGGAGAAATTGAAATTTCCGTGTGTGAAAAAGCGGGAGCCTCACCGGAATGCGGCCATTATGAGTTTTCCTTTAAGGATAACGGTATCGGCATGACGAAAGAGTTTATAAAAGTGCTCTTTGAGCCTTTTTCCAGAGGAGAAGACGATCGGATTAACCGAATTCAGGGTACCGGCTTGGGAATGGCTATTGCCAAGAATGTTGTACGGATGATGAACGGAGACATTCAGGTGGAAAGCGAAGTCGGAAAAGGTACAATTTTTACGGTGAGTTTGAACTTGAAGTATGCAGAGGAGTCGGAAGCAGATGCGGCCGGAAAGGTGTCTGAAGACAAAGAGAAAGAATCTCATAAGGATAAGAAGAAGGTTCGCTTTGACGGTAAACGAATTCTGGTTGTCGAGGACAATAAGCTGAACCGGGAAATTATTTGTGAGATTTTGAAACTTCGGGGAATTCAGGTGGAAGAGGCTGAGAATGGTCAGGAAGGCGTGGTACAGTTCGAAACTCACGAGCCGGGATATTATGATATGATTTTGATGGATATTCAGATGCCGGTTATGAATGGATATGAAGCTACCGAGGAAATACGAAACCATGAGCGACAGGACGGCAAAACCATTCCTATTATAGCTATGACGGCCAATGCTTTTGCGGAGGATGTGGAAGCTGCAAAACAGGCGGGCATGAACGAACATATGGCGAAACCGATTGATATGCGCCGACTGATAGATGTTTTTAAAAAATATCTGGTATAAAATAACGGGCAGGAAAAAATCTTTCCTGCCCGCTTTATATGCAATTAATCGTTTTTGTTCATCCAATCTATAAGGAGTTTTACATATTTTTCGTTATCTTCCACAAAGCACATGTGTCTGCAGGTACGGAATAATTCCCACTCAGAGTTTGGAATATGGTCGTACATGTATTTTGCAATGTACGGAGTACATAAGTCGTTTCCACCGCTGATTACCAATGATGGCTCCTTGATATCTTTTAACTGTTCGGTTACATCGTAATCCTTTAAGGTACCAAGGGGAGTGAATTCGTTTGGACCCCAGCCTACGACGTAAGCCTCGCGACCTTTTTTAACCGGACGTCTTAAACATTCCGGATCGCTGTCGCTTACAGGGGAAGAACAGTGGCGAAGCATATATTCGTCTTCTGCAGCCTGATAAGCAGGATCGGAGTAGTCCCCGGATTCGGTAGCCTTCTTGATAGCTTCCTGCATATCCTTAGGCATCATGGAAATGTTGCGCTGAGCTTCTTCGCCCCACATCCAGGATGCAGGCAAAGTGCTGGAAAGAATGAGGCTCTTAATTCCGGAATGCTCATAGTTGCACACATATTCCAATGCCTGCATTCCTCCCCAGGACTGACCCAGTAAATGAATTTCATCCAAGCCCAGATGTTCACGTAATGTCATCAGCTCCTTAATCCATACTTCTCTTGTCCATAATTCCGGATGGCCATCCAGATAAGAGTTTCCGCAGCCCAACTGGTCGTACATAATAAGCTGGCGATCATCCTCCTCGGCAATGCGATCTAACACTTCGAAATAATTATGTGAAGAACCCGGTCCTCCGTGTAATAAAACCAATGGTTTTTTGTTTCCTTTTTTCTCGCCTACAACTCTGTAGTATGTCTTATACTCCAGAAAGGGCATGTATCCTTCTGTGATTTTCATGTTACAAACCTCCTATATGTCTATTCATAGACTAAAGTACAAAGTGTACAAAAATATAATCGCATAAAAGGCAATAACTTGTCAAGTTGTTTATAAAATGTCTGCCATAAGTAGAAAACATAAGGAAAGATTGACAATTTTTGTACCACAGTCTATAATGAAATATGTGGGGGAATTCGGAAAGAGTTTCCTTATAAAATGTAATTTTTAGAAAGATTGAGGTGTACTTATGGATCAAGGAAAACTTACCAGAGTGCTTTCTTCTATGAAGGAGCATGAAGTACCACAGATGATTATTTCCGACCCTGTGGCAATTTTTTACTTAACAGGAAAATGGATCTTTCCGGGAGAAAGATTACTTGCATTATATTTAAATGTAAACGGCAATCATAAATTTATGATCAATAAATTATTCCCACAGGAGCAGGATTTGGGAGTAGAAATTATTTATTACGATGACATCGAGGATGGAGTAGAAATTTTATCCCGTTATGTAGAGAAAGATAAAGTAATGGGTATCGATAAGACCTGGCCGGCGAAATTCCTTATTCGTTTACAGGAATTAGGCGGCGGAAGCAAATATGTAAACGGTTCTCCTATCATTGACTATATCCGTATGGTGAAAGATGAGAAAGAACAGGAGTTAATGCGTATTTCTTCCAAATTAAACGATCAGGTTATGGAGAAATTAATTCCTTACGTTGTAAAAGGCTTGACTGAGAAGGAATTAAATGCCAAGGTTAAAGAACTTTACGCTGAAGCAGGTTGCGAGGGTCTTTCCTTTGATCCGATTACCGCTTACGCAAAGGGTGCGGCAGATCCTCATCATGTAACCGATGATTCCAAGGGCAAGCATGGTGATTGCGTAATCCTGGATATCGGTGGAATGAAAGACAATTACGCATCTGATATGACCAGAACCGTATTTATCGGAGAAGTTTCTCCACGTCAGAAAGAAATCTATGACATTGTTGTAGAAGCAAACAGACGTGGTATCGAAGCTGCAAAGCCGGGCAACAGAATGTGTGACGTTGACCTTGCAGCAAGAAATTATATTGAAGAGAAGGGCTTTGGACAGTACTTTACACACAGAACCGGCCATTCCATCGGATTAGAGGATCATGAGTTTGGAGATGTTTCCTCTGTAAACACCGATATTATTCAGGTTGGTCAGTGTTTCTCTGTAGAACCGGGTATCTATATTGCAGAAGAAGGTATCGGCGTTCGTATCGAGGATCTGGTACTTATTACAGAAGACGGATGCGAGGTATTGAACCACTTCACAAAAGACTTGATTGTAGTTCCGGAGGAATAGAATCGGGTAAGTTACAATCGGCAAGGGCTTGGAATTTTCGCCAAGCCCTTGCTGTTGCGTATAAAAAATTATAATGTAAGAGGGATGAAAAATGGCAGTATTAGAAAACTACGAACCAAAAAAAGTATTTCAGTATTTCGAGGAATTAAGTGCAATTCCTCATGGCACTTTTAACACAAAGGAAATCAGTGATTATCTTGTGGATTTTGCAAAAGCGCATAACCTCACCTATCATCAGGATGAGGCAAATAACGTTATTATTTACAAGGCAGGAACAGCAGGCTATGAGAATAGCGAACCCGTAATTATTCAGGGACATATCGATATGGTATGTGAGAAGAGACCGGGTTCTAACCATGATTTTAAGAAAGACCCTCTGGAGCTTTTCGTGGAAGATGGATATGTAAAGGCAAAGGACACCACTCTTGGTGCAGACGACGGCATTGCAGTAGCAATGACCATGGCCCTTCTTGACAGTACCGATGTTCCTCATCCACCAATTGAAGCATTTTTCACGGTAGATGAAGAAGTGGGAATGGGCGGCGCCCATGCGGCGGATCTTTCTTTATTGAAGGGACACAAGCTTATTAACATTGACTCAGAGGAGGAAGGATACCTCACAACCGGATGTGCCGGTGGTGTACGTATCAGCTCCATTTTGGACCTTCACAGAGAAGAAAAGAGCGGAAACGTGGTAATGGTTAAAATTCACGGTCTTACAGGCGGACATTCCGGAGCAGAAATCCATGAGCAGCGTGGAAATGCACATAAGATGATGGGACGTTTCTTAAATGCATTAATGGCTAAGGTAGAGTTCCAGCTTATGGAAGTTGGCGGCGGAAGTGCAGATAACGTAATCGCCATGGAAGATACAGCCAGAATGCTTGTTAAGAAAGAGGATGTGGCTACGGTATCCGCTTTTGCAAAAGAAATGAAGAACATCTTTGATGATGAATTCATGGGGGATGAACCGGGACTTCAGGTTGATTTTGCGGACGAAGGACAGCAGAGTGTAGCTGTTATGACCAAAGAAGAGACCGAGAAAGCTGTTCGTTATCTTACAACAGTAATGAACGGAGTTCAGAGCTATAGCCGTAAATTAGAGGGACTGGTACAGACTTCCTTAAATATGGGACGTATCGCATGCAATGAGAAAGAAGTGATTTTCTATCACATGATTCGTAGCTCTGTAAACACAGAGAAGGATGAGATTCGTGAAAGAGTAGAAGCTTTGGCAGCACTTGTTGGAGCAAGAACGGAAATCGACAGTGAATATCCGGCATGGGAGTACAGACCTGAATCCGAACTCCGTAAGGTTATGGAGGAAGAATACGAGAAGATGTACAAAGAAAAGCCAATCGTTTTGGCTATTCATGCGGGATTAGAGTGCGGTTTGTTCTTAGGAAAGAGACCGGATTTTGATTGCGTATCCATTGGACCGAACATGTTTGATGTACACTCCTTCAACGAGCGGCTGGAGATTGAATCTACGGAACGTACGTATGAGTATCTGAAGAAAGTACTGGCAGCATTAAAATAATTCTTTGGAATTTAAGCCCTGCTTTATGTGTGGAGTAACCCGCAAGGCAGGGCTTTTTATTTTTCTAAAAAGTTTTAAAATAATTGTAACGAATGGGAGCAAATATAAATAAACCTTATAGAGAAAGACAAGGAGGTGAGAAAGCTTGGATTCTATGCATGGTATCTATCAACAGTATGCAAAAAGTGTCTATCGGTTTTTGCTGTCAAAGACATTGAATGAGGATTTAGCAGAAGAGTTGACTCAGGAAACCTTTTATCAAGCAATACGCTGTATAGATAAATTCGATGGTACCTGTAAGCTTTCTACCTGGTTGTTCGGAATTGCCAAAAATCAGCTGATGAATTATCGGAGGAAGAATCCGGTAATGCAGGACGTTGCGGAGCACCAAGACGAGTTGGTGGATTGCGACAGAGTGGACGAGAAGGTACTGGCATCTTTCGAAAAAGTTGAGCTCGTAAGGTTATTACATAATTGCAAAGAACCCTATCGGGAAGTTTTGTATCAACGAATTTTCGGAAATTTATCTTTTCGTGAGATTGGCGAGGTTTTGGGAAAAACCGAAAACTGGGCTAGAGTTACCTATTACCGTGGAAAAGAATTGTTAAGGAAAGGAATGATAGAAAATGAAGGATAGTGTTAGCTGTGCAATTGTAAAAGATTTGATTCCAAATTATTTGGAAGGATTGACATCAGAAGAGACGAATGAAAGCCTCCGAGCTCATGTTGGACAGTGTGCGAAATGCGCGTCTCTCTTAGAAAGTATGAAAGAGCCGGAGGTTGATGAGAAAGCAAACTATGAGGAAAAAGCAGAGATTGATTTTTTGAAAAAAACCAGAAATCGTAGCAAACGTACCCTATGGATAGTGGGAATCTTTGCGGCCTTGGTTTTTATGGCGGCAGAGGTGATTCCGATTTTTGCGCCTTACAGGTTATCCTACCGGGAGGTGGAGACAGAACTTCTGGTTAGCGATATTATGGTTGATAATGAAAATGTGGAAAACGGTCTGATTAGTGTGACGGTAAAATCCAATGGAGCGGATTGTATCCGGACTGTGGATTTTACAGAAAAAAACGGAGTGGTAACCATTAAGGTGTCCGGCTCAAAAGACAGCGTTTTTTCAAAACCTGTCTATGAGGCAAAATACAATGCCGGTCATACCATAAAGGCTGTTCGTTTTGATGGAAATACCATTTGGGCAGAGGGAATTGCGGTTTCAGATGATACGTTAAAAGCATATAAAACAGCCCACCCCTACGTGGGAAATGCAGTTGAGAACGGAAAAACTTTGCAGGCGTTGGGAGTTTATAAGAACTTAGGAGCCTATAAAATGGAGTTAAAAACTGATGCAGAGCCTTATGAAATGAAGGTTTGCCTGGAAAAGCCGATTGATAAAGAACGCGAAGCATATGCACAAAAATATATGAGCTTTGTGGCGTATAATTGTTTGGCGCTGATTGATAATCTCTCCGGTGTTACCTTCCGCTATCAATTGGGCGGCGAGACCCGGGAAGAAACATGGAATGTGGAAAAGGCCCTTGCGGAACTGGGGCGAGGTGTAAAAGAGTACGGAAAATCTGAAGTGCTGTTGGAGTCTTTGAAGTGGGATTTTTACAAATAAAGAAAACAGGAGTCGGTTATAAGCCGATTCCTGTCTTTTTTAATTCACTCGTTTTACCATAATGGCATCCGGCAGATAACGACCGCGTCCGGTGGCGCTGCTGGATTTGGTAATATACTGGTTGTTGTAATACATTACGGAGGAACTTCCGCCGTCTAAGTTCATGGCCTGATAGCATTTGTATCGTTGTAGAATATCCATGCAATCTACAATGGTTCCGCCGATGCTGTAGCCTGGTTTACGACCGTCGATAATCAGAAGATGTACGTCTCCGTTTTGAGCTTGCCCTATACAGGAACGAGGTTGCATTCCCATAAACATGGAAGTGTCAATGGCATTCTGTCCGTCTACAATTAATGCGGGGAGCCCTTCTAAGCCCCAGCGATATTCGGAAACAGTGTTAGCATCATAATTACCTACATAAAAGCGATTATCGTATTTCATTCCGCAGTATTTTGCGCCGTATAGCTTTCTGGGACGGTTGCCGTAATCCTGCCCATCGATAACCATGGCACCAACAACCACACCGCCGCTACCGTGACCGCCTACGTCTCGAAAACGGCTGCCGTTAATTCCCACAATGGCGTTGTTAGACTGGCAGAACCCTTCGATTTCCTGCCCCCAGGAGCCGTAGCTCTTGGATTTGTTTATAAATATTAGGGAAGGGTCTTTTACAATGGCAAGTTTTCCGACGTAACTGCTTCCTGCGATACCGAGAATTAGAAGTTTGTTTTCGGTATTCAAAACACAAAGTGTATCTCCTTCGCTTGTTTTTAGGTTAAGATTCATATCCAAATCTTCGATTAGGATGTGGTCATAGCCATTGGAGGTTAACTCCGGATGAGAACTTAAATAGCTATGAAATTCCGGTGTATCCAATTCCCAGTAGGTTTCAAAAAACTTTTCCGCATCCGTCTTGCCATTTTGCTGGATTGGTTTGTCGTCTCCATCTCCCCACTTGCTTTCCAGTTTATTCTGTTTCGCCAGTTCGGCATAATAATTATCCATTACTTCATCAATCACACTTTGGGGCAAAAACATAGTAGCCAGCCATTGATGTGTCATGGTAGTCATGGCGGTTTCGATGTAAATTGTTCGCCATTTTTTTATAAACGGAATAGATGAAAAAGCAAACATAAGATAGGAAACCACTAAAAGAGCAATGACAATGTCTATACGAATAATATGACCGCGAATCTTCTGGGCTTTTGTTTTTTCTTTTTTATTTTTTTTCATTTGTTTTCCCATTTCTGCAAAAATATGTACAGTTCCTTTTGCATTATATCACACAGGCACGAGCCGGGCAAGCCCGTAGCTTGCTCGGCTCGTGCCGTTGCTAAATTCGTTTATTTTACTTTGATGGTAACCGGATCGCAGTAGTAACCGAAGATTTTGCCATCGTCTGTAGTGACGTAAGCCCGCATGCGATACTGATATGTCCGTTTGGATACCAGATTTTTGTCGGTGTAGGAAGAAGTGGTGCCTTTTAAAGATTTAATCAAAGTCCACTTCTTGGTTTTGCTGTCGTATCGATATACGTTGTAGTGATCTGCCCGAGGAACCTTGGTATAGGTCAGCTTCGCCTGCTTTTTTACAGTGGAACGAACCTTCAGGTTGGTTACCTTGCCGGGACGAGTGATAACGTCCAGCGGTTCGGAGGAAGCACCCAAAAGGATTTCGCTATCCAGCTCTTTTACAGCACGAACCCGGAAACTGTATCCGGTGGCGCCGGAAAGACCGCTTACTTTATAAGAAAAGGTTTCGTTGTTCACCTCGTCGATTCGTTTATATGTATCGCTGTCTTCGTCGTATTGATAAATGCGGTAAGCCGTTGCACCTTTTACCCGTTCCCAGGAGAAGGTGAGGTTGGTGCTGTTGCGGGTAGAAAGAGAAAGGTCATCCACCTGCGTTGGGTAAGTTGCAGTCTGTACAATATCAGAGTATTTTCCGTAGTAGTTGGTTCCGCCGATGGTCCAGTACGCCCGCACCTTGTATTGGTATGCTGTTCCGGACTCTAATTCGGTGTCTGTATAGTTGCTACTGTTTGTGGTGGCAATGGCCTGATAACTCTGGGTGTCCGGGTTGAAACGGTATACCTTATAGCTCTTTGCATCGGAGCAAGGAGACCAGTCCAGGTCAATGCTGTCGGTAGTTTGTGCAGTGACAGAAAGATTGTCGGTTTTAATGTTTGTATTTTTGTACCAATAATCGCCGTCTAAATTTCCGGAATATCCGTTAACCCGTGCGGTGCTGGCAAACTGCCAGAATTCATACATGTAAGGAATGTCCGCATATGGGATGGCACTGGAGGTAGACAAAATATTACTGGTAGTGGTCTTGCTGTAACGGGCAAGCCAGATTTTGTAAGACTTTGCCAGGGTTGGTGTGTCAAGATTGTTCTTAAACATGGAATAGTTTGCGTAAATACAAGGAGTATATCCGGCTGCCTTAATGGCATCACAGAAAGCTGCGCAAATTTTGGTCATGGTAGCTTTCTTCAGCATACCGGATTTTAACCTGCCGTTAAACTCGTAATCGAAAACTACCGGTAAGGTGATTTTCCAATTGTGCTTGTTAATAATCTTTAAAGCATATTTGGCTTCTTCCTTAGCTTCCGCTACGGTTAATGCCTGGGAGAAGAAGTAAACACCCACGTTTACATTATTGGCAACGGCTTGGGTGATGTTGGAATCTGCAGTGGTGTCTTCGTATAACTCTCCGGTCTTATCTCGTTCTCTGGAGCCAATGCGGATAAAAGCAAAGTCGATGCCGTCGGCATGGGCTTTTGCCCAATCTACCTTGGTGTTCTTGCGATCGGAAGTGCCCTGCCACCAGGAAACATCGATTCCTTTGAATAGTTTATAGTCTTTGTAAATGTTGTTGTGATAAAAGGTCTTCTTGACGGTCTTCTTGGAAGAGGTGTCATAGACCTTGCTTGTAGTTGTAAAAGAATCGCTTTTTAAAAGCTCGGCAGAGCTTGCTGCTACTACATGAACAACTGGTGCCATAAGCAGCATTCCTGCCAGGGCAAAAGCGATGGCTCTGGTTGTAAATTTTCTCATATGTACCCTCTCGTCATTTCGTTATTTCAAATATTAGTCTAATGAATTAGACCGACCTTGTCAACCCTTTTTGAATTTTATGGGAAAATGGTGAAATTATTTCCATATAAAAGAAAAATCTGCTATACTTAGAATAGCGAGAAGAGTCCATTTGGACAAGAAGTCGGAGGTTTTAGAATGGTAAAACATGTAATTCTCTGGACATTAAAGGAAATGACACCGGAGGAGAAACAGCAGGTCAAAGAAGGAATTAAGGAAGGACTGGAAGGATTACAGGGACAAATTCCGGGATTGGTGGATATCCGTGTAATTACTGAAGGATTGGAAAGTGCCAATACAGATGTGATGCTGGATTCTACTTTTGAAGATGCAGCGAGCCTGAAGGGATACTCCGTACATCCCAAGCATGTTGCGGTGGCAGAGAATAAGGTTCGTCCCTACACTGCGCAGAGAGCATGTTTTGATTACGAGGTATAGAGTTTGATAAAACGAATCTTAAGTATCAGTGCGCAAAAGCCGAATAGTACAGGTAGTGGGGTATATTTGACGGAGCTGGTGAAGGCTTATCACGGGTTGGGGTGTGAACAGGCTGTGATTGCGGGAATTAACCAAATGGATGAGGTGGAATTGCCGGAAGGCGTGGCCTTTTATCCGGTGCAGTTTCAGTCAGAGGAGCTTCCCTACCCGGTGGTGGGGATGTCGGATGTAATGCCGTATGAACATACCAGGTATTGTGACCTGACACTGGAAATGATGGAGCAGTTTGTGACGGCTTTTAAGAAACGAATTCGACAGGTGATCAGGGAGTTTTGTCCGGATTTGATTATTTGCCATCATTTGTACGTTGCCACTATGTTGACGGTGGAGGTGGTGCAGGAGATGGCTGCCGAGGATAAGGCGCCTAGGGTTGTGGCAATTTGTCATAGCACCTGTTTGAGACAGTACCGGAAGAATGCGCTTTTAAAAGAACGTATTTTTAATGGAATTCGTGGGCTGGATCGAATCTATGCTTTGCACAGTGGTCAAAGACGGGATATCAGCAGAATCTTCGAGTTACCGGAAGAAGAGATAGAGATTATTGGTGCCGGTTATAATGAAGCTATTTTTCACCGGGGATTGGACGGCGAAGAATTGGGAGTGTGCTTTGCAGGTAAGATATCTCAGGCCAAGGGTGTGAAAAGTCTACTTCGTGCTATGGCACAGGTGCAAACAAAGCAGCCGGTTCATCTGTATTTGGCAGGTGGAAGCGCCGAGGAAGACGAAGTAGAAGAAATTCATCAAATGGCAGAGGAATTGCGGGAAAAGCATGGGTATCAAACCGCGTTTTTGGGAAAGCTTCCGCAGAGGGAGCTGGCGGAGTGCTACCGGAAATGTCAGGTGTTTGTGTTACCTTCCTTTTATGAAGGGTTGCCTTTAGTGCTATTGGAGGCTATGGCCTGCGGTTGCCTGGCGGTGGCTGCAGACTGGGAAGGCGTAAAGGAATGGATTTTTCAAAAGGTTCCAGATGCGCGCCTGGAAGTGGTGAAGCTTCCGGAAATGGAAGCGCCGGGAGTTCCGAAGGAAGAAGAATTACCGGATTATGAAATGAGATTGGCGAAAGCATTAGATAGACAGCTTGCTGCAGCAATGCAGGGAAAGAAGCAGGCAGATATGTCAGCCATGACCTGGAGTTGTGTGGCGGAACGTATTTTGAAGGAAGAAGAAAAGGAGTGCTGAAGATGAGACAAGGAAGTAAAATGATAGAAGGAAGGAAAAGGATTCTGGCGTGGATGTTGGCAATTTCCATGTTGCTGGGCATAATGCCGGTGGTAAGTATGAAGACGGCTGCGGCGGATTCGGTGCAGGCGGCTACTATAGAGCTGAAGGTGGATCAGTTTGGAACGGCAGACAGGTCGGGTAATGATGAATATGTAATTGATATTAAGGATGCGCTTGGCCTGAGTGATGTGAATGGTTATAGCGACAGCACCACTCCGGCGATTGAAAGTGTATTTAAGAAATCTGTATATAACCATGCAACAGGAACAATCAAACTGATCATTGAAAAGAATGAGGTGAAAGATGCAACCTTCACGGTGGAAACAAAGAAGGATGGTGTGGTAAACGGAAAACTTACCCTTTCCGTTAAGAAGGTAGATGCTTCGGAGTATATTACTGTAACCACTACTCCTACAAGTGCAACCTATGGAACTCCTTTGAGTGCTTTTACTCCCAAAGGAGTATATAAGAATAAATTTGGACTGGAAATGGTACCAACCATTACCTGGAAGGATACGGCAACCTCCATTCCAAAAAATGAAAAGGATGGAAATACTACTAATTACAAGAATAATGTAAATTATAATTATGAATTTCCGAAGACGGATGTAACCGGAAGCGGAACCTATCGAATTGTAATTAACCCGGTAGAACTTACTTTGGTGGAAAAACCTACGGTGGCAGATGTGAATTTTGACCCACTGCGAACCATGGATAAGATTGCCATTAAAGCAGCGAATCCAACGGCTATGATGGCAGGCAAATCTACAGCGGTTCCAGGAAAATGGGAGTTTGAGACACCAAATGCGATTCCAAACGCGGGACAGCGAACAGAAAAGGTTATTTACAAACCTACAGATTCTTTGAATTACCGGGCGGTAAGCTGTTATGTTGTTTTTAACGTTAATAAGATTACACCGAAGATTCAGAAGGTAACCGCCAGCGCTATTCAGTTGGGACAAAGCCTGAAGGATTCCTCGTTGATTGGTGACTACGGCGGATTAAAGGGAACTATACGATGGGAAAATGAGTCCATCGTTCCAACCATGGCGGACAGCAACAAAACCGATTATGAATGGTTTTTCGAGCCGGATGACAGAGTGAATTACGACATTGTCAAGGGTAAGGCCAAGATTACAATTAAGAAGAAGGCACACCCTCCGGTGGCTATTGGCGATGATGAAACCTGGAACGTAAGTAGAGATATTACCTATGTAAGAGAGGTAGGACTTCCAAAGGACTGGAAGTGGAATGATGATGACGCCAAGAAGGTAATCCGCAGCGGCGGCGATGTGGTTGTTGCTACTGCAGAGTACGTAGGCGCAGATAAAGATAATTACGAAAACACCAAGAAAATTGTTAAGTTAGAAAAGAGCCAGACCTGTAACCACGGAATTATTACTTACGTGGGAGGAAAGGCTTCAACCTGTACGGAGTTCGGATATCAGGGCAAGAAGATGTGCAAAATGTGTGGTGCCATTGTGGGACATGGCGAGGCCATTGAACCCCATGGACACGCATATGTTTCTACCGTTGTACAAAGACCTACAGCTACAAGCTCCGGAATTCGTCAATATACCTGTATGTATAAATGCGGTTCCGGTTATCGCGAGGTTATTGCATCCCTGTCCGATAATAGTGCAGGAACCATGGTATTTAAGCCGGCACTTCAGGATAATGTTACCACGGCGGCGGTAATCCCCGGAGTTGGTGATATGGAAATTGCCGCAATGGGAAATATAAGCGGAACAGTTACTCTTGATGTGCAACCTACAAGCGGTGGCGTGCCCCAGGCTGCAAAAACAGTGAAGGTGACGTTGACGGATGAAGTGAAGAGTTCTTTGGAAACCCTGGGAACGTCCAAACTGACCATCCGCACGTCAAATGTTGAAGTGGACTTTGAAGCGGCAGCTTTAAAAGCGTTAAAAGAAAAAATATCCGGAGATGTTACGGTTTCTATTGCCACACCGGAGAAAGTGGGGGATCGCCCGGCTTATGATATAACACTACTGAAGGATGATGCCACAAAAGGTGAAAAAGTGCCGGTTGAAGATTTTGAAAGTGAAGGAATTACAATCCGGATACCATATTCACGACAGACAGTGGATTCCACCGGTGCAGTTTCGACTAACGGAGATTTGGAAGAATTTGCATTAATCAAAGGCTACTATCTGAATGCATCCGGTGAAAAAGTATATATCAAAACATCCTATTTTGACTCAAACCGGTATGAGGTGGTAATTCCTACAACCCACTTTACCGTATACGGTGTAGGATACAAGGGCGGTAACCCATTAGGACCCAAGACGGTGGTACAGCTTGCTTCTGAAGCGAAAAAGACCAGCATTAAGCTTAGTTGGGCGGCTGTTGAGGGGGCTAAGAAATATGTGGTATATGGCGCAAAATACGGAAACAGCATGAAGAAGCTGAAAACCACAACCAGCAGTACCATATATACCCATAAGAAACTGAAAAAAGGAACAGCATATAAATACTATGTTAAGGTATATTTGGAAAACGGAACCGTAAGTTCCAAAACCATTTATGTATATACCAGCGGAGGAAAATATGGCAACCAGTCCAAGGTTCTTGTAAAACCGGAGACGATTACGGTGAAAAAGGGCGGTTCCAAAAATATTCGTGTAACATATAAGAAGACGGGAAGATTAAAAGCTTTTACATCATATGTGCGCTATGCCAGCAGCGATACCTCCGTTGCGAAGGTATCCTCTGCAGGAAAAGTAACCGGTGTTGGAACGGGTGAATGTACGATATACATTTTTACCATGAATGGATATCAGGGCTCGGTAAAAGTGACGGTATCAGAATAAGAATACAGTAAGGAGGCAGTCAGATGGATCATTTTATCCCTTTGTCCGTACCGAATTTTGAGGGACAGGAAGTAAATTATGTAACGAAAGCAGTAGGCGAGGGTTGGGTATCCACCGGCGGAGCCTATATAACAGAATTAGAAGAAAAAATGGCGGCCTTTTTAAAGGTGGAAAAAGCGGTGGCTGTACAAAGCGGTACCGCCGCTCTCCATTTGGCGTTGATAGAAAGCGGAGTAGGTCCGGGAGATGCAGTGTTTGTGCCGACATTAACTTTTATTGCGGCCGTAAACCCGGTGAAGTATCAGTTTGCGCATCCGATTTTTGTGGATGCAGATGATAGTCTTTGCATGGATCCGGCGAAATTAAAGAAATACTGTGAAGAAGAGTGTGAGGTACGCGATGGTGTTCTTTTTACCAAGCAGGGAAATTATCCGGTAAAAGCAATTGTGGTGGTTCATGTATTTGGCAACATGGCAGATATGGAAAGTATTATGGAAATTGCTGAAACCTATCACCTTCGTGTAATTGAAGATGCTACGGAAGCCTTGGGAACCAAGTATGAAACAGGAAAATATGCCGGAAAATACGCCGGAACCATTGGTGATTTTGGCGCCTACTCTTATAATGGTAACAAAATTATTACTACCGGTGGTGGTGGTATGCTGGTGGCAAGAAATACAGAAGAAGCGAAACATATGGCATACCTTTCTACTCAGGCAAAGGACGATCCGCATTTCTATATTCATGATGAGGTGGGATACAACTACCGTATGACCAATGTGCAGGCGGCCATTGGTGTGGCACAGATGGAAGAACTGGAAGAGTTTATTGAAAGAAAACAGAGGAATTTTGAACGATATCGGAAGCATTTTGAGGGAGAACCTAATATGAAGCTTTTGCCCTATCGGAAGGGAACCTCTTCAAATAGTTGGTTTTATGCCCTTTGCATAGAGATGGATAGGCTCTCCATCAATCCAAGACAGCTGGTAGAAGGTCTTTCTCAGAAACAGATTGGTAGCCGTTTGATTTGGGGCTTGATTAGCGAACAAAAGCCTTATCAGAATGATTTGCGTACGGATGTGTCCACTGCGAAGGAGTATGCTGGAAAAGTGCTGAATATTCCTTGCAGTACCAATCTTACAGAAGAAGAAATTGATTATGTGGCAGCCACTGTTAAGGCAATGGTGAAGGAGGCAACGGTATGAGAATAGAGGAATTGAAGAACTTCCTGATACATCCGGATGCCACCGTTGTAGATGCCATGCAGAAAATTGATAAAAATGCCAAGGGAATCCTCTTTGTTGTGGATGATAAGGAAAGACTTTGCGGATCCCTGACAGATGGCGATGTGCGCCGATGGTTGATAAAAACCGGCAATATGTATTCTTTTGTGGAAAACCTGATGAATAAGTCTCCGAAATTCCTTTACTCTAACAATGTAAAGAAATATCGGGAATACCTTCAAAAACACGAAATCCGTGTGGCACCGGTGGTTACTCCGGATAATGTGGTATGCGATATAGTCTTTCTGGAGGGAGAATATCACGAAGAAAAGACCCATCAGGGGGCTTTGACGGACGTGCCGGTGGTAATTATGGCGGGGGGAAAAGGAACTCGTCTTTATCCCTATACCAAAGTACTGCCGAAGCCATTGATTCCTATTGGAGATATTCCCATTATGGAACGAATCATAGATCGCTTTCGTGATTTCGGTGTAAAAGAATTTTGGGCAACAGTAAATTATAAAAAGGGAATGATTAAATCTTACTTTGGTGATGTGGTGACAGATTACGACCTCTTTTATGTAGAGGAGGATAGACCATTGGGGACGGCGGGCAGTTTGCATCTGATAGAGGAAGATTTTGATAAGCCTATTATTGTAACCAATTGTGATATTTTGATTCAGGCGGATTATGCAGATGTATATCGATACCACAAGAAAACCGGCAATGCCCTTACCATTGTAACGGCGCTAAAAAATATTGTGGTGCCTTACGGTGTTGTTCATTCCAAAGAGCAGGGACGTATTACGGGGATGGAGGAAAAACCAAAACTTTCCTACTTTGTTAATACCGGAATGTATGTATTGAACCCGGAAATATTAAAAGCAATTCCGAAAGATACGTTTTTTCACATGACAGATGTGGCAGATATGCTTTTGAAGCAGAACCGTCCGGTGGGAATGTATCCTATTAGTGAAGATTCCTTTCTGGATATGGGTGAGTTTGAAGAAATGCACCGGATGGAGCAGAAACTTGATCTGAAATCCGAATAGTAGACGTACAAAAAGAGCAGTCATTCTTACATAGACATAGAAGGGCTGCTCTTTAACAATATCGATCTAACATCATGCCTGCATATAAGCTATTGGCGTACGGTGTGTTGAAATTACGTCCAGGATTCTTATATGCAACAACAAGCTTGTTAACATAATTCATAGGATTGATGGCAATCTGAGAAGCTCTGGCTGCCAACGCGTTCTTAAACTGATTCAATTCCTTGAATGCAGCGCCGTCGGCATCGCTACCAATGGCTTCGTCAAAAATGTTTCGGTCAATTTCGATGGTTCCGTCATCCTGCACCATCAATCCCAAAGACTCTAAGTCCTCACGGAAAGCATTGGAAACAGAAGTGATATCGTGCAACAGTTTAAAGTCGGAACTCTGGCTCTGACGATATGTCTCGGCGGTACGGATAGACTGATTATAGGAATCAAGGAGATTTCCTACGTTGCCGGCAATGGCATCCAAGTCGTTCTCAAATCCAATCTGGGTTGGCATATCGTCTGGACTTATGTTATGTAATGTGACTTCAAATGCCTTATTAATAGTAAAAGTGTTGGAAAGAGAGGAGTGTTCGTTTCCATTTAATAAGAAAGAGGAGTTGTGAGCTTCTCTGGAAACAAAATCAATTCCCAAGGTCTCCATTGCCTTCTGTGAACCGTAGTCCGTGGCCGGCATAATCTTAAACAAATATTCCTCGGAATCAGCAAGACCGGTTTCCTTGGATTCGATTACCAAACTGCTTCGGTTCTCTTCGTCTACATTCACATATGCTTTGGCGCCAATGTCTGCGGTGTTAACCAGACGTGCCAATTTGTCCTGTACATCTTTATTAGTATCGCCACTGCTTACGGAATACTGGAATTCATAAGCTGTAGCGGTATTGTTAAAATCAAAAGAATACTGTCCGGGCATAATATCGTGTCCATCTGCTGGTAAGTATTTACCTATATTAAGCTGGCTTTCTGCCAGTTTCTTAACTTCTAATGAGAAGGAATCGTTCAACTCGTCCTCAGAGGTCTCTTGGCCTACATAGGTAACGGAAACAGTATCCGGGTCAGAAGAGTTGGCAACCTTCTTCTTAAAAGCGCCTTCCAACAAATTGCCTTCACCGCTTAAGGAGGCCGCAACCTTAGAAAGATTCATAGAGCTTTCCTTGATGTCAATGGCAAAACGGGAAGCTTCTCCGGTGTCCACTCCAAGAATCTTATACAGAGGGGATTCCTTATTTACTTTAACCATGTTGTTGTAAACAGAGCGCAGCTCACTCTTCTTATGAGTATCGTAGCGGTTAGACGTATTGCTACCATAAGTAGTTAGATAATAATTATAGATAGTATCGATCGCTGCCATAAAACCCCTCCTTTCATCCTTGAAGTACGCCACAATAATAGCGTCGGGTATACTAAATCCATTTATACATATATTATAAAGCATAATTTGCCATTTGTCACCTACAAGATAGCAAAAAGTACTTGACAAATGTAACAATATGTAGTATATGGAACTATAAAAATGTAATGAATCTCTGAAAAATCTGGATTTCCTCTTGATATTATATCGGATGGATGGTACAATACCTAAAGTGTTTTCAAAATAATTTTAAAAAAAGGTTGACGGAAAAGGTCTCACGTGCTACTATAGACTAGCGATGGAAGTAGGTCTTTTTTTTATGCCTAAAAACGCAAAGAAAATAAGTGGAGGTGGAAGTTGTGCGCACTAGAATAACATTGGCATGTACAGAATGCAAACAGCGTAACTATAACATGACCAAAGACAAGAAAACTCATCCGGACAGAATGGAAACAAAGAAGTACTGCAGATTCTGCAAGAGACATACTTTGCACAAGGAAACAAAATAGTCTAGAGTGAGCGAAGGAGTAGAATTTATGAGTGAAGAAAAGAAAGCTCCAAAAACAAGTTGGTTTACCGGCCTCAAGTCAGAGTATCGCAAGATTATCTGGCCAACCAAGGATACCATTATCCGCCAGACTGTAGCTGTACTTGTTTCAACCATTATCTTAGGCTTGATTATTGCAGGCGTAGATTATTTGGTTCAGTACGGCATTGACATTTTGGTTAATTTATAAGGATAAGGAGAGTATAAATGGCAGAGGCGAACTGGTATGTAGTTCATACCTACTCAGGTTATGAGAACAAGGTAAAGACGAACATTGACAAGGCAATTGAAAACCGGCATTTGGAAGATCAGATCTTAGAAGTTCGGGTTCCGATGCAGGATGTTGTTGAACTCAAAAATGGAGTCAGGAAACAGGTTTCCAAGAAAATGTTTCCGGGCTATGTGCTTATTAACATGGTTATGAATGATGACACATGGTATGTGGTCAGAAATACCAGAGGAGTAACGGGATTTGTCGGCCCGGGATCCAAGCCGGTACCATTGACGGATGCTGAGATGGCAACACTCGGCATTGCACATGACAACATTGAAATTGACCTTGAAGTTGGAGATGCTGTCACTGTCACAGGTGGCGTATGGGCGGGCACCGTAGGTGCTATCTTAAGTATCAACGAACATAAACAGACCGTCACAATCAATGTTGATATGTTCGGACGCGAAACTCCGGTAGAAATAAGTTTCGCAGAAATCAAAAAGATGTAAAAGATGTTTTTTTATTAAGTTAAGGAGGCAATTGGCAAAATGGCAAAGAAAGTAGAAGGATATATCAAACTGCAGATTCCTGCTGGAAAGGCAACACCTGCTCCTCCAGTTGGTCCTGCACTTGGTCAGCACGGTGTTAACATCGTAGAGTTTACCAAGCAGTTCAATGCAAGAACCGCTGATAAGGGTGATTTAATTATCCCGGTTGTAATTACTGTATATGCGGACAGAAGCTTCAGCTTCGTAACAAAGACTCCGCCAGCACCGGTACTGATTAAGAAAGCTTGCAACATCAAGTCTGGTTCCGGAGTTCCGAACAAGACTAAGGTTGCAACAATTACCAAAGCACAGGTTAGAGAGATCGCTGAAACAAAGATGCCGGATTTAAATGCAGCAAGTATTGAGGCAGCTATGAGCATGATCGAAGGAACCTGCCGCAGCATGGGTGTAACAGTCGCAGAAGACTAATTAAACGTAACAAGTTGAAATAACGTGGGAGGGACCTCTCCCGATATAACCACAGGAGGTATATTCATGAAAAGAGGAAAGAGATATTTAGAGACTGCAAAGGCTATCGACAGAACCGTGCAGTACGATACAGCAGAAGCAATCAGCTTAGTAAAGAAAGCTTCTGTAGCAAAGTTTGACGAGACAATCGAAGCTCACATCCGTACCGGTTGTGATGGTCGTCATGCTGATCAGCAGATCCGTGGTGCGGTAGTTTTACCACACGGAACTGGAAAGACTGTTCGTGTATTAGTATTTGCTAAGAACGAAAAGCTTGACGAAGCACAGGCAGCAGGTGCTGATTTCGTTGGTGGTGAGGAATTAATTCCGAAGATCCAGAACGAAGGATGGTTTGAATTTGACGTAGTTGTAGCTACCCCGGATATGATGGGTGTTGTTGGTCGTTTAGGACGTGTACTTGGACCGAAGGGCTTAATGCCAAACCCAAAGGCTGGTACTGTAACTATGGATGTTAAGAAAGCAGTAGAAGACATCAAAGCTGGTAAGATTGAGTACAGATTGGACAAGGCAAACATTATCCACGTGCCAGTTGGAAAAGCATCTTTTACAGAAGAACAGTTAGCGGACAACTTCCAAGCTTTAATGGATGCCGTTATCAAAGCAAGACCAAGTGCGGTTAAGGGTGCTTACTTAAAGAGCGTTACACTTGCTCCTACAATGGGACCTGGTGTGAAGTTAAACGTTAATAAGCTTGTTTAATCGTAAAGTTTGAATTTGGTATTGACATCAATAAATAGTGATGATATAATCACCATTGTGTTTGAAAGAGCACAGCCGAAGACAGTAGGTGCCACTTAGGCGTAACTTGCATGGCCTACCGAGGATTTACAAGATACAGATATGTATGTAACAGCCTCTCTGTCTTCCCGGCAGAGAGGTTTTTTATTGTAAAAGCCTCGTCCTCATTAGAGGAAAGAAATAAAATAAGGAGGTGCACGATTCGTGGCAAAAGTTGAACTTAAACAACCAATCGTACAGGAAATTGCAGAACAGATCAAGGACGCGCAGTCAGTTGTATTAGTTGACCACCGCGGACTTACTGTAGCGCAGGATACAGAATTGCGTAAGCAGTTAAGAGAAGCCGGTGTTTCTTATAAAGTATATAAGAACACAATGATGAGATTTGCATTTAAGGGAACTGATTTTGAAAGCCTTGATCCACATCTTGAAGGACCGAGCGCAATGGCAGTTTCTACCGAAGATGCAACTGCTCCGGCAAGAGTCCTTGCTAAATTTGCAAAGACTGCTCCGGCTCTTGAATTAAAGGCCGGTGTTGTAGAAGGAACATACTATGATGCAGCTGGTATTAACCAGATCGCTCTTGTTCCGTCCAGAGACGAATTGCTGTCCAAGTTCCTTGGAAGCATTCAGTCACCGATCAGCAACCTTGCTCGCGTTCTTAATCAGATCGCTGAAAAAGGTGGCGCAGGTGAATGTGCAGCAGCTGCTCCTGCAGAAGAAGTAGCAACAGAAGAAGCTCCGGCAGAGGCATAAGCTTCAACCGAGCGTAATTATTTGAATCAGAAACGATTTATAAAGCAAAAACCAAAAATGGAGGTAAATTATAATGGCAAAATTAACTACAGCAGAATTTATTGAAGCTATCAAAGAGTTAAGCGTATTAGAGTTAAACGAGTTAGTAAAAGCTTGTGAAGAAGAGTTTGGTGTATCCGCAGCAGCAGGTGTTGTTGTAGCAGCAGCTGGTGGAGACGGTGCAGCAGCAGGTGAAGAGAAGACTGAGTTCGACGTTGAGTTAACAGAAGTTGGACCAAACAAAGTTAAGGTTATCAAAGTTGTTCGTGAAGCTACAGGACTTGGCTTAAAAGAAGCTAAAGAAGTTGTAGACGGAGCTCCAAAGGTAATCAAAGAGCAGGCTGAAAAGGCTGAAGCTGAAGACATCAAAGCTAAACTTGAAGCTGAAGGTGCTAAGGTTACTCTTAAATAAGAAGAATAACGAATTTCAAAACCGGCGTAGGTGTTCCTGCGCCGGTTTTTTGCAACGTGGAAATTGCGGTGGCGTCTCACGCGGGCGCATTTTGCGCCGGATTTGTTGAAAAAAGGAAGTGGGAGGAAAAATAACATGAAAACTGTGACAGTGAAAATGAAGAATCACGGAAGCTTTAGCTTTTGCCTGGATGAGGCGATTGCGCCGAAGGCAACAGCAAGAATGCTGCAAATGATTGAGAAAAAGAAATACGACGGAAAAGAAATCGAGCGATTGGAGCCGGGGTTTGTGATCCAACCCTTGTTTCAGGATGGCGTAGATGCAGAAATAGATGTTATGGTAGAACCGGAATACGAAACCATTCCGGAAAACCACGCAAAGCAGTTCGTTCGAGGTACCGTTGCCATGGCGGGGGACGGCAAGGAAGCCTCCGGGAGCCAGTTCTTTGTAACCCTTGCCCGTCATGAACGCCTGGACGGTAAGTTTACCGTTATCGGAGAGATCACCGCTGGCTGGGATGAGATAGAACGCCTGGAAACCGTAGAAGTAGAAGAACTCATCGACGAACCGTCCGGCTTCAAATACCACAAACCGGTAACGGCGGAAATCGTCGAGAGCGTCACGGTTGCATAATTTAAGGGGGGCTATCACAGGGGGGCGAAGCGTTAAGAGGGAACTTTGTGAAATTTAAATGGGGGAGCGTGTGGTAAAGCAGGACTTTACAAGACGCTGGCACTTAATGCCCGGGAGCGGAGCGGTAAAGGCTTGCTTTTTACCGCATTGCTTCTGGGTATTTATGTGCCACTGCGTCTTGTATGGAGTGAGAACGCTCCTGCGTGCAACGCGCTCCACCCTTCTGAAAGTTACAAATACCCCTTGACACTTGCCAATGTCCTGTGATAAAATATATTGCATTATTGTGTGTTATTAGGCCAATTTTCTTGCGAAATCTGGGCAGCCGACCCTTTATCCTGGCGTGTAAGGAAAGAAGCGTTTACTATAAAAAACGAGAGGTGAAACGTCGATGGAGAAAAACAGAATACGTCCGGTCAAAGCTGGTAAAAGTGTTCGAATGAGCTATTCAAGACGAAAAGAAGTATTGGAAATGCCAAACCTCATTGAGGTTCAGAAGGATTCCTACAGATGGTTCGTCGAGGAAGGCTTGAAAGAGGTGTTTGATGATATTTCCCCAATATCAGATTACAATGGACACCTGAGTCTGGAATTTGTAGATTTTAAGCTATGTAAGGAAGACAAGAAGTACACGATTCCGGAATGTAAGGAAAGAGATGCAACATATGCAGCACCACTGAAGGTGAAGGTTAGACTTCATAACAAGGATGCGGATGAAATTACCGAACATGAGATTTTCATGGGTGATCTTCCGTTAATGACCGAGACCGGAACATTCGTAATCAACGGTGCAGAGCGAGTAATCGTATCCCAGTTAGTACGTTCTCCGGGTATCTATTATGATATTACCCGCGATAAGATTGGTAAAACCTTATACGCTGCAACGGTTATTCCGAACCGTGGTGCATGGTTAGAGTACGAAACGGACTCCAACGATGTATTCAGTGTTCGTGTAGACCGTACCAGAAAGGTGCCGATTACAGTTTTGGCGCGTGCTCTTGGATATGGAACCAACCAGGAAATTCGTGACCTGTTTGGAGATGAGCCTAAGATTGAAGCAAGTATTGAAAAAGACCCGTCCTGTAGTGCAGAGATGCCGGAAGGATCCTATGAAAGAGGTCTTTTAGAGTTATACAAAAAAATCCGTCCGGGCGAGCCTTTGTCTGTAGACAGTGCAGAAAGCTTAATTACAGCAATGTTCTTCGACCCGAGAAGATATGATCTGGCAAAGGTTGGTCGTTATAAGTTCAATAAGAAACTGGCTTTCCGTAACCGTATTGCCGGACATATTTTGACAGAGGATGTAGTAGATACCACTACCGGTGAGATTTTAGCTGAGGCTGGAACCTTAGTGGATAGAGAATTGGCAGATACTATCCAGAATGCTGCTGTAGAATATGTTTATATTCAGACGGAAACAAGAAATGTAAAAGTGTTATCCTCCATGATGGTTGATTTTAAGGCGTGGTGCCCGAATATCGATCCGGCTGAGGTTGGCATTACAGAGTTGGTTTACTATCCGGTATTGAAGACTATTTTGGAAGAAAATGCCGGTGTAGATACAGAGGAATTAAAGGAAGTTCTGAAGAAGAACGTTCATGACTTGATTCCGAAACATATTACTAAGGAAGACATTATTGCATCCATTAACTACAACATGCACTTAGAGTATGGCATTGGTGTGGATGATGATATCGACCATTTAGGAAACAGACGTATCCGTGCTGTAGGTGAATTGTTACAGAACCAGTATCGTATTGGTTTATCCAGATTAGAGCGTGTTGTACGCGAGCGTATGACAACTCAGGATTTGGAAAGCATTTCTCCACAGAGCTTGATTAATATTAAACCGGTAACCGCTGCGGTGAAAGAGTTCTTTGGATCTTCCCAGCTGTCCCAGTTTATGGATCAGAACAACCCGTTGGGTGAGTTGACCCATAAGAGACGTTTGTCTGCATTGGGACCTGGTGGTTTGAGCCGAGACCGTGCCGGATTCGAGGTTCGAGACGTACACTACTCCCATTACGGAAGAATGTGTCCGATTGAGACCCCGGAAGGTCCGAACATCGGACTTATCAACTCCCTTGCATCCTATGCAAGAATTAACGAATATGGATTTGTGGAAGCTCCGTATCGTAAGATTGACAAATCCGATCCAAAGAATCCGCGCGTAACTGACGAGGTTGTATACATGACAGCGGATGAAGAGGATAATTATCATGTAGCGCAGGCGAACGAGGCTCTTGATGAAGAAGGACATTTTGTACGTAACAGCGTGTCCGGTCGTTACAGAGAAGAGACTCAGGAGTACGAAAAGACTATGTTTGATTACATGGACGTATCTCCGCGAATGGTATTCTCTGTGGCAACAGCCCTCATTCCGTTCCTGCAGAACGACGACGCAAACCGTGCATTAATGGGATCCAACATGCAGCGTCAGGCCGTGCCGCTTTTATCTACCGAAGCTCCGGTAGTTGGAACCGGTATGGAACCAAAGACTGCAGTAGACTCCGGTGTCTGCGTTGTTGCAAAAAAAGCCGGAACTATTATGCGTTCTACTTCCAAAGAGATTACAGTGAAGTATGATGATGATGGAACAACCGAGACTTACGTTCTTACCAAATTTGCCCGCAGTAACCAGAGTAACTGCTACAACCAGAAGCCAATTGTATATAAGGGCGATCATGTAGAGGCTGGAGAGGTTATTGCAGACGGTCCGTCTACTGCAAACGGTGAATTGGCACTTGGAAAGAACCCGCTTATCGGATTCATGACCTGGGAAGGTTATAACTACGAGGACGCTGTTTTATTAAGCGAGCGTCTGGTTCGTGATGATGTATATACTTCTGTTCATATTGAAGAGTATGAAGCAGAAGCACGTGATACCAAGCTTGGACCGGAAGAAATTACCAGAGACGTTCCGGGAGTCGGCGACGATGCGTTGAAAGACTTAGACGAGCGCGGAATCATTCGCATCGGTGCGGAAGTGCGTGCCGGAGATATTTTGGTTGGTAAGGTAACTCCGAAGGGAGAAACCGAGCTGACAGCAGAAGAAAGACTTCTGCGTGCTATTTTTGGTGAAAAAGCAAGAGAGGTACGTGATACCTCATTAAAGGTACCACACGGTGAGTATGGTATCGTTGTTGATGCGAAAGTGTTCACAAGAGAGAACGGCGACGAGTTAAGCCCGGGTGTTAACCAGTCTGTTCGTATCTATATCGCACAGAAGAGAAAGATTTCTGTAGGTGATAAGATGGCTGGACGTCATGGTAACAAGGGTGTCGTTTCCAGAGTACTTCCGGTAGAGGATATGCCATATCTGCCAAACGGACGTCCTTTGGATATCGTATTGAACCCATTGGGTGTGCCTTCTCGTATGAACATCGGACAGGTGCTTGAGATTCACTTGTCCTTAGCAGCAAAAGCACTTGGCTTTAACATTGCTACACCGGTATTTGATGGTGCTAACGAGATCGATATTATGGATACGTTAGATCTTGCCAACGACTATGTAAACCTCGAATGGGATGAGTTTAAGGCACGCCACAGTGAAGAACTTTTACCGGAAGTATTGGATTATTTGTATGAGAATCGTGACCATAGAGAACTCTGGAAGGGCGTTCCGATTTCCAGAGACGGTAAGGTGCGCTTAAGAGATGGTAGAACCGGAGAATTCTTCGATAGCCCGGTAACCATCGGACACATGCATTACCTGAAACTCCACCATTTGGTAGACGACAAGATTCACGCTCGTTCTACCGGTCCATACTCCTTAGTAACACAGCAGCCGCTGGGTGGTAAAGCTCAGTTCGGTGGACAGCGTTTCGGAGAGATGGAAGTTTGGGCACTGGAGGCTTACGGTGCTGCTTACACCTTACAGGAAATTTTGACCGTGAAGTCCGATGACGTTGTAGGACGTGTTAAGACTTACGAAGCAATTATTAAGGGTGACAATATCCCTGAACCGGGTATTCCGGAGTCCTTCAAGGTATTATTGAAGGAATTACAGTCCTTAGGTCTCGATGTCAACGTATTAGACGAGGATGGAAACGAAGTTGAACTCTTAGAGTCCAGCGAGTATGGAAATACCAATTTGAACGCAATTATCGGCAACGATAAGGATTTCGCTTTTGAAAATGCCGAGTCCTTTGAGGCAGCTGGATATACGAAGCAGGAGTTCAATGAGAACAACGAGATTGTGGATTCCGAAGTAGAAGAGGATTTTGACGAAAGCGCTTTTGAAGACGATTTCGACATGGATTCTTATGACGATGAAAACTAGGAAGGAGTGTCACGATGCCAGAAGCAGTTAATAATGAAAATTACGAACCGGTGTCCTTTGATGCCATTAAAATTGGCTTAGCTTCACCGGAAAAAATATTAGAATGGTCTCATGGCGAGGTTAAGAAGCCGGAAACCATCAACTATAGAACCCTGAAACCGGAAAAAGAAGGCTTGTTCTGTGAAAAGATTTTCGGACCAAGCAAAGACTGGGAGTGTCACTGCGGAAAGTACAAGAAAATCCGTTATAAGGGCGCTGTCTGTGATCGCTGTGGAGTAGAAATCACAAAAGCAAGTGTTCGTAGAGAACGTATGGGACATATCGGACTTGCAGCTCCGGTATCCCATATCTGGTACTTCAAGGGTATCCCGAGCCGTATGGGATTGATTCTTGACCTTTCTCCACGTGTACTGGAGAAGGTATTGTACTTTGCTTCCTATATTGTACTGGATGCAGGAAATACCGGACTTATGTATAAGCAGGTATTGTCTGAGGCAGAATATCAGGAAGCCTGCACAACCTACGGAAAAGGAAGTTTCCGCGTAGGAATGGGTGCAGAGTCCATTTTGGAATTATTAAAAGCAATTGATTTAGATAAAGAAGCCGAAGAATTAAAGGCTGGTTTAGAAGATGCTTCCGGACAGAAGCGCGCGAGAATTATCAAGCGTTTAGAGGTTGTAGAAGCATTCCGTGAGTCCGGTAACCGTCCGGAGTGGATGGTAATGACCGTGATTCCGGTTATCCCGCCGGATCTTCGTCCGATGGTACAGTTAGAGGGTGGACGTTTTGCAACATCCGACTTAAACGATTTGTATCGTCGTATTATCAACCGTAACAACCGTTTAAGCAGACTTCTTGACCTTGGAGCGCCGGATATTATCGTGCGTAACGAGAAGAGAATGCTTCAGGAAGCGGTAGATGCTTTGATTGATAACGGAAGAAGAGGACGTCCTGTAACCGGACCTGGAAACAGAGCGTTGAAATCTCTTTCCGACATGTTAAAAGGTAAGGGCGGACGTTTCCGTCAGAACTTACTTGGTAAGCGTGTTGACTATTCCGGACGTTCCGTAATCGTCGTAGGACCGGAGCTTAAGATTTACCAGTGTGGTCTTCCAAAAGAAATGGCAATCGAATTATTTAAGCCATTCGTTATGAAAGAGCTGGTAGCAAACGGAACAGCACACAATATTAAGAGTGCTAAGAAGATGGTTGAACGTGTTCAGCCGGAAGTTTGGGATGTACTGGAAGAAGTAATCAAAGAGCATCCGGTAATGTTGAACCGTGCCCCTACACTTCATAGATTAGGTATTCAGGCATTTGAGCCAATTCTTGTAGAAGGTAAGGCAATTAAGCTTCACCCGTTGGTATGTACAGCGTACAATGCGGACTTCGACGGTGACCAGATGGCTGTCCATCTTCCGTTGACCATGGAAGCACAGGCAGAGTGCCGGTTCTTGCTTTTGTCACCAAACAACCTGTTAAAACCATCCGATGGTGGTCCGGTAGCCGTTCCTTCACAGGATATGGTCCTCGGTATTTACTATTTGACCATGGGACGTACCGCAGACAGACAGTTGGTTGACAAAACCATCGACAAGAGCAAATACAAGAAATACGACTCCATGGATGCAGTTATGAATGACCTGCGTCAGGAGGACAAAGATAAGAGATTGGATGAGTCCGAACTTATTGTATTCTCACCGGACGGTGTGGAATCCCACGAGGTAGTATGTACTGCCCGCGAGTTGTTAGGACCGTACTTTAACAGCACTAATCATGCGATTTTAGCGTATGAGAATGGTGTAATTACACTTCACCAGAAGATTCACGTGAAGAGAAGCTATGTTGCAGAGGATGGTAATACCTATGAAGGTATTATTGAAACCACTCTGGGACGTTTAATCTTCAACGAGATTATTCCACAGGATCTTGGTTTTGTGGACAGAAGTGAGGAGAAATTACTTGCCGATGCCAAGAAGAATGGTTGGACAGAAGAAGAAATTCAGCATGAGCGTATCCAGAGAAACATCGTGTTGGAAATCGGATTCCATGTTGGCAAGAAGCAGTTAAAGCAGATTCTTGAAAAAGTAATCAATATCCATGGCGCAACCAAGACTGCTGAAGTTTTGGATGATATTAAAGCTATGGGATACAAATACTCCACCAAGGCAGCCCTTACCGTATCCGTATCCGATATGACAGTGCCTGCTCAGAAGGCGGAATTGATTGAAAACGCACAGAACACAGTTGATAAGATTGCTAAGAACTTTAAACGTGGTCTTATTACAGAGGAAGAGCGTTACAAAGAGGTTGTTGAGACCTGGAAGGTTACTGACGAAACCTTGACAAAAGCACTTTTGACCGGTCTTGATAAGTACAACAACATCTTCATGATGGCTGACTCCGGAGCCCGTGGTTCCGATAAGCAGATTAAACAGCTTGCCGGTATGCGTGGATTGATGGCAGATACAACCGGACGTACCATCGAGTTGCCGATTAAGTCCAACTTCCGTGAAGGACTTGATGTATTGGAGTACTTCATGTCTGCGCACGGAGCTCGTAAGGGACTTTCCGATACCGCTCTTCGTACAGCTGACTCCGGATACCTGACAAGACGTTTGGTTGACGTTTCTCAGGAACTCATTATCCGTGATAAGGATTGTACCAAACCGGGAAAAGAAATTCCTGGTATGTATGTAGAGGCATTTATGGAAGGCAAGGAAGAAATCGAAAGCCTTCAGGAGCGTATTACAGGACGTGTTGTTTGCCACGATATTTTGGATGAGAACGGAAATGTTCTTGTAAAAGCAAACCACATGGTTACACCACGCCGTGCAGAATTAATTATGAAGCAGGGTGTAGATGAGAATGGACGTCGCTTCTTAGATGAGGATGGCAAGCCTGTCCTCGGAGCGAAAATTAAGATTCGTACCATCCTTACCTGTCGTGCACACAACGGTGTTTGTGCAAAATGTTACGGAACCAACATGGCAACCGGACAGACCGTACAGGTTGGAGAAGCAATCGGTATTATCGCAGCACAGTCCATCGGTGAGCCTGGTACACAGCTTACCATGCGTACCTTCCATACCGGAGGAGTTGCGGGAGACGATATCACCCAGGGTCTTCCTCGTGTCGAAGAGTTATTCGAGGCAAGAAAGCCGAAGGGACTCGCAATTATCACCGAAATTGCCGGTGTTGCAGAGATTAAGGACACCAAGAAGAAGAGAGAGGTTGTTGTTACCAACCGTGAAACCGGTGAAAGCAAGACCTACCTTATTCCATATGGCTCCAGAATCAAGATTATGGATGGAGCAGTATTAGAGGCCGGCGATGAGCTGACCGAGGGTAGTGTTTACCCACATGACATCATTAAGATTAAGGGAACACGTGCGGTTCAGGATTACATGCTTCGTGAAGTACAGCGTGTATACCGTCTGCAGGGTGTAGAAATCAACGATAAGCATATCGAGGTAATTGTACGTCAGATGCTTAAGAAAGTAAGAATCGACTCCGAAGGAGATTCCGAGTTCTTACCGGGAACATTGGTTGATTTCCTTGACTTTGAAGATGCCAATGAAGAACTGGAAGAGCAGGGTAAGACCCCGGCAGAAGGAACCAGAGTGGTACTTGGTATTACCAAGGCAGCACTTGCAACCAACTCCTTCTTATCAGCCGCATCCTTCCAGGAGACCACCAAGGTTCTTACCGAGGCAGCAATTCGTGGAAAGATTGATCCGTTGATTGGTCTTAAGGAAAACGTAATCATCGGTAAGTTAATCCCGGCAGGAACCGGTATGAAGAGATACCGCGACTTAAGCCTGGATACAGACGAAGAGATTCGTTTGGAAAAAGAGGCACGCAGACGTGCAGCCCTGGAATCTCAGGAAGAAGCTCGTATGGCCGCTGAAGACAGCATGGAAGATACAGAAGAAGAAGAAAGACCGGAAATGGATCTTGAAGCAGACATCTTATCCATGCCGGAAGATTTAGTAATTACAGAGGAATAATTTTTTCTTAAAAGCCTTCATAGCTTTGTCAAGTATTTTTGATGAAAAAGTTCTTGACAACTGCTTTGAAGGCTTTTATAATATTTTAGTGTGCATAATTTTGGATGCACATCAGTTAATTAATCAAACAGGAGGTGAAATGAAATGCCAACATTTAACCAGTTAGTAAGAAAAGGAAGACAGACTACTGTAAAGAAGTCTACAGCACCTGCACTTCAGAAGGGATTTAACTCCTTGCAGAAGAAGGCTACAAACGCATCTTCTCCACAGAAGCGTGGTGTTTGTACAGCAGTTAAGACTGCAACTCCTAAGAAACCTAACTCAGCTCTTAGAAAGATCGCCAGAGTACGTCTTTCCAACGGAATCGAAGTAACAAGCTACATCCCGGGTGAAGGACACAACTTACAGGAACATAGTGTTGTTCTTATCAGAGGCGGACGTGTTAAGGACTTACCAGGTACACGTTACCACATCGTTCGTGGTACTTTAGATACAGCAGGCGTTGCTAACAGACGTCAGGCTCGTTCTAAGTACGGCGCTAAGAGACCGAAAGACGCTAAATAAGGTCAGGAACAATAAGTGTATCACTTAGAAATATGGTAAGTGTTGGAATAATCGTTTCATCAATGAAGATAGATTTCCGCACGAACACACCGTAAATGACATGTGAGTACCGATGAATTAATTCAAATAATTAAGGAGGGAAGTATCGTGCCACGTAAAGGACATACTACGAAAAGAGAAGTATTAGCAGATCCGATGTACGACAACAAAGTGGTTACCAAGCTTATCAACAACATTATGCTTGATGGTAAGAAGGGTGTAGCACAGAAGATCGTATACGGAGCATTCGAGAGAATTGCAGAGAAATCTGACAAGCCAGCTCTTGATGTTTTCGAAGAGGCTATGAACAACATCATGCCTGTATTAGAAGTTAAAGCAAGACGTATCGGTGGTGCTACCTATCAGGTACCTATCGAAGTAAGACCGGACAGACGTCAGGCTCTTGCTCTTCGTTGGTTAACCATGTTCTCCCGGAAGAGAGGCGAGAAGACCATGGAAGAAAGACTTGCAAACGAGATCTTAGATGCAGCTAACAACACTGGCGCATCTGTTAAGAGAAAAGAAGACATGCACAAGATGGCAGAAGCAAACAAAGCTTTCTCCCATTATCGTTTCTAAGCTTTGTGCTTAGCTGTGCAACAAGCAATTTAAGGAGGAAAATCCCTTGGCTGGAAGAGAATATCCATTAGAGAGAACCAGAAATATTGGAATTATGGCTCATATCGATGCTGGTAAGACTACCACTACTGAGCGTATTCTGTATTACACTGGTGTAAATTATAAAATCGGTGATACTCATGACGGTACTGCAACCATGGACTGGATGGAGCAGGAGCAGGAAAGAGGTATCACAATCACTTCCGCAGCTACCACCTGCCACTGGACTTTACAGGATCAGTGCAAGCCGAAGGCAGGCGCGTTAGAGCATCGTATCAACATCATTGATACCCCGGGACACGTTGACTTCACTGTAGAAGTTGAGCGTTCCTTGCGTGTACTTGATGGTGCTGTAGGTGTATTCTGTGCAAAGGGTGGAGTAGAGCCACAGTCTGAGAACGTTTGGAGACAGGCTGATACCTATGGTGTACCTCGTATGGCATTCATCAACAAGATGGATATCTTAGGTGCAAACTTCTACGCAGCTGTAGATCAGATTAAGACTCGTCTTGGAAAGAATGCAATCTGCATTCAGTTACCAATCGGTAAAGAAGATGAGTTCAAGGGAATCATTGACTTATTTGAAATGAAAGCCTACATCTACAATGATGAAAAGGGTGATGACATTTCTATCGTTGAGATTCCGGATGATATGAAAGAAGAAGCAGAGTTATATCACTCTGAATTAATCGAGAAGATCTGCGAATTAGATGATGATTTAATGATGCAGTATCTGGAAGGCGAAGAGCCATCTACAGAAGAATTAAAGAAAGCCCTTAGAAAAGGTACCTGTACCTGTGAAGCAGTTCCGGTTTGCTGTGGTACTGCTTACAGAAATAAGGGTGTTCAGAAGTTACTTGATGCTATCATCGAGTACATGCCATCTCCACTTGATATCCCTGCAATTAAGGGTACCGATATGGATGGTAACGAAGTTGAAAGACATTCTTCTGATGAAGAGCCATTCGCAGCATTGGCATTCAAGATCATGACTGACCCATTCGTTGGTAAGTTAGCATTCTTCCGTGTTTACTCCGGAACAATGAACTCTGGATCTTATGTATTAAATGCTACTAAAGATAAGAAGGAACGTGTAGGACGTATTCTTCAGATGCACGCAAATCACAGACAGGAGCTTGACAAAGTTTACTCCGGTGATATCGCTGCAGCAGTAGGATTCAAGGTTACAGGAACAGGTGATACCATCTGTGATGAAAAGAACCCGGTAATCTTAGAGTCTATGGAATTCCCAGAGCCGGTTATCGAGCTTGCTATCGAGCCTAAGACTAAGGCTGGACAGGGCAAGATGGGTGAAGCTTTAGCAAAACTTGCTGAAGAAGATCCAACCTTCCGTGCTCATACAGATCAGGAAACTGGTCAGACCATCATCGCTGGTATGGGTGAGTTACACTTAGAGATTATCGTTGACCGTCTGCTTCGTGAATTCAAGGTAGAAGCAAACGTAGGTGCTCCGCAGGTTGCTTACAAAGAGACATTTACCAAAGCTGTTGATGTTGACAGTAAATATGCAAAACAGTCTGGTGGACGTGGACAGTACGGACACTGTAAAGTACGTTTTGAGCCGATGGATGCCAACGGAGAAGAATTATTCAAGTTCGATTCCGAGGTTGTCGGTGGATCTATTCCGAAGGAGTACATCCCGGCAGTCGGCGAAGGTATCGAAGAGGCTACTCAGTCCGGTACACTTGCAGGCTTCCCTGTAGTAGGTGTACACGCTACCGTTTATGATGGATCTTACCATGAAGTCGATTCATCTGAAATGGCATTCCACATTGCAGGTTCTATGGCATTCAAGGATGCTATGGCAAAAGCTGCACCAGTATTACTTGAGCCGATTATGAAGGTTGAAGTAACCATGCCGGAAGAGTACATGGGAGATGTTATCGGAGATATCAACTCTCGTCGTGGTCGTATCGAAGGTATGGATGACCTTGGCGGTGGTAAGATTGTACGTGCATACGTACCACTTGCTGAGATGTTTGGTTACTCCACAGACTTACGTTCCAGAACACAGGGACGTGGAAATTACTCCATGTTCTTCGAGAAATACGAACCGGTACCAAAGCAGGTACAGGAAAAAGTTGTTTCTGCAGCAGGAAAGTAAGAAATATACTTGAAAAAGTATGATTTATTAAGTATAATCAAAATTAGTGGTAACATTAAAAGTAAAACGAATTACCCAATATATTTGGGAAAGTAATTTAAGGAGGACGTATCAAAATGGCAAAGGCTAAATTTGAGAGAAACAAACCACATTGTAATATCGGAACCATCGGTCACGTTGACCATGGTAAAACAACTTTAACAGCAGCTATCACCAAGACACTTGCTGAAAGAGTTGATGGAAACGAGAAGGTAGACTTCGAGAACATCGATAAGGCTCCGGAAGAGCGTGAAAGAGGTATTACTATTTCTACCGCTCACGTTGAGTATCAGACAGAGAAGAGACACTATGCACACGTTGACTGCCCAGGACATGCTGACTATGTAAAGAACATGATTACTGGTGCTGCTCAGATGGATGGAGCTATCTTAGTAGTAGCTGCAACTGACGGTGTTATGGCTCAGACTAAAGAGCACATCTTATTATCCCGTCAGGTAGGTGTACCTTACATCGTTGTATTCCTTAACAAGTGCGACATGGTTGACGACGAGGAGTTAATCGAGCTTGTTGAAATGGAAGTTACCGAGCAGCTTGAAGAGTACGGATTCAATGATTGCCCAATCGTTAAGGGATCTGCTCTTAAGGCTCTTGAAGACCCAACAGGTGAGTGGGGCGACAAGATCATGGAACTTATGGATACTGTTGATTCTTATATCCCGGATCCAGAGCGTGATACAGATAAGCCATTCTTAATGCCAGTCGAGGACGTATTCACTATCACAGGTCGTGGTACTGTTGCTACTGGTAGAGTAGAGCGTGGTACACTTCACTTATCCGACGAACTTGAAATCCTTGGTGTTAAGGAAGGCGTTGGTAAGACCGTTGTTACCGGTATCGAAATGTTCCGTAAACAGTTAGACGAGGCTATGGCTGGAGATAACATCGGAGCACTTCTTCGTGGTGTTAACCGTGACGAAATCGTTCGTGGACAGGTTCTTGCTAAACCGGGTACTGTTACCTGCCACAGCAAATTCACTGCTCAGGTTTACGTTTTAACCAAAGATGAAGGTGGTCGTCATACTCCATTCTTCAACAACTATCGTCCACAGTTCTACTTCAGAACAACTGACGTAACAGGTGTTTGTAACTTACCAGCAGGTACCGAAATGTGTATGCCTGGAGACAACATCGAAATGACAATCGAATTGATTCACCCAGTAGCTATGGAGCAGGGTCTTACTTTCGCTATCCGTGAAGGTGGACGTACCGTAGGTTCAGGACGTGTTGCTACTATCATCGAGTAATTAAAAATTATTCAGTAAATTCAAGGGTTTCAAGCTTTGGCTTGAGACCCTTTTTTACGGGCAAAAGAAGCACAATAGTGTCGGTGGTGCCAAAACGGTGCCAAGAAGAAAAATGTGATAAGGAGTAAGAGTGATGGTTATGCTTGAGCGAGTGGAATGGATATTTTTTGATGTGGGTTCAACACTGATAAATGAGAGAAAAGTAAATGAACATAGAATGCGTGACATGGCAGAAACAACAAATAAATCCTTTGAGCAAATTTATGATATGGCAATTAGCTTCTACAAAGAGAATAAAAAGGGCGACTTGGAAGTGGCAAAGCTTTTAGGTCTTCCTAAACTGAAGTGGTATTTTGATGAAGAGGTTTTATATGAAGATGCAATACGCTGTCTTGAACAGTTAAGTAAGAGATATAAGATAGGTGTTATTGCAAATCAAGCCTTGGGACTGTAGAACGATTGCAGCAACATGGAATCCTACAATTCATTGATTTGGTAATTGCATCTGCCGAAGAAGGTGTAGCAAAGCCGGATCCCAGAATATATCAGATTGCTTTGGAGCGAAGCGGATGTAAGCCGGAAAATGCAGTAATGATCGGGGATAGAATTGATAATGACATTGTACCAGCAAAGAGGATGGGTATAAAAACTATTTGGATAAAGCAAGGATTTGGTGGACTTTGGAATATTTGTAAAGAAGATGAAGCGCCTGATAACACAGTAAATGATTTGGTTGAGTTGCTGGAGTTATTTAAATTATAGATTATTCGCAAAACATGAGAATACTTTCGCCTAATGAAATAAATACAGAGCAGTGTATGAACTGTTATGATTAAGAAAAAAGAAGGCGGTATATTATATGATGAATTTCAAACTAGCACAGTTACGAAAACAAAACAATTTAACACAGCAGGAATTAGGAGATGTTCTGAATGTATCCTACCAAACAATAAGCAAATGGGAAAGCGGTGTAGTATATCCCGCTATTTCAATGCTGCCACAGATTAGTAGTTTCTTTGGAATCTCTGTAGATGCACTTCTAGGCCTTACACCTTTGGAACAAGAATACATATCTTCTAATTCTGGAGTGTCAGAGTATTGGGATAAACGTTTTGAGTATTTACAAAGAACAAGAAAATCATTTTGGAATGAAGATTATCTCCGTTTTTTGATTAATGATGTTTGGAAGATAGATTCACCAATTAATGTGTTGGATTGCGGATGCGGTTTCGGAGCATTAGGACTATTGATTATGCCTATGCTACCGGAAGGGAGCAAATATGTTGGCATAGATTTTTCTAAAGAATTAGTAAATGCTGCAAAAAGCATATATTCTGGTCTAGATATAGATGCTGTGTTCATATGTGATGATATCATGAATTTTGACACTGTAAAAAAATATGATATGGTGATTAGTCAGGCTGTTTTAAGACATGTAGATGATGGTGAGAAGATGCTACAAAAAATGATTGGAATGGCAAAGCAAAATGGAATTGTTATCAGTATTGAGTGTAATCGCGAATTTGAATCTTGTGGACTATATGTAAAGGGAATGGACTATCAAGCACTGTGTCAGCATGATGGATTAGAAAAACTATGGAAGACAGAACTAGAGAAGCAAAATAGAGACTATTCTATTTCGATGAAAGTTCCGCACTATATGAAAAAAGCAGGCTTGAGAGATGTTGCATGTAGAATGAACGATAAAGTTACTTTTTTAGAACCAGAACAAGAAGATTATAGTGAGATACTAAATAGTATTATTAAAGCGGATCACTGGGATGATTCTAAAACTGAAAGAGAAACAGATGAAAATATACTATACTTTATGAATCATGGAATGAGCCGAAAAGAAGCAGAAGAGTATTGCAGTCAGCAGAACGGAATTGTACGATATTTGAAAAAACATGAAGGGGAAGTAGCACTTACCAAAGTTGGTGGAATGATGATTTCATATGGATGGAAATAGAATATCAATCTGGTAATATGTAGAAGAAAGAGACACTTGACGGTGTCTCTTTCATTTTACCAACCTTTTATTTGTTTTATCTGCTCTGCACGTTCAGGATCCTTGTGATACTGCAGCTTGAACTGTATTGTTTCAACAACTTCCTTCCTGGCTTCATCATCAAGCTGGTAGAAGGATGTTAAGAGATTATCTACATCCGGCATGCTGTTCTTTCCAAATAAATGCATAAGAGGATACATAGAATTTTTTAAGTATGTCTTTACTCTACTGGAGTCCAAGGCACCATTTAAACCATTCGGAAGAGTTGGATAGATTTCTTCTTCTTTCAATTCGCCGGAAAATGGTACTGCAGAACAAATTTCGTTCACATCAATTTCCAATTCATTTGCTAATCTGAGCGCAAAATCAAATCTGATATTTGAATCCTTTTGAATAATGGTGTATAACGTAGTGGCACTAATTCCGGTTGCTTTTGCAATTTGACGGACATTGGTGCCTTTTTCATCTAAATATTTCTTGAGCTTTATTCCATCTCCCATAAGAAGCCTCCCATGTTCATACAAAAATAATTTACGAAATACATAAATATATTACTATCTTATCACATTTACGAAAAACATAAAAGAGAAAATTTTATAGTACAGAATTACGAAAAACGTAATAATGCGTTGTACGATGTATTGACAATATAAATAGTAAGTGATATATTAGACATACGATATTCGTAAATTGCAAAATACAAGAAACGTAAATATAAAAGGAGGGATGAAAAGAATGGCAAATTATCATTATATGATGAGCGCAGAAGAAGTCGCTAAGGAGTTGGAATGTTCAAAGTCTCATGCATATAAAATTGTAAAACGTATGAACAAAGAATTAGCAGCTGAAGGCTATATTACTATGGCTGGAAGAATTCCAAAGGCCTATTGGGCGAAAAAGATGTATGGCTATGAATTAGCAACAAACTAAAGAAAGGAGCAGATATGGCTTATAAAGAAAAAGATACCAAGAAGTGGACGGCTCAATGGTTTGAGACGAACGCTAAAGGAGAAAAGAAGAAGCGCAGAAAGCGTGGTTTTGAAACAAAACGTGAAGCGTTGGAGTTTGAACGACAGAAAAAACTGAATAGTGTAAAGAGTATGGATATGAAGCTGAGAGAATTCATAGAAGTCTATTTTGAGGACAAGCAGAATGAGTTAAAGGACAGGACCATAAAGAATAAGCGTTATATGATGGAACAGCACATTATTCCTTACTTTGGAGATTGCATGATGAGTGAGGTGACGGCACATCATATCATACAATGGCAGAATGAGATGCAGACAAAAGGATTTTCAGATAGTTACTTAAGAATGATACAGAATCAGCTGACTAGTTTATTCACACATGCTAGCAGAGTATATGATCTTCATGTAAATCCTTGCAAGAAAGTGAAACGAATGGGTAATTCAGATTCAAGAAGTTTGTATTTCTGGACAATAGACGAATATCGAAAATTCATTGAGACCATAGAACAGGGAACGAGATACTATATCATTTTTGAAATCTTGTTTTGGACAGGTTGTCGAATTGGAGAACTGTTAGCCTTAACAAAAGGCGATGTGGATTTGATTAATAATCAGATTAGCATTACAAAGACCTATTATAGAATCGGTAGGCAGGATGTAATTACTGAACCAAAAACGAAACAATCTGTTAGAGTGGTGGAAATACCGGAGTTTCTTTCGAAAGAAATAAAAGAATTTGTGGATGGATTATATGGAATGCCGGATGATGAAAGATTATTCCCTATAGTGCAGGAAGCAGTTCAACACAAGATGAAGAACCATATAAAGAAGGCGGGGGTAAAAAATATTCGAGTGCATGATTTGAGGCACAGTCATGTGGCACACCTAATATATAAAGGTGTAGAGCCGATTTTCATCAAAGAACGACTTGGGCACAAAGATATTAAGATAACCTTGAATACCTATGGACACTTGTATTCAAACCAAAGAAGAAAGATTGCAAATCTTTTAGATAGTGAGTATATAAAAAGTCCCGGTAGCACTGAGCACCAGGACTGTGTGATATCTGAAGACGAATCCTCAAATATCAACCTTAGACAAGTCGATTATAACAAGGATTCCAATGGTGCACAATCCCCGGATGCTAAAAAAGGGGGTGAATAATTGTCCAGCGAAGCAACTATTGCAGAATTGATGGTAAGAAGGCATCGAATCGAGGATGCCTCTTCCTTCGAATTCTATCAGCAACCAAAACAATTGTATAAAGGAAAGTATCAAAAAGGCATGAATAACAATGATCGAACCATTTATATGCTGATATATAACCGGTTTCTATTATCTGTAAAGAATGGAATGGTAGACAAGGATGGTTTTGTGTATATCTACTTTGATGAGCGGTCTCTTGCTACGGAAGCCACTGTCAGCGATAAAACGGTAAAGAATTGTATTAAGCGACTGCGAGAGATAGGATTGATTGATGTTGTTCATCAGGGGTGCAACAAACCAAATAAAATATATATACTAAAGCCGGAATATGAAACCAGTGTGGAAGTGCAAAATTTACACTTCCAAGAAGAAGGCAGGGGGAAAATATTACCCTTGGATGGGAAAAATTTTACGCCGGAAGTGAAAGAATTTCCAACGGAGGTGCAAGAATTACCCACGAGTAATACTAATAACAAAAAGAATGAGAAATATGAATCTATCAAATCACATCATGCAGATATGAATGAGGATATGATTGAGGAACATATCAAAACACTCATTCAATATGAATTAATCGCAGAAAAGGAAGATATTGAAGTAAATTGTGTTTTAGATGATATTGTGAGAATTCTTACATTCGAGGTTTTCATGGCTCCAAATGATAAGCAGTTCAATTTGGGGATGCCAGAGCAACCGGATTACAAATCAAGTGCTTTATTAAAAAGTGTATTCGAAAAGAATTTACGATATGCGGTGGTGTGGTCTTACATCGACCAATTCTTGATGAATGCTAATCCGGTGATGAATGGAACCATGTACCATATCAAGGGATTATATCGCCAATGCATGACACAATCTACTCAATATTTATCAAAGAATGGAAATCTTCACAGATGGAATGCCCCAGGTACTGATGAATAAGGTGCCTGGGGTAATTCTGTCTGTGGCATTCCCAAAACCACTATCATCCCCACCGTGAAAAGATAATCGCCTCTAGCAAGGGGAGGCGATTATCTTTCCACTAATCCTCTTATGGACGATGAAGCTGGATAGCATTCCTGACGGAATGTCATCCGCTTTATCATCCAACGTGAATTTGGAGATGATAGGCAAGAGTTTCACCCTTTGCAATCCGGAGCCGCAGATGTGTTGGTGGAATTTCGAGACATCCACCGGAAGTCTCTCAATCCCATCAATCCATCTGCTAGGGGCAAAGAAACATTCCTATTATTGAAAATAATTTTGTATTGGAATTGTTTAGCACCTGCACCCCATCAGAGAACGTTTGCAGACAGTATTGGCCCATTGGACCAAAAGTGAAAATATACTTAATCGCATTAGAGAAGAGAGGTGATGATTAATGCGAAAAAGAACACATCAAATTAAGATATGGATGAATGATGAAGAATATGCTTTGCTTCTGGACAAGATGCAGAGGTCAGGCCAGACAAGGCAGAACGTGATGATTAGTGCTTTGAAAGAAGCAACAATTACAACGGAAGAAGAAATCAGTGAACTAAAGAGAAGTAATTCTTTGATGGCTGATTTGCTGAAGCAACTTCGAGGTATGCCAACAAATATCAATCAAGTGGCACATATGGCGAATGCAACTGGACAAATTGCCAGTATTAATGAACTGTCGAAGATGACTAATCAGATAAGCAATTTAAGAAGGGAGGGAGAAGTCATTTGGCAATTAATAAGACAATCAATAAGTCAACGAAAACACATGCAGCCATGAGAAACTGTATTGAATATGTCTTGCAAGAACATAAGACGGAGCAGGCATTGGTATATGTTACCGGACCGGCTCCGGAAGAGTTGACATACGATTCGGTATATAAATGTTTCCTTGATGAGAAGAAAATATGGGGAAAAGATTCCGGCAGAATGTACGCACACAATATTATTTCATGGCATAAGGATGAGCAGATTTCTTTGCAGGAGGCCTTGGAATTTGGAAAGGCATTCGCCGAGAAATGGTTTCAGGGTTTTCAAACCTTGATTGGAGTTCATAAGGACAGGAATCATGTGCATGTTCATCTGGTGACAAATACTGTCAGCTATGAGGACGGACATAAACTTCATAACAGTCGAGCAGACTTGGAGAGAATGAAGCAATTTACGAATGAAATGTGCAGACAGAGAAGCCTGACTGTTGCAACAAAAGGTAAGGATTTCTATGGCAAGGATTTGGAAGAAGGACATGTGATTGCATGGAGCAAAGATAAATATCATCTATTAGCTAATGAGGCAAAGGAAAGCCATGTAGCAGCTTGTGCAATTGCATGTATGGAGGTTATGGAGGATTGTGCCGGCAAGGAGGAATTCATAGAGAAGATGGCACAAAAAGGCTGGAAAGTTACATGGAAGGATTCTAGGAAGAACATTACTTTTGAAAATGAAGAAGGAAAGAAAGTTAGAGATAGTAATATCTCAAAGACATTTCATATGAACATTACAAAGGAGGCGTTGACAGATGAATTTGAAAGACAAAATCAAATCAGATCAAATCGAGAATCAGAAGAAGAACTCGAACAATATTACAGGGATATCATCGCAGCTGTTGGAGGAAATGGCACAGGCAGTGCAGACAGTAACAATGGAGAGAGACAATCTATTGAAGCAGTTGTCACAGAGCCAGAAGTTATTCCAGGAGCAGAGAAAGGAATGGGAAGAGAAGATACAGATGCAGAACTTCGAGATGGAACTGCTTCAGGAGAGAAACAATCGATTAGAGAGCGACTTGAGGTATACAGAGAGACAGTTAAGCAGAGAGAACAAGAACAGCAATTGGCAAACCAGAAGCATAAGAGAACTCGAGGAAGAGGTCGCTAAGTTGAAGAATAGAACATTGTGGCAGCAGATATGGACGGATATTAAGCCAAAAAGAAAGGGAAATTGCTATGGCAGAAGGTATAAGTGGAAGGAGTTTGGGAAGAGGGGGTTGGATGTGGTATTGGCTGTTGGATATGCGGTAGCGGTGTGCTGGGGAGTGTGGTGGGTGATGGCTAAGTAAGAAAGTAAGTAAGAAAGATTAGATTGAGAATTGACAGGATGTATGGTAGAATTTAAAGAGGGAAAGGAGGGCATTACATGGAGAAAAACCAATTTCTTATTACAAAAGTTTTCACTGTTCCGTATTTTGACAGTCTGGTTGAAAAAAAGCATGTGCCTGATTCTTTCCTAAAATGTATATCTCGCTATGTAAAAGAAAATGATGAACTGACATACGGTAAAGCAATCAGTCGAATATACGAATATATGAATAGTGAGTATAGAAATGAATATTATTATAAGAATACTATTTTTAATCAATTGTTAATACAAAAACATGATTTATATAATACAGCAGCTTTGACAGAATTGCCGATTTCCAAATCTAAAGCCGATTTTGTAATGATTAATGGAAAAGGTGTGGTATATGAAATAAAAACGGATTTAGATAATTTCCAAAGACTTCAGAGCCAGATAAATGATTATTACAAGGTGTTTAGCTATGTGAATGTTGTTGTTAGTAAGCGACAAGTGGAGAAAGTCAAGGAATTTTTGAAAGATAGTAAAGTTGGTATTTTTGAACTTACAAAATCGGGAAAGCTTATTTGTAGAAAAAAGGCATATTGCAATAATGATGAGCTATCATATGAGGTGATGTTTCAAGTACTTCGAAAAAAGGAATTTGAAAAAATTCTTTTGGACTACTTTGGTAAGTTGCCAGAGGTAAATAGTTTTGAATATTATAGGGAATGTTTACGCTGGATTAAAAAAATCAATATTGTTGGATTGCAGAAGAAAATAATGATTTGCTTAAAACAAAGAACAATATTATCAATCGAGGATGTATTTGAAAAAAGAGTACCAAATGAATTGAGTTTTTATGTATATTTTTCCAAGAAATATAGATCAAATTATGATGCTTTAGATGAGTTCTTAAACAAAAAAGTGGAGGTGTAGAGAGTGTATTTTCCATATTTAAGGGGCAGACAGAATGAATTACTGTGCTTAAGGGAATTACTAGATTCAGATAGGCTGTATAATACCATTATTCCTGTTATTGAGCCAGTGCGTTGTAATAGCACTTTCTTTTCAACCATAACAAAATTTATCGAAGCTGATAGGAAAATAATCATTATTAAAAATCCTAAAGTTGGTAAATTTCGGAGTGATTACGAAGAAATGAAAAAGAAAATTGACAAAGAGACTGACGAAGATAAAAAAGATAAATTGCAATCAACTTTAGAATCATATAAAGAGTTGTTGAAGGATCCACATGTCATTAGTGCATATTTGTGTGATGACAGAATAATTTCGCAGTGTCTAGAGGGTAAAAAAAATCTGGAAGATATTATTTTGATTAATACACGTAATGATACTTTTGATTATTATGAAGAGAATGGAGATAGATTAGTAGCAAGATATACCTTTATTCCAAAGGATGAAGATTTTAAGGATGAGGTATTTGGCGAAACAGTAATTTTAGAAGACGTATATGTGAAGGCAAAGAGAAATGTCGATTATATTGAGAACCCAGATGAGCCATTTAGTAGAAATCATTTAGTTTATAGAAAACGTGGTTATGTAGGATTTTCCGATTATTCTATAGTAGGTGATTCCTATGAAGAAAGTGGATTTGCTCCATTAGCGGTCGCAATTCATATTCTATATTTTGGACAAAAAAGTGAGCTACGAGTTCACCATTTTGTATCAGAATCAAATGAGAATATATCTGACCCAGCACGAAAATTTGCAGAGGCTATGCAAAATCTATTAAGTTGGGAGCATTTTGATGTCATTCCGAAGACGAATGGTTTACAGAATTTGCTTGATTACTATTCAAACGGTAAATTCCCTGGATTAGGGGTGATAAAAAAATGTTCTATTATGCATCATCTTGAATTAATAGGGAAGTATTTAGAGGTGAATGAATGATATGCTGTATAGACTGCTTTAATGATAAAGAGGTAAAAGCAGCAATTGAAATGATTGGTCATAGGGGAAAGTGTCCTATTTGTGGTGAATTGGATACATGGATTTATGATTCGGATTTAGATGGTGATGAATCGACGGTTGAGGATATGTTAGGTTCTATTATTGAAATCTATGTCCCGGAATCAGAATTACCATGTACATATCCTTCAAGTGACAAGAAAACAATTACTGAGCGTTTATGTGACGAGTGGAGTATTTTTTCTGGTTCTCCGGACAAGGTGATTGAAATTGTAAAGGGAATTGTCGATAATTCGTTGTTCTTAAGTGAAAAGATTCTTATTGAGCCTGTGGGAATTCCGCAACTATATGATGAGGAATATCTGTTAAAATACTCTATTATGAGAAGTCATACATGGGAGGAGTTCAAAAAGAGTCTTAGGAATGTGAATAGATTTCACAATGATTTTATTAATTTGGAATTGTTGAGCGAAATATTGAAGGTTGCAAAGATAACTATTCCAGTGGGTGAACGATTTTACAGAGCTCGAGTATCGAACGAAAAGGGAAGTGCAGGGTTTACAAGAAAAGAAATGTGGGCACCTCCTGATGACATTGCATCGGCAGGACGAGCAAATTCCAAGGGACAAAGTTGTTTATATCTTTCTAATAGAAAAAAGACAACGGTGAAAGAAATAAGGGCTCATGCCTTTGATTATGTAACGATTGCTACTTTTAAATTGATTAGAGAGATAAATGTTTTGGATCTGTGTTCTATAACGCACAATTCGCCTTTTTATACAGATACTGATAAAGTTGATTTTTTGATTAATGAGCAAATATTGCGTGCTATCGAGAGAGATTTAGCTAAACCTATGAGCCGCTGGGATAGTGAACTAGATTATTTGCCGACACAGTATATCAGTGATTTTGCGAAGTTTTGTGGTTATGATGGGGTAAGATATTACAGTACATTTGATAGAGATGCATATAATATAGCATTATTCGATTCAAGTGCATGCTCATGTACATATCATAGAAATTTTTTGGTGGGAGATTTAGATTACAAAATGTCTGCATTGTAGTATATTTTAGGCTCTGCTAAGCAGAGCCTTTTTGATAAATAAGAGGTAATGGTTATTAAGCTGCAGGTGTTGGAGGGGGCTATTATGTTTAGAAGAATCAAGCAAAGAATAGAAAGGAATTTAATAGATGAAATTAAGAACTTGAGTGCTACAGATTTAGAGTGTGTAGGTACTTACATGTTAAATATTATAGAAGAAGAGTCTTTAGTACATCATGGTATCAATAAAGATGGACGACCTTGCGGATATACGGTAGATTCTTTTTCGCAAGATGCATCTATCGTTGGAGAATATAGTGTTGAAAAAGATTATTTTACAGATTATTATGAAAAAGATGGAGAAAGACATTATAGAAAAATACATAAAGATATTGTTCATGCTCTATCCCATGGAGGAAGTAATTTAAAGAAAATATATTTGATTACTAGTCAAGAGGAGATACCTTCATTTAGAAAAGAATTTAATAAAACAAAGGATTTCCTCGAGAATAGAAACATACTTTGCATTTTTGATGCACGACTGTTAGCCCAGGAAATTTATAAGCAGACAGTCAATAGCGTTGATAATATGAATTTTTATAAAGATTATTTTCCTAATTTCGTACAAGAGTTTGAGAATTATGAATACTATGGAAAGATACCGTCTTTATGTGATAATTTTTGTCAGGATACAAAGGTGTTAGATAAAATTGATCAATTTTTTCAAAAAACAACCCCCATTTGTTTACTGTATGGTGTAAGCGGATCTGGAAAAACTCAGACGGCAATTGAGTATGTTCACTACAAAGCAAGTGAATTTCAAAACTATATATGGATTGCAGGGGACGATTGGCCAGCTGAAACATCATTAAGTGCTATACAAAGGACTAGGGGAGGTATACCAATTAATGTTGTTGGATTATTCAATAAGTCGAAGACGATTTTTATTATCGATAGCTTAGAGAGGGATGTAAATGCAAATGATTTTTCAGAACTATCTGAAGGATTTGAAAAAGGCGGAAGAGTCATTATTACTTCACAAATCAAATCTTCTGTAGATTTTTGCATGCCAATGCCAGAACTATCGGAAGATGTAGCGATACGTATATTAGGAGAAGAACGCAATGAAGGAGTAGTAAAACAGGTTGCAAAAAAGTGCAAAGGTTTTCCTATTATGTTATCTACAATTAGAAATATGGTTTTATATGAAGGTGTTAATAAAGAAGAACTATACTCGGAAGTTTTAGCAAACCCAGAAGAGTTAGTTACATCAGATGGGGTGTCATTATTTAGAACTATTCTATCTAAATTATCTACTAAGACTCGTGAGAGGTTGATAAATTTGACAAATACAGGGACAACAATGTTTGACATTGATTTTGTAAGATTTTACTGCGGAGTGTTAGCCTGTAATGCTTTACAAAAATTATCAATATTAATATCAACAAATATTCCGGGAATAGTAAAAATTCATGACTTAATATGCGTTGCTATGATGGAGAAAGATGAATCATATAAAGCTGTAGAAGTGCTAAAAAAATATATAGATAGTAAGAAAGGCGAAATGACGCCAAGTATTCTTCGTCAGATTTACCTGATGAGATACAAAATTGCGACGTATAAAGAAAATCATATAGAGAATGATTGGCTTACATATGCACTACTTCAAATTGAAGGAGACGAGAAAGATAAAATTGTAGAAGAAATCTATGGACAGACATTTGCTCAGAATATGAACTTGGCGACGGTAAAGTGTTTGATTGAGGCAAAAGAATTAAGAGGATATCATATAAAGATGAGAGAGGAGACGGAAGAGTATTTTGATGAATTAATTCGTGAATATGAAAGTACTTTGAAATCGATTTCAGATGCAGATATTAAGGCGGAATTATTACATCATCTTGGTAAAGCATATAGACGTCGAAAAAGATATGAAGATTCGTATAAATGTTTTAAAAGTCTTTTAGAAATCAAACCTAATTGGCATGCAACATACGGACAAATAATCACATTGGGAACAATGAAGGTATCTCCAGAAATAAAGGTTGATGCCGAAAAATGTATGCGGAGATTATTGGGAGATATGCTTGAGGATGCAACACAGGTCCCGTTAAGAGTTTCATTAGCTACCATAGCAAGAATGAGATCATATAGAGATATAACGAATGAAATAGTAAATACATCAGAGCGAGTCGATAAAATATGCCAAATTGTTGCGAGTGCTGCAATAGAAGATATTGGTCAATTTTTTGAGGGTTTTGTATCAGTTACATCAATGTTTGCGTATCATTATAGTGATAGCTGTCTTACTTTAGCAGAGAATGTACCAGACATGATTATGGTTTCTCCTCAAATGATAGAAGATAGACAGTGGATAAACGCGTGTGAAGCATTAACTAATATTGCAACATATGTTGATAAAAATCTAAATGGGCAATTGTTTGATATGTTAATCGATAAAGGCATCGAATTCGGTAAGGCATATTTAACACAAAAAAGAATTTCCGCTTATGAGGCTAGAGCAATTGCGAAGGCATATATAATAAAAGGAGAAGGAAGAGAAGCATTAGAGGTAATTAATTTTATTCCAGAAGAAAAAAGAGATCATTGGATTTTATACCGTCAAGCGGAAGCAGAAAACATGCTTGGATATAGTAAAGCACCTGTAACTGCAAAGACGGCAGTAGAGCTACTTGAAAGAGATAAAAGGAATTGTAATAGAAAATCTAGTTATTATCACCTATTAAGTAAGTGCTACTATAGTAATGGGGAGTTGGAAAAAAGTGAAGAGGCACTTTTAACAGCAATTGGTTTATGCGAGGATTTGAAGTATAAACAAGAATTATTGAATTATATAAATCAATTAAAGCAGTAGGTGAGATGTTTTCTTGTTGGAGCCGGTGCCATTTCGGCGCCAAGAACTCTTACAAATAAAAGTACTTCATCCAAAACCAATGCATTTATGCTGTTCTCAGCACCTTAAACCATATAAAATACTACATAAAACGGTATTCAAATATCGTGAAGGTGGACGTACCGTAGGTTCAGGACGTGTTGCTACTATCATCGAGTAGGCATTGAACACTTAGCGAGTGCTTTGCACGAGTTTAGTTGAGTGGATGAAATGAAGAATCATATAAGAGATAAAGTATTCCGCAATCCTTGAGAAACCGGGGGTTGCGGTTTCTTTTTATGTAAAATAGAATAGCATATTGAAAATGCCGGGTAAAAATGCTAATATGAACATGTTAATCGTCAAAAATACACTGGCAGGAGGGGCAGAGAATGACGAAATGGAAAAAGAAATTGCTTCTAATTTTTCTTGTTTTTATGGGGATGAATGTTTTTGGCTATTTATATTGGGGGAAAACTATATTAAATATCAATCAAAAATCATTCCGGTCTTATCTTGGTGATAATTCATCAGCGGTCAAGCAGAGTTATAAAATAGATAATTATCGTATTACGCAGGAAGAAAGTGGCTTTGACAAGGATACAGGTCTTGGGTATTGTTGTTTATCCTTCGAGAAGAAGAACGGAAGGGTGGAAGGAACTGTTTTTGCCAATGAATTGAAATCTGAAGGTATTGGAGAAGATAACCGATTTGTAATCGCTGTGAATGCATCAAAATCGATTGAATATGAGCGAAACGGAAATATAATATATGCGTACATCAAGTATTCAAAGGATACAGCGTTTGATGAACCGGCAGTTCATGTGTATGACTATGGTAATATTATATCGGATAGCTATAATGATGGAGACTATGATGAGGATAATCCGCCGGTATATATTCAGGAATATACGCCGGAATTGTTTCAGACGTTACCCAAAGAGGTTTGTATTCAATAAGGAGGACAAATTATGCAATTTTTAAAATTTATTCCGGTAGTGCAAGCAATCATATTGCTTATTGCATACTATCGGGCCTATAGATCCAATGAGAAAATATATAGAGTATTGGAGATTCGAGGCTTTTGGGGACTTGCCATACTCTCTAATTTGCCGGGAATTATCCGGGCAATAGGATTATATCAGGGGGTTACATCCGGACAATATGACTGGGGTACGGATGAAAAATGGCCGACAATCATTATTTTGGCAATGCAGTGCCTGTTGATTCTGTTGGAGGCGTTAGCGATTTACTTGCTATCAACAGAGGAAAAGAAGTTTGCTACGGCGTTCTATTGGACAATAAGTGTGTTCGTTGTTATATTGATGTTCGTTTTCAGAGTGTGGTTATCAAACGAGTACCTTAAAACTTATGTATTGCTTTTGGCAGAAGCAAACCTGGCTCCGGTAGCTGTTTCATTGTACGCTTACTGGACGAATGTTGTCAAAACAAAGGAAATGGGATATACTGAGAATATCATTACAAGAAGAAAGGACTAGCATTATGAGAAGAATATGTAGTTTTATCTTGGCGGCGGTCTGCGCATTAAGCCTGTTGCCAACAATGCCGGCAAAGGCCGAAGCAATTAAACAGGAGATTGTGGCAAATACAACCTATGACAATTTACACAGAGACAGATGGGATGATGAGTATCAGTTCAGCTTCACTGCTCCGGGAAATGGTTATTTTGAAATTAAGGTAACCAATACCGTTGCAGGAGATGATAGTCGTGCAAAGGTTGTGGTTTTTGACGAGAATAACAAAGAGATGCACTCACAGGACGAAACAACCTATACTACCGTAAAATTCCCTACATCAACAGGGATGCGTTATCTTCTGAAGTTGAGTGGAGTAGAGGATTCCACTTTTTCCCTTCGTGTAAACTTTACAGAGGCAACCAATTGGGAGTCCGGTAAAAATGTGAGCACCGCAAGTGCAACCAAATTGACTGCGGGAAAAGCTGTATATGGAATTCTTGATAGTGCCAATGAAGAGGATTACTATAAGTTCCGTGTGGACAAGTTAAGTAAGGTGACTTTGACTTTGGGACCGGCAGAGGTAACCGGATCTAGTAAATATTTTGATGGGGAGATTATCAATTCCCAGAATCAGACAACCTCTCCATTTGATTACAGTTCCGCGACTCAGAAAAAGACCATTTATCTGAAAAAGGGAACCTATTACTTGAAAATTCATGGTGACCGCGAGATGCCTTACAAACTTCAGTTTTCCGCAAAAAGCGCAAACCTGAAACGCGTTAAAATTGCAAAAGTTGGCGTAAGCGCACGTCAGCATGGAGTATTCTTTGATTATCGTACCGTGAAAAATATTAAAATCAAAAACTACGGTGCAGTAGACGGATACACTGTACAGGTTTCCCAGAAGAAAGGTTTTGGAAACCGCGACTATGATGATGAGCGGGACCTTGGTACTTACAGCAATAGCGACACCAAATCCACCATTCGTCGTATGAATGGACAGAGTTTTCATATTAAAAAAACCTATTACTTCCGCGTTCGACCATATGTGTATGACGTGTTCGGCGTGAAAGTCTATGCGAAGTATAGTCCGATTGTAAAGAAGAAGTTTTAATGGGAAGCCTCCGCAGTTGATGCGGGGGCTTTTTAAGTGGGAAGGAGATAGGTGTATGAATATCATCTTTGACAAAATATGTATCCGTAATGCTACCAATTTAGACTGTGCACAGCTGGCTACATGGTGGAATGACGGAAACGTTATGGCTCACGCAGGATTTCCAAAGGGAATTGGCACAACTCCGGAGAAAATTAAGGAGCAACTCGCAACGGATACGGACGATACCAGACGGAGACTTATGATAGAGTATGAAGGCAAATCCATTGGTGAGATGTGCTATTACAACAAAGGAGAAAACATAGCAGATATTGGAATTAAAATCTGCGATGCAGAGTATCAGGAAAAAGGTCTGGGACGAGTGATTTTAAGCCTGTTTATTAAGGAATTGTTTGCTATGGGATATGAGAAGATCGTCCTTGATACGAACCTGAAAAATCTTCGGGCACAGCATGTTTATGAGTTACTTGGATTTGAAAAAGTGAGAGTCAATAGAGACTCTTGGAAAGACCAGTTGGGAGAATTGCAGTCGGCGGTGGAGTATGTCTTGGTGCCGGAGCAGTTCAGGGATTATTCAATTACGCGAAAATATTATGAAGCGTATGAGGAAAGGTACAAAACGGCACACCAAAAGGGTGTCAGTAGAGGCCATTTTCTATTGTAGAAAAAAGATGTCCTGTTATGCTGAAAACTTTCGAAGATTGGACTGCCTGTCAGATGTGTTGGATAAAAAAATTGATTTTATTTATGCGGTCGCTGTTGTACATATATTGGTGCTTGATGAAGATAGAAATGGTTTTTACTGTTTTCTGTCAGAACATTTGAAAGACAATGGCATAGCATTGATTTGTACTATGGGTGACGGTGAAGCAGAAATGCAAAGTGATATAAGTCGGGCATTTGAGATACAGGAAAGAGAACACGAGACCGGAAAAATGATGGTAACAGCTACATCTTGCAGAATGGTTTCCTTTACGACTTTTGAAGAGGAATTAAGGAGGAATCATCTTGCAATCATAGAGAAGGGAATCACAAGTGCCCTGCCGGAGTTTAATAATCTTATGTATGCTGTTGTGAAAAAGATGGCGTAAGAGATGATGAGTATGCCGCAATCCATGAGAAATCAAAGGTTGCGGCTTTTCTGTGCTAAAAAGTAGTGCTTGCAAGAACTTCAGTTTTATGGTAGTATTAAAAAATCTTATACAGAGATCTTCTGTATAGGTCAGTAGTACATTTCGTAGAATTCAAGCAGGGCTTCCTGCAACAATCAAAGGTAAGAAATGAATAGAGAAATATAGGAAGACGTTGCGGGAGTGAGCTGTTCCATAGTATAATAATGCTATAAAAATACCGTTGGTTTTCCTTGTTTTCTCTGAATTTCGGGAGAAAGAAAGGAGATACGAATGGGTAATAAAGATTTAGCAGAAAAAATACTGATGGACTACAATGATGTCTTCGCAGACATACTGAATGCCTATCTATTTAATGGGGAGGAGTTTATTAATCCGGACAATTTGGAGAATGCCTCGGTTCATTCTCAGTACAAGGCTGCGGGAGATGAACTCCACGAACAGGAGAGGGATGTTCTAAAATATTATAACCATGATAAGGTTCGGGTGCATTTGGGGATTTTTGGAATTGAAAATCAGAGCAGTATTGATACGAAGATGCCGCTGCGAATCATCGGGTATGATGGTGTGAACTATAGAATGCAGTACGAAGAAGAGCAACCGGTGCCGATTATTTCCATTGTTCTGTATTTTGGGACGAAAAAGAAGTGGGACACGCATCTGAAGTTAAGTGATTGCGTAGATGTTATTCCGGAATTTCAGCCATATTTCAACGATTATAAAATTCATGTGATTAATGTTGCATGGGAAGAAGAGAAGAATAAGCTGTTAAAAGGTGATTTTGCAGTTGTTGCGGATTTCTTTGAAAATATGCGAAAAAATCCGGATTACGTTCCGGATAACCCGCAAAAATTTAAACATGTAGATGCAGTATTAAAGCTGTTATCAGTATTTTCTAGTGATGAACGGTATGTTCATATTCCAAAGGAAGAAGGAGGAATGAGCATGTGTGAGGTTGCGGATAGATTAGAGAAAATCGGTATCGCAAAGGGTATCGAGCAGGGTATCGAACAGGGAGCCAAACAAGCGACTTTGCGTGATATTGTAAATATGTTAAAGTATGGCATTCCGGAAGAAAAATTGCTTGAGGATTATACGGAAGAAGAGATTGCGAAGGCAAAGGAACTGCGCGAAAATGGCGGTGCTTAGCTTGTGAAAATGGCAGGAATGAAGTAAATGAAAATAGGCAGGCAGATATACTTTTACCCGCCAATATATATTGCAAGGTTTCCTATGATACGTTCAGTAGCGCAAGAACATTTGCGGTGACGCTTTATGATAACAAAATTGCAGCTATTCACGGGATGCAGATGGGTGGCGTGCCAAATTCCTATGGAATGCCAAGAAGAATGGTAACACCGGAATGTAATTTGAAGTTCAGAGTGTCTCGTGCACTTTTCCAAAGACTGGATGCGGATAAAAGATGGCAAGACAGAGATTTTGTTCCCTCTGATGAAAGCATATAGGTGATTGCCTGTAGCGGGGGCGTATGAAATTGCAATAAACAGTTTGCTGGAAGGATTGGAGTGACAAAAATATTGAAACATTACGAAGCTTATGTGGAGCGGAAGAAAAAAATATATTTAATCAGACATTCCATACCGGAGAAAATAGATTTAGAAACCGCCCTCATTCCGTTAGCGGCTGAGGGGGTGGTGCAGGCAAGAGCAAAACGGAGTAGCTTTTCCAGTGTGAAAAAGTGTTATTCTTCGTATTATAAAAGAGCCGTACAGACAGCAGAATTACTGGCAGATGATGTAGTTGTTATGGACGGACTTCATGAAAGAATTATAGGATATGCCACAGAAGACTTCTGGCTCAGACAATATCAGGATTACGATTACTGCAATTTGTTCCTATCTGCTTAACTTTTGCGAAATACAAGTGACGGATGAGGCGAGCAAATCCAGAAATGTTATCTATAAGGGCGAGGTCATTATGAACGGGAAATTTCAACCGTTAGGTTGTTTTGAAATAGAGTATGATGCGGACTCGGTTGACGCTATTTCGTTTCATGAATAAAGCGAGCGGTAAAAAAGCGGGAGAATAGAAATGCTGAATTATCATAGAGTAACAGAAGAGGAAATGCATATTATAAGTAACTGGAAATATCCGGGAGAATATGCCATTTATAACAACATACCATACAGCGAACAGGTCAGGGAACACCGCGGTTTTGCGAATCCAGACAATCATCATTTTTCCTTTTATGATGACGAAGTTCTGGTGGGGTATATCAACCTTCGCGAAAAAGACAAGGAAATCTTTATCGGTGTTGGTGTAAATCCGGAATTATGCAATAGAGGATACGGACAAGTCATTGTGAAAATGGCTTGTGAAATAGTGAGGAATTTTTATCCGGATAAAATGCCTTGCATGGAGGTGCGCACATGGAATACCAGAGCAATCCGCTGTTACGAAAAAGCCGGATTTCATATTGCAGGAGAGGCAGAAACAAAAACTACGCAGATAGGTGAAGGGAAATTTTATAAAATGCTTCTATGATTTATGGGAGCATATCGATCACTGAAAGAAAGGGAGAAGATATACAGGGGATTAGGCAATAAAGTCTTTTGTACGGAGTGGCACGTCGCTATGCGATTGTTCCACTCCTGATTTTTTGTAAGTGGATTTATCAAAAAAGTGAATCATCCGCAATCCCTGAGGAAATCAAGGATTGCTTTTTTATTAAAAACATTTAATTGTGTACAGCCTGTGGAAATGGTAAAATGAAGCTATATTGCACAAGGGAGCGGAGATGTTTAAGAAAACAACAGATATTAAGGAGTGTACCATTTTAACAGAGATATACAACAGTGCTATTCTGGTTTTCGATGAAAAAGACCGGGCGGATGCGACAGAGGATATCTTTTACAAGCAGATGCGTGAGGATGAAAATTATCTATACTATGGAGAGGATGGCATTGCAAAGGCATTTTTTTCTTATCGAAAAGTGGCAGAAGCGGTATATGAAATGACTTCCCTTTATGTGAAAAAGGAATACCAGCGGGCGGGAATCGGACAGAAATGTTTTACGTTTTTGGAGGAGCAGATTCCGAAGGGAAGCATTCTGTATGTGAAAGCACTGAAAAATGCACCCTGGTCCATTGCCTTTTACCGGAAGATGGGATTTGAAGATTGTAGTATGGAAGATGAAGTACGAATCACGGTAGGGAAATGGGCGTGCTTACTAAAGAAAAGTATTAAATGAAGGAGGTTACGATGAAGGTATTAATTTTAAACAAAGAATTAAAGGAAAAACACAAAAAGCAGATTACAGAAACCGCATCGAAAGTGGGGGCGGAAATTTGTTTTGCGGAGTCGGAGGAAACCATTCCGGAGGATTTTCGGGAGGCGGAAGTTTTTTACGGATATGGCTTGAAGGTTGCGAATACCAATAAGAATTTGAAATGGTATTGTTCGGCAACGGCTGGCGTTGATTTTCTGGTAAAACCGGGGGTGTTTGCTAACGAGGACTGTATCCTTACGAATTCTGCGGGAGCCTATGGCGTAAGCATTGCAGAGCACATTATTATGGTGAGTCTGGTGATGCTGCGGCAGGCAGATAAGAATTTCAGAAAAGCTTTTGCAGGACAGTGGGGGGACATTTTGCCGCAAAAATCTTTAAATGATTGTCGCATTACCGCCCTTGGCACCGGAGATATTGGAAGCACGTTTGCAAAAAGAGTGAGAGCTTTTGAACCAGCGCAGCTTATTGGCGTTTGTAGGAGTGGAGTTTGCAAGGAACCTGTTTTTGATAAGGTATACAAAATCGATGATTTAGACAAGGTGCTCCCGGAGACGGATCTTCTGGTTATGAGCCTGCCGGGAACCCCGGAGACAGAAGGAATTTTATCGAAAGAGAGGATGGAACTGCTTCCGGATGGTGCCTATGTGGTGAATGTGGGACGTGGTTCTGCTGTGGATGAAAAGGCGCTGGCAGAATGCCTTGAGAATGATAAATTAGCGGGAGCGGCATTGGATGTTTTTGCAAAAGAGCCGATTCCGGAGGATAGTTATTTGTGGAATACAAAAAATCTTCTCATTACTCCACATACGGCTGGAAATTTGACTCTTGCTCACACGTTGGACAGAAATGTGGAAATGTTCTGCGAAGATTTGGTAAACTATGCGGAAGGGAAACCGTTACAGTACGTGGTGGATAAGAAGAGGGGGTATTAAAGCATGCTTTATTTAAAAGAAGCAAATTTTGAGGATATACAAAAAGAATATGAATATGTAACGCAGCTGCCGGAAAATGAAAATGGTTTCACTAACAGGCATTCCGGTTGCAGCTATGAGGAGTTTGAAGAAAAGGTTCTTCCAAACTATATTGACCGGGCAAAGGGCATCAACCTTGCACCGGGACACGTACCCACCACGGTATATTTTTTGTGGAAGGATGATGTGATTGTTGGTTTGTTTCGGATCCGCCATTACTTGAATGAAGTGCTGGAAAATGGTGCGGGACATATCGGCTTTGGAATCAAAAAAGAATTTCGTGGCAAAGGCTACGCCAGCGAAGGATTACGGCTTACCATAGAGAAGGCGTGGTCGATTATTCCGGAAGACGAAATCTATATGTCGGTAAATAAGGATAATCAGGCATCCCTGAAGACACAGCTGAAAAATGGCGCTTATATTCACCATGAGAATGACGAGGAATATTTTACAAGGGTAAAAAAGAACATGCTAAAAATTATTGATACAAGTAAGGAAATGATGGAAGTTTTTACCGGTTCGCATTTCGACCTGGAAAAGTGGAAGGTGTACATAGATGGGTATGTCAAGGGTGCAAAAGACCTTTGCTTACAGGATTTGGAGGAATGCCTGCGGTGCGGCTATACATGGGAGAAGGATATTTTACCGGTATTGGATGGGGTGTATGCCAATGAGGAAAAAAGAGGGGAACTGCTTCGCTCTTTTTATCAGGTGACAGAAGGTCTGGAAGAAAAAATCATTGCCCGTTTTGGTAAAACAGTGGATGTGGATATTGTTTTATATTTAGGGCTGTGCAATGGCGCCGGTTGGGTGACGCCGGTAAATGGCAGGATGACGATTTTGCTTGGTGTTGAAAAAATCTTGGAGCTTGACTGGTGCAGCATCCGGAATCTGAATGGTTTGATTTTGCATGAGTTAGGACATGTTTATCAGGCACAGTACGGTGTACTCACACGGAAGCTGGAGGCTTTGCCGGAGCAGTTTTTATGGCAGCTGTTTACGGAAGGAATTGCCATGTGCTTTGAGCAGGAGTTGGTGGGAGCGACGGAGTACTTTCACCAGAATGATGAGCTGTGGAAGACGTGGTGCGATGAACATCTGGAACAAATCAAAGAAGATTTTGCGAAGGATATTCACAGCATGACGAAGGAGAATCAACGCTATTTCGGTGATTGGGTTCAATATGAAGGAAAGTCGGATGTGGGATACTATCTAGGAGCAAAGTTTGTGCGAAAACTAATGGAGACGGTGCCGTTTGATGAACTGGTGCAGTGGGATATTGCGAAGGTAGAGAGTGCCTATAGGACTTTTCGGAGTCAGCGGGCTGTTGCAGAATAAAATGAATGCCATGGACAAGAGAATGATAGTGTGTTATGCTCTTTAAGAAGTTTGGAAGTACGAAAAGGAGGGAACAACCATGCTGAAATCTACATTCAAGGGGGCTTTAGCCCATGCAGGTAAGTAGTCGATAGACAACCGCATGGGCTTGATACGACTACAATCCTGCAAGCAAAGGAAGAAACGATTGATTGTAGGAGGAAGTTGTAAAATGAAAAAAATAATATCAGATTATAAAGAGATGCTTACCAAAAGATATGTAAGAATTTATCTTTTGTACTTTTTGTTCTTTGTTGTGAACGACCCGTTGGAGCAGTTGCTTGTTTTGTTGATGGCGGAAAAAGGTTTGACCGCCCAGCATTACGGGTATGTGTTGTCGGCGTTGAATGCAGCCGGGATTGTGGTTCCGGCAATCATTGGATTTTTGGCAACCCGCTACAGTGCCTATCTGGTTTCCGGGGCGGCGTTACTGGGAGGAATGGCTTTGCCGTTTCTTTTATCAAGGGTAAAAGCACCAATGCCGGTGATAATCTTTGCCGGTGTGTTTTTGTGCGTACGGTGGTTTTATAATGATGGCTTTGGAAATGCCATCAATTATGAAATTGATGCGGATGCCCGGGGCAAATTCATTGCCGTAAGAGATTTGTTTCTTTTTGGCGGCTGTTCCGTTGGATTATTTATTGCAGGTGTAATTACGAAAAAGCACTCGGTAGAGCAGTTTTACAGCGTATGGGGATTTCTGTATGCGCTGCCGTTGATGATGCTGTTTCTTGTGCGAAAGCATAGCAAGCGGGAAAAGGAAAAGCAGGAAATAGAGAAAAAAGAGCGTTTTTCCCTGAAAGATTATATACCCATCTTGAAAAACGGCAGAGTGTGGGCGTACATCGGGGTGAATACTTTTGTTAGTGTTTACGGATGTGCCATGTCCTATCTGCCGCTATATGCGGTAAGGATTGGACTGAGTGTTTCCAATATCATGTCCTTAAGTTCCATGATGCTTTTGGTCAATGCGGTGATGGCGTTATTTGTAAGTCATCTTGGTGATACAAAAGGACGAAAAGGATTGTATGTTTTTGACATTGCTTTTGACATGCTGCCGGCGTTGATATTTATGCTGTCTCATAATATTTACGTTTTCGGATTGGCGATTGTTCTGACGATGTTCAAGGACATGTTTGGCGCGGCGTCCTATGCCTACTATTATGATTTGTTCCCAGAGGATAACGGAACGGCGCTGCTGGGCGTGATTGGCAGCGTGGACAGCGTTGTGGGAATTGTAATGCCGCTGTTGGTTGCGTTTATCTGGGGAATATCACCACAATTGGTATTTGGCGTAGGGGCAGCAGGCTGCGGAATGGCGGCATTGATTGCAGGCATCTTTTTACCGGATTGTAAATAATAAAACAAATTGGAAAGAATGGAATATCCACAGATGCGGGAGCAAATTCGTTAAAAAGCGAGATTTGCTCCCGTTTTATATAGTTTAGATGCCCGGATTCTAAAAAATGGAATCCACCCTAAGACGATGGAGATATTACGTCAACAGATTCAATGCTTCTGAAATATGTTCTATACTACTGCTTCCCACATTTACAATGTCTACTCCATCCAAGGCAAACTGCAGCATTTCCGAGGCGGTACGCCTGGTAAAACCATCTCCCATGGCGTAGGGCATGCTGCCGACTACCGTAAGACCCAAGGCATGACAGGCTTCGATCATGGAGAAGGACTGACCGGCGACGGTCTGGGTTTTATGGGTAAAAGCACCCGGATAAAAAATGCTGTAAGGCAGCTGCACAAAGCGAAAACCGTCCCCGGCTTTTCTGGCAAGTTCTACTATTTTTTCTAGAGAAAAATTCCACTTCGGCTCCTCCGGTTCCATGGTGGTAAATTCCAGAGCAAGACCGTAGGAACGAAGCTTACCGGCGGCGATTTTGCCCTCGTACCATGCAAACAGGTCTTCCAGCTGTTGGTAAAAACTATCGTTGGCGCAGTTGGCAAAAGTGATTTCCGGAATGTGGATGTAGTGAACGTCTAAGGTTTCCAGCTGCAGGTTGCGAAGTGATTTTTCAAAAGCGATTTCAAAGTGCTTCGGATTCAACGTCTGGTACAATCCGTCGGCTTCGGCATAATCGCTCCAGGCAACTCCGGCAGGCTCTAAAACCTCTTCAAAATATTTTTTCGGATTGCGTTTTTCCGTAATGTCACCAAAAAGCAGACCTGCTTTGGAGACAACACAAACGTCTTCCCGCCTGCACTTTCCGGTGCGGAATAATTCCGCAAGGGCGACGCCCACATCCTTTTCTGCCAGGTTGCCCCGATAATTGATGGCAGTATCAACAATGTTCATGCCGTGGCAAAGCGCGTAGCGGATGGCCTCCTGCTGCTTCTGACAGAATTCCGGGGTAACGTCCCCCAGATGGGTGCCCAGTCCAAGTCTGCTGAATTCTCCTTGAAAAAATCCCTTTGTCATAGTCGTCCCTCCTAAATTTCTGTAAAGTAGGCAATTGACTATTGAGTAAAGCAATCTTACCACAAGCTACTGGCAAATTACAGTCTTGTAATGAATGGGGTTTCAGCATATAATAAAAATTGGGGAAGGAAAGTGTCACCGATGGTGGCATTTTTTATGTAGGAGGAACCAGAGAATGAATATGGGAATATTTGAAAAAGAAATTACGGATGAAAAAATCTTTGAAATTTGCGAGAAACTCCTTTCGCCGGAGGAAATTGTAAAAGTTACAAGAGTATGTGAGCGTTATGGTGAGGAAGAAGAGGACGTTCGGGAATATGATGCTTATAAGATTAAAATTCCAGCCGGAGAGCGGATTTTGAAAAAGGGTTCGGAAAGGGAAATCAATAATTACGAGAAATATCTCAAAGGCAAATCCTTTAACGTGCCGGAGTATTACGGAAAATATAAAGAGGGCGAAGACAACTGGATTCTGATAGAAGGAATAGAGGGGGAAGATTTGCGGGATATGACGGATGAGCTGGCAGAGGCAGCAGCGGAAAGTATAACGGAAATTCAAAACTACTATTGGGGAAGTCAGGACACGGACCGGTTTGATGTTTACATGGAACGGATTGGGCGAAGATACAATTATATTAAAAACGAGCCGGTTGTGGGAGAAGCCTATCAGGTGTTTTTAGAACGCCAGAAAACTTGTCCGAGAACCATGTCCAATGGAGATTTTCTGGAATTTAATGCGATAAATAAGGGTGGAAAAGTGCATATTATTGACTGGGGATTTGGCGGAGTAATGCCTTACGCTCTGGATGTTGCCCGCTTTATTGCACATGGAACCGAGGATAGAGCAACCTTTCCTTTCTATATGACAGAAACACAGAAGCGGTTGTTTTTAAACCGGGTATATGAATTGTTAGAGGAAAAGCCGGATTATGACCGGTTTTTATATGACATCAAGCTGGCGGTTTTAAACGAATACGTGGAGTTTGTGGAAGCCGACGAGGATGAAAACGGTTGGTACATCGACCACGCGAGAAGTCTCGCAAAAGAAATTATGGAAACGCAGGGAATGAAAAAATGAATTTAGAACGCAACCTGATTGATAATGTTTTGGAATGTGAGCTCAAACTGGGGCATGAGGAGAATCCCATCAGTTTTTATTATCCGGTGACTTCCCTGACGGAGCTTTTACACTGTGAGGAAAAGGAGCTGGCATCGGCAATTCCGGAATTTCTGGCAGAGGAACAAAACCGGCTGGGAAATGTAAGAATAAAAGAACTTCCAAAGGAAAAAGGACGCTATGAAGTGACGGTTCCGGCAGCCGGGGTGAAGTGGGTGCATGAGAATTTTCAGTCTTCGGAATTTATGAGCCGGTTTGTTACAGAGATAAAAAGACCGGGAAATACCCTGGAGGATATGGTGGAACTGTTTCGCAATTTTTCGCCGGATGTGGAGGTTGAAAAAGTTTGTGAAGAAGAATGGGCGGTTTCTTTTATGAATGAGGAAATAGATCCTTACGTATATCATATTGAGCAGAATGAGTTTGGACTGGAATATCATCGGTTTACCAAGGAAGCGTATAGGAAGACAATGGAAGGGTAATTCCCTCTTGACATTCCCCATATCTTGTGCTACCATGCAATCAATAACATAAGAAAAGCGTTGACGGAAAGAGTAGTTTGTCACGAATCATCCAGAGAGAATGACATTTGGTGGAAGTCATTTATGAGGACGACTTACGAAAACCATTCCAGAGCTGTAGCGCCGAACCCTAGTAAGCGTTACCGTAAGCCTGCGTTAAAGGATAGGATTTGTTGGAATCTGAAGTGAAAAGTTAAGGTGGAACCGTGCTAGATGCACCCTTAGGACTGGAATAGTCTTATGGGTGCTTTTCTTATGTTGTTACAAAAAAACGAAAGTGAGGTAACAAGTATGAAGGTTTTACTGAAAAACGGAGAAATTGAGGAAAGAAACATGGAAAGTGAAGAAGGCAGAAAAGCATTTTGGCACACGAGTGCACATGTGCTGGCACAGGCGGTAAAGCACCTGTACCCAAATGCAAAATGTGCCATCGGTCCGGCTATCGAGAAAGGGTTTTATTATGATTTTGCATTTGATTTTCCTTTTGCCGAGGAGCATTTACAGGCAGTGGAAGAGGAAATGAAGCGAATTGTAAAAGCATCCCTTTCTTTGGAAGTGCGTGAGGTGTCAAAAGAAGATGCCCTTGCTTTTATGGAAGAAAAGGCGGAGCCTTTTAAGCTGGAGCTGATCCGGGAGCTTCCGGAGGGAGAGAAGATTTCCTTTTATAAGCAGGGGGATTACGAGGAGTTTTGCGCAGGTCCCCATATCATCAACACGAGTCATATCAAGGCAATCAAGTTGCTGTCTATAGCGGGTGCTTACTGGCGGGGAGATGAGAAAAATCCCATGCTGACGAGAATTTATGGAATCTCTTTTCCAAAGGCGGGGGAACTTGCGGATTATTTGAAAATGTTAGAGGAGGCAAAAGCCAGAGATCACCGGAAGCTGGGAAAAGAGCTGGGATTATTTGCATTGATGGAAGAAGGCCCGGGATTCCCGTTTTTCCTGCCCAAGGGACTTGTTTTGAAAAATCTGCTGATTGATTATTGGAGACAGATTCACCAGCGAGAGGGATATGTGGAAATCGCAACGCCGATTATGTTAAACCGGGAACTTTGGGAGAAATCCGGACACTGGGATCACTACCGCGACAATATGTACACGACGGAGATTGAAGGCGATGAGTTTGCCATAAAACCCATGAATTGCCCGGGAGGCATGCTTTTTTACAATTTGCAGCAGCACTCTTATAGAGAATTACCCATGAAGGTTGGGGAACTGGGTATCGTACACCGAAATGAAAAGTCCGGAACGCTGCATGGATTAATGCGAGCCCGCTGTTTTACGCAGGATGACGCACATATTTTCATGATGGAAGAACAGGTGCAGGGCGAAATTCAGAAGGTGGTTGAACTGATTGATGAAGTCTATGGCAAATTCGGATTTTCCTATGAAATCGAGTTGTCCACGAGACCGGAGAACGCCATTGGAAGTGATGAGGATTGGGAGTTGGCAACGAATGCATTGGCAGATGCCTTAAAAGCCATGGGAAGAAGTTATTCGGTGAACGAGGGGGACGGCGCTTTTTACGGGCCGAAGCTGGACTTTCATTTGAAGGATTCCCTTGGCAGAACGTGGCAGTGCGGAACGATTCAGCTGGACTTTCAGCTTCCGCAGCGATTTGACATCTCGTATGTGGGTGCGGATGGAGAAAAGCATCGACCGATTATGATTCACCGGGTAGTATTTGGTTCGATTGAACGTTTTATTGGTATACTGATTGAGCATTATGCAGGAAAGTTCCCACTGTGGCTGTCTCCGGTACAGGTAAAAATCTTACCGATTGCCGACCGATTTCTGGAGTATTCCCGGAGTGTGGAGAGGGAGCTTGCTAAAAAGGGAATTCGCTGCGAAGTGGATGAACGTTCCGAAAAGATTGGTTATAAGATTCGGGAGGCACAGCTTGAAAGGGTTCCTTATATGCTGATTATCGGTCAAAAAGAAGCGGAAAGCAGCGAGGTGTCGGTGCGTTCCAGAGAGGATGGAGAGCTTGGCAGTATGACGGTGGCAGACTTTGTACAGAAGCTGCAGGAGGCGAAGGGGTAACTGCTCCGCCGGATGGGCTTGCAGTGAAAACGGGAATTTTGTCAGCTGGAAGGAAGGATTTGCGGAAAGTGGCTTACAGGACTTTTTATGAAAATGGATTTTTTGCAGGCCAATTTCCACAAAACTGCGGTTGTGGCTGACAGTGAAAAGTATGATTTTCAAGAATTGACAAGCCATAATTATCGATTTTCAAGAATTGGCTGACTGGAAGAAGGAAATTTCGGAGATATTCCGGCGAAGAATGAGAGTGGGAGACAGCCAAAATGCAGAGTTTGGAGAGTGTGGCTTACGGTTTTAGAAAAAGCACACCGGAGAGCGTCAGCCATAAAGTCGTTTAACAGTTTTGTGGCTTTCACTTTTTGGGAATTCATGTTTTGAGCGGTCAGCCAGAAAAGTATTTGGGGAAAAGTGGCTGTCAAAATTGCAGAAAGCAGGGAACGAAGAGAAAGTGATTTTGTACCGGGGAACCCGAAAGGGTTCCTTTTTCTTTGCAGCGAAACGCAACGAAGGGGAGAAACGCAGCCAGTCGCAACAAAATTCAACGATAGGTTGAATGAACTCAAAAAAGATTCGATTGCTTTTCACGGGAAAGGCGTATAAAATGGCAGTTGTAGGCAAATGCGGAAAACGCAAAATAGCAAATACTCAATTAACAGTTAAGGAGAAATGATGATAGGAAAGCAGATAAAATATTTCAGACAGCAGAAACAGATAAAACAGGAAGAGCTGGCGGAATACCTTGGGGTATCCTATCAGGCGGTGTCAAAATGGGAAACCGGGCAGAGCAACCCGGATATAACCTTACTTCCGCAGATTTCCGCCTTTTTCGGAACCAGCATCGATGAATTGTTTGAGATGCCGTATGAAGAACAGATGCAGCGCATTGAAAATATGATTTGCAATGAGCATAGCATAAAAGCGGCGACCTTTGATGCGGCGGTGGATTTTCTGGAAAAGTGCTTAAAAGCCGATCCGAAGGATATCCGGGCGCTGAATAACCTTACGGATTTGTATAATCACAGGGCAAGGAGGGATCACGAGCTTGCCTCCGATTATGCGAAGAAAGCCATGGAACTGGATCCCAATGCAAAAGAAGGCTGGGTGGGTTTTCTGGAAGCAAACAACGGCGTGTGCGGGGATGAGTGGTATGATAATCATTTTGAAGTGATACGGTATTTTGAAGGATTTCTGAGGAAAAATCCGGGAAATTTCTGGGGCTTATACGGCATACTGGAAAATCTCATCGCGGACGGCAGATACGAGGAGGCGCTGCCCTATATCGAAGAACTCAGGAAAAGCAGGAAGGACTATCAGCACCTTTTGTATCTGGGGGACGTTGCTTTTGGCAAGGGGAATTTAGCGGAGGCAAAAAGCTACTGGGAACAGATGGTAAAAGACTATCCGGAGAGCTGGCAGGCAGTCTGCTGCCTGGGCGATGGGTACGCAAAGCTGGGAATGCCGGAGGAGGCAGCGAAGATGTATCAGAAATCCTATGACATGCAGGAAAAACCAAGGATTGGGGAAGGTCTTTGCTCGTTGGCACAGCTTTATGAACAGACAAAGCAATATGGAAAAGCCATGAAAGCATATAAAAGCCTTATCGAGAATTTCAAGGAGGACTATGGCATTACCGAAGGAGAAATAGTGGAGCGGTATAAACGGGAAATAGCCAGAATAAGGGGGCTGAAATGAAAAAATATATAGGATTGTTCGCCCGGATGGATGCGGTTGATACGTATATCGTCATGGCGCTGAAGCTGGTTTTGGCGTTGCTTTTCAGCGTGGAGACGCTGATTACGGCAGAACTTATTAACAGTATTATACAGAGCCTTTCCGGAAAAAGCGCAGCCAGCTTTTCTGTATATGCGGCAGGGGTAGTCGGCTTCTGGCTGCTGGAAAGAGCATTTGCCTATCTGGAAAATGAATATTCCGCGCGGCTAAAAAAAGCATCGGAAAATTATCTGGAAAGGCATTTTATCGAAAAAAAGAGTGCCATATCCTACGAGGAATTCGAGAAGGTGGAAATCCAGGAGCTGATAAACCGAGTAACAGGGAATGCAGATGAGAAATTCCGGGGATTTTTTGAAAATGCAATCTATCTTCTGGGGATAGCGTTAAAGATTACAGGGCTACTCTGCCTGCTGGCCTATAAAAACATGGTGGCGGGAATGGTTTTGCTGCTTTTAATTTTGCTTTATTTTTATCTTTCGGCGAAAAGCGGGAAGGAGAACTATGATGCATTTGAGGAGTCCGGCGAAAAATTCCGGCGGGCAGACTACTATAAAAGCGTCATGAACGACCGGAGATGTGCGGCGGAACGAACGCTGTTTGACGCGGGGGACTATTTTTGCAAAAAGTGGTTCGCAACATTTGAGGAAGGGATGCAGATCGAGCTGCGGGCATTGTGGAAACTTTTTTTCCGGACGGAAGCCGGAAACACGGTGGCCACGGTGTTCGTAGGTCTGATAGCGGGAATTTTGGTGCTTACCATGTCCGGCGGATACATTACCATCGGCTTTTTAATTGCTTTTATAAAAAGCATGGCGGGCTTTATGGATACCGTTTCCAGGGATTTATCGCAAAAAGTCAGCGCCTATGTGGAAGGTGTCCGGTTTCTGAAAGACTATGAGGCGTTTGAGGCGATTCCCCGGGATGCGGCGAAGGAGGAAGGGAAGACGGAGATTTTAGCGGTAACGGACATTACCTTTCGCGACGTATGCTTTTCCTATCCGGGGTGCAGGGAAAAGATTCTGGAGCACCTGTCGTTTACATTGGATAACAGCCGCCATTATGCACTGGTGGGGGAAAACGGTTCGGGAAAAAGCACTATATTGAAGCTTTTGATGGGATTTTATGAGGACTATACCGGGGAGATCCTGATAAACGGAATCAATATCCGGGAGATTTCAAAAGAGAGCTTAAGGAGGCTGTTTTCCTATGTTCCACAGGAAGTTACCAGATACGAGGTAAGGCTGGATGAATATCTGGGCTGTAAGGATGGGGGCAGGAAGCAGGAAATATTGGAAAAGCTGGGGCTGACCCTTCCTTCCGATAACAGCAACCCGCTTCTGGGAAAGATAGAGGAGGAGGGAATTGACCTTTCCGGAGGACAATGGCAGCTGCTGGCGATTGCGCGGGCAATGCTGGAAAAAAGAGAGGTTTATATTTTGGATGAGCCGACGGCAGCCATCGATCCGGTCCGCGAGGCGCAGGTTTATCGCATTTTTAACACCCTGATGAAGCAGAAGCCGGCACTGATGATTACCCACAGACTTGGAGCGGCCAGAATGGCGGATAAAATTATTGTACTGAAAAATGGCAGGGTGTGGGAGATGGGAAGTCACAAGCAGCTTATGAAGAAAAAAGAGGTTTACTATCAAATGTTTGAGACACAAAAGCAGTGGTACACTGCAGACGGGGGAGAGAAGCGATGCGAAACAATATAATTGTAAAATCCTTCCGGGCGCTTTTTACAGCCGACAGAGTCCTGTTTGTAATCAGCTACGGACTTACCTTTATGCAGGGCGTGACCAGAGTGCTTCCTATTATAACGATTCAGCTTTTATTTGATGCGTTGGCGGACATCGGGAAGCCGGGAGGACAGGGAAAGGGAATGCTGTGCCTGTTACTTTTTACCGGCTCCAGGATCATCAAGCACCTGATTAGTCTGGCTACGAATTATACCTATGAAAAATATGATCTGGTTGCCGGAAGGGGCATGAAGAAAAATGTGAATGAAAAGGTAGTACATGCACCGGCAATCTGTTTTGAAAATACGGAGTTTCTCGAAAAGGTCAATAAGGCGGATCGGGGGACGGACAGTATCCGGCGTTTTATTGATGTGTGGATGATGGTGCTGCTTTTGTACGTGCCGGAGGTGGCGACGGTGCTTGTTTATTTGTACAAGGCAAACCCCTGGCTTCTTTTGGTGCTGCTTCCCATCATCCTTCCGTCGGCGGTGGTAATCCGTCTGCAGGAAAAAGAATTTGCCAGACAGGAGGAAAATTGTGCAAATCTAAGCAGAAAATTAGGCATATACCATCGTCTTTTATTCGATGTCCGGAGCATTATGGAAACACAGGTGGCAGGCTACAAAGAATTATTAAAGAAAAAATCCTTTGCCTGTATTGCGGAAAAGGCGGAATGGGAATACCGTTATGATCGCACGGGAAACAGGCTGGAAAATATAGAAAAACTGACAATTCTCGCAGGAAGGATACTGATATTCGGGATTCTTGTAATCTGCACGCAAAAAGGAATGGTCAGCATCGGTGTATTTGCGGCGTTATTGTCTTCGCTGGATGAATTGTTTGCCATTGTGGAAGAAATCCTTTCGGCGGCGACCCAGGGCGTTTCGGAATCCCTTGAAAAAATCCGGAACTATTTTGGGATGATAGAGGATCAATCCCATGTGCGGCAGGGAGACAGGGAGTTGGAAAGGATCGACGATATTGTCTTTCAAAACGTCGGTTTCCAGTATCCCGGAAGCAATCAACCGGCTATCCGAAATATGACGCTGAAAATAAAACGGGGCGAGCATATTGCGGTGGTGGGTGAAAACGGCTCCGGAAAGTCTACCTTTGTAAAATTGTTATGCGGACTGTATCCCTGTACCACCGGTACCGTGCAGATAAACGGGGAGGATATTTCCGGGTATTCCGATAGGACCGTATATGATAAATTTACCGCAGTATTCCAGCAGTTTGGAAAATACGCCATGACGGTAAAAGAAAATATCATCCTTGGTTTTCCGGAAAATACGGTTCGATACCAAAAACTTCTCCGGGAAACCGGTTTCGGAGTGACGGGGACGAAAACAAACGCCGTGCTGTCCAGAGAATACGGCGGAGTGGATCTTTCCGGCGGGCAGTGGCAGAAAATCGCCATCTGTCGCGCCCGGTATAAGGACGGGGAGGTCTATCTGCTGGATGAGCCCACCTCTGCCATTGATCCAAAGGAAGAAAAGAAACTCTATGATTTATTTGATGACATGACACGAGGGAAGACCTCCATTATTGTAACGCACCGCATGAGTGCAGCGAGATTGGCGTCTGGCATCCTTGTTTTGCGAAAAGGGGAGGTTTGCGGATACGGTACACATGAAGAATTGCTGAAAACTTGCGAGGAATACCGCAGACTATGGAATTCCCAGGCGCAGATGTATGCGTGATATAACAGCCGCAGGTGACATAATATAGAAGAAACTTGCCATTTTCTGACAGGTATAGTATTCTATAAATAATATAGAAAACCTAGAGGAGGTAAGAAAATGGGACTTTATATTGCAATTGGCGTAGCGGTGCTTTTATTATTATGGGTAATTGCAACCTATAACAAGTTGGTGCGCGGAAAGAACAAAGTAGAAGAAGCTTTTTCTACCATGGATGTGTACATGAAGAAGCGTTTTGACTTAATCCCGAACCTGGTTGAAACTGTAAAAGGGTATGCAAAACACGAAAGTGAAACATTGGAAAAAGTTATCGCAGCCAGAAATGCAGCAGGCAGCTCCAAGAATATGGAAGAGCGTATGCAGAACGAGGCAGCAGTAAGTGGTGCGTTGCGTAACATTTTTGCATTGGCAGAAAGCTATCCGGATTTGAAGGCAAATGAGAACTTTATGGATTTGCAGGGACAGCTTCAGACAGTGGAGGAAGACATTGCAAACTCCAGAAAATTCTACAATGCGGTTGTGCGTAACTTCAACAACATGGTAATGGTATTCCCGGGCAATATTATTGCGGGAGCATTCCACTTCGAGAAACAGCCGATGTTTGAAGTTGCCGATGCAGCAGAGCGTGAGAATGTGAAGGTGAGCTTCTAATGAGGAAGATGAAAAGAATTCTTGCTACCTGTATGCTACTGGTTTTGTTGTTGATTCCGGCAACAATGGTACAGGCAGAGGATTGGCAGGACTCCAATCCGGATGACTATGTAACCAAAGAATTTAATGTTTCCGTAACCTTTGACAAGGCGCATGTTGCGACAGTTACCGAGGTTATTAAGGTGGATTTCCGAAAGCAGCATCACGGAATTACAAGAAACATTCCCAATGCCAAGGACAAAACCTACGAAGTTAAGAATATCTCGGTAGATAAGTATAAATCTGAGATTGAGAGTAACGACAATAACACGATTATCCGAATTGGTGACGGAGATGTTTACCTGTCAGGAGATCAGACCTTTACCATTCATTATCAGATTGAGTATTTCAAGGATGATAATTCCAAGGCAGATTTCCTGGCACAGAATATGCTTCCGACCGAGTGGGACACTTCCATTCGGAAGGCAAAGCTTACCTTAACCATGCCGGAGGAAATTGATTGGTCTGGGGTTTACATCTATGCCGGAAAGTACGGCAGTGATGATGCGGCAGCATGGCAGGAGAAATTTACGGCAGTTGCGGATGAGACCACCTTGGAAATGAAAGGTAAAAAGCTGCCCAAGGGCTATGGTGTAACCCTTCGTGATACAGCACTTCCGGAGGGCTATTGGTCCGATACCCGAAGCTTTATGGATGCTCATAAGGGATCCGTTACCACAATTTATATCGTTGCTGTTGTTACAGCCCTGGTTGCGGCATTTTTGTGGTTTGCCTTTGGTCGTGATGATAAAATTGTAGAAACCGTAGAGTTTTATCCGCCGGAGAACATGACTCCGCCGGAGGTTGGATATGCCTTAGATGAAGAGCTGGAGGATTCGGAAATGATGACCCTCATTTTCTATCTGGCGGATAAGGGCTATCTGTCCATTGAGAAAAAGAAGAAAAACTTCATGTTCCATAAGGAAAAGGAACCGGATCAAAGCGAGCCGGAATTTGTAAAGACCTTCATGAAGGGATTGTTTAAGAAAAAAGATGTGGTAAACACAGCCAATGTGCCCACATCCTTCCATGATCCTTTCTTGAAGTCTAAGGACAAAGTAATCGAAGTTTACAAAGAAAAGTTTGGCGAAGTATTTGAGGCAAACTCTTATATCAGCCGATTTGCTTGTATTTTACTTACAGCCATTAACGTGGCGGCGCTTTGTATTGCCATGGATGGGCTGGATGGATTATATCTGGCGGTTTTCCCGGCAATAGCAATTTTTTACGGATATGTGCGGGCATGGAAGGGCTATGACCTTGTGAGCACCAAAAATGGTAAGGGACTGATGAAAATAATAACCGGTGCGTTAATCTATGTGGCCGGAACCGGCGTCCTGGTGTGGCTGTACGACAACTATCCGTCAAAGAATCATTTAATGGCTTATATGATTGCCCAGGTGGTGATTTTTGCCTTTTCCCTGATTATGCAGAAACGCTCCAGGGAAAGCGTAGAACTTACAGGCAAGCTGTATGGCTTCCGTACATTTATCAAGGAAGCGGAATACGACAAGTTGGTTGAATTGTGCGATGAGGATCCGGAGTATTTCTATCACATCCTGCCATACGCGGCAGTGTTGGGATTGGAGACAACCTGGACCAAGCATTTTGAAAAAATTAAAATACCGCAGCCTTGTTGGTATCGTTCCGAGGAGGCGGCATTCCTATACTCCACTATGTGGTGCCATGACATGATGAAGTCCTGCACCAAGGCGGCGGTTCCGTCATCTCCATCGGGAGGAAGTTCCGGTGGATTCTCCGGAGGCTTTTCCGGTGGCGGCTTCTCCGGCGGTGGTGGCGGAGGAGGCGGCGGTGGTGCATGGTAAGTGCATACCGTCCCTAACATAGACAGAATAAGGATAAAAGCGCTGTACAGCAAGACCGTGCGGCGCTTTTTTGCTACATCAGGGCACAATTTTTTCACAGATTGCGACTAGAATAAAACGTAAGGTGAATTTTTGAGGAGGGTACTATCATGCACAAAACGAGAGCAACAGCCCTTGTTAAGCGGCTTGCAGCAGTTGGAGGTGCGCTGGCATTAGTCTTGAGTAGCGCTTTTTTCCCTATGTCTGCATGTGCAAAAGAAAAAGAGCAGAGTCTTGCAGTAGATCCCATGAACACAAGTGAGGGATATTCTGCAGTTTTATATGATAACACCAACGGTCTTCCTACGTCAGAGGCAAATGCCATAGCAGAGACGGCGGAGGGCTTTATTTGGATTGGAAGCTACAGTGGTTTGATTCGCTACGATGGTAATACCTTTGAGCGAATGGATTCCACCACAGGTATTTCCAGTGTGGTAAGCCTTTTTGTGGACAGCAAGGATCGTCTGTGGGTGGGAACCAACGACAGCGGAGTTGCGGTAATGGATCGGGGAGAAACCCGGATGTTTGGCAAAAAAGACGGCTTGAAGGCTGCCTCCATCCGTTCCATTATGGAAGATGAGAAAGGAAACATTTTTGTGGGAACGACCCAGGGTGTTGCCCGGTTTGATAAAAACATGAAGTTAAAGGAGTTAAAGAATCCGCAGATTGAGGAACGGTACATCTTGGAACTTCAAATGGGCGCAGATGGCGTGATTTACGGACTGACCAATTCGGATGAAATTTTTACCATTGAAAATGGGGAAGTAACGGCAGTTTGGGACATGACCAATGCCGGCGTGGGAAATGTAATTGCCATGTATCCGGACCCGAAGCATGCAGGCTATTTTTACCTGGGAAATAACAGCTCGGAATTTTTCTACGGAAAATGGGACAATGGTTTTGTGCAGGAAAAAGAAGTGAGTGTAGCACCGCTTTCCTATATCAAAAATATTAAAATGATAGGCAAGCAGCTTTTTGTTTGCGCGGATAATGGAATCGGCATTATAGAAGAACACAAGATGCGCATTTTAAAGAATGTTCCGCTGAATAATTCCATTGACCATGTTATGGCGGACTATGAGGGAAACTTGTGGTTTACCTCCTCCCGACAGGGTGTCATGAAAATCGTGCCAAACCAGTTTGTCAACGTGTATGAGGAATACAAGCTGCCAACGGCGGTGGTAAATTCCACCTGTAAGCTGGGAGAACAGCTTTTTATCGGAACGGATACGGGTTTGGTTGTAATCGATGAAGAGGGTGTTGTAAAGAACCTTCCGGTAAAAGAGGTAAAAACCGCCTCCGGTAAGGTTTTGGCACGCAATACGAATCTGGTTTCTTATTTGGAGGGTGTACGAATTCGTTCGGTAATTCGGGACAGCAAAAAGCGTCTTTGGTTTTCCACCTACGGCGGCATGGGTTTATTGCGGTATGACGGAGAAAAGGTGCTGTGTTTTACCATGGAGGACGGACTGCCTTCGGACCGTATGCGAACCGTGTTTGAGAGAAAGGATCACAGTATGCTTCTTGCCTGTACCGGTGGAGCCGTGATTATTGAAGGGGATGAAATCAAGCACATTTACAATGAAACCAATGGCATGAACAATACGGAGATTTTGACTGCCATTGAAGCGGAAAACGGTGACTTGATTTTGGGCTCGGACGGCGACGGTATATACATTTTGTCACCAACCAACAAAATGACTCACTTAAACGTGGGAGATGGTTTAAATTCCGATGTGGTCATGCGTATTAAAAAAGATGTGAAGCGGGACATTTTCTGGATTGTTACCAGTAACTCCATAGCTTATATGACAGAGGATTATAAGGTGACGACGATTCAGAAGTTTCCCTATTCCAATAATTTCGATTTGTATGAGAACAGCCGGGAAGAGATGTGGATTTTAAGCAGTAACGGAATTTATGTAATTCCGGCGAAGAAACTTATTGCCAACGGAGAGATTGAACCGGTATTTTATAATAAGGATAACGGGCTTCCCTGCATTGCCACGGCGAATTCTTACAGTGATGTTTCGGAGGACGGAGATTTATATATTTCCGGAACCACCGGCGTGGCACGGGTGAATATCGAAAACATTTTTGAAACCGTCAACAATGTAAAAATGGCTGTTCCCTTTGTGGATGCAGATGGGCAGAGGGTATATCCGGGTAAAGACGGAAAAATTACCATCACCTCCGATGTAAAACGACTTACGGTGTACAGCTATGTATATACCTATTCTCTGATGAATCCCCAGGTAACCTATTACCTGGATGGTTTTGAATCCAAGAAAAATACCATGAGTCGCAGCGATTTAAAACCGGTGGATTACACCAACTTAAAGGGTGGAAAATACAAATTCGTCATGCGGTTAAAGGATTCCATGGGACGGGGAGAAAGGGAACTAACAGTTACCATTGTAAAGAAAAAAAGTATTTGGGAAATGACCTGGTTCCGGATCCTTCAATTTGTGGCTTTTATGGCGGTTATCGCCATTATTGTGCAATACTATTTCCACAGAAAGACCAAAGCCCTTTACAAGAAGCAGCAGGAAAACAAATTATTTATTCGTGAGATGGCAGAGGCTTTTGCGCGAACCGTCGATATGAAGGATAAATATACCAACGGTCATTCCACCAGAGTGGCGGAATACACGGTGCTTTTGGCAAAAGAGCTGGGCTACGATGAAGAAACGGTGGATAAGTATTACTATATTGCGCTTTTACACGATATTGGAAAAATCGGAGTGCCCTCCACAGTCCTTAATAAAAACGGCAAATTGACGGATGAAGAATTTGCCATTATCAAATCTCATTCGGCAAAAGGATACCAGGCGTTGAAGGATATCAGCATTATGCCGGATTTGGCCATTGGCGCCGGCGCTCATCATGAGCGGCCGGACGGAAACGGCTATCCCAAAGGCTTAAAGGGAGATGAGATTCCGAGAGTTGCGCAGGTTATTGCTGTGGCGGATACCTTTGATGCCATGTATTCAGACCGTCCCTACCGGAAACGGATGAATTTTGAAAAAGCGGTATCCATTATTAAAGAGGTGGCAGGTACCCAGCTGGCTCCGGATGTGGTTGACGCCTTTCTGCGACTGGTGGAAAAAGGCTGCTTCCGGCTGCCGGATGATGACGGAGGCGGAACCATGGAGGATATTGATAATATCCACAGGAAGCAGCAAAGTGAGTAGCAGGCTTACAGTTCAATAATTTCATCAAACAGGGCAAGAAACTCCGGAGAGTCCTGATGCGAAATCGCAATGACGGTTTTTTCTCTGGATGACAATAATGTGGATTCAATTTTTTGAGCAGTTTGCCGGTCAAGACCGGTGGTAAATTCATCCGCAAAAATCCACGGAAAGTCATGCAGGAAAATTCTGGCTAAGGCGATGCGTTGAAGTTCGCCTCCGGAGAAATTGTTTCCGGATTCCGTAAGGATGGTGCAAAGCCCTTCCGGGAAGGCTGTCGGACTCATTGGCAGACTGGCAAGGCGGAGGGCGTGGAAGATTTCTTCATCGGAAAAAGTCTGATATAGACATAAATTATCCCGAAGAGTTCCGGTGAAGATATAGTTTTGCTGTGTTAAGACCCCAATCTGCTCAAAAAAGTCTGCAGAATCCCAGTCCTGCAAAGGGGTTTTTCCATTGACAAGAATCTGGCCGGAATGGAGGGATAGCTGTTTGCACAGTAAACGCAAAAGAGTGGTTTTTCCACAGCCGCTTTTTCCGCGGATCAGATAGTGCTTGCCTTCTTCAAATGTTAAAGAAAAAGGATGAAAAACAGGTTGACATCCGTCCGGATACTGAAAGGAAAGGTCTTCTATCTTAAACGAGGATATCTTTCCTTTTTTGTTTCCGGTTACAGAAGGAAGCGGCTCCAGATAAGGCAGCAGGCGTTCCCTGACCGGCTGGGAGGATTTTAGCTGCGCATAAGTACCGGGAATCACCATCAGGGGGGAAATCATTTTTCCCACCAATTGACCGGAGGCAATGACAAAACCTGCGGTCAAACGACCATAGATAGTCAAACCGACAGCAGCGGCCATGATGATAACGGTACAGCTTAATCCTACAAACTCCGCCAGACAGGATTTTTTCAGCAGCTCCTTTTGCTGGACATACTTAGCATTTCCAAGCTCTGTGTTGCGTAAATCAAAATCACCGGCCACAAAAGACGTGACCTGATATAAGGAAAACAGCGGGAAGCAGGAAAGCCTCTCCTTTAAAAATACGGAAAAGCATTCTTTGGATTCTGCAAACTTCTGCATACCGGTCTGAATTTTTCCGTTTCCTGCGTTCATGACAACTACGGTGATAATGGACATAATCAGCATAACGAAAAACATAATGGGATCGGTGAAAATCACGGCAACGCACACAATTACCAGCTGACAGATATGCTCAAACAAAGTTAGAACGGCTTTAAAATAATTTTCTTCTATCAATTCACAATCGCTCAAAAAGAGGTTCAGGTATTCCCCGGAATTGTGCTTCTGAAAATCCTCCACGGAAAACGAAAAAATTTTACGGAAAAGAAAGCTGCGTAACCCACAGCTTTTTTCTTTTAGTAAAGCATTGTGGACACAGCCCTTAATAAAGGCAAGACTGATGCTGATAAGGAGAAAACCGAGGATAAACAGGGTCTGCAAAGTCAGGTGATGCAGATCTTTTTTCAGAACCAAATCCACAAGGTCCGCAAGCAGGAAAGCAAACCAGGTGCCGAGAAGGCAGGAGAGAAACGTTAAAAACAGGTAAAAAAGGGTTTTTTTGCTTTGAATGTTTATTTTCATGACCGACTCCTTTCTAAATAAACCGTTATTGATACTATTAGTGTAACGTAGAGCCTTGCAGTTGGGTAACAATGGAGCGTTGATTTTTTTTCGCATGCGGGTGTCAGATGCAAATAAATTTTCATTTTCCCGTCCTTGTGGTAGAATGAAGGTAGAAAACGAGGAGGGGAATATCATGGAAATCGGAACCCGCATTTTACAATTACGAAAACAAAAAGGAATTACTCAGCAGCAGTTGGCGGAGTATCTTTCCGTTCTTCCCCAGACAGTGTCCCGTTGGGAAGCCGGCGGAGGAACTCCGGATGTTATGCTTTTACCCAAGGTGGCTACCTTTTTTGGGGTAACCATGGACGAACTGTTTGGTATGCACGATATGGAGAGAATCCAGCAGATGGTGCTCCGGTATTCAGTGCTGTGGGATGAGAAAAGCTTTGAGGAAGCCATGCATGAAGTGGAGGCAGGGATTAAGGAGGCGGTTGCCGACAAAGCGGAGGAAAAAAGACAGCAGTTGCTGGCGCTGAAAATGCATCTGCTTCTGCAAAAAGGCAGACAGGCATTAAAAGAGGCAGATAAAATCGCGGATCAGTTAATAGAAGAGACGGAGGAAGCGACGAATCCTCTGCATCTGGCAGTGCGTCTGCAGAAAATGCAGTTTGATATGCAAAATGGAAAGGCAGCAAAACGCCTGCGGGAGTCCAGAAAGGCATTTGAGGAACATCCCGACATGGAGACCCTGCAGATTTACTTCTGGGCCTTGGAAGAGTCCGGACAGGGGGCAGAAGTTCTGCGGCAGCAGGAACACCCCTTTGTAAAACAGATGTTGAAAGGAACGGATGAGAATGCAAAGCTGGTATGGGAGATTCTTTTCTATGGTGCGGCGCAGGAAGAGGATGTAGCCTTCTTTGAAGAGCATTTTTCAGAGTACGAAAACCTAACGAAAAACCTTGCAAATTCTAAAAAGTCTGTGAACGGAGAAGGCGAAAGCAACTGCTTACAGATTCGATTTTTGATGGCATGCCTGTTCAAAGAAGAAGGCATGCAGGAAAAGGTAGAGGCTCTAAAGCCTGTGTTACTGCGGGAAGCAGAGGTTTTGAAGAGCCGGGAAATGTTGTATAACCATTATGTTGATCAGATTCAGGCGCTGTAAAAAAGCGCTTTTCCCCCCACACCCCCGATGGCAGCAGGGCTTGTCACCGGGGGTGATTGCTGTTATAGTAAAATAGATATTTAGCAAGAAAGGAACGGCAGGGGAGCGTCATGGAATTTGAAGTTTACTACTATGAGAATTACAGTCATGCACCGGCGTACAAAGATAACCCGCGCTACATTATGGCGCAGGATGATGTGTTTGAATTTTTAACAGAAGTTGCGGAAAAAGAGCCATACAGTCTGGCAGTGGAAAACTGCATGAAAAAAGAACTCTTAGAGCAGCTGATTCACATTGGGGTGTTGCGGGAAAAAGATGGCATGATTGGTTTTGACGCCCCGATTTTTGTGGAAGCGGATAATGAAAATCTGCAGTTTTTATCTCAAAAGGCGGCGCTAAAGATTGTAGATGCCTTAGCGCTTCGGATTGGAAGGTTAAAGCAGCTTGTAGGGGAGCTGAATAATGAGGTTCCCGACAAATTAAATCTCTATCATTTGTTGTGCGGTCAGATTTTTGACGGCTACATGTTTGATTATCTGGAAAAAGAAGGAGTGGTGACTACTTCCAAGCTTCATCCCTCCGGTTTGGATTATCTGATTATTCTCTACGAAAAATCCATGAAGCTGGAAAAGTACAGCAATGGGTTGCTGTGTTCCTACAATCGTCTGGCAACGGATAAGGGTGTGTTTTCCTCTTTTGGAGATGCCAACGGAAATCGTAGGGATTTTTACCGATATATGCGTCTGCAGGAAAGCGGCAAATTAAGCGAGGAACAAAAGAAGATTTGTCTCCCGGACCGGGACGTTTTAGCGGAACAGTTCGAGAGGTTGCTGGAGGGCGAAGGGGTTGCACAAACCTATAAGAACATTTTTGACTATTTCGGATATACCAAGGACGGTGAGCCTTGCGTACCGATTTACGATGCGGAATCCCGGTTTGTGGTGCTGGAAATGTTTGAAACCATCCTTCCGGTGGTAAAGGAACCGATTTTAGACGCCTTAAATCAGATTCATTCCTGCAAGGAGCTGTTGTCGAATCGGCATGAGGTTCCCACGGCGGACATTGCCAACGAAATGTATCACTTGATTTTCGGCGAGGTGAATGAGCAGTTGGTACGGAGAAGATTTGTGGAGCGCCCGCCCTATCGAGAGGGAGAGGGACGTTATCTGAAATGTTATGAGCGAGCATAAAACGGCGGTGCTTTGGCACCGTCTTTTTTTCGGTGTGAAGAATTTAAGAAAACGAAAAGCACAGTATGAGACAGAAGGGAACGTGTGGCGCCTGCTGTGGAAGGAATTACGTACGAATCGTGGAAACCGTGTTGTTTGTAGGTAAGACGAAAAAGTGCGTTTCATAAAATCACCTACGAGACAGAGGAATTCATCGTTTAGTGGGTAAGGAAAAAAAGTGTGTTTTCGATTCTTACATACGGAGATTGCAATATGGAAACATTAGTAGGTAAGGGGAGAGGGAAAAAGCGCATGTCAAACGTTGTATGGGTGAATGAGGCTGGGAAAATGAGAGGATTCGGGTTTTTTGTTACCTACGACAGGCGGCAATAAGGCGATTGGTAGGTATTGTTAAGAAACCGTTTTTCTTTTGCTACCGACGAAGAAGCGTGACAGATGGTTTAGTAGGTAAATCTGCTGATTTGAAGCGATACGGGCAGGGAAAATAAAAAAATGAAATATGAAAAATAAAAATCTCCGGCAGGAGTGTCTAATAGATAGAAAGGGGCGAGAGAGGAGACGAAATGAAGGATCAGGAATTTATGGACAGAATAGAACCGATGCGAAAAAAGCTATACGCCGTGGCTTATCCCTATTTTGGAAGTGAAAGCATGGCGGTGGATGCGGTAGATGAAGCCATCTATAAAGGTTTTTTGAAAAAGCGGCAATTAAGAAAGCCGGAATTTTTCGAGACCTGGCTGGTGCGGATTTTAATAAATGTTTGCAATAGCAAATATCAGCACTATAAGAAGCAGGTGGGTATGGAAGAATTGCCGGAGGATGCAAGCCCTTCGGAGATAGAGAATCTTCCGCTAAAAGAGGCAATCCGGAAGTTACCGGAAAAATACAGGGAAGTGATTCTTTTAAAATTTTTCGGTGGATATACCCTGGCGGAAATCGCGGAACTAACCGACAGTCCTCAGGGCACTGTGGCAACAAGAATGCGGAAAGCACTGGAACTACTGCGAATGGAGGTGGCAGAATGAATCGATTGGAAGAATTGAATCAGATGAAGATGGAAATAGAAACAATGCCGGAGGAAATGCAAATGCCAACGTTAAAAGCGAGGGTGAAGAAAAGAGTTTGGCGTCACCGTGCTCTGGTAGCGGTGCGAAATGTAATGATTACCCTGGTGGCGCTCATGGGAGGACTTACCATCGGAGTGAATACGTCGGAAAGTTTTGCCGATTCCGTAAAAAGCATTCCGTTAATAAACAAGCTGGCGGCAGCCGTGGACTTTTCCGGCGGTTATGAAGATGCGGTTCGTGAGGAATATGTAACCAAGATTGGCAAGGTGGTAAAAACAAAATACGGAGATGTGGTACTTTCTTATGCCATGTCGGATGACAGCACGCTGGTAATGTTTTTTGGAGGCGATTGGGAAAAGAAACATCGGGATCTTATGCTTTCCAAATTGACTGATGCTGATACCGGTAAGGAAATTAGATGGAGCGGTTGTACTTGCGCACTGGGAGAAAAGGAAAAATCCTGGAAGGTGCTGGATCCCTGTTGGAGAGAGTACCATAAGCATGTTACAGCGGAATTGGAGCTTAGCAAATGGGACGGTAAGAAGGGAGAGCATAAGGTATTAGAGACGGTAAGCTTTACCTTTACCACCGATAAGAAGCTGAAATCCAAAGAATTTACAGTGAAGAAAGAATTTGAAGCAAATGGTTTTTCCTATCGTATTGAAAAGGTAACCATGTACCCCTTGTCCACCAGAGTAGAAGTGATCTGCCTGGATGACATTGGAACAGATGCGGAGCAGACCTTGGGAATGAAGTTTTCTCTTGTGGGAAAAAACGAAAGCCGAAGTGTTATTGAGCATAATGGAGGAACCGTGTTGGGTGAGACCATCGAACCGGGACATTATATCTATTATCTGGAAAGTGGTTACTACATGATGGACTCCGGTGAGGTAACCTTATGCCTTGACGAAATAGATCAGTTGCCAAAAGAGCAAAAGGAAGTTATCTACGACAGCAAAAAGAAAACTCTTACAGATGCGAAGGGCGAACTGAAAGACATTAAGGTTATTGAAGAAAGAGAAACTCGCTATGACGAGAAGCCCTTTGAGGATGGAACAAAAGGAAAATGGCTGACGGTGGAGGTGCCGGATGGAATTATTCGGAATGTTTTCTCCTATGCGAAAAAACCGGATGGAACCTTGGGAGATATTGAACATTGGTGCGGAGAGAGTGATAGCCACTACGAATCCTTCCCTATAGCAGAGGATTGGCGTGACGAGGATGGAAAAATCTGCTTGATTCGCAACTATCCGGAATATATAATAAAAACGGATATCAAAATACCGTTGAAGAAATAAAGGAGACTATAATGAAACCGGAAATAACCCTGATTCCTTATTATCCTGACGTGAAAACGACTCTGCCATGGTATCAGGACATTACCCTTGTGAAGCAGATTGATAATAAGGAAGAGCCCTATGACGAAGAATTACTAAATCGCATGTACAATTATCTAAATACCCGGGGAGCCCTTTTTTACATCGGCTACAATGGGAAGCCAGTGGGAGATATTTGCATCCAGGACAGCCACGAGGTAAGTATTGTTATTTGCAAGGAATATCAGAATCTTCATATAGGAAGAAGGGCTATGGAGCTACTGAAAAAGGTGGCAATAGAAAGAGGCCATGACCGGATGACGGCACAGATTTACAGCTTTAATGATCAGAGTCGAAAGATGTTTACCCATTTCGGATTCCAACAGGTGACAGAGGAATTTTTTACCTATCCCCTGAAGGATTACAGTGATGTGAAGATTGAGACGGAAGACGTGATTTTGAAAAAAGCGAAACAGGAAGATTGTTTCGATATTTGGCAAAATCTTTGGCGGCACCCGGAATCCACGAAATATATGCTTTGGAAGCCCAGCTTTACCGAGGAAGAGGCAAAAGAGCGAATAGAACGTACCATCAAATTTCAGGCAAAGGAAAAATATGCGCTTTTTGCCTACGAAAAGAAAAGCGGAAAGGCGATGGGGTTTGCCAATATGCAGGAAATTGGCAGAGGAACGTACAGTGAACAGGGCATTGCCCTGGGACCGGATTTTGTGGGGAAAGGTTACGGAAAGCAGATTTTAAATGCCTTGGTAGAAACAGCCTTTGCAGACGGAGGTCAGGAGTTCTGGTCCATGTGCCGGGTTCAAAACATTGCTTCCCACAAAGTGCAGATGGCCTGTGGTTTTACCACAGATCACTATGGGGAGGAGGAAACAGATTCCCGGACGGGAGAAAAATTCATCCGGGAATATAATGTGCGCCGAAAACCGGAGTAGGCTATAAAAATTAGGAAATCGTACAGAAGGATACAAATGAAGATGCAAGTAAAAAATACAAAACAGAATAAGACATATTTGGCAGCAGGTATAGGGATACTATGCCTGCTGCTTTTTGCGCTTTTTTTAGGACACCACGGGACGAGCGAGGCAGCGCAGAAGAAGTTCACTTACGAATACGGCGTTTTCTTAAATGCAGAACCAAAGGACATTCCACGCATGAAGGATTACCGAATCATCGTATTGGATGCTCAGTATTATTCCAAAAAGAACATAACGAAATTAAAAAAGGCGGGACACACAGTTCTTTCCTATATCAACTTAGGTTCGATTGAAGAATTTCGTCCCTATTACAAAGACTACGAGGATCTGACCCTTTCTGTCTATGAGAACTGGGAGGACGAGCGCTGGGTGGACGTAACAAAAAAGCGTTGGCAGAATTTTGTGGGCAAAACCCTGGCGAACCGGCTCTTGAAAAAAGGAGTGGACGGATTTTTTGTGGACAATACGGATGTGTATTATCACTATAAAACAAAGGCGGTTTTTAAAGGCGTAACCAATATTTTGAAGAAATTGAAGAAAAAAGGCTACGTACTTATTAACGGCGGGGATACCTATGTAAAAGCCTATGGGAAGAAATATAAGACTCTCAAACCGATACTAAGCGGTGTCAACCAGGAAACGATTTTTTCGGCGGTTGACTGGGAGAATGGCCGAGAACTCATTGCCAATGACGATGAAAATCGCCGTTACTTTAAGTCTTACGTGAAGTTCGTAAAGTCCTTTAAGAAGGATGTTTACCTACTGGAATATACGAAAGATAAGTCTCTTATTAAGAAGATAAAAAGCTACTGCCGGAAGAACAAGTTTAAGTATTACATTACGGATACTTTGGATTTAACGGTGCCCTAGCTTGACAGCCCCTCTTAGATTGAGTACAATTTAAGAGGAAGGAGTTAAAAGAATGGGAAATAAATATGATGTTTTAAAATTGGAAAATCAGGTGTGCTTTCCCTTATATGCCTGCTCCAAGGAAGTGGTGAGAAGATATAAGCCGTTTTTGGACGAACTGGATTTGACCTACACCCAGTACATTGTGATGCTGGTTCTGTGGGAGCATCGCGCATTAAGTGCGAAGGATTTGGGCGAGTATCTGTATCTGGATTCCGGTACCCTGACTCCGGTGCTAAAAACCCTGGAGAAAAAAGGCTATCTTACGAGACAGCGCAGCAAAGAAGACGAAAGAGTTTTGATGGTAGAGATTACGGAAAAGGGAATGGCGCTGCGAGAAGAGGCGGTAGGAGTTCCGCTGAAAATGGGACAGTGCGTGAACCTCACCAATGAGGAGGCGAAAGAGTTATATCGTCTGTTATATAAGATGTTACAGGAAATGCCCTAGCTTTGAATGAATAATTTGAAATATACCTAAAGTTCACAGAAAAATACGAATTAAATCGTTGCTCATTGACATATTTCGTGTAAACTTAAATTATAGAAGCGAAGAGGGGGATGACCGACATGAGTACATTCAATTTGACCAAAGACCAAATCGACGAGTTAAGCGAAATCGCGAACATCAGCATGGGAAATGCAGCAACGAACTTAAGCCTCATGGTAAACCAGCGCGTTGACATCACCACCCCGATATTTAGTATTATTAATCGTAGTGAAGCATTGGATGATTATGAGAAAACCTGTATTTTCGTTCAGGTGCATTACGTGAAGGGGTTAAGCGGTAACAATGTCTTCATTTTGAAGGATAAAGACGTATTGTGTTTAACAGATTTAATGATGGGAGGAACCGGTGAGAATATTTCCGGGGAAGTAACAGACCTTCATCTTTCGGCAATATCCGAAGCTATGAACCAGATGATGGGACGTTCCGCAACCTCCATGTCAGAGATGTTAGGTGAGCCGGTGGATATTTCCACTCCGGTTTTAAATGCCATTGACGTAGATTCTGTTAAGAACTTTGAGAAGATGTTTGAATCACAGCTTGATAAATTCGTAAAGATTTCCTTCCGAATGAGTGTGGGAAATATTCTGGATTCTACCATGGTACAGCTCTATCCGGTACAGTTTGCGGAAGAGATGTGCAGGAAGTTCAACTTGAACAAGAAAGAGGATTAACAAAAAGCCGGCAGGTCGATTGACCTGCCGGTTGTTTTTACATTGCATCAATGCGACTGTGTACATAGTGCAGAATTTCTTCGATAGTCTTGTCCAGTCCTAATCTGGAGCTGTTAATGCAAAGGTCGTAGGTTCTGGAATCACCCCACTTGCCGGAACAGTGAGAGTTGTGATAATACTTACGATACTTGTCTGTCTTCTTCATCTTAGTAAGGGCATCCTCCTCGGAAAGATTGAAGTTCTTCATAACACGTTTCATCTTCCAATCCGGGTCTGCCAAAATGAAAAGGTTAATAAGGTTCGGCTGATCCTTTAAAACTTCCTCGGCACAACGTCCCAATACAACGAAAGAATTACCTTCTTTAGCTTTTTCTCTTAAAAATGAAAACTGCATTTCTGCAAGAACCTGCTCCGGGGAGTTGGTCTCGCCGCGAACGGTACGGGAAAACAAAACTCTACGGGGTTTCTCATTGTGTTCTGCCAGATACTCGTGAGGAATACCCCTTTCATCACATAACTCCTCCAAAATGTTCTTGTCGTAGAGCGGAATATCCAAATCTCTGGCGATTGCCTCAGCTACAAAGATACCCCCGCTGCCAAATTCACGTCCAACGGTAATAATAACTTGTTTATCCATAAATCTCGCCTCCAGTGTGTAAGGGTCAGACATCTGTCGGTAACGATTATACACTGACCGCTCACATTAAGAATTGTATATACATTATAACAAATATACACACATAAGGCAAGGGAAGGAAGAAAAATTAATATGGAAACTTTATGAAAGAAATGGTATACTGTAACAGGAAACCTGTCGATAATAAAGATGTGAAAAAAGATTGATATTAGCTTGAATCCTAAAAAACCTATTGACAGATATGGTCTAAGCTGTTAGACTAACATTAGGTCGAACGCGTTAGACTTTTTTAGGAGGAAGCTATGGAAACACCGAAAGTATTTGAAAGTGAGTATCGTTTTTGCTTGCTTCTGTGGGAACATGAACCCATCAGAAGTACCGAACTGGTGAAGCTTTGTGCTGAAGAACTGGGTTGGAAGAAGGCAACTACCTATACCGTAATCAAACGGTTGGCGGAACGTGGCATTCTTAAGAACGAGAATACCATAGTGACGAGCCTTGTTTCAAAGAGTGAAGTTCAGGCAGCAGAGATTGATGAACTGGTGGAACGTACCTTTGAAGGAAGCGTTCCGGCATTCGTAGCGGCTTTTACCAAGAGAAAGGACTTAGGAAAGGACGAACTCGCAAAGATTCGTGAGATGCTTGATTCTTACACGGAGGACTAATCATGAATAAGCTTTTTCTTGAACTTGTGAACATGAGTCTTACGGCCGGCATACTGATTGTAGTTGTGGCCTTGGCTCGTCATTTGTTACGGAAAGCGCCTAAGAATGTGAATTATATTTTGTGGGCTATGGTGGCAGTCCGATTGGTTTGCCCCTTCACCATAGAGAGTAGTTTTAGCCTGGTACCCAGCCAGATCGGTAAGGTATCTACCAGACAGGTTGAGAGTTCTTTCTTTGGGAAATTGGGAATTACCACGAACCATTTTATGGTTCTTTGGATTGCCGGTACACTGATTATGCTGGGATACAGCACATTGCAGTATGCCCGGCTGTATGCAAGAATGTGTACCGCCATACGTTTAAGAGATGATGTATGGCAGAGTGAATATGTGATTACGCCATTTGTATTTGGAATTCGTAATCCCAGAATTTATGTGCCATATACCATCAGTGATGAACAGTTACAGATGGTCGTTGCCCATGAGCACGCTCATTTGCGACAAGGGGATCACATTATCAAGCTGATCGCATTTGTGATACTGTCGGTCTATTGGTTTAACCCGCTGGTGTGGGTTGCCTACATACTCCTGTGCAGGGATATTGAAGTTGCCTGTGATGAACGTGTGGTGAAACACATGTCCAGACGGGAACGGAAGATCTATTCGGAAGCGTTGCTTTCTTTAAGCGTTTCCGGGAAATCCATTGCAGCCTGCCCGGTTTGTTTCGGAGAGGTAGGAGTGAAAATGCGTATCAAGAAGATCCTAAGTTACGAGAACTCCTCTCTGTTCAGACGAGCAGAAGCTGCAATAGCCTGTTTTCTGGTAGCGATTTGTTTCCTCTCCAATCCGGAGGCAACAGTCGTAAAGAACAAACTTTTACCTTTACCGTTACCGGGGAAATGGGAAGCAGCAAAGGAAACCTTGAAAAAGCAGGAAAGCAATGCCTCTGAAAGCACCGGAGATCATAAGCTGGCAGAGGAAAAAGATACTTCCACACAAGAAGTAGTACATGAGCCGGAGCCGGAAGCGGTAGCGTCGAAGGCGAAACCGGAGCCGGAGAAGACCAAGAAGCCATCCGGACAGGAGCGTTCAGAGAACAAGAGGGTTAAAGATTCTGAAGAAGATTCAAACACCTCAAAGCCTGATCAGGAACAGGATGACGTAAAGGAAAACCATCCGGAGAATGTTCCGGAGGAAACACCGGAGAATACAGTGGAAGAGTACACACCATCTGAAGAGGATCTTGCGGAAGAAGAAGGAGATGTAAGTCTCGTTGGTAAGCAGGATGAATCAGATGAAGAATCTTTGGGAGACCTTACCGAGGGTGAAGAACCTACCGTTCAGGAAATCAATGTCGAAGATTCTACAGAAGAAACCCCTGAAGTTGTAGAGGATACAACCGATATGGTGGAGGAAACTACAGAAGAAATGACAGAGGAGACGGTGGCGCCGGAAGAAGTTGCGCCGGAAGGATCCGAAGAAAGTCTATAATGCAAAGTAAGAGTGTCAAGAGGGACTGTCCCTTTTGACACTTTTTTCGCTTGCGAGAAATCGGAAAACGTGAGAAAATAAAAGGGAGACTAGGAGGGTTAAAATGGAAATAAAAGATTTGCTTGATCAGGTAAAGAAGGGAAGTCTGTCTGTAGAGGAAGCAGAAGGCATATTGAGAAAGCGCCCCTTTGAAGAAATGGGGTATGCAAAGCTGGATGGACAGCGAGAGTTAAGAACCGGTTTTGCAGAAGTTGTTTTTTGCCAAGGAAAGGCTGATGAGCATCTTTTGTCTATCTATAAGCGATTATATGAAATGGACGGACGGGTATTCGGTACTCGGGCATCCAAACATCAATACGAATGGATAAGAGAATGCTTTCCGCAGGTAAAATATGATGAAGTATCGAGAATTTTACGAATCGATGCACCGGGAGATGAAGAGCGGAAGCTGGAGGGCTGTATTGCAGTATGTACAGCGGGAACCGCAGATATTCCGGTGGCAGAGGAAGCGGCTCAGACTATAGAATATTTTGGCAGCAAGGCTGTCAGAATTTATGACGTGGGGGTAAGCGGTATACACCGTTTGTTATCCCGGGTGGACGTAATTCAGGAAGCCAATTGCGTGGTCACCATTGCAGGCATGGAAGGTGCCCTTGCCAGTGTAATCGGGGGACTGGTAAATAAGCCGGTGATTGCAGTGCCTACATCCGTGGGCTATGGCGCTAATTTTGGCGGATTATCCGCATTAATGACAATGATTAATTCTTGTGCTAATGGCATAGCAGTAGTAAATATAGATAATGGATATGGGGCCGGCTACATGGCAACTCAGATTAACCGGTTGGCCGTAGGAGGGAACACACATGAGTAGAACATTATATTTGGAATGCTTCTCCGGCATCAGCGGCGATATGACAGTGGCGGCGTTGCTGGATTTGGGAGCAGATGAGAAGGTATTGGAAAAAGCGCTTAACTCCATACCGGTAGAAGGCTTTACCACGAAAATCAGCCGGAAGAGCTTGTCCGGCATTGATGCTTGCGACTTTGCAGTGAATCTGGATGAGGTTCATGAGAATCACGATCATGATATGGACTATCTCTTCGGGGATGGCGGCGAGCACAGTCATCACCATGAACATGAGCATAGCCACGAACATGAACACAGCCACGATCATGGGCATGAGCATGAGCATGAGCATGAGCATCATCATCATCATGAACATCGGAATCTTCCGGAAATCTTCCATATATTAGACCATGTGGACATGACCGAGGGAGCGAGAGCTCTGGCAAAGAAGATTTTTACCGTGATTGCTGAGGCGGAGTCCAAGGCCCACGGATTGCCGGTGGAAGAAGTTCATTTTCATGAGGTGGGTGCCATTGACTCCATAGTGGATATTGTGGCGGTAGCGGTTTGTTACGATAATCTTGGAATTACCAGAACCATTACCAGTAAGCTGTACGAAGGTCGGGGGTTTGTGCGTTGCCAGCATGGAGAAATCCCCATTCCGGTACCGGCGGTGTCCAACATTGTCAGCGCTTATCACATTCCGCTGCATTTTACAGAGCGGGAAGCAGAACTGGTTACACCTACGGGAGCCGCTATTGTAGCAGCAATTTCCTCTTTGGAACCCCTTCCGGAGGAATTTGTGGTGGAAAGAGTAGGAATCGGTGCAGGTAAGCGTGCCTATAAGAGACCGAGTATGGTTCGCGCCATGCTGATTAAGGAAGGCGCGCAGGAAAGCCTTACCACGGATGAGATTGTAAAAATCGAAACCAACGTGGATGACTGTAGCGGTGAGCAGTTGGGATACTTGATGGACAAGCTTTTGGAAGCAGGAGCCAGGGATGTCTATTACACCCCTATATATATGAAGAAAAACCGTCCGGCGGTGATGGTAAGCATATTGTGTGAGCCGAAGCGCAAGGATGAACTTTGCGAGCTTTTATTTAACGAGACCACAACCATCGGCGTGCGGTTTGAAACCATGCAGCGGCAGGTGCTTTTGCGGGAAGAGAAACAGGTAGAAACACCCTATGGAACCTTGAAGGTGAAGGAAGTAACTTTGCCGGACGGAAGCAAAAGACAGTATCCGGAGTACGAAAGTATCAAGGAACTATGCGAGAAAAATAAAGTAAGTTACGGAGAAATTTATCATGCTGTTAAAGCTTAAAGAATATATGAAGGAATACGCCGGTAAACCTATGGCAGTTGCTTTTTCCGGCGGAGTGGACAGTGTACTTGTGCTAAAAGCGGCGCTTTTGGCGGCAGGAGAAACGAAGCAACCGGTGCATGCCATTTGCATACAGTCGGCATTAACCCCAGGGAAAGAATCGGAGGAAGCCGAAGAGACGGCAACCAAGTTGGGGGCGGTTTTTCATAAGCTGTCGATTGACGAATTTGAAGGAGCTGGGATTTTGGACAATCCACCGGACCGGTGCTATTTGTGTAAGCGCTACCTGTTTCAGCAGGTGAAAGCGTTGGCCGCAGAAAACGGCGCAGAGGTGGTGTTTGACGGAACCAATGCCGATGACCTTACGGTTTATCGTCCCGGTAAGAGGGCGTTAAAGGAGCTTCAGATTAAGAGCCCCTTAGCAGAGTTGGGCATTACAAAAGCGCAGGTGCGAAAGACATTGGAAGAAGAAGGTATTTCTGTTTTTTCCAAACCATCGGCACCTTGTCTTGCCACCCGTTTTCCATACGGAACCCACTTAACCAGAGAGAAGCTGGCGACGGTGGAGCAGGCAGAGGAATACATTAAAACTTTTGTCACCGGCAATGTGCGTGTTCGGGTGCATGAGGATATTGCCAGAATCGAAGTAGACGAGGATCGTCAGGGAATTTTGGTGGTTCACAGCCGGGAGATTACAGAGAAGTTAAGGGAATTGGGATACGAATACGTGACCATGGATTTGGCTGGATTTGAAAGTGGAAGCATGGACCGAAAGATTGACAAATAGGATTAGGAGAGAAAAATGAAAATCATGGTAGTAGACGGCCAGGGCGGTCGTATCGGAAGTATGTTTCTGGAGAAATGGATGAAAACAGGAGCGCAGGAGCATACAGTAGTTGCCATTGGAACCAACAGTGCGGCAACGACTTCGATGTTGAAGGCGGCAGGGTGTCCGGGAGCCACAGGGGAGAACCCAGTGCTGGTAAATGCCCGGGATGCGGATGTTATTGTTGGACCTATCGGCATTATTGCGGCAGATTCCCTGTTGGGGGAAGTGACTCCGAAGATGGCGGCAGCAATAGCGGGAAGCCCTGCAAAGAAGATTTTGATTCCTATGAACAATTGCGATCATATTGTAATGGGAGTGGGAGACCAGAAGCTGGCTGCTTTGATTGATGAAGCGGTGGAACGCATCGTAAAGATGGGTGAGGAAAGAAAATAGTTAAGCGATAGATAGATACAATGGAGCAAGAGGTGAAGAGCAATATGAAGCGAACCATGTTGTTGGTGGACGATTGTGCGGATCACAGAGGAATAATAAAAAGAATTTTTGAAGAGGAATTTCTGATTCTGGAATGCGGAACCGGTGAGGATGTGAAAGACTTCCTGATGGGTAATACCAAAGTGGATGTTGTCTATGTCTGGGTAGAAGCTAAGGAGTATGACGGCTACCGGATGCTGGAGCGGTTTGGAAGTCTTCATGCCCTAAAGGATGCGGTAGTTGTGGCGGCTCTGTCTGTGTATTGTCCGGAGAAAGAAAACAAAGCATTTTCTCTGGGAGCGGAAGAGGTGGTATTTGAACCGATTAACGAAGAAGGTCTGAAGTATCGAATTGATTTATTGGTCAAACGTTGTATCAACATCCGGCAGGAAGTGGAGAATACGGTAGAAGCACTGAAAAACCACGTGCAGTATGATGATGTTACCGGTTTGGGAAATCGTGCGGAGTTTTACCGACAGGCCAGAAGCTTCTTTATGAAGAATCACGACCACGAATGTGTGGTAGGTGTTTGGAATGTGGATCGTTTTAAAGTAGTTAACGAGCTTTACGGTAGCGCCAAAGGCGATATGGTTCTGGCGGCATTGGGAAGAAAGCTTCGAGGCCTTATCGGAACCAACGGATATTATGCTCGGTCAGAGGCGGATAAGTTTCTGTTTTGTACCAGTAAAGACTATCTGGAATCTATTTTACCTCAGATGGAAGAGGCCCTGGCGGGGCAGGGAAACTGGAATCCATTGGACTACACGGTGCAGCTTCATATGGGTGTATATGTGGTGGAAAGTCCTTTGATGCCGGTGGGAAATATGTGCGACCGGGCGGATATGGCGCTGAATACCATTAAGGGAAATTATATTGAGCGATATGCTTTTTACAGCGAGGAATTGCGAGATGCAATTTTAAGCGAGCAGGAGCTGGTAAGCGAGATGGACAGTGCCCTGAAGGCGGAGCAGTTTTTAGTATTGTTGCAGCCTATTGTGGACACGGTTACCAAGAAGACCATCAGTGCAGAGGCTCTGATTCGTTGGGTTCATCCCACCAAGGGAGTTATCAGCCCGGCGGTATTTATTCCTATATTTGAGAAGAACGGGTTTATTGCCAAGCTGGATTTATTTGTATGCGAGCAGGTTTGCAAATATCAGAAGGCGAGATTGGAATCCGGCGAACCGGTAGTGCCTATTTCGGTGAATATCTCCAGAGTACACTTTTACAAACCGGACTTTGTGCGGGAAATTCTGCAGATGACCAAGTACTATGACATTGACCATTCCCTGATTAAGATTGAAATCACAGAAGGGGCTTACGAAGATAAGCCAAAGGAAATGATAGAGGCAATTCGAGAGTATCAGCATCATGATTTTAAGGTTATGATGGATGATTTTGGAAGTGGATATTCTTCCTTAAATACCTTGAAGGATTTCAATGTGGATATTTTAAAGATCGACATGAAGTTCATCAGCGATTTGGAGACCTCGGATCGTGCTGGAAACATTCTGTTTTCCATTTTCCAGATGGCAAAAGCGCTGAGAATGGAAACCGTGGCAGAAGGCGTAGAGACAAGAGCTCAGTATGAGCTTTTGGCGGGAATGGGATGCGACAGCATTCAGGGATATTTGTTCTCAAGGCCCATTTCTCAGGAAGAGTTCCGAACCCGCATGTTGGAGGAGGACCGTCGAGAATTTGAAGAGCCCCACAAGAAGCATCAGCGAACCATACTGGTGGTGGATGACCATTTAGTGGAGCGGGAGCTGATTAAGAAAATGATTGGAGACCATTACAATGTAATGGAAGCAGAGGATGGCGAAGAGGCTTTAGATATTTTAAAACGGAATTTCAACGCTGTCAGTTTGGTGGTAGCAGATATACAGATGCCGAGAATGGGCGGGCTGGAGCTTTTAAAACACATGAATTCCGCAATGTATCTGAAGAAAATACCGGTGATTATGGTGACCGCCTACGGTGAACGGGAGAATGAAGAAGAAGCTTTAAGCCGTGGCGCACTGGAGATTATTACCAAACCCTATGATGCGAGGCTTGTACAAAAGCGTATCGAAAATATCCTGAAAATTTCCGAATCCGAGATGAAAATAACGCAGCTCCAGGATTTGTGGAACCAGACAGGAGAATCGAAAGAAAATATGGGAGGCATAGTATGACATATCAGGAAGCAGAGAAGAAATGTAAAGAGGCAGGACAGCTGCATTTATTGAAGTTTTATGAGGAATTAGATGACGAAGGAAAACATCGTCTGATAAAAGAGATAGAGTTAACGGATTTTGACATGATTAAGCGAGCAGATGGCCAGGAGCAGGAAAGAGGAAAGATTACTCCCATTAAGGCCATGACCAGAGAAGAAATCTGGGAAAATGAAGATCAGTATCGCAAAGTCGGTCTGGAGGCCATTCGCAAAGGTGAAGTGGCAGCAGTGCTTTTAGCAGGTGGCATGGGAACCCGTCTGGGATCCGATAATCCAAAGGGAATGTACGATATCGGTATTACCAAAGAAGTGTACATTTTCCAGAGACTGATTGAGAACCTGATGGATGTGGTAAGAGCGGCAGACCGTTATATCCATCTGTTTATTATGACCAGTGACAAAAACCATGAAACCACCATGGATTTCTTCGAGGAAAAAGAGTGCTTTGGTTACAAACGGGAATATATCCACTTTTTCAAACAGGATATGGCGCCGGCAACGGATTTTGACGGAAAGATTCTGTTAGAGAAGAAGGACAAGCTGGCTACATCCCCTAACGGTAACGGAGGATGGTTCGGCTCCCTTTATAATAGCGGACTGGATTTTTGCATCCATGAGGAAGGCATTAAATGGTTAAATGTTTTTGCGGTGGATAACGTGCTTCAGAGAATGGCAGATCCGGTATTTGTGGGAGCTACCATTGCAGGAGAGTATGTATCCGGTTCCAAGGTAATCCGTAAGGTAACACCGGAGGAGAAGGTGGGAACCATTTGTTTAGAGGATGGACGCCCATCCATCGTAGAGTATTACGAATTAACGGATGAGTTAAAAGATGCCAAGGATGAAAAGGGCGAACCGGCATATAATTTCGGTGTTATTTTAAACTACCTGTTTAGAGTGGACGCCCTGGAACAGATTTTAACCTCTCCTCTTACCCTTCATGTGGTAGATAAGAAAATCCCTTGCATCAACGAGGAGGGACAGGAGGTACATCCGGAAACACCCAACGGTCATAAGTATGAGACCTTGATTCTGGATATGGTACATTTAATGGAGAATAACCTTCCTTTCGAAATTGAAAGGGAAAAAGAATTTGCGCCAATTAAGAACAAGACCGGTGTGGATTCTGTAGAAAGCGCAAGAGAACTTTGTAAGAAAAACGGAATTCAGTTATAAAAGGTCGGCAGTAGGCATACAATACTACTAACTAGCGTTAAGGACAAAACAGTGACCGAGTTAGGGGTAGTATTGGCAATTATGCTTGCATCAGGCGGGCGCAAAAAGCGGGGCGGTCTTCAAACCACGGGAGACGGAGAAACATCCCCCGTCCGGAATATCACAGCAGAAGAAGCAAGACGTTATATGGAACATCACAGCGGGTATGCTTTGGTGGATGTGCGGATGCCTGAGGAATATGGGGCGGGTCACATTCCGGGAGCCATGAATATTCCGTTGGAAACCATAGTGGATGAGGAACCGGCTGGACTGCCGGACCATAAACAGGTAATCCTTGTTTATTGCCACGGCGGAGCCAGAAGTGCCAAGGCAGCCATGCGGCTTGCCGGGATGGGATATACCGGGATTTATTGCTTCGGAGGGATGGATACCTGGAAAGGAAGCATTGTAAAATAGAAAAACAGGAAAGAAGAACATGAACGAAGAATTAAAGTTTTTAGAGCACATGAACCGGATTGCCCGGATAGGAAAAGAAAACGGCGGAAAGATAACCCGAGGGGAAATAGAGAAAGAACTTTCTTTTTCCCTTAACGAAGCCCAATGGGAAGTGATGGGAGAATTTTTGTTTAGCCGTCAGGTACGTTTGGAGGGATACGAACCAACGAACGCAGTAGAGAAGCCGGAATACGTTTTTGACCAGGATGAATTGAATTTCATGCGTTACTATGAGGCGGATATTCGAGACATACCCCGCATAAGCGATGAAAAGATGGAGGAATTACTGAAAAAAGTAGTCCGGGGACAGATGGAAGCATCCGAGGCCTACCAAGCTATTTTGCCAAAGATTTATGAAGAGGCAAAAAGCTATGCCGATGGAAGAGAACCTTTAGGAGATCTGGTGCAGGAAGCGAATTTAAGCATTTTTACCTGGCTGACAGGAATTCAGTCGGAAACAGGATTGATGGAAGACTTCCGTAAGGAAATCAGTCTTGCCATTGGTGGTTTACTAGCAGAAGGCGAGGATCGGGATCAGGAGAGCCATAAGCTGGTAGACAAACTGAATCAGCTTGTGGAAGCAGTGGAAGCGCTAAAAGCGCAGAATGCCGCATATACGATAGAAGATATTTCGGAATTTTTGGATATTTCCATTCCGGAAATAGAACGGCTTTTGAAAATAGCAGGGGAATAAAGCCCCCTAAAATGGAATTGAGGCAAAGAACATTCGGGGGGAAAGCCCGCGGGGTAGTTCTTTGCCTTTCATAGTTTGACAATTTTTTCTGTTCTCCGTCGTGTTATACCCACTGCCAATCCCGAAGCTTTTTGCCGGCTTTTAAAGCCTCGGCTTCGGCAGCGGCCTGCTCCTGAGCTAATTGTTCAGCACGTTCCTGAGCAATTCGCTCATTTGCAAGTTTCAGTTCCAAATCACTTGCATCCATGAATTTGCGAGCATAGATCTCCTGACCGGTATTTTGAATCAGTCTGGCAATAGAGGCAATTCTGCCGTTGGACCAGCCTAGATCATATCCTGCTTCATATCCATTTTCGTAGTAAACATCTTTAAGTTCTTTTAGATATCGAATTTCCAGGGCTTCGGTGGATCTCATTTTCAAGTCACTCCTTCATGTATTTTAAATATAGAAATAAAATAGGGTGGAAGGTGTTTCTCATAAATTTTGTGTGTAAGGTGTGGAAACACATAATGTGTATCTTCTCTCCCCCAAATGCGTTTGATTATGGAACTGATCCATAACAATTTGTATAATATCACAGAAAATACACAGATTCAACAACTTTGTGATAAATTCGTGAAGAATATTTCGACAAGATTCGTCAAACCGATTTTAAGCTTGCCGGGAATCCGCCATTCTGTTACAATATATAGGAAAGCAAATCTGCTTTCATCTATGCAGGGGCCCTGCATCGTATCCGTGTATCCGCGGGTGAATCGATACATTAAGCTTAGTGGGAATCTATTAAAAAAACGAGAAACATGTTATAATCAGGGAGAGGAGAGAGTTACAATAGGGACAAAAGATATTGCTAGTAAAGAATTAATCAGCATAAACCGGATATTTGCTGACATTATTAACGGCTATGTATACAAAGGGGAACAAAAAGTGCTGCCGGAAGCGCTGAGCGATTACCGGACGCACGTGGCATATCGCTCCGATAGAGGAGTTTTGCATGATCAGGATCGAGATGTATCAAAACTGCTGAGCGGAGAAGTTGGACTTCAGATGTCGTTAATCAATATGGAAAATCAAACCGGAATAGAAGACAAAATGCCCATGCGTATTATTGGATACGATGGAGCATCATATCGTCAACAGCTCACAAAGGAGTGGGGAGAAAAAGAAAGTATTCCGGTCATAACCTTTGTGTTATATTTTGGAACCGAGAAGGAGTGGAAGGAAAAGCTGGCATTAAGTGATATGTTTCATGTGCCGAAAGAGTACCGCCCGTTCTTCAAAGACTACGACATTAATGTGATTAATGTGGCGTGGCTGCCGGACGAAGTAATAGAGCGGTTTCAATCGGACTTTAAAATCCTGGCAAAATGCTTGAAGCATCGAAGATTACACCCAGACGAACCATTTATGGATGAACAAAAGATGGAATACGCCAGGGAACTGTTGCAAATGCTGACAGAGGTGACCGGTGACAGAGATTTTGTAGAAAATTATGTTGATGATAATGGAAAGGAGGCAAAAACCATGGCAGAAGTTTTTACAGGGAAGAGGCAATGTGAAATACGTGCTCAGAAAGAAGGCATACAACAGGGCCTAAAGCAAGGACTAGAACAAGGTTTAGAACAAGGCGTATCTCAAGAGCGACTACGTTTAATTACCAAGTTGATAAACAAGGGCATGCCTGAAGAATTCATCTTATCCATGGAATACACTCCGGAGGAAATTACAAAGGCAAAAGAGCAAATGCAGAATCAATAGTTGACAATATTCACATCCGGAAGGCTGCCTTTACGACAGCCTTCCAATCTAACAAAAACTGAAAGCAAATCTGCTTTCGTCTATGCAGGGCCCCTGCATCATGTCCGCGTATCCGCGGGTGAATCGATACATTAAATAACAGTGAATTGGTTGCATTATTGCTTTCTTACGTAGTATTATAGTACGTAGATATAACCTGAGTGTTGGAGCCTTTCGCTGTTGGTGTTAAATGAATGCTAACAATAAAAGAAAGGAGAAAAATGATAATGGGGGATACGATTATGAGCATTATTGTTTATATCAATTGGGATGATGAAGCAAAAGTCTATATTGCATTATGCGACGAAATCGGCCTTGCTTTAGAATCAGATTCGTATGACGAGTTGATAAATCGTGCCAAAGATGCAATCCCGGAGTTACTGGAACTTAATCATATTCAAGGGTGTTCCAATATCTGTTTTCTGACGGCTGAGCGTCGGGTGGATTGCGCATAATGTCGAAAAACTATAATAAAGAAATAGTAAAGCTCGTTAAAGAAAATGGGTGTACATTTATCAGACATGGAAAGGGAGACCATGACATATGGTTTAGTCCAATTACAAATCGAAACTTCACCGTTGATGGGAATATTAAATCAAAACAACTTGCGAATGCAGTTATGAAACAAAGCGGTGTAAAATACCGTTTTTAAATCTGTAAAGGTTTTGGAAGGCTTCCTCCATGACAGCCTTCCAATCTAACAAAAATCGAAAGCAACTCAGCTTTCATCTATGCAGGGGGCCTGCATCTTATCCGTGTATCCACGGATAAATCAAAACATTAAGCTTAGTGGGAATCTATTAAAAAATCAAAAAACATGCTATAATTTGGGAGAGGAGAGAGTTACAATAGGGACAAAAGATATTGCAAGTAAAGAACTAATCAGCATAAATCGCATATTTGCTGACATTATTAACGGTTATGTTTACAAGGGGGAACAGAAAGTGCGGCCGGAGGCGCTAAGCGACTATCGGACCCACGTGGCGTATCGTTCCGACAGAGGAGTGTTACATGACCAGGATAGAGATGTGTCAAAACTGCTGAGCGGAGAAGTTGGACTTCAGATGTCGTTAATCAACATGGAGAACCAAACCGGAATAGAAGAGAAAATGCCCATGCGTATTATAGGATACGATGGAGCATCCTACCGCCAACAACTCACCAAGGAGTGGGGAGAAAAGGAGAGCATTCCGGTCATAACCTTCGTGCTATATTTCGGAACCGAGAAGGAATGGAAGGAAAAGCTGGCATTAAGTGATATGTTTCATGTGCCGGAAGAGTACTGTCCCTTCTTCAAAGACTACGACATTAATGTAATTAATGTAGCATGGCTGCCGGACGAAGTAATAGAACGGTTCCAATCGGACTTTAAGATTCTGGCAAAATGCCTGAAACATCGCAGGTTGCATCCGGATGAACCGTTTATGGATGAACAAAAGATGGAATACGCCAGG
>SVEZ01000005.1 GCA_015057115.1 Lachnospiraceae bacterium | reverse complement strand
GTTCAATTATCAAGGTTCTGTGCTGACTTTCGAAGCTTTACTGCTTCGTGCCGCAACTCGTATATAATATCATATCTTGTCGCTTCTGTCAAGCACTTTTTTCATTTATTTTCTGTCGCTTTATCGTGTCTCCCGACCGCTCTTTGCGACAGCTATAATAGATTACCACTTTTACATCTGTTCGTCAAGCACTTTTTTCAATTTTTTTTAAATTCTTACTCGACCTCTTCAATCTCGGCAATCAAAGCCTGGGCGTCCTCTATTTTTGACTCATCTACATAAATATCGTACCCTGTTAAAGACATTCCCATTGTAACAGATAAATAACTTCCTGCACCTTTTTCCATCCGATAGCAGGCAATATCATTTGTTTCCAATAATGCCATAATCCGGTCTGCTTCGATTGCTGTTGCTACATTACATAAATGCTCCATAATATTACCCTCCCTGCTCTCATTTTAACGCATAGGCTTTATTCATACAAGAAATTTTTAATTGTAAAAAAAGCAACCACTCACGTGATTGCTTTTAACGCAGAAGGAGGGATTTGAACCCTCGCGCCGGTCACCCGACCTATACCCTTAGCAGGGGCACCTCTTCGGCCTCTTGAGTACTTCTGCAAGTTCCGAATTTCTTCGTTTTATGAAATTCTGCGCCGTAACGCAATAACTATTATACTAAAGGGATATGTAGTTGTCAACTGGTTTTTGAATTTTTCTATATCCGATAGTACAACATATTTTATTATTCTTTAAAATATATGCTGTCAGCCATCCTTCCGATTGATCCTCCTGCTCGATCTCTGCTTTGTTTTTTATTGATTCCTGCTGTGACTGTCCCACAATCGGAATACATTTTAAAACATCTGAAGCTTTCCGCACATAATACCCGTCCTCCATGTAATCCGGATTTTCTATTCCATTGAGGAAAATCCTTTTTATGGTTTGTAATATACCTTCTACGTTATCTTTTTTTATATTAATCTTTTCAAAGCTGCTAAATCGAAGAATATCATATTTTTGATTGTCTTTCATAATTCAGTTCCTTTTTCCACAATGTTGGGCGGATTATTACAAGCCATATCGGATTAGTCTTTAAAAAGGTATCCAAATAATCCCAAGTTAAATATTACAAACATAGAATGGATTACATCTGCTACTTCTTTCAAACAGATAGGTAGGAACGTCTCCTTTCCTCTCCAAAAACCTAATCTGGTTCTCTTCTTCATCATAAAAGGTAAATCCTTTGTCATCTATAAAAACAAAGCGCTTAATACCGTCATTGCTTTCCAGGAGAATGCCTCCATTATCTGTTTTCAGGATTTTTCCTTCTTCTAATTTATCCCCTTTTTCGTCATACGTAGGATACTGCTTTAAAATGTAATATTTTTGCTCCTCATCGTCAATTGTAGCAGAGCATACATATCCATCTTTAAAGTACTGATAAAAGCCACGAATGTTTACATCTTCTTCTGCTGCCTTTGAATACATCATTGCTACAACTATATTTCCAATTATTGAAAAACACAGCAATGCCCAAGGCAAAACCTTCACTGTCCTTTTCATCCCAATACCTCCCTTCATTTCTCACCCAATCTCCGGTTTTTTATTTATTTTCCGCTTTCTTATTCATAAAAAATATCTCCACCATCATAATACAATACCCAACTACAAGGTTCAATACAGCATCCGGATGATAATAAACCACCATATCATAGTTACCCAGCGGCATAGAATCTGTTACATGATTTTGCACTAATGGTTGAATAACTCCAGTATATACTCCGCTCCATATATACTTATATGTAAAATCGCATACCGGCATTGGATCGAAAAACAAAGTTCCGGCTATAAGTAATCCTATAATAAGCACTTCGATACTCCTTGCCTTGAGTTTGTTTTTAAATAGATAGCCCAGCAATAAACCAACTACTATTGATATTCCTAATCTTGTCCCTAACGGAAAATTCATAATCTTAACCAACCACCGAAGTCCTGTAACATTTCCGATGTAGCCGATTGAACATTGCAGAACATAAATTATTCTAAATAATAATAATGACAAAATGATAAATCCAATTCTTTTGACTCTGCTTTCCTTCATTTTTCTTTTTACCCCCCGTTGATAAATTTTTATCTTCTCCATTAACTATATCATATTAAAATATTTATTGCCGGGATTCCACCACCACATTCTTAATGTCTTTCATAGAGATTTTTTTATCAAAACGAATCGTATAAATTGTCTTAGTCTTTCCGTCTGATTCCTCATCTGCTTTGTCATAATTCTCTGTTCCGATTTTATTTTTCAAATCTAATGGTGTAAATTCTTTTCCTTCATTATCTATAATACCTATATGCAGGTTTGGAATTGGATGTTTCGTATACAACCGCGCACCCATCGTTGATACATACAGTGTTCCTTTCTCCACTTCATAGGCAGTTTCCGGCTCAGTTACCTCAATCCAAACCTTTTTTTCCTCTCCGAAATATTTCTTCACCAACAACAAATAATCTCCGGGCTTTTCAACCATACCACTGACATTCCAAATGCCTTCAAACTTTTCTGTTATAAAAAGCTTGCTTCCCTCCAGCTTATAGAAGCCCTCTAGGTTTCCAGGAATTCAACCGTGTAATCTCCAAAAACATACTTCTCCATAACGGATTTACCTTCATATTTTTCTGTCATTTCGGTATCATTTTCCCCTCCATACCATACGCTATTCACTATACCCATCAGGATTGCTTTTATAGCATAATAAGACCGGTATTTTACCAATCCTATTATGCTACTTTATACTATTTACTTACTTTGTAATATTTTTCACTCACTTTTTATCACTCTAATAATCAAACATAATAAACCAAATATCAACGGCACCCCAAAGCAAACACCAATCATTACACAAAGTCCCCATATTTGGCCTTCCCACGGAATAATAAATAGAGCATATATTGACGTTATCATCCAACCGATTGCATGTATCAACGCATAAATCAACCAAAACATAACTTTTTTTTCATCGTGTTACTCCTAAAAAAATTCTTTTGTTTGATACAAAGTTTCTTTTTCAGTATACCCTTTGAAATTCGGTTTTGTGTACCACGTATAGTTAGATTTAAATCCATACAAATTTACTGGCTTTATATATCTGTCTTTGTATTTTTCATGTGCATAATTTGTAACTTTAAAAGATAGACCACGTGTTTCCGCATCAAAATAATTGATAAATGTGTAAATACATCCAAGTGGTGTATCCGCATATCCCTCTCCTTTCACAATTACTAGCGGTGCTCCTCCAATCTTAGCACTCAATCCTAATGCGCCTGTCAGCGCCGCCAAAAAAACAGTAAATGTCATATCCTTAATCGCTTGTTCTAAATTTATATTTTTGTTCTCTGCAATTCCCAACTTGTATGTATAATCACTTTCCTTACCATATGGGCATACCTTTGTGAGACGATTAATAACAGAAACTCCACCTGCTTCCATCAATCTAGCCGCATCTACACCATCATCAGTTGCAGAAGCAATTTCCTCTATCTCAATTTTATTTCCATCCACTGTATAATTTCCATTTTGATCAATTATAAAGACATCAGAAATATCTCCCTGCTCAACACTAAGTTTAATATAATTACTATTATTTTTTAAAACTTCAACCTTATTATTGTATTCTCCGTACTGGATTTCATATGTAACATCGCCGTTTGGATTAATTACTGGTTCAATATTTTCTGCAGAAATGTGTTATCTTTTGCGCAATCTCACTATATCATTTTTTTATATTTTCTGCAAACATTTCTATTCTTTCCTTTGCAGTTTCCATCTCTCCCCGCACCAGAGCATACAATATTCCCATTCTATGATGCCAACATTCCCACGCCGGTGGCTTTAATACATAATACATTCTCTTCGTACTATATCCCAGACGTTCCATTAGACGATTCTGAACATATACGTCCAGTGTTCGCTTTCCAATTTCTTCCCTCCAAATATATCCTTTTACAATTTTCTATATCTTTCTTCCCAGGTATGTTCCTCCTTTGCTTTCTGATAGCTTCTATCTGCCATACTTTGCAGATATCCTTCATCCCTCAAACTGTCATTTATCAAATCCGGAAGCCTGTCTATTTCATGTAATGAATAGAGCAGTAAATCCTCCCCATCCGTAAAGTTCTTTAAAATATAATCGGACGGATCTGTGACACTGACTGCTTTTTGCAACATAGAGGATGGAATTCGATCATGAAATCCCCGCTTAAACCAGGGCATGACGTTTAAGGAAAGCTTTGCTTCTTCCATGTGTTTTAGGCAAAATTCCGTGTTTTCATATCCGTTTCCAACCATGTGAATACACTCCGGATGCTTTGTTTCTAAATATTGCCAATCTTTTCCAATAACATAGATTGGTATTTTGGCATCTGCAATGGTTTGCACCACCTTTGCACGGAAATAAGAACGGATATACAAATCCACAAACAACATGCCATGCATGGCTGCTGCCAGTTCCTTTTTAGATGCCTTCGGAAAAAGCGCCAACAGGCTGCTTTCCATTGCAAACTGCACAGACTGTTCCGGTTTTTTCTTTAAGTCCTCTACAATAGAGTAATAAAATTCCTTATAATCCTGATCCAAACCTGTTAGATAAGAAAGTAATCGCTCTTTTCGCACATAATTTCCGGCAAACAAAAGGGGAATACTCCGATCTTTGATTGGTTTATGTTCTGTACAATATTCTGTTCCCGCCAAAGGAAGAAATCTTACGCTTTTTATCTGTGGATAATACGTTCGTATATAATCTACATGATCTTCGTCTACACAGTACAAAGCAGTATCTTCCTCTGTTACAGATAATTGGTCATGGTAATAGATTGGGTGATCTACCAGAATCACTTTTTTCTGAATTGGAAAAAGGGAAAAGACAACGTCTTTTCCCTCTTGTAAAAAATCTTCACCACTCAGACCAATATAGTTAAAGGTTAAAAGCAATGTCTCATGGGAGGATAGAAATTCCTTCAATGCAGAATAATCCTCTTTTTCCTTATGAATTCTAAAGGTAAAGATGTCATAGCCATCTTTTTTGTAAGACAATGCAAGCCGGGCTGAGAAAAACTCCAAGGTTTCAACAGCACCTGAAAAAAGCAATAACCCTTTTTTCATATTCTTCTACTCCTGAGTTTCTTCTTCTGATGATTCTTCCTGTTCGTATAATTCTTTGGTTTCTTTTACCTTTGCAACGGATGCTACCAGCACGCCTTCATCCAAATTAATGAGCTTCACTCCGGAAGTTACTCGTCCGTATTCCGCGATTCCGTCTACCTTCATACGGATGATAATTCCTTCTGTGGTAATCATCATAATCTCATCATCGATATTGACTGCCTTGGCACCTACGATATTGCCGGTTTTTTCGGTAATCTTATAGCATTTTACACCCTTACCGCCACGGTTCTGCGGTGTAAATTCAGTAACGCTGGTACGCTTTCCAATACCTTTTTCTGCTACTACCAGAATGGTTTCTCCCTGAGTATCGGTCTGCATTGCCACAACCTCATCCAGATCTACCAGACTCATTCCGATAACACCCATGGATGTTCTTCCGGTGCTTCTTACATCGGTTTCGTGGTAACGGATACACTGACCAAATTTACTGATCATAATAATGTCTTTCGTGTTATCCGTAATCTGAACTTCAATCAGTTCATCATCTTCACGAAGGTTGATGGCCAAAAGACCGGTTTTACGGATATTGGCATATTCCTGAAGCGGCGTCTTCTTAGCAATTCCCTTCTTGGTTACCATGAAAAGATATTTATCTTCTTCGTATTCTCCAATCGGAATAACCGAGGTGATACTCTCTCCCGGCTGAAGCTGCAACAGGTTGATAATGGCGGTTCCTCTTGCGGTTCTTCCTGCTTCCGGTATTTCGTAAGCCTTCATACGGTATACTCTACCGGTGTTGGTAAAGAACATCAGATTGTGATGGGTTGTGGTCATCATCAATTCTACAATGTAATCATCTTCGATGGTTTCCATACCCTTGATTCCACGACCGCCACGGTTCTGACTCTTGAAGTTTTCCGTACTCATACGCTTGATATATCCAAGCTTGGTCATGGTGATGACCGCATCGGACTTCGGAATCATATCCTCCATGGAAATATCGAATTCATCAAAACCGATGCTGGTTCTTCTGTCATCTCCGTATTTATTGGAAATCTCAAGAATTTCTTCCTTGATAACCGTTAATAATACGTTCTCATCTGCTAAGATTTCTTTCAAATGTTTGATGAGTTCTTTTAAATCCGCATATTCTTTCTCGATTTTCTCCCGTTCCAAACCGGTCAACGCACGCAGACGCATATCTACGATTGCCTGGGCCTGGGCATCGGACAAAGCAAAACGAGCCATTAATTTCTCTTTTGCTTCTACGGTAGTTTTACTTCCACGGATAATGGAAATTACTTCATCAATATTGTCTAAGGCAATCAGATATCCCTCTAAAATATGAGCTCTTTCTTCTGCCTTATTTAAATCAAATTTCGTTCTGCGGGTTACTACATCTTCCTGATGTTTCAGGTAGTAATCCAAAATCTCCAAAAGGGTTAAAACCTTCGGCTCATTATTTACAAGTGCAAGCATGATAACACCGAAGGTATCCTGGAGCTGTGTATGCTTGTATAACTGGTTTAAAATCACGTTTGGATTTACGTCTTTTCGTAATTCAATACAAATACGCATACCCTGTCGGTTGGATTCATCACGAAGATCCGTAATTCCCACGACCTTCTTATCACGTACCAGTTCTGCAATTTTCTCGATTAAGCGGGCTTTATTTACCATGTATGGAAGTTCCGTAACAATAATACGGTTCTTTCCATTCTGCATTGGTTCAATATTGGTTACTGCGCGAACACGAATTTTTCCGCGACCGGTACGGTACGCTTCTTCGATTCCGCGAGTACCAAGGATTTCTCCTCCTGTTGGAAAATCCGGTCCCTTGATAATATCAAGGATTTCTTCGATTTCGGTTTTTCTTCCTTCCTGTACACGGTTATCAATGATTTTAACAACTGCTGCAATTACTTCCCGCAGGTTGTGAGGCGGCATATTGGTAGCCATACCTACTGCAATACCGGTTGTTCCGTTTACCAACAAGTTTGGAAAACGAGAAGGCAGTACAACCGGCTCTTTTTCCGTCTCATCGAAGTTCGGCATGAAATCTACGGTATCTTTGTTGATATCCGCCAACATTTCCATGGAAATCTTACTTAATCTTGCCTCTGTGTATCGCATAGCAGCAGCGCCATCGCCATCCACAGAACCGAAGTTACCATGACCGTCAACAAGTGGATAACGGGTAGACCATTCCTGTGCCATGTTGACAAGTGCTCCATAAATGGAGGAGTCACCGTGTGGATGGTATTTACCCATGGTATCACCTACGATACGGGCACATTTACGGTGTGGTTTATCGTAAGTATTACTTAATTCAATCATGGAGTACAACACTCTACGCTGTACCGGTTTCAATCCATCTCTTACATCCGGCAATGCGCGGGATGCAATAACACTCATGGCATAGTCAATGTAGGATGTTTCCATGGTTTTTTTCAGGTCAACTTCATGAATTTTGTCAAAAATATTATCTTCCATTCCAAATTCTCCTTAAACATTGGCATTTGCCATTAACAATAGTTATCCATATTCTGTACGTATTTTGCATTTGCTTCAATAAAATCTCTACGAGGTTCTACTTTATCACCCATAAGAGTATTAAAGATTAAATCTACCTCGGATTCGTTTTCTTCGTCAAACATAACCTTGCGAAGCACACGTTTTTCCGGATCCATGGTTGTTTCCCATAACTGTTCCGCATCCATTTCTCCAAGTCCTTTGTATCGCTGGATTTTATTATTTCCATCACGACCGATATCCGTTAAGATACGATTCAATTCTTCATCACTGTAGGCATACCAAACCTTTTTATTTTTCTCAATTTTATAAAGAGGCGGCTGCGCCAAATATACATGACCGGTTTTAATAAGCTCCGGCATGAAGCGATATAAAAATGTTAACATCAGGGTACTGATATGTGCACCGTCCACATCGGCATCCGTCATAATAATAATTTTGTTATAACGCAATTTGCTGATATCAAAATCATCATGGATACCGGTTCCGAATGCAGTAATCATAGCTTTAATTTCTGCATTGGCATAGATTTTATCGAGGCGTGACTTTTCTACATTCAGAATCTTACCTCGTAACGGTAAAATCGCCTGAGTTGCTCTATCTCTTGCAGTTTTTGCAGATCCACCCGCGGAATCTCCCTCTACAATGAAAATCTCGCAATTATCCGGATTCTTATCGGAACAATCCGCTAATTTTCCCGGTAATGACATACCTTCAAGAGCTGTTTTTCTTCTGGTAAGATCTCTTGCTTTTCTTGCAGCTTCTCTTGCACGCTGGGCAAGAACAGATTTCTCACAGATTGTTTTTGCAACTGTTGGATTCTGCTCTAAGAAGTAAGTAAGCTGTTCACTGACAATACTATCTACCGCACCTCTTGCTTCAGAGTTACCAAGCTTTTGCTTCGTCTGTCCTTCAAACTGCGGATCCGCAATCTTAATACTAATAATTGTGGTCAAACCTTCACGGATATCTTCACCGGAAAGATTCGGTTCGGAATCCTTTAACAGCTTATTGGCTCTGGCATAATCGTTCATGGTTTTTGTCAACGCATTTTTAAAACCGGAAACATGGGTACCACCCTCCGGAGTAATGATATTATTAACAAAACCAAGAGTCATTTCGTTGTAGGAATCATTGTGCTGCATGGCAACTTCTACATAAATGTTGTCTTTTGTTCCCTCACAGTAAATGATTTCCGGATACAACGCTTCTTTGGATTTATTCTGATAAACCACGAATTCCTTAATTCCACCTTCGTAGTGGAAAGTCTGGGATACAGGTTCTTCTTCTCTTAAATCTGTTAATACGATTTTTAAATTCTTGGTTAAAAACGCAGTTTCACGTAATCTGGTCCGTAATGTATCAAATTCGAAAATTGTTTCTTCAAAGATTTCCGGATCCGGTAAAAAGGTAATTTCGGTACCGTGTTTTTCTTTATCACACTCTCCCACTACCTTTAAATCATACATAATGGCACCGCGTTCATAACGCTGCTGATAAATTTTACCTTCGTTATAAACTTTAACTTCCAACCAGGTGGAAAGCGCATTTACAACAGATGCACCTACACCATGAAGTCCACCGGATACCTTATATCCTCCACCGCCGAATTTACCACCGGCATGAAGTACGGTAAAAACAACCTCCACAGCCGGTCTTCCGGTCTTGGCATTGATTCCCACAGGAATACCACGTCCGTCATCTAAAACAGTAATAGAATTATCTTTGTTGATAGTAACTTCAATACTGTCACAATATCCGCCCAATGCTTCGTCAACTGCATTATCCACGATTTCGTATACAAGATGATGAAGTCCACGCAAAGAAGTAGTTCCGATGTACATACCGGGACGTTTTCTTACTGCTTCCAATCCTTCCAATATTTGAATTTGATCTGCGCCATAATCTACGCTCATATAGGCCTCCTATTCAAGCTTTCGATTCTTCGGTAACCACTCCGTCTGTTACACGAAAAACTTTGTCTAGTTTCAATCTATTTTTTATAAACTCATCCAAACCTGTACACGTAATCATTGTCTGTGTTGTGGATAAACTATTTAATAACTGGTTCTGTCTGTTGGAATCTAATTCCGATAAAACATCATCCAATAAAAGCACCGGTTCCTCACCGATTATCTTTTTCACCAGTTCGATTTCTGACAGCTTTAATGAAAGTGCCGCAGTTCTCTGCTGCCCCTGAGAACCAAATTTTCGAATATCAATGTTTCCGATAAAAAATGAAATATCGTCACGATGGGGACCCACACTGGTAGAACCGAATCGTTCATCTTTTTCTCTCGCTTCACACAATTTCTGTGGATAGTAAACATCCGAACAGTCCGGTTCATAAGATAAAAATAATTCTTCTTTGTTTCCCGAAAGCTTTTTGTGTATTGTAAAAATAATGGTATTTAATTCTTCCACAAATTGTCTGCGTCGCTGAATAATCTTTGTTCCGTAAGTAATCAACTGTTGATCCCATATATCAAGGGTAGAGCGAAGCTCCGGATTCTGGAACATATCTTTTAACAACTTGTTTCTTTGATTTAAAATCTTATTGTACTTTGAAAGATTATATAAATATATCTTATCAAGCTGACACAGCTCCATATCTAAGAAGCGTCGCCTCTCTGCCGGTCCTTCTTTTATAATATTTAAATCTTCAGGAGAAAAGAAAATCAGATTTAACACACCAAACAAATCCGACGCTTTTTTGATAGGAACCTGATTAATAGCAATTCCTTTTGTCTTATGCTTTTTAATGTGCATATCAATGCGATATTCTTTTCCCTGTTTTTCAACAACTGTGCGGATATGTGCCTCTTCCTTGCCAAAATGTATCATTTCTTTATCTTTGCTTCCGCGATGGGACTTGGTAGTTCCGCTTAAATAAATGGATTCCAAAATATTTGTTTTTCCCTGGGCATTATCCCCATACAAAATGTTGATACCATCACTGAAATTTAAAAGCAATGATCCATAATTCCGAAAATCGGAAAGTTCCACTGATTTTACGATCATTTCTCTATCCGTATTGCTTCTCCCTCAAAAGAAACAATATCTCCATCATATAATTTTCTTCCACGACGGGTCTCTACTTCATCATTCACAGTAACAAGACCATCTAAAATTACATTTTTTGCATCTACACCGGAACCAACCAGGCCAGATGCTTTTAAAGCCTGACCCAGTTTAATGTATTCCTCTCTCAGTTTAATAACTTCCATAAGTCTCCCTAATTTGCTGCATTAAAGTTAACAGGTAAAATCAGATAAATATAGCTTTCTTTTTCGTCCTTGATAAAACAAGGTGCCTTTGGATTTACCATGTACAAAGTAATTTCTTCTTCATCAATAACACGTAACGCATCAATAAAGAATTTCGGATTAAATCCGATCATAATATCTTTACCTTCCTTGGTAATATCAATATTTTCGTTCATAGAACCAATAAAGGAATTAATCTTTAACTCAATATTATCATCTAAAACGTTCATAATAATCGGCTTCTTATCTCCCTCTTTTACAAGAAGAGTTGCACGATCAATAGAACTTAACAACTCACGTTTATTAATCTTAAACTTTGTTTCATAATCGGAGGATAACATCTGATCAATCTTAAAATATTCTCCTTCAATTAATCTGGAAACAACTACTGTCTTATCAAACTCAAATAAAATATGGTTGTTGGTATAGTAAATGTTAATATCGTCTTCTGTTCCACCGGTTAAAATCTTACTGATTTCCTGCAAAGTTTTACCGGGAACAACCAATTTCTTTGAAGGATAGCTCTGTTTTAACTCAATCTTACGAATGGAAATACGATGTCCATCCAAAGATACCACTTTCAATTCGTTTTCATGAATATCAAACAGTTCTCCTGTCATCAATTTATTATTATCATTATCCGAAATAGAGAAAATGGTCTGTCTGATTACATCCTTTAATGTAAACTGAGAAATTGTCAGTTTATCATTTTTTTCAATATTTGGTAAATAAGAGAAATCTTCACCGGATTTACCAATAATATTGAATTTGGACTTTTCACAGGTAATCACTGTTTTAAAAGATGCATCAGTCTGAATGGTAACTTCATTATCCGGTAACTTACGAACAATCTCAGAAAAGATCTTTGCATCCAAAGCAATGATTCCTCTTTCTTCAATTACACCATCAATGATGGTTTCAATTCCAAGTTCCATGTCATTCGCTGTTAATTTAATCTCATCAGAAGAAGCATCAATCAGAATACATTCTAAGATTGCCATACTGGTTCTTGTAGGAACCGCTTTTGATACAATATTTACTCCTTTTAGAAGATTTGTTTTCGAGCATGTCAGTTTCATAATGGTGTTTATAACTCCTTTCGGGTAAAAATAAATATATAAATAATAATAATTTAGTATTCTTAGTAGTAGTGCCTGTTAATATGTTTAAAAGTGTCTTAACCCTTGATAGTTCACTATTTGAACACGTTTAGAACATGGTTTAAACGTAATTTATAAGTTCAGAATAACTTCACAATTTTGTGGACAAAAAAATTCCTAAAAACTTATAAAATGAACTTCAACATGGATTTCACAACTACTTAACATCTTTATCAACTTGGATTAATCTTCTTTTTGATGGTTTCAATGGTTGCTGCCATATTTTCATCTTTCTCGATTTCATCTGCAATCTTCTTAACACCATGTATGATGGTAGAATGATCACGTCCTCCAAGTAAAGCTCCAACAGATTCCAAAGAAACATCGGAAACCATATTCTTGCAAAGGTACATTGCAATTTGTCTTGGTGCTGCGATTTCTTTGGTTCTGGCTTTTGAAATCATCTGATCCATAGAAATCTGGAAATGGTCGGAAACCACTTCAATAATTAACTGCGGTGTTATTTCTTTTGGTTTATCCGGAGAAATAATATTCTGCAATTCCTTTTGTGCAATTTCTATAGTAATTTCTGTGTTTTGAAGATTTGCAAATGCCAGTAGTTTATTTAATGCACCTTCTAACTCTCGCACATTGGATTTAATATTTGTAGCAATATAATCTAAAATATCATCCCCAATAGAAGTTCCGTCTGCATCTTGCTTTCTTCTTAAAATTGCCATTCTGGTTTCATAATCCGGAACACCGATATCTGCTAATAATCCACATTCAAATCTGGATCGAATTCTTTCTTCCAGAGTTTCCATCTCCTTAGGAGGTCGGTCTGAGGATAAAATAATCTGTTTCTTAGCAAGATGAAGTTCATTAAAGGTATGGAAGAATTCTTCCTGTGTACTTTCTTTACCTATAATAAACTGTACATCATCTACTAAAAGAACATCAATGTTACGGTATTTATCTCGGAATTTAGTCATGGAAGAACTGTTTCCGTTACGAATGGAATCAATTACTTCGTTTGTAAAGGTTTCGCTTGTAACATAAAGTACCCTTAAAGAAGGATTATGTTCCTGAATGTAATGGGCTATGGAATGCATTAAATGCGTTTTTCCAAGACCTACTCCTCCATGAATAAAAAGAGGATTGTATACTTCTCCCGGTGATTCCGCTACCGCTAAAGATGCAGCATGTGCAAACCTATTATTACTTCCAACTACAAAAGAATTAAAGGTGTAGCTTGGATTTAAGTTTGTCTTGTCAGTCATATCTTGTGATGTAAGTACCTTTGCAGGCTGCTTCATCTGTTTTGCATCTTCCGGTAAAATGAAACGTATTTCAAATTCTTTTCCGGTAATTTCAGCAACTGCTACTTTAATAGGAAGTTCGAACTTCTTCCTTATATATTGTAAAAACATTTGCTCTCCCGGTACAAGGATATACAGGATATTGTCTTCTACAGAATGAACTGTAAGTGGCTGAAGCCAGGTTGAAAAAGCAATATCCGTTAAATCGTGCTCCATTTTTATGGATTGTTTTATGTTTTCCCAGTTATTGATTATTTGATCCATCTTTCTTACCTTTCCACATATAATAGGTAGAAACTCATAATTTACCACACTATCTCTTTTACTATCATATACTAAAACGGCTTATTTTTCAAGTTAATTTCATAAACGATAGGGGGGTTATATAAATTTTTAAAAGGGCTGAAATCTAAAAATATGACGTCATAGGGATAGGTATGCTTTTTCTATTAACATAATTATAAACATACCATGTTGATAGGTGTTGATAATTCTATTTTTCCACAAAATTGTTCACATGTAAACAGCTATATATTGTGGATTGCTGTTTATATGTGATATATGTTGTGGATTAGTAAATTTCATAACAAAAAAGTGATGATTTTTATTGACTTTACGCGGATTCTTGGTATAATTGAAACTGATGTTTTGTAATACCGTAAGGAGGTGGATAGCGTATGAAGATGACATTTCAGCCAAAGAAAAGATCTAGAGCAAAGGTTCATGGATTCAGATCCAGAATGAGCACTGCAGGCGGAAGAAAAGTATTACAGTCTAGAAGAGCAAAAGGAAGAAAAAGATTATCAGCTTAGGCCACATTTTTTGTGGTCTTTTCTTCTAAAAGGAGAATTATGCATTTTACAGATTCACTGAGAAAAAACAAAGAATTTCAAGTTCTATATAATAAAGGTAAGTCTTATGCCAATCGATACCTTGTTATGTATGTTTTAGATAATCACAGTGATAGAAACAGGATTGGCATTCAAGTTAGTAAAAAAGTAGGAAATAGTGTTATAAGACATCGCGTTAAGAGATTAATTAAAGAGAGTTACAGACTACATGAAGAGATGTTTAATAGTGGTTTAGACATGGTAGTCATAGCACGTACTTCAGCAAAAGATGCTGATTTTAGAAAAATAGAGAGTGCTCTGTTACACGTTGCTAATCTTCACAGTATCGTAGAGAAGAAGATGGATGATGATTAAGAAAATACTTATATTTGGAATACAATTATATAGGAAATACTTATCTCCAATGAAAATTGCGAAATGCCCATATTATCCTACCTGTTCGACTTATGCTTTAGAGGCAATAGAGAAACATGGAGCTTGCAAGGGGGGAGCTTTGGCTGCATGGAGAATTTTACGTTGCAATCCGTTTTCAAAAGGTGGGTATGACCCTGTACCTTAACGAGGAGGTTTAAATTTTGACGAATATTGTTTTGACACAATATGGTGGTACTATTCTTGGACCGATTGCCAAAGCAATTGGTGTGATTATTAACTATTTGTATATTGGTTTAAGTCACATTGGAATTGAAAACATTAGTATCACAATTATTTTGTTTACAATTATTGTTTATATGTTGCTGTTTCCATTAACATATAAGCAGCAGAAGTTTTCCAAGCTCAACGGTAAAATGAGTCCGGAGCTTCAGAAGATTCAGAAAAAATATGCCGGACAGAAGGATCAGGCATCCCGTTTGGCAATGCAGCAGGAGACCCAGGCTGTTTATGATAAGTATGGTGTTTCTCCAACCGGAAGTTGTCTTCCGATTTTAATTCAGTTTCCGATTATGTTAGCCGTATATCGTGTAGTAATGAATATTCCGGCTTATGTAACCTCTGTAAAAGCTGTCTATAATCCGGTTGTTAAGGATGTTATGAGTGTTAAAGGTTATGACACTATCCTTAAGAATTTGGTTGATGAACTGGGTATTAAACGTTTAACCCTTCATTTTGATGGAACTGCAAAGGAAGCTGCCAATTCCGTTATTGATATTTTATATAAGTTTTCAGAAAGTGGCTGGAAGGCTTTTACCGAAGCTTTTCCTGCTTTTACTGATGATATTACAAGCTTACAAAAATCTTTACATGGTTTAAATAACTTTTTAGGACTGGATATTTCCTGGTCTCCAATGGAGTCTTTAAAATTACATGTAGCTGACGGAAAAATTGGCCTTGTTGCTTTAGCAATTTTACTTCCATTGGTTTCCGCTTTTACCCAGTGGCTTGGTATGAAGCTTTCCATGTCTGCACAGGAAGAGGCTATGAAAGATAACCCTGCAATGCAGAACATGAAGGCAATGAATATGTTCATGCCGATTTTCTCTATTATCCTTGTATTTACTTCACCAATCGGTCTTGGTGTTTACTGGATCGCCGGTGCAGTAGTAAGAGCTGTACAGCAGTTCTTCTTAAATAAGCATTTTGATAAACTTGATTTTGATAAGATTATTGAAGACAATAGAGAAAAAGCAGAAGCAAAGCGTGCAAAACGCGAAGGATATGTAAAAAGTGCGATTTCTCAGAATGGAAAGTTAAATACAAAGCGTATAGTTTCTCCTTCTGAGCGTGATGAGGCATTAAGAGAATCAGAAGAACTTAAGCAGAATGCTAAGCCTGGATCCATGGCAAGCAAAGCAAATCTGGTTCGTGACTATAATAATCGTAATAATAATTAGGGGGATCTCTGATATGGAATTTAAAGAGTTTACCGGTAAAACGGTTGACGATGCGATTACAGAAGCATTAGTAAGCTTTGGTACTACATCCGATCATATTGAATATGAGGTAGTTGAAAAGGGAAGTACCGGATTTTTAGGTTTTGGAAACAAAAATGCTGTTATTCGTGCTAAATTAAAGTTTACTCCGGAAGACAGCATCCGTGAATTTATTTCTCAGGTTACAACAGCAATGGGATTAACTGTTCGTACCGAAATTAAGAAAGAAGATGATTCTACTTTCTTTGTAGAGCTTTTCGGTGATGATATGGGTATCCTCATTGGAAAACGTGGTCAGACTCTGGATTCTTTACAGTATCTTACCAATCTTGCCATTAACAAGAATTCTGAAGAGTACTTGAAGGTTAAGATTGATACCGAAGATTATCGTAAGAGAAGAAAAGATACTTTAGAGAATCTTGCAAAGAATATTGCTTTTAAGGTTAAACGTACAAAGAAAGCAGTTTCTTTAGAGCCGATGAATCCATTCGAGAGAAGAGTGATTCATTCTGCTTTACAGCATGACCGTTATGTAACTACTCACAGTGAAGGGGAAGAACCATTCAGACATGTAGTTGTTACCTTGAAAAGATAAGTAATTACTGAAACCATTGTTTACCCCGGCAAATTGATTTTTGTCGGGGTAATTTATCATTTTTACAGGAAAAATATATGGAACAGAGAACAATTGCAGCAATAGCCACAGCTGTCAGCCCATCCGGGGTTGGAATTATTCGAATTAGTGGTGATGATTCTTTTTCTATTATTCGTAAGATTTTAAAGAAAAAGAATGGGATGGAAATTTTTAAAGATGAAATAGAAAGTCACATTGTTACCCATGGATATATCATGGATAAGGATGAAATTATAGATGAAGTTTTAGTTTTAACCATGCGTGGTCCTCATACTTATACCGGGGAAGATACGGTAGAGATTGATTGCCACGGTGGTGTATTTGTCATGAAGAAAATTCTGGAAACCGTTATAAAATACGGTGCGGATCTTGCGGAACCGGGAGAATTTTCAAAACGTGCTTTTTTAAATGGTAAAATGGATTTAAGCCAGGCAGAATCTGTAATTGATTTGATTCATTCTGCCAATGGTTTTGCTCATAAAAACTCTATCCGGCAGTTGTCCGGATTGGTAAAAGATAAGATAAAAGAAGTTCGTGCAGGTATTTTGCATGAAATGGCTTTTATAGAAAGTGCTTTAGATGATCCGGAGCATTATTCTTTGGATGATTATCCGGATGAACTTCAGGTTAAAGTTAATTCTTTTGTTGATGAAGTTTCAACATTATTAAAAAATGCCGACAATGGTCGTCTTTTAAAAGAGGGTATTCAAACTGTAATTGTTGGAAAACCCAATGTAGGAAAGTCCTCTCTTTTAAATGCCTTATTAGGTGAGGAGAGAGCGATTGTAACAGATATTGCCGGAACAACCCGCGATGTTTTAACTGAGAGCATTACTTTTGATGGTATTACTTTAAATATTGTGGATACTGCAGGTATTCGGGATACTTCCGATGTGGTTGAGAAAATTGGAGTTGAACGTTCGAAACAATATATAGGTGACGCAGATCTGGTTTTATTTTTGATTGATTCTACATTGGAACTTTCAAAAGAAGATGAAGAAATTTTACATTATATTAAAGATAAAAAAGTTATTGTTTTATTAAATAAGACAGATGTTTCCGGTATTATTACTTCGGAGTATATGGAAAAATGGTTTACTTGTGTGTTACAGGAAAAAAAACATTTTCCCGTTATTTCCATTTCTGCCAAAACGAAAGATGGAATGACAGAATTTATAGAAGAAGTTAAGAAGTTATGTTTTTCAGGTACTCTTAACTTTAATCAGGAAGTTTTTATTACTAATGTTCGTCAAAAGAATTGTCTTGCTTCCTGTTTGGAAAGTTTAAATAAGGTTATGGAAAGTATTGAACTGGGATTACCGGAAGATTTCTTTTCCATAGATTTGATGAATGCATATCAGGAGCTGGGAAACATTACCGGCGAGTCGGTAAGAGAAGATCTTGTACAGGAGATTTTTTCAAAGTTTTGTATGGGTAAATAACAGGATGGAGAATATGAATAAAAAAGTAATTGAAGAAACCTATGATGTTGTAGTGGTTGGCGCAGGTCATGCCGGTTGTGAGGCAGCCCTTGCCTGTGCCAGATTAAATAAGAAAACCATTATTTTTACGGTAAGTGTGGAAAGTATTGCCATGATGCCCTGTAATCCAAATATTGGAGGAAGTTCCAAGGGTCATCTTGTAAAAGAGATTGATGCTCTTGGTGGTGAAATGGGTATTAATATTGATCATACTTTTATTCAGTCAAAAATGTTAAATAAGTCCAAAGGGCCGGCAGTCCATTCTTTACGTGCTCAAGCTGATAAGCATGCGTACAGCAATCGTATGCGCCAGACTTTGGAAAACACACCGAATCTAACAATCCGTCAGGGTGAAGTAACAGAAATTCTTGTGGAAGATGGAAAAATTTACGGTGTAAAGGTTTATTCCGGAGCGGTTTATTATTGTAAAGCCGTTGTTTTATGTACCGGAACTTATTTGAATTCCCGTTGTTTGTACGGTGATGTTATTGAACACACGGGACCAAACGGACTTCGTAGTGCCTTGGCATTATCGGATTCTCTTCGAAAAAATGGAATTGAATTGTATCGCTTTAAAACCGGAACTCCGGCACGTATTGATAAGCGAAGTATCGATTTTTCAAAAATGGAAGAGCAGTTTGGTGATGAGAGAATTGTTCCCTTTTCTTTCACCACAAATCCGGATGATATTCAGATTGATCAGGTTTCCTGTTGGCTTACCTACACCAACGAGAAAACTCACGAGATTATTCGAGAAAACTTAGATCGTTCTCCTATGTTTTCCGGTGTGATTGAAGGAACAGGGCCACGTTATTGTCCATCCATAGAAGATAAAGTAGTTCGTTTTGCAGATAAGAACAGACATCAGGTTTTCATTGAACCGGAAGGTAATAACACCAATGAAATGTACATTGGTGGAATGTCTTCTTCTTTACCTGAGGATGTACAATACGAAATGTATCATTCCGTGCCCGGTTTGGAAAATGCTCAAATTGTTAGAAATGCTTATGCAATAGAATACGATTGTATCAATCCAAATCAGCTTTTACCAAGTCTGGAATTTAAAACTATTCAGGGACTTTTTAGTGGTGGCCAGTTTAATGGTAGTTCCGGATATGAGGAAGCTGCTTGTCAGGGATTGATTGCAGGTATCAACGCTGCAAGAAGTTTAGATAAAAAAGAGCCATTGATTTTGGATCGTTCTCAAGCCTATATTGGTGTATTGATTGATGATCTTGTTACAAAAGAAACTCATGAGCCTTATCGTATGATGACATCAAGATCGGAATACCGTTTGATTTTACGCCAGGATAATGCAGATTTGCGTTTGACAAAAATCGGCTATGAAGTAGGTTTAATTTCTGAAGAGCGTTATCGTTGGGTTTGTGAAAAAGAAGAATTAATTGAAAAAGAAATTGCTCGTTTGAATGAAGTTACCATTGGTGCCAGAACAGATGTTCAGGAACTTTTAACCAAGCATAATTCTACCCCGTTAAAGACTGCAACTACTTTGGCGGAGTTGATTCGAAGACCGGAACTTGTTTATGAAGATCTTGCTCCAATTGATCCGGATAGACCGAATCTTCATCCGGAGGTTATTGAACAGGTTAATATTCTGGTTAAATACGATGGTTATATTTCCAGACAGTATAAACAGGTTGCTGATTTTAAAAAATTGGAAAACAAGAAGTTACCTCAGGATTTTGATTATAAGCAGATTCCTAGTTTGCGTACAGAGGCAGTACAGAAACTGAATCAGCTACAGCCGGTTTCCATTGGGCAGGCTTCGAGAATTTCAGGTGTGTCGCCGGCGGATATTTCTGTTATGCTTGTTTTCTTTAAACAGTATTATCGTAACAGCACAAAGGAGAAATAGAATGTTTCAAAAAGAATTATTGCAGGAAAAGTGTAAGCAGATCGGAGTATCTCTTTCAGAGGAACAACTGCAACAATTTGCTGTATTTTATGATCTTTTGATTGAAAAAAATAAAGTAATGAATTTAACAGCAATTACAGAAATGGAAGATGTTATAAACAAACACTTTGTGGATAGTTTGCTTCTTTCAAACGTTCTTTGTTTACAATCAAATTTGTGCGTTGCTGACCTTGGAACCGGTGCAGGCTTTCCGGGTATACCTTTAAAGATAGCTTTTCCGAATCTGAAGATTACTTTAATGGATTCTTTGAAAAAAAGGCTTACATTTTTAGACGAGGTAATTACTACTTTGGGTTTACAGGATATTGAAACTGTTCATGGAAGAGCAGAAGATCTCGGAAAGAATAAAGCTTACAGGGAACAGTATGATTTATGTGTATCCCGCGCTGTTGCCAATCTTTCTACTTTATCGGAATATTGTCTTCCATTGGTAAAAGTAGGAGGAAATTTTGTTTCTTATAAATCCGGTAAAATAGAGGAGGAACTTATCCAGGCAGAAAATGCTATATATCTTCTCGGTGGTAAGAAAGGTGAGGTTATTTACCATTCTATTCCGGATACAGATATGGAACGATCCTTTGTTACAATTTGTAAAGAAAAAGAGACTCCAAAGAAGTATCCTCGTAAAGCGGGAGTACCATCTAAGGAATCTCTGTAAGTTTTATGTGAAACTAGTTTTCTAAGAAGCTGCGGATTTGATCCAGTGTTCTTCTCGGTGTTTCCATATGAGGAAGACAGGTTGTCTTACTAATAATTGTACCCTGAATATCCGGATTAATTTTTTGATATTCAGCAAGGATACCTTCCTCCTTTTCATGGGCTTCACTTTCAATAAGAAGTACTGGATTTTGTAAAGTTGATAAAGCTTTCTTAGTATTAACATTGGTGTACTTACTGTAGATGCTTGCAAAGAGAAAACGTCCCTTACTATTGTTAAGATGAGCGGATTCATAATACGCATCAATCATATCTGTAGTAACAAAATATTGTTTACCGCAGTAGTCATTATTACACTGATCCTTGATGTAAGATTTTCTCATCAGGATATTGTAAAGGTAAGTTCCAAGAATCGGCATTTTAATCATGATGTTGGATACTCTGTTTGTTTTGGTACCAAGGATGCTACTTTCCTGAATACTGTCCGGATTAATGAAAATCATTTTTCTAATTAAATCCGGATTCAGTAAGTTAGTCATAATTGTAAAGGTAAAAGAGTGACCGGATGTAATAACATCAGTTTTCTTTCCGATTACTTTTGAAATAAATTCATTGACCAATTGTACATAGAGATAATTGGTATAAGTAATCTGTGGTTTTTCGGAACGTCCGCATCCAAGAAGATCTAAGGTATAAACGGTATGATTCTTGGAAAGTTGAGAAAGAATTTTGGTCCATTCATAAGCGGAACTATCCGGTGTAAGATTATGGATCAATAAAAGAGGAGTTCCATTACCTTGTTTTGTATAGAAAATATCTCCATACTTCCAATGATAATAATGACCATTTCTGGATGTAAGGATATGTTTCTTTGTTGCTTTTTCTTCTATATAGCAATTAGCAACATGTAAACCTGCTACTGTTAAACAAGACAGAACAGTCATGTTTTTTAAAAATCTTTTCATAGTAAGTTACCTCCAATTGGATAGGATGTTTTCTTTATTACATTATAGTTCATTGGAAAGAAAGGAGTCAAGAAGATGGTATCAGAATTTCTAAAAGAAAGACTTCAGTTACATGTGAAACATTTGGATGATTTGTATCTGGAACAAAAAAATATAAATATCGATATTGATGAGACTCGGCGCTTCATTACTATTTTAGAAAAAGAAGCGGATAGAAGTACTTCTTCTTTTTCTCCTTACATATTGGAGGAGAAGGATAAAGATAAAATCATAGAGCTTCGTTCAAAACTACATGCTTTGCAGGAACAAATAATCAATATTTCTAATCAGATTGATGAAGAAAATTTAATTGTGAATCAGTATAAATCTGTTATAATAGAAGCGGAAGACCTTGAAAAAGGTAAATAATTGGTCTGTTTTATATAGTATTTAAGATTTTTCTAACCACAAGATGATGTATTGTTTCACGTGAAACATTTTTGAGAGACCTTTTCACGTGAAACATTGGAGAAATAGATTTGGTGGTTAATAAAAATATAAAAATCAAGATGTTGTGCTTTTCAAAAATTGTACACACTAGTTTTCAAAAGATGTTTCACGTGAAACATTTCTGTGCTATACTACATATTGATGACTATAATGAATACACAAGAAGGAAGGAAAAAAGAGCAGAATGAGTAAAGTAATTGCTATTGCTAATCAAAAAGGTGGGGTTGGAAAGACCACTACTACAATTAATCTGGCTGCTTGTTTAGCAGAACAGGATAAAAAAGTGCTTGTTATTGACTTAGATCCTCAGGGAAATACAACCAGTGGACTTGGTCTTGATAAAGATGAAATAGAAGAAACAGTATATGAATTAATTTTGGGAGATGCAGCAATTCGTGAGTGCATGCATAAGACTGATATTGATAATCTGACCGTAATTCCTTCTAACGTACAATTGGCAGGAGCGGAGATTGAGTTGCTGAATGTCAACAATAAAGAGTACATCTTAAAGAATGAGATTGACTATGTTGCCAGCAGCTTCGATTACATTTTAATCGATTGTCCACCTTCTTTGAATATGTTGACAGTCAATGCAATGACTACTGCACAATCCGTACTGGTTCCAATTCAGTGTGAGTACTATGCGCTGGAGGGATTAAGCCAGTTGATGCATACCATTCGTTTGGTTCAGGAAAGATTAAATCCGGGACTGTCTATTGAAGGAATTGTATTTACCATGTATGATGGAAGAACCAACCTTTCTTCCCAGGTAGTTGAGAATGTAAAAGCGAATGTGGATGTTCGTGTATATGATACAGTTATTCCAAGAAACATTCGTTTAGCGGAAGCACCGAGCCACGGTCTTCCAATCACAGTATACGAACCAAAATCTGCCGGAGCAGAAAGCTATCGACAACTTGCAAAAGAAATGATGGGTTAAAAGTGAAGGAGTAGAATATGGCAGCAAAGAAAAGTGGTTTAGGAAAAGGATTAGATGTTCTGATTGCAGATAAGGTAAAAGCACCGGCACCTGCAAAAGAAAAACCAGTAGTTGATGAAAAAGGAGAAAAAATCCAGTTTTTAGAAACCAATATGGTTGAGCCGGATCGTGAACAGCCTAGAAAATTTTTCGATGAAGACGGCATTTTAGAATTAGCGGATTCTATTAAACAGGATGGAATTCTTCAGCCATTGATTGTAACAAAAGCGGATGGATATTATAAAATTGTATCCGGTGAAAGACGTTGGAGAGCAGCAAAGAAAATTGGATTAAAAGAAGTACCGGCTCGTGTCATGGTACTTAGTGAAGAAGAAATTGCCAGAATCCAGTTAATTGAAAATATCCAGCGTGAAGACTTAAATCCGATTGAAGAGGCAATCGCTTACAAAAATTTAATTGATCGCTTTCACATGACGCAGGACAAGTTGGCCGAAACTGTTTCTAAAAGTAGAACAGCAATTACCAATTCCATGCGTTTATTGAAATTAGATGAAAGAGTGCAAACCATGATTGTGGAAGAGAAACTTACAACCGGTCATGCAAGAGCTCTTTTAGGATTGGATGATGGAGAAAAGCAATACGTTACCGCGCAGAAAATTTTTGACGAGCGGTTAAGCGTGCGTGAAACTGAAAAGCTGATTAAAAAGATTCAGACTGAAAAAGATGTGAAGCCGGAAAAGAATCCGGAAAGACAGCAGTTGGATATTGTTTATCATGATATTGAAGAACAGTTAAAGACTGCCATCGGTACAAAGGTTTCTATCCATCAGAAAAATAACGATGCAGGAAGAATTGAAATTGAGTATTACTCAATGGAAGAGTTGGAAAGAATTATGGGATTATTGCAGTCCTTAGCAAAAACAGAGTAAACATATGTTCGAGGTGACGAAATGGATTATTACGAATTACTAAATTATTATCGAATTGAAATTATGATTGGCTTGGCAGTAGCTGCAGTGGTTTTACTTATTTTATACCTCATCAATATCATACAGATGAGCAAGTTGAAAAAGCGCTACCGTATTTTCATGGAAGGTAAAGATGCAAAAACTTTAGAAGATACGATTATCAAGCGACTGGATCAGGTCGATATGTTATTAGAGGCTAATTCTAAAAATGAGGAAAATATCAAGAAGTTATTTTCCAATATGAAGTTGACCTTCCAGAAATCCGGTTTGGTAAAATATGATGCATTTAATGAGCTTGGAGGAAAATTAAGTTTTTCTCTTGCGCTTTTAAATGAAACAAATGATGGGTACATGCTGAATGTTGTACATAACAGAGATGGCTGCTATATTTACATGAAGGAAATTGTAAAGGGCAATTCTGTGATTATGCTGACTGAGGAAGAAAATCAGGCATTAGCTATGGCAATGGGCCAGGAAAAAAGAGAAGAAAGTTAAGTAGAGAAAATTGCAAATTTTTGAAAAATATTATATAATTAAGAAACAACTTCAAAGTGAGGCAGAAAGGAGGTAAGTCTATGCATGAATTCTTAAATGCGGTTGGTTTTAGCAAAGTTACAAACCGTCAGGAACTGGATATGCTTTTACAGGATGTGATTGATAACCCCAGTGGCAAAGTGGAATGGCAGAAGAAGGACGGAAGAAATTTTGTAGAGCTGAGTCGTGAATATGCGGAAGGTATGGGAATTGCCATTCGTGGAGATTATAATGAGAATGGAATATTTGTCCCGGAATACTATTTTCCTTATTTTTGCGGTACCGATATTACAACTCACGACCATGTGGATGTGGAGCGTCATTCCGATCATGAAGCTTACGCCGGTGTATGTGATGAAGCAAGAATCGGTGTAACACTTATCTTCTATTTGCAGAATGCTTTGGAATTCTTTAAGGATTATGATCATGGCAAGCCTTCCACCCAGATGAAATCTGCTTTGGCGGGACTTTGTAAACAGGGCATGATTTTACTTCCGGTTAATAAGGAAGAAAAGAATAATAAATCTTCCAAGAAAAAGAATAAAGACCGTCTGTCTTTATTGGAAGCTGCAAAAGAAGGAGATGAAGAGGCAATTGAATCTCTGACTTTGGAAGATATTGATACTTATTCTATGCTGTCCAGACGAATTTTGCATGAGGATGTTCTGACTATTGTAAATACCTATTTCATGCCTTATGGAATTGAGAGTGAACAGTATGCAATTCTGGGCGAGATTCTGGATTTCCATTATGTACAGAATATCAGCAGTAGAGAAACAATTTGTGTTCTGAAGATTAACTGTAACAATATGGTTTTTGATGTCTGCATCAATCGGGATAATTTAGCAGGTGAACCGCAGGTTGGAAGAAGAATTAAGGCAGTAATCTGGATGCAGGGTTCTGTGTTTCGTTTATAAATGTTAGAAATGGCCGGGGTCTTTTGACCCCTTGTCATATAGTTGTTCCCGTAGCTCAGCTGGATAGAGCGACCGCCTCCTAAGCGGTAGGCCGTGGGTTCGAATCCCGTCGGGAACGTTTCGGAAAAATTTCATATCAGGGAGGATGAATTTATGAGCAAAGAGGAAAGAACGAAGAAGGCGCCGCCAACACAGAAAGCGAGCATACGCATTGTTTTTTCAGCAATTTTTATGGCAGCAAGTTTGTTGCTTGATTTTTATGCGATGTTCCAATATCCGGATTTACTGTGGTTAGCGGGAGCAGTTGCACTCGTATTTATTCTTGCGGTTTACTGTTTTGCAAACTCCATTATGCAGTATCAGAATGCTTTGTTTAATCAAAGGGAAGAGATGCATAATGAGCTGTTTAAGTCGTCAAAAGCAACGTACTTAATGTTACGAAAGTATTTTGATGAAGTGCAGGAACAGCTCGATGATATGGAAGATAAAATGGGCATTCCGGTAGACGATATTATGAATGCTCAAAAAGGCATTGCGAAAATTACCATCAGTCGTAATAAAGAAAATGCCGATGCGTTAATGAATTCAAATGACAAGCTTTTAGATAAGGTTATTGATTTTGAAGATAAACTGGATGCTATTGAAACAAAGCTTATGACAGCCCAGAAGGATGTGGTAACCAGCAGCATTCAGGATATCCTTATGAGACAGCAGGAATTATCCAATCTTGTTAAGGAAATCGAAGTTAGCTTAAGAAAAGAAATCTTGTCTTTGGAAACAAGTGTGAAATCCATGCCGCAGCAGCCGGTAATGATGATGCCACAGATGGCGGCATCTCCAATGCCAAGTATGGCGGCACCGGAAATGACCGCAGTTTCTGCACCGGAGATGCCTATGATGGAAGAACCGGCACCGGAAATGAGTATGGATATGGAAGCTGAAGTAATGCCGGAAGTAAGCATGGATATGGAAGCTGAGGCAATGCCGGAAGTAGGAATGGATATGGAAGCTGAGGCAATGCCGGAAGTAGGAATGGACATGGAAGCTGAGGCAATGCCGGAAGTAAGTATGGATGCAGAAATGCCGATACCGGATGATAAGCTGGACGAAATGGTAAGCGCTGCTGCCGCAGCGATGGAAGAAGAGACGGCAGGATTTGATGCCGGAGAAGAACCTCTTGGTGAGGTAATTTCTTTTGAAGAAGCAACGGCAGAAATCGAGCCTGAACCGATAGTGGAAGAAGCAGTAGCTGAACCGGAGCCAGCGGCAGACCCGATGGCTGAGGCTATGGAAGATCCGAATCATCAGATGACACCGGATGAAATTGCAGCTATGTTGGCAGCAATGGATCAGCCGGCGGCAACCGAAGCAGAACCGGTAGCGGAAGAAGCAATAGTTGAGCCGGAACCGGTGGTTGAGGAAGCAGTAGCTGAGCCGGAACCGGTAGTAGAAGAAGCAGTAGCTGAGCCGGAACCGGTAGTAGAAGAAGCAGTAGCTGAGCCGGAACCGGTAGTGGAAGAAGCAGTAGCTGAACCGGAACCCGAACCAGCAGTGGAAGAAAAGCCTGCGATGCCGGATATGTCTGACCCGGGTCATGTAATGACACCGGATGAGATTGCAGCATTGTTAGCAAATATGTAAGAAAAATTCATAAGCCCGGAAACAAAAAAGTTTCCGGGCTTTATTGAAAAGAGAAAGGTAGGTAAAGGATATGAAAGTAAACCCATTTTTTAAGGAGATTCAGGGAGTTTTTGGTTTTGGCTGTATGCGATTGCCAATGAAGGGAGAAGAAGTAGACAAAGAGCAATTTTGCAGCATGATTGACGAATTTGTGGAGGCGGGATTTAACTATTTTGATACGGCTCACGGCTACATAGACGGTAAATCCGAGCTTGCCATTGGAGAGTGTTTATCCAGTCGCTATGATAGAAGTAAATTCCTATTGGCAAATAAGCTGACTGCGCCATATTTTGATTCGCAGGAGGATATTCGTACCTTCTTTGAAAAACAGTTGAAGTGGTGTCAGGTGGAATATTTTGACTTCTATCTGATGCATGCCCAGGGAAAAGGTTGTTATCCGAAGTTTCAGGAGTGTAAAGCCTATGAAACAGCCTTTGAATTAAAGAAAGAAGGAAAGATTCGTCACGTAGGTTTATCCTTCCATGATAAGCCGGAGGTCTTAGATCAGATTCTAACTGATCATCCGGATGTGGAGTTTGTTCAGATTCAGTTTAACTATGCGGATTATGATGATCCATCTGTTGACAGCTGGAAAGTCTATGAAGTATGCGCAAAGCATAAAAAACCGGTTATTGTAATGGAGCCTGTAAAGGGTGGAAACCTTGTGAAGCTTCCAAAAGAGGCCGACGATATAATGCGAGAGTTAAACTCCGGAAGTAATGCAAGTATTGCGATTCGCTATGCTGCAGGCTTTGACCAGATGATGATGGTGTTATCCGGAATGAGCGATTTAGACCAGTTAAAGGATAATGTAGCCGCTATGAAGAATTTTGAGCCTTTAAATGAAGAGGAACAGGATGCTGTGGTAAAGGTGCGCGAGATGTTAAAAGAGCTTCAGGTAGTGCCCTGCACCTCCTGTCATTATTGTGTGGAAGAAAATCATTGTCCGAAGGGAATTAAAATCCCGGATATGTTTGAAGCCCTCAATAATTTAAAGGTATTTGAAAACGAGAGAATGTATGGTTTTTATAATAAATTCCTGGTAAACGAAAAGCATGCCAAAGCATCGGAGTGTATAAAATGCGGAAAGTGCGAAGAAGTATGTCCGCAGCATATCGAAATCAGAAAGCAGCTGGAAGAAGTAGCAAAGACCTTTGAGGAGTAGACGATGAAGAACATTGTTATTCGATGCACGCAGCTAATTATGTGGATCATTGTGTTTTGGCTTGGCGCGACGAGAAGATGCATCTGGTTGGAATGGCTGAATATGAAGGGTCCGAATTTTTTAAGAAAATACTATTTAACAGATCTTCGGATTTTTGGAGTTGCAGAGTTTGGACCGCCTATTTTTGCAGTATTTTTGCCGATTATAGGGGTTTTAACAATTCTTATTCTAGTATTTCCAAAATGCCAAAGAATAAAAACAATTCGGCTTGTGTGCATGGGGATAAGTTTGTTAGCGATTTGGGTACCGTTTATTTTAGGATTTATCAAAAGTAATACTGTATTACTCTGGATACTCTGTTTAACATCAATAAGCATGGTGCCGGAATTTTTATGGGTTTTAAAAGATAAAAAAATGCAACGAATTTCTTTAATACTTGCGTTGGCAATATGCCTATTCTCCGGTTGTGGAAAAAGTGAAATACCGATTTCAGGAAATGACCGCATGAAAGATACGGTTTTTCCGGCAAATAGTGATGGTTATCCTGATGATAATTATGCTGTGATAAACGGAGAAAAATGTAAGTTGAAAGGCATACATATTGGCTGGAGTGAGATGAAAACCAGTGTGAGTGTGAATGAAGAAGGAGAACTGGATATTTTGCTGGTAGATGGATATGAGGGTTGTAGTTGGACAATGGATCCAGGGTCAGATGCCAGTGTCAAATCCTATATGTGTATTTCACCGGACGTTAAGCCAAGGTATGGGGAGTCATCCGGAATAGAGAGATTTCTTATTGTTCCCAAGGATAATGATAAGAAGGAGAAAGTGGTTAAGATGCGCTTAAGAAATCACATATATAATCTGGTGGAATATGAACTGCTCATAAAGATAGTATAAAAAAAGGGCGTTGTCTTTAAAAACAAGACAACGCCCGGATTTTTGTAGTTTTATTTATCAGCCGGATTCTTAGCGATTTCTTTGATAATCTTAACAGCTGTTTCCATACCTTCTACGGTGATGTGCTCGAACTGACCGTGGAAAGCATATCCGCCGGTTCCGAGGTTCGGGCAAGGAAGACCCATAAAGCTTAATCTTGCACCGTCTGTACCGCCACGAACCGGGGTAGAGATTGGATCAAGACCAACTTTACGCATTGCTTCTCTTGCAAGCTCAACAACATATTCATTCTTCTCAATAACTTCTAACATGTTGCGGTAGCTTTCTTTCACGGTAACTTCTACAACGCCTTCGCCGTATTTCTTATTTAACAGTTCGCCGACAGCTTTCAGATAGTCAGCCTTCTGAGCAAATTTGTCTGCATCATGGTCACGAAGGATGTATACTAAGGTTGCTTCAGTGGTTTCACCCTTCATTTCGATTAAGTGATAGAAGCCTTCTCTGCCTTCGGTGTGCTCCGGTGCTTCAAACTTCGGAAGCATGTTGTGGAACTCACAAGCAATGGAAGCTGCATTCTTCATAATGTCTTTTGCAGAACCCGGATGTACGCTGACACCGTGAATGTTTACGATTCCGGTAGAAGCGTTGAAGTTTTCGTAAGCAACTTCACCTTCGTAATCACCGTCTAAGGTGTAAGCATAATCAGCCTTGAAGTAATCAAGATCGAATAAATCAGCACCGCAGCCAACTTCTTCGTCCGGAGTAATTCCTACCCAGATATCACCGTGAGGAATGTTTTCATTGATAATTTCTTCAACTGCTGTGAAGATTTCAGCGATACCGGCCTTGTCATCAGCACCTAAAAGAGTGGTTCCGTCGCTGGTGATTAAGGTACGTCCCTTTAAGTTCTTTAAGTCAGGGAACTTGGATGGGCTTAAGATATCGCCGCTTCCCTTTAAGGTAACGTCACCGCCATCGTAGTTTTCAATGATCTGTGGTTTAACATTTTCGCCGGAGAAATCCGGAGAAGTATCCATGTGAGCAATCAGACCGATAGCCTTCTTGTTCTCCATACCCGGTGTAGCCGGGAGTAAACCATACACATAGCAGTGATCATCTACTTTAACTTTTTCAAGATTAAGATCTTTTAATTCTTTCTCAAGAATGCGAGCCAGATCAAACTGACGCTTTGTACTTGGAATCACACCGGCATCTTCCTGGGAAGTGGTGTGAACCTTAACATAATTTAATAGACGTTCTTTAACTGTCATTTGGTAATTCCTCCTAAGAATTCAAAATTACATACATTACTATTATAATAACAATACGGGAGAAAATCAAATGATATAGCTTAAAAGAATAGAAATCTAAGAATAAAAAAATAAAAACCCCGAAACCGCTCTATCAGCAATTCCAAGGCCTTTGAAAGTGCGCCACCAGGGGTTCGAACCCTGGACACCCTGATTAAGAGTCAGGTGCTCTGCCAGCTGAGCTAGTGGCGCTTATTTCGTTGCTTCACTCACAACGCTTGTTTATTATATAATACCCACACGAAAAAATCAAGCTTTTTTTTCATTTTTTTTAAACTTTTTTATCATTTGTTACTATTCGGGGGAAAAGGCAGGTTGGAAAGTACAAAAAAAGACAGAAAACCCTATTTAGAAGGGTGGAAAATCCGTCGATATCATAAATACATTGAAATTTGGCCAAGGACAATGGAATAACAGAAGGCATCCAAGGATGGTGAAAAATGGCAAAAGGGAATTTGCACATTTGATCCATCTTTTTTATTGGATTTAAAAGGAGGTAAATTTCATAAAGCGGAGTCCTTCAAGGGAGGAATGGTATGATCATTCAATCATCTACCTTGCAGATGAACTCACAGCGAGGATTTTCATCCAACCGGGTATCCGCTAAAAAAGAGTCTGCATGGAGTAATCAGGGCGTTTGGCAGAAGAGCATTTTTGACAATTACAGAAAAAATATGTTTGAGAGCTATACCGACGGGGAACGCAATGACAAAAAAGAGGAAATTGCAGACACAAACAGCGAAAGCGGGTATGCAAAAAAACAGGAAAATCTCATGAAGTCTATGATGTCGAATCGAACACAAAAGGTACGATCACTACATCAGAAGACGGAAATGGCATCCATACGTTCACAGGTATTCGATTACCTGTTTCGACTGCTTTTTGGAGAGGAATCCGATGTTTACAAACAACTAAAGAATCAATACGAAAGTAACGCTACTCTGCCTTTCCAGGAGGAAGGGGGAGAAATGGAATTTTATGAAAGCTATGAAGAATATGAAGAAACCCAGTTTACCACAACCGGTATGGTAAAAACGGCCGATGGAAGGGAAATGAGTTTTGATATCAATGTGCACATGTCCCGATCTTATAAGGAATACTTCGGCTTTTCTGCATCCTACGGTGCGGAGTATCTTTGTACAGATCCTCTGGTAATTAATACAGGATCTTCTGTAGCTTCCGTAAAGGATATGAACTTTTATTTTGATTTGAACTGTGACGGAAAGAAAGAGAAAATCAGCACTCTGGGACCCGGAAGTGGTTTTTTGGCTCTTGATCGAAACGGAGATGGAAAAATCAACGACGGCAGTGAGTTGTTTGGAACAAAATCCGGAAATGGGTTTGCAGACCTGGCTCTTTTTGACCTGGATCGAAATGGCTGGATTGATGAAGCAGATGAAGTGTTTCATAAGCTTTCCATCTGGTATGCGGATGGAAGTGAGGAACCGCGACACGTACCGTTAAAAGAGGCGGGAATCGGAGCAATCTGTCTTCAGAACACAGCTACGAATTTTGCACTGACAAACGGCGCAAACAGAACCAATGCGTACATTCGCAACAGCGGAATTTTTCTTTATGAAAACGGGGCTGTAGGCACTGTACAGCATGTGGATATGGTAAATAAGGCTTAGGTTTATGAAAAACATAAGGCTAAGGGCACTTCGGGTAAAAAGTGCTCTTAGCCTTGTGTACTTTTATTACTTGTTGCAATCTTCTCTGTAGGTTATAAGCTTGCAGATAGGATTTCCCATGGAAGAGAATTTCTCTTCATATTCTGTCATGATATTTCCCTCCACAAGCACCGGATCGTGGTGTAGGTCAAAGGTGGATGCTTTTAAAATCCAGTTGGTTTCTTCTATTTCTTCTAAAGAGAAACGGAAGAGGTCCACATTATCGGTTTTAAATTCAATGGTACCTGATGGGGCAAGGATCTTGTCATAGCAGGCTAAAAACTGTCGGGAAGTCAAGCGTCGTTTGGCATGTCTGTCTTTTGGCCAGGGATCGGAAAAATTCAAATAAATCTTTTCAATATCTCCCAAAGCAAAATAGTCCGGCAAAAGCTTTGCATCCTCGCAAATAAAGCGAAGGTTGGGAAGAGGTTCTTCTAATTTATCCATTTTCTGCAGGGCACGGAGTAAAACGCTGGAGTAGCGCTCCATACCGATATAATTAATGTCCGGGTTGCGCTTTGCAAGCTCCATAATAAACTGTCCCTTACCCATTCCGATTTCCATGTGAATAGGGGCATTGGGATTGGAAAACTGTTCTTTTATATGACCTTTCATTTCCGGAGCAAGCTGAATGCAGAAGGGGCTGTTTAATACCGCTTCGTCGGCTCCGGGAATATTTCGTAATCTCATAGTATCCTCCTAACGTGTTACTGAAATCTCTTCAATTTTACAGGAATACAGGGAAAAAAGCAAGAAAAGCGGTTGAAAGATTTTTCGGGACATACTATACTTAATGGGATAGGAGAAAGAAATTATGAAAAAGAGAATAATGACAGCAGTTGTACTGGTCAGTATGGCTATTTCCCTTTTACCGGGACAGGCTATGGCAAGTGCGAAGCAAAAGACCGTATATTGGCCGAAGGGACCGAAGGTAGAGGCGAAGTCCGCTATTATTATGGAGGCAAATACCGGAGCAATTTTGTATGAGAAGAAGATTCATACCAGGCGGTACCCGGCAAGTATTACCAAGATTCTGACCACCTTACTTTGCATTGAGAACAGCGATTTGGATGAGACAGTAACTTTTTCCCATGATGCGGTTTTTAAAACGGAAGGAACCAGCATCGCCCGAGATGAAGGGGAGAAAATGTCCATGAAGGACACCTTGTACGCGGTTATGCTGGGCTCAGCCAATGAGTGTGCTTATGCGGCAGCAGAGCATGTGGGCGGAACCATAACGGATTTCGTGAAGATGATGAATGCCAAGGCAAAAGAGGTTGGATGTGTGGATTCCACCTTCCATAATCCCCATGGTTTGCCGGATCCGAAGCATAAGACATCGGCTTACGATATGGCAATGATTTCCAAGGCAGCGTTACAGAACGATACCTTCCGCAAAATTACAGGAACCAAGACCTATACGATTCCTAAGACTAACAAGCACAAAGAGGAAACATTTTTGGTTAACCACCATGGAATGTTGACCTATTATCATACAGGCCGTCATATTTATGAGAACTGTATCGGTGGAAAGACCGGATTTACGCAGGTTGCAGGAAATACCTTAGTAACCTTTGCGGAGAAGAATGGTTTAACTCTGATATGTGTGGTAATGAAAGATTCTGCAGAAGGACAGTATGACGACACCACGAAGCTGTTGGACTATTGTTTCGATAATTATCAGGCTTACCAGCTTTCAGAGCATGATAAGACCTACAGTCTGGAAAGCATAGCAAAAGCCTTGAATTTTGAGCAGATGGAGCCCTATATTAAAATTGATGAGACATCTTATGTAGTGCTTCCCAAAACGGCAGAGTTCAAGTCGGTGACCTCTAAGGTAAATCAGGAGAATCCGGAAGAAGGAAGTGCCGGGAGTATTGAGTATTATTATGGAGACCGATTGGTAGGATCCGCAGGCATTAAGTTCAATACGGCGAAAATGGAAGAATATGTTTTTGATAATCAGGCGCAGGCGAAGAAAAGTAAACATACAGTGGAAATTAACCTGACACTGGTTTTGCTGGTAATTGGTGGTGTATTGTTATTGGCGGGAGCCATTGCAGCAGGAATTTATCTACGCCATAATATCTATATCATCCTTTACAATCTTCGAAGAAAACGGCAGAATGGAACACCCATTCGTCAGATGTTCCGCAGGAGACGCAGAAGACGTTAAAAGTGTCTTATGAAGATAATAAAGACAATTCTTAAGATGAAGTTAACAGAAAAGACAGGATTATGAAGTTAATCCTGTCTTTTTTCATAAAGTGGACAAAGTCCTTTCACAGTTTAATAATCAGAAATACACAAATATAAACCCTACATTATCAGACTATTTATTAAAATTTCAAGGTTTTCCTTCTGCTTTGTATAAAAGAGAATACCATTGGCTGTTGCAAAAACAGTCTCATATTTTCCTTGCAGAGTAAGGCACTTCATAATTAAAGTCAGGAGATAGGAAGCATCCTCCGGGTCGCATTTTATAAACAGAGTCTCACATTCCGTCAGATCCGCTATGGCGGCATGGGATTTTTTCAGAAGGTAGGATAAATCTTTTTCCTCATCCAGCTGTTCCTTTGTCTTGTTTACAATAAGAAATCCATGCTCATCTTTTGGCAGTTCCATAGATTTAATGGCACGCTGCACCTGTTTGGTCAGAGCCTCGCTGGCAGGATACAGGGATTCAAAATAGGACATAAAGTCTGCTGCCGTCTTAAACTGAGCGTTTTTCCCCTTGGTTAAAACTTCCGTAACAAGGATGCGCTTAATGACTTTCTCGCATTCCTGGCGGGAGGGATTTTTTCTGGGAGCACTTTCCATAAAGGTATCGGTCATGGTAATTCTCCTTCTCAACCTACAATGAGACACAATATTTGTCTAGTAATATTATATACGATAAAAAAGACAATTTCAACGACATTTTTACATGGAAACGACATTATGGAATTACTGTGAAAGGAATTGACGAAGAGGGTAAAAAGAACCTATAATAAAATGTAAAGAACCACGAAATAAAAAGTTGAGCGGAAAAGTGCAAACTTTCAAACATAGAGTGTGAGGTAGAAGATGGAAGACAAATTACAGATTATTCAGGAGAATATGGAGAAGCATGGCGGTGTTATGAAGACCAGCCAGCTTTATGAGTTGTGTCATCTGGATTACAGGGGATTGAATTCCTTGTTAAAACACGGGGTTTTAGAGCGAGTTAAGAATGGATACTATAAACTGAAGGAAGTGGAGCAGTCTGAGGAAGCATACATTACCACCCTGTTTCCGGATGGCGTTCTTTGCATGGAGAGCGCTCTTTATCAGTATGGATATTTGAAACAGAAACCTTTTGCATGGAGTATTGCAATTAACAAGAATACCTCCAAGTCCCGCTTTTTGCTGGATTATCCGGTGGTTGTTCCATACTATACGGAGCCGAGAGTATTGGATATTGGTGTTACCACCATTAAGCTTGGGGATAAAGATATGAAAATCTATGACCGGGATCGTGTCATCTGCGATGTTTTAAAGTACGAACATAAGATGGAGCGCAATGACTTTAAGATGGCGATTGTTCACTACATTCAGGATAATCAGAAGGATTTCCATCGTTTGTTGGAATATGCCAAGGAACGAAAAGTCTCTGCCAAGGTTCAGAATGTTATAGGAGTGTGGTTATAATGAACAAGAACCTGATGGTGAGCCGGGTTATGGAAAAGAAGAAGCAGCTTAAGATTCCCTATCAGAATCTCCTTGTAGGATACGCTAAGGAGTGGATTTTAGAGAAGCTTCTGTCTGAAAAGGAAAGCCTTCACTTTTACTTAAAGCGAGCTTCCCAAATTGGGGTAGATGCCTATCGTACCAGCTATTCCCGACATTTGTACGTGTGTGTTGTGAATTTTTCTCAGGAAGAGAATGCTTTGGAGCAGTATTTGTACTGCACCTTTGAGAATATATATATGGAACGTGTAAAGGAAGGGCTTTCTGTGTTGATAAAAGTGCCTTTTGATAAGGTGGAGGTGGATATCCGACTTCACTTAAGCTTTTGCGACGCCAAAAAAGCTCAGTCCTACAGCAGGGTTCTTCCACTGATTTATGAGGAGAATCGTGAAATTGAGATTGCCTGCTTTTATCCGGAGGCAGAGATTGTAGAGATTGTTTTGGACGCTTTTGAAAAAATGGATCTTTTCACGGATATGGAGGCTTTGGAAGTACTGTATCAGTATGCTACAACCCGTAACATGAACGGAAAATACTTAAGCATTTATTTGGAGGAAGCCTTTAAAGACTATGGTTACACTCTGAATCAGGAAAATGCGGAACAATTTCTAGAGGCTATGGGAAGCAAGGTAATACATACCCGATTTAAAGGATATCTGCGGAGCCAGAAGCGTAAGGAGCCGGACTATGATACAGTATTTGATATGCTGCAAAAGCTTTTTACACCGGTAATCGGAACACTGGTCAGACAGGAAATCTTTTTTGGCGATTGGATGGCAGAGCTTGGGAGATATTTGTAAATATGGAATTTTTAATAGAAAAACTGCAGAAACTGGCAGAATCGGATGTGTATCCCTTCCACATGCCGGGGCATAAGCGACAGATAGACTTAAAGGTAAACCCTTATGCCTATGATATAACAGAAATTGATGGATTTGATAATCTGCATCATGCAGAAGGTGTATTAAAGGATTTGGAAAAGCGCTTCGCCGCCCTGTATCAGGGTGAGGAAGCGTATTTGCTTGTAAATGGCAGCAGTGGTGGAATTTTAAGTGCCATTCGAGCGGCAGCAAAGCCCGGAGAAGAGATTCTAATCGCAAGAAATTCCCATAAAAGTGTGTATCATGGGGTTCTATTAAATCGTTTAAAGGTTCATTATCTGTATCCGAAAGAACTGGAATTTGGTATTAACGGAAGCATTGCGCCGGAGGATGTTAAAGAGGCTTTTCAGAAACATCCGGGAATCCGAACGGTAGTCATTACTTCTCCAACTTATGATGGTATTACTTCGGATGTGAAGAAGATTGCGAAAATTGTCCATGAAAATGGGGGAACTCTTATTGTTGATGCTGCCCATGGAGCCCACTTTGGATTGTTTGACGAGTTTTTACCCAACGATGCGGTGCGGTTTGCGGATATTAGTATTTTGAGTCTTCATAAGACCTTGCCTTCACCAACTCAAAGTGCGGTTTTAATTCTGAATTCGCAGCGGGTTACAAGGGAGAAAATGGCCTTTAACTTAAATGTATTTGAAACAAGTTCACCCTCGTATTTGATGATGGCAGCCATGGAATACGCCTTGTCCTTTTGTGAAAAGACAAAGGAAAATTGCGAAAGAGTGAAGGAGTACAGGAAGAATCTGGAGGAATTTTACGAAGAAGCAAAGAAGCTTCGTTGTCTGAAGGTTTTTCCGAAAGAGGGAACCGGTTACTACGGAAAGGATATTACAAAGCTTTTGATTTCAACCAAACATGCAGAAGGCATGGATGGAGAGGCTTTGATGAAGCGTCTTCGAGAGGAATACCATATTGAATGCGAGATGGCAGCAGCTCAATATGTAACGGCTCTTAGCACCTTTTTTGATACAAAAGAGGGATTACAGAGACTTTCACTGGCGTTACAGGAAATCGATCAGACCTTAACCTATTCGGAAAAAGTAAAATTGCTTGGTAAAGACCTTTATGAATTGCCGGAAAAAGTTACAGAACTATACGAAGCAGAGGAGAGCATGACGGAGCGGATTCCGGTTTTATCGGCAGCAGGGCGGGTAAGCGCAGAATTTGCTTATCTCTATCCTCCGGGAATACCGGTTTTGACACCCGGGGAACGGATTCCGGAGAAATTTGCAGGTAATCTTTTGCTGATGCGGGATGCAAAGATGCAGATGGAAGGGCTTTCAGACTACAGCGGTGAGACAATAAAGGTGTTGCGGTAGTTCTTTGCTCTATGTTATAACAGCCGCGAGCGGCTGTTATAGCGTGACGTCGGCAAATAAGCGCGCTGCGCTTATTCACGGCAACAGCCAGTACGCCATTTTTCCCGCGAGCGGGCAATGACGTCCGGCTGTGCCGTGCAAGCACTTCGTGCTTGCTTGCCTCCTGTCTTCGTGGTATAATAAAGTGATATTTTGGGAGGTTTTGCATGGGAAAGATTTTCTACATCATGGGTAAAAGTGCCACCGGAAAGGACACGATTTACAAGGAATTATCCCTTCGTTTTCAGGATAGTTTAAAAAATATAGTAAGTTATACAACCCGTCCAATCCGGGAAGGTGAGACACAGGGTGTGGAATACTTTTTTGTAACGGAAGCAGAGGCAGGAAAGCTTCAGCAGGAAGGAAAGGTTATAGAATTGCGGGAATACCAGACCGTCAAGGGACCCTGGAAGTATTTTACCGTAAGTGACGATCAGATAGATCTTTCCAAGAATGACTATTTGGTTATCGGGACCTTGGAATCCTACCTCAGTATGCGGAAGTTCTTTGGAGAAGAGACCATGATTCCGGTTTATATCGAAGTGGAGGATGGAAATCGTCTTGAGCGTGCAGTTAGTCGGGAGCGGCAGCAGGTAGCACCGAATTTTGCAGAGGTTTGCAGACGGTATCTGGCGGATGAACAGGATTTTTCCGAAGATAAACTGATACAAGCCGGCATTACCAAACGTTTTGAGAACAAGACCTTAGAAACCGCCGTTTCAGAGATTGCATCCTATATTGTTTCCTGTTTGGATGGTGCGAAAGGGGGAACGCTTTATGGATAATATGAAGATTGAGAAATTACTTTCTACCCCGGCTTTGTCCGAGACGCAGAAAGTAGATAAGGCGGACGGAACCTTCAAATTTACTCTGGCCAGTCAGATTGAGGAAGCGGATTTACAACAGAAGGTAGATGGGCTATTAAAGGATATTACGACCCAGGGTAATCTGATTGCAAAGCACATGGATATCCGTGACATGAAGAAATATCGGGGATTGGTCAAAGAATTCTTAAATGAAATAGTTTATCGATCTCATAAGTTTTCCAGAGAGAATTTTTTGGATAGAAAAGGACGGCACAGAGTTTATGGAATTGTGCGTCTGATTGATGAAAATTTGGATGCACTGGCAGAAGAGCTGATTAAGGATGAGAAGGATCATCTTGCGATTTTGGCCAGAATAGGCGATATACAAGGATTACTTTTGGACATTTTTACATAGATTGTATGAAGTAGAGAGGGAAGAAGACCATGGCAGGATTTAAGAATGTGTTAGGACACGAACAGGCCGTAGAAAGTCTGCAGAATGCCATTATGTTGGGGAAGGTATCCCATGCGTATATTTTTGATGGAGAAGATGGAGCAGGAAAGAAGACTTTGGCAGACGCTTTTGCAATGACATTGCAGTGTGAGAAGGGTGCCAAGGATGCATGTATGGCATGCCATTCCTGTAAACAGGCATTGACAAGAAACCAGCCGGACATCATTTATCTTCGTCCGGAAAAGGATAACCGTATCGGTGTCAAAGATGTGCGTTCCCAGATAGTAGATGATGTTTCCATTCGTCCCTACAGCAGTCGTTACAAGATTTATATTGTGAATCATGCTGAGCGGATGGCTGAGGATGCACAGAATGCGATTTTGAAAACCATAGAAGAGCCGCCGGAATATGTAATCATTATTTTGTTGACTACCAATTCCCAGGTGCTTTTGCCAACAATCCGGTCCCGCTGTATCACCGTGGAAGTACGTCCGGTTTCGGATGAGATTGTAAAAGATTATCTCATGAACACTTTGTCTGTGCCGGAAGATCAGGCAAATATCTGCACTGCTTTTGCCCAGGGAAATGTAGGAAAAGCGGCTAGACTATCCGGAACAGAGGAATTCCAGAGTATTAAGCAGGAAGCTGTTTCCCTGGTTAAGAGAGCTCACCAGATGGATTTGTTGGAATTTACGGCAGCCATTAAGATTGTGGAAGAATTTCGTTTAACCATTAGCGATTATTTTGATATCCTGACTATATGGTATCGGGATGTACTGGTATATAAGGCCACAATGGATGCCAATAAGTTGGTTTTCCAAGATGAAATATATGAAATCAAAAAACAGGCAGACACCAGTTCCTATGAAGGAATTGAAACCATTATCCAGGCAATTGAAACTGCCCGTAGCAGAGTTCGGGCTAATGTGAAGCTGGATTTGGTGTTGGAATTGCTGTTTTTAACCATAAAAGAAAACTAGAATGGAGAATACTATGATAAAAGTTGTTGGTGTTCGTTTTCGTACAGCGGGAAAGATTTACTATTTTGATCCCGGTGATTTGAAGATTGAACAGAATGATCACGTAATCGTAGAGACCGCCCGTGGCGTGGAATACGGTATCGTGGTTATTGCAGATAAAATGATTGAGGAAGAGGCAATCGTAAGTCCCTTGAAGCCGGTTATGCGTCTTGCAACTGACAAAGACGAAGAACAGGTTATCAGGAACCGTGAGAAAGAAAAAGAAGCCTTTCAGATTTGCTTGGAGAAAATTGCCAAGCATGGTTTGGAAATGAAATTGGTGGATGTGGAATACACATTTGATAATAATAAGTTGCTGTTTTATTTTACCGCAGACGGACGAATTGATTTCCGCGAGCTGGTAAAAGACCTGGCATCTGTTTTCCGCACCAGAATTGAGTTAAGACAGATTGGTGTTCGTGATGAGACCAAGGTTTTGGGAGGAATTGGAATTTGCGGCAGAGAACTTTGCTGTAAAACCTATCTTCCGGAATTTGCTCCGGTATCCATTAAAATGGCGAAAGAGCAGAGCCTTTCCTTAAATCCGACTAAGATTTCCGGAGTTTGCGGAAGACTGATGTGTTGTTTGAAAAATGAAGCAGAGACCTACGAGTACTTAAACAGTCGCTTGCCGGCAGTGGGAGAGACCGTATTTACCAAAGACGGCCGTAAAGGTGAAGTATCCAGTGTAAATGTGCTTCGTCAGAATGTGAAGCTTCTCATGGAAGTAGATGGTGAGATTGAGCTGGAGGAATTCCACATTAACGACCTGAAATTTAAGCCCAAGAGACGTAAGGTACAGGTTACTGCAGAAGAAATTAAAGAATTAGCATCCCTTGAGGACAAAGAAGGTTCCTCCAAGTTGTCATGATGGAGTTAAAAGCCGGAGAGCGGCTGGATGATTTAAACCGGAACGGATATAAGATCATTCAGGACGAGAAGCGATTCTGCTTCGGTATGGACGCCGTTTTACTGGCCGGATTTGCAAAAGTTAAGCCGGAAGAGACCATGGTGGATTTAGGAACCGGAACCGGTGTAATTCCCATATTGTTGGAGGCACGAAGTGAGGGTGCCCATTTTACCGGCCTGGAAATCCAGGAAGAAAGCGCAGATATGGCGCGACGTTCTGTGGCATATAATCACTTAGAAGATAAGATTACCATATGTACCGGTGACATTAAGGATGCAACGAAGATTTTCGGGGCATCCTCTTATGATGTTGTCACATCCAATCCCCCGTATATGATAGGGCAACACGGGTTGGTGAATCCTGACAGTGAAAAAGCCATTGCCAGACACGAGATTCTCTGTACACTGGAGGATGTGGTGAGCCAGGCAGCAGGGCTTTTAAAACCAAAGGGACGTTTTTATATGGTGCATCGTCCATTCCGGTTACCGGAAATCATGGCGGTGATGATGAAGTATCGTTTGGAACCCAAGCGCATGCAGTTGGTGTATCCTTATGTAGATAAAGAGCCCAACATGGTACTCATTGAAGGAAGTCTGTACGGGAATCCCCGTATGACAGTGGAAAAACCCTTGATTGTATACAAAGAGCCGGGGGTTTACACAGAAGAAGTTATTACTTTATACGAAGAATAAATTGGAAAGGAGGGCATCCCATGACAGGAACCTTGTATTTATGTGCAACACCCATAGGAAATCTGGAAGATATCACCTTACGAGTGCTTCGAACTTTGCAGGAAGTGGATTTAATTGCCTGTGAGGATACCCGAAATTCCATTAAACTGTTAAATCATTTCGAGATTAAAACACCCATGACCAGTTATCATGAGTTTAATAAGATTGAAAAGGCCTACCAGTTAGTCGAGAAGTTAAAAGAGGGGAAGAATATTGCCCTGATTACTGACGCAGGAACCCCCGGTATATCGGATCCGGGAGAAGAACTGGTAAGAATTTGTTATGAAGAGGGAGTACCCGTCACTTCCTTGCCGGGAGCCAGCGCTGTAATTACTGCATTGACTTTGTCCGGTCAAAAAACAAGACGGTTCTGTTTTGAGGCTTTTTTGCCCAAGGATAAAAAAGAAAGAGCCAGAGTTATTGAAGAATTAAAGCAGGAAACCCGAACCATTATTCTTTACGAAGCACCGCACCATTTGGTAAAGACCTTAAAGGAGCTTTTCGATGCGTTGGGGGATCGTTCCATTTCACTGGTAAAGGAAATCAGCAAGCGCTACGAAAACGTAGACCGTACCACTTTTTCCAAAGCCTTAGCAGGTTACAGCGGGTGTGACCCTAAGGGAGAGTTTGTTATTGTCATAGAAGGAAAAAGTAAGCAACAGATTGAAGAAGAAAAGCGGGACGCCTATGCGGATCTGTCTATTGAAGAACACGTGAAACGGTTTGAAGAGCAGGGCTATGACCACAAAGAAGCCATGCGTATGACTGCCAAGGAGCGTGGAATTTCAAAGCGAGACGTTTATCAGGCGTTGCTATAGAGAGAAATGCTGATACTCAGTGTTTCCTCAGATAGGAGGGTATGATGCAGGAAGAATATTTCGACACCAACTATTTAGAGGATGATTTGGAAAAAATCAAAGAATTATTACAGGCAAGAAAATATACACAATTAAAAGAACTTTTTGCCCAGACCAACGAGGCGGACGTGGCAGCTATTTTTGAAGAATTAAATGAAAAAGAGCTGCCCTTAGTCTTCCGGCTTCTTGGAAAGGAAGAGGCAGCTGAGGTGTTTGCTTTTATGGAGCATGACACCCAGACTACATTGGTAAACTCCATGACAGATAAGGAGTTGGAACAGATTTTGGATGACTTGTTTTTGGATGATACGGTGGACATGATTGAGGAAATGCCGGCCAATGTGGTTGCCAGAATTTTGCGCCACACAGATCCGAAAACAAGAAAGCAGATTAACGAGCTTTTGAAATATCCAAAGGATTCCGCCGGAAGCATGATGACGGTGGAATACGTAAACATCAAGAAGAATATGACGGTGGGAGAAGCCATTACCAGAATTCGAAAGATGGCAAGTGACAGTGAGACTGTTTACACCGTTTACGTTACAGAGAACCGAAAGCTGATTGGATTGGTAACCGTAAAGGATCTCTTGATTTCTCAGGACGAAGAAAGAATTGAAGATATCATGGAGACCAACATTATTACCTTGTCTACTTCCGATGACCAGGAAGATGTTGCCAAGATGTTCAATAAATACGGTTTCTTAGCTTTTCCGGTAGTGGATAAAGAGGATCGCCTGGTGGGAATTATCACCGTAGACGACGCTATGGAAGTATTACAGGATGAGAACACCGAGGATATTACCAGGATGGCGGCTATTACTTCGGCAGAGGACACCTATTTTAAAACATCTATTTTCAAGCATGCCAAGAACCGTATTGCATGGCTTTTGGTATTGATGTTATCCTCTACCTTAACCGGAACCATCCTCACCAGCTATGAGAAGGCTTTTGCCGCAGTTCCTTTGTTGGTATCCTTTATTCCGATGTTGATGGATACCGGTGGAAACTGTGGAGCCCAGAGTTCTACCTTGATTATTCGTGGTATTGCGCTGGATGAGATTGTCTTTAAGGATATCTTTAAGGTTATCTTTAAGGAATTCGGAGTTTCTATTCTTGTAGGAAGTATTTTGGCAGTAGTAAACGGAATACGAATCTACATTATGTACAGAAGCGCTCAATTAGCCATAGTGGTAGCCTGCTCTTTGGCAATGACGGTTATTCTGGCGAAATTTATCGGAGGCGTGTTGCCGCTGACTGCCAAGAAGATGGGCTTAGACCCGGCGTTAATGGCATCACCGCTTATTACAACGGTGGTGGATACTTGCTCGATTCTGGTATACTTTAAGATTGCGACAGCATTCTTTAACTTATAATAAAATGGACAGCCACTTATGTGACTGTCCAATTTTTTATTCCTGAGATTCTTCTTCTGTTGTTTCCTCCAGTCGCTCAAGAGCTTCGTCCGTTAGATTCATAGGAACCACCTTGTAGGTATAAGGGTCGGTGCAGGTCAGATGGGACTGCCATACAGTGATTACATCTTCGGTGGTTAGTTCATCTTTGGGTTTCACCTGTAAGGTGTTGCTGTCAATGAACCGGGTTTCCATCTGCTTGTCGTTAACATAGACACGACTGTAGGTTGTAAAATTCTCGCCTCGAACAATGTAGGCATTGGAGCTGGTATCATCCGGAATGACATTGTCAATCTTAATAGGATACAAACCGAACTTCATGTCTGTAGGTTTATAAGGATTCTTACCATCATAAACCAGCTGTTTGCCGTAAAGCATATCGTATTCCAATGCAGCAATTTGCTTTCCGAAATCCGGATCGTTGCCGTGGTTCTGGTGGTAGGAATTGATAACGCCGTTCTTCATGCCCAGCTTCTTCAATACATAGGAACTGATTTCATTTGCGGACAAATCTTTATGTCCGAACTGTAATCCACAGTTGTTCCAGATAAAATAATCTGTCTGGTATACGTTTCTGCCATCCAGCTCGCTATCCTGAATATCAAGGCTGGGGAGATGATCGCCGTAGGCAACCAACACAACATCTTCGCCTCGTTTCTTCAAGGCTTTAATAAGCTGTCCAATGAAGTCATCCATTTCCCAGATCATATTGGCATAGTATTCAATCTGATCCCGGTAAGCTTCTTTTTTCGGGCTGATGTCCGTGATACGTACATGATGTTCGTATTCTTCTGATACACTGTAACTTCCATGACCTTGAACGGAAATGGTATAGACCAAATCTCTTCCCTTGGTCTTATCCATACATTTCAGGATGTAGTCTGTCAGGCAGTAGTCCTTCGCCCAACCCATAAGGGTTCGGTCATAATTCTGCATATATTCCACAGAGGTAAAATCTTCAAATCCGAGATTTCCATATACAATATCCCGGCTGTAAAATTTACCCGTATTGTTATGGAGGGCATGTAAACTGTAGCCGTAAGGCTTCAGATTATAGGCAAGGCTTTCGGTAGTGGTTTCTTTCAAAATCGTTTTAAAAGGATACTCACCTGCACCGAAGTCGTCCATGTTCATGCCGGTTAAAACTTCAAATTCCGTATTTACCGTTCCGGCACCAATAACCGGAGCGGAGAAAAGGCCGCCGTTACGGGCCTGCAATCGGTTGATATTCGGTAAAACTTCACCGGAAAAGGTTACATCATCTAATTCTCCGATGTCGAATAAGGATTCCAACTGGATAAAAATGATGTTGGGTTTCTTCTTTGCCTTCTTGGAATTCAGGGAAATATGATCTTCCTCGACAATTGCTTTCATAGTTTCCGCTGAATAATTCCGGGGTTTGCTGACACCGTTATCAATTAAGCTGTTGGTAAAACAGTAAACAAATCCGTTGTTTCGGTAAGCAGCGGACAGTTCCGCAAATTGTTCTTCCAAATAATCCAGGTGAATACCAAGCTTCACGCTTCCTACAGTCAGTGCCACGATTGCGGCAATAACCGGAACGGAATAATAAAGCTTAATCCGCGGCTCTTTGGTAGCCCGGAAAAACAGGATTATCAAAAGAACAAGACCCAGTGCCATCAAGATGATCAAAAGCACCACCTGGAAGGTGGTGAAGTATTTTTCCAATACTTCGAACAACGCATCAATAAGAATCAGGTCGTTTGCCGTAAAGGGTGTTACACGGTTGCAAAGCAATACGAAGTTTGCAATACCGAAAATCATCCAGATTACGCTTCCCACCATAACCCAGAAATGGCGCTTTTTCAATAAAAGCGTAACCGAAAGGGTCATGATGATAATCAGGGTGTTCGCCATAAAAGCATAGGGCGAAAAAATAAGGAACTGAAAGGCTTTTCCCACCGACTTCAGCTCCAGGCATTCAATAAAAAAGTTTAAAACAAACGGAATAAATAAATACAAACACAGATACATAAAAAGCTGTGGATGTTTCAACCCGGATTTGAAGGTTTCATATTTAGTTTTTACCTTATTAAAGAAAGGTAGTGATAATTTTTTAAATTTTATCTTCTTCATAGTTATACTCTTACCTAAACTTGTGTTATACTAGTAGAAACAATCTAAGCAATTATACATCACAATAGGAAAAAAAGCAATCGAGGAAGCGCAATTTGGAAAAATGAGGTGATCGTATGGAAAACAGAATTTTGAAATTAACAGAGATTTTGAATGAAAGTGAGAACATCGTATTTTTCGGCGGCGCAGGGGTCAGTACCGCCAGTAATATTCCGGATTTTCGAAGCTCTACCGGAATATTCAGTAAGAAGCTGAACCGGAACATTTCACCGGAACAGGCGGTGTCCCACAGTTTTTTGATTCAGCACCCGGATGAATTCTATGATTTTTACAAGAAGAATTTGATTTACCCGGATGCAAAGCCCAATGATTGCCATTATGCTCTGGCGAAGTTAGAGGAAATGGGGAAATTAAAGGCTGTGGTAACCCAGAACATTGACGGACTTCATCAGATGGCAGGCTCGAAGGTTGTATATGAGCTTCATGGTTCCGTACATCGGAATTACTGCCAGAACTGTTATAAGAAGTTCGATGCTTCCTATGTCCTTGAGGCGGAAGGGGAACCGATTTGTGACGCCTGCGGAGGAAAAGTACGACCGGATGTGGTATTATATGAGGAAGGTTTGGATCAAAATGTGATTAACAATGCCATTAATGCCATTTCTGCGGCGGATACACTGATTGTAGGTGGTACGTCCCTGGTGGTTTATCCGGCAGCAGGACTTTTGTATTATTTCCGCGGAAAGAATCTGGTGCTTATTAACAAGAGTGCTACCAGCGCGGACAATTCCGCAGATCTTCTGATACAGGATGATATTGCATCGGTGATGAAGCTTGCGGTAGAGGCAATGGAGGAATAGCGTGGATATTCAGGTTGGAAATCATCTGCTTATGAAGAAGAAACATCCCTGCGGAAGCAATACCTGGGAAGTTTTGCGGGTGGGTGCCGATTTTCGGTTAAAGTGCGACGGCTGTGGCCATATGGTTATGCTGCCCCGTGTAAAAGTGGAAAAAAATATTAAAAAAATACTTGAAAGTAATGAGTAAGTATGGTAAAATATCAATTCGTGATATATTATTTTTTTCCTTGTTCCTGATTTAAAGTTCAGGAGCCAGAGACCAAAAGGAGGTACAATTCGCATGAACAAATATGAATTAGCACTCGTTCTCAGCGCTAAATTAGAGGATGAAGCTAGAAGCGAAAAACTCGAAAAAGTAAAGGAAATGATCACTCGTTTTGGAGGAACAATCACTAATGTTGATGATTGGGGCAAGAAGAAACTTGCTTACGAAATCCAGAAAATGAACGAAGGATTCTATTACTTTATCCAGTTTGATGCAGAAGCTACAGCTCCGGCACAGCTTGAGGATCGTCTTCGTATCGAAGAGAATGTTATCAGATACTTATGCGTGAGAGCGGACGAAGCATAAATAGGAGAGGAATCGTATGAACAAAGTAATACTTATGGGAAGATTGACTAGAGACCCTGAGGTCCGTTATTCACAGGGAAGTCAGTCAATGGCTGTTGCAAGATATACCTTGGCTGTTGATCGTCGTTTTAAGAGAGACGGTGAGCAGAGCGCAGATTTTATTCAGTGTGTGGCTTTTGGTAAGTCCGGTGAATTTGCAGAGAAATATTTCCGCAAAGGAACCAAGATTCTTGTGGAAGGTCGTATTCAGACCGGATCCTACGAGAAGGATGGACAGAGAGTATACACTACAGACATCGTGGTAGAGCAGCAGGAGTTTGCAGAGAGCAAGGCAAGCAGCGATAACGCTATGAGCTATCAGCAGAGCGCTCCGGCACCGGCGCCACAGCAGGCAGCAAGCCCGGCACCAAGTTCAGCGGTTGGGGATGGATTCATGAACATCCCGGACGGATTAGATGACGAATTACCATTCGACTAATCCTTCAAATTATAATAGTTTGTAAGAGGGCAGCAAATACTGCCAAGTATAATAGGAGGTAACATCATGGCTTTCAATAAAGGTGACAGAGCTGACGGTCCAAAGAGACGCGGCGGAATGCATAGAAGAAAAAAAGTTTGTGTATTTTGTGGTAACGACAATGTAATCGACTACAAGGACACCAACAAATTAAAGAGATATGTCTCTGAAAGAGGTAAGATTTTACCAAGAAGAATCACAGGAAACTGTGCAAAACATCAGAGAGCTCTTACTGTGGCTATCAAGAGAGCAAGACACATTGCACTTATGCCATACGTAGCAGAATAAGATTTTTGAAAGGGAGTAGCGAAAGCTGCTCCCTTTTTCGTGACTTGTAGAATCCGGGCAAAACCTTGTCACAGGGACGCTTTCGCTTCGCCCTCGGCGTAGCGGTACATAAGACCCCATTTCATGGTGTCTAAGTACCGACGCCTCGCGAGACCCTGTTTCTCAAGGTTTTGCCCGGATTTTTAGTTCACAGAAAATATCGCAGTTTTTGTACATCTAATCTTTTACATCGATTTGAAAAAAATATTGTATCGGTATATTCCATATTTTAGAAAAGTAAAGTAATTCAAAATCAGGAACGACACGCTCTCCGGTTTCAATTCTGCTGATTGCTTTTTGTGTAATATCCAATCCTATGAGCTGTAGAGCGGCAGATAGTTCTTCTTGTGACATATTCGATTTTTCCCGCAATTGCCTAATTTTTAATCCGGAGATATTGCATCGTCCGTTTTTATATTTGTAAATCTTCATAAGTCTATATTGATGTCCTTTTTAGAATATCCCAAAGATAGGTAAATATACATTGACTTTAGCATTTTTGCGTGCTATGATTATCCCAAAGATGACTAAATATAATAATATTTGAAAGGGGAGGTTTTCACGGCGAAAAAATATATACTACCAATATTACTGCTTTCAACCTGTCTTATGGCGTGCGGTTCGGGTCAGAGCATTTCAGAATCCAATGATATTAAAGTAAAAAGTGAGGTGGGGCAATCTACTGAGGAAAGCGAAAGTGAAAATAATACATCGGAGGAATCAAGCTGGGAATATTATGAGGAAAACGAAACAATACCTACGCCAGATTCTAGCGTGATGGGGGTTGCGTATTATACCCATTTTTCTACAGAGGGAAATAACACATATAGTTACATTCTTTCACCGGATGAAGAAAAAGCACAAGAGCAGTTTCAAGAATATCTGATGATTTTTAGGAGAATGAAAGGATATGAAGTTAATGCTGCAAAGGGGAGCATGGCGCTCATACAAAAAGATAAGCATAGCATTTGTGGTGTAGGAGTTCATTTGTCGGAGGAACGAAATCAGTTAGTGGTTTTGTTTTTTGATTGAACAGCTTGAATATGAAGAGTTTAGCCAAAGTCAGGCATTATATGGAGCTAGTGTGGTGGGTTACTAATGAAGGAGGAAGAAAACAAAGATGAAGAAAAAAATTTTGGTCTTAATTATGGCAACAGCAATGGTTGCCACGGTATTTACGGGATGTGGAGGGACAACAAAAACAAATAAGAGTGATTCCCAAAAAGCAAACAACGCAGACAATGCACAAGGAGAAGAAGATAGGATAGAATTTGAAGAACCGAAGGTTCTTATTGATGAGGATTTGGTTAAGGTGGAGTTGCTTTCATTTTATCAGGAAAAGGTTAATTGGAGTACGGGAGAACAATTAGAGAAAAACATATCTGTGAAAATAACAAATAAAAGTGATCGGAAATTTATTATAAATCTCAGGAATATTTATATTGGTGATGAGGCTGTAAACTCAGTTTTGAAAACTGGAAATGAAGGACCTATGCCGGGTAAAAGCGGAATATATAATTATAATATCCGAAAACAGGGAGACTCAGATAATGAAGCATTGGATTCTTTGGAACAACTGAAGGATTTGGAGGGAACATTTGAGGTTCTTTTATATAAAGAAGATGGAAAAACGCTCGATGGAAACTCAAAAAACGAATATCCGTTTAAGATTAATGAAAACTCAGCAGATGATAACAAAGAACAGTCAGAAAGCGGTGTTTTTGAAACAGATCATGTAAGACTAAAGGGACTATATTATGATGAGTCATATGAAGCCAAGAATGATGCATCAAAAAAACTTTTATATGTATTTTATGAGGCGTTTACAGAAGACGAAAATCTAAAAATTAGCAGTAAATCATGTAAAATATCCTTTGAAGGAACAAACACCTATGATTCTGAACATGTTTCGGTAGGAACGAAAACAAAAAATTATTATTATGGTGATTATATAAAAGAAGTAAATATTGGTGAATCCAAGTTGGTTCTTACTACCTTTGAAATACCTGAATTAGAATTTCAATCAACTAAGAACATTACTTTGGAATTATATGGAATATCGGATTCATCTGACCTAAAAATTTCGACGGATGACATTATTAAGTGTAAGTCTGAGACACAGATTGCCAAGAAGGTCGATCCTGAAGGCTATAAAAAATATGTTGAAGGACATAAGAAGGCTGGAAAGAAAGTGACGGATAAGGTGCGTAATCAGTTAAATGGTTATTATTTGACATTCTTCGTAAACAATACAGCATGCAAATTGGAATTCATAGCTCCGAATAAATTTGAGCTGACAGCATTAGGCATGACAAATGGAGGGAAATATGTAGTATTAAAGGATTATGTTCAAATTAGATATACAAGCGGAAGTAAGGCAAAGGTAGACATTCCATACACTTTTAAGGATGGAGAAATTGATTTGGATACAACGCTTGCCTTTGATGTAAGAAGTAATGAATAGGATATCTATACACTTTTTCTTTATTATCCTAACATTAGTCACAAATAAATGCAATAATGAAAGTCAAAGGGGTAGGACAAAGCAGGTTTTATAGTGGGAGGTGTTGATCAGAATGAAAAAAATTAAAGTAAAAGTTGTTGTAGCTTTGCTGAGTCTTACACTCGGATTTTGTAGTCCTGTAATGGTTGCAAATCCGGTACAAAGCAGCGTGAGCGTTGTTCAACCTGAGGTACAGGCAAAAGCTAAGACGGTCTACATTACCGAAACCGGTTCATGCTATCACAAGCGAAAATGTGGTAACGGAACATATTATAAAGTAAGACTTAGCGAAGCAAAGGAAATGGGACTTCGAAAGTGCAAAAAATGTTATGGGAAGTAACTCCAAAGGGCGTGTGATTTTCACACGCTCTTTTAAATGTGCGAGAGGTAGCCCAGTGATAAGAAGTGAGACACAGGCTATCAGATTTTGCTGAGAAGATTAGCCTAGCGGTGGGAAGTGAAACGCGGGCTAACAAATTGTGCCGAAAAAGATAGCCTGGCGGCAAGAGGTACTGTTGGGGCTAATAAAATAAAAAATGAATCCAGCGAACGTGAAAAAATTTCTGATGAATCAAGAAGATTTTTGAAAGAGTATTGACAACTATTATAAAACTGCTATGATATGGGTACGAGCGTGTTTGCTACGCTATAGTTAAAATTTGATAATTAAGACAAGGAGGGTTTTCAAATGGAGATGAAGTTTTATCGTTGTGCACATTGCGGGCAGATTGTGGCAATCGTGAATAAGACAGGTGTGCCAATCATGTGCTGTGGAGAAGCTATGAAGGAAATTATTCCGGGAACCGCTGACGGTGCGGCTGAGAAGCATGTACCGGTTTACGAAGTAAAGGATAACATTGTAACCGTAACAGTTGGCGAAGTGGAGCATCCGATGCAGCCGGAGCACTATATTCAGTGGATTGCAATCCGCACTAGGACCGGAAACCAGAGAAAACTCTTGAATCCGGGCGATGCGCCGAAGGCTTGTTTTGCCATCTGTGAAGGGGATGCAGTGGAGGAAGTATACGCATACTGTAACCTGCATAGCCTTTGGAAGGCGTAAGATTAAAGTAAGAGAGGTTTAAAAATGAGCGAAAACAAGTACAAGGGAACACAAACAGAGAAGAATTTACTGGCTGCTTTTGCCGGTGAGTCTCAGGCAAGAAATAAGTACACCTATTTTGCGTCAAAAGCAAAAAAGGAAGGATACGAGCAAATTGCGGCTTTGTTTTTACACACTGCGGATAATGAAAAAGAGCATGCTAAACTGTGGTTTAAGGAGTTAAACGGAATTGGCAGCACGGCTGAGAATCTTGAGGCAGCAGCAGATGGCGAGAATTATGAGTGGACGGATATGTATGATGAGTTTGCCAAAACTGCAGAAGCGGAAGGCTTTCCGGAGCTGGCTGAGAAATTCCGTGGAGTTGGAGCCATTGAGAAGCACCATGAAGAGCGTTATCGCGCATTGCTGCATAATGTAGAGGCTCAGGAAGTATTTAAAAAGAGTGAAGTAAAGGTTTGGGAATGCCGTAACTGCGGTCATGTTGTTGTGGGAACTGATGCACCGGAAGTATGCCCAGTGTGCAACCATCCTCAAAGTTACTTTGAGGTTCAGGCACAGAATTACTAAAAACTGAAACCATGTGGAATGGGAGAATGCTCCTGCTCCACATGGTTTTAATTTTTTTTGTAATTTGGTGAGTAAAATAGGACCTTTGTGCAATTAAATTAATAGAAGCATGTTAATGCGGAAATAGAAAAAAGGAGGTTACAATAAGTGAAAAAGGAGAGGAGATTTTTAGCAATGCTGCTGGCGCTGGCCATGCTGGTGAGCGAATTGCAGTTTGTGCGGGCAGACGGACCAACGCCTGCGGAGACACATATTATTAGTGTTGTGGAAAGCAGGGCAAAAGTAAATGGTCAAGACTTCGGCGATTGTTATGCGGTAGAAGTTGGAGACAGCATTTCTATACCGGAGGCAAATTGGCCGACTACCGACCCAATAATTACGGTTCAGAATTTGGACGGTGATGAGATTGGTCATAGTCTGAACTGGGTTGTTGAAGAGACTGCACATACGTTAACTGTGCCAGGTTTTGGAGACATGGATGTTAATCCTAATTCAAACCCATGTTGTTGGAGACTTATAGCTGGGGGCGATGGGGATAAAATAAATAGTGTAACCTTAGGAGCAATTAACACAGAAATTGCATTTGATGCAGATAGTTTAAAAGGGCAGAGTATACCCAATGTTACAGGTGCAAAGCAAACATCTGGAACGCCAAGTAGATATTATTATGTTCCTAGGCCATATAGTTCCATTAGATTACCGGCATTACCAAATACAACAAATCAAAAGTTCGTTGGATGGAAGTATCAATTTGATAATGGAATTGAAGAAAAACATAATGCAGAAAAATTGACGGACAATGGAAAAACAGAGTATGAAATCAGTACAGATGGGTATAGTCTAAAGCTCACCCTCTACGCTCAGTGGGAATCGAAGTCAACTCCGATTATCATTACGGAAGATCAGGTTAAGACAACATACAAATTAACCTATATGGTAGACGGTAAGGAAGTGACCGGAGAGGAATGCGGTTCCAACCCGGCTTCTGTTGAAGAAGGAACTACGGTTGAGTTAAAGACTCCGACAAAAGAAAACTATGTTTTTAACGGTTGGTATACCGATTCCGAAATGACAGAGGGAAACAAAGTAGAAAGCGTAACGGTTGAGCAAAATACAACTTTGTACGGTTCCTGGACTTATACAGGGTCAACCTACAAAGTAGGAGCGACTCTTAAGGATGTAAAGGATACTTACGGTATAACCGGAAGCGAGTTGGTGAAAAACCTGAAGGATAATGCAACCTTGAAACTTGATGTAGTCAAACAGGGAGTAGGAACACCAAGGGAGGCAGCATCCAAAGACTGGAAGGGAGCAACATGGTTTTATGCAAAGGGAGCAAAGAGCCTTGCAGCAGGTGCATCCTACGATAGTTTAAGTACAAGCGAGGACTGGAAGGCACTTTCCGGAAACGATGTTTTAGCAGCAGGAGAGTACACCGTGGCGCTTGCTTTTGACAAGAATCAGTTTGATAAAAACGGAGATGTAGTTGAGGCAGGAGCGGTAGCCGTTGCAAAGTTAAAAGTGGAGAAACAACCGGTTACCCTTCAGCTTTCTATGGCGAAAGATGAGTCAACCGGATTCCTGCTTGATGAAGCAACTACCTTTAATCCGGCAAAGGATCTGGTGGTAAAAGTTTTGGATGACAAGGAAGAGGAGCTTCCTGTCACGGTGGAAAGCTTTACTCTTGTAAACAAGGCAGGAGACAAAATTGCTTATGATGGTGAGGTCACATTTACCGACCTGGAAAAAATGAAGGACTATCAGTTTTTCATTGCCGCGGATTCTTTTGAGACAGAAGATTTAAAACTGGGCGAAGGATTTACTAAAGCAAATTATAAGCTGGCAGAAGACAGTAATAAGATTGATCTTGTCAGCCTTAGCGATGATGTGCAGATGAAACTCGACGAGGGTCAGTATTATGGTAAGCTGTACACATTAAATGATGAGGCGCTTGAGAACCTGGATTTTGCGGACTATTTTAAGGTCGGCTATGTTGAGGGTGAGGACAAGACTGAAAAATACGACAACATTGGTTCTGTGCGTTGGTATGTCAGCACCGAGACAGATGATAAAACCAGACAGGAAGCAGCAGCAGCGTATTTTTCGGGTGAAGAAAAGTCTGTCAAGGAGCAACTGGCAAAACTTGCAGAGAATCCGAAGAATCTTTCCGCAGGAACAATCTGGTATGTTACCGGATATAATGATATGCTGAATCTTTCCGCAGAAAAAGAAATTACCATTAGTAAACAGCCGATTATTCTGGTTAATGCAGAGGAAATCAAGGGCGTTAAGAAAGCCGGTCTGCAAAAAGGAGTAGGCGGCATCAATGCGGATGGAAAATACGTTGGTAAAATAAAGGTGGCACTGCTTGATAAAGACGACAAGGTTGTTTTAAACGAGCAGCCGGAGAACAAATTGGATGTAAAAGATTATTCCGGTAAGTATACTGCTTTGCTTGGTAAAGTGGAAGGACTGGGAGATCTTACATCACTTTTAACCTGGACGAATCATAGTTTTTCTGAGATTGATTTTGCAGAAATTGGCGAAAAACCGGATTTTCTATACGGTGCAAGGGCAATTGCGCTTGCTACACCGGGTATCGGTGCGCTGCCACAACAGGGAGAGGGCGCACCGGAATTTGATAATACCATTGGCAAGCTTTTGCAGAGTAATTTTGAACTGGCTTCCAACCAGAAGTATTCCTGTTATATGGTTTCTGACTCCAGAACCTTGAAAATGAAGGACATGGAGGGGCAGCAGCTTTACTATATTACAACGGATGCGACAAAAGATGAGTCCGGAACATCCGGACAGCCAAACGTTGAGAAAACTCCGGAAATCCCCAAAGCACCGGTGGAACTCATCGGTGAAGTAAAGGAAGTAAAACAGGAAGACGGAAGCGTTAAGAAGGTAGTGGAATTTACGGTTAATCCGTTTTACTTCAAAGAAGATGAAGAAAAACCAAAGGAAGGCTTAACGGAGCAAGCGAAGAAGAGCCAGGAAGCAGCTAAGAAGAACCGAACCAAGAAGGCAAAATGGTATCTTCAGGGAGAGGAAGGTCTGCTGACAGCGCTGAAGGAAGAAGAAGCAGAGCCTCTTGGAGCAGGGGACATCTACGATGGCGTAAAATTCAGCCTTGATGCAGATGCCTATGGAGAAGTGATTCAGATTAATGCTGATTTTGGTCAGACAAAGAACAAAAAGATTGCCTGGGATAAAATGGATGAGAATTTTTATGTAGTGTACATTCCTTCGGTAGTATATACCGGAGATAAACTGGTGGCGCGGGATGATCTAAAACCAGCAGCAAAAAAAGGTTGTAACGGTATTTTGGATGTAAAGGTATTTTATGGTGATAAGCAGCTTACTATAGGGGATGATTATACCTTAAGTTACAAGAATAATGTGAATGCAGCTTCCTCCACCGATAAAAGGGCTCCGGCAGTTATAGCAAAGGGCAAAGGAATCTATAAAGGACTGCAAACTGGTAACGCTTGTTTTACCATTCTGCCTGCCCGGTTCGGTCAAGTAGCCACTATGCAGATAAAAAACCAGTTTGTTAAGTACGGGAATAACAAAGATTTAGAGAAGATTATAAAGCCAACAGTTGTTAACCTGGCGAATAAAAAAGTGAACAAAAAATGCTATCAGATTAAAATTTTGGAATATTTTATTGATGAAGAAACCGGTGTTATTCAGAGCAGACAAGCAAGCGGACGCTATGCGAAAAATGATACAGTTCGCTTCTTTGATGTGGTGGCGGTAGCAACAGAGAAAGGTTCCAATTTTATCACCGGAAGTATCTGCGGAGAAGACCTTCAGCCGGGAGATAATCTGTATGATAATCTGGATAGAGTAGATGCGATTGGTATGCCCAAAAACAGTAAAAAGCTTAAGGTGAACGGTGTTACAAAGAAGCTTGATTATGGAACAGATTTGAGACCATTAAATTTTGTGAACTTGGGTACCGGTACAGCAAAAGTCGGTAAAACCACATTCCAATTAAGTGATCCGAGAATTGATGTAAGTCTCTATAAAGATGATGAATTTATTTGCGGTAAAAAAGATTGGAGTACCACAATACTGAAGGATTCCGGAACGTATTATATTCATGTGGGACCGGTTATGGACTGGATAGATGAGAAAGGAAAGCATCATCCGGAAGGTTCTCTTATCCAATATGGTGTAGTTGAACCGACGAAGGTGAAGGTTACCATCAAAGGTAAGAAGCTTGGTAAATCCCACGTGAAGTTAGCTACAAAAAATATAGATTGGACATCAAAGGCACCGGTATTGGAATTCAGCATTGACGATGAAAAGATATCGGATAGTGATAGGAAGCAGATTCGACTTTGCTATCAAAAAACTGTGAGCGAAGCCGTAGAGGTGGGTGATTATACCTACTATACCGGTAGTACAAGCAAGTTGGAGCAGATGCCTTTTACCATTGATGGAAAAGAGGTCCTTCTTAGTGATTTAGTGGGTAATAAACTGGATTTAAGTAAGGTGGATGATATCGGTGTGGACTTATCTGCTCCCGGTTCGTATAAACTGATAGTAGATGCAGATTCTATCGATGGAAAATGGACCGGAACTTTTAACCAGACCTATAAGATAAATACGATAAATATAAAAAAAGGAATGGTAGAGTCCGGCGCTATAAAGATTGAGTCAAAGACATCCTATGCATATAATCCGGGCGGACATGATGCTGATAGCGTAGCGGTTTCTCTGAAAAATCCGGAAGGCAACTATGTAGCCTTAGAGCCGGGTATAGATTATAGTCTTTCATGGAAAGATTCAAAAATTGCGACAGATGGCGGAAAGTTGACAGTCAAAGGTACCGGGAAAAAAATAAAAGGAAGTTATTCCACTTATTATGAGGTAACGCAGGCAGATCTTTCCAAAACAGAGCCGTATATTGAGGGAGTGACGAAACCGGAAGCAGAGAAGATCTATTATATTGAGTATTCCAGGAGTCGTACAAGCAAAACGGTTACGTCCCAGTTGGTACAGTTTACGAAAGTAGTTGATAAGAATGGAAACTGGAGTTATAAGAAGAGCGAGTTGAAACAGGGATCTGCTTATACGCTTACCATCAAAACTGAATCTGAAACGCAATCGCAGCAGGATCCGGAGATCGAGCAGTCAACGGAACCGGAGGTAGTAACGGAAGAATGTGCGTTAGCCGAGGCAAAAAGTAACTATTACTGTGGATCATATCTAATGAAATACAAACTGTATGATAGTGATATCAGTAAGGTTACCATGGAGCTTGCTTATGGTGGTAAAATGTACATTAATAGTGAAGAAGGTAGAGAGCTTGCCCAAGAGGTAATGCCGGCAAGTGAGGGTGTCGGTATTAAGATAACCAAACTTACGATTGAGTATAAGGATAAAAACATTGCAGCCGAAATCATTGAAGGTTGGGACAAAATCCGTGAGGCTTGCGATATTTCATACTCGAACAATACTAAGGCTAACGTAAAAGCAACGGTAACAATCCGATTTAAGGACGGGACAAAGTACCCGACAGATAAAACCTATACATCAAAATTCATAATTACTGTAAATGACGAGACACCAACAGCTACTTCTACCGGTAATATTACAAATTAAAGAATTATATTCAAAACCCCCTGACGGTTAAATCCGTCAGGGGGCATACTTTTTACCATATTTGAAGAATGCATTTTAAAGCATCCAAAAGTGCCTGTTGCTTTTGCGGCGATAGTTCCATACATCGACGATAAAGCTCTAAAGGAACGTTGTTTTCTTCGGAATCCATATCATCAATATTTTCCAAGAATTTGCTCATGGAAATCTGCAAACCCTGGGTGATACGATGAATACTCTCTATGGATGGATTCTTTTCTCCCCGTTCCAGTTGACCAATGTAGGTGGGATGGAAACCACAGTGTTCCGCTAATGCTTCCTGACTTAGTCCCTGTTGCTTGCGATAGTAGCGAATACGCTGTCCTACTTCTTGGGTAACACTCATAATCTTGCCTATCTCCTTATCTTTTATCCTACAAATAGACTAAAGATATTTGAGTCAGAAAACAATATACTCAGAATACGAAATGGATTGTACATACAGACCAATGGTATTATTTTTCGGTTTTCTGGTAAAAAATGGAAGGGTATGGTATACTTCATGCAGGCTTGCATTTGAGGAGGGCATGGATGAAAGTATATGAAGTAGATTTGACAGATGAGGTGTTGGTACAACTAATCAATTTTTCTATTGATTGGGAAAAAGAGCGGAGCAGTTTTGGCTATCGTGCAAATGAAAAATCGGATATTGAGGGAAACCGAATCTTTTTCGCAGAAGAAGGTGGTAAAGTCTGTGGCTACCTTTTTGGAAATATCCACCATTCCAAAAATATGGAAGTTATTATGCCGGCTGACACAGCCTATTTTGAAGTTGAGGAACTGTATGTTGTACCGGATGCCCGTTCCAGGGGTGTGGGATCAGCCTTGTTCCTGTATGTGGAAAATCTTGTAAAACCGGAGGCATCGTATATGATGGTAGGTACGGCAACCAAGAACTGGAAGGCGATTTTGCATTTTTATCTGGAAGAGCTGGGGATGGAGTTCTGGAGTGCGCGGTTGTTTAAGAAAATATAGCGAAGGCTGAGTTGGTGAGGGGCATTAGCCCCTCACATTTTTGCTGTTGATGGAAGAGACCTTGGGAGTGCCGGCCTTTGAAATGGTAATAGTACATTCCAAATTGAGTTTAGAAAAAATTTCGTTTAAGGAACGAATAGTAAAATTATAAGCTCGGCTTTCCCACTTGGAAACCATTCCCTGTGAAACACCCATGTAATCCGCAAATTCTTGCTGGGTCATGCCCATATCAAGACGACAGGACTCTATTTTTGCAGATATCCGTGCCAATTCAATAGTGGTTTTTATTTCGACATCAGACATACCATCTGTGACCCAGGTAGTGTTTTCTGCTTGTAAAATTTTATCTTTTATACTCATACTGCTTCCCTCCTAACTACGTTCCAGCCATTTTAATCGAAATCTGGCTGTGTAAATAGCTCGTTTATAATCGCTGATGTTATTTTCCAGAAATGCTACAAGTAATATAACCAAACCGGATTGTATGGTGTAAAGTATGCGGACATTTTTCTTTGCTTCCGGGTGGCGAATGCTGAATAGGTATTTATCATCCACTAGCTTTTCAAATTGAGGTAAGTTAATGGCATGTTCGAGTTCAACGTCAAGTACGGCAAGATCTTGGAGTAGTTTTTTCTGGTAGCGTTTCCATGGTGGACTGTTTTGCCAGGGCTCTCCGGCTGCTTTTCTAAATTCTTTTTTGACTGCCGAAATGGTATAAATGTTTTCAATGCCGCAATATTAATTTTTTCTAATTTCACAGCTTCCCCTTTCTTTGATTATATTACATATAGGTAATATAATCAAGCACTAAAAGCAGAATAGATGTCAACACTCGGTCTATAATTAATGCAACAACCCAAAAGGTTACAATTTTACCCTAAAACAGGGGAAAATTGTAACCTTTTGTAATGTTGAAAAACGTATATACCGAGTGTTGGCCATATTTGCAGGAAAAATGTAGCAAATCGACAGGGACGAAGCTCTATATACCGAGCCAGCGCCGATAATATGCGGAGGCTCGGCACTTTTGGCATATACATTATGCTATATACCGAGTCAGTGCTCCGGGGTCGGAAAAATCGGGGCCGCCGTATGTCTGGGAGCAGGAAAGCCCCGCTACTTCAATTCATACTCAATTTCAAATCGGTTCTCTTTTTCCGAGAATTCCACTTTGCCGTAGCCACCGCACAGCATAGGAATCATAGGAGGGTGGTGACCGATATCCAAATCCATCAGGATGGGGACCCCAAATTCAGATAAAAGATCTGTAACAGCGCGGTACTGGTCAAGGCCGAAAAGTTCTTCACCGTAAATTCCCGGGCGGCCGAAAAGGAAGCCTTTTACGTGTTTAAACCAACTGGCGGACTTCATGTGCCAGATGGTGCGGCGAATGCTGAAAACATTTAATTCGCAGGCTTCTAAGAACCAGATAATGCCATCTTCCTTGTAGCGTTCAGCAAAATCAGCGACCTTATCATAAGGTGTGCCGATTAAGTTTTCCAGACAATCCATGCAGCCGCCAATCAGGCGTCCTTCAAAGCGAACCAAGTCCGGAGCACCGGAAGCATCGGTAGGGCTGCTACCCAGCTCCAGGTCGTCATAACCGGGAACAAAGGCCTTCATAACTGTAGGCTCTGTCACATGATAGGGCGCATTTGCCGGGGCGTCGTCTTCTGAGTCTAATTCCCATTGAGAATAGTTCTTAAAGTGAAGTTTACTTCCGGTTAAAAGTCCGTAGGCATCGGCAACGGCTTCATGCCAGGGCTCCATGCCAAAATCACCGATGCAGGGGCCGTAAATGGCAGCAGTATCTGCAAGGGTTGCGGAAGTAAAAGTAAAGTTCGTGTTATCGGAATAGCCCATATACCATTTTGGCTTGGAGTTGCGGATTTTTTCAAAATCCATAAAAGGTACGACTTCACACATCATTTCGCCGCCTCCGCAGGAGATAATGGCGTCGTTGTCAGCACTTTTGTACATGGTATTTAATTCATCGCCGCATTTAGCGGGAGTATTGCTAATGCCGATACCTTCACAGATTGAGCAGTTGGGTCCGAATTGAAAACGGTGTCCCAGGGCAGTTAATTTTTTCTGTGCCGAAGCGAATCGGCTAATATATGGCTCAGTTGCGCAGCCCAAGGAAGGGGCTACAAAACCGATGGTTCCTGTTGAAGTTAAAAATTCAGGGTAGCGCATGGCTTTCTCCTTTCGATACAATAGATAGTCAGATGGAAACGGAAGAATCCACTGACTATTTCATTATACTAGTATGCTACTAGGAATCAACAGAAAATTTGACAAAAAAATGAAAACATTTTCAATCTTTCCATTGAGTTTATAGGAGTGGCTTGCTATAATAGGAAATGGAGTGGTTTTTCATAAACCAGTGATAAAACAAAATATTAAAGAAATGTATTCGAGGAGGAAAGGGAATGTTTACCTTTGAAGAGATCCAGAAAGTAGACCCTGAAATTGCGGCTGCGATTACAGCCGAGAATGGCAGACAGCAGAGCCACATTGAGCTTATTGCTTCTGAGAACGTAGTTAGTAAGGCAGTTATGGCTGCAATGGGAAGCCAGCTTACAAATAAGTACGCTGAAGGATATCCTGGAAAGAGATATTACGGCGGATGTGAGTGTGTAGACGTAGTTGAGAATCTTGCAAGAGAAAGAGCAAAGGAGATTTTCCATTGCGATTATGTAAATGTGCAGCCACACTCCGGCGCACAGGCAAACATGGGCGTTTTCTTTGCAGTATTGGAGCCGGGAGACACCTACATGGGTATGTCTCTTGACCACGGCGGACATCTTTCACACGGAAGCCCAGTTAATATGTCCGGAAAATACTTCAACGTAGTTCCTTACGGAGTTAATGATGAAGGATTTATCGATTATGATGAAGTTAGAAGAATCGCATTAGAGTGCAAGCCAAAGATGATTATCTGCGGAGCTTCCGCTTATGCAAGAACCATCGACTTTAAGAAGTTCAGAGAGATTGCAGACGAAGTTGGTGCAGTACTTATGGCAGATATCGCACATATCGCTGGTTTGGTTGCAACCGGACTTCATCCAAGCCCATTCCCATATGTAGATGTTGCTACAACCACAACTCACAAGACCCTTCGCGGACCTCGTGGTGGTATGATTATGGCAACTGAGGAGGCTAACAAGAAGTTCAACTTCAACAAGGCTATTTTCCCGGGAATCCAGGGTGGTCCTTTGATGCACACTATCGCAGCAAAGGCAGTTTGCTTCAAGGAGGCATTATCTCCGGAATTCAAGGAATATCAGCAGCAGATTTTAAAGAACTGCTCTACCTTGGCTAACGAGCTTATTAAGAGAGGTTTCGAGATTGTATCCGGTGGTACAGATAACCACTTGATGTTAGTAAGCCTTCTGAACAAAAATATTACCGGTAAAGAGTGCGAGAAATTACTTGATTCCGCTAACATTACCTGTAACAAGAACACCATTCCGAATGATCCGGCATCTCCATTTGTAACAAGCGGTATCCGTCTTGGAACAGCAGCTGTTACCAGCCGTGGATTCAAAGAAGAGGATATGGTTGTAGTTGCTGAAGCAATTCGTCTTGCAATCGACGAGCGTGAGGGAGACGGTGTTGAAAAAGCAAAAGAATTAGTAAAAGGTTTAACCGATAAATATCCGTTATATGCTTAATAAAATAGGGGAGGATCCGCAGAACAAGCGGGTCCTCTTTTTTCGTAAAAAGGCGGTATATAGCCGCGGACTTGCTCGGTTCGTACTGCTGTGGTATAACAGACGTTCGTCTGTTATCGTGCAGTATGTAGTTTACCTAAGTCGCTAATTGTGGTATAACAGACGTTCGTCTGTTATCGTGCAGTATGTAGTTTACCTAAGTCACTAATTGTGGTATAATATAGCCGATAGCTGTCGGCTTTTTTGCCGGCGCGAATAATCGTATGAAAACAGGAGGCTCGAATGAAGAACAGATTTCGAGGGTTACTGACCATACCGGCAGCACTGATTGTATTGCTGATCGTTATGGATGGAATTGTATTTTACATATATCCCAATGCGGGACTGCTTTTAGTGGGACTGTCCGGAATTTATGTTGTAATCGCCGTTTTTATCGGTATGGCGATGAAGCCCTATTTCAAGTCGGAATTGACGGATTATGCTACAGCCTATGGCGTCATGCAAAGGTATTTGTTAGACGAGTTTGAAATACCTTATGTGCTGATGGATGTTGATGGTAAGGTATTGTGGCAGAATCAACGATTTCTGGCACATTTTGAAACAACGAAGGGTTACCATAAGTCCATTACTACACTGCTTCCGACGGTTACCAAAGAATTACTCCACAAGGTAGTGGATGAGCATCACCTGTACATTACAAATGAGGATGTGTTTTACCATCTGGTAATTCGGCGGGTGTTTATTGACGACAGCGCCCGGGATGCAGAGGATAAGAAAGAGGCAGTCAATGACTTTGAAAGCCTTTTTGTTATGTACATGTTTGACGAGACCCAGCTTCAGGAAAGTTTGAAAGAGAACGAGGAGCAGAAACTTGTTTCCGCCCTGGTTTACATTGATAACTATGAGGAAGCCTTAGAGAGTATCGAAGAAGTAAAGCGTTCTCTTTTAATCGCATTGGTAGATCGAAAGGTTAACAAGTACTTTGGAAATACGGACGGAATCGTTAAGAAGATTGAGAAAGATAAGTATTTCATTGTATTCAAGCGGAAATATCTGGAAGGGTTGGAAGAAGACCGCTTCAGCCTGATTGAAGATGTAAAAAGCATCAAGATCGGTAATGAAATGGCCATTACTCTGAGTATCGGAATTGGTGACGGAAGCAAGACGTATACCCAGAATTACGAGTATACCAGAGCGGCCATTGACCTGGCATTGGGTCGAGGCGGTGATCAAGCTGTAGTAAAATCCACCGAGAAGATTTCTTACTACGGAGGAAAGACCCAGCAGGTGGAAAAGAGCACCCGAGTAAAAGCAAGAGTAAAAGCACAGGCGTTAAGAGAAATCTTAGAAACAAAAGAACAGGTTATTGTTATGGGACATTCCATTAGTGATGTGGATGCCTTAGGAGCGGCAGTGGGTATTTACCGAGCAGCCAATGTTCTTGGAAAGCGTGCCTATATCGTATTGAATCATGTAAGTTCATCCCTTCGCCCGGTGAAAGACCGTTTTAATGAAGAGAACGGTTATACCGAGAAGATGTTTATTGATCGGGATGAGGCGATGGAATTAGCTGATAAGTTTAATACGGCGGTAGTGGTAGTAGATACCAATAAGCCGTCTTATACAGAGTGTCCGGAACTGTTGAATGTGGTCAAGACAATCGTTGTATTCGACCACCACAGACAGGGAGCGGAAGTTATTGAGAATGCGGTATTGTCTTATATCGAGCCATACGCTTCCTCGACCTGTGAAATGATTTCAGAGGTATTACAGTATTTCTCAGAGGATATTAAGCTGGGGGATGTGGAGGCAGATGCCTTATATGCCGGAATTTTGATTGACACAAATAACTTCATGGCCAAGACAGGTGTAAGAACCTTTGAGGCAGCAGCATACTTGCGCCGAAGCGGTGCGGATGTAGTACGTGTTCGAAAAATGCTTCGTAATGATATGACATCTTACAAAGCGAGGGCCGAGGCAGTTCGTTTGGCGGAAGTTTATCGCGGCGAATATGCCATTACGGTGTGCGGAAGCGATCATCTGGAGAGCCCGACTATTGCCGGAGCTCAGGCAGCCAATGAGTTGCTGGATATTGTTGGAATAAAAGCGTCCTTTGTTTTGACGGATTATCAGGGTAAGATTTTTATTAGTTCCCGTTCTATTGATGAAGTAAATGTACAGATTATCATGGAGCGTCTTGGTGGAGGCGGACATTTGAATGTCGCCGGAGCACAGCTTACAGATATGAGTATTGAAGAAGCAAAGGATAAGTTAAAAGAGACATTGGATACTATGATTGAAGAGGGAGATATTTAACTATGAAGCTGATTTTAACCCAGGATGTGAAATCCCATGGTAAAAAAGGAGACATTATTGAGGTAAGCCAGGGTTATGCCCGTAACCTCATTGTAAAAAAGCAGGCAATTGAAGCAAATGCAAAGAATCTGAATGATCTTAAGCTGCAGAATAAGAACGAAGAAAAGGTGGCAAAAGAGCATTTGGACCAGGCGAAGGCCTTGGGTGAGAACTTGAAAGACAAATCAGTTACCGTAAAAATTAAAGCGGGCGAGGGCGGAAGAACTTTTGGTTCCGTTTCCACCAAGGAAATCGCTCAGGCAGCCAAAGAACAGTTGGGATTGGATTTAGACAAGAAGAAAATGCAGCTGGATGAGCCGATTCGTAGCCTTGGAGTGACGGAGGTGCCAATTAAGCTTCACCCCCAGGTAACAGCAACCCTTCGTGTAAAAGTAGTAGAGAACTAGGTGAAACAGATGGAAGAAGTTTCAATCAAACGAATTATGCCACACAGCCAAGAGGCAGAGGAATCGGTTATCGGTTCCATGTTGATGGACAAACAGGCCATAGTGGTGGCATCAGAAATCGTCACAGCAGAGAATTTTTACAGCCAGCAGCTTGGTCTCATGTATGAGGCTATGCTGGAGTTGTATAACGAAGGACATCCGGTGGATCCGGTGACCACAGTAGAGCGGTTAAAGGAAAAAGGAGCGCCGGAGCATATTACAAGTACGGAATACATCATGCAGATTATTAACGCGGTTCCAACTTCTGCCAATGTGCGCTATTATGCCACCATTGTTGCGGAAAAAGCGGTGGAGCGGCGTTTGATTCGCATTACAGAGAATATAGCAAACCAGTGTTATACCGGGGAAGAATCCTTGGATTCCATTCTTGCAACAACGGAAAAAGATATTTTTAACTTGTTGCAGACCCGGGCAACGGGTGAATTTGTTCCCATTAAACAGGTGGTTATGAATGCCTTGAAGAAGATTGAAAAGGCATCCCAGAATACAGGGTCAGTTACGGGAATTCCAACCGGTTTTATTGATTTGGATTATCGTACCAGTGGATTACAGCCATCCGATTTGGTAATTTTGGCGGCTCGTCCTTCTATGGGTAAAACCGCTATTGTATTGAATATAGCTCAGAATATTGCGGTAAAAGAAAAGAAAACCACTGCAATATTCAGTTTGGAGATGTCAAAGGAACAGTTGGTTAACCGTTTCCTTTCCGCAGAATCCCGTGTAGATGCCCAGACTCTTAGAAATGGTAATTTGCAGGCAGAAGAGTGGGAACGATTGGTAGAAGGTGCCGGTGTTATCGGTGAATCCAAATTGATTATCGACGATACGCCGGGAATTACTGTGCCGGAGCTTCGTTCCAAATGTAGAAAATATAAATTGGAATATGACCTTTCCATTGTTATCATTGACTACTTACAGTTGATGACCGGTTCTGATAAGATTGAGAGCCAGCAGCAGAAGATTTCGGATATTTCCAGATCCTTGAAATCCCTTGCTCGTGAGCTTCAGGTGCCGGTAGTAGCATTATCTCAGCTTAGCCGAGCGGTAGAACAAAGACCGGATCATCGTCCTATGCTTTCGGATCTTCGTGAATCCGGAGCCATCGAGCAGGATGCCGACGTAGTAATGTTTTTATACCGTGATGAATACTATAACAAAGATTCGCCAGACAAGGGAATTGCAGAGTTGATTATTGCTAAGCAAAGAAACGGCCCAACAGGAACCGTTTATCTGGCATGGATTGGCGAACATACAAGATTTGCAAATTTGGAGACGCCGCGATATTAATCGCGGCGTTCGATTTTTGTCAAAACATGCGGTGAATCTTTCTTGAGGGGTAGGAATAATTGCTCTAAACTTGTCTTATGAACGGTGAGGAGGGATTTTGATATGAATAACCGCTACACAATAACAGACGCGGCAAATATACTGCACGTGCACGCCCATACATTACGCTACTGGGAAGAGGAGCTACAACTCACAATCCCGCGAAATGAGCTGGGACACAGGGTTTATTACCAGGAACAGATAGATATGTTCCGTAATATTAAGGAATTAAAGGAGGAGGGTTACCAGCTCCAGGCAATCCGGTCACAGGTTGGCGCAGAGATGGGGAATTACACAGGTACAACACCACAAGAACAGGATATTGCCGCTGCAAAGATAGATAAAATGCGGAAATTTCAAGAAATAATCAATGAAGCAGTACGCCAGGCCATGGAAGAAAACCGGGAAGAACTTGGTCGGGAACTGTCAAACAGAATTATCGGCGAAATGAATGACATCGCCCGGGAGACCATGACGAAACAGGAAGAACAATATCGAAAGCTGGATCTTGCAATCCGGCAACAACTAAAATCAGACAGAAAGAGTCATTTTTGGAAATGGGGTCAGCGTGAGGTGGCCGCAAAGCTGAAAGAAGAACTTCGAGGTAATAAAAAAGAAGCTGTTACGAAACAGGATAATTATATCTCTGAAACATAACAGCTTACTTATCTTTCGTAGGTATTAGTTGCTGATAGCACCAACTGGGCAAGCACCTGCACAAGTTCCGCACTCAACACAAGCAGCCTCATCAATCTGATACTGGCTGTCTCCCTGGCTGATAGCACCAACCGGACACTGTCCTTCGCATGTTCCACACATTACACATGCATCAGAAATTACGTATGCCATAGTAAATATCCTCCTTTTTATTTTACATAATATAAGATTAGTTCATAACCTTACGCACATTGTAATACATTCATCAGAGTTTTTCAAGTATATTAAGGGAAAGAATTGCTTTTTTTCCAATCTAGCGTTATAATTGTGACCATAGTATGAGTTTTAAGGAGGAAGTTCAAATGGCACAGGTTACAAAGCAGACCATGATCGGTGAATTGCTGAACATTAATGAGAATGTTGCTCCGATTTTGTTAGGAATCGGTATGCATTGCCTTGGATGCCCATCTTCTCAGATGGAATCCATCGAAGATGCCGCTGCAGTACACGGCGTAGACGCTGATGCATTGGTTGATACCATTAACGAATTTTTAGCAACACAGGCCTAAGACGAAGAATGGTAAGGGCGGTCCACAGATGTGACCGTCCTTTTTGAGTGGAGTATGATATGGGAATTATCGTAAATTACTTATTATTGATGCTGGGAATGGTGGCAGATGTTTTTGGAATCAGCTTTTATCTGCGTAACAGAAAGTATTCTAGGGATATCAGCCTTTATATTCTGGCGATGGGTATTTTTTCGGGAATCTGGTGTATCTGCTATGGCTTTATCGGCATCACGGCGGATTTCGGAGTCTGTGAATTGTGGCGTAAAATCGGTGTCTCCGGAGTGGACGGATTTCTTATAGCAGAAGCATGTTTGTTCTCAAAAATCGCTTTAAAAAATAAAAATACGATTAAAATAGTCAGAGGAATGGTGGCTTTTTCTGCGGTTGTTGACTATTGCCTTTTTTCTAAAACCGGAGTGGACGAGTTTGTGAGAATTGGAAACTGGACCACCTGGTATGCGTCAAAAGGGTTTGTGCTTAACAGAGGGTATCATTCTTTTTTCGTTGCCTTGTCCTTTCTTATCCTTTTTACCATTGGATTGGTATGGATTAAAACCAACGCTCTGCAAAGAGAAAAGCGCTTTATTAGGATGTGCTTTCTTGCCAACTTTCTTTTGATATTTTTTACCTTGCCGGATACCTTTTTGCCGGTTATGGGATATCCCAGTGTACCCATGTCGGGAATTGGAAGCTTTGCTTGTACGGCAGTTATATATTACGGGGCGACAAAGTTAAATTCCTTCGATATTCGGATGGGAAATATTGCGGATCGTTTTTTAGACTTTATAGATGCGGGTATTATCGTTTTTAACACAGAAAAGAAAATGGTAATACAAAACCGGTATTCGGAGCGGATTACCAACCGAAATTGTGATGGCGGTTACGGTATTTTTGATATCTTTCATCTGGAAGGGATTACCCAGGAAGAATTGTTTTTGCGCGCTTTAGAAACGGTATACATAAGGGTGAAGGATAGGCAGTGTGGTCGAACCTATTCTATGCGGTTTAATGCGCTGAAGGATGATTATGGCGAGCCTTTCTGTTATCTTTGCGTATATGTGGACATTTCGGAAGAAATGGAATTGATTGATAAGCTGAAAGTTGCATCTCAGGCCAAAAGCTCTTTTTTGGCGCAGATGTCTCATGAAATTCGAACGCCGATTAATACGGTGTTGGGAATGAATGAAATGATTCTGCGTAAGGCGAAGGATGGCGAGATTTTAGAATTCGCGGAGAATATTGATTCGGCAGGAAACACCTTGCTGTCCTTGATTAACAGTATTCTTGATTTTTCAAAAATTGAAAACGGAAAGATGGAGGTTCATCCGGTTCGTTATGATACCTCTTCTCTTATTAATGATATATTGAATTCTGTGGCACAGGGGGCGGAAAGTAAAGGACTGAACTTTTTACATCATATAGACAGGAATATTCCTTGTGCATTGGTGGGTGACGATGTGCGAATTGCACAGATTATCAGTAATCTTCTTTCCAATGCAGTAAAGTATACCAATGAGGGAAGTGTGACGCTTTCCATCGGATATGAGGGGATGCGGGAAAACAAGGCTATTATCACCGTGTCTGTGGAGGATACAGGAATCGGTATCAAAGAAGAAGACATTGCAAAATTGAACGTTTCTTTCGAGCGATTGGAGGAGGTTCGTAATCGAAATATTGAAGGTACCGGTTTAGGTATATCCATTGTTACCAGTTTGCTTGGAATGATGGGAAGTAAGCTGGACGTGAAAAGCGAGTACGGAGTGGGCTCGACCTTTTCTTTTGTTTTGGAACAGGAAGTGGCGGATGCAACAGCCATAGGGGATTTTGACAGAAGAATTGAGGAAAGCCATGAACCGCGAAAGCAGGTGGAAGTAATTTATGCACCGTTGGCGAAGGTTCTTGTGGTAGATGATAACGATATGAACATCCGGGTTATGAAGAATCTTCTGGGATTGTGCGACATTGTACCGGATACGGCAGATTCCGGGGAAGAGGCGTTGCCCCTTGTTCAAAAGAACCGATATGATGTTATCTTATTGGATCACATGATGCCGGGCATGGATGGAGTGCAGACGCTTCACGCCATGAAAGAGCAAAAGCTTATTGATGAAGGGGTAAAAGTGATAGCACTTACTGCCAACGCCATATCCGGCGCAAGAGAAGCATATTTGAAAGAAGGTTTTGCGGAGTATCTGTCAAAACCGGTTAAAATTAAGGATTTAGTGGAACTTTTAAAGAAATATTTGCCTGAGAAGGCATACGAAGGTCGCGGTTCAAAGCCGGCAACAATGGTTTTTAACTGCGAAACATATAGCTTACCAGCGGTACCGGGAGTGGATTGGAAACAGGCCTTAGAGAATATGCCGAATCAGGAGAAGCTTTTAGAGATTGTAAAGATCTTTTGTGAAACCGCAAAAAGAGATATTGCGGAGTTGGAAAAGTATTATACCGGAGCGTTGCAGGGAGAAGAGGAGAACCTTTCCTCCTATAGGATAAAAGTGCATGCTATGAAGAATGCGGCAGCGCAGATTGGAGTTCGAGATCTTTTTGCAGAGGCCAAGGCTTTGGAAGTAGCGGCAAAGAGGCAGGAAATATCTTATATTAGCGAGAATCACGCTGAATATGTAAAAGCCTACGAAACAATAGCGGAGAAGTTGGGAGAGGCATTGTTTGATGGCGAAACAGAAGAAGAGTTGAGCGAAGAAGAATTGCAGCGAACATTGGAACAGCTAGAAAACGCCATGAATAACTATGATACAATGTCTTTGAATGAAATGATGCTGGAGTTGGGAAATCACACTTTTTCCAACTCAAATGTGGAAAAGGAAGTGTCAAAGCTGGAAGCGGCTGTGCGAGATTTTGACAGGGCGGCTTTTGAAAAAGCGATTCAGAGTATCCGACAAATGGTGGTGTAAGGTGAAATATAAAGGAGAATACGTATGAGATTTGTTTTAACAGAAGAACTGGTACCCGGTATGGTGGTAGGACGGGATATTGTTAGTCCGAGTCGCTCCTTCATGATAAAAGAAGGCGTAACGTTGACAGACGAATATATTTCCTATTTGGCAGAAAAGGGATATCTGGGAGCATACATTTTTGATTCCGGTTCTGAAACCGTGGAAATGCAGGAAGTCATTTCGGAAATGACCTTGGCGGAAGGTGTAAAAGCAGTTGCGGAAAATGATATCGGGAAGCTTATGGCTTCCGCAAAACAGATTGTGACAGATATTTCCAATCTGGAAAAATTAAGTATCGACCTGTTTGATATGCGTTCCTATGATGATTATACCTATCATCATTCCGTAAATGTTGCCGTGTATGCGGCTGCCGTGGGAAAATACATGGGTATGAACGAAGAAGAGCTGGTGCAGCTTGCCCAGGCCGGAATATGCCATGACCTTGGAAAACAGAAAATCCCACCGGAGATTTTAAACAAGCCGGGACAGCTTTCGGATGAAGAGTTTGAATTAGTTAAAAATCATCCGAAAGATGCTTATGACATGCTGTACGACAATCATGAAATATCGGCAGTTGTACGGCAGGCGGTTTTGTGCCACCATGAAAACGAAAACGGAAGCGGATATCCTTCCGGGCTAACCGGAGAAGAGCTTTCTCCTATGGCAAAGATTCTTCATGCCGTGGACGTATATGATGCCCTCATCAGCAGAAGACCATATAAGGAACCCTATGCCCCGGTGGATGCTTTTGAGTATTTGATGGGTGGTAAAAATATCCTTTTTGACGAGAAGGTTGTAGACGCTATGCGGATGGTAATTCCTGCATATCCGATTGCTATGGAAGTAAGCCTTTCAACCGGTGTACAGGCAATTGTTATTGACCATTCTGCTGATCCGCTCCGCCCAATTGTAAAAACCCTTGATGCAACAAAGGTATTGGGAAAAGAGGTTACTTTGGACTTATCCTTGCCGGAGTGGGCACATATTACAATTATACCGAAAAGTCTGGCAAGTGCAGATTATACCGGAACAGTGGACAAATTAAACGAAAGTCGTCTTGCCGGTGCAGAGAGAAAAAAAGAGATTATGATAGTGGACGATTCCATTATCAGTCTTCAGTCTACGAGCTCCATATTGACAAAAGAACAGTATCATTTAATCACACTGCAAAGCGGATTGGCAGCCATGAACTATATTCGTGAGAAAGGCGCTCCGGATCTGGTAATCATGGATATAGAGATGCCGACTTTGGACGGTGTGGCAGCGGTGGCAGCTATTCGGGAAATGGGATTTACCGATTTGCCGGTCATCTTTTTGACCGCCAATGTATATAAAGAAACAGTAATGAAATGCCTTGCAGTGAATGCAAAGGACTACATTGTAAAACCGGCTCGACCCGTATATTTGCGGGAACGTGTGGCAGTTGCGTTGGATGCTTCGCTTGAGAGATAAAAATAGCTAAGAATAAGAAATGCACCGTCGGAAAATCCGGCGGTGCTTATTTCTATAGATTATAATTGGTCAATCTGCTGAAGAGCATTCTTTTCGAGCATTGGAGTAAAGTGCTCTCTGTAAAATGCTTCAGTTGCTGTAGATACTCGCTGCTGTCTTGCATATTCGGAAAGAATGTTGCATACTCGATTAAAATCTTCGGTGCTTTGCTCACAACGATACAGGAACAAGTAGTATTTCTGATCCTTGGTGTTGTGATAAAGAATATTCTCTCCTGTATAAATTCCTGCCAAAACGTGAGCTGCCTGCTCAACTTCCTGAATGGTGTTCATAACGAACAACTTCGGCATGGAAGGGGATTCGTCCTTCTTCTTGGGCTTTGCGGTTTCGTGCTGTTTCTCTGCTGCCACAGGCTCGGAATCCTTGTTCTTTGCGGTGGCATTTTCTTTTAACTTGTTCAATAATCGCATGATATCTTCGGCACCTTCCAAAAGCGGAGCTTCCGGGAACGGGGAATCGGGTTCAAAATCATCTTCCTCCGATGCCGGTGAGAACTGGGAAAAGCGTGTGTCAAGTTCTTCCGGGTATTCTACCTTCGTAATGATTAAAATAATAGCATCGGTTGAAAGAGGGATTGCCTCGATCATAAGCGGTATATTCTCAGCCTCAAAGCCGAATTCAAAAGCTGCCTGCTGAATCATGTCTCTAAAAAGCGTCTTGGCTTTCTCTGAGCCATAAGCAAGTTCGCTTAATTTAATCTGTCTTTCTGCTAAATCTTCTTTCGTAAGAGTGCAGCGAATCTGGGTATCGTTTACTTTTTCAATTCTCATAATATCACTTCCTTACTTTTAAAAAATTGAGGTAAACAGCACTACCATTATAAACATCTTCTGCCTGTGTGTAAAGATTTATTTAAGTTATTTTATGCAGAATACCAAATATGGTACGTTTATTATAATAATTATATGCCCACCCTCAGGAACGGTCAAGGAATTACGGCTTGATTTCATTAAAAAAAAACACACGTGTTCAATTTATGTCTTGCAAAATTGTCAAAGATATGATATACCTTTTATTGAGAAGGGATAAAAGGATAGGAGGTATGGCATAAGTAGATAATACGATTAGAACCAAGTACGAGGTTTTACATCAGATTGGTGTGGGGAGTAGCAGAAGAGTTTATCTTGTACGTCACAGGGAATTATCTAAGCTTTTAGTTCTTAAGGAAGCGGTCACGGACGTACAATCAGCAAAACATCAACATCAACAGGAAGTTCTTATTCTAAAGAGCTTATCTTTTCCGGGAATTCCAGAATTATATGAATATGGGGAGAATGAGAATATATGTTATATCGTTCAGGAGTACGTTTCCGGTAAATCATTGCATTCTATTCTAATGCAATTTATTTCACAAGAACAATTTATAAAATATAGTCATCAGATGATTATTATTGTTCAGAAATTACATCAGCACTTGAGAGGCCCGATTTTGTATCTGGACTTTAAAAGTGAACATTTTTTGGTTCGGGATGAAATAGTTTATCTTCTTGATTTCGGGCTGGCAGAATTTGCACCTTCCGGACAATTGGAGAATATAGAGTACGGAACGGAAGAATTTTCGGCACCGGAAACCCGACAAAGGAGAATTGCCACTGTTGCATCAGATGTATACAGTCTAGGCATTTTACTTAAAAAAATGTTTGAAAAAACCCGCTTTGACGACCTCGAGGTAAAAAGCAGAATACAATCGATATTGAATCGAATGACGAAAGAGGACTTAGCAGAGCGGAGCCCAAATTTGTCAGAGGCAGAAGAAGTCTTAAAAGAGCTGAGATATCAAGCAAAAGAAAATCAAAAATCCCTTCTTAATAAAAAAGTGGCAGTGTTGGGGAGCCAGCCGCGAGTGGGAACAACGTTTGTATCCGCACTTCTAACCGGCTGTCTGAATCGGTTGGGCGTACCCGCATGTTACAAGGAAGACCCTAAAAAAAGATGGATTGTAGGAAGTTCTCTTTTAAAGGAAGGTAGATTTACAGAGAGTGAATATTGGAGAGGATGCTTTCGGGCAACACCGGACTATGGGCCATTTGTAAAGTCCGGAGAGAGGAAGCCGCATTCTGTAAATACAGTGGATATTTGCGATTTGGGAGTTTACCGTCCGGAGAAAGGACTGGAGAATTATTCACTAATCATCCTGGTTCTCGGTGCAAGAGCCTGGGAGCAACGAATGAGTGAGGAGCAATACCTAGCTTTGAAAGGGCGGAAGAACTGCATTCTGGTGTGCAGCCTTCAGACGAGAGATGAGGTGAAAGACTTGTCAAGAATTTTGGGAAAGGAGGTTTACCTGATTCCGGCGATGGAGTCACCCTATCAGTCGGAGAAAAGAATTCAGAAACTAATATTACAAATTAACGGATTATTACATTCGGAGAAATCGTAAGGGAAGGAGAACGAAAACGTTTTTACAAAAAAGGAATCCGGAAAAGAAATGGACAATCGGAATAATCGGGTTTGAAGCGTCGGAGAGCGCGACTCTTCTGGCTATTGAACTGGCAATCATGGCGAGCAACGGGAAATGGAACCGGGTTGCGGTTCTGGAAGTGGGGGGAGGAACTGTGTATTCGAAAATCAGGCAGTTTTTCCAAGCGGAATTGTCTGAGACAGATGGGACATTTAAACTGGACAGAATAAATTTTATACCGGAGGCAGGTATGGAAAAAGTGAAAGCGTGGGCAGCGGTAGAAGGCACGTTTTTGATTTTGGATTGCGGAGACAGTTTGGAAAAGTACCGGTTGGTCTCTCATATCTGCGACCGAACATTTTTACTCAGTCGCCTGGCCCCTTGGAGAATAGAGCGGTTTTACGCTTTTCTTGAGCAAAACAGGGACTTATCATTTACCGGCATTTTAATTACAGCGGGAAAAGACTACAGAAAATTATTTCGAAAAAAAGACAAAGAGAAAATGCTGTTATTTGATGAGGTGGAGGATCCCTTTTGCATAACGCAAAAAAGACTGGAGGAATTGTATCACATTGCGGTCTCATAATGTATCACGAAAGCGAAATGCAGGTAGAAACGGAGTACGGAAAAGTGTGCTGGAAGATGAACTATTCAAAGAAAGAGGAAATTCCTATGAAGAAAAAGGAATACAGAGTTCGCGAGGATGGATGCTATATGCGGGATTATATAATCAACAATGAGGGCAGAATCGTGCGGACCTGTTTACAACATGTTCATGATGACAGGCAAACAGACGATACAATCGGGAAGAAATGATGTTACATATTATAGTTTGAACGCCAAAGGAGAAGCCGGTTTAATGCCGGCTTTTCCTAATTTACGGATTAGTTCCTTTGGATTTGCCTGCCTTGCCTGCTTGTGATATACTAGTATTGTTGGAATTGTTTCAACGATTTTCATAGAAGGGATGAAGGTAAAGATATGAAGAAACAAAAGAAAATATGGATTGCGTTGATTGCGACCCTATTAGTCGTGTTGCTTCTGGTAGCAGGATTTTTAATAAAGAAGTATTCTCCAAGTAAGGAAAAGGCTGATTTGAAGGCTTACTTTCAAATAACAGCGGAATCGGAGTTACCTATTATATTGGAAGAAGAACAGCTGGAAAGCAAGGCACGATACGAAGGCGGCCATGTTTATGTGGATTACCAGACGTTGCATGATTCTATTGATGAGCGTTTTTATTGGGATAGTAACGAAAGTAAGTTGTTATACACAACCCCGGAGGATACCTATGTTGCTGAACCGGGAAGCGAGAGTTATTATGCCGGACGGAAGAAAATAACTGCAGATGTGGGAGAAATTCTCCGCCTGGAAGGAGATGCGGTTTGGGTAAATATGGATTACGTAATGCTGCATTCTCGAGCAGAATATGAATTGGATAAGGATCCGGATCGAATTGTGGTTCAAAAGAGAGACCGCAAGGTTTCCACAGTAAAAGTTGAGAAAGATACACAGGTGCGACTCAGGGGAGGCATTAAGAGTCCGATTTTAACGGAAGTGAAGCAGGGGCAGCAGCTTGTTGTAATGGATACATTGGAGAACTGGACAAAGGTTGCAACAGCCGATGGCTTCAGAGGCTTCATTCAGAATTCCAAAATTTCCGATAAGAAAGGCACAAAACTGAAACTCAGTAAAAAAGCGCCGGAATATCGCCATTGTATGAAGGACGGAACGGTCTTGATGGCATGGCATCAGGTAACCAGCAGTTATGCAAATACCCAGGTTGCAAACGTACTTGCAAAAACAAAAGGTGTTACGGTAGTATCTCCAACTTGGTTCTATCTGACGGACAGTAAAGGAAGTATCGGAAGTTTGGCAAGTGCGGACTATGTTTCCTACTGTCACGCACATAATATAGAGGTTTGGGGACTGGTAAGTAACCTGGAGGTAAAGGGAGCAGATGCCGAGAAGGTGCTTTCCACCACAACCTATCGTGAAAATCTTGTAAGCGCATTGATTGCAAAAGCAATCGAATATAAATTAGACGGAATCAATGTGGATATTGAAGCATTGAAGCCAAGCGTTGGTGATGGATATATTCAGTTTATCCGAGAATTATCCTTAAAGTGCCATGCAAATGATTTGATTTTGTCGGTGGATAATTACGTGCCCACCAACTATACAGCATTTTATAATCGCAAGGAGCAGGCAGATTTTGCGGATTATGTTGTGATTATGGCCTATGATGAGCATTATGCCGGTTCCGAGGCAGGAAGCGTTTCCTCCATCGGATTTGTAAAGGACGGTGTAAAGAATACATTGAAATCCGTACCAAAGGATCAGATTATCTTGGGATTGCCATTTTACACCAGAGTGTGGGAACTGACTCCGAAGGAAAAAGACGGCAAAACCACCTATGAAACCTCTAGCCAGGCGGTGGGTATGGCACAGGCAGCCAATATGGTTAAAGTCAATGGTGCAACACCAAAGTGGGATGCCGGTGTGGCTCAGGATTTTGCAGAGTATGAAAATGGCGGAAAGAAATATCAGATTTGGTTGGAAAATGCAGCATCCTTGGAAGAGAAGCTGAAGGTAGAACAGGAAAATGGTTTGGCCGGAGTGTCATTCTGGAAACTGGGATTTGAGGATGGAACTGCTTGGAATACCATTATCAAATACATACATTAAAAGAATAAAGACGGCATATACTGATAGAAAGCTTGTGGAAGTAAGATATGCCGATTAAAGAAAAAGGAAGTCGGATACACAAAGGATGGTGGTTATCCGGCTTCTGTTTTTTTATAAGTATAGGGCTGCTTTGCGGCGTAAAAGAGCATGATTTACGCACCGAGAAAGGTGTAGAAGCGGCAAAGACGTTCAAAATCGTGATCGATCCGGGTCATGGAGGCAAAGATCCGGGTAAAATCGCGGTAAATGAGGTTCCGGAAAAAGAGATAAACTTAAAGATCTCTCTTTTGTTACGAAAAGAGCTTGAGAAAAAGGGCTTTCAGGTGCTTATGACTCGGGAAGAGGATACCACAGCCGTAGGAGATCCGGCTGCAGATAAAGGGGTGGACATGGCGAAGCGGGTGGAGCTTATGGGTGTTTTTGACGCAGATATATGTATTAGCATACATTGTAACAGCTTTGAGAGCGGCAAAATATACGGGCCACAGCTTTTTTTCTATGAACACAGTGAGAAAAGCGCAGTTTTAGCCGGGGAATTGCAGGAAATGCTGAGAAAGAGACTCTGTCCGGATTGTGCACGGGAGAAAAAACCAAATACTTCCTACTATATTTTGAAGAAGTCGCCGTGCCCTGCAGTGATTGTGGAGTGCGGTTTTTTGAGCAATACGGAGGAGGCGAAGAAACTCTGCAACAGGGAGTATCAGAAAAAGGTGGCAAAAGCTATCGCGGATGGGGTATGGAAATACGGAATTCTTTGTGGTATACTATAACCATGAAAACAGAAATATTGGAAATGAGAGATGCCTCTTTTTCGGAAGAGGATATGCAAAGAGCCGGCGAACTGATCCGAAACGGCGAGTTAGTGGCCTTTCCGACAGAAACAGTGTACGGGCTCGGTGGTGATGCTTTAAATAAGGATGCATCCGGGAAGATTTATGCAGCTAAGGGACGACCAAGTGATAATCCTTTGATAGTTCATATTGCAGAGTTTTCTGCCCTGGAGCGGATTGTGAAATCTGTTCCAAAGAAGGCGAAGCAATTGGCAGAAGCGTTTTGGCCGGGTCCTCTTACCATGTGCTTTTATAAGAGCGATGTGGTTCCGGATGAGACCACCGGCGGGCTTCCTACTGTTGGAGTGCGAATGCCAAACCATCCGGTGGCCCTTGGATTTATAAAGGCAGCAGGCGGTTACATTGCTGCACCCAGTGCCAATACCTCCGGACGACCAAGTCCAACTTTGGCAGAGCATGTGTATGAGGATATGAATGGCAGAATTCCGCTTATTTTGGACGGTGGAGCGGTTGGAATTGGAATAGAGTCCACAATTGTGGATTTCACAGGAGAGCAAATCAGTATTTTGCGTCCCGGCTATATAACGAAAGAAATGTTGGAAGAAGTTCTTGGAGAAGAGGTTGTAGTCGATCCGGCGGTTAACGGAGTGTCGAAGGATGCGAAACCGAAGGCCCCGGGAATGAAATATCGTCACTATGCTCCCAAGGCGGAACTTTATATAGTGGAAGGAAGAACTCCGACGCAGGTGGCGGAGAAAATGGCAGAGCTGGCAAAACAGGCTTTGGCCACCGGTAAGCGTTGTGGTATTATGATTACAGAAGAGAATTTTACCGCATTTTCCGGTCTGAAGGCGGAAGAAGGTTTGATTTTAAAGAGTCTCGGACATGAAGGAGACGAGTCAAGTGTTGCAAAAGCGCTGTATCGTGTTTTGCGGGAGTTTGATGAAGAACAGGTGGATATCATCTATTCGGAAGGCTTTGGAGAAAGCGGTGTGGGACAGGCTGTTATGAATCGTTTGATTCGGGCTGCCGGTCACAAGATTATTCGAGAAGCCTCTTATAATGAAGAAAAAGGATAGGAATATGGCGAATATTCAAAGAATCATATTTGTGGAAGACCATGGGAATGAGCGAGCCATGATGGCAAAGGCAATTTTCGATATGAACAATACGGAAGAAACCGTAACAGCAGATGCCAGAGGAATTGTGGTATTGTTTCCTCAACCCATGAACCAGAAGGCAGAGGCAGTGCTAATTAGTAACGGAATTGCCGCCACCGGTGAGGTAAGCGTACAGCTTACAGAGGAGGATTTTGGCGAGGAAGTACTGGTGCTGACCATGGAGGAACAGCAGAAACAGCGGATTTTATCCCAGTTTGCCAATGCCCGGAATGTACAATTATTGACCGATCTTACAGGAGACGAGTTGGAAATTATGGATCCGTACGGAGGTACTTTGCAGTCTTACGGATTATGCTACGAGTCTCTTAGTATCATCATAAAGAAACTAGTGAAGTTAGTTAGCAAAGGAGAAAAAACAAATGTCGAAAGTGAAAGTAATGGATCACCCGTTGATCCAGCATAAGATTGGATGGGTGCGTAGAGAGGAACTGGGTTCAAAGGAATTTCGTAAACTGATTAGTGAAATTGCGATGTTAGAGTGCTACGAAGCAACCAGAGATCTGGAACTTTGCGATGTGACAGTTCAGACACCAATCTGTGAGACCACAGTGAAAGAATTAAAGGGAAAGAAACTGGCTGTTGTACCGATTTTAAGAGCAGGTTTAGGAATGGTGGACGGAATGTTAGCCATGATTCCGGCAGCAAAAGTTGGACACATCGGATTGTATCGTGATCCGGAAACCTTAGAGCCGGTTGAATACTATTGTAAACTTCCTGAAGATTGCGGAGAACGTGAGGTGTTTGTAGTAGATCCGATGCTTGCAACAGGAGGATCTTCTGTAGCGGCCATTCAGATGTTAAAAGAAAAAGGAGTGCAAAAAATCCATTTCTTGTGCGTTATTGCCGCTCCGGAAGGTGTGGAGAGAATGAAAGAAGCACATCCGGATGTAGATATTTACATCGGTGCATTGGATGAGCGCTTAAATGAGCAGGGATATATCGTTCCGGGTCTTGGCGATGCCGGAGATAGAATCTTTGGAACCAAATAATACAAAAGAATAGGGGGACTAAGAAGCATGAGCGATAAGAGACAGGACTATATATCCTGGGATGAGTATTTTATGGGAGTATCCATTTTATCCGGGATGCGTAGTAAGGATCCAAATACGCAGGTAGGTGCCTGCATTGTCAGCGAGGATAACAAGATTTTATCCATGGGATATAATGGATTCCCCATGGGATGTTCGGATGACGAATTCCCATGGACCAGAGAGGGTGACCCGCTGGAGAATAAGTACTTTTACACTACCCATAGCGAGCTGAATGCCATATTGAATTATCGAGGCGGAAGCTTAGAGGGAGCCAAGCTTTATGTTTCTTTATTCCCTTGCAATGAATGTGCCAAAGCTATTATTCAGGCAGGCATTAAAACAATTGTATATGAAAGTGATAAGTATGCCATGACGCCTTCCACCATTGCTTCCAAGCGAATGCTGGATGCGGCAGGTGTGGAGTATTATCAATATAAGCATACAAATCGCGAAGTAAAATTGACACTATAACCGGGGCAAAATTAAATTTAAAATAGAAAATGGAGTAGTTATGAAAGAGTATCTTGAACTGTTTACCAGTTTTTTCCGGGTTGGAATTATGACTTTCGGCGGAGGCATGGCGATGTTGCCCATGCTTCAGGCGGAAATTGTGGACAAGAAGGGCTGGGCGACGGAAGATGAGTTACTGAACTATTTTGCTGTAGGGCAGTGCACACCGGGGATTATTGCGGTGAACACTGCCACTTTTATTGGATATAAGCGGAAAAAAGTTCTTGGCGGAGCAGTTACGACTCTGGGAGTGGTTAGTCCGTCCATTATCATTATTATGCTGGTAGCCGCTTTTTTGGGAAACATCAGCCAGTATCCGGTGGTACAGCATGCTTTGTGGGGAATTCGGGTTGCAGCCTGTGCGCTAATCTTAAGTTCCATCATAAAACTCTATCAATCCGGCGTAAAAAATGTATTTGGCATGGTTATGTTTTTGCTGGCAATTCTGGTTACCGGAGTATTCGGCATCAGTAGTGTGTTTATGGTAATTTTTGCCATTATAGCCGGAAATGTGTACCGGTATTTCAAGGATAGGAAGGGGGATACACAATGACCTTTCTTTATCTGTTTTTGGAATTTTTTAAATCCGGTCTTTTTGCAATCGGAGGCGGTATGGCCACCATCCCCTTTTTGTATGAGATTGCAAAAAACTATGATTGGTATACCACATCGGAATTAGTGGATATGATTGCCATTTCCGAGTCCACACCGGGACCGGTGGGAGTGAATATGGCAACCTTTGCCGGCTATTTGGCAGGAGGGGTGCCGGGAAGTATATTGGCAACTTTGTCTTTAGTGCTTCCTTCCTATATAATTATCATTATTATTGCCAGAATGCTGGATGCCTTTCAGAAGAACAAATATGTAAAAAACGCTTTCGATGGATTGCGCCCTACGGTAGTGGGATTACTAACGGTGGCATCTTTTGCCATAGTGAAGGTCAGCTTTCTGAAAGAAGAAGTGAAAGAAATTGAGAAGCTCCTGGTGGCCATTGACTGGAAGGCAGTAGTGCTTTTTGCCATTCTTTTTGGAGCAGTTGTAAAGTGGAAAAAGCACCCGATTGTCTATATTGGAGCGGGAGCAGTGGCCGGAATTCTGTTAAACATGCAATTCTAGCTAAGAATTCACCAAAATTTCGCATTTTATCAGAAATCCGGTGATATAATAACTAAAATACACAAAAATCACAAAAATTTGGGATATACTAGGAAATGAGGTTCTTATGGATAAGCGCAGAAAGGAAAAAAAGGAGCAGGTACAGGCATACACCTATATCTTGCAGTTTTCCATTAACATGATTGTGCCGATTCTGGCCTGCACTTTTTTCGGGTATTGGCTGGACGGAAAGTTGGGGACATCCTTTCTCGTAATTGTAGGTTTTTTCCTCGGAGCATTGTCCGGAGGAACCAGCATCTATAAGATCAGTAAGAAAATGATAAAACGGGATGAGACATCCTGGACGTATCCGGTAGTGGATGAGAAGAAAGAGGACAGGGCAGATCATGATTAACTATTTGCGACGATTAAATCCTGCATTACCTATGCTGACAGCAACCATCCTTGTGTATGGATTGTTTGTGGAGTTGGTTGGCGTTTGGTGGGTGGAGGATAAGCTGCGTTATACCAGCGGTTTGCTGATTGGAATTGGTCTTGCGCTTTTTTTAAGCATTCACATCTCCATGACGATTTGGGGAATGATGGATGTGCAGAATAAGAAAGGGCAGGCGATGATCGCTGTCAAAGCGGTATTTCGGTATTTCGTTGTTGTGGCGGTGTCCATGACCATGGGATACTTTCGACTGGGAAACATTTTTACATGGTTTGCCGGAGTAATGGGATTAAAGGTTGCGGCTTTCCTGCAACCGTTGATTCATAAAGTCATTTTTGGAAAATCGCAGAGCACGGAAGAGAACAATGTCTGAGAGGTTCCAAAGGAAAGGGAGGTGAATGAATGGGAAGTTATGCGCTGGCTGCCACAAACGTAGACTTTATGGTACATGGTCTGTTTCAATATGAAGTGTTTGGGCAGAAGCTGTGGATTACCACAACACATGTGAGTTTGTTAATCGTAATGCTGATTCTGCTGGTTTTTGGCATTGTTGTCAAAGTAAAAGTCAGTAAGGTGAAGCCGGGCGATAATCCTACCGGACTTATCAGTGCATGCGAGATTATCGTAGAGAAATTGGATGATATGGTACTTTCTTCCATGGGCGAAAAGCAATATCGGAAGTTTGCCAACTATATCGGAACAATTTTCGGTTTTATCTTGCTAAGCAACATATCCGGACTTTTAGGATTGCGACCGCCGACGGCAGATTACGGAGTCACATTCCCAATGGCAATTATTACGTTTTGCCTGATTCATTTTAACCATTTTAAGTATCAAAAAGTCAAAGGAGTTATCGCTGACCTTTGCGATCCGTGGCCGATTTGGGCACCGATTAACATTATCAGCGATTTCGCGGTTCCTGTATCATTATCCTTGCGTTTGTTCGCAAACGTTTTATCGGGAACAGCGATTATGGCGTTGATTTACGCCTTGCTATCAAAATTTGCCATTCTTTGGCCGGCAGCATTACATTTCTATTTTGACCTGTTCTCAGGTGCAATTCAGACATATGTATTCTGTATGCTGACAATGACCTACATCACCAACGCGATTGGTGAGGAAAACTAATCTTAGGAGGATAATCGTATGAATCAAGTTACAGGAGTAGAATTAATCAAAGCATGTTCCGCAATCGGTGCAGGATTAGCAGTTATCGCTGGTATCGGACCTGGAGTTGGTCAGGGTATCGCAGCAGGTTATGCAGCAAGTGCTGTAGGACGTAACCCGGGAGCACAGGGTGCTATCCGTTCTACCATGTTATTAGGACAGGCCGTAGCCGAGACAACAGGTCTTTACGGATTGTTAGTAGCAATCTTACTGTTATTCGTTCAGCCGCTTGCAAGATAATAAAGTAGGAGACAAATAACAGAAAGGAGGCTGAGGCATGGAGAGACTATTTGACTTAGACCCTCAACTGTTAGGAGATTCAGTGTTAACACTCATAGCAGTACTTGGTCTGTATTTTTTGCTCAGCTATCTCTTTTTTAACCCAATCCGGAACCTTCTGGATGCAAGAAAGAAGATGATCGCAGAGGAGATCGCTTCTGCGAAGAAGGACAGAGAGGATGCAGCAGTACTTAAGAGCGAGTACGATGACAAGTTAAAACAGGCTGATAAAGAAACAGATGAAATTTTAAGTCAGGCACGTCAGAAGGCTTTGAAAAACGAAGCCCGAATCGAAGACCAGGCCAAAGAAGAAGCAGCGCGGATTATCAAACGTGCTGAAGAACAGGCGGAGCTTGAAAAGAAGCGCGCACTTGATGATATGAAACAGGAAATGATCTCTGTAGCAGCATTAATGGCCGGTAAGGTTGTTTCTGCCAACATGAACACAGAGGTTCAGGAATCATTAGTAGACGAAACACTGAAGGAGATGGGTGAATCGACATGGCAAAGCTAATATCCAAAACATACGGGGATGCTTTGTTTGACGTGGCCATGGAATCCGGACGTTTGGACGACTTCCTTGAGGAAGCAAAAGCAGTCAAGGAACTCCTTCATGAGAATGAGGATTTGGTCAAGCTGATGAATCATCCTAAAGTTCCGAAGGAAGAAAAGGTAGAACTTTTGGAAAACTGTTTTTCCAAAGGAATCTCCAAAGAACTTCTGGGAACCTTACGTCTGATGGTGGTAAAAGATCGAACCCAGGATTTTGACGAGGTTTTAGATTACTTTATTACCAGGGTAAAAGACTACAAGAACATCGGACTGGCAACAGTTACGGTAGCAATGCCATTAACTGATGCCCAGAAAGAGAAAATAAAACAGAGATTATTAGAAACCACTGATTATGTAGAATTCGAGATTAACTATGAAGTTGATGAGAGTCTCATCGGTGGAATGGTAATCCGCATTAAGGACCGTGTCATGGATAGTTCGGTGAAATCGAAAATTGCGCGGTTACAGCGGGAATTATCAAATATACAGTTGAAAGCAGGTGAAAGCGCTCCATGAATTTAAGACCAGAAGAAATTAGCTCGGTTATCAAAGAGCAGATTAAAAGATATGCAGCGCAATTGGAGGTATCCGATGTAGGAACCGTTATCCAGGTAGCCGATGGTATTGCCCGTATTCACGGACTGGAGAACGCTATGCAGGGAGAACTTTTGGAGTTTCCGGGAGAAATCTACGGCATGGTGTTGAACCTTGAGGAAGACAATGTAGGTGCCGTTTTATTAGGAGACGGCAAAAGCATTAACGAAGGCGATACCGTTAAAACCACCGGACGAGTTGTTGAGGTGCCGGTTGGAGACGCAATGCTGGGACGTGTTGTTAACGCATTGGGACAGCCAATTGATGGAAAAGGACCTATCGAAACCGATAAGTTCCGTCAGATTGAAAGAGTGGCAAGCGGTGTTATCTCCCGTAAATCCGTAGATACACCGTTGCAGACAGGTATCAAGGCTATCGACTCCATGATTCCTATCGGAAGAGGACAGCGTGAGTTGATTATCGGTGACCGTCAGACCGGTAAAACCGCTATTGCAGTAGATACCATCATCAACCAGAAGGGTGAGAATGTAAAATGTATTTACGTTGCCATCGGTCAGAAGGCTTCTACCGTAGCAACCATCGTTAATACATTGGAAGAATACGGTGCTATGAGCTACACCACCGTTGTAGCAGCTACAGCAAGTGAGCTTGCACCGTTACAGTACATCGCTCCATATTCCGGATGCGCAATCGGTGAGGAGTGGATGGAAAATGGCCAGGACGTACTGGTAATCTACGATGACTTAAGTAAGCATGCGGTTGCATACCGTACCCTTTCCTTACTTTTGAAGAGACCACCAGGACGTGAGGCTTACCCTGGAGACGTATTCTACTTACACTCCAGATTATTAGAGCGTGCAGCACGTTTATCCGATGAATTGGGCGGCGGTTCTTTAACTGCACTTCCTATCATTGAGACTCAGGCAGGAGACGTATCTGCCTACATTCCTACCAACGTAATTTCCATTACAGATGGTCAGATTTACCTGGAGACGGAAATGTTCAACGCAGGTTTCCGTCCTGCTATTAACGCAGGTTTGTCTGTATCCCGAGTTGGAGGAGCTGCACAGATTAAGGCGATCAAGAAGATTGCAGCACCAATCCGTACCGAGCTTGCACAGTACGCAGAACTTGCCGCTTTTGCACAGTTTGGTTCCGAGTTGGACGACGCAACCAAAGAGACGTTAGCACAAGGTGAACGAATCCGTGAAGTATTGAAACAGCCACAGTATCAGCCAATGGCAGTTGAGAAGCAGGCAGTTATCATCTATGCGGCAACCAAGAAATACTTATTGGATGTGGCAGTAGAAGATGTACTTCGCTTTGAAAAAGAACTCCTTGAGGAGATTGAAACCAAGTATCCTGAGATTTTAACAACCATTAAGACCACGAAGGTAATGGATGAAGAAACCGAAGAGAAACTTGTAAAAGCAATTAAAGAATTCAAGGCTCAGTTCCGTTAGAACAAGCTTTAGTAAGGCGGTGAGATGCTATGGCCTCAATGAAGGACATTAAACAAAGAAAAAGCAGCATACAAAGTACGCAGCAGATAACCAAAGCCATGAAGCTTGTATCTACCGTAAAACTACAGAAAGCCAGAACCAGAGCAGAGAATGCAAACCCTTTTTTCCAACATGTGTATAAAACCGTATCCACAATTTTGGCAAAAAGTGAGAACATCACCCATCCTTATCTGAAATCCGGCGAGTCTGATCGTATCGCGGTGGTAGTAATTACTTCCAACCGTGGTTTGGCAGGCGGTTACAATTCCAACATTGTAAAACTGATTACAGAGAGCGGATTGCCAAAGGACAAGATCGATGTTTATGCCATTGGTGGAAAAGGCCGGGATTCCCTGACTCACAAGGGATACACCGTAGTATCCGACGATTCGCCGGTTATGGAGGCACCAACCTATACAGATGCCAAAGAAATCTGCGATAAAGTTCTGGACTCTTTTGCAAAAGGAGAAATCGGCGAGATTTATCTTGCCTATGCTCATTTTAAAAACACAGTAGTCAATGTTCCAACCCTGATGCGTTTGCTTCCGGTGGAGGTTGACGAAGAGGATGTGCAGGAGAGCAAAGTAGAGGCACCTATGGGATTTGAACCAAATGAAGAAGAAGTTCTTGATATGGTTATCCCGAAATATGTAACATCACTGTTTTACGGTGCTTTAATTGATGCCGTTGCCAGTGAAAACGGTGCCAGAATGCAGGCCATGGATTCTGCGACAAGTAATGCAGAAGAGATGATCAGTGACTTATCACTGAAGTACAATAGAGCCCGTCAGGGTGCCATCACCCAGGAATTAACGGAGATTATTGCCGGAGCACAGGCAATCTCCTAGGGCAGAATCTAATTAAGGAGTGTAATATATGGCAGACAAGAATATTGGAAAGATTACCCAGATTATCAGTGCCGTATTAGATATCAAGTTTACCGAAGGACACCTTCCGGAGATCAATGAAGCTATTGAGATCCCAATGAAGGACGGTAAGAAACTGACAGTCGAAGTAGCACAGCATCTGGGTGACGACATCGTAAGGTGTATTGCCATGGGACCAACGGATGGATTGGTAAGAGGCATGGATGCAATTGCAACCGGCGGACCAATCAGCGTTCCAGTAGGAGAGAACACCTTGGGTCGTATCTTCAATGTTTTAGGTGAAACCATTGATAATGGAGAAGCACCAAAAGGCGTTGAATATATGCCAATTCATAGAAAAGCGCCTACTTTTGAAGAGCAGGCAACATCTCAGGAGATGTTAGAGACCGGAATCAAGGTCGTTGACCTCCTTTGCCCTTATCAGAAGGGTGGAAAAATCGGATTATTCGGTGGTGCCGGTGTAGGTAAAACCGTATTAATCCAGGAGTTGATTCACAACATCGCTACCGAGCACGGTGGATATTCCGTATTTACAGGTGTAGGTGAGCGTACCCGTGAAGGAAACGACCTCTACTACGAAATGAAGGAATCCGGCGTTATCGATAAAACCACCATGGTATTCGGACAGATGAACGAGCCGCCTGGAGCACGTATGCGAGTTGGTCTTGCAGGACTGACTATGGCAGAGTACTTCCGTGATAAGGGTGGAAAGGACGTGTTGTTATTCATTGATAACATTTTCCGTTTTACCCAGGCAGGTTCCGAGGTATCCGCTTTGTTAGGACGTATGCCTTCTGCGGTAGGTTATCAGCCTACACTGCAGACTGAAATGGGTGCGTTACAGGAGCGTATTACATCTACCAAGAACGGTTCTATCACATCCGTACAGGCAGTATATGTGCCTGCGGACGACTTAACCGACCCTGCTCCGGCAACAACCTTCGCTCACTTGGATGCTACCACCGTATTGGAGCGTTCCATTGCAGCATTAGGTATTTACCCGGCAGTAGACCCGCTTGGTTCTACCTCTCGTATTTTGGATCCTCGTATCGTAGGACAGGAACATTTTGAGACTGCCCGTGGTGTACAGGAGATTTTACAGAGATACAAAGAGTTACAGGATATCATCGCCATCCTTGGTATGGACGAGTTATCCGAGGAAGACAAGCTGGTTGTAAACCGTGCACGTAAGGTTCAGAGATTCTTATCTCAGCCATTCTTCGTAGCCGGACAGTTTACCGGTTTGGAAGGAAAATACGTGCCGATTTCCGAAACCATTCGTGGATTTAAGGAAATCCTGGAAGGAAAGCATGATGACATCCCAGAGGGATATTTCTTAAATGCAGGAAGCATCGACGATGTTGTAGCCCGCATGAAGTAAGGGGTGAAGGCATATGGCAGATGAAAAAAACCTTTTTGACATTGAAATCATATGCCCGGATCGCGTGTTTCATACAGGAAGGGCATACATGGTAGAATTTAATACTACCGAGGGAGAGATTGGTGTTTACAAGAACCATGTTCCCATTACCACCGTCCTTTCACCGGGAGTTGTAACCATTACCGATGGAAATGATCAGAAGACCGTGGCAGCCGTACATAGCGGTTTTGCTTCCGTTCTTCAGGATAAGGTTACCCTCTTGGCAGAGATTGCCGAGTGGCCGGATGAAATCGACGTACAGCGTGCCGAAGCTGCCAAGCAGCGTGCGGAGAAGCGCTTAAGCGAGCATGCCGAAGATCTCGACGTGCTTCGTGCCGAGGTCGCATTAAAGAAAGCATTGGTACGACTGGATATTAAGAAATAGTAAGGATAATCCCCGCTAGAGCGTAGGCTTTAGCGGGGAATTTATGTATGTGCAAATCTCATATAACAACAGCGGCTTGATATCAGCAATTAACTATGTTATAATCCGTATTGAAATATAATTATTGAGGTAATTTAAGAGTGATGTATTATAAGGTTTTTTAATTAGTAGCATAACAAGAAGGTAGTTACCTGCGATGCAGGTCTATTTTTGTTACGCTTTTTTACTAATTAAAGATTGGAGAAAACCTTATGTTTCAATATTTTTTAAAGAACAAGAAAACACTCATTCTGTATCTAATATTATCCCCGGCAATGGCCGTCACTTCAGTGCTGTTCGCAAGTTCATTAGAACCTCTTGTGACAGCGTCTACGAAGGGAAATCTCACAATGTTCCTGAAATATGTAACCATTTTTGTGCTTGCAGTTATGGCAGACACGCTTGTTTCCTATTGTCACAAAATATCCCGCGAAAATCTTAGAAAAGAGTTTCTTATTGGTCTGAAAAACGATCTTTTTGCAGGGATTATGAGCAAAAGTTTTCAAGAATACCGAAAAGAACCACCGTCTTATTATATATCCATAATGCAGAGAGATGTGAAAAAAGTCAGCACGGACTATTTTGACAGCGTTTGCGGCATATACAGAGTTACTGTAAGTTTTATGGTAACCGTTGCAGCGCTGTTAAGAATGAATCCGATTATATGCTTACTCAATGTGGCGATTGCACTTGGCTCGGTATGGATTCCTAAGATTTTTGAGAGGAAGCTTGCAGATATTTCCGAGGATGCATCAAAGTCCGCAGCAGAGTTTCAGAATGTCATATCGGATGCATTTATTGGTTTTCATACCATTAAGCTGTATTCTGTTTTTTCAAAAATCAGAAAACAGACAGAAGACAGGAATGCAAGATGTGAAGAGGCAGAGTGCAGCCTGATTAAGACAAACTATAGCGTTTCTTATATTTCTGTGGTATGTACCATGATAGGGTTTATGCTGACTATGATAATTAGCGCTTATTTTGCCTTTTTGGGAAAAATCACGGTTGGAGCGGTGATGGCTATTTCCCAGCTCATTGGAGGCATTCTGGTTCCATTTGAGGAATTGCCGATTTTCATTACCAACCTGAAGGCTGTGAAGGTGGTTATTGATAAAGTGCAGAAATATACCAATGGAACGGTTCAGGAAACGAATGAGTGGGTGCAGAATATAACAGACTTTTCGTTACGTGCGGAGAATGTAGCCGTTGCTTTTGATGACAAAAAGGTTGTGCATGGCGTGAACGTTTTCTTTGAGCAAGGGAAGAAGTATGTGATTATGGGCGAAAGTGGATGTGGAAAATCCACATTGGTAAAGCTTTTTGTAAAAATGTCTGCCTGTGATGGCGGCAACATCATGCTTGGAAAGCGCAATATTGCAGATATCTCCGATAACGAGCTGTACAGTGTGGTTAACTACATGCAGCAGGAGGTGTTTCTGTTCGATGATACGATTAAGAACAACATCACGTTATACAAAGAGTATTCGCCGGAAGCGATTCAACATGCCATAGAGTGCGCAGGACTTACGAATTATATCGGAGGTCTTGAGAATGGTCTGGAAACGAAGATTAATGGCAATGGATATAATCTCTCTGGTGGAGAAAAACAGAGAATCGGTATTGCCCGGGCACTTTTGGCTGGTGCGAAGGTATTCATCCTGGATGAGATTACCTCGAATCTGGATGTGGCGACGGAGCGTTTTATCGAAGAACTGATTATGAAACTGGAAGGTGTGACGGTCATTATGATTACGCACCGGATGAACGAGGTAACACTTCGAAGTGCCGACGAAATACTGGTCATGAAGAATGGAACGATTCATGAGAAGGGAAACTTTGAAACCCTCCTTGATGCAAAAGGATTGTTTTATGGATATAAGATGATTGCATCTTAAATATGCTATTTTCTATTTATATTGTTACCAAGGATGCATCGGGGCTGTTCTTTGTGGTTTTCCTTTTGCTGAATTCGAGGCGCAGGGCTTTTTGGCTGAGGGAGAACAGGACATTCTAAAATGGAAAAAGAATATTACAGAAACAAGGGGGTGCCGTTTTGGCAACCCCTTAAAATGATGCTGCTCGTCCCCGAGAACATTTCCGTCTTTGTCACACATAAGCAGAGTGTGCAGAAGCCGGAGAAAACAACTTGCAGTTGATTTTCAGAACGAGAATGCGAATCACAATCGCTTTTGCCAGGGTGTGAATTATGCTAGAATAAGGCTACAGAGGAAACGATTGGAAGGAGAGAGCCAGGATGATAGAAAAAGAGTATTTTGCAAAAAGAAGCGCGAGCTTTCGTCGTAACTGCGGCTTTTCACAGGCACAGCTTGCCGAAAGACTGGGGGTAAGTCCGCAGGCTGTCAGCAAATGGGAAACGGCAGCAGCGTTGCCGGATGTAGAGTTACTGTTGGCGCTATCCGATCTGTATGGGGTATCCATGAACGAACTTTTGGAAAATAACAGCTATTTAAAGCAGATTTCTGATAGGGAATACAAAGAAGAAAAGGGTATCTTTTCCTATATGGAGCCACTTGCGGATGAAGAATTTATTCAATGGGAAAAAGACATGCAGGCGGAGTGCTGGATTGCCAGAAACTGGAATGATGCATGGGATCTGCCGGGAGGATGGGCAGAGACGGAATATGGAGTAAGCAAATTAGCGGAGCGTCTAAAAGTGAATGACAGGCAGATTGCAAAGCAGGTTGCTGACAGAGGCGGCGTTATTCTTGAAATTGGAGCTGGCCCGGGTGGCGGGTATATGCCATATATTTTACAGGCAAATGCGCAGGCAAATATCATTTTAAGTGATTTTTCCGGCGTGGTAGTGCAGGAGTGGAAAAAGCTTTTGGATGAGTGCTTTGATGCACCTTTCTTAAGTTATGCAGTATTTGATTTTTGTGATATCCCATTCAAAGACTGCACCATCGATATTATTACTGACCATAGCGGCATTCTGAATTGTGTGGGTGATCAAGCGAAAGCATTAAAAGAATGCTATCGTGTATTAAAGCCGGGAGGTATACTGGTTAGCCAATGCAGCTTTGTAACAAAAAAGGACTGGCAGGCATTGCCGGAGGCAGCAGCAGAAAGGTTAAAAACAGATTTCCCGGATATTTTTAATGATCTTTATCAGGATACGGTGCTGGCAGGTTTCTCCAAAATAGACAGTAAAGTTCTTGGAACCTGGACGGTTTTAGAGGATAATGACAGTGGTATTGCAGAGTTGGCAAAAGAACTGGGCGTAGATGTACGGTTTACGGAATACGTGAGATTTTGTGAGAAGTAGGGTTTTTATTAAGGGGGTGCCGTTTGGCATCCCCCTTAAATATTATGGTTTAGTTGTAAATAGCGTAATCTAAATACAATTCGTAGGTTTCGATAGAAACTTTTTTACCGTCAACACGTAAAACAAATTCGTAATCAAGACTCTGGCCGGGGAGTAAGTAAACCCCTGTGCCGCTCATCTTGGTGAAATGATGCTGCTCGTCCCCAAGAACATTTCCGTCCTTGTCGCACATGAGCAGAGTATAACGAACAAAGTTCAGCTTCTGTTTGCCGGTGTTGGTTACGGTAACAAGCACTTTGCCATCTGCAGAAAGCTCGGTAGTAGCCTTTAAGAAATTACGACCATCGTGGTTAACCGTCTTTTTAACGCTGAGTTCCACATCCGTATGGCTGGCCGGTGCATAGAAAGAACCGTCTTTCATAGGATGTAAAAAGCGTAAAACAACAGTTGATTTTGCAGAAACGAAATTGTTGAAATCAGAAGCGTTGGTAAGATACTGCTTCTGCTCGTTGTAGAATTTCATCTTTCCGCTGATGTCTAAAGAATATGAATTCTCATTTGTGATAATGGCGTAGGTATAATCCTTTGATTCTTTATAAGTTACCTTCAGATGCTTAAGCGCCACCTTTTCATTTACGTCCACATTTACCTTGCAGGTGTAGCTTTTTCCTGCTACCTTGGCAACAATCTTGGTTTTTCCGGGGAAAATTCCCTTCACAACACCTTTACTGCTTACGGTAGCAATCTTTTTGTCTTTGGATGTCCAAGTGACCTTTTTGTTAGTACCCTTTACACTTAATTTTACCGCTTTACCGGTCTTTACAGTTACTTCGGTTTTGCTCAATCTTACAAAAGATGCGGCCCGGCCTACACAGGGGGTAAGGGCGCTGAAAAGTAAGCAACAAACCAAAGCAAGTGCGATTTGCTTTCCCTTTTTCATAGAATCTCCTTTCAGAATAGAATATATTGTATGAAAAATATATCATAAAGGTGGAAATTAGGCAAGGACATGGTTCTTTCTATAAGTAGAGAAGGTTGAAAGTTTACGTAATATTTTACGAAAGATATTGCGGAGGGAAGGGAAATGTGCTAAAGTTTAAGCAAGAAAGGATGGTGATTAGATGGCAAATATTAGTCCTGTTTCGGATTTGAGAAACTACAATACCGTATTGGAGAAGGTTTCGGTTGGATCCCCGGTTTATCTCACGGTTAATGGTAGAGGAAAATATACAATACGCGATATAGCAGAGGATGAGGAATTTGAGAAAACGAAAGCCATGCTTCGGCTTATGTGTGAGTTAAATGAGGGACGGCAGTCGGGAGAGGAAGAGGGTTATGTCTCGTCTGAAGATGTGCGAGCTTATTTTAGGGGGAAAAGAGTTTGAAACGCTGTGTAAAGTATTCCAAAATCGCGATTCGCGATTTAGATAGGGTATGGACAGAAGTATATGATGCATCCAGAAATTTTGAAGTGACGCAGCAATATATGGAAGACATCTTGGATAAGATAGAGGAAAAGGCAGAGTATGCGGAATCAGGTGCTCCGCTTTATTATGAGGATAGTTTTACGGGGTACTATTTTATTGTCTTTAAGGCATATATTGCGTTTTATCGTATTGAAGATAAGAATATGATCGTAGATAGAGTGTTGCTCGGAAAGAGTGACTACATGCGGCATTTAAACATAGGATTAGAGGAAGACTAAAAGACCTCCGTTGGTCATTATTGACAATCGGAGGTCTTTTCATATACGCACACATGCAAAACAATATCATCCATTGTTTCTACACTCCACTCCCGGAAGCCTAGCTTTTCTTGCAGGCGTTTACTGCCTAGGTTGGCAGGTTCATATTCATAATCAAAATAATCCCATTTTCCAGTCTGACGATTATAGTCGAAAAGCGCGGCCAGAGCTTCTGCCATATACCCCTGCTTTTGCATGGCAGTAGAAAGGGCGCAGGAAATAGATGCTCCGTTTTTACCGAAAAACTCCTCCGATTCGGCCACCGGTGTAAAAGGCGGATGCAGGCAGATATGTCCAATCACTTGCTCGGAAGTGCGAAGCTCTAATGCAAGAAAAAGGCGGTTTGCAAGCAACCATCGGAAAGCATCCAATGCGGAAGCGCGGTCGGTTATACTCGTCATACCCAACAGCTCTTGTAATTCGGCATCCATCATATAGTTAAAATAGTCTTCAAAATCCGATTCCCGGTAATCCCGGATAATCAGTCGCTTGGTTTCAATAATCATAGTCTATACTTTAGCATAGCTTGAGGCAGTATGCAAGAAATATGAATTGTCGTTTTTTTTTGCCTATTGTCAAACTATTCTTGATGTGTTACACTTAACAAAGTGTTGTGTAAGACAGTATGACTGGAAAAGGGAGGTTTACGATGAAAAAGAAAATTACAGTAGTTGCATTACTTTGTATATTCACTGCAACATTAGGATTTGGTGCATATCATTCGGAGCCGGAGAAAATGGTGGAAAAAACCTATCTGGGGGACAGCACTTTTCAAGATGCAAAGCTTTTAAGTGTAAAACTTGATAAAAAGAGCAGCGAAGAAGATATGTTGTATTATCAGGTGGAATACAGACAAGATGGCGAAACGAAGACACAGGGCTATGCGGCATGGAAGCGCTGGTATGGCTGGGATGTAGAACGGGACGACTGCCTGTAGAGACGAGGGTAGTGAAGTCAGACAGAAATTAGACGGAATAGGAGAAGACCAATGTTACAAATAATAGAAAAAAGGGATTTACACCAATATGTGGAGGATATGTATGCCATCGCCATCAAGGCAGAGCAGGCGGCATATCCTTTTTGGGGTGATGGATTGAAGACAAAGGAAGAGTTTCTGGAAAAGATTAAACGATTCGAGAACGCAGATGAAGAGAGCGATATGCGTGCCTTATTATATCTGGAAAAAGGAACGCCTATGGGCTATATCCTTTATTATCTGGAGGATGAAAAACATATTGCATTTCATTGCTTTTGTATAAAAGGAGACTATGCAAAAGCAATAGATGAATTTACGGCTTATGTAAGGCAGCATTATGAAGGCGTAACCATATGGCTGGGAGTATCCACAAAGAATACGCAAGCAATAGGATATTTTGAGAAAAATCGATGGAAGCTTTCGGATGATATGAGAGTAAATGTGTTCCACTTCCGTCAAGACACCGCTTTTTCGATATCGGATGAGGTAATTCCTGTAACGCCGGAGAATTTCGAGGATTTTCGGGAGGTTCACAGTAAGCTGGAAGGGGATATGTATTGGAATTGCACACGTATGCTGGAATCCTTAAAGAAAGAAAACATCTGGGAAGTTTTTTTATGGAAAGAAGAAGGAGAACCGGTGGCTGCCATCTATAACATGGTCGGTAGTACAGCAGAGATTTTTGGCCTGGACGAGTTAAAATCATCTCCCGAAGGATGCAGGGAACTGTTAAAGGCAGCTCTTAAGGCGGCTCAGGAACGTGGTGCGAGATTTAACTGGTTTTTTACAGGAGAAGGAGAGGAAGAACTGCAGAAGATCGTGGAAGAAGTGGGATTTGAATATCTGGATCACTATGTGCTTCACGAATTAACAGTATAAGTAAGGCTTGAACTAGATATAGGAGAAAAAAGATGTTAAGAGAATTAGGAAAAGAAGAATTATTACAGCATACCGAAGAGATGTATGAACTTGCGGCAAGAATTGACAAGGGAGTTTACCCGAACTGGCGAGACGGATTGAAGCCAAAAAGCGACCTCGTTGAGCGTGTGGAAATGTATGCAGATAAGCTTGAAGAGAAGGAAGAGGCTTTTGGTGCATTGGCGTACCTTGAAGCTGATAAGATTTCCGGTTACATTCTGTATCGATTGCTGGAGGATAATTCCATCAACTTCGATTATTTTTACGTGGCAGGCGATTTTGCAAAAGCATTGGAAGAAGTGGTTTCCTATATGGAAGCGTATTTCCCGGGTAAAAAAATCATGCTGGGGCTTTCTACAATGAATACCTCAGCGGTAGATTTTTGTGAAGCGAAGGGCTGGGAAGCGATTGAACGCTCCAAGGTATATATTTTCCGCTTCAAGCCGGACATGAGATTTGACGTGTCAGACAAAGTCATTCCGGTGACGGAGGAGAATTTTGCGGATTTCCGGACAGTGCATAAGGTAATTGAAGGCGAAATGTATTGGAACTCCGACCGCATTTACAAGGCATGGAAACAGGAAGGATATTGGGAACTGTTTTTGTGGAAAGAAGAGGGCGAACCGGCGGCCGTTGTTTATAACGAGGTTTTTGACGGTGATTGCGCCCAGATTATTGGAATGGACAGCATAAAACCAGCGGCCGAAGGCAGAAAGGAACTGTTAAAAGCGGCTCTTAGTGCGGCATACAAGCGCGGTGCCAACTATAACTGGCTCTGGCCGGAAAATGATGCCGAGGTAAAAGAGTGTACAGAAGTGGGCTTTGAGCATCTGGATGATTATGTGTGCTACACCTGCACCGTGTAGAAAATGGCCAATACCTGGTGTGACTACTATATTTATGGTATTCTTGCATCGGATGCATCAGAATAATTGATAAAGCGCCGCTTGAGTTTTGCTCCGGAGAAAACAAGAAGCACTCGCTTCTTCTGGGATTGCACAAGGATTACACTAGGGTAAGAAGGAGGAAATAGCTTGATAGATATGAAAAAGACCGGTGAGTATATCTGCTCACTGCGAAAAAAAGCAGGAATGACGCAAAGTGAACTAAGCGAGCGCCTGGGGGTAACGGCGCAGTCGGTATCCAACTGGGAGCGGGGCGAGAGCCTGCCGGATACCGCATCATTGCCGGATATTGCGCTGATACTAAATACGTCGGTGGATGAGTTGCTGGGAGGCGGAAGCTGCAAGTGGAATTATCGAAGACGTATTACGGTGGAAAGGATGCGTGAAGCTTTGATTTGTCTGAACCGGATCGGCGTTTTGCTGGGGACGGATCATTTTATGTACCGGACGATGGTGGACGCTCTGGATGAGAGGATGAACGGTAAAGTGGAAGAGACCTTTTCCAATCCGCTGGCATTGGATGCCTACATCTGCGAAGCGATCATAGCCTGTGTAAAGCAGGGGGATTACATTGATCTGAATGATGTACGGAAAAATATAACTGCAAAGGGAGCAGGGGAGAGAACGCTGGGTATTTTGCGTGACATGGGTCTAAAATAGAAATGCTATCAGGCAAACAGGAGTATGAATAAATTACAGGACAAAAGCATAACCCGCCGCTGCATTGCTGCGACCTGCGTAAATGCGGTAATTCAGTGTATGGCGCTGATTTCCCCCTATATAATGGGGCAGATTATTGATGATTACATTCCAAACCAAAAGCTCAGATTAATCTATCTTGGAATCGGATTATTTGTATCGCTTCCTTTTCTTAGTGTATTACTGAGTACGCTTTATAACTATCTTACAATCAAGTTTGTCCGGAAAAAGGGAAACGAATATGCCATGAAGGTCATGGAAAATCTGGTGTTTCAGGAGATGAGCTTTTATGATAAGGAAAATTCACTGGAATTATTAAGCTATGCGTCCAAGGAGATGGTGGGATATGTAAATTTTCTTGTGACAGATCTGAGCCGGTATTATGTGAATGTGGTTATGGCAGTGGCTACGCTGGCAGTGTTGATTTCTATTCATCCGGTGATGGGAGTAATGCAGCTTTTTTATATTCCCCTTGCTTATTATCCGGTAAAATATTTTGGAAAAAAGGTGCAGGATGAAATCAGCCTGGTGGTAACAAAGAACGCAGAAAATAACCAGATCCGCGGAGATATTTTTCAAGCCATCGAGTTCGTAAAACTCAACTGCATTGAGGGAGTAAAGCTGAAAGAAGTGGAAGCCGGAAATAATGCCATCAATGGAATCTGGGGCAAGGTGGCTGCACTTGACAGCTTATGTGGAATCTGGACGGTGGGATTTGAGTCTGTGCTTTTTACCGGTCTCACTTTTGGCGTCGGAGCGTTGCTTGTTATAAACGGTAATCAGTTACAGGTAGGGCAGTTGGTATCTGTTATTACTTATTGTGCAGTATACTACGGCAGCATGAATGCGATCATGACTACCAGCATCGATCGTAAAAAACAGGAAAGTGAGTATGCACAGGTTTTGTCTTATCTGGATATGGATGGGGAACGTGAGCATAATTATGGCAAGAAGGAGTTTACCATGGAGAAAGGTATTTTCTTCAGAAATTGTCATTTTTCCTATCCGGGAAAAGAAGAAATCCTTGGCGGGCGAACATTTTCTTTTAAGAAAGGCCACTGGACCGGCATTGTTGGAGCATCCGGGTGCGGGAAAACGACGGTGCTCGACCTAATCACAAAACTGTATAAAGGCTGCGACGGTCAGGTTTTCGTGGACAAAACGGATATTAACGAGATAGACAGCTTTTCTATCCGGGAGAGAGTTACCAAAATCAGTCAGAATGTTTTCCTTTTTCCGGGAACCATTGAGGATAATATGAAGCTGGTCAATCCAAAGGCTACGCAAGAAGATATGGAGTGGGCATTGAGCATGGCATGTCTTAAGGATTTTATGCAGCAACTGCCGAAGGGGATAAAAACGGATGTTGGCGAAGCCGGCAAACTTATAAGCGGTGGAGAACGCCAACGACTAAGTATTGCCCTGGGATTGTTGAAAAAGACGAAAATTTTGCTGCTGGATGAGGTTTCGTCAGCGCTTGATCCGACTACGGAAGAGGAATTGGCAAGGAATTTTAAAGAACTGGTGAAAAAGGGATATACCGTTATTTCTATCAGTCATAAAAGGGAGTTCTTGAAATATGCGGATGAAGTTGTTGAATTTTAATAATTCTTAATGAAAAAAGGAAGAATCGCATTGTCAGATTCTTCTTTTTTTCTTATAATAAAGAATGGAATTGTATGAGAAGCAATCCGTGGTAAAATACATAAAAACAGCATACAATGCGCGTATAGAAACAATAGAAATCAGGAAGAATAAGATGAGTTCACAGAAGAATTGGGAAGAAGTATTAAAGCAGATTCATATTATGGTGTCAGAGTGCCCGAAAGTAAAGGGGGAGCAGGACAAGGTTGTCATGGATAAGACTGTTCTGTTTAACTATCTGAATGAAGTGAGTCAGTGTTTTTATGATATGTTGGATGAATTTAAGCTGACGACCCAGCAGAGGAAGGAAGCGAAGTATCAGATGCGCAAGGAGTACGATACCACCGTAAAAAGTGCCGAAACGGCAGCGGAGGATGTGTATTCCGCTTCGATGTTATATACGGCCGAGGCGATTACCCGATTGGTAAAAGTGATTGACGCCAGCAAACGGGATATGGATCAGGTGGCGCAGGAATTACAGCAGCGGATGCAGCAGGAAAAAGAAAACCTCAGAGCAAACCAGAAGGAATTGCAGGATGTGCTGTTCAATATGAAGGATAATAACCTGTATATGGGACTGATTAGCGAAAGGCGCCGGGAAATTCAGAAGGAGAAGGAGCGGATGGAAAAAGAGAAGGAAATTGCCTTCTCAGGCACCAGAACGGCGGCCTATCCAGCACCGGAGATTAAGATTAACAAAGAATATTTTGAAAAAATGGGTCTGAATGAGGATGGAACACCGAAGCCCATGGAAGAGAAGGGGACAGAGGCGCCGGAAATCAAGGTAGATTTAAATTCCAATTATTTTAAGTGGAAACGGGCTCAGGAAAAGGCGGAGCTTGAGAAAACAGAATCCATTTTGGAGGTTCTGGAAAGCAGGATTGAAAAGGAAGCAAGTGAGGTAGAGTAAAATGGCAGATGGAAAGGTAACGAACCAGTCAATCCCACCACAGCCCACGGTGGAGGAGAAACGGGTTGCCAAGAAATTAAAACAGCGGGAAGAAAAGAGCCGAACCGCGTGGAATATCCGGCCGTATCTGGCTATGGGATTGACGGCTTTTATTGTGCTGGCAGCGGCCATTGTGCTGTATTTTTTCATAGAACGCTATCACGGGGCATCCGAGAATCTGGAGAAGTTTTTCAGTATTTTGCAGCCCATTTCCATTGGTGTGGTTTTTGCCTATTTGTTGAATCCACTTGTGAATAGAATTGAAGCGGGAATGAATCATTTTGCGGATTCCAAGTTAAAAGGAGCGGCGTGGCTTAAGAAATCATCAAGGGTTATTGGTATTGCAACGTCCATGCTGATTCTGGTTTTGTTCATTTTGATGTTTATTCAGATTCTGGTGCCGCAATTGTATGAAACTATTGAAGGGCTGGCGGTCACATTGCCGGGACAGGCGAGACAGACATCAACCTGGGCACAGCAGTTTTTGCATAAGAATGAAATGTTGGCAAAATATGCGGATACCATTATCAAAGAAGGAACCAACTTTGTGGAAGGATGGTTACGTTCGGAGCTTTTGCCCCAGTCCAAGGAGATTATTTCCCAGGTTACCAGTGGAATCTTAGTATTTGCCAAGGTAATTGTAAATTTCTTTATTGGATTGATTATTTGTATTTATGTGCTGTTGGAAAAAGATCATTTTGTGGGCGCATTCAAAAAAATGACGTACAGCTTCTTCCCGGCTCATACGGGAAATATTGTGCTTCGTACAGCAAGACGTTGCCATGGTATTTTCTGTGGATTCATTATCGGAAAAATTATTGATTCCATTATTATCGGAATCCTGTGTTATATCATTTTGGCAATTGTAAGAATGCCCTATGCATTGTTGGTTAGCTTTATTGTAGGCGTGACCAATGTGGTTCCGTTCTTTGGACCGTATGTTGGTGCGGTGCCAAGCTTTTTACTGATTTTGTTGGTGAGCCCTACAAAAGCCATTTATTTTCTGTTGATTATTTTGGCATTGCAGCAGTTTGACGGAAATATTTTGGGACCGAAGATTCTGGGACAGTCCACCGGACTTTCTTCCTTCTGGGTAATTTTCGCAATTTTGCTCGGAAGCGGACTTTTCGGATTTATAGGAATGCTTTTCGGAGTACCGATTTTTGCAGTGATCTACTATGTATTTAACGAGATTGTGAAAGTGCGCCTGCGTAAAAAGAAACTTCCGCAGGATTCTGCAGACTTTTTGGAGGTTGACCGGCTGGATGAAGAGAGCCGGAAGTTAATCTATAATACCAAAGACTGTTAGGGGAAAAGCCGGAGATTTCGCTAAATATGGTGCCTATTCTTTTGACAATCCACTATAAAATGTGGTATACTGATGTATATTACAGTGAGAATAGTAGACCTATTTGTAGATCAAAGAAGGTGGAGTCATGGATAGATACGAATATAAGCTGAAATTAGACGAAATCAGGAAAAATCTTTCAGAGGGGAAAATTAGCGAAGCGGTTGCAATCGTGGACGGAATCAATTGGAAGAAGGTCCGCATGGTATCCGCTCTTTGCCTTGCCGGTGAAGTATATGAAAAGGCCGGTCGCTACGAGGAAAGTAAGGATCTTTATCTGGAGGCTTACGAGCGTTCGCCTATTGGCAAGACCATTATTTATCGTCTTGCGTTGGTGGCAGTGAAGTCCGGTAATATGGAAGAGGCAGAGGACTATTATAACGAATTTGTGGAGTTCTCCCCCACGGATAATATCCGGTATATTTTGAAATACCAGATTCAGCGCGCAAAAGGTGCGCCGGTGGAAGAACTGATTCATATTTTGCAGGAATACAAGGAGCGGGAAGGATCCGAGCGCTGGTCTTACGAACTGGCAGCTCTTTATCACAGAGCAGGTAAGGCGGATTTGTGTGTTGAACTTTGCGATGAAATCATATTATGGTATGGTGATGGCAAGTTTGTGGAAAAAGCGCTGGAACTGAAGATGCTGTATCAGCCATTAAGTCCGGAGCAGGAGAAGACCTTCCGCAAGATTAAACAGAAAAAGAGCGGTGTAGTGGAAGTAACACCGGATGAGGATTTGTTAAGTGGCGAGATTTTAAGTGGGCCGAAGGTGATTCCGGAGGTGAAAACACCATCTCCCACATTTAATACCGTGAACCTCCAGCAGGAATTGGCAAATAACATGAAGAGCATCATGGAGGCGACCAAGAAGGAAACCGTGTCTACTCATATGGAGCAGATTAAGGAATTGGTAAATACCATTCCGTATCTGAAAATGCCGGAGGAGAACCCGGAAGAGACCGAGGATGATAAGTACGGTCATATTGCTACGGACGAAGAAATTGACGGACATTTGAAAATAGATTTCCAGGGATTACTGGGTGAGGAGCAGGGCGGTCAGATGAGCTTGAATGTTCCGGAACAGCCAACCTTTGAGAAGCAGATTACCGGTCAGATGAGCATTGAAGAAGTGCTTATGGAGTGGGAAAAGACCAAACAGGCAGCGCAGGCGGCCATGGAAATGGCAGAGCAGAAGAAGTTGGAATCTGCAAAAGCGCGAGCTTTGAAGGAAGCGGAAGGCATTATGGATCGCTTGAACGATGTGATTCCACAGCTGGAAGCCGGTAAGACACCTCGTGATTTGATGGAAGAAGAATATACCCGGAAGATGGAAGCGGATGCGGTTAACGGAATCGAGGTAGAGCTGGAAGAGGAACCGCAGGATGAAATGCAGATACCGGTTGAAGAAACCCAGCCGGATCAGAGCGCGGTTGAGGAAGCACAGCCGGATCAGATGTCGGAGACACCGCAGGAAGCGGAGGATGCGGTAACCGCCGCAGAAGCGCAGCTTTCTGCAGATGTGGCAGCAACCATGGCAGAGATGCCGGAAGAACCGAAGGAAATTTCGGTACAGGGAATTGCTGATCGCATTAAAGAAGCCGAGCAGAAGGCAGACGAGGAGCCAGTTGCAGAGGCGGCAGAAGAAGCGCCGGAGGAACCGGAAAAGCGCAGAATTACGTCCTTAACAGCGGAGCAGAAGGAGCAGTTTGCTTACTTCTTGAAGGTGGATGGTATGGAGAAGCAGCTTTGCAAGGCGATGGATATGATTCTCCATAAGGAATGCACCATGAATTCCACAGACGGCAATCTGCTTATTGAAGGCGGCAGAGGTTCCGGTAAAACAGAACTGGCAGTAAAGATCATTAAGGCGCTGCGTGCCGAAGGCACCGACACCAAGCAGACGGTGGGAAAGATTAAGGCTGAGGCTTTGAATAAGAAGAATGTACTGGAACTTTTGGGAAAGGTATCCGGTGGCTTTTTGATTATTGAGAAAGCAGGAGAATTGAATAAGGAAACTGCCGAAGGATTGGCATTGGGACTGGAGGGTAATACCGACGGTTTGACAGTGATTATGGAGGATACCGCCGAAGGACTTCAGAATGCACTGATGCAGTCTTCTTCTTTGGCATCGAAGTTCGGATTTAAAATAACTATTCCTGTATTTACCATTGACGAGCTGGTGCAGTTTGCAAAGAGCTATGCGGTGGAAAAGGGATACGAAATAGAAGAAATCGCTATTTTGGCTTTATATAACCGAATCAGTAAAATTCAGAAGATTGACCGGGCTACTTATGTGGCTGAAGTGAAAGAATTACTGGATCAGGCAATGGAGAAGGCATCAAGAGGCGGACTGAAGAAGGCATTCATGAAGAAGAAGACGGATGACGGCAGAATTATCATCCACGAGAAAGATTTTCAATAGAATTCAATGATAGGAAGGTGCATGAGCTATGGAACGTATCACAGAGATGGATTGCTATCTGTTTGGAAACGGAACGCATTATGAGATATATGACAAGCTAGGTGCGCACTTGGGAAAAAGCAGCAATAAACAAGGCTGCTTTTTTGCCGTTTGGGCACCTCATGCCAAAAGCGTAAGCGTGGTGGGTTCTTTTAATAACTGGGACGAAAGCGCAAATGACATGGGTGAGCCTACAGAGGGTGGAGTTTACGAAGTATTTATTCCCGGGGTAAAAGCAGGTGATATGTATAAATTCTGTATTACCACAAAGAAGGGGGAGAAGTTGTACAAAGCAGATCCTTTTGCCCGGTACAGTCAGCGAAGACCGGAAACAGCGTCTATTGTGTGTCCGAAGCTAAAACACCGCTGGCAGGACGGCAAGTGGAGAAAAGCGCAGGCGGAAAAGACGGATTTTGACTATCCTCTGGCAATATATGAAGTACATCCGGGTTCTTTTATGAAGCATCCGGGACGTATGGAGGATGATAGTCTCTATACCTATCAGGAGTTTGCGAAGGTACTCATTGACTATGTAACGAAGATGGGCTATACTCATGTGGAGTTTATGGGAATTTGCGAGTATCCTTACGATGGTTCCTGGGGCTATCAGGTAACCGGATATTATGCACCCACATCCCGCTATGGAACGCCGGAGGATTTTGCATTCCTGGTGGATGAGTTGCACAAGGCCGGCATTGGCGTTATTTTGGACTGGGTTCCGGCTCATTTTCCAAAGGATGCCCATGGTCTGGCAGAGTTTGACGGAGAGCCGTTATTTGAATATGCGGATACCCGTAAGGGAGAGCATCCGGATTGGGGAACCAAGATTTTTGACTACAGTAAGAATGAAGTGGTAAACTTCCTAATAGGAAGTGCACTTTTCTGGGTTAACGAATATCATGTAGACGGTCTTCGCGTGGATGCGGTAGCCTCTATGCTGTATTTGGATTACGGCAAGAAGGATGGACAGTGGGTACCCAATAAGTATGGGGACAACAAGAATCTGGAAGCCATTGAATTTTTCAAGCATTTGAACAGTATTATGAAAAAGCGCCATCCGGCAGTTATGATGATTGCCGAGGAGTCTACCGCATGGCCGAAGGTTACGGCACCTGCGGAAGAAGACGGATTGGGCTTTACGTATAAATGGAACATGGGATGGATGCATGATTTCCTTGAGTATATGAAGTTAGATCCTTACTTTAGGAAGTTCAACCATCATCTTATGACCTTCGGAATGAGTTATAATGAAAGCGAGAAGTTTATTCTTGTACTATCTCATGACGAGGTTGTACATTTAAAATGTTCCATGATTAATAAGATGCCGGGACAGGGATTTGATAAGTTTAAGAACTTAATGTTGGGTTATACCTTTTTTATGACCCATCCGGGCAAAAAGCTATTGTTCATGGGACAGGATTTTGCTCAGGAAAGAGAATGGAGCGAATATCGGGAATTAGACTGGTTTGTACTGGAGAATCAGGAAAACCGGCAGATTCAGGAGTTTATGAGAAGGCTTTTGGGACTGTATAACAAGTATCCGGCGCTTTACAGTAATGACCATGACTGGGAAGGCTTTGAGTGGATTAACTGCACCGACAGTGACCGAAGCATTTTCAGTTTTATCAGAAAGAGCCCTACCAAGCGGAATAATATCCTGGTAGTATTAAACTTTACGCCGGTGGAAAGACCGGATTACCGGGTTGGAGTACCGAAGGGCAAGAAATATACCAGAATCCTTACAAGCGCGGGTATGGAGTTCGGCGGAGAGATACAGTCGGAAGAACTGGTATTTGAGGCAGTGGAAGGCGAATGCGATGGAAGAAAGTATTCCCTTGCCTATCCCTTAAAGGGATTTGAAGCAGTTATCTTTAGATTTTAATATATAAAAAAGGAGTGTAATGTTAGGGATGAAGAAAGAGTTTACCAGAATTTGGGATGAAGCAAAGAAGCTGGATACCAAGGTGATCAGTGTTGCGGTAGCGCAGGATTCTGCGGTATTGGAAGCTGTTGCAGGTGCCAAGAAGGCAGGCGTTGCCGATGCGGTTTTATTCGGTGATGCAGATGAAATTAGGGAAGCTGCAAAAGGAGTAGACATTAACCTGGATGAATTTACGATTGTAGATGTAAAGGATAAGGTAGAGGCAGCTCGTCAGGCAGTAGAACTGGTACATAACAAGAAAGCGGATATGTACATGAAGGGTATCATTGATACCAAGACTGTCTTAAAGTGCGTATTGGACAAGGAGATTGGACTTCGTAGCGGAAAGCTTTTGTCTCACGTAGGTGTGTTTGAAGTAGAAGGATTAAATCGTTTGTTATTCATTACGGATGCCGCTTTTAATATGTATCCGGAACTGGAAGATAAGAAACAGATTCTTGAGAACGCAGTAGTTGTAGCACATGCTTGTGGCGTTCCGAATCCGAAGGTTGCGCCGATAGCGGCAGTGGAAGTATTTAACCCGAAGATGCCGGCTACCGTAGATGCAACAGAGCTTACCAAGATGAATGAAGAAGGTAAGATTACCGGATGTATTGTTGACGGACCGTTAGCATTTGACCTTGCCATTGATAGAGCGGCAGCAGAGCATAAGGGTACTACCGACCGTAAGATTGTTGGTGATGCGGATGTTATTCTGGTTCCGAACATTGAAACCGGTAATGCATTATATAAGGCATTGGGACATATTGCAGATTCCGAAATGGGAGCATTGTTAGTAGGAACCGCAGCACCGGTTGTTTTAACATCCCGTTCCGATTCTTATGAGACCAAGTTGAATTCCATCGTTCTTGCAGCAATGGTTGCAGAGCGTTTAAAACAGGAGGCATAGAAATGAAAAAGATTTTAACTATTAACCCGGGTTCAACCTCCACCAAAATTGGTGTTTTTGAGGATGAGAAGGAAGTATTTGTAAAAAATATTCATCATGAGACTGAGGAAGTTTCCAAATTCCCAACCATTATTGACCAGAAGGATTTCCGTCAGGAGGTTATTTTAAAGACCTTAGAGGAAGCCGGCATTGCATTGGAAGGCTTTGATGCCATCGTTGGACGTGGCGGATTAGTAAAACCAATCGTTTCCGGAACCTACGCTACCAATGATGCATTACTTCGTGATTTAAGAGCCGGTGTTTCCGGACAGCACGCAAGTAACCTGGGTGGAATTTTAGCACATGATATCGCAGCAAAATGCGGCAATATTCCTTCCTATATCGTTGACCCTGTAGTTGTTGATGAGATGGAGGATGTAGCAAGAATTTCCGGACATCCGAAGGTACCGAGAGTAAGTATTTTCCACGCATTAAATGCAAAAGCCATTGCAAAGCGTTATGCAAAGGATGCAGGTAAAAAATACGAGGATTTGAACCTTATCGTAGCACATTTAGGTGGTGGTGTCTCCGTTGGTGCACATAATCACGGACGCGTGGTAGATGTTTTCAATGCCCTTGATGGAGATGGCGCTTTTGCACCGGAGCGTTCCGGCGGACTTCCGGCAGGTGGACTGGTAAAGGTTGTAACCAGCGGAGAAGTTGATGCGAAGGCAGCAAGCCGTATGATCACAGGAGCAGGCGGTGTGGTTGCTTATCTTGGAACCAACAACATGATTGAAGTAGAAAAACGTGCCAATAGCGGCGATAAGGAAGCAAAGCTTGTTAGAGACGCTTTTTCCTATCAGATTTGTAAGGATATTGGAGCCATGGCAGCAGTTCTTTGCGGCAAGGTAGACCAGATTCTCCTTACCGGAGGAGTTGCCAACGATAAGGGAATGATGGAAGAAATCAAGAATCGTGTATCCTTTATCTGTCCGGTTAGTGTATATCCGGGAGAGGACGAGCTTCTTGCATTGGCACAGGGTGCACTTCGCGTATTAAACGGCGAGGAAGAAGCAAAGATTTACGAATAATCAGGAGCAGTATGGAAGAACTAAGGAAGCTGTTAGAATTACAGATTAACGAAGAATTACAACAGATTGTCATTAGTAACCAAAGAAATAAGGGCGGAGTGAAGAAAATTCACATCCGCCCGATTCTGCTACAAAATCAGGTGTGGTATCAGTTTGCCAGCTACACCGAGAAGCAGGTATTTCATGAGAATTTGGTAAAAAAAGATGCAATCGCAAAGATTCTGTCTTTGATGGAGGAGTATAAGCAACTCCAGATGGAGGCAGAAAGCGTAAGTGCAACGGTTCTCGTCAGCAAAAAAGGAACCGTTACCATCAAACAGAAACAGAAAAAACAGGCGACGCAGAACACCTCATCTCTTTCCCATAACAGAAAGAAGCAGTATGTAATTGAACCGGGGGAGAAAGCACCATTTTTGGTGGATTTGGGAGTTATTACTGCTGGCGGAGAGATTGTGCGCCCCAAGTACGATAAATTTAAGCAGATTAACCGTTTTTTGGAGTTTGTGCGGGATGTGGAAGATGCACTGCCCAAGAATCGTGAGGCAGTGATTATTGATTTTGGATGTGGCAAGTCCTATCTGACTTTTGCCATGTATTACTATTTACATGAAAAAAAGGGCTACGATATCCGGATGATCGGTCTTGATCTCAAAGAGGATGTCATTGCCCATTGTAATAAATTACGAGACAGTTACGGCTATGAGAAACTGGATTTTCTGGTAGGTGACATTGCGGACTATAAAGATGTGCAGGCGGTAGACATGGTGGTTACCCTGCATGCCTGCGATACAGCTACCGATTATGCTTTATATAAGGCGGTAAAATGGGGAGCCGGCATTATCCTGTCTGTTCCCTGCTGTCAGCACGAAATGAATAAGCAGATGAAAGCGGGAAAGCAGAAGCATGCTTTGACAGGACTGTTTTCTTACGGCTTGATTCAGGAGCGTAGTGCGGCTCTTTTTACAGATGCCATGCGGGCGGAGATTTTAAAGGAGCAGGGATATCAGGTACAGCTTTTGGAATTTATTGATATGGAGCATACGCCAAAGAATATTCTGATTCGTGCAGTAAAGGGCAAACCGAAAATTGCCGTGGGAGAAGGAAAGCGGGCAAGTTATGGGGAAGCCATGGAATACCTTGGGGTGGACCCGCTTTTAGCAAGACTGTTTAAAGAGGACAATATAGAGTAAATCAGGAGGAACCATCATGACAAAAGGATGGATAAAGGCGGCAAGCCTTGTGGTCACCTTTGTTGTGGCTGTGGTCATATTAGAGATCATTTTAAATCAGAGTGGAGAAGATTTGACAGCAACTATGGGAGATGCAACACTTCCCGTTGTATATTTTGAGGAGAACGGGCAGGAGATTAATCCCTTGTACGGATATCGAAAGAAGATGAATCCGGTGTATACCAGAGATACTATAACACCGTTGTATGGGAATCTGACACTCCCTATTCGTGTTGATACCTATGGCAGCGATATTTCTGCCATTCGTTACGAAGTACGAACCCTGGATTCCAGTCGACTAATTGAAGATACCAAGGTAACGGATTTTGTGGAAAAAGGAGATAGCTTCTATGCAGAGCTGCCCATTCAGAATCTTCTGGATGCCAATGCGGAGTATCAGCTGAGTATACGGTTACAGATGGGTAAGCGGAGCGTTTACTATTACACCCGTATTATTCAGGAAAAAGAAATGATGGTCATGGATTGTGTGGAGTTTGCTAAGAATTTTCACGACAAAACCTTTGACCGGGACAAGCAGTCGGAATTGGCAAAGTACATGGAGCCGGACGGTAGCCGAACCAATGATAATTTGAGCCAGACCAACATTCACTCTTCCGTAGACGAGTTGTTTTGGGGAAAATTCAAATCCAAGGTGGCAGGCAATGTACAGGTATCCGTTAAGGAAGCGAAAAAGGAATTCACGGTAGTGATGTTAAATTATGTGTTAGCCGCCAAAGGAGAAAAAGGTGAGCCGGAACACTATAACGTGCAGGAATACTATCGAATTCGGTATGGCTCGGATCGTATGTATCTTCTGGATTTTGAACGGAAGATGGATAAGATTTTCAAGGAAGACGGAGATAATTATACAGATAGTGCCATCAATCTGGGTATCCGGAATAATCAGGTCAACTATATGACCAATGAAACCGGAACAATTGCAGGGTTTGTTCAACAAGGAGATTTGTGGGAATATAATAATGTTAATAAGAGTCTGGTAAGAGTATTCAGTTTCCGAGGGTATGAAGAGATTGATCCACGAGAAAACAACAGTCAGCACAGCATCCGCATTATCCGGGTAGACGAGACCGGAAGTATGGATTTTATCGTGTACGGATATATGAATCGTGGTAATCACGAAGGAGATGTGGGAATATGTGTATACCACTATGACAGCATTGAAAATGCCATGGAAGAGCTGGTATGGATTCCGTACACCAAGTCCTACCAGATGATGGAACAGATTGTGGGACAGGTGCTGTATGTAAATGACAAAGGTGATTTTTACATTATGGCAGAAGGCGTCATTTACCAGATTCATTTGAAGAATCAGGAAAAGACGGTTTTGGCTCAGGGAACGGGAGAAGACTGGTTTAGCGTATCCCCGGATAAGAGTCGTCTTGCTTGGATTGAGGGTGGCGATCCAAATAAGGGAACGGTTATTTGCCTTTGTAATATGGCAACCGGCAAAACCAAAAAGATTAAGGCAGATGCAGGAGAATATATTCGTCCTTTGGGATTTTTGAAATCCGATTTGATTTACGGTGCTGCGAAAAAGAAGCAGGTTGTAACGGGAGTTTCCGGAGTTACGGTTTTTCCCATGTATATGGTAAAAATTGTGGGAGAAGACGGTTCCGTTAAGAAAGAGTATCACAAAAATGCCCGTTATGTGGTAAGTGCCCGGGTAGATAACTATACCATTTACCTGAATCGTGTACGTTATCGAAACGGCAGTTTCGTTCATGCCTCCGAGGACACCATCATGAATATGTCTTTAGATGATCAGGAAATGGTAACTTTGGGCAACTTGCGAACAGAGAAGAAGCAGACGGAAGTGATTTTACAATTCTCATCCGGTGCGGTGGATAAGGATCCAAACTTCCTGGCGGCGAAATTGGTAACCAACAAGGATAATAAAACCGTGGAGATTGAGAGCGAAACGGATGAACAATATTTTTACACCTATGCTAAAGGAAGGGTAATGATGATTAGCCCCCGGGCATCGGAAGCGGTAAAAATGGCAGCGAAAGAAACGGGAGCTGTAATTAACGAAAAGGCCCAATATATTTGGCAGCAGGCAAAGAGCGTTTATAAGGACACCCTGCCGGGAATGCATGTGGATACTGCAAAAGTGGGAGCCAATCCGGCAGAGCGGGCACTCAGTGTCATCCTGAAACATGAGGGTGTAACTCTTTCCGTAGGCGAGCTTTTGGACAGCGGAAGTACAGCCAAGGAGATTTTGGAAAATACATTGAAAAATGCATCTGTTCTGGATCTGACGGGCTGTGAATTAGATTCCATGTGCTATTATGTGAGTCAGGGATATCCGGTATATGCCATGGAAAGTGCCACCAAACCGGTGCTAATTTGCGGATACACCCGAGACAAAATCGTAATCTACGATCCAAAGGAAAATAAAACAAAAGTGCTTTCTTTATCGGACGCAAGAGATACCTTTAAGAAGGCGGGAAACATTTTCCTTGCCTATGTGGTAAAAGAAGAGCATTAAAGAAAACCATCCTTTTGACCGAAATAAGAGATAAGGACAAAAGGATGGTGTTTTTATGCATATCAATCAGATTTTAGTTGGACAGGAGCCTAAGGTTACAGCAAAGCTTGCAACCGAGGGTGTTATGAAGGAAGCAAAGCCGGAGCAGGTAGGCGGTTTTATGGTGCCAATCACCACGAAAGGTGAAGTAGATACCGGCATTGCAGGTGTAGCAGAAAAAGCCAGATCCATGACGGAGAATCACACGAAGAACAATGCGGAGTACATTGCCGGAGTGATGAATGAGGATCTGTGTGAAAAAGCGGATGAGAAGGGAATCGATTTATCCAAGGAAGATGAGAAGACCATCGTGACGGTTGTGGATAAAATTCAAATGGAATTGATAGAAGGTGGAGTAGAGGAAGTTATGGCAACGGCAAGTCTGTCGAAGGCAGAGCTGGTAAGCATGACTCCCGGCGCGCAGGCGGCCTACGATATGGCAGCGGAGCTTACTACACCGAAAACAGAAGCAGTTTCCTATCTGGTGAACAATGAGTTAGAGCCCACCGTAGGAAACTTTTATCAGGCGCAGAATGTGACGACGGCGCTTCAGAACGGCTCCAAAGCCGGTGAAGCGAAGCAGGCGAATATGGAAAAAGCGGAAGATCCGCAGATGGTGGCGCAGATTGAAAAGCATTTACCGATTATCGGTATCGAGCCAACCGTCGAGAATATTGAGATTGGTAAAAAAATGGTATCAGAGGGCGTTACTTTGACCAGAGCCAATTTTAATTACTTTAAATCTGCTTCTGAGGTACAACTTCCGATGCCGGAGGCACAGGTTACCCAGGCAATGAATGATGCGGTTATTCTTGGACGGGATCCGGCAGCAGCTATGGTTTTACCGGAGTACAGCTGGCAGCAGAGGGCTGAGGATGCGGTAGCAGTTTTACAGAATGTGACGGATGAAGATATTGCAGAAGTGGTCGAGGGGGGCAAAGAGCTGACTATAGAGAATCTTCAGGAAGCCAAAGCTTATAATCTTACGGTGACAGAACGCAGAGAAATCACCGTAACCCTTCAGATTACAAGAGCAAGACGAACCATAGAAGAGGCAAGAGCTTCCATGACCTTTGAGGCAAACCTGTCTCTTTTAAAGAAGGGACTTCACTTAGAGACAGACAGCATCGAGCTGATGTTAAATGAGTTAAAAGCAAGAGAAGAAAGTCTTCAGAAGCTGTTACTTGGACCGATGAAGCAGGCCCAGAATGTAACCGACGTTTTGGATCAGGTGAAGCAGGCACCGGCTTATATGATGCAATCCTTCACCATGAGTTACACCTTAACCGAGGTGCAGGAGATTACCCTTTCCGTAACAGAAGAAACGAAGGTAAGCTATACAAAGGCAAACGGCGCTTACGAGACCATGATGACGGAGGTTCGACCGGATTTGGGAGACTCCATTCAGAAAGCCTTCCGCAATGTAGATGATATTTTGCAGGATATGGATCTGGAAGTAAATGAAAGCAACCAGCGTGCGGTCCGTATTTTGGGATATAACAGTCAGGAAATTACAGTAGAGAATATCACTGCGGTGAAAGCCAAGGACGAGCAGATGCAGTCCCTTTTTACCAATATGACACCGAAGGTGGTATTATCTATGATTCGGGAAGGTTACAATCCCTTGGATGTGCCTCTTTCCGAGCTGGCTGATAAGGCAAAAGAAATGCAGGAAAAACTGGATCCGTATAGGGCAGATCATTTTAGCCGCTTCTTGGTGGAAATGGAGAGCCGCGGTGAAGTTACACAGGAAGAGAGAGATGGTTTCGTAGGTATTTATCGATTGCTTCGTCAGGTGGAAAAAAGCGATGGTGCAGCAGTAGGCGCCAGCTTACTTTCCGGAAGCGAAGTAACTATGCGAAATCTTATGACTCAGGTAAGAAGCCATCGTGCAGGACATATTGAAGCAGTAGCGGACGACAAGGTGGGGGAAAGAAGCGACGGTTACGTGGCGGATCTTTCCATCACCCAGCAGATTGAGGCAGCTTATCAAACCAGCTGTGTGGGAAATGCTCTTTCAGAGATTTCCGGAGAAAAGCTACAGCATATAGCAAAAAATGCCGATATTATGGATATGACTCCGGAGCAGCTTTTAAACGCACTTCGTCAGGAGACAGAAGAGGTGCAGGAGCAGGAGGAAACAAGAAGTCAGGAGATTCGGGAAGCATTCCGAATGGTAAACTCTCAGGAAGAGTTAAGTCAGTTCTTTGAAAGCTTCGAAGTTCCAAAGAGTCCGGAAAATATTATGGCGATTGCCGATTATTTACAGGATCGGAATCGCTTATACAGGACACTTTATAAAAAACAAAAGGAAAGCGAAAATATTTTTGACACCCTGAAGGATATCAAGGAAGATATCTGGGAAAAGTTTAGTGAGCAGGTGAAAACACCGGAAGATATGGCAAAAGCTCAGGAAGCGCTGGCAGATTTGGCAGAGCATGTTATGGACAACATGATGGTAGCCGAGGATGTGGATACTTTGGATATCCGACAGCTTCAGCTGATGCACCGCCAGGTATCGCTTTTAAGCCAAATGGGCAAAAAAGAAGAGTATGCCGTACCGGTTCTGGTGGCGGATGAAATGGGTTGCGTCAACTTAAAGATTGTTCGTGGCAAGGAGGAAAAGGGCAAGGTTGCCATTACCACCATGTCAGAGACTTTAGGAAAAATCGCAGCGGAAATTTCCGTTACTACCCGTGGAATTCGGGGCTACATTGTTTCGGATTCCGAGGCAACTACCCAGAAGTTGAAGGAGAAATCCGATGTTTTAACCGAAAGCTTGAAACAGGAAGTAGAAGAAACTTCCGTGGAGCTTGCTTACGTAACCAGTAGTCAATTATCTCTTACACAGTTCTACCAAGGATCGGGAGTCAGTGAGGGAGAAGCTACCGAAATACAGACAAAGACCTTATATTCCATGGCGAGAGTATTCTTAAAGTCTTTGGCAGAAACCTAATTTGTAAGGAGATGATTGCATGAAAATTAATTACAACATGCCGGCTTATGTGGCAAACGGCAAATTATTACAGAACGAAAACGCATTGACAGCATCCCTGGAGAAGTTATCCTCCGGTTTTAAGATTAACCATGCGGCAGATGATCCGGCAGGAATGGCTATGTCATCCAAGATGAGAGCTCAGATTAAGGGATTGAACCAGGCATCCCAGAACTCTTCCGACGGTATTTCCGTAATCGAGACTGCAGAAGGTGCATTGCAGGAAGTAACATCTATCCTGCAGCGTATGCGTGAGCTGGCAGTTCAGTCCGGAAACGATACCTATGTAGATGAAGATAAAGAAGCAATGCAGGATGAAATTGCTGCGTTGAAAGAGGAAATCGATCGTATCTCTACTGATACAGAATTTAATAAAAAGACATTGTTGGATGGTTCCCTTAACAGTCGTGTATATGCTAATACCAGAGATGTTTCACTGGTGGATGTTAGTTCAGCAGTAGATAATACCAACTATAAAATAAAGGTTACTGCAACTTCAGAGCATGCGGTACAAACCTTTGGTGTAACCGGTACAACCGCCCCGGAAACGAAAGACGGTCAACCGGCATGGAGTGGAAAAGACTTAAACAAGATGGAATTAAGTATTAATGGTGTTCCGGTTCGCTTTGAAGAAAAAGATCTTCTGCATGAGGTAGTGAATCCGGTTACCGGAGAAAAAGAGGCGGCTCCAGTATTATATACGGCATCCGAAATGTATAATGTTCTTCGTGATGCTGCAGAAAAAGCAGAAGTACATCTTTTTGCTACGGATGGAAGTACACCGTCAACAGAAGATATTTATAAATATCCGGAATCTCAGGGATACGGAAGCCCGAATATTGCGAAGAATTTTGACTTTGGAATGACGTTGGTGGGTATTTCCAGAGACACCGGAAGTAATGAAGTTGTGAATATCAGATGGTCTGACAGTGTTGCGGCAAAAGAAATTTTAGGTTTGGAAGATCCGAATAACAATAACAATCTGATGAGTAGTGGAAAAGATGTGCAGGTTAAGTTGGGCACACCATACAGCACACAGGCAACCGTTTTGACAAAAGGAAATAAAGTTGAGATTAGCGATTTGGAAGGTTTCCAGATGAGCTTTGATGTATCAGAAAAGACACTGATTGATGAAGCCGAAGATCCGACTGATCCGACAAAGAAAGTATATACGACCAAGACGGATTTTGATTTAAACCTTCAGGTAACCAATATTGGAAACCTCTACTTACAGGTTGGCGCAAATCAGTATCAGACCATTGATGTGGATATTCCTTGTACGGATTGCAGATCCCTCCGAATTGATAAAGTGGATGTTACTACAGTTTTCGGAACCGATAAAGCATTAATGGCTTTGGATGATGCATTGTCTAAGGTTTCTTCCATTCGAAGTAATCTTGGTGCAGCGGAGAACCGTTTGGAAGCAACCGTAAGAAGTCTGGAGTCAACAGATGAGAATATGAATACAGCATTGTCCAGAATTGAGGATGTGGATATGGCAAAAGAAATGTCCACCTATACCCAGATGAACGTATTGGTACAGGCAGCAACCTCTGTTTTGGCACAGGCCAATGACTTGCCGGAGCAGACCTTACAGCTTATTCAGTAGTGGAGGTAGCCCATGAATAAGGAAAAAAAGCAGGAATTTACTGCAAGAGTTGTGAATGCCAACCGGAGCGAATTGATTGTCATTATGTATGATCTTATTTTTGCTTATATGGAGGATGCCCAGGCAGACTACGAAAAGGATGACTGGGAAGCCGTAAAAGTGGATTTTGACCATATGGAAACAGTAATCCGTCGGCTGGTTCTTGATTTGAATCATTCCTACAAGGTAGCAAACGAGTTGTATGCCCTATACCAGTTCTGCCTGCGTCAGCTGGCATTGGCAAAGGTGAAGAAGAACCTGGAAGGCATGGAGAATGCCAAGGCAGTGTTGGACAATTTGTATGTTGGTATGAAGGGTATGGCTAAAGAAGATACAACCAGCCCTATGATGCAGAATTCCCAGAAGGTGGTAGCGGGACTTACATACGGCAAAAGCAGCTTAAGTGAAGTGCAGCTGGGAGATTCCAATCGGGGATTTTATGCGTAAATGCTAAAAAAGTTTAAAAAGAGAGGATTTTCTTATTTGGAAATCCTCTCTCGGCATATGGAGGGTTATACGGCCTTAAAAGTTACAGAATCGTGCTTTTAACCCGGGTTTCTCGGTATATGGACTCAGTACATTATTGAAAAGTTACATTTTTGGATGTTTTTCGGCCAAATGGGTAACTTTCTGAGGGGGTACTGTTTCCATATGCCGAGAAGACTCCAATTTATCGTGGATAATGTAACTTTTAGGATATGGATAGCACTCTGGTACCGAGAATTTCGGCGTCCTTAACGGGACGCCTTTACTTTTGACAAAAGATATTCGTATCGTAGGGAAGCGGCATTGATTTCATAAATGCAACTGTCAATAAGCACCGGATCCGTTGTGTAATTTAAACGGCAATAGGCCTCATTCATATTGCTTTGCAAAGCCAAAAGCTCCGTACTTAAGTCTTCCTGGAAGCAGGGTAATGCCTGCTTCTTTTTGATTTTATGAGCAAAAATCATGTGTAAAACCTCCCTTTTCTGCTAGTATTTCCCAAAAGGAAAGATTTTTATGCAGAAAATAATGGAAATATTTTGTATAAAATTACCAATTGCCAAATGTTAAAAAAGGGACTATAATGCAAATCACATCAAAGTTAGTGCACGATTCCGTGCATCCATGGTGCGTATCGCATCATTTTCAAAGTGTAGAAGTAGAACACTTAAAGAGAAAGACAGTAGTATTTTGCGTTATTAAGGGGGGGATGGGATGAAAAAGCGCATAGCAGTTGTATGTGAGGATACAACATATACAGAACTTTTGTTACGGTATATCCGGAAAAAATGGCAGGACGTCTTTTTGGTGGTGGAAGGACAAGGGTTGGCAGATATTGTGATCACGGATATTCCGGAAGAAAGTAGGGAGAAAAGTTGTTTTTACCTGAGTACGGTTCAAAGCGATAATCCGGCAGAGGTTTACCGGTATCAAAGTGCGGAGGGTATCTTGCAGGAGGTGCTTTTTAAAACAAAAGAAGCGATTTTGCCGGAAGTGGGGAAAAAGCGAACCCGGTGCATTATTTTCTACACGCCGGGAGGAAGTGCCGTGCAGAGCCTGGCAGCCAAGGAATATACGAAACGGCTGAGTACGGTGGAAAACACGATTTATTTGTGTTTTGGGGAGTATGGTCAGACAGAAGAGGGAGATCTTACAAGGGAAGTGGCAGATTTGTCCACACTATGCTACCAGATTCATACCGAGGGGGAAGATAGTATTACGCGGGAGAAGCTGATAGCAGCACGAAGAAGGGGAGAGGGATTTTCGTTTATCGGATATTTTCATAATCCGGTTCATGTAGTTCAGATGCGAGAAGAATTCACACTTCTTGTCCACAAGATTTTATCACATGGTCTATTCGACAGTATAGTCATTGATCTTCAACAGTTACCGGTAGGATTTCAAGAGTTATTCGCTTGTACTTCGGAGTTGTACAGCATTACTCCCGGGGATGGGGAGGCGCAAAAAGCATACGAAATTCGACGTACAGCCTGGCAGGAGTTTCTGGGGAAATTGTCATGCACTCCGGTGGATATCATGATGAAAGAGAGGGAGTATCATGAATCAGGAACAATATAGGAGTCTAAGGCAGCAGGTTTTGCAGGAAATGGAAAGCTATGACGACAGTTCGGAGGAGACAATTCGCAGAGTAATATCGCAGGTTGTAGCAACGGAGGAAGAACATTATGGGTTTTCCTATGATGACTGGCAGGAATATGAGATAAATTTGTTTAACTCCCTGAAAAAATATGACGTTATTGAGGAACTCATGGAGGACCCGGAGGTGACAGAGGTAATGATTAACGGCCCCTTTCGGATTTTTTATGAGAAAAAAGGGCAGCTTCACGTGTTTCAAAAAACCTTTGACAGCAGAGAACGCTTGCAGGAGATCATTGAGCAAATTGTGGGGGAACATAATCGGCGGGTGAATACCAAGTGCCCAATTGTGGATTCCAGACTTCCGGATGGTTCCAGAGTGCATATCGTGCTGGAGCCGGTGGCTATAGAAGGCCCGGTGGTGACGATACGGAAATTTCCCCCGGAAGTCATGGGATTAAGCTTTTTGGTGGAGCATAAAAGCATGACGGAGGAAGCGGCGGATTTCTTGAGAAAGCAGATTCGAAATCGTCAGACCATCTTGGTGACCGGCGGAACGGGAAGCGGAAAAACAACACTTTTAAATGCTTTGGCAGAAGGCATTCCCAAACAGGAAAGAGTGATTACCATTGAAGATTCTGCAGAACTGCAATTCCATGAGGTGGAGAATCTGGTGAGACTGGAATGCCGAGATGCAGTGGAGAACGGTGCGGGAGCCATTACCATCCGGGATTTAATAAAGGCGGCGTTGCGCATGCGACCGGACAAGTTGGTGGTTGGGGAGGTCCGAGGGCCGGAGGCATTGGATCTTTTGCAAGCGTTAAATACAGGACATCAGGGATCAATGAGCAGTTTGCATGCCAATTCCTGCAAAGATGCGCTTTTACGCATGGAAACGCTGGTATTAATGGCCATGGATTTGCCTATGAAGGCAGTTCGAGCCCAGATTGCGTCCGGTATACAGTATATTGTTCATGTGAAGAAATACGGAGATGGCAAGCGGGGAGTAGATCAGATTGTGGAGATAACCGGAATGAAGGATGAGGAGATAACCTGGTGTCCCGTATTTCAAAGAATAGATGGAGAGTTAAGAAAGGCAGGTGAAAAAGTGGATGTTAAAGAAGCGAGAAGCAAGAGGTAGAAAGGAAAATTCGGATATCTGGAAGGAGCCGGGAAAAGATGCAAGGTTTTTCGCAAAACGACTGGCAATAGGGGGAGTAGTGATGGGACTTTTAAGTTATGTTTTTTACCATAGTTGGTGGTTCGTTCTGCCTTTGTCCTTGGGATTAATTCCCTATGTACGAATCTTGAAGAAATCCTTGATGCGGAAAAAAAGAGAACAGTTTCGTTTGCAGCTTCGGGACTTTTTGCAGCTTCTGTCGGGAAATCTCCAGGCGGGGGACTCCATGGAAAATGGAATGGAGCACACTTTGTCGGAGCTGGCAGAGCAATGGGGTACAAAATCTTTCATTTACCGGGATGTGGAAAGTATGGTGCGACAGATTCGATTGAGTCACCAGACGGTGCGGATTTTGAGTCGCTGGGGAGATCTGAGACAGGATAAGGAATTACAGGTGTTTCTGCAGGTTTTTCTTTATGGGAAACAGGCAGGCAGTGATCTGTGTCAGGTAATCAAAAAGACTACGGATTCCATTTCCAGAAGAATTGAAACCAAGCAGGAAATCGATACAATGATGGCATCCCAGCGTTATGAACAGGGAATTATGTCAGCCATGCCAATGCTACTGTTACTCTATGTAGGGCTGACAAATCCGGATTACCTAATGGTTCTTTACAAGAATCCGGGAGGAATTGCATTCATGTCAGTTTGTTTGGGGTTATATGGTGGCTGCGTCCTTTTGGGACTTAAGATATTACGGATTGAGGTGGAGGAATGAAAGTCAAACGAGAGCAGTTAAAAAAAGCAATGGCTGTATTTTTCATTCTGGCAGTGTTGGCCGTATCCTACGGAATATTGCATGCGCCTCATAACGGAACACAGATTAAGCGAGAGAAAGGAGGCAGTCAGAGTTACCATGTTACCTGGGGAAAGGAGGAATTCGATGCGACAATCTCTTACCGAAAGCAAGGAAGTGAAAAAAAGGATTTTCTTGGTAAAGAACGGGAGCCAACCCCGGAAGAAGAGCTTTTAGCCTATGTTAATGAAATAGAGAAGAAGTCGCGGAAGGAGGACTCCTTTTCCCTGCCCCTTTCCTATAAAGGGAAGGAAATAACCTGGGAAGCAAAAAAGGATTATACCCCCTACTTCCTGGTGGTCTTGGGAGGAATTTTAGCGGCGCTGATTTACAAAGAGCCGGACTGGGAGCTGGAAAAGGAAAGGAAAAAGCGTCAGGAGAAACTTGTATCTCAATATCCCCAGTTGGTGGGAATCTTAACTACATTTCTTGAAAGTGGAATGAGTCTTAGATACGCAATTACCAGGATTGCGGAAGAACAACTGGCGGAAGAGGAGCCCCTGAAAAGTGAAGTGAATAAGCTGAGTACAAGAATCAAGCGGGGAGAAAGCTTGCCTGCAGCATTACAAGCTTTTTCCGGAGGGTGCGGTATAAGGCAGTATCGAAAATTTTCGTCCTTGCTTTTACAGAATCTGGAGAAAGGAAACAGTGGTTTATTGCAGATGCTGGACATGGAGGTGCAGGAAACCGAAGCAATGCGATTGACACTGGCAAAGCGAAGGGGAGAGCAGGCGCAGACAAAGATTTTGTTACCCTTAACCCTGCTTCTTGGGCTTGTCATTGTAATTATTATGGCCCCGGCATTTTTGCAGATTAAAAATTTGTAAATGAGATAAAGGATAGGAGGAATTGCACATGAGAAAAATGGCATTATGGAAGAACAATGATGGAATTACTACGGTGGAGCTGATTTTGGTATTGGTGGTACTGATTGCGGTGGTATTAATATTTAAGGAGCAGATTACCGATTTGGTAAACAGTATTTTCGACACCATTACCAAGTCTGCGGGAGAGGTGTAATGGAGCGACGGGTTCCGGCAGTCTTTTCGCCTGCGGCGGCGGTGATTTTTGTTCTGATAGCCGGACTGATTTGTGCGTTACTAGAAGGTGCCCGGGTTACAGAGATGAAACAGTTGGCTCCCTATAGGGTGAAATTGTTGGGGCAGAATATTTTTTCCAATTATCAGGCGGAACTTTATGAAAAATATGGTTTGCTGGGTTTGGATGAGGAATACAGCCAAATGGGACAGGGAGAGTCAGTGGGCAATCGTCTGGTATCCGAGGAGTTCTCCCTGGAAAAAGAATCGGCGTCTAAAGAACCGGGGATATCCTTTTTAAATTATAGCCAAATGGAATTGACGGATGAACAGGTACAATTGTTGTCGGATTATGATGGGCAGGTATTTTTAAAACAGGCGGCAAAATGTATGCTGCCGGTTTTGCCGGAAGGAAAAGAAAAGGAAGTAGAAAGGACATTGTCCGATTTCGAAGATTTTCAACGGGAGAATGATACGGAAGCTCATGTTGGAGATGCACAGGAAGCCTTGGATACTGCAACCTCCATGCAGGAGGTAGAGGAGGATGAAGAGCCGTCGCAGATTTGTGTGGGAGAGATAGAAGAGTATTCCAGGCGAAAAAGTCAGCCTATTCTTTCTCTTTTACATTTGCCAAAGGAGCCATCATCGAAAACCCTTTTACCGCAGTATTGTCCTTCCGAACGTAGACTGCTGCGGGGAAGTACGGCAGGAGAAGGAGTAACTATTCCGGAACTGGTATTGGCAAATCTATATTGTGTTAAAAACTTCAGAAATTACCAAAGTGCAGACGACAAAGGAGAGGTATTTCAGTATCAGACGGAATATCTTATTGCCGGAAGGAAATCAGATGCGGAGAATCTGGAGGTTGTTGCAAGGCGAATTTTACTGATTCGGGAAGCGGTGCAGTTCGCCAGGATGCTGAAGGATCCGGTTAAGATGGAGAAAGCAGAGGGAATCGCCCTTGCGGCAGTGGGGTTTACCTGTAATCCGGTTTTGATAAAAGCAGTTCAACTGGGGATTATTGCGGCCTGGTCTTTTGAAGAGGCATTAAATGATGTTAGAAAACTTTTGGCAGGAGAAAAGCTTTCGATTTTTTCCAAAGAAGAGAACGGACTGTGGGGATACGAAGAATACTTGCAGTTCCTGTTGTTTATGACAGGACATGATGTGTGGGGCAGGAGGGCGCTGGACATTTTGGAACATGAAGTGAATACGTCTTTAAAGGTGGGAAGCTTTCATGTGGACCGCACCATTACCGGAATTAAGGGGAAGGTTCAGGCGGAAATACCGTGGGTATTTGCCAATGTTTTATCCCTGTCTAAGTATCAGAAAACCGGGTTGAGCACGCAGGTGATCTGGGAAGAAAATTACAATTAAAAGGCCTGTCAGAAAAGCCATGTTTTCCATAAAGCGGCGAAGATAAGCCTTACTATTCTCAATAATCATCAGGAAGGGAGACATGGCTTTATTGATGGAGGTTTTTATTATGAAGAAAAGGGTGAGGGGAAGCCTTACGGTGGAAGCATCTATCGTTATGTTTTTGGTTACGATGCTACTGGCCTGTATGGTATTGTTTTTCCCAATTTTACAGAAAGAAATGGCGAATGCCCAGGCACTGTATCCGGTCTGCCGGGAAGGGGGGTGTTTTTCGGTTGTGAAACCGGAGGGAACCGGTGGTTTTCTGACTGCAGCAGGAAATCTGGCATTACAGAAGCGCTATCGGAAAAATGCGCCTTTTTGCGTTGCCACAAAAAGGGAAGAAGGAAGTTTGCTGCAGGTTATACAGAGAACTCGATTGCCGTTTCCGGAACATATGCGCTTGATGCTTGGAAAAAATGTATTCTACGTAAGACATTGGCAGGGATTTCGACGGGAAGAAGATGGGTCGGATTATGTTTACATAACGAAAACCGGAAAGGTATATCACAGAAGCAGTTCTTGCTACCATTTATTGATTCATATTAAAACCGCATCTTTGAGCCGGATTGAATCCTATAGAAATCAGTCCGGAGCCAAATATTATCCTTGTGAAACTTGCGGGAATAGCGCCGGGGAGACAGTGTATATAACTACCGACGGAAACCGGTATCATAGCCGCAAGACTTGCAGGAATCTGTTGCGCTTTATTAAACGGGTACATTTTTCTGAGGTGAAGGGGAAATATCGGCCTTGTAAGGATTGTGCCGGAGGTGAAGCTTACGAAGAGTGAAGTATGCATGGAAGTATTATTATTGATGCTACTTATATATGAAAGTATTGACGATGTAAGAAACCACAGTATTCAGGTTTTGTGGCCCATGGCATTTTTGACCGGTGCCATTACCAGGCAATGTATTTGTCGGGATTTGAGCTGGCAGATGTTTTGCGGAGGAATTGCTTTCGGATTGGCTGTTCTTCTTTTAAGCTTGCTTTATCGGGAAATGATTGGAACCGGAGACGGGCTGGTGTTGTGTGTATGTGGAGCTTATCTGGGATTTGCGCAGGTGGTGATGCTTTTTGCCAGAGCCATCTTTTTGGCGGCATTGTGGGGCATTGTTCAAATTGGTAAACAGTACGTCAAAGAAAAGAGGCCGAGCAAGGCGGAAATGCCTTTCATTCCGTTTTTACTGGTGTCTTATGGAAGTATTTTGTTAGAAGCAGGAAGGTTTGTATTATGAGAAAAAAACGATGTAGGGCAATTTTAACGGTGGAGGCGGCGGTGATTGCTTGTGTGATGATGCTTACATTTGGGGGCTTTATGCAACTATCGATAAACATGTATATGGATTGCAGCAAAAAAAGCCAACAGGAGATAAAAATGGGAAAGATTTCACCGGCAAAAGCCCTACGTTTAAAAAGAGCAGGGGGAAGTATTTATGAGCAGTTTAAGTCAGAGCATAGAGTTTCGGAGAAAACTGAATGAGAGTTATCAAGTGTTTACCTTTTCGGAAGGGAAGTTGTTAATCCACGAGCTGGAAATGATTCGGCGGAATCAGCTATATGGGTTGCTACCGGTTGAATTTATGGTGGCAGATGGGAAGGGGCAGTTTTGGTATAAGATTACCGGGCTGCAATCTATGGAGGATATGCAGAAAACCGGGCGATTTGGAGAGCGTGAACTGCGAAATCTGATGGCCGGCATGAAACGTATGCTGGAGGATGTAGAAGGGTATCTTTTACGGGAGGAAGGTGTTAGTCTTTCACAGATTTATTTTTCTCCGGACGGAAATCGGGTGTATTTTCCATATGAACCCATTCGTCAGGAGGAGGAAGTATCTTTAAAGGAAAGACTCCTTGAGGTTTTGGATAATTTGATTAAGGAATCGGCCAATGGAGAAGGAAGCTATGTACAATATCTATTCCATGCCTATGATGTATTGCGGCGGGAAAACGGTTGCATTCAGGATGCTTTGGTAGTGAAGGAGCGGGAAACAACGGAGGTGGAAGAGCCACAGACTTATCCATTGATTTGTGAAGACCCGCCGTTGGAGAGGTTGGATTTAAACGAAGAAAAGGATAGTTCGGGGAAGGAAACCTTTTTGGGACGTGTTGCAAGGAACTGGTTTTTGGATCGAAAATGGGAGGTTAAAAAGAAAATCCGGCAATATAAGGATTTGAAGCCGGAGGTTTGGGAAGATGAGTTCGTGGTACGTCCGGAGGAACCGGTGGAAGATTCCAGGACACAGATGATAGGTGAAAATCTTATTAAAAACGGGACGGCGTATATTCATTTTGAAGATAACCGGGAACCGGATGTAGCCCTGACCAATCCACAATATGTTCTTGGGAAAAGAAAGGAATTTGCGGATTTGATTGTTGAAGATGCATCGGTAAGCAGAGTGCATGCGTTAATTAAGAGGGAGGAGGACGGGTATTATTTAGAGGATTTGAATTCTTTAAATGGAACATTTTTGAATGGGATCCAGTTAAATTTGAAAGAGCGGGTTTTGTTGAAGCCGCAGGATGAAATTGTAGTTGGCACAAGTCATTTGGTATATCGTGAGGTATAGGTAATCCAACAAGGTCTTGACTTTTGGAAACGAGGCTTTTATAGTTAAGATAATGAAAAAAGTAGGGACATGTGCAAATGCTTGATTTTAGAGAAATAATTTACCGCCCGGATGGGGAATTGCGTTCCATGACCAACATGTTGATTATCGCAGTAAATATCGTAGTATTTATTCTCCTGGAGGTGCTTGGAAGTACGGAGAATCCGGCCTTCATGTTTCGCTGCGGTGCAAACTATCCGCCGGCGATTATGGAAGGAAAAGAGTATTATAGATTGTTTTTTTCTATGTTCATGCACTTTGGAATTCAGCATTTGGCAAATAATATGCTGGTGCTGTTCTTTTTGGGAGATAATCTGGAAAGGGCGGTTGGAAAGCTTCGCTATCTGATAATCTACTTAGGATCCGGACTTGCCGGCGCCTATGCATCTTCTTATATTTCATATAGGAATGGAGATTATGGGGTGGGAGCAGGTGCTTCCGGAGCCATTTTTGGTGTGCTGGGAGCGTTGTTTTTCCTGGTAATCTATCACAGAGGACATTTGGAGGAACTGACAGTAAAACGTATGGGTATTTGTATTGCTCTTACGCTGTACTCCGGATTTACTTCTACCGGAGTAGATAATTACGCACATGTTACAGGACTATTTTCCGGATTCCTGTTGGCAATGATAGTGGGAAGACGGAAACGGAAAGGAAAATCGTCTTATGAAGATTAATATTTACTATGGTGGACGCGGACTGTTAGATGATCCAACCATTTACGTAATGGATAAGATGACGGAGGTTTTAGAAGAGCTTCGTGTAAAAGTGGAACGCTACAATATTTATGAGCACAAGAACAGTATTGCCACACTTCCACAGACTTTGAAGGATGCGGACGGCGTTATTTTTGCAACTACTGTGGAATGGTTGGGAATCGGCGGATATATGCATCAGTTTTTGGATGCGTGCTGGCTCTATGCGGATAAGGAAAAGATTAGCCAGATTTATATGCAGCCGGTGGTTATGTCCACAACCTATGGTGAGCGAGAGGCATATGTTACTCTTGTGGGCGCATGGGATACCTTGGGAGGACTTCCATGTAGTGGATTAAACGGTTATGTAGAGGATCTTTTGACCTTCCAGATGAGTGAGGAATATAACCTGATTATTGAAAAGAAGGCAGAGAATATGTACCGCACCATTTCTCAGAAGATTAAGAGTTTGCCAAGCTCTTCCCAGGCGGTAAGCCGAACGGTGGCAAAGAAGGGACAACTTGAGTTGACACCGCAGGAAAGCGAACAGCTTTCCAAATATGTATCGGATGATGAGTATGTAAGAAAACAAAAGGAAGATTTAGCAGAACTTGCGGATATGTTCAAGAATAAGATTGGTGAGAGCGCTCAGGATGAAGAGAATGCTTACATCATTGAATTTGAATCCCATTTTGTCAGCCAGAATGATTGTGACGCAACCTATTCGTTGATGATAGAGGGTAAAAGAAAACCGCTGATTCTGCATGTGGAGAACGGAGTACTGAATTGCTTCTATGGTCAGGAAGGACATGTGGACGAGTACATTAAGGTATCTGTGGAGGTACTTGAGAATATTTTAGACGGAAGAATGACCTTCCAGAAGGCGTTTATGACCGGTGCAATGTCCGCTAAGGGCGATTTCAAAGTACTTAGAAATTTGGATCGGTTGTTTATTTTCAGCGAAGATAAATAGGAGGAAGCAAAATGAGAAAAGAAGATTGCATTTTTTGTAAGATTGCGGCTGGGGAAATTCCTTCCAGAACCGTGTATGAGGATGAATTATTCCGTGTGATTATGGATATCGAGCCGGCAGAGAAGGGTCATTGCTTGATTATTCCGAAGAATCATTTTGATGATTTATTTACGTTGGGGGAGGAAGAAGCAACAAAGATGATGCCGTTGGCAAAGAAGATTGCAACGAAGATGAAAGCTGCGCTTTCCTGTGACGGCTTGAATATCGTTCAGAATAATGGTGAGGCAGCAAATCAGACAGTGAAACATTTTCATTTGCATCTGATTCCACGTTATAACGGAGACCACAATCAGGAGAAACTGATTTGGAATCATGCAGAAGTTGCGGATGCGGAGATGGATGAGATTTTTGGAAAGTTAAAGTAGATCAAATGCCGTGCAGAAAGGTTTCTGCACGGTATTTTAAAAAATTTTTCAAAAAAGTATTGACCTTCCACCAAGTGGAAGGTGTAGGATTATCCCATCAGGAGGCACTAGATGAAGATTAACGAAGTAGAAAGTCAGGTCGGAATTACAAAAAAGAATATCCGCTTTTACGAAGAGCAGGGGCTTTTGCATCCGGAGCGAAATCAGTCCAATGGATATCGGGTGTATTCCGAGGAAGATGTTCATATTTTGAAAACCATCAAAATGCTGCGGATGATGGACATTTCCATTGAAGAGATTCGGGAGATGTTTGATGATAGGAAGAATTTTTCAGAGGTGCTTGTTTTTCAGCGGAACCGTTTGTCAGAAAAGGAAGCTACACTCCGGAAGAACAAAGAACTTTGTGATCAAATGCTTCAGAATAATATAGACTTTCGGGACGATGATTTTTCCATCTATGTGACTCAGGGTAATAAAATGGAAAAGGAGGGGCATGCCATGGTTGATGTTCGAAAAAAAGACCAACGGCAGAAAAGCCTGGCATCCATTGTTGCCGGAAGTGTGGTGATTTTATTTATCGGCATTTTTCTGGGATTTTTCTGGTGGGGAGCACACCAGGATCCGGACGTTCCGGTATGGGTAATCTTTTTGGTAACGGTATCGGCAGGAATTCCTGTGGTTGGAATTCTAGTGGCATTGGTTCTTCGATTAAAAGAGATTAAAGGAGGAGAAGAAAATGAAGCTTCTAAGTATTGATTATGTTCCGGGAAAAGAAATTGAGGATTTAGGTATTGTACAGGGTGGTATTGTTCAGTCCAAGCACATTGGTAAGGATTTTATGGCCGGCATGAAGACCATCGTGGGCGGTGAAATCAAAGGTTACACCGAAATGATGGAGGAAGCTCGTTCCATCGCTACCAAACGTATGGTAGACCAGGCGGTTTCCCTTGGTGCGGATGCAGTCATTAATGTACGTTACGCTTCATCCGCAGTAATGCAGGGAGCCAGTGAAATTATGGTTTACGGGACAGCAGTGAAATTTGTAGGAGACAAGTAAAAATGACAACAATCTACTTTGTGCGGCATGCGGAGCCAAATTATGATAATCATGATGATTTAACAAGAGAGCTGACCACAAGGGGACTGGAAGATGCGAAGAAGGTCACCGAATTCCTGAAAGATAAGGGAATTCAGGTGGCCTATTCCAGCCCCTATAAAAGGGCGGTTGATACAATACAGGACTTTACGGAAGCTGCCGGGCTTGAAATTCATTTAGAACCGGATTTTCGGGAGCGGGCTGTTGGTGCCTGGGTGGAAAATTTCAGGGAATATGCCATGCGCCAGTGGTCGGATTTTGGCTGGAAGCTGGAAGGCGGCGAGAGCTTAAAAGAGGTGCAGGATAGAAACATTCATGCACTTCAAGAGGCTTTAAAAGAACATGATGGAAAAACGCTTGTGATCGGAACCCATGGAACCGCTCTTAGCACCATTATTAATTATTACCGTCCGGAATTTGGGTATGAGGATTTTTTGCGGATCAAGGATGTGATGCCTTGGATTGTGCGGTTTACATTTAATGACGAAGAATGTAAAATGATAGAGGAAATACCAACATGGAGCGAAAATCATGACTAAGATCGAAAACTTAAAGAACGTAGTAGAAACCCTACGCAGCGAAAACGGCTGCCCCTGGGATAAGGTGCAGACCCATGAGAGTCTGAAGCCGGCCTGCATTGAAGAGGCGGCAGAAGTAATTAGTGGAATTAATATATTAAAAGAAACCGGAAATTCGGAGAATTTGAAGGAAGAGCTGGGAGACTTGCTTTTGCAGGTGATGTTTCATGCGGTAATTGCCGAAGAAGAAGGGCTTTTTACCTTTGATGATGTGGTGGAAGGCATTTCGGAAAAAATGATTCGTCGTCATCCCCATGTATTCAGTGGTGTAAATTATGCCTCTGTGGAAGAACAGCATGTAGCCTGGGAAAAAATCAAGGCACAGGAGAAGAAGGGGAAAGAATGGCAGGCGGAGTATTTGCCGGAGGCTTTTAACGAAGCGGAAGCCTTGATTGAGCGAGCACGTGAGCGTAAGAGGAAGGCTTGATTGGAAAAGGACCGGGATAAAATAGACACGAGGAAGAAAACATGAAAGAACAGCAGATTGTTGTGGTAGACGATGAAAAAGAAATAGCGGACCTGGTGGAAGTATATTTACAAAATGAAGGATACCGGGTGTTTACATATTATAATGCCACGGATGCATTAAAGCGGATTCAGGAGGGGGATATCGATTTGGCAGTCCTGGACGTCATGCTTCCGGATATGGATGGTTTTACGCTTTGCCGAGAGATTCGGAAGGATTTCTTTTTCCCCATTATAATGTTGACCGCCAAAGTAGAGGAAATGGATCGCATCAACGGAATTGTTATGGGTGCGGATGATTACCTGACCAAGCCCTTTTTGCCATTGGAACTGGTGGCCAGAGTAAAGGGGCAGTTGCGCAGAGCGGGACAATACAATCGTGAACTGAAAAATGAGCCGGAGGCAGAATCCTATGAGCTTCGGGGGCTGGAATTGGATGCTATGCAGCATACTTGCCGTTTGTATGGAGAAGATCTTAATTTAACGCCGACGGAGTTCGATATTATGCTGTATTTGTGCCGTCACATGAATCAGGCGGTAACGTCGGAGGAATTGTTTGAAGCCGTTTGGAAGGAACAATATTTTGAAAGTAACAATACGGTTTTTGTACATATTGCAAGACTCCGGGAAAAGATGAAAGAAAACAGTCGGAAACCTAAGTTTATTAAGACTGTTTGGGGTGTGGGTTATAAGTTGGAGGATAACTAGATGAATAAGAGGAATGGGCTGGCCAGACGGTGGATGATTCGCTTTTTGGTTCATTGGATGCTGAGTATTTTGGCAATAATCGCTGTCTTTTGGTTGGGATTTTGGTATTGTACCAAAATGCATCCGGTTTGGCAGGGAGATGAATTATTGTATGGACCCCTTCATTTATTGGAGGAAATGGCAATTCCCTTTTTCGGACTGTATGCAGTAGTTAGTGGTGCTATTGTAGGCTTTTTCCAGTTTCGTCGAATAGGAAACGGGCTATGGGAGATTGAAAAAACGATACAAAAGGAAGCGGTGGATTCCGGTAAGATTCCGGAGGAATTGGCGGAATTAAACTTGAAAATACAGCAATATCAGTTGGAAGTGGAAAAGAGCCGTCAGGCTGAAAGTGAAGCAAACCAGCGGAAGAATGATTTAATCATGTATATGGCTCATGACTTGAAAACACCTTTAACTTCCATGATAGGCTACCTTACTCTTTTATCGGAAGAAAAGGGACTTCCGGAAGACATTCGAAAGAAATATCAGGAAATTGTGTTAAATAAGTCCTTGCGCTTGGAAGATTTGATTAACGAATTCTTTGAGATTACCAGATTCAACTTTACACACATGATATTGGAAAAGCAATCGGTCAACATGACCCGGATGCTGAACCAGATGGTAATGGAATTTACACCTATTTTTCAACAGAAGGGATTAACGTGTAAAACGGACTTTGAAGAAATCGAGGTGTTCTGCGATGTGGATAAGATGGAGCGGGTATTTGACAACCTGTTGAAAAACATAGCAAATTACAGTTACCCCAATTCTGAAATTCTGTTAAGCTTGAAAAAAGCAGGAGAAAAAGGAATGCAGCTTACTACGGTGAATCGTGGAAAGACCATTCCGCCGGAGAAGGTGGCTCACTTGTTTGAGCAGTTTTTCCGTGTTGATAGTTCCCGTTCTTCAGAAACCGGTGGAACCGGGCTGGGGTTGGCAGTAAGTAAAGAAATCGTAACCCTTCACGGAGGAACCATTACCTGTGACAGTGGGGAGGAGAGAATTATTTTTACTGTAACATTGCCCTAAAGCATTATCGTAAGAAAATCGTAAGAATTATGTTAGCCCGCCGCAAAGAAGGCGGGCTAAATTTATGTCATACTGAGTTTAAGAGGAAATGGAGGAGAATCAGTATGACAAGAGCGGAGAAAATAAGAAGACAGCGAATCAGAAAACTAAAAAGAATAAGAAGAACCTTGTTTTCCGTGTTGCTGGTTTTATGTTTGCTGACCGGGTTTGTAATATATCAAAAGGGCGGAATTTCTAGAGGTGCCTTTACGATTCTGGCAGCTTCCAATGTAAAAGATGCACCGAAAAAGTTACAGGAACTATATGAGAAAAATCCGGAAACCCTGGAATTTGTAGAACACTATGAGGAAAATAAAAAGCATCCCAAGTCAATGGACATTGCTAAAGAAGTTAAGATGGGGAAGATTCCACTCTTTTTACAGTGGGATGAGCGCTGGGGCTATCGTCAGTATGGAAATAATCTTTTGGCCATAAACGGTTGTGGTCCCACCTGTCTGTCCATGGTATACAGCGGGTTGACAGGAAAGGCAAATTATAATCCCTACCGTATGGCGAAAATGGCGGAAAAAGAAGGCTATTACGTATACGGTTCCGGAACTTCCTGGGATATGATGACCCGTATGGCGGGAGAACTGGGACTTGTTGCAAGAGAGGCACAGTTTGATAAAGCTTCCATTTTACAGAATCTGTCACAGGGAGTGCCCATGATTGCCATTGTGGGTCCCGGGGATTTTACAACCCAGGGGCACTTTATCGTGTTGTGTGGTGTGGACCAGGATGGAAAGGTAATTGTTCACGATCCCAACAGTAAAGTACGCAGTAAAAAGACCTGGGAGTTAAAAACACTAATGGGACAGATACGCAATATATGGTGTTATCATGTAGCGTAAGACACATGAATTGTTAAAAAAGAATGATAAAAACCCAGTATCCTTGCATGCGTCGGAAATTATGATAGAATTGTATTAGAATATAGACAATTTTATCATGACGGAGGGTGTGCATGAAGAATTTGCTGGGGAGAATTGATAGAAATCAGCGTATTCGTATGCTGATAATTGTGGGGGGAATTGCGATAAATGTGTGTTTATCGTATTTGGTGACACATCTGGGATTTCCCCTTTATCTTGATACAACAGGCACGATGTTTACAGCGGCATTGACCGGTGCTTTTGGCGGCATTTGGACAGCAGTTGTGTCCAACATCCTGATTAGCATATTTCAACCGTCAGCGTTTTACTATATGTTAATCAGTATTCTGATGGCCATTGGTATAGCGTGGTTCGTCAGAGAAAAATTATATCTGAAAAGGTGGAGACTTCCGGCACTGATTATGGTGTTGGGAGTTATTAGTGGTGGTCTTGGAATATTGTTTCAATGTCTTTTGACGGGTTACCCTGAGGTAAAAGAGGTGGTAAAGACGGCAGAGCTATTGGCGAAAAACTCCGAGGCTGCCTTTTTTTTCTATGCAACGATTCTAAACATAGGATTGAATATTCTGGATAAGGGAATATCAATCCTTCTGGCAGTTTTGATGTTTCATTGGATTCCAACGGAGAGAAGAACGAAAACCTGGAATGCGGGGTGGAGGCAGAAGCCACTTTCGCAGGAGGAGATAAAACAGCTGGTTCAAAGCGGTGGAGAGGGCATTAGTTCACTAAGAAATCGAATCGGTGGAATGGTTATCATGGTGGCACTGCTGCTGGCTGTAACCATGACTCTGATCAGCTTACGCACCCATAGAGAGCATGAGCAGGAAAAGGCGCTGGAAGAGGCGCATCGGATTGCCGAATTGGCGGCGACTACGGTGAAGACCGATAAATTGGAGGATTATATTAAAAAGGGAAGGGTCATCGGAGATTACGAAGATGACAGCTATCGCAATACGGCTCAGCAATTGGAAAATATACAAAGAAGTTTTCCGAATGTGATTGGTATTTCCGTGATGAAGGTTCAGGAAGATGGAAGTCGGATTATATTTGATACAGATGAATGGAGTCAGACAAATAAGTGGGTAGGAAAAAAGGAACCACAGAAGGAGATATTTTTGCCCCAGCAGGAAAAATTTTTGGCAGGGGGAGAAATTGATGGCTTAGTGTGGAAATCCGACGAGGGACAGAGGGCAACGGTTTGCGTTCCGCTGTTTACAGCCGGTGGAGATTGTATCGCATATCTGGAGGCAGATCTGTCGATTTCTGAGGCAGCAGATTATGAAAAAAGCTTTATTATCAATATCATTTTGGGATTTTCCGGCTTTTTTGTTCTGATTCTCGGTTATGGATTGTCGGTATCCGGTTATTATTTGGTTTACCCCATAGGCAGCATTGTAAAATATACCGAGGATTTTATTGAAGGAATTGAAGATCAGACACAATTGGATGAGAATGTGCGAAAACTCCGAAAGCTGGATGTTCGAACCGGAGATGAGGTAGAAAGATTATATCATGCAATTAGCGAAATGGCAGCAGGAACGGCAGAGCAGATGCGAAGTATTCGTTATCTGGCTAACTCCACGGAACAGATGCAAAACGGATTGATTATAACCATGGCTGATTTGGTGGAAAATCGGGATTCCGATAGCGGCTTTCATGTTCAAAAGACCACGGCCTATGTAAGAATTATTGCTGAGGGACTTAAGAAAAAAGGATATTACGCAGAAAAGCTTACTCCGAAATTTATGAAGGATGTTGTAACCTCTGCTCCGCTGCATGATGTGGGAAAAATCAACATTCCGGACTATATTCTAAATAAGCCGGGAAAATTAACGGAAGAAGAGTATGAAATCATGAAAACCCATACTACCATGGGAAAAGAAATTATGGAACAGGCCATTAGTACGGTAAATGGTGAGAACTATTTGAAGGAAGCCAGAAACATGGCGGCTTATCACCATGAGCGTTGGGATGGAAAGGGTTATCCGGAGGGATTGCATGGACAGGTGATTCCTCTGTCTGCGCGAATTATGGCAGTGGCAGATGTTTTTGATGAGATAACTTCGTCCCGGGTAAACCAGGCGGCTATTCCTTGGGATAAAGCATTGAAAATTATTGAAGAAGGGGCAGGAACCCAGTTTGATCCCAAATGTGTAGAGGTATTTTTGGAATCAGTTCCGGAGATTAAACAGGTGCTTCGGAAATATCAGGACAGATAACAGGAATTGTATGCAGTATGAAATAGGAGGCAAAACCGGAATGAGGAGACAACAGAAAAAGAGAATCTGGATATACGGTATTCTTCTGGGAATGCTGTTTGGAGTCCTTTCCAATATAAGTGTGCCGGCCCTGGCTGCCGATGGAGAAGAAGCAAAGGTGGGAGGCGGCCATGCGATTCTGGGAGAGTTGCCGGATACCGGCTATACAGGAAAGATTTATGATGCCATGAATAGCATGGTTGGTTCGGTGGCAAACTGCGTGCTGGGAACCACTGACGGATATTTGTGGATTGGCGGGTACGATGGAGTTGTGCGTTTCGATGGAACCAACTTTGAGAAACTGGATACCAAAGATGGGTTGACCAGTGCGAGAACCATGTTTGAGGACAGTCGAGGCGGAATTTGGGTTGGAACCAACGGAGATGGAGTGGTTTTGTTAAAAAATAATAAGCGAACCCATTATACTTATGAAGATGGTCTGCCCTCCGGTTCCATTCGTGCTTTTGCAGAGGACAAAGATGGCCGCATTTATATCGGAACAACTGCAGGTTTGTGTCGTGTGGATTCGAAGGGGAAAATCTATCATTTTTCCGATGAGCAACTGGTAAGCAAGAGAATTTTGCGCCTGGTTACGGGAAATGGCGGCACGATATACGGTTGTACAAAAGATGGTGACATTTTTTCCATGGTGTCGGGAGAGCTGAAGGAATTTTATAAAAGTGCAGATCTGGGATTGGATTCCATATCCACAATTTATACGGACCCCGAGCAAAGAGGAAAGATTTATCTGGGAACAAAAGCAGGGGAAATTTATTGTGGAGTGTTCGGACATAAAAAGGCAATGCTTACACAGGTATCCATTGCGCCCTTAACGAACGCAAAGTGGATAACATCGGTATGCGGCAAGATTTTCATAGCATCGGATACGCATTTGGGATATCTGGATGGAGAATCGAAATTCCATCCCTTACATAATATTCCCATGAAGAATGCCATAGAAATGATAACTTCGGATTATCAGGGGAACCTTTGGGCAGCATCAACCAGAGAAGGCGTCATGAAAATTGTGGCAAACAGTTTTACGGATGTTACCGCACTTGCGGGTCTAGAGGAGGAAGTTGTCAGCGCAACCTGCCTTCACCAAGGGTTGTTGTATATTGGAACGGATCATGGTCTGCGTATTGTTAATAAGAAAAATGAAACTGTAAAAAACAAATTGCAGAAACATATCGGAGATACAAGAATTCGATGTATCACGAAGGATCAAAATGGAAATTTATGGGTATGTACCTATGAGAAGAATCTGGGACTGGTTTGTCTTACCGAAGATGGAAAAATTAAGGACTATACCGTTGCAAAAGGAATGCCAAACAGTGAAGTTCGCTGTGCCGTAGCTACAGCACAAGGGCGGCTGCTAGTGGGAACCAGTGGAGGTATGGCGGTCCTTGAGAATGGTAAAATCATAAAGACCTTCGGAAAAAAAGACGGAATAGAAGATCCTGCTTTTTTGACGGTGGAAGAAGGGGACGACGGAGTCTTTTATGCCGGCACAGACGGAGGTGGAATTTATGCCATCAAGGAGGGAGAAATTCAGCATCTGACCCAGGATGAGGGACTGACCAGTAATGTAATTCAAAAGATAAAATGGGACGAAGTAAGAAAGCTGTATTGGGTAATTACATCCAATTCGGTGGAATACATGAAGGACGGCATTATCACCAATGTTTCGAGCCTGCCATGCAGTGACAGTTTTGATATTTACTTTGACGATGATGAAAATCTGTGGATTTTGTCTTCTCAAGGTCTTATTGTTGTGAAGGCAGAGGATGTAGTTAATAATAAGGTGCGGGAGTACAAAACCTATTCTTTAGTGAACGGGTTAACCGGAATGCCTACCCGAAGCGCTTTTAGCGAGATGGACGGGAAGGGGAATCTATACATCGCTTGTATGAGTGGGGTCAGTAAGGTAAATATTCATAATTTCAGGGAGGATACGGCGCCTGTTAAGGTGAGTCTAACCGGTGTGTACGTGGGTGAAAAAGAAATTTTACCGGACAAAGAGGGAGTGTATAGTATCCCATCCGGAGATGGCCGTATTAAAATTGTTCTGGCGGTGTTGGATTATACCATGGTGAACCCGACAGTAAAAATTTATATGGAGGGGCAGGAAAAGATTGGAGTTCAAGTGTCCAGAAATCAGTTAAAACCGTTGGAATACATGGATTTGGCATCCGGAAATTATGTCCTTCATATTGATATTTTGGATAAAGATAACAAGACCGTTTTGCAGGATGAAGTATTTAAGATTCGCAAGGAGCCTCGCTTTTTCGAAATGGCGGTGTTCCGGATTCTTTTTGCAGCGTTGTTGGCTCTGGTAGTGGGCTTAATTGTGTGGCGCGTTATGAAGGGAACCGTTATTCAGCGTCAATATCATGAAATTGAGCAGGCGAAGGACGAAGCAATAAGAGCAAATACGGCAAAATCGCGGTTTTTGGCAAATATGTCCCATGAAATCCGTACTCCGATTAATACCATAATGGGTATGGATGAAATGATTTTGCGAGAGGATATTGTGGGGGTTCCCAAGCATTATTATATGTCGGTAATCAATTACGCCATTGATATTCGGATGGCCTCCGAGTCACTTTTGGGCTTGATTAATGACTTGCTGGATATGTCGAAAATTGAATCCGGAAAAATGCATTTAGTGGAGCAGGAGTATGACACGGTAGAGTGGCTCCGAGCCATAGTTTCCATGATTCGGGTGCGAAGCGATGAAAAAGATTTGAGTTTTGAAGTACATATCGATGAAAATCTGCCGAAACGTTTATACGGTGATGACGGCAAGATTAAACAGATTGTATTAAATCTGCTGACCAATGCGGTAAAATATACGGAAAACGGCGGTTTTACCCTTACGGTGAAGGTGGAAGAAACAGATGGTAACAAATGTAATCTGCGAATTTCTGTAAAAGACACAGGTATTGGTGTTAAGCCGGAGGACATGGAAAAGCTGTTTATGGCATACGAGCGTCTGGATGAACAGAAAAACAGCGGAATTCAGGGAACCGGTCTCGGACTGGACATTTCAAAACGTTTTGCGGAACTGATGAATGGAAATCTATGGTGTGAAAGCGAGTACGGATCCGGTTCGGAATTTATTTTTACCCTTCAACAGGGTGTGGCAGAGGCAACACCGATAGGGGAGTTTAGGGAGCATGACGATGAAAAACTGGCAGGTCCTTACATGCCGCAATTTGTGGCACCGGATGCAGAAATCCTGGTAGTGGACGATAATCCAATGAACTTGACGGTTATCAAAGGGCTTTTAAAGCCTACCAGAATATTTATATCCACTGCATCCAGTGGAGAAGAATGTCTGGAAAAAATTAAACACGGAAGTTATTATGTGGTTCTTTTGGATCATATGATGCCGGGAATGGATGGTTTGGAGACTGTTGCAAGAATCCGGGAAACCCATCCGGATTTGCCGGTATATGCCCTTACGGCCAATGCCAGTGCCGGAGGAGATGAGTTTTACAAGTCCAAAGGCTTCCAGGGCTATCTGCCAAAACCAATTGACAGTAAATTGTTGGAGCGCACCATCATGAACCATCTGCCGGAAGAAATCATGATGAAGCCGGGAGCGGAGGACGTGGTTGAGGCGGAAGAGCTTCCGGATGAAATGGCCTGGATTAAAGAGGTAAAAGAAATTTCTGTGGAGGATGGAATCCGGTATTCCGGCGGAGTATCTACCTATATTCACAGTCTCCAGGATTTCTACGACACCATTGCATATAATGCCAATGTCATTGAGCAGGCATATCAGGATGGGGATATCCGATTATATACGGTAAAAGTGCATGCCTTAAAGACCTCCGCCCGAATTATCGGAGCATCGGAGCTTTCCGCTTTGGCAGAGAGGCTGGAAGAAGCCGGCAAAAATGAGGATATGAAGTTTATCGATGCAAACTGGGAGAAGCTTTTAGCGGACTATCGGGCATTTCTGGAAAAGCTTGAGCCGCTTGGAAAGCCGGAAGAGGATAATCGGGAGCTTATTCCGGAAGGAGAATTGGCGGATGCTTACGATGCCATGAGGGAGTTTGTGCCTCATATGGATTACGACTCGGCGGAAATGGTTTTGGAGCAGGTGTTATCCTATCGTTTGCCGGAAGAAGAAGAGAAAATCTGGCAGGAGCTTTTGAAGGAATTGAAGCTTCTTCAATGGGAAAAAATGGAAGAATTGCTTGAAAAATAAGAAGGGTATGAGGTAGGAAGATGGCGGAATTTTTAAGATTGCATCAGCTGAATATGATGGTGGGAATAAGCAGCATTTCCGGACTACTGGCATTTTTCGTTTGCATTACCACCACTCTTTCGAAGGGAAGGAGACGGGCACTGTTTCTGATAAATTTCCTATGCATGTTATTGCTGGTTTTTGATCGCTTTGCCTATATTTACAGAGGCGATACCTCCCTTATGGGGTATTATATGGTGCGAATCAGTAATTTTATGGTGTATTTTCTGCCCCTGGCAACAGTTTTCGCCTTTAACATGTACCTGCTGGATTTGCTTAAGACAGAAGTAAAGGACGAAAAGCTTCCCAAACGGTTACTGTTTTGTGATGTGATAGCCGGTATCGGGGGAATAATGGTTATTGTGTCACAGTTTACGGGAATCTATTACACATTTGATAAAAGCAACCATTATGTGCGTGGATCGGCGTTTTTGATTTCCTATATTTTTCCGCTGCTTATTCTGTTTATGCAGTTTTCCATAGCTGTACAAAATTACAAGCGGCTTCATAAGCGGCTTAGTGTCTCTCTTTTGCTATTTACGATTACTCCGCTGGTAGCATCCTTATTGCAGATTTTCCTGTATGGATTGTCTCTGACAAATCTGGCCATAGCCGGTGTGGGAATAATATTGTACGTATTTGCGCTGGCGGACATGGGGGAAACGGCTGAGAAAGCCCGAAAACGGGAAATTGCCTACTGGCAGGAAAGCCGGCAAAGGCTGCAGAAGCTTTTTGACCAAATGGCAACTACCTTTGTGAACGCCATGGATGCCAGGGTTAACTATACCCAGGGACATTCTTTGCGTGTTGCCCGTTATTCAGCGAGGATCGCGGAGTTATGCGGCAAGACAGAGGAAGAGTGCCAGCAGGTCTATTATGCGGCTCTTCTTCACGATATTGGCAAAATGGGTCTGCCGGACAGTCTTTTAAAAAAAGAAGGGGAGCTGACGCCAGAGGAAAACGAGCAGCTAAAGCAAAAAGCCTTAATCGGCGAACAGATATTAACGGAAATAGCAGATGTTCCCTATCTGAGTGTGGGTGCGCATTACCACCAGGAGCGGTACGATGGATCCGGATATCCGGAGCGGCGAATCGGAGAGGATATACCGGAAATGGCGCGAATCATCGCAGTGGCAGATGCGTATGATATGATGATGTCTAAAACCGGTTATCGGGATGCACTGCCAAGGCAGGTGGTGAGGGAAGAATTGATGAAGGAATCCGGAAGCGGTCTGGATCCAAAGTTTGTGGGTGTGATGCTGCAAATGTTGGATTCGGATATGTCAGAGGAGCTGGAGCAGCGGGATGCCGGCATGGGAACCATGTGGCAGAATGCGTTTTCCAGCGAAGAGTACCGGAGTGTAATTTCGTATGGCATTAAGATTACAGACCGGGAGTCCCGCATCCGGTTTCTTGCAGAACCAACAGAGGAGGGAAAGCAGAGTTTTTCGGCACCTGCCATTATTTTATATGATTCTTTGGATGGCAGAGTGCACGATACGGAGCGAACCATCCGGGATACCCGGTATATAGAATATGGAGAACTGTGGTTTGACGGACATAGTATCAACAGCAACGCCAGAAATATGAAAATAACGGTTCTGGAATTAGAAGAGGGGCTGGTTGGTGAAGAAGAATATATGATTGAAGCGGTACAGTGCAGAGACCATTTGCGTGTACGTCTTCTGGGACAAAATGCCATGACAGAGGCGATAGTGGCTTTACCGGATTCCTCCGGCCACAGCTACCTGGGACTTACGGGGGAGCATTGCCACATTCGGGAAATAAATATGGAGCAAAGCGAGCAGGTGATTGACGAAGGGGAGATTGCGCGGATTGCAGATGCAATCAGTTATATCAACCGGTTGGAGAGCGATGTGCCAAATATTCAGATTGACGGATTTTGCTCTGCCATAACCCCGGGCTTTCTGCTTTCAGAGGAAAACCGTCTGTACTTCCACACCATGAGTCTGCCCACTGCCAGCCTGGTATGGCAATGCCCGTTTCTGGTGCTGTTTACTTCCGAGGATGGGTTGGTCAACGGAAAGAATTACCGGGAATATGCCCTGATTCGTTTAAATGGCGAGAAGCAGGAAGATTCGGAAGGGGCAATCAATAAGTTGACGGTGGAGAAAAACGAAGACTTTGCAGGATGGGAGAATTGGAAAGAGATCAATAAAAAAGGCTTGGACTGCCTGGTGAAATTGCGTCGCAAAAAGAATGTGATTACACTGGAAACCGAAAATGCGGGAATCCGTATCAAGAATCAGACTACATTAAAAGAGCCGGTAGAGGCTGTATATGTAGCCCTTACCGGCGATAAATGTGCGCTTACGGATATCCGTATGCTGTAAAATTATTTGCTTGCCAGTTTATCCAAAAGATCCACAATGGTCTTTACGGAGTCCAGCTGTTTGCTGGCATTCATGGCATCTCGGTATGTTTCACGGTTTGCATAGAGTTCTTTAATAGCTGCAAGTAGAGATTCTTCCGTCATGGTGTCCTGATCCACCTTCATGGCGAAGCCCTGTTTGGCAAAAGAATTAGCGTTTAAAATCTGGTCACCGCGGCTGGCAGAAGCCGGAAGCGGAATCAGAATGCTTGGCATTTTCAGAGCCAAAAGCTCGCAGATGGTATTAGCACCTGCACGGGAAACTACAATGTCGGCCAAGGCAAAAAGGTCAGCCAGTTCTTCCCGTACATATTCGTACTGGCAGTAGCCGTTAATATTTTCATGGGCTTCGGAGAGGTTACCGCTTCCACAGATGTGGATAATTTCGAAATCCTCCAAAAGCTTCGGCAAAATAGCACGAATCATGTCGTTAATGGCAACGGAGCCGATGCTTCCACCAATGATTAAAAGAATAGGCTTTTCATGGGAAAGACCGCAAAAAGCTTTTCCTTTTTCCGCATCTCCGTGTAAAAGCTCTTGCCGGATAGGAGATCCGGTGAGGATGGATTTGCCTTCCGGAAGATATTTCATTGTTTCCGGGAAATTACAGCAAACCCTTCTGGCGTGAGGGATTGCCAGTTTGTTGGCAAGTCCCGGAGTTAAATCGGACTCGTGAATTACAGCCGGAATTCCCAGGTGATGAGCTGCCATAACAATGGGAACGGAAACAAAGCCGCCTTTAGAGAAGACCACATCCGGTTTTTCTTTTTTCATAAGGCGCTTGGCCTGTGTATATCCTTTCATAACACGGAAAGGATCGGTAAAATTTTTCCAGTCGAAATAACGGCGAAGTTTTCCGGAGGAGATACCGTAATAGGTAAGTCCGGCTTCTTCTGCCAGATTTTTCTCGATTCCTTCGTAGGAACCGACGTAAGTAATTTCAAAGCCCCTTTCTTTTAACAGGGGTAACAATGCGATATTTGGGGTGACGTGTCCTGCAGTGCCGCCACCGGTCAAAATGATTTTTTTCATAAGACCCTCCTTTTGACACATATTATATTATACTCTTATGGAAAAATGTCAACCGGAAATTGGGCGGGAGGCAGTATTCGACAGGAGCTTACCTTGTGAAGAAGGACAAGGAGTGCTATAATGTTTCCAAATACAGGAGGCACTTAGCATGAAAACCGAAATAATTCTGAGGTTAAGTCTTCTTATTATAGATGGATTTCTTATGGTGGGAATAATCTATATCGGAAGACAGTTACGAAAGATAAGAGTGCTGATGGAGCAGGGGACAGACCGAATCCGGGAATATGTGGCAGTGGTTTTGTCCCAGGAGGAATCGGATGCTCCTACCTATATACCGGAAGAGGAACGAAGGCAGGCGACAGAGGAAAAGAAAATGCTTTTTTCCTTTGATCCGGAGTCGGTGCTGAACGAATTTATGGGGGATATCTTGTAGATATCCCCTGTCGATTAGAGCAATGCTTAGAAACAGGAAGGAGAAACAGTATGAGAATTACAGTGGATTACAGCAAAACCGCAAATGTGGTAAAAGATCACGAGATTGAGTTTATGATACCTATGGCAGAGGCGGCAAGAAAGCTTTTAGTGGGTAAAAACGGAGCCGGTAATGATTTTGTCGGCTGGGTGGATTTGCCGGTAGATTATGATAAGAAGGAATTTGCAGCGATTAAGGCGGCAGCAGAACGCATTAAGGCAAATTCTGAGGTACTTTTGGTTATCGGAATCGGAGGTTCCTATCTGGGTGCCCGCGCAGCCATTGAATGCTTGCGTCATAGCTTTTACAACAGTGTGGATGCATCTGTTCGAAAGACACCGGAGATTTACTTTGTGGGAAATAACATTAGCTCCACTTATTTAAGTGATTTGATTGAGGTAGTGGGAGACAGAGATTTTTCCGTAAATGTAATTTCCAAGTCCGGAACAACCACAGAACCGGCTATTGCTTTTCGTATCTTTAAAAAGCGTCTGGAGGAAAAATATGGTAAGGAAGAGGCTGCAAAGCGTATTTATGCCACAACGGATAAAGCAAAGGGAGCATTAAAGACTTTGGCAGACGCAGAGGGATATGAAACCTTCGTAGTACCGGATGATGTAGGCGGACGTTTCTCTGTTTTAACAGCTGTCGGATTGTTGCCGATTGCTGTTAGCGGTGCGGATATCGACAAATTGATGGAAGGCGCTCAGGATGCAAGAAAAGAGGCTCTGACAGAGGCCTTTGAGAACAACAGTGCAATGCAGTACGCTGTTTTACGAAACATTTTATTAAGAAAAGGCAAGTCTGTGGAGATTCTGGCAAATTACGAGCCGAATCTGCATTATGTTGCAGAATGGTGGAAGCAGTTATATGGCGAGAGCGAAGGAAAAGACCAGAGAGGAATTTTCCCGGCATCTGTAGATTTGACGGCGGATCTTCACTCCATGGGACAGTTCATTCAGGACGGAGCAAGAATTATGTACGAAACGGTTTTAAATGTGGAAAAACCGCGTAAAACCGTGATTATCGAGGCAGAGGAACAAGATTTGGACGGTCTGAATTACTTAAGCGGAAAGGACATGGATTTTGTAAACAAAAGTGCCATGAATGGAACAATTTTAGCACATACAGATGGAAATGTACCGAACCTGAAGATTAATATTCCGACATTGGATGAGTATTGTTTGGGTGAACTGTTCTACTTCTTTGAATTTGCTTGTGGTATCAGCGGTTATATTTTGGGTGTAAACCCCTTCAATCAGCCGGGTGTAGAGAGCTATAAGAAGAATATGTTTGCCCTTTTGGGAAAACCGGGTTATGAAGAAGAATGTGAAAAATTAATGAAAAGATTGTAAAAAATTCAAAATGCTTCAATGGTAAAACTTGACATTTCTTTTTTACTGTGCTATAGTACAGAAACAATTCTGTAATAATTGTAACATAAACGTATAAAACACATAAGATATTGTAACACTATAGACAGGTAAGATTTGACAGGAAAGGTCGTGAATATCATTGAAGTTAAATAAGAAGTGGATTGCAGGAATGGCAACATTTGCTTTTCTGCTGATATTAGGTATTGTAGCGGTTGCAGGAAGCACCTCCGGAAAGAGGGTTGAAACTGCCAATGACGGAACTGCAGGCATCGCAACATTAAAGCGGCTGTCCGCTGTACAGGAGCAGGCAGCAGTTGAAGCCAGAGCAGTTGCAATTGTTTCTGAGACGGCAGAGGAATCTGAGGCTGTTAAGGAAGACGAGATTGTGGAAGAAGAACCACAGGAAAAGGAAGCGGATTACTGGGATACCCATTTTGTGGTGAAAGTAAAGGACAGTCTGAATGTTCGTAAGAGAGCTTCTCAGAAATCCAAACAGGTGGGAATTCTTTTTAAGAATGGTGGCGGAAAGATTCTTGAGGCCAAGGGAAATTGGTTGAAGATTGAATCCGGTAACCTGAAGGGATATGTGAAGAAATCCTATTGTCTCACCGGAAAGAGAGCAGAGCGTTTTGCAAAGAAGCACGGTCTGTATCGTGCCAAGGCATTAAGCAGTGGCTTGCGTGTACGTTACAAGGCATCTACCGAGAGCCGTATTTATACTGTAGTTGATAAGGGAAGCAGTCTAGCTACTTCTGCAAAGGAAGCGAAGTCTGAAGAATGGGTAGCTGTTAATTATAATGGCAAGCGTGCTTTTGTAGCCAGCGAATATGTAAAGGTATCCGTTCGTTACGAAAAGGGATTGACCATGAAAGAGTACCAGAAGAAGCTGGCAGAAGAAGCAGCCAAGAAGAAGGCGGCAGAAGAAGCAGCTCGTGCGGCAGGTTCTTCCAGATCATCTTCTGAAACTACTACTACACAGCAGTCAAGTGTGGCTGCAGACGTAGATGATGTTACATTATTGGCAGCGTTGATTCAATGCGAAGCAGGAACACAGTCTTATGAGGGTATGCTGGCAGTTGGTGCGGTGGTATGTAATCGTATTCGTAGTAGCCGCTATCCGAATACTCTTAGAGGCGTTATTTATCAGAGAGGACAGTTTGGACCGGCAAGATCCGGAATTCTTGCGAGAAGACTGGCAGGATCCATTCACAGTAGTTGCCGCCGTGCAGCAGAGGCAGCTTTAGGTGGAGCTGACAATGTAGGCGGAGCCCTTCATTTCCAGTCCGTTCGAAGCGGTATTCAGGGTCTGGTTATTGGCGGACACGTATTCTTCTAAACAGAATAAGAGATTATAACGGGTATTGTTGCAAAACAGTTGAAATTGCGGCAATACCCGCTTTATTTTAGAAAAATTTAAGGAATATTTTAGAGACGTTTTCTTGTTTATGGAATAGAAGTAGTGTATGATAAGAATACGAAATCAATCTGAAAGGACGAAGGGGGTGCGCGTATGGATTATTTCAGAATAGGCTGGTTAGTTGCCTTGGTGGTACTTGTGCTGATTGAGCTTGCCACATTGGGACTTACCACTATCTGGTTTGCCGGCGGTGCATTTGTAGCGCTTTTGGCGAATCTTCTGGGACTGAGTCCGATAGTTCAGATCGTGCTGTTCATTATCGTTTCGGTTTTGCTTTTGGCATTGACCAGACCGGTGGCGATCCGGCATTTGAACGAGAACCGAACGAGGACGAATGCAGAGAGCCTAATCGGACGAACGGGTTTTGTCTTGGAAGAAATTGATAACTTGAAAGCCACAGGCTGTGTCAGTGTCGATGGACAGGAATGGACAGCAAGATGTAGCAGCGATGATGCTGTAATTACCAAGGATCAGGTAGTAACCATTGAAGCGATTCAGGGTGTTAAACTGATTGTGGCATGTAAAGAGAACAATTAAGGAGGAAATGAAAATGGAATTTGTGCAGTACATTGTATGGGGAGTTCTGCTGGTTGTAATTCTTGCAATCCTTGCTTCCTGTGTAAAGATCGTACCACAGGCACATGCGTATGTTGTTGAGCGTTTAGGAGGTTATCAGGCAACCTGGGGAGTTGGCTTACATTTCAAGGTGCCGATTATTGACCGAATTGCAAGAAGAGTTATTTTGAAAGAGCAGGTAGTGGATTTTGCACCACAGCCGGTTATCACTAAGGATAACGTAACCATGCGGATTGATACCGTTGTATTCTATCAGATTACCGATCCGAAGCTTTATTGCTACGGTGTTGAGAATCCGATTATGGCAATTGAGAACCTGACAGCTACTACACTTCGTAACATCATCGGTGATTTGGAATTGGATGAAACCTTAACTTCCAGAGAAACCATTAACACAAAGATGCGTTCCACGCTGGATGTGGCAACAGATCCATGGGGAATTAAAGTGAACCGTGTAGAACTTAAGAACATCATTCCGCCGACTGCAATCCAGGATGCAATGGAGAAACAGATGAAGGCAGAGCGTGAACGTCGTGAAGCCGTTACAAGAGCAGAAGGAGAGAAACGTTCTACCATCCTTGTTGCAGAAGGTAAGAAAGCCAGCGCCATCCTTGACGCAGAGGCAGAGAAGCAGGCAGCAATCTTACGTGCGGAAGCGAAACGGGAAGCAACCGTTAAGGAAGCAGAAGGTCAGGCAGAGGCAATTCTTAAGATTCAGCAGGCGAATGCCGATGGTCTCCGCTTCTTGAAAGAGGCAGGTGCAGACGAGGCAGTTCTTAAGTTAAAGAGCCTGGAAGCTTTTGCAAGAGCTGCAGACGGCAAGGCAACCAAGATTATTATCCCATCCGAGATTCAGGGAATTGCAGGTTTGGCAAAGTCCGTTGTAGAGATTGGCAAAGAGCAGTAATTCATAGAATAAGCAGGGACATTCGGGAAAATCTCCCGGATGTCCTTTATTTTATACGAAAAAAGCATTGTAAACTTACAGCAGACAGGCTATAATCAAAAGTTGTAGATGGACAGGAAAAGTGAGGTAGCCATGGACGAGAATGTAGTACTGTGCGTATCTAACGCCTACGAGAAGAAGTTTTATCTGGACGAGGCGTTTCAAGGATTACCACAGCGAATCAAAGACGAATTAAAGATTATGTGTGTGCTTTTTACAGAAGATGTGGGAGGCATTTTGAAACTGGTATTTGATGAAGAAGGCTGTTTGCAGATTGAGACAGAGTGTGCAGAGGAAGACTTACTCTACGATGAAATTGGCAGTGGCCTTTTGGTAAAGAAGATGCAGCGTGATAAAGCAGAACTGTTCGCTTCTTTAGAGATGTTCTTTAAAGTATTTTATCTGGGACAAGATGAGGAGGACTAAGCGAATGTTATTGGTTTTGGATGTGGGAAACACAAACATCACAGCGGGAGTATTTCAGGGAGAGGAGCTTTGGGCGACTTTCCGCATGACTACCAAGCTGCAGAGAACGGCAGATGAATTCGGTATTGATCTGTCGGGAATGTTGGAACATAACGAGATTGATCCGGGGGATATTTCGGACGTGATTGTTGCATCGGTAGTGCCGGATGTAATGTATTCCCTTCGACGTTCCATTGAGAAGTATTTTCACACGGAACCCATTATTGTTGGCGCCGGTATCAAGACCGGAATCCGGATTGCAACGGAGAATCCGCGACAGATTGGTGCAGATCGTATTGTGGACGCTGTGGCGGCTTATGAGCTGTATGGCGGTCCCGTGTTGGTGATTGATTATGGAACTGCCACCACCTATGATTTGGTGGACGGAACGGGAACCTTTGTGGCGGGAGTTACCGCACCGGGTATTCAGACCAGTGCTCAGGCTTTATCGGATATGGCAGCACAGCTTCCGAATTTTGAGATTATTAAGCCCTCCAGCATTTTGGCGAAAGAGACCATTAGCAGTATGCAGGCGGGAATTGTCTACGGACAGATTGGACAGACTACTTACATTGTAGAACAGATGAAGAAAGAGTCCGGTATTCCGGATATCAAAGTGGTAGCCACAGGTGGCTTGGGAGTGCTTTTAGCCGAAGAAACGGATTGCATTGATTTTTACGATGCTCAGCTTACCCTAAAGGGAATGCGCCTTATTTTTGAAAAGCAGAAAAGCAGTCCAAAGTTTGTGATAGAAAAACAAAGATTAGGAAAAAGATAATATGCCAAAATTGACAATAGGCTCCGTAGAGCTAAGTAATAACCTGATCCTGGCACCCATGGCGGGGGTGACGGATTTACCTTTTCGACTTTTATGCAAGGAACAAGGGGCGGATCTGGTATGCATGGAGATGGTGAGTGCCAAGGGCATTTTATATAAAAACAAAAATACCGAATTATTGCTTCAGGTAGAGGAAAAAGAGCGACCAGCCAGTTTACAGCTTTTTGGCTCCGATCCGAAAATTGTAAGCGAAATGGCAAAGCAGATTGAGGAGCGGAATTTTGATATTTTGGACATTAATATGGGATGCCCGGTTCCCAAGGTTGTAAATAACGGGGAAGGCTCAGCCCTAATGAAGACCCCGGTACTGGCAGGACAGATTATAGAAGCAACGGTAAAAGCAATTAAAAAGCCGGTAACGGTTAAGATACGAAAGGGTTTTGACGATAATCATGTGAACGCAGTGGAGATGGCCCATATTGCACAGGAGTGTGGGGCAGCAGCCGTAGCAGTTCACGGACGGACAAGAGAGCAGTATTATTCCGGTAAGGCGGATTGGGATATTATTCGTCAGGTAAAAGAGGCGGTTTCCATTCCGGTAATCGGTAACGGAGATGTGGTGGATGCAGAATCTGCAGCGGCTCTTGTAAAGCAGACCGGATGCGATGGTATCATGATTGGTCGGGCAGCCCAGGGAAACCCCTGGATTTTTTCCCAAATCAAATTTTGGCAGGAGACCGGAGAATATCCGAAACGTCCGCCAATGGAAGAAGTGGTGAAGATGGTGCTTCGCCATGCCCACATGCAGGTGGATTTTAAGGGGGAATATACCGGAATCCGGGAGATGCGGAAACATGCAGCCTGGTATATGTCCGGCTATAAGAACAGCGCCCGGCTTCGGGGAAGAATCCACGAGGTGGAATCCATTGAAGAACTGGAAAAATTGTTCGAAGAAGTTTTAAAGTTACGAGAGACCACGTAGAATAGTATCAAATTTACAAGGAAAAGATACAAGTATTTCTTGACTGTCAGACCCGTCTTTGCTATAATGTTGTGATTATAGTGGGAAATAAAACGGGGACGATAATGAAAATAATGAGGTGAAACGTATGGAAAAGAAGTTATTGACCTATGCGGGATTGCAGAAATTAGAGGCAGAATTACAGGATTTAAAGGTTGTAAAGCGTAAGGAAGTTGCGCAGAAGATTAAGGAAGCCCGTGAACAGGGAGACCTTTCTGAGAACGCAGAGTACGATGCAGCGAAAGATGAACAGCGCGACATCGAGGCAAGAATCGAAGAAATCGAAGCAATTCTCAAGAACGTTGAGGTTGTTGTAGAGGAAGAAGTAGATCTGGATAAGATTAGCGTAGGCTGCAAGGTAAAGATTTACGACTGCGAATTCGACGAAGAATTAGAGTATTATATTGTAGGCTCCACAGAAGCAAACAGCTTAGAGGGTAAGATTTCCAATGAATCCCCGGTTGGAAGAGCGCTCATCGGAGCAAAGGTAGGAGAAACCATTAAGGTTGAAACACAGGCAGGAGAATTAGAGTACAAAGTACTTGACATCCAGCGTGTGGCATAAGCTTAGCTAAACATAGAAGCAAAAGAAAAATAAGAGAAAGTGAGGAAATCATAGTATGGCTGAGGAAACCCGACAGAACCAGGAACAAGACTTGAACAAATTAGTGCAGGTCAGACACGAGAAGTATGAGGAACTCTTGGCAAATGGCAAGAATCCCTTTGTGATTACGAAATACGATGTAACACACCATTCAGCAGACATCAAAGAGAACTTTGATGAGCTTGAAGGCAAAAAAGTTGCAATCGCAGGACGTGTAATGAGCAAGCGTGTCATGGGTAAAGCATCCTTTATGAATGTTCAGGATCGTAATGGCAACATTCAAGTATACGTCGCAAGAGACGGAATAGGAGAAGAGCCATATAAAGATTTCAAGAAATTCGATATTGGCGATATTGTTGGTGTTAAGGGAGAAGTTTTCCGTACACAGAAGGGTGAGATTTCTGTACATGCAGAAGAAATCACTTTGATGTCCAAGTCTTTACAGATTTTACCGGAGAAATTCCACGGACTGACCAACACAGACTTACGTTACAGACAGCGTTATGTGGATTTAATCATGAATGAGGATGTGAAGGATACCTTTATTAAGCGTTCTCAGATTATCCGCGAGATTCGTAGATTCTTAGATGATCAGGGATTTATGGAGGTAGAAACACCGTTTTTGGTAAACAATGCCGGTGGTGCTGCTGCAAGACCGTTTGAGACTCATTTTAACGCATTAAACGAAGATTTGAAACTTCGTATCTCCTTGGAGTTACCGTTAAAGAGATTGATTGTAGGTGGCTTGGAGCGTGTATACGAAATCGGACGTGTATTCCGTAATGAGGGAATTGATACCCGTCATAATCCGGAATTCACATTAATGGAGTTATATCAGGCATATACCGATTATCATGGTATGATGGATTTAACCGAGAATATGTTCCGTCATTTAGCACAGGTTGTTTGCGGAACAACTACAATTCCTTATGCAGAGGAAATGATTGATCTTGGTAAGCCATTTGAGCGCATTACCATGATTGATGCAATTAAGAAATATTCCGGCGTTGATTTCGAAGAAATCAAGACGGATGAAGAAGCTAAGAAGATTGCAGACGAGCATAAGATTGTTTACGAAGATCGCCACAAGAGAGGTGATATCATCAACTTATTCTTCGAAGAATTTGTTGAGGAGCACTTAATCCAGCCGACCTTCGTAATGGATCATCCGGTAGAAATTTCACCGTTGACCAAAAGAAAGCCGGATAAGCCGGAATTAGTAGAGCGTTTCGAGCTCTTCATTTACGGACGTGAGATGTGTAATGCTTACTCCGAGTTAAACGATCCGATTGATCAGAGAGCACGTTTCCAGGCACAGGAAGAGGCATTTGCAGCCGGAGACGAGGAAGCAAACCACACCGATGAGGACTTCTTAAATGCGCTGTCCATCGGTATGCCGCCAACAGGTGGAATTGGTTACGGAATTGATCGTCTGGTAATGTTACTTACCAATAGTCCGGCAATTCGTGATGTATTGCTCTTCCCAACTATGAAGACTTTAGATGCAGACAAGAAAGGTTCATCTAAGGCTTCTGCAGAGCAGGAAGACGGATTCTTCACACCAAACAACAAGATCGACTTCTCCAACGTAAGAGTAGAGCCGTTGTTTGAAGAGGAAGTAGACTTTGATACCTTTAGCAAGTCTGATTTCCGTGCAGTTAAGGTAAAAGCTTGTGAAGCAGTACCTAAGAGTAAGAAACTCCTACAGTTTACACTTGATGATGGTACAGGTGTAGATAGAACAATTCTTTCGGGAATTCATAGTTTCTATGAGCCAGAAGAATTAGTTGGAAAGACACTTATTGCTATAACTAATCTTCCACCAAGAAAGATGATGGGAATTGAATCATGCGGTATGTTACTTTCAGCAGTAAACAATCTTAAGGATTCAGAGGATGAAGAACTTCATCTTCTTATGGTTGATAACCACATTCCTGCAGGAGCAAAGTTGTACTAATAAATAGAGAACACGTTCAGAGAGAGCTTCCTTTAAAATAGGGGGCTCTCTTTTTGGTTGTGCGCCTTGCGGCGCACGTTTCTAACGGGTGAAAGTCCCCAATCCACCCTAGTAGTGGGAAGGATAC
>SVEZ01000022.1 GCA_015057115.1 Lachnospiraceae bacterium | reverse complement strand
TAGGACAGAGGTGGAAGTGCAGTAATGTATGTAGCTGACTGTTACTAATCGGTCGAGGGTATGACCTAAATGGTTTTAGACTGTATGTGATTTTGAAGGTACATAAAGTATCAACAAAATGGCGATTCATAAGAACCGTCATTTTAAGTGCATATAGGGGTGTAGTTCATCGGTAGAATAAGAGTCTCCAAAACTCCAGAGAGGGGTTCGATTCCCTTCACCCCTGTTAGAAAACCTGCTTTTTTAAGCGGGTTTTTTGTTATATACTTTGAAATTTGGGAGAGGAATACAAGGAGGATATCCATGAAAAATGTGGAACTGACTACACTTGCTTATGTAGAAAAAGACGGACGGTATCTGATGATGCATCGGACCAAAAAGAAAAATGATATAAATAAGGATAAATACATTGGAATTGGAGGTCATGTGGAGGAACGGGAGTCTCCGGAAGAGTGTATTTTACGTGAGGCAAAAGAGGAGGCAGGGATTGTTCTTCATAATCCTCGATTACGCGGAATTCTGACCTTTTTGATTGATGACCTTTACGAGATGACCTTTTTATACACAGCAGATTCCTTCGAGGGAGAACTTACGGAATGCAACGAAGGCGATTTGGTCTGGGTAAAAAAAGAAGAAATCGGTAATCTTCCTATTTGGGAGGGAGACAGAATCTTTTTTTACTTGTTAAATACCAGAGAAGATGTTTTTTCACTGAAGCTTACTTATGTTCAGGATGTACTGAAAGAAGTGGCCTTGGATGGGGTTAAACTGCCGGATTGGAGAATTTGGGAAAAATAGAGAGTAGAGGATTGGGAATGAAGCAGGAAAATAAAAGAGGAATCTTATATGGTGTAGGCGTAGGTCCCGGGGACCCGGAACTATTAACAGTAAAGGCAGTAAGAATTTTAGAAAAGACAGAAGTTTGGGCACATCCCGGAAAAGACAGGGATACTTCTGTTTCCCTTTCCGTTGCAAAACAGGCAGTGGAAAATTGGAACGAAAAGGAAATAATGGATTGTCCGGTGCCCATGACCAAAGACCGCAGTGTATTGGAAAAAGCCTATTCTGATATGGCATGGCACATTACAGAAAAGTTGGAGCAGGGGGAGGATGTGGCATTTTTAAATATCGGAGATCCTACGATTTACGGAAGCTTTTCCTATCTTGCCGAGAAGGTAAAAGAGACAGGTTACGGTGTGCAAGTTGTTAGCGGGATTCCCTCTTTTTGTGCTGCTGCATCATCTGCAGGGATTTCTTTGTGTGAGCATGAGGAACAATTGCATATCATTCCTGCATCCTATGATAACGGGGAAGCACTTTTGCTACCGGGAACCAAGGTATTTATGAAGGGTGGCAAAGAGCTTAAAGAGCTGTTTTTGGCCATGGAAAGGATGGATAAGCAGGGAATACTTGTGGAAAATGCCGGTATGGAATCGGAAAAGATTTGTGTAGTTCCGGATGAGGAAAAACATGGATATCTGTCTTTGGTTATTGTAAAAGGGTAAAAAGAAAATACAAAAAAATACCAAAATAAATATAGTATTTCTCAATTTTGTTTGCTACAATATATAGTGTGAAAACAAAATAGAAAGGTGGTATTTGTTTGAAAAATCAGATGCTGGAAAAGGCGAATTCGCTTATGAAGGAACACATTGTTTTTCGCAAAGTGGTGGAAGGAATGAAGTATCGCAGTCTGACGGATTATCTGGAAGACATTGATGGCATTTACTCCCTTCGAAATGGTCGGTTTATCTTCCTTTGGCCGGGTTCAGATGAATTGCCCTTTGCTCAGATGGCGGCGGTTCAGGTGACTGAAGAGGAAGCCGTGGCGCTGGCAGAGTATGTAGCAAACAATCATCTTGACGGTTGGGAAGATATTTTATTTACGGATGAGTTTCCCACGGATCCGAAATATTCCTTTTTTCAAGACCTTGCAGACCGCGAGGAACATCTCACATTTTTTCAACAGAATACCGCAGAGTACCAGAATATGCTTGCCCAGATGAGTCGTGACCTTTCTGACGGCGAGGCATATTTAACGGAAGCGATTACCATTGCAGCGCGTTCTCTCGGCAATTCACGCCGTAAAGAGAAGCGCTTTTCTATTGCCTAAAAACAAGGGTTGCAGGGAAGGGGTGAGTATGATAAAGTACCAATAGTGAGGTGAAGGAAATGAAAAAAGGAAAACAGATTATTATTATTTTGTACTTACTGGCTATTGCGGTGTTTTATTACATTACAATCCCGGCCATCAATATCCATTCTATGGGATTATGGATATTTGTAGCATTTTTTGTATGCGTACCCATGTTTCTTAACGGTCTGGTTAATGGTATCAGCGAAAGAAAATCTCTTCGGGAGATGTTACATGGCAGTCAGAAGATTTGGCTTTGCAGCTTTTTTATCATCATAGGTTTGATGGTTGCCATTGCAGTTTACGGCGAGCCGTTTTTCCATGCCAAGGGCTATGCGTCCATTCTGAAAATCGAAGAAAAAGATTTTAGCGAAGATATAGACGAATCCCAGGTGCTTAGCAAGGTGGCATTGATGGATACGGATTCCGCAAGAATTCTGGGAAACCGTAAGATTGGAAGTTTAAGTGATGTAGTAAGCCAGTTTGATGTGGCTTATGAGTATACGCAGATTGATTTTCAGGGGAGTCCCTTAAAAGTGGCACCCTTGGAGTATGCAGGATTTTTTAAATTTTTTGCAAACCGTAAGAACGGTGTTCCGGGCTATGTGACCGTGGATCCGGTGGGACAGAGTACCCATTATATCAAAGGAAAGAAGGGGATGAAGTATGTACCTTCAGCCTATCTTCAGAAGGATTTGGCGCGTCATATCCGCTTCCGGTATCCTACCGCAATTTTTGAAAATCTTCATTTTGAGATTGATGAAAAAGGAAATCCCTATTATGTAGCCAGTGTTATGGATTATAAGATTGGCTTGTTTGGAGGTGCAACGGTAAAGGGAGTTATTACCTGCGATCCGATTTCCGGAGATACGAAATATTATAAGAAAGAAGACATTCCTACCTGGGTGGACATGGCTTTTTGGGGAGATCTTCTGGTGGAACAGTTTGACTGGTACGGAACTTATAATAATGGATTTATTAATAGCTTATTTGCAAAAAAAGGATGCCGTAAGAGCACTGAAACCAATCGGGGTGGTGGAGACGATGAGAATTCTATTCCGGATTACGGCTATATTGCAAAGGAGGGAGACATCTGGATTTATACCGGTGTGACATCGGTAAACGGAGATGCCTCCAACATAGGATTTATTATGGTTAATGAACGTACCGGAGAGGCGCATTATTTCAGTATTCCGGGTGCAGATGAGAATTCGGCCATGAATTCTGCGGAAGGCGAGGTGCAGGAGAAACGCTATCGGGCGTCCTTCCCATCCCTTATTAACGTTCAGGGAGAGGCAACCTATATTATGCTGTTAAAGGATGCCAATGACATTGTAAAGATGTATGCCATGGTAAATGTGGAGCAGTACAATCTGGTGACCACGGGAGAGACTATTACCGAGTGTTATGATGCCTATTGTAAGCTTACCGGTCTGACAGCCTCAGAGGAGGTAAAAGAGGGCGAGAAACAAGAGGATGAAGAGAATACGGTAGAGAAAGAATTTACCGTGGAAAAAGTAGAGCTTATCGTAACAAAGGGCGAAACTTTTGTTTACCTTGTGGATGATGAGAACCGGATTTATAAGCAAAAATTCTCTGAGGACGAAACACTTCTGCTGTTGCAAAAGAAAGATCATGTGAAGGCCACTTGCGTGGAAGACGAAAATGGTACTTTTACCATGAAGAAAGTAGAGAGAATGGAAATTTCGGAGTAGTTTTGTGGTGGATACTCTAAAAAAACACAAAATATTGTATTGACGGACGTGTATGCTGCCGATATAATTAATAATAAGAGGACGAGGTGAGAGGACCTCACAAGGTTAGGAGGGGCTGCTATGGGCAGAAACAGTAGAAAACAACAGGAGGAACGCAGGAATTTCACTGCACAGGATTTTATGCGGCGCAGTGCGTTACCCAAAGATGCAGCAACGATTCAGGCAAGAGAGAATCTGAAGCGTTCCGGGGTTGTGGATAAGAATGGATACGTGAAAGAGCCATATGTGGATGTGGCCAAGGAGTTTCGGGAAAAATAGAAGCATACAAACTAAGTAAGGCGCATGACTGTTTTGGTCATGCGCCTTTGTAAATGCGACCTACAGTAGATATTTTTAATAGAAAGTAACAATATTCTGCGAAATAGCGGTGAATAAATCATGAAAATCAAAAAGAACCTGACAGGATATGCTATAGTGGGGGAAGGAGACACTATTAACTTGATAAAAGAAGGTAGCCTGGGAGGGACTTTTTATGGCTGAAAAAAAACGAGGAAGCTTACGAACAATTCTGATTGCCGTTATTTTAGCATCGGTGCTTATTACGGCTTGTATGATTACCGGTTTTACAATTTATAGCACGATAGAAACAAATGCGGAACAGACAGAAGCCTATAAGGAACGACTGCTGTCTGATGTCAAAACACAGCTTCGCTATGAAACAGATGTTGCTATGAGTATTTGTGAAAAAATGAATGCTCGCTATGAGGCAGGGGAGATGACTTTGGAAGAGGCGCAGAAAGAGTCTGCTGACCTTATTCGTGAGTTACGATACAATGATGGAAACGGCTACTTTTGGGTAGATACATCTAAGGGTGTCAACGTAGTTCTTCTTGGCAGAGATACGGAAGGGCAGTCCCGATGGGATTTGACAGATTCCAGCGGAAATAAATTTATTCAACAGATGATTGAGAATGGTATGCAAGAGGGCGGCGGCTATACGGAGCTGATGTTTGCAAAGCCAAATGAAACGGTTGAATTGCCGAAGATTAACTATACAGCCTACTACCAGCCATTTGATTGGGTAATGGGCACCGGTGTCTGGATTGATGATTTGGATGCAATTGAAGCGGAATATAAGAAGGCGGCACAAAATGCCATGTATAAGAATATTATCCTGACGGTTGCTGTTTTACTTGTACTGGCTGTTGTGGGCGCTATTGCGGCATTCTATTATGGTGGTAGAATTACAAAGCCCATTAGGATGGCAGCTAATCAGATGGTTCGTATGTCTAATCGCGACTTTACAGAAAGCGAGGAGATAAACAAGGTTAGAAAGCTGAAAAGTCATAATAATGAAATTGGTGCAATTGCAGAAGCATTGGATTTGATGCATGAAAATATTCGGAACCTTATGCTGCAGATTTCCGAAACAACATCCTTTGTTACAGCTGCATCGCAGCAGCTGTCCTCTTCTGCATCACAATCAGCAGAGGCAAGTGAAATGGTTGCAACTTCCTGCACCAATGTTGCGACTTCCTGTTCCGGTCAGATTAACGCGGTTTCCGATGCAAGTGGAGAAACCGATTCCTTCGTTTTAAATATGCAGGAGTTCAAAAAGGCAATTATGCGTTCCTCGGATATGATTCGTGCCACCAACGAATCCGCCATTAGCGGAGCGGAAGATATGACAAATGCAACGGACATGATGAATACCATTCGGGATTCCGTTGAAAAAACTGCCAATGTAGTGGAGGATTTGGGTGAGCGGTTAAAGAGTATCGATCAGTTTGTTGTGACGGTTGCAGAAATAGCCAGCCAGACCACCCTGCTATCTTTGAACGCTTCCATTGAAGCAGCAAGAGCCGGAGAGATGGGAAAAGGTTTTGCGGTGGTTGCTACAGAAATCTCCAAACTTGCGGATGAATCGAATCAGGCTGCGCAGAATATCAACGCATTGATTGATGACATTATGAAAAATTCGCAAGAGGCAGTTCTGGCAATGCGGCAGGGAGCGAATAAGGTTGTGAGCGGTTCGGAACTGGTTAATGAAGCGGGTGAAACCTTTAATAATATTGTAACTATGGTTAATTCCATTTCCGAAGAGTCTAAGACCATGAGTCAAATTGTGGAGCAGCTTTCAGGCGGAACAGAAACCATTGCAAGAAACATTCATGATATTGAGCAGATGAGTATTGCAGTTGCGGATGAGACCTCCACTGTTTCGGCCGCATCTCAGGAACAAACGGCATCTTCCTATGAAGTTGCACAGGCATCAACCCGACTTGCAGGAAATGCACAGGAACTGCAAGGATTTGTGGATGAGTTTTCCTTATAAAAAAGACGGGCAGGAATTGGTTCCTGCCCGTTCATTATTGCAATTTCTTTGGTTGTGTATACTCCGGATTATTTTGACTATTCCTCTGTGTAGGCCTGGGTTTTCATTTTCTTGAAGCTCTGCTTCACAGCCTTAAACTCAGAATATTTGATTTTTTTGCCATCCAGATAATATTCATTCTTTCCGTTCTGGTTCACAAGAATCTTGTAGGTATGAATACGTTTTAATGCGCCGTCCTTCATTACATAAATGTAATGATAGGTAGATTTGGAATCATTGGAACATTTTAACATAAGCTGCGTGTTATCACTAAGGTAGAAAATGGGGCTACCGTTCTTCTTATTGTGGAGCTGTTTTACAACGCCGTCCTTGATAGTACATACAGCACCTGCATTACGGTTGCCACCATTGTAATACTGATATAACAGTTCTTCAACACCGTCACCATCAAGATCTGCAGTGGTAAAAGCAAGTATCTTTTCTACTTTGTTAGCCTGTTTCTTCAGATAGTTGGCATACAGACGAGCCGGAGGCACGGTTGCGGAAAGCTTTTTGTAAGTACTCCATTTAGAGTAGCATGGCTGACCGTCCTTTTCGAAGTAAGTACGAACACGAACGTAATAGGTCTGGCCCTTGGTGAGACTTTTCAGTTTGCAGGAATTTGTGCTTAAGGTCTTGGATTCTCTGTCAATATTAAAAGTATTGCTGGTTGAGTACTGTAATTCGTAGCCGGTAATATTGGAAGTTTTAGACCATTTTACTTCAGCAGTTGTGTTTCCGGTACGATCTACGCTTGTAAGTTTGGATCCGTTAGGAACAAAAACCGTAATGGTTTTTGTTGCGGTTTCGTATCCGTCTGCTCTGACAGTAAGTGTAATGGTGGCAGAGCCGGTAAATCCTTCCTCTAAATCCACAGTGATGGAGTGGCTGTTTTTCTTTTTCACTTCAATACCATCACCGGAAGCCTTGAAGGTAAAGGTTGCAGTAGAAGGACTTAAGGTTACTTCTACCGGAAGACTCCGGGCTTTATCGCTATAAGAAAGATAAAGATCGGATGCGGTAACGGAGATTTTGTTGTTGATGATCTGGAAGGTTGCTGTCTTGGTTCCGCTGTATTTACCAATTCCGGTAATGGTTACGGTGGCAGTACCAACTTCAACATTATTCTTGTAATCAACGGTATAATCGGTATCCTGCTTTAACTGAAGAGTTCCCAACTTTACAGTGAGTGCCGGTTTCACGGCAGAACCGGTATAAGGCTGGGCCGGAATGTCGGAAATAACGGCTGTGGTAAGAGCGGTTGTTACAACCGGCGCAGCACCGTCAACAGTATATTTCAGTCCGTTTGTTTTTGCATAGGTTTCTGCAGCACTGCCGGAAGTGGTGTTTAAGGTGATTGTCAGGTTCTGCACATAAACAGAAGAAACACCGATGTAGCCAAGGCAGTGATCTCCAAGGGATGTTACGCTTGATGGAACATCAACGTTAAGGTATTGGTTGCAGTTTAAAAATGCATCAGCGCCGATGGTGGTAAGTCCCTGAGGAAGAATCATGGTTGCAAGTTTTGAGCAGTTTTCAAAAGCGCTTGCACCGATGGTCTTTAATCCGTAGGACCATACCTTGGTTAAATTGGAACAACCAACAAAGGCGCGATCTTTAATATCGGTAATCTTGGTCATTTCAATAGATGTAATACTTGTGTTATTGGCAAAAGCTGCTGCACCGATGGTGGTAACAGGCAGGTTGTTAATCTTGTCCGGAATAACAACGGTGGAATCTTTTCCGGTATAGCTGATGATTTCTACCGTTTTGCCGTCATAGGTCTTGTAAGTAAAGTTTAAATACGTATCTGCTGCTCTGGCGGAAACCGGAAGCAGTAAGATAACCATGGTAAGCGAAAGTAGCGCAGCGGTTATCTTTTTCATAGGCATTCTCATTGTGATATTCCCTCCTAATTTCGATGGAAGCAGCCTGAAATTTGCCGGAAATCCGACAGCCGCTTCTTATCTTATTATATTAGCATGAATAGAGAAAAACAACAACCAGAACCCGCACTTGATTTTGAAAAAATCACGTGCTATGATAGGAAAGGAAATCTCCTAAAAATGGAGACTGGAAAGGAGAATAGAGAGAAAATGAGTATGATTCCAGAAAGATTGCAGGCTTTAAGAGCCTTAATGGAAAAAAAGGGAATTGACATGTATGTGGTTCCTACTGCTGATTTTCATCAGAGTGAATATGTAGGGGAGCATTTTAAGGCAAGAGCTTTTATTACCGGGTTTACCGGTTCTGCAGGAACAGCAGTTATTACGAAGAATGAAGCTCGTCTGTGGACTGACGGTCGCTATTTTATCCAGGCAACCGCTCAGCTGAAAGATACTACAGTAGAGCTTATGAAAATGGGTGAGCCGGGAGTACCGGAAATTACCGAATATATCAAAGCTACTTTGAAAAAAGGTGAAACCATCGGTTTTGACGGTCGTGTTGTATCTGTTGGTGAAGGACAGGAATATGAGAATATTGCCTGCGAAAACGGAGCAAAGGTAAACTACAAGGAAGATCTTATTGATGAAATCTGGAAAGATCGTCCGGAATTATCTACCGAGCCGGTTTTTGCATTGGGAATTGAGTATGCCGGAGAATCCGTAGCAGATAAATTAAAGAGAACCAGAGAAGAAATGAAGGCTGCAGGAGCAACCGTACATGCCCTTACAACCATCGACGATATCTGCTGGACATTAAATATCCGTGGAAACGATATTGAATTCTTCCCACTGGTTTTAAGCTATGCGCTGATTACCATGAACACCATGGAATTATATATCAATGAAGATAAATTAAGCGATACCATTAAGGCTGATCTTAAGAAAGACGGTATCGTGCTTCATCCGTATAATGACATTTATGCAGATATCTGCAAGCTTTCCGATAAGGAAGTTATTATGGTTGACCCAAGCAAGTTAAACTATGCATTGTATCAGAACATTCCGGCATCCGTTAAGAAGGTGGAGAAGAGAAATCCGGCTATCTTAATGAAGGCTATTAAGAATGAAGTAGAAATCAAGAATATTAAACAGGCACAGTTAAAGGATTCTGTAGCACATCTTCGTTACATGAAGTGGTTAAAAGAAAACTACAACAAGATGGAAATTACCGAAATGAGTGCAGAGAAGAAGTTAGACGAGCTTCGTGCAGAAATGGGTAACTTCATCCGTCCAAGCTTTGCTCCGATTTCTTCTTACGGCGAGCATGCGGCAATTGTACATTACGAGTCCTCACCGGAAACCGATGTACCGCTTAAGGGAGGAAGCTTATTCTTATCCGATACCGGAGCAGGCTTCTATGAGGGATCTACCGATGTTACCAGAACCTTTGCTATCGGCGAAGTATCTGATATTATGAAGGAGCACTTTACTTTGGTTGCCATCAGTAACCTGTCCCTGGCTTCTGCCAAGTTCTTAGAGGGAAGTACTGGTATGGTTTTGGATATTTTATCCAGAAAACCGTTCTGGGATAGAAATATGAACTTCAATCACGGAACCGGACATGGTGTAGGATACTTATTAAACATCCACGAAGGTCCAACCGGATTCCGTTGGAAATTTAGAGCCGGAGAAACTGAGCCATTCCATGCAGGTATGATTATTACCGACGAGCCGGGAGTTTACATTGAAGGATCTCACGGAGTACGTCTGGAAAATGAAATCCTTTGCTGCAAGGGTGAAGCAAATGAATATGGTCAGTTCATGTATTTTGAACCGATTACCTTAATTCCGTTTGACTTAGATGCCATCAATCCGGATATGATGACAGCAGAAGAGAAGAAGCTTTTAAATGATTATCATAAGAAAGTTTACGATACCATCTGCCCATTATTAAAGGATGAGGATGAGAAAAAGTTCTTAAAGAAATATACAAGAGCAATCTAAAAGATATAAAGTACGCCGCAGACTCTGCGTTACATCAGAGCTGCGGCGTATTTTTTTATAATCCTATTCCATCGAAATTCAAGGTAACATTTCCGGCAGCACAGTCAATATTGATGTGCTTATACATGGCGCCGGGGATGTACTTGTATTCTTTTCCGAAACCGCTTTCATTTTCGCCGTCAATTTCCAGCCTTCCAACAGCGCATTCGACAGTGGTATTATACCAGTCCTTTTTGGCGCCCTTGGGAAGGTTGATGGATACGTTTCCTGTGGCTGCGTCAATGTCAAGCTCGTAAAAGTAAACTCCTTTGCTCGTGATATTTCCGGCTGCTAAGTCAATATCACATTCCTGAATCACCGGATTGCCTTCAAAATTCAGATTTCCGCTGGCGATGTCAACATCCAGTTCCGGAAGGCTGAAATTTTCCGGACAAAGAATGGTAACGGTGGGAGTCTGGTTGGAGCTGATATGGGTAAATCGCTTCAGGGAACGGATTTTAACCGTACCGTCGTCCGTTAACTCGAAGCCTACTTTATACTTATCTTTTCTGGCCTCGCAGGTAAAAGCAATTTTTCCGTCCAAGTGGTCTGCGCTTTTGAAAATAAAATTGGCACAGGCAGTATCCATGTCAATCTTCTTTAATTCCCCGACAGAAACCGTCAGACTCTCCTTGCCGTTGGGATTGGTTTCCACGTCGAAATCATGAAAAAGCTCCAGGAGATCAAATCCCTCGAACCAGGTATCCAGGGCATTCTGTATGGCGGAGTTGTTACCCGCAAGCTTCGTACCGTCCTTAGCAACCCGGCTTCCGCCAACCATAACGCCGGCACCCAATAGAATTGCACCCATAAGTGCGAATACCAGGGCAATGATTAAAATGACTTTAGTAAATGTTTTCATGCGCTTGCACCTCCTACAGTTGGTGTGGATTTACGGAAAAGTCCGATAAAGCTTCGCACAAGCCAGGGAGCAAAGCGGAAACAAAGTTGACCGAATAATGCCCAGCCTAAAGAACTGAGAGCCAAAAGTAACAATCCGATTCCGATAACAAAAAGTCCAACTCCAAGACTTGGAATTAAAACAGCAAATCCGGCGATGACGCAGGCAACGCCACCAATGAGGCAACTGAGGCTTAAAGCAAATACGGCTGCGTAAAGTCCAATCAATACACCTACGATTCCGGCAACCAGTCCGAAGATTCCGCCGAAAATGCCACCCCATAAGGGAATGGTGAAGATGGCAGCGATAATTAAAAGAATAATGCAACCGGACTTGTGAGTCTGGTAATATTCCCAATTATCCAGCTTATTCTTGCAGTTTGCAAAGAAACCGCGAACTTTTCCATTGGTCTGATTCTGCTTAGCACCGGTGGAATTATGAGTATCTGTACTTTCGCAAGTTTCACTGTAAACAGTAGAATCTTCTGTAGTGCTGTTTGCGGAAGCAGTAGAATCTTCCGTAGAAGAAATTCCCTGCTCTGCCAAAATTTTCTTGGCAACTTCCTCCGGGGAGCCTAACTCGGAAATCACATCCTGTTCTTTACCTTCGCCGGCATCCTCAAAGTAGGTTTGGTAAAAATACAATGCGTCCATCTGATCCTCCACCGGAAGTGAAGAAGTCAGGTCACGCAGACGAGAAAGATATTCTTCTTTATTCATATTGTTCCCCCTCCATAAATAGGTTATTGATCTTAGTGGTGTAATCCTTCCAGGCCACGGTGTAATCCGTAAGCTTTGCTTTGCCTTCACCTGTAATCCGGTAGTAGCGGCGGTTGCGCCCGTTAAAAGCCTGATCGTAAGTCTCCAAAAACTGATCCTTCTGTAGTCTCCGTAAAACCGGGTACAGGGTGGATTCTGAAATTTCCAAAACGTCCCGTACATCTTGGGTTATCTTATAGCCGTAGGCACCCTCCGGTTCCTTGGAGACAGAAGCAAGAACAATCGCATCTAATAATGCGGCACCTGTGTTAAAAACCATGAACTCACTCCTTTACTATTGATTTAATGATATTATACGTCATATAATATTAGATGTCAATACTATATTATATAAAAATTTACTATCCTTCCGAGACATAATAGAGTATAATAAAAAGTGGAGTATTTTACACAAATTAGTAAGGAATAAGTATATGAAGAAACAAAGGATATGCGGCGTCCTGCTGGCGTTAGGGCTTATGGGCCTTGTGGCAGGGAACGGGAAGGCAGAGGCGAATACGGGAAAAACGGCACTGCTTTCATTAGACAGTAATGTATATGAAGAAGACGGAACCTATACCAATTATTTGGTAGCAGGTTTTTCAGAAAAAGTAGAGGGCGGAAAGAATTTTAGCCTTACCTATGAGAAAGATGGAAAGACATGTACCACCAAGAAGGTGGAGGTAAAAGGAAAACAGGTGGTTTTCTATATTAAGGAAGAGACCGGAAACTATCAGATTAAGTCGGTAGGGTTTGAAAAGGATGGAAAGACCCGGAGTATTTCCGTGAAAAATGCACAGGAGAAGAATGATACGGTGGATACCTCTTTTACTGTGGCACCTTCCGAAGAAGAACTGCGAAGTAGCGGAAAACGGGTATCGGAGCTTTTAAACTACATGGTTCCTTCAAGGGCAGGAAAAGGTTCGGAGAAGTTGGAGATGGCTCTTTTATCCAAAGCTATTTCAAAAGCTACTGCAAAAGGAAAATACGTTGTGGTAATCGATCCGGGACACGGAGGCAGCGATATTGGATGTAATCGAACCTATAATGGTGTGAAATATAAAGAATCCGAACTGACACTGCAAATTGCCAAGGCATGTAAGAAGAATCTGGAGAAAACCGGAAAGGTAACGGTTTTTCTTACCAGGGACAAGGAAGTATATCCTTCTTTTGAAGCCAGAACCCAGCTTGCGGCGGATAAGAACGCAGCTTTTCTGGTGAGCTTTCATTTAAATGCCACCGGTGAAGTGGAGGCAAAGGCCACCGGTTGTGAGGCGATTCATCAGAACATGAATTACAATGCAATTGTGGGAGGCTGGTCTAAGGAACTGGCGCAGATAATGGTTGGAAAGCTTTCTGCTTTGGGAATGAAGAGCCGAGGAGTTTATTCTAAGAACTCTGCATCCAGTAAATATCCGGACGGAAGTCTTACGGATTATTTTGCCATTAACCGAATGACCAAACTTTTGGGTTTGCCGGGTATTATTGTAGAACATTGCTTTTTGAATAATTCCAGTGATTTTAATAAATACCTTATTACCGAAGACAAGACAGCTGCCCTTGGAAAAGCGGATGCCGAGGGTATTTTGCAGTATTTGAGTACAGATCATACAATACCAAAGCCGGCTGCTCCTACCAAGGTGAAACCCTCCAGCATGACGAAGCTGCGAGTGAAGGTATCCTATTCCTATAGCGGAAGTGAGAAGCCTACAGGTTATGAGTTGTATCGTGCAGAAAGTCAGAATGGCACCTACCAGAAGGTAGTAACCGGAGGTTCCAAGTCCAAATATATGATTGATACTACCGGAGTGGCAGGAAAGACCTACTATTATAAGGTAAGAGCAGTGAAAAAGACCCAAGGGGTTTATAGTTACAGCGAGTTTAGTAAGGTGGTAAGCTATGCGGTTTTAGAAGTTCCGGATGTGACGGAATGTGAGATGACAGCAAAGGGTATTGAGTTAAGCTGGGGAGACATCAGCGGAGCCACCGGATATGAAATTGCCAAAAGTGAGGCACCGGACGGAACCTTCCAATCCATGACAACCGTTGCAGACTGTAAGGCAGTGGATGAGACTAAGGATGGTAAGCAGTGGTTTTATAAGGTACGTGCAATGCGGAAGTTGGCAGATCGTACCGCCTATTCCCAGTATTGTGATTTGAAAATGACGGGAACTACTTTTACAAAGGTAGAAAGAGAAGGAACCGATAAAATTCTGATTTCCTGGGAACCGCAAAATGGTGTTAGCGGATATCGGCTCTACCGTAGAGAGGAAACCGGGCAGGAACAGCTGTTAAAGGAACTGTCGGCGGATGTTACCGGATATACGGATGAGAGGACATCGTTAACAACTGAATATACCTACCGACTTACTTCTTTTATTAAGAGCGGAAGCAAGAAGGCAGAAAGCTGTGGCAGCAAAAAGACTGTAACAGCAGGTGTGGCGGCACCAAAGATCACCTCATCTTCAAAGGATGCCAAGAAGCAGGTGTCCATAAGCTGGGAAGCGGTAAAGGGAGCAACCAGCTATGAAGTTTACGGATTAAAGACCTCGTCAGAGGCATTGACAAAGAACAATCGTCTGGCTACGGTTACCGGCGGCAAAACCACTTATACGGGAAAAGCTAAGGCAGGAGTAATCTTTTATTCTGTTAGAGCAGTTAAGAAGGGGGCTGTTGAAACAACCTATTCTGATGATAATGAAACCGTGCTTGCCGGAACAGCATTAAACTTTATCCAGTCATACGGTGAAAAGAAGCTGCGGGTGGTATGGACGAAAGAGACAGGAATTACCGGCTATAAGTTGTATCGCAGCGAGAAAAAAACGGGAAATTATAAGTTATTAAAAACTTTTTCAGCAGATGAAACGTCTTACTTAAGTGGGGGCTGTACACCGGGAGTAACGTATTATTACCGGATTCAGACCTACTATAAGGAAACAGTGGGTGGAGAGACCAGAACCATCTTAAGTAAGAGTACCGTTAGTTTGTCCAGAAAAGCCGGATTGCAGCCCCAGATAAAGGAGCCGAAAAAAGGCAACGATGGCATTTGGACTATTTCCTGGAAGAAATTAAATAATGTAAAAGAGTATCAGTTATACCGTAGCACCGGGGAAAAGGGTACCTACAAAAAGATAAAAACCCTTACAAAATTAAGCTTTAAAGATCCGGATACTAAGGATAAACAATATTTTTATAAAGTAAGAGCCGTATATTTGCAGGATGGTTATAAGGGTTACAGCGCCTACAGTGAGGTGGTCAGTAACGGGAAAACAATAGTGAAGCTGGCTACTCCCAAGTTGAATCATCAGATTAACGCCTCCACAGAACGGCTTTTAAGCTGGGAAAAAGTGAAAAATGCCACCGGATATCAGATTTTTCGTTCTACAACCGGGCAGGAAGATGATTTTACAAAACTTGCTCAGACAGAAGAGATTACTTATAAAGATAGCAATGCAGAGCAGGGGACAGTATATTATTACCGAATAAGAGCATTTTACAAAGATGCAAAGACGGTGTATTCGGAATTTAGCAATACCTGTTTTAGCGCAGTAACTGCAGGAACCGTAAGCCTAACGGATGACAATGGCGCACAGATTACCTGGAATCCGGTAAAAGGCGCTTTTGTATATGAGCTTTTCCGTAAAAAGAAGGCAGACTTAAAATGGACAAGCCTTGGAACCATGGCGGTAACAAGCTTTGAGGATAAGGGACTTGAGGAAGGGGAAACCTATGAGTATGGGCTTACCATCGGAGACGGTGCCAATACCGGCGAGGTGTTGAACCTGGGAAGCATAAATACCAAGCAGGTCACGGTGCTTACCCCCATTATGGGAAAGTCGGAGGCTACGAAAGAGCAGATGGTTACCTATTTTAACCGTGTAAAAAAACCATATCCAACTCTTTATGCGGAGTCGACCTACGGTGGTGTTACCTGCATTGAGGATTTTGTACAGATTATAATTGAAGAAGCCACAGCGGAGGGCGTTCGCCCGGATCTTGTGGCAGCCCAGATTTTTAAAGAAACCGGTTATTTGCAATTTGGCGGAGACGTGAAAATTGAGCAATGTAATTTTGCAGGTATCGGTGCAGTGGGTGACGGTGCCAAGGGTGCATCCTTTTCGGATGTAAGAACCGGTATTAGAGCGCAGGTTCAGCATTTAAAGGCCTATGCGGTAGAGAATCCGGTGCTGGTATACGAGTGTGTGGATCCCCGATTTGCAGGGGTGAAGAAAGGAAAGGCGCCCTACATTGAGTGGTTGGGCATTTCCGAGAATCCTTACGGTACAGGCTGGGCGACGGCCAAGAATTACGGCTATGATCTGGTAGCCAATCTTACCGTTATGAAAAAACTAAGTGTATAAATTGGAGACAGTATGAGAAGGCATTATTTTAGATTTGAAAAAAGCTTCTGGGTATTTATGAAGCTGCTTCTATATGCATTATTATTGGGAACCTTTATGGTAGTTATGAGCAGGGTCAGCAACGGTTTAAGTAACCTGTCCCGTACCATGGGTATCGTAGTGACTACCTTTATTATCTTGGAGATTATGTTTGTCAAAACCTACGGTGGTTTTGATGTGGGTAGAAGAAAAAGCAAACCCATTGTTTTTTCCTTGGGATTTGCCACCGCTTTTACCGATGTAATTGTGTATGTACAGTTGATGATCATGAAAACCAACGGTATGAGTGCATCGGATTTCCGATTCCTGGAGCCGCAACTGGTCCTGTTAGTAATTTTTTTACAGATTGTGATTATAACGATTTTTGCCTATCTTGGAAACGGAATCTTTTTCTGGCTACATGATCCGGAACAGTGCTATATCATTACTTCCAATCAGAAGGGAGTCAATGAAGTGGTGCGCTGTGTTACCAATTTGAAAAAGCAGTATAAGATTCTGGGTGCGGTGCATTACAAGAACCCGGAGCTGGTTAGTATTGTAAAATCAGCGGATACTCTGTTTTTATACGATATTCCACCGGAGTATCGTTCCAAGATTATGAAGCTTGCCTATAAGCATCAGAAGAATGTGTACCTGGCGCCGGAGTTAGATGACATTATGGAAGTAAGTTCCTCTCTGTATCTGATTGATGATACGGTTATGGTGAATTACTTAAGCCCGGCATTTACCTTTGAACAGCGTATCGCCAAGCGACTTTTGGATATTTTCCTGTCTCTGACACTGGGAATCTTAACCGCGCCGATTATTCTAATTGCCGCTATTTGTATTAAGTTGGAGGACGGTGGCCCTATATTCTACAAGCAGAGCCGAGCTACCATTCACGGGCGAATCTTCCAGGTGTTGAAGCTTCGTTCCATGAAGGAAAATGATAATGGACATTCCGCATCCCAGGATGATGACCGTATTACCAAAGTCGGTAAGATATTACGGAGAACCCGAATTGACGAAATCCCGCAGATTTACAATGTGTTAAAGGGTGAAATGACCTTTGTGGGACCGCGACCGGAAATGATTAAGAATGTGGAAATGTACACCCAGGAATTGCCGGAGTTTGAATATCGTCTTCGAGTAAAAGCAGGCCTTACCGGTTATGCTCAGATTCAGGGTAAGTATAACACCACTCCGCGAGATAAATTGATTATGGATATGATGTATATCGAGCAGTTTTCAATTTTATTGGATATTCAGCTGATCTTCCAGACTTTTATCGCGGTAATCCGACCGGACAGTTCGGAAGGGTTTAAGGAAGGCAGTGAAGAGAACTGTTTACATCTGATACTGGATCCTACGGGTAGTGGAAAAGAGGAATAAGTATGGCGAATATGTTTGACTATCTGGATTGGCGAGGGGATTTGACTTTTGTGCAGGCCCCTTTTAATGAGGTGGATAATCTGATTTTAGCGCAGATGTGCTACACACCTCTTTATGGATATGTAAAAGAAGATGGAAGTAATCCTGCTACCATAGCGCAGGTGGCGGAGGCCTTTTTTGCGGATGTCAGTGAGGATGACATAGAGCAAATGGACACGCAGCAGAATAGAGGAGCACGGATATTCCGGAAAATGGCGGAAAGCAAGCGCTTTTCTAATTGCACCATGTCCTTTTACCAATCTCATACCGATATTCAGATGGAAATGCAGTTTGCGGCGGTAGTAATCGACATCGGAACAGATGCGATTTATCTGGCTTACCGGGGAACCGATGATACCCTGGTGGGGTGGAAAGAGGATTTTAATATGTGCTATGCTTCTCATTTGAAAGCACAGACGGAAGCACTTTCTTATTTTCAGATGGTGGCAGAGCATTTTTCGGAAAAACAGTTTTTCCTTGGGGGACATTCCAAGGGCGGTAATTTGGCGGTATATGCATCGGTTATGTGCGATTCTGCGTTAAAGGACCGGATTATTCGTGTATATAATAATGACGGACCGGGCTTTCGAGAAGATGTGATTGAAACGCAGGCTTATCGGGAGACCTTGCCTAAGATTCGCACCATTGTACCGGAAAGCTCTATTGTGGGAATGCTGTTGGAACATAAGGAAGAGTATACGGTGGTTCGCAGTACCCAGTCCGGCGGGATGCAGCATGACGCCACCAGTTGGCAGGTGCTGGGAAGACATTTCGTATATTTGACTTCCGTAAGCTCCGGAAGCCGGAAGTTGGATTCCGCCATTTCCGCCTGGTTGTCTGATTTGACGGAGGAGGAAATGAAAGGAGCGGTAGATGCGCTATTTTCTGTTTTGATGGCAGCAGGTTTTTCCACCGTGTCCTCTATTCAGAAGGAGCCGTTGAAAAATGCCATTGCCTTATTGCGGGAAATGAATCATTTGGATCCGGAGACGAGAAAGAACATTACGAATGTGGTTACGGCATTGGTGAAAGAGGGAAACAGAACAGTATGGAAGGTAAAACAAACCGAATTCGAGTAAGCGTGCGAAATTTCGTGGAGTTTCTACTTCGAAGCGGCGACATAGATGAACGACGGGGCAGTGCCCGAATCACGGATGCCATGCTTATGGGAAGCCGGATTCACAGGAAAATCCAGCAGTCCATGGGCGGAGATTACCGTGCGGAGGTACCCCTGAAGATGTCTTTTATGGAAGAAGAGTATGAGTTTTGTTTGGAAGGACGGGCAGACGGTATTTTTTCTTCTGAAGAGGTTACGGTAATCGATGAGATTAAAGGAATGTATGCAGATGTGGAAAGCATGGCTGAGCCCATAGAAGTGCACTTAGCACAGGCAAAATGCTATGCTTATTTGTATGCCATGGATTCGTATGAGGAAAAAATGGGGGTGCAGCTTACTTACTGTAATTTGGATACCGAAGGGGTGAAGCGTTTTTATCAGGAATATACTACGAAAGAGTTGGAAGACTGGTTTTTAGGGCTTTACCGGGAATACAAAAAGTGGGTGGACTATCGTATGGAAGCAAGAAAGATTCGACAGGCATCCATTAAGAAGTTAAGCTTTCCTTATCCATATCGGGATGGACAGGAACGGCTGGTAAAGGACGTATATCTGTCGATTTTGCGCAAGAAAGTGCTTTTTGTAGAGGCGCCCACCGGGGTGGGAAAAACTTTATGCACCGTTTTTCCTGCGGTAAAAGCAGTGGGAGAGGAACTTTCGGAGCAGATTTTTTATCTTACGGCCAAAACCATTACCCGCACAGCGGCGGCGGAAGCCTTTTCGTTGCTAATGGAAAAAGGTTATCGGGCCAGAGTGCTTTTGATTACAGCAAAAGATAAAGTGTGCCCATTGGAAGAAAGAGCCTGTAATCCGGAGGATTGTCCCTACGCAAAAGGATATTTTGACCGGGTAAATGACGCGGTATTTGATTTTTTGAAGGAAGAAGGGATTTTTGACAGAGACCGGATTCTATCTTTTGCAGAAGAGCGAAAGCTCTGCCCCTTTGAGTTTTCGTTGGATGTATCACTGTGGTGTGATGCTATTATCTGTGATTATAATTATGTGTTTGACCCGAATGTATACTTAAAACGCTTTTTTAATGACGGCATTTCCGGTGACTATCTTTTCCTGGTGGATGAGGCCCATAATCTCATCGACCGGGGAAGGGAAATGTATTCTGCGGTTCTGTATAAGGAAAGCTTTTTAGAGGTAAAACGACTGATGGCTCCGCATAGCAAGCGGGTTTGCCGAGCGTTGGATAAATGTAATAAGCAGCTTTTGGAGTACAAAAGGGAATGCGAAACCGCCATGGAACTTGACAGCTATGCACCATTTTTCTTTTCCCTGATGCAATTATCCGGGGAATTGGAGCGGTTCTTAAAAGAAAATCCGAGATTCGATGGCGGCGAGGCTTTTTCTGAGTTATATCTTTCGTTGAGGCATTTTTTGAATATGAACGACATTATGGATGAAGGCTTTACAGTGTATGTGCGCCATGATGAGGAAGGCCGCTTTTTTATAAAGCTATATTGTATGGATACTGCAAATGTGATGGAGGAGCGGTTAAAACTGGCCCGGTCTACTGTATTTTTCTCAGCCACTCTTTTGCCCATATCCTATTATAAGCAGATGCTGACTACCAGCCCGGAGCCTTATGCGGTGTATGCCAAAACCTGTTTTTCAAAGGAACAAAGCCGTATATTGGTGGCGTCGGATGTCAGCAGCCGGTATACCAGGCGAAATCGCAGTGAGTTTTTGCGAATTGCAGAGTATATCAAGACCATGGCGAAAGCGAAAACCGGAAATTACATGGTATTTTTCCCTTCGTACCGATTTCTTGATCAGGTGTTTGAGGTGCTTGCGGAAGAGGAGCTTCCTTTTGAAATTCTGGTTCAAGGCGGTAGTATGACGGAGGAAGACCGGGAGGAATTTTTGGGGCAGTTTAAAGAAAATCCGGAAAAATCTCTGGTGGGCTTTTGCGTTATGGGAGGAATTTTTTCCGAGGGAATCAATTTGATCGGAGAACGGCTTATCGGAGCCATACTTGTGGGAACCGGCTTGCCGCTTATCAGTGATGAACGGGAAATTTTAAAGAGGCATTATGAGGAAAGCGGCAGGAACGGATTTGATTATGCCTTCCGCTTTCCGGGAATGAATAAAGTGTTGCAATCTGCGGGACGTGTGATTCGTACCCAAAATGATAGGGGTGTCATATTACTTTTGGACGAGCGCTTTTTGCACCGGGACTATCAGGAACTTTTTCCTTTGGAATGGGAAAATCGCACCCGGGTAACTCTTTCCACAGTGGGAAAAGAATTAGAGGACTTCTGGCAAAAGAGCTAAAAAGGCATCCACCACCGGAGAATTGGGTACAAAGGATCTGGTGGCGGCCACAAGATGACGTTTTGGAAGACTTGTTTTCGTTTTTACGATAAACAGGTCTTTTGAATTTTCCGGAATACAAAAATCCGGTACAAAAGCGATTCCCAAGTTGATTTTGGCAAGCTCGATTAGAAGATCGTTACTGCCGAGTTCAATTTCCGGAGTAAGCTGTAGTTGTTCCCGCAAAAATAAATCGTGTAAGAATTCACTGGTGGTACTTTGACGATCCAACATTAAAATGGGATAGTGTAAAAGTTCCGGGAAGCTGATGGGGCGATCCTTTAAGGTTAAAAAGGTTTTGCCTGCAATAAAAACATCGTAAAAGCTTCCAACCTGTCTGGTGTCAAAGCTGCTGTTTAGGCGGGAGTTGGGAGTATTGGTAACAATCATGTCCACCGCTCCTTCACCTAAAAGATCCACGCAACGAAGGGAGGTTTGGTTAGTTACCTTCAAGGACACCTTAGGGTAGAGCTTGTGAAACTGTTGTAAGTAGGGTAGCAGGTAATAGCGACAGATGGTGTCGGAGGCACCGATATGAAGCTGACCGCCTTCCAAGGAGTTTTCTTCTGTAATTCGTGCCTGACCTTGCATCAACAATCGTAACGCCGGCTCCACGTGGGAATACAGAAGTTCCCCTGCTGGAGTTAGAGTGACAGATTTGGTGGTTCTTATAAAAAGACTGCGGTTAAGCTTCTCCTCCAGATTCTTGATGGACTGGGATACCGCAGACTGGGACACAAACAATGCCTTGGCGGCGGCAGAGAAGCTGCCGAGGCGGGCTACCTCATAGAAAATTTTGTAATATTCGTAGTTGATATCTTTCATATTTTTTCCTTTCTTACGTCCGGAATTTCATATCCCATGCATGAGCGCTTTCGCTCCATTCCGGACGTAGCGGTACATAAGTGTAAAGATATTATATACTAATAAGGACAACTTATCAATATAATTAGATATATTAACTTTACTAATTATATCAATGCGGTTAGAATAATATATGTGAGGGCGTGAGTCTTCGCACTTGAATCATGTTTGTGTGAATCTTTATTATAGAACCATTCAGGAGGTACTTTATGAGTAACGTACGTAGAGTGTATGTGGAGAAGAAGCCGGAGTTTGCTGTTGCGGCAAAGTCTTTGGCTACCCAGATCCGGGATTATCTCGGAATTCAGACTGTAACCGGTGTGCGTATTTTAATCCGCTATGATGTGGAGAACATTTCTGATGAGACTTATGAAAAAGCGCTTACTACCGTTTTTTCTGAGCCACCGGTGGATATTATTCATAAGGAGACCTTCGACGCAAAAGGCGCAGTAGTGTTCAGTTCCCAATTTTTACCGGGTCAGTTCGATCAGCGTGCAGACTCGGCTGAACAGTGCGTACAGTTTTTAAACCCGGAAGAGAAGCCGGTCATTCAGACAGCAACTACCTATGTGCTGGAGGGAGAGGTTAGTGAGAAAGAGCTTTCTGACATCGTGAAGCTTTGCATTAACCCGGTTGACTCCAAGCGTGTAGGCGAAGACAAGCCTCAGACTCTGATTACCCAATACGATGAGCCTGCGGATGTTAAGATTTTTGACGGCTTCTCTAAGATGGAGGAAAAAGAATTCAAGGAGTTATATGATTCCTTGGGATTAGCTATGACATTCCAGGATTTCCTTCATATCCAGAATTATTTTAAGGAGGAGGACAGAGATCCTTCCATGACAGAGATCCGTGTGCTCGATACATATTGGTCTGACCATTGCCGTCATACCACCTTTTCCACGGAACTTAAGAATATTGAATTTGAAGAGGGCTACTATAAGAAGCCTATTGTAGACAGCTACGAACATTATCTTTCTACCATGAAGGATATGTATAAGGACAGACCGGATAAATATGTCTGTCTGATGGACATTGCTCTTATGGGAATGAAGAAACTGAAGGCAGAAGGAAAATTGCAGGATCAGGAAGAATCCGATGAAATTAATGCCTGCAGCATTGTGGTTCCGGTAAAGGTAGACGGTAAGGAAGAGGAATGGCTGGTAAGTTTCAAAAATGAGACACACAACCATCCTACCGAAATTGAACCTTTCGGAGGCGCTGCAACCTGCCTTGGCGGAGCAATCCGTGATCCGTTGTCCGGACGTTCCTATGTATATCAGGCAATGCGTGTTACCGGTGCAGGAGACCCAACCCGTCCGGTAAGCGAGACTTTGGAGGGCAAGCTTCCTCAACGTAAGATTGTTACGGAGGCGGCAGCAGGATACAGCTCTTACGGTAACCAGATTGGTTTAGCTACCGGTTATGTAAAAGAAATTTATCATCCGAATTATGTTGCAAAACGTATGGAGGTAGGTGCCGTTATGGGTGCTTCTCCACGTCGCTGCGTAAAACGTTTAAACTCCGATCCGGGAGATATTATTATTTTATTGGGCGGACGTACCGGACGTGATGGTTGCGGTGGTGCAACCGGTTCTTCCAAAGCGCATACCGAGGAATCCTTAAGTTCCTGCGGTGCTGAAGTACAGAAGGGAAATGCCCCAACCGAACGTAAATTACAGCGCCTTTTCAGAAGAGAAGAGGTTGCTTCCTTAATTAAGAAATGTAACGACTTTGGTGCAGGCGGTGTGTCTGTTGCCATTGGAGAGTTGGCAGACGGACTATTTATTGATTTGGATAAGGTTCCGAAGAAATATGCGGGACTGGACGGAACAGAACTTGCCATTTCCGAATCTCAGGAGCGTATGGCAGTTGTGGTAGATCCGAAAGATGTGGACACCTTCTTGGGTTACGCCCAGGAAGAGAATCTGGAAGCTGTTTGCGTTGCAAAAGTAACCGAAGAACCGCGTCTTGTACTTACCTGGAGAGGTAAAAAGATTGTAGATCTTTCCAGAGCATTTTTAGATACAAACGGTGCTCATCAGGAGACAGACGTCTATGTGGAGATGCCGAAGGAAAAAGAAAACTTTTTTACAACAGAAAGTGTAACAGATGCAAGAAAGCAGTGGTTAGATACCCTGTCAAACTTAAATGTATGTTCCCAGAAGGGATTGGTGGAGCGTTTTGACTCCTCCATCGGTGCAGGTAGCGTGCTCATGCCATACGGCGGAAAATATCAGTTGACAGAAACCCAGAGTATGGTTGCGAAGCTTCCGGTGTTAAAAGGCAAATGCGATACCGTTACCATGATGAGCTATGGTTACAATCCATATCTTTCCAGCTGGAGCCCATACCATGGAGCAATTTATGCGGTAATGGAATCTGTTTCCAAAATAGTGGCAACCGGAGGAGATTACAAAAAGATTCGTTTCTCCTTCCAGGAATTTTTCCGCAGAATGTCTGCAGATCCGAAGCGTTACAGCCAGCCGGTAGCAGCATTGCTCGGTGCTTATGATGCCCAGATTGGATTTGGTCTTCCAAGTATCGGAGGAAAAGATTCCATGTCCGGAACCTTCAACGAACTGGACGTACCGCCAACCTTGATTTCTTTTGCGGTAGATGTGGCAGACCAGAAGGATATTGTATCACCGGAACTTAAGAAAGCCGGCAGTGGACTGGTATTGTTCCGCATTAAGAAAAATGAATATGACCTTCCGGTTTACGAGCAGGTAAAGAAGGTATATGAGTGTATTCATGGGTTTGTGGAAAAAGGAAATATCTTATCCGCATACGCATTGGGACAGTTTGGACTTTGCGAAGCTTTAAGTAAGATGGCCTTTGGAAACGGTATTGGTGTTACTATTTATGATGAAGTAGCAAGCCAGACCGTATTTGGACCGGGCTACGGAAATATTGTGGCAGAGGTTTCCGAAGATAAGCTGGATGAGGTATTGGCTTCCGATATGGCAGTACTTATCGGTGAAACCAACGAAGACGGCATGTTCTATATCGAGGATGCAGAAATTTCCATGGGCGAAGCATTAAATGCATGGAAGGCACCACTGGAAAAAGTATTCCCATCCCGTGTGACTGAGGATATGACCAAGGTTGACGTAGAAGAGTATCATGCAAAAGAGATTTACATTTGCAAGAATAAAGTAGCAACTCCACATGTTTTCATCCCGGTATTTCCGGGTACCAACTGTGAGTATGATTCTGCAAAAGCCTTTGAGCGGGCAGGTGCAACCGTAACCCATACCGTATTTAAGAATCAGAGCGAAGCAGAAATTCGTGAGTCGGTAGAGGTGTTCCGTAAGGAAATTGCCAAAGCGCAGATTGTTATGTTCCCGGGTGGATTTTCCGCGGGAGATGAACCGGACGGATCTGCCAAGTTCTTTGCAACAGCCTTCCGTAATGAGGTGTTAAAAGAAGAAATTCATAACCTCTTACAGAAACGAGACGGATTGGTACTTGGTATTTGTAATGGATTCCAGGCGCTGATTAAGTTGGGACTGGTACCTCATGGAGAGATTTTGGCACAGACCGAGGATTCTCCAACCTTAACCTATAATACCATTGGACGTCATATCAGCAAGATGGTATATACCAAGGTGGTTTCCAATAAATCTCCGTGGCTTAGCCTGGCAGAGGTTGGAAAAACGTATGCAATTCCGGCTTCCCACGGTGAGGGTCGTTTTGTTGCAAGCAACGAATGGCTGGAGAAACTGATTGCCAACGGTCAGGTGGCAACCCAGTATGTAAATCTGGATGGGGAAGCTTCCATGGATGAAGAATGGAACGTCAATGGTTCCTATCGCGCCATCGAAGGAATCACCAGTCCGGATGGACGGGTATTCGGAAAAATGGCACATGCAGAGCGACGGGGCGATCATGTGGCCATGAATATCTACGGCGATCAGGATATGAGGATCTTTGAAGCCGGTATTAAATATTTTAAATAGAATAAAAGCATCCGATAAGATTTTCTTGTCGGATGCTTCAGAGTGTAGACAAAGTCCGCGGCGATTGCCGCGGATTTTTCTCATATCAGGATATATTTTTACAAAAAGGAGTT
>SVEZ01000021.1 GCA_015057115.1 Lachnospiraceae bacterium | reverse complement strand
TTGGGATCTTAGCTCAGCTGGGAGAGCATCTGCCTTACAAGCAGAGGGTCACAGGTTCGAGCCCTGTAGGTCCCATAAATCTTGCCGATGTGGCTCATTTCATGACAAGTGGTTCATGAAATGAACCACTTGTAGGCAGAGCAGCTGATTACAAATCAGTTGCGAATACACATCATGCCGATGTGGCTCAATTGGCAGAGCAGCTGATTTGTAATCAGCAGGTTATCGGTTCGAGTCCGATCATCGGCTTCATGAAAGAAATTTCATATGGATGGATTCCCGAGTGGCCAAAGGGGACAGACTGTAAATCTGCTGCAAATTGCTTCGGTGGTTCGAATCCACCTCCATCCATTAGGCGAAAGCCTGAATTTAATAACTATCGCGGGGTGGAGCAGTCTGGAAGCTCGTCGGGCTCATAACCCGAAGGTCATAGGTTCAAATCCTATTCCCGCAACTCAATGCCCAGTTAGCTCAGTTGGTAGAGCAGAGGACTGAAAATCCTCGTGTCTCTGGTTCGATTCCGGAACTGGGCATTCAGATTTTGATAATCTGAGGCTTACAATGTAAGATGGGATATTAGCTCAGGTGGTAGAGCACTTGACTTTTAATCAAGTTGTCCGGGGTTCGAATCCCCGATGTCTCATTTACAAGAAAAGGATGTGGTTAATACCACATCCTTTTCTTGTATGAACTATAGGATTTTTATTATTTCGTTACATGTAAAATCTCATCCAAACGTTCTATAATCTCCTGATACATGTGCATGACGGAGGAATGATGCTCCTTGATATAATCGATTTTACCATTCTTTGCAGCCTCTTCCAGTTTTCTTGTTTCATCTGCCAATAGCTTGGCTCCGATATAAATGGAAGAGCTTTTTACGGAGTGAATAGAAACCTGGTAATCGTGCCAATTCTCCTCTGCGTAAAGGCTGTCTAATTTTTCTACATCGCCATCCTCAACGTATGCAACAAGGATTTCTTTATAAAAATCTTCGTTATTGGAGTAGTACTTCAGTCCGGCATCTGCATCCAAAAACTTATTAAGTTGATCCATAAGGGTTTCACTTTTATCCGCCTCATATGGATTACCATTCCGCATGGTGACCAAATTCTTCGGAAGATAAGCAAGTAGCATGGCATCCAGTGCTGAGCTTTGAATTGGCTTAGACAGATAGTCCGTAAAGCCAAGCTCCAGATATTCCTCCTTAGACCCGGATAAAGCATTTGCAGTAAGCATAATGACTGGGGTTTTGGAATTTGGATTTGGCGAAAGCGTCTTCATTTTCTTAAAGGTTTCAATACCGTCCATTTTAGGCATCATATGGTCTAAGAAAATTAAATCAAACCGTTCTTTAGTAACGTAATCCAAACATTCTGCACCGGAGGTTGCGGTAAAAATACGAATCTGGGAGGTTTTTAATAATCCCTGAACGACCTTAAGGTTTACAGCGACATCATCAACAACGAGAATTTTGGCATCCGGAGCAACAAAGCTTTCTTCGTAAACTTCATTTAATGAAGCATGTTGTGTATATTGAATATGTACATCATTCAGCGAATTGGCATTAATAATTTCCTGTTTTACCTCAAAGGTAAAAGTAGAACCTACACCGTATTCACTGGTAACAGAAAGGGTTCCGCCCATTAAATCAATCAGGTATTTGGTAATGGAAAGACCCAAGCCGGTTCCTTCTATGCTTCGATTTCGTGTTTGCTCCACGCGCTGGAAGGAATCAAAAATCAAGTTAAGATCTTCCTTTTTAATTCCAATTCCTGTATCCGAAACAGAAATCCTTAGAAGAAAATCTGTATCGGAAAGCTTATCACCGCCGATTTTTAATGTGACTTGACCTTCCTTTGTATATTTTACGGCGTTAGTTAAAAGGTTTAAAATAATCTGACGAAGTCGAATTTCATCACCGTTTAAGCGGGTTGGGAGGTATCCATCATTTTCGACTTTAAGAACTAGGTTCTTCTCTTTGGCCCGCATGGATATCATGTTATAGCTGTCATTAATCAATGAAGCAAGTTCATAGTCTACATTGATAATGGACAAATTATTGGATTCCAGTTTGGAATAATCCAAAATATCATTAATTAAAGAAAGTAGACTTTGACCGGCATGCTGAAGATCCGTCGCGTATTCTCGTACATTTGCTTCTGTTGATTCTCGGAGAATCATTTCGTTCATGCCCAGTACCGCATTAATAGGAGTACGGATTTCATGGGACATGTTTGCCAAAAACTGTGCTTTGGACTGGCTGGCAAGAATCGCTTCTCTGCGTTCCATTTCCCTTCGATTCACATCTTGGAAGGCATTGATGGCGCAGGTAATCATAATAAACAGAAGCGCTGCACACATCATCATACCGTTAAAAGAGAAAACTCGCATCATATAAAGTGCCAATTGAATTGCGCCCGCTGTCATTGCTAGGAAGATGCCAATGGCAGATAGCTTGTATTCCTTTATTTTTCCGTTTTGCAAGTCCAAAAGCAGGGTTGCCAAAATGAGGATAACCAGTAAGATTACAATGGCTTCCATACCAAGCGCACTTCGGTTGAATTCTATAATGTCGCCAACGTGTAGTGCAGTGCAGACAACAAGGTTGACGAGAGAAAGAATCATTAGGCTAAGGTAACATTTGTGATATCGGTCTTCTTGCATGTTATCCATATACATAGCGATGGGAACAGGTAAAAGCATGATTACCAGGAAGGGGATATCGCCTGCGACCGAAACATTCGGGAAGAGGAGCTGGCGCAAAGTGGAATTGGTAAAAACCCAAATGGCAGCCAGTACACATGCCCATCCTATGTGCATAAGAGTGGTGCTTTCCTGCATTGAACGCATATAGGAAATACTGAAAATAAAGGAGGCTAATCCGGCAATCAACATGATTAAGGCAATAATCAACTCCCCAATACCTTCTTTTATGAGATAAGCCCAGATACCGGCAGTATTTCCATAGTTGACAGTGTAAAACATGCCGCTGTAGGAAGCGGTTGTAGAAGCCTCAAGGCGCAAAACTTTTCCGGCATAGGATGGCCTTAGCTTACAAAAGAGGTAAACCGCAGGAGAACTGGAACCGAAAAGTCGGGTCTCCTTGGTTGAGTAGGATACAACTTTTTTGCCATCGATATAAATATTCATATCCTGACGACCACTGCGAAAACAAAGAGATGTGTCATCGGGGATATGATTGGGAAGAACAGTAGAAATAGACGCAACTTCTCCTGTGGGAGTGTGGAAATCATAGGGTAACTCGATTTGTGTCTGGCTACCGTCTTCATTTGTGTAGAACCAAGGGTTGGAATAGACTTCACAGCGGAAAGAGTTGTGATGACCTTCCGAAGGCATAAATACTTCGCCAAAAACAAAATAGCTAAGAATGCCGATTATAATAATGAAAGAGCAGTAAAAAACCACTCGTGTAATTTTATCAGGCGCATTTAACATAGGAAACCTCCGTAAAGAAAAGCAAAGAACCGATAGTAGTTTTATTTTACCTAAAATTACCATGTTTGTAACGAAATTACAACTAAAAACACAGAAGTTTCGGAAGATGAAAACAAATAAATAACAAAGGCCAATAGATACAAAAAAACTCACGGAGGGGACCGTGAGTTTTTTTGAATGAGAAAGTTTAAAAGGGATAGGGAAATCTGTTCAAAGGAGAACAGATCAAACTTTTAATACTGTACTTTTCAGTACATATATACTATACACTAAGAAAATGTACATTTAGGTAACAGACTGTGAATATTTTTTGAAATGCGATAAGAAATGGAGTGCATTTTTGGGAAAGAAGTGATACTATCTTATAAGGAATAAAACAAATATGTCGAAAGAGGACAATGTATGGCAAAGTTATATTTTAAATACGGTGCAATGGGGAGTTCTAAAAGTGCAAATGCGTTAATGGCGGAGTACAATTATGCGGAACGTGGGAAAAAAGTTTTGTTGGCGAAATCCCAAATTGACACAAGGGAAGGAAGAAAAAGGATACGGTCCAGAATCGGGTTGGAACATGACTGCATCTATCTGGAGGAACTTTTAAATGAAGAGGTGTGTAAGGCCTTGCTTGTAATTCGGGAAAGTCCTTATTCGGAAGAGGCAATGCGATGGAAAAGCAGATTATGTGAAAATCAGCTTCATTGTGATGCCATCATTGTGGATGAAGCGCAGTTTGCAACAGTGGAACAAATTGATTTTCTGTCGGATATAGTGGATTTCCTGGATATTCCGGTTCTATGCTATGGATTACGGACAGATTTTCAGAATGTAGCCTTTCCGGGAAGCCTTCGACTTCTGGAAATTGCGGACTTAATGGAAGAAATAAAGACAGTATGTTGGTGCGGACGAAAAGCAACCTGTAACGCCAGATATAATGAGCATGGCATTGTTCGTCATGGAGAACAGATTGAAATCGGCGCCAATGATAAGTATGTGGCTCTTTGCAGAAAACATTTAAAAGAAGGTCGTTTGCATCCTTAAAGAAGAATAATCACCGTGCGACCTCTGGTATAATAGATAATAAATTAGAGTAAATAAAGATAGATCTTACTCGACAACACGAACGATACAGCTTACCTTGGTGCCATCTTCACTGGCGTAAAGGTAAGCTTTTCCTTTTTGACGCGCGGTGACAGTACCGTCGTTGCTCACTGATAAAACATTAATGTTGCTTACGGACCAGACAGGAGAATTCCCGGATGAAACAGTTGCTGTGACCCGAAAGGATTGTCCCGTCTTTAAGGTAAGAGATGAATTTGACAGATTGATTTCCGGCTTCAGAACACGAATTTCATATAGGACGGTGGTGCCGTCGCAGCTGATGCGGATATTGGCGGAGCCATTCTTTTTGGCAATCACAAGACCGTTTTCGTCAACCGTCGCAACAGAACTTCTGCTGGAGCGATATACAGGAACGTGGCCTGTAGAGGTTTTGACCTTTAGAAAAAAAGAATGATTCCGGTACAATTCATGCTTGGTTGAAGAGATGGTTATGGCAGTGGGTTTTACCACCACAACACAGGTGGATTCATACCCGGATACCTTTGCGGTAATCCTGGCCGTTCCTGCTTTCTTTGCGGTAATCAATCCGGCGGCATTAACAGATGCAACACTGGATTTACTGCTCTTAAATTTCAGTGGTTTTCCGGAAAGGCTAAAAGCATAGAGATTATATTCGTCGCCTATTTGAAGTGTTATATTACGATCCGAAAGATAAACGTAGTCCAACCCTTTGGCATGTGCAAACGATATAATGCCCGGATGGAATAAAAACATACTGAACGTGAATAAGATAGCAGTAATAATTGATATAATTCGATACGATTGTTTCATAGATGACCTCCGATCTGAGGTCGCACGATGATATATAATAATACAACAAAATGGAGATTTTGTAAAGATTTTTTGTAAAATTCGGATGCACAAATTAAAAAACAAAGAAATCTTTTGTGCATATTGACAGATTGATTAGAATGTTTTACCTTAAATGTATGGTAAAAGAGGATAGAAGAATCCGGATTATTACCGGATATTATGGAAGTGGTAAAACAGAGTTTGCGGTGAATTATGCATTTCAGCTTGCCAAAGTGGCAAAAAGACCTGCCATTGCGGATTTGGACATCGTAAACGTATACTTTCGATCCAGAGAAAAGACCAAAGAGATGGAGGATGCGGGGATTGAAGTAATTTCATCCTCGGTGGTAGAAGATAACTGTGATATGCCGGCATTGTCCAGCAAGATCACAGTTCCATTTTTGGATAAGAGCTACGACTATATAATGGATTTAGGAGGAAGTGAAGTCGGAGCCAAGGTTTTAGGAAGATTTGGAGACACCATCGATAAGTCCGAGGTGGATTTTTTTATGGTAGTCAATATTTTTCGACCGGAAACCGGATCAGTGGAGGAAATCATCCATCAGATTGAATTGTTGGAGTTTACCTCTGGATTTAAAGTAACAGGTCTTGTGAATAACAGTAATCTGATTCATGAGACGAAGGCTGAGGATATCATAGCCGGTGACGAATTTATTCGTCAGGTTAGTGATAGAACAGGTATACCGATTCGGTACACCACATGTATGCTGGACGAGGTGTCAGATGCTGATTCCTTGAAAGGCAAGGTGGGGGGAGAGATCTTCCCCATGCACTATAATATGCGAAAAATATGGATGTAAGGAGGAAGGATATGGGAAGTTTTACTTTATCCATTCGTGAGGAGCGCTGTAAAGGCTGCGAGTTATGTGTTTCCGTTTGTCCAAAAGGCGTATTGGCTATCAACAAGGATAAGCCAAACGCAGCAGGATATTTCCCTGCAAGTGTTGTAAAACAGGATGAATGTGTAGGATGCCAGAGTTGTGTAAGGATGTGCCCTGATGTGGCCATCACAATCGAGAAGAAAGACTAGGAGGTAGTAAAATGGCGAAAGTTTTATTAAAAGGTAATGAAGCAGTCGTTCGTGCCGCTATCGAAGCTGGTTGTAAATATTTCTTCGGCTATCCGATAACACCGCAGAACGAGATTCCGGAATATTTTTCCAAGGAATTACCAAAGATTGGCGGAGCCTTTGTACAGGGCGAAAGTGAAGTAGCATCAATTAATATGCTGTATGGTGCAGCTGCAGCAGGAGCAAGAGCAATGACATCATCATCTTCTCCGGGTATTGCATTGATGCAGGAAGGAATCGGATACATCGCAAAAGCAGAAGTTCCGGCAGTTATTGTTAACATGATGAGAGGAGGCCCAGGACTTGGAGGAATCCAGCCATCCCAGGCTGACTATAATATGTGCGTGAAGGGTGGAAGTAACGGTGACTATCGTAACGTCGTTCTTGCACCGGGTAATGTACAGGAATTAGTAGATATGGTACAGGAAGCATTTGATATTGCAGATCAGTATGGAATTCTTTGTATCGTATTGGCAGACGGACTCATCGGACAGATGATGGAGCCGGTTGAACTTCGTAAGCCGAAGGAAAGACCAATTCCGGCAAAAGACTGGGCATTGACAGGACGTAACGGTGGCAAGGCACACCGTGTATACAATCTGAAATTACAGGCACCGGATCTTGAGCAGGATAACTTTGATTTATTCAAGAAATATGCAGTTATCGAAAAGAACGAGAAACGTCACGAAGACTATATGATGGAAGATGCCGAGTTTGCATTTGCATCCTACGGTACCGCATCCCGTGTAGTTCGTACTGCAGTTGACCGTTTAAGAGAAGAAGGTTATAAGATTGGTTTAATCAGACCGCAGACCTTATGGCCATTCCCATATGAAGCATTTGACAGACCGCAGATCAAGAAGTTCTTAGATATCGAACTCAACATGGGTCAGATGGTTGACGATGTTGTATTAGGCTGTGGAGACAAAGAAAAAGTTGAATTCTTCGGACATACCGGTGGTGTGCTCATCACTGTTGACGAAGTTTGTGACTTTGCAAAGAAAATCATGGGAGGTGCGAAATAATGTCAGTAGTATTTGAACGTTCCAAAGGATTAGCAGACGTTAAGACACATTATTGTCCAGGTTGCTCTCATGGTATCGTACATAGACTGTTAGCAGAGAGCGTTGAGGAGATGGGTAAATTAGAGGACACCATCTGTATTTCACCAGTAGGATGTGCTGTACTTGCACTTGACTACTTTGAGTTTGACGGAATTCAGGCTGCACACGGAAGAGCACCGGCAACAGCAACCGGTATCAAACGTGTTCATCCGGATAAGACCGTTATCACCTATCAGGGTGACGGAGACTTGGCTTCCATCGGTATGTGTGAAATTGTTCATGCAGCAGCCAGAGGCGAGAAGATTACTACCATTTTCATCAACAATGGTATTTATGGTATGACCGGAGGACAGATGGCTCCTACCACACTTCCGGGAATGAAAGCAACTACCGCTCAGCTTGGTCGTGAGGTTAGCCTCAACGGATATCCTATCCGTGTAGCAGAGCTTATTGCAACCTTAGACGGAGCAAAATACGTAGAGCGTGTAGCAGTTGACAGCCCTGCTGATGTTATCAAAGCAAAAGCAGCTATCAAGAAAGCATTAGAAGTACAGGAAGCAGGACTTGGATTCTCCTTCGTAGAAGTACTTTGTGCATGTCCTACTAACTGGGGTAAAACACCGGTTGATGCTTTGAAGTTTGTTAAGGACGAAATGATTCCTTACTATCCGTTAGGAGTAAAGAAAGATACAACAAAGGAGGGACAGTAATGAGCAAGATTGATCGTATTTTCTGCGCCGGATTCGGTGGACAGGGTGTTATGAGTATGGGTCAGCTTTTGGCTTATGCAGCAATGCTTGAAGAAAAAGAAGTTACATGGTGTCCTTCTTATGGTCCTGAAATGCGTGGTGGAGAAGCAAACTGTTCTGTAACCATTTCTGATGAAAGAATCGGTTCTCCACTTATCAACAATGATGCCAGCGTTGGTGTATTTATGAACGGTGCTGCTTACAACAAGTTCATCGGAAAAGTAATGCCGGGCGGAAAGGTATTTATCAATTCTGATTTGATCGATGATTCCAATCCAAGAACAGACATTACTTACTACCGGATTCCGGTTAACACCATTGCAACCGAGCTTGGAAAAATCCAGCTGGCAAACATGGTTATGCTTGGAGCAGTAAATGACCAGGCTCATCTCGTTGACCAGGATATGTTATTGGAAGCATTCAAGAAGGTATTTGGTGCTGCAAAGGAGAAATTCATTCCTATTAACAAGGAAGCTCTTGCAAAAGGTGCAGAGGCAGCAGCAAAGATGTTCTAGATGTTGTATTTTAGAATTTTTAAGCGACAATTTTAAAATAATTGTACGTGAATTAGTACAAAAACAATCCTGAAATTTGGCAAAAAATTTTGTTCAAAGTAGGGTACAATAGTCTAGGTGGGTTTACGCCGCCTAGACTATTTTTATAGGAAGGAATTTTTGGGAGAATGAAAACAGTACAGGATGTATTGGCTTATTGTAAAGAGAATAATGCCAGAATGATTGATTTTAAAATGATCGATTTGAATGGAAGATGGAGACACTTATCTATTCCGGTAGAGCGCTTTAATGAGGATACAATGAAATACGGAATTGGATTTGATGGATCAAGCTACGGTTTTGCACCGGTTGAGAGTTCTGATATGGTATTTATTCCGAATATCGAAACAGCAAACATGGATCCGTTTATGGAGATTCCAACCGTGACCATGATGGGTGATGTATGCATCATCGACCAGCCGAATAACAGACCATTTGACCAGTATCCGAGAAACGTTGCCAAGGCAGCTATTGACTATATGAAGAGCGAAGGCATTGCAGATGAAATGCTGATCGCACCGGAATTCGAATTTTATATTTTTGACCATGCGGCATTTGAATGCAAGAGCAACCGTGTGGGATACAGCATTGATACCGATGAGTCTGCAGAGTGGAACAGCGGTATTGATGATGAGCAGAATCTGGCTTATCGTACACCGAAGCAGGGCGGATATCATTTGGATTTGCCGCAGGATATTACCTACAATTTGCGTTCCAGAATGTGTATGCTGATGCAGGATTGGGGAATTGATGTGAAGTATCAGCACCATGAAGTAGGTGGTCCGGGTCAGGTAGAAATCGAAGTAGAGCTGGCAGACATGTTGGCAATGGCTGATAATACCATGATTACCAAGTACATTATTAAGAATGCAGCTATTGAAGATGGAAGAACTGCAACCTTGCTTCCGAAGCCGATTGCAGGCGAGGCAGGAAGCGGAATGCATGTACACATGCTTCTTAAGAAAGATGGCAAGCCATTATTCTATGATAAGGATGGATATTCCTTATTAAGCCAGACTGCCATTTACTTTATCGGTGGATTATTAAAGCATGCACGTTCCATTTGTGCATTCTCCAACCCATCCACCAACTCATATAAGAGATTGATTCCGGGATTCGAAGCACCGGTAACCATTGGATATGCAACAGCAAACCGTTCCAGCGTAGTTCGTATTCCGGCTTATGCAAAAGATCCGGAGCACAAACGTTTTGAACTTCGTAACGGTGATGCAACAGCAAACCCATATTATATGTATGCTGCAATCCTGATGGCAGGTATTGACGGAATCAAGAACAAGATTGATCCGGAGAAGAATGGCTGGGGACCATACGACTTCAATCTCTTTGATCTTTCCGAAGAAGAACAGAAGAAGATCGAAAGTCTCCCGACTACCTTAGAGGAAGCATTGGATGCCTTGAAGGAAGATCATGATTACCTGACAGCAGGCGGAGTATTCCCTGAGAAATTATTGGAAATCTGGGATGATATGAAACGTAAAGAGGCACGTGAGATTAACAATACACCACATCCGGCAGAGTTTGTAAAGTATTATGATCTGTAAGGATTGCTTAACGCAAGAATAGATGCTACAATAATAGGGCGGTCAGTGACCGCTCTATTTTAGCGTGAAAAACGGAAAGGACAAGGGTGCATATGAAGTTAGGAATTGGAAACGATCATGCGGCATATAACATGAAGCTTCAGATTAAGGAATATCTGGAGAGTCTGGGACATGAGGTGGTAGACTACGGCTGTCATTCAACAGAAAGTGTTCATTATCCGGAATTTGGTGAAAAAGTAGGCCGTGCGGTAGCAAGCGGAGAAGTAGAAGGCGGTGTATTAATCTGTGGAACAGGAGTGGGAATCTCCATGTCTGCAAATAAGGTTCATGGGGTCCGGGCAGCAGTATGCTCCGAACCGGTGACCGCTCGTTTGACAAAACAGCATAACAACGCGAACATTATTGCTTTTGGTGAACGTATCGTGGGTATTGAGACTGCAAAAGCCATTGTGAAGGCATGGTTGGATGCAGAATTTGAAGGTGGACGGCATGAAACCAGAGTTCAGATGTTGATGGATATAGAAAAACATAATGTCTAGATTGTGAAACACAATGATTGGTATTCGGAGATAGATACAATACTATATTATGGGGCAAAAATAGGCTTTGTAACCAAAAAATACATAAGAGATGGGTTCTATACGTTGTTAGACCCATCTTTTTTCATGATTTTCACACAAAATATACACATATAATAATGCAGAAATGGTAAAATAGAAATATGAGAATTTGAGAATGCCGCTAAAATATGTAGCTTCGGAAGGTGAGAAGGACATTATACATTGAAAAACTTGTATATGCAGTCTGTTGTGTACAAAATGTATAAATATGTTCGCAATATTCAGAAGAAAAAGATTGCATGTAATAAAATACAAGTCTATTCACGAATTGATGCATAAACTGGGGTTTGAGAGCGATTGTGTGAATATTCAATCATGCATATATTGTATGTATATTCTGCACTAATCAGACAAAAACACTGTATATAAGTACTTATATACATTTTTGGGCGATTGTTTTTGTGAAAAATACATAAAAGGGGCAATTTGGGTTTGCACGGAATATACAAGTTGCATTTTTTGAAAAATCAAGCATGGTACTTGAAAAGTGTGTAATATAGAACGTGCGAGGAAAATCTGACACATGGCCATTGAAAAATGGATTTATGACTATGCAGATAAAAATATGTATCCAAGAAAAGGAGGACGCAAAACATGGCAGCAATTAATGTCAAAAGTGAAATTAAGCCATTAAAGAAAGTGCTTTTGCATCGTCCAGGTAAAGAGTTAGAGAACTTAACTCCGGATACCCTGGAAAGATTACTGTTTGATGATATTCCATTTTTGGAAGTAGCACAGCAGGAGCATGACGCATTCGCACAGACTCTTCGTGACAACGGAGTTGAGGTTGTATACCTCGAGCAGTTAACAGCAGAGGTTCTTGACCTTAGCGATGAAATTCGTGATCAGTTCTTAAAACAGTGGATCAAAGAAGCTGGTATTGAGACTGAAATGTGGCAGAAGAAGATTTATGACTTCATGATTGAAAAATATAAAGGAGATAACAAGGCTTTAGTTGACAAGACTTTCGAAGGTATCGTGTTAAACGAGATTCGCTTCAATAAAGAAGAGTCTTTGGTTGACTTAATGAGCGATACTTCTCAGTTATTAATCGATCCAATGCCAAACGCTTACTTCACAAGAGACCCGTTTGCTTGTGTTGGCAATGGTGTAACTCTTCACAAGATGTTATCTGTAACCAGATGCAGAGAGACAATCTATGGCGAGTATATCTTCAAATATCATCCGGAGTACAAGGGACAGGTTCCGCTTTACTATGATCGTTATAACCCATTCCATATCGAGGGTGGAGACGTTCTGAACCTGAACGATAAGGTATTAGCTATCGGTATTTCCCAGAGAACTCAGGCTGATGCAATCGAAATGCTAGCAAGAAAGATCTTTAATGATAAAGATGCTTCTATCAGAACTATTCTTGCATTTGATATTCCGGAATCACGTGCATTCATGCATCTTGATACCGTATTTACCCAGATTGATGTGGACAAGTTCACTATCCATCCGGGAATCCTTGGACCTTTGACTGTATACGAAATCACACCTGGTGCAGGTAAGGATGAGTTAAAGGTTGCTAAGGTTGAATCTGATCTTGAAACTGTACTTGCAAAAGCTTTGGGAGTACCTAAGGTTGAATTAATCAAGTGTGGTGGAGAAGACAGAATCGCTGCTGAGCGTGAGCAGTGGAACGATGGTTCTAACACCTTATGTATCGCTCCTGGTGTTGTAGTTGTATACCAGAGAAATACAGTAACCAACGATTTATTAAGAAAGAAAGGAATCAAGGTTCTTGAAATTCCAAGTGCCGAGCTCTCCAGAGGAAGAGGAGGCCCACGTTGTATGAGTATGCCACTCGTACGTGAGGACTAATTCCAATTTTATAACAAATCGAATTACAGATACTAATCAGCGGGGCAGTTAATTACGACTGCCCGCTGTTGAGTTAAGAATTATTAATAATAATAATATGAAAAGGAGACAATTAACATGGGAGTTAATTTAAGAGGAAGAAGCTATTTAAAATTATTAGATTTCACATCTGAAGAGATTCGTTATTTATTAGATTTATCCAAAAACTTTAAGGATCTGAAGAGAACTCATACTCCACACAGATACTTAGAAGGAAAGAACATTGTTCTTTTATTCGAAAAGACTTCTACAAGAACAAGATGTTCCTTCGAAGTTGCTGGTTTAGACCTTGGTATGGGTGTTACTTACCTTGATCCGGGAAGCTCCCAGATGGGTAAGAAAGAGTCTATCGCAGATACCGCTCGTGTACTTGGAAGAATGTATGATGGTATCGAGTATCGTGGATTCAGCCAGGAATTAGTTCAGGAATTATCTGACTACGCTGGAGTTCCGGTATGGAACGGATTAACTGACCAGTTCCACCCAACACAGATGTTAGCTGACCTTTTAACAATCGAAGAGAAATTAGGTCACTTAAAGGGTGTTAACTTCACATACATGGGAGATGCCAGAAACAACATGGGTAACTCCTTAATGGTAGCTTGTGCTAAGATGGGACTTAACTTCACAGCATGTGCACCGAAGTCCTTGTGGCCAGAGCAGTGGTTAATCGACGAAGCTAAGAAGATCGCTGCAGAGAACAACTGCGAAGTTCGTTTAACAGAAGATGTTAAAGAAGGAACTACCGGAGCAGACGTTATCTACACTGATATCTGGGTATCCATGGGTGAGCCGGAAGAAGTTTGGGCTGAAAGAATCAAATTATTAAAACCATATCAGGTAAACAAAGAAGTTATGGCTAACGCTAAGCCAGAAGCAATCTTTATGCACTGCTTACCATCCTTCCATGACACCAAGACTACTATCGGTGCTGACATCGCTAAGAAGTTCGGTGTTAACGAAATGGAAGTTACTGATGAAGTATTCGAGTCCAAACAGTCTGTTGTATTTGACGAGGCTGAGAACAGAATGCACACCATCAAGGCTGTAGTTTACGCTACACTTTGCTAATTAGTATTAAAGGAGAGTTAAGAACATGGAAAGCAAGAAAATTGTGCTTGCATTAGGCGGAAATGCCTTGGGGAATAATGCAGAGGAGCAATTAGAATTAGTAAAACACACTGCCAAAACAGTTGTTGACCTCATTTCCCAGGGTCACAAGGTAGTTATCGGTCATGGTAATGGACCACAGGTCGGAATGATCAATAATGGAATGGAGTTTTCCGCTACACATGGTGGAAAAACACCATATATGCCGTTCCCAGAGTGCGGTGCAATGTCTCAGGGTTACATTGGATACCACTTACAGCAGGCTGTTCAGCAGGAATTAGCTTCCCGCGGAATCAAAAAAGAGGTTGCTTGCCTTGTAACACAGGTAGTTGTTGACCCAGCTGATAAGGCTTTTGAAAACCCAACCAAACCAATCGGATCCTTTATGACAAAGGAAGAAGCAGATAAGGTTGCAGCTGAAAAAGGATACACCTTCGTAGAAGATGCAGGTCGTGGATACAGACGTGTTGTTCCGTCTCCACAGCCAAAGCGTATCGTAGAGTTAGGTGTTGTTAACAAGCTGATCGCTGATGACGTTGTAGTAATCACCGTAGGTGGTGGCGGAATCCCGGTTATCGAGACTCCAAACGGCTTACAGGGAACAGCAGCAGTTATCGATAAGGATAAGGCTTGTGCAAGATTAGCTGAGGATATTGAAGCAGATATGCTTGTTATCCTGACTGCAGTTGATCGTGTTTGCATCAACTTCAATAAGCCTGATCAGAAAGAGCTTGCTGAAATTAGCTTAGCTGATTGTGAGAAATATATTTCCGAAGGACATTTTGCTCCGGGAAGTATGCTTCCAAAGGTTGAGGCTTGCATGAACTTTGTTAAGTCCGGTAATGGAAGAGCAGCTCTCATTACTTCCTTAGAGAAGGCTGGACTTGCAATGAGTGGTGAAACAGGAACCAAGATCATTGCATAGGAAAGATACTCTATAGCGCGTAAAAATAGCTTTTCTAAATGAATAAAAAAGAAGTTCTATCCCGTTTCTGCAAGAGAATTGTGGAAACGGGTAGCTTCAAATTTAGAAAAATATTTTTGGGAGCTATACAAATAAAAGAAAAGAGGAGAATAAAAAATGGAAAAGAAAGGTTTAAAAATGCCTTCCGCATTTAGCATTTTGTTTATCATCATTGCTATTCTTGCGGTCATCACGCACTTTATTCCAAGTGTAGAAAGTGCAAGTTTTTCGCAGTTCATCATGGCTGCGCCGAAAGGATTCGTAGATGCTATTGACGTTTGCGTATTCGTGTTGTGTATTGGTGGTTTCTTAGGAGTTGTAGCTGAGACAGGAGCTCTGGATGCAGGTATCGCTGCTATCGTTAAGAAGATGGGCGGAAACGAATTAATGTTAATTCCTGTACTTATGCTTATCTTCTCCTTAGGCGGAACATCTTACGGTATGTGTGAAGAGACCATGGCATTCTACGCATTGATTGTAGGAACAATGATGGTAGCTGGTTTCGATGCAATGGTTGGTTGTGCAACCATCATGCTTGGTGCCGGTGTTGGATGTTTAGGTTCAACCGTTAACCCATTCGCAGTTGGTGCTGCAGCTGACGCATTAAAAGGTGTTGGTATTAAAGTTAACCAGTCTATCGTAATCGGACTTGGTGCTGTTTTATGGCTTTCATCTTTAATCATCGCAATCATCTTTGTTATGAGATATGCAAAGAAGGTTAAGAGCGAAGGAAGAACCATTCTTTCCGCAGCAGAAAAGGCTGCATCTGAAGCAGAATATTTAAGCGGCAAAACTTCTGAAGATGTAAACATGACAGGTTCTCAGAAGGTTGCTTTAACTTTATTCGGTTTATCTTTTGTTATCATGATCATGAGCTTAATCCCATGGGGAAGCTTTGGTATCAACATGCCGGCAGCAACCGGAACATGGTTGGTAGGACTTCCTTGGGGTGACTGGTACTTCCAGGAGTTACAGGCATGGTTCGTTGTAATGGCAATCATTATCGCTGTAGTATCCAGAATTTCTGAGAGAGATTTTGTAAAATTCTTCATCAACGGTGCTGCAGATATGATGAGCGTAGTTCTCGTTATCGCTGTATCCAGAGGTATTTCTATCCTTATGACTGAAACCGGTTTGGATATGTACGTATTAAACAACGCAGCAAAAGCATTAGAGGGAGTTAACACTACAGTATTTACAGCAGGAAGCTATGTTGTATACATTGGTTTATCCTTCTTAATTCCTTCTACTTCCGGTTTGGCAGCAGCATCTATGCCAACCTTCGGTGCTTTAACTCACAAGATTGGTTTAAGCCCGGAAGTAATGATTATGATTTACTGTTCTGCTTGTGGTGTTGTTAACTTAGTAACGCCTACATCTGCAGTAGTAATGGGAGGAACTTCTCTTTCCAAGATTGAATATCCTACATGGGTAAAATTTGCTCTTCCACTTTGTGGAATTTTAATCGTAGCAAATATCATTATTCTTTCCATTGCAATGATGACATTGTAATTAGACAGAATGAATTAATTTGAAATGATTCCAGTGGCGGATAGGAATGGCTATCCGCCACAATAGGATAAGGAGAGTTGGGATGGAAAATAAAACAGAGCTGCAGTATCAATTTTGCTCCAGAGTAGACGATAGGAAGTTCTGTTCCTTTGATACACAGATTATCGATGATAAAACACAGCCGATATTACATCAGACATCCCGCTTTTTATACATTAACAAAGGCCGGGGAAAGATGAAGATCAACGAAGAGGAATTCGAAGTCGGTCCTGATACCATGATTTCTTTGCTTCCTTTTGATTGTACGGAAGTAACGGAAGTCAGGGAAACATTACAGTATTATGTTGTGATCTACAATTTTGTGTTGATCAATGATGCGATTAAGTCCATTTTTAACGTGGACAATCAGAAAATTGAAATTATAAAGCGAATACAAGAGTATCCGGTTATCTACTGTTCCGAAAGAAAGGCACAGGAAATCCGGGGCATTTTAGATAGATTAAAAGGGGAAGTAGGAGTGGAATCCACTTTGGAATTCCCGAAACCAAAAACATTTGAAAGTGTATATCTGGTCAATCTGTTGGTTGAGCTTATGGTCATTAGCCAGCGTGATGATGAAAAACAATGGATGGAAAAAGTGGCAGCCACCAAGAAGGGCGAAAAGACCGAGATTTTCCGCTATATTTATACCCATTTGAGTGAGAAAATTACATTGGGAAAGCTGTCTAAGCTGTTTTACATGAGTGAATCATCCATCAGTAAATACATAATGGCGACGACCGGATTGTCTTTTAATAACTTGGTAAATGAAATTAGGATTGCCAAGACGCTGAATTACCTAATGTATACAGATTATACGTTGGAAGAATTGGCAATGTTTTTGGGATATGTGGATGCAGCACATATATCCAAAGTATTTGAGAGCAGAATAGGTTCCAAAATCAGCGAATACCGGAAGACCTATCAGACTGTTTTGGGAATCTGCAATATAGAAGAGCGCAGAATTGCGTACAAAATTGTAACCTATATTGTAGAGAACCACAAAGAAGAAATTACGGCAGGACTGGTTGCGGATAAATTTGAAATTACGATACAGGAATTAAACAAGATTCTGTTGTTGCAGGTAGAGAGGAACTTTTTGGAGTTTTTGCATTATTTACGCATTAATTCCGCTTGCAAACTTTTGATAGAAACAGATATGACTATTACGGATATTGCCATTGAGGTAGGATTCAATACAGTCAAAACATTTACGAGAAACTTTGTTTTAAATAAACAGATTACACCCAGCACTTACCGACAGAAAGTGCGTGCGGAGGGAGGAAACTAAGCAGTGTATGGAGATGAAAAGGGACTGAAAGTCTCTTATGAAGAGTATTTAAATATGCAATTTCGAATCGGAGAAATTATATCTTGTGAAGAGGTGCGAAATTCCAATAAATTACTGAAATGTAAAGTGAGAACCGGAGCAGATACTCTTCAGATTATATCCGGGATAAAGGGTTGCTATGATCCACGGGAGTTGATTGGAAAGAAAGTAACTGTACTGGCAAATTTAAAGCCGATTACAATGGCAGGATTAACTTCAGAGGGCATGATTCTACTGGCAGAGGATAAAAGCGGGAACCTTTCCTTTATTGTTCCTGAAAAAGAGGTTGAAATTGGAGCCGAAGTGTGTTAAATCAAAATTAGAAAGAATAGAAAATAAGGAGGAGCAATGGACGAAAGACTGCGTTTTAGAGCAAAGGGGAGTGCAAAAGAGGTTCGCCAGCAGGCGATTCTAGAGTTGATTAATAACGAGAAGATATCAACACAGGGAGATTTGTCTGAGCGCTTGAAAGAAAAAGGATATCCGGTTACACAAGCAACGGTGTCCAGAGATATACGGGAACTTCGTTTGGTTAAGGTGGCAGAGGCTGGTGGTGATTACCATTATGCAGTAGGAAAGACGCAGGAGAAATATCAGGCGTCCCACAAGTTTTATTCCATCTTCCTGGCATCGGTAGTGAAGATAGATTATGCTAACAACATTGTAGTGATAACCTGTTATACCGGTATGGCTCAGGCAGTTTGTGCATGCATTGACAGTTTGGAATGGCAGGGGGTTGTAGGAACTGTCGCTGGCGATGATACCATTCTTATGGTAATGCGGGATGAGCAGAGTGCAATGGAAATGGTAAAGAATTTGCGAGAAATACGATAAAGGATGGCAGACAAGTAAAGCGGGTGCGAATATGCACCCGCTTTTTTATCATTAGGCTATAATTCACAGGGGAGTCCGGAGTGGTAACTTTTGTTTCCTACAAGGTTTTTCCATTTAGCAAGTTTTTCGGTAGAGTAAGTGTTGCCATCGTCTTGGAACAAAAGCCCGGTCTGTTGAATCAGACAAAGATACTCTGTTTGCGCATTTTCAAATATGTCATAAAAGCTATCCTTGCTGATTTGATCCGGAGCCCAGGGGTTCTTCCAGGTTTGATGGAGAACATTGGTGGCATCCGGGAAGTCTGTAGGACTATCGGTTGGAATCATAAAGGAAATTGGATAATAGTTGAAAAAGCGACTCTCTATAGAGCGCACCAATGGCTTTTTATGACCCTTTTTATCGTAAAAAAACCGGGTGCCGGCGCGCATAGTCCATAACGCCATTCGCAAAACCGGAATTTGAAGGAATTTTTCCGGGTAGGTTTTTTGCAAAGCATCTGAGAGCAGAGCGGAAAGAACCTGGTCTTCTCTTGGAGTAAGTGTGAGAAGTCGATATTGCGCAAAGCTAGATGGTTTGCGGTGTTTATAGTAATCCAACAGTTCGGAATCGATCTCGGTTTCCAGTTCAATATGACGACTAAAATAAGCCTGGCATTTACGAAAGGCATAGCCGCTCCGATCGTAAATATAGGGGTGGGCAGCAGAATCTAGTACATAGTGTCCAAGAAAACCCAAAATATAGGCTTCTGCAATAGCTTTATCTTCTGAATCTGAAAATTGGTTCCGTCCCTTCAACAGATGAAGAAGAAAGGCTCCGGTACGTCGTTCATGCATGATTGAGCCCAAGTTGCCGCTGTGAAGGGCATAGGAAGGCAGGAAAAAGAAGAAAAAATCCGGACCCTGCAAGCCATAAGTATAGACAGACTTATGGGTGGATAAATTTTTTCTTGTTGTCTTATCCTTAATTTTTGAAAAGGTCATGGCACCAAATAAATAGTGAGTATAGAATCCAGGCATAGAAACCCTCCTTTCGCACTCATCATATCACAACGAGGTAGGAAAGGCAAGGTGTACGAAGAAAGGGACGCCATATACGGTATACTAAAAGCAACCATCGAAATTCATCTTTTTTCATTGGTTGAAAGGAGGAATTGCCATGACAGAAAAACATAGATATGCTATAATAGCGGTAGATTTTGACGGAACTCTTTGTCAGGACTGCTATCCAAGTATTGGGGCACCGAATAGAGCATTGATTCGATACTTGAAGGAACAGCGTACCACCGGAGCAAGGATTATTTTATGGACCTGTCGTTGCGGAAATGCATTGGAGGAGGCAGTTGCCTGGTGTGCGGGGCAAGGACTGCTGTTTGATGCGGTGAACCAGAACTTGCCGGAGAATATTCGCAAATATGGGACTGATTCCCGAAAGATTTTTGCGGATCTTTATATTGATGACAGGGCATGGTGTTTTCCATATCCGGAAGAACAGATGCAGGCAATCTGATATAAACGGGAATCGTCAATGCCGGAGAAGAGGCGTAAAACAGATTATACGGGAAAGAGAGAATAACCATGTATCGATTGGGAGTAGACATTGGCGGAACCACTTGTAAAATTGGAGCTTTTAAAGAGCCGGAGACCTTGCTTGAGAGTTGGGAGATTCCTACTAGGAGAGAGAATAACGGAGTAGAGGTTTTGCCGGATATCAGTAGAAGTATAGAGGAATTTCTTCGGAATAACGGAATCGAGAAAAGTCAGGTTCGAGGCATAGGAGTGGGAGTTCCGGGAACGGTTACGGATACCGGGAAGGTCGGTTTTGTGACGAATATTGGATGGAAGAATCTTGACGTAGCGGAGGAGTTACATAGATTAACCGAATTACCGGTTCAGGTTCAGAATGATGCCAATATGGCGGCATTGGGAGAACTTTGTTTTGGCGGGGCTAAAGGCAAGCGCAGTATGGTAATGTTTACCCTGGGAACCGGCGTGGGCGGTGCGGTAATCAGCGGTGGTAGAGTAATCTGCGGAACCAACGGCGCAGCCGGAGAATGGGGACATCTTCGGGTAAATCCGAAAGAGACAGCAGTTTGCGGATGTGGAAAAAGAGGATGCCTGGAACAATATGCTTCAGCCACAGGAATGGTGCGCCTTATGAAAAATCTTCTCGAAGAGTCAAAGGAAGACAGTCTCCTCCGAGGAACAGAGATTACGGCGAAGGCAATTTGGGAAGCTGTAGATAAGAAAGACGCGTTGGCAGAACAAGTTGCAGATGAAGCGACCCGTTATTTGGGACAGGTGATTGCTGCTGCTGTATTGACGGCGGACCCGGAAATTGTATTATTGGGCGGCGGAGTGTCCAAAGCAGGAGATGCGTTGCTTTCCAGAGTCCGGGAGGCATATCGGTCACAAACCTTTCATGCATGCCTTGAAACCCCGATAGAACTGGCGAAATTGGGTAATAGTGCGGGAATTTATGGTTGCATGGGAATGGAATTCTGATTATAATAGAGGATAAGGAAAAGAAAGGCAGGGTGCTATGGCTACTCAAACAAGAAGTTTTTTTGATCATTATCGATATTGTAAAGATTGTAAGACGCTCCTACCGGAAGAGTATGAATTCGAGTTTTGCCCGCAGTGTATAGAACAGCGCTTGTTCCGCGAGGTGCGGGATTATATACGTAAGAACAATGTAAATGAGTACGACGTGGCGGAAGAATTTCAGCTTCCGGTGGCTCGTGTAAAGAGTTGGATACGGGAAGGCAGAATCCAGTATCAGGACCAGGGAGGTAAGATGACTCTGGGAATTCATTGTGCTCGATGTGGAGAGCCCATTAACGTGGGAACCTTTTGCCCTAGTTGTTTGCGATTTATGAAAGGACCCAAGGGAACATTGGGATTCCAGAAGGATGATATTGAAGCATCCAAGATGCGTTTCTTGGATGAGAAACGAAAAGAAGATAAGAAAAAATAAAGAAAACTCCGGAAGCGATGCCTCCGGAGTTTTTTATAATACATACAGATATACACAAAGGAAATGTAAAATACTGCCCGCAAGGACGAAAAAGTGCCATAGGGAATGCATGTACTTTATTTTGTGGCCGAGGCCGAAGATGACAGCGCCAATAGTATAGGCGATGCCGCCCCAAACAAGAAGAACAAGTCCTTGTGGATCCAGATTTGCTTTTAGAGTCGGGAAGGTAAAAATGACGCACCAACCCATAACCAAATAGCAGACCATGGAAAATTTTTTAAACCGTTCCAGATCACAGGCGTTCAAAATGATTCCCAGCACAGCCATGCCCCAAATGATTCCGAAAAGCGTCCATCCTACAGGTCCCCGGAGGGTAATCAGAGTAAAGGGGGTATAACTTCCTGCAATCAGGAGAAAAATAGTGCAGTGATCGCAAATTCGCAAGATTCGTTTGGCTATACCGGGACGCACACCGTGGTAGATGGCGGACATACTATATAGGATGATAAGGCTTAGTCCGAAAATAATTCCGGAAGATACGGACAAAGCGTTACCATGCATAGCGCCTCGAATGATGCAAAGAACAAGGGCGGATAGCCCCAGTCCTGCCCCGACTCCGTGAGAGAGGGTATTCAGCAATTCTTCTCCGAAAGAATAGTTGGGAATTGGGATTTTATATATTAAACGAGCTTTTGTAATGGTTGTCATAATAAAAACCTCCTAACATAGTTTTCGATACTACATTACATCGTATATCAAAACTTGTCAAGAGGTTTTCAAAATTGTTTATAGAGATTTCTTATTTTGCGGCGAAACCGGCAGCGGTTTCGAGTGCTTCATCGATATTGGCACAAAGGTGATCTTTTCCGATTTGGTCAATAAAACCGGCTTTTTCCATAACGTGGAGTGGCTGTTCGTTTACATGGGACAAAAGCAATGTCACATTACGTTTCTGGCAGACCTTAAGGGTATTTTCCAGGGCGGTAAGACCGGTAATATCCATAGCCGGAACATTTCGCATTCTTAAAATCAATACGTTCTTTCCCTTTTCGTTGGAGAAATTCAGGTAATCACTAACTGCACCAAAGAACATGGGACCAAAAATTTCATATACCATAGTGTTTTTGGGAACTACCTTCAAATCTGTGTTTTCGGAAAGGGTGTCGTTTTGCAAATCTTCCTTATAAATCCACTGATGAACTTCTGCTACATCGGACATTCTCTTTAAGAAAAGGAAGGCTGCGAGTACCATACCAATCTCAATTGCCACAACCAGGTCGAAGAAGACGGTAAGCAGGAAGGTGGCAACAAGTACGGTAATATCGCTTTTAGGTGCTTTTTTCAACATGGAAAAGAAGGTGCGGTAGCCGCTCATATTATAGGCAACCATGATTAAAATCGCAGCCAGAGTAGTCATAGGAATCATGGATGCATATGGCATAAAGAACACTAAAATCAACAAAAGCGTGATGGAATGTACCATACCGGCAACGGGGGTACGTCCACCGTTTTTAACATTGGCAGCAGTACGTGCAATGGCGCCTGTGGCAGGAATACCGCCAAATAAAGAGGACATAATGTTACCCACACCTTGGCCTACCAACTCTGCATTAGAACGGGTGTGACCGCCAATCATACCGTCAGAGACCACGCAGGAGAGCAGGGACTCAATAGAGGCGAGAATAGCGATGGTGAAGGAAGGGGATAACAGCTTTCTAACAAGAGAAAGGCTTAAATGTGGCACAGTAAAGGCCGGAAGTCCCGGTTTAATTTCATATAAATCACCAATGGTTGCTACTGGTAGCTTGCCCAGGGTTACAATCAAAGTGGTTACAATAATCGCAATAAGAGAACCCGGAATCTTTTCGGATACTTTTGGCCAGAAAATCTGGATAAGTAAAGCTAAAAGACCAATGCCGAAGGTGAGAAAATCGATGGTGTCAAGATGGGTTGCGTAAGCGTAGATTTTTTCGTGAAATTCAGAAGGAACGGAGTCCATGGATAATCCAAGGAAATCCTTAATCTGTCCGGCAAAAATACCAACGGCGATACCAAGGGTAAAGCCAACGGTAATGGTTTGGGGGACGAATTTAATCAAATCACCAAAGTGGCAGATGCCCATGATGATCATGATTACGCCGGCCAAAAAAGTAGATACGATTAAACCATTGGTTCCGTATTCCGCTATGATGCCGTAAATAATAACAACGAAGGCTGCAGTTGGGCCACCAATCTGAACGCGGCTTCCTCCCAGGAAGGAGATAAAAAAGCCGGCGATGATACCGGTGTACAAACCTTGCTCCGGATTAACGCCGGAAGCAATAGCCAAAGCGATGGACAGCGGCAGAGCGATAATGGCTACGATTAAGCCGGAAATCACATCTTTTGTAAACTGCTGTCTGGAATAATTTTTTAATACAGAAAATAGTTTGGGTTGAAGATACTTTAGGGAATTCATGATTTACACTCCTCAATTTTTTATAATCCATTTTTATAGTAAACAAACCCTTATATTTTAAGACTTTTTTTGCCAAAAAGCAAGGTATAAAATATGAACGATAACAAATACTAGGAAAAAATGAAAAAGGAGAGAAAAAATGAAGGCAACGGGAGTGGTCAGGAGGATTGATGAACTGGGGAGAATTGTTATTCCGAAGGAAATACGGAGAACCCTGATGATTAAGGAGGGAGATCCCCTGGAAATATACAGAGGACCGGAAGGAGAAATTTTGCTGAAGAAGTATTCTCCATTGGGGCAGGTGGTGCACCTTGCGGAGAATTGTGCCGGGATTCTGGCATCGCAGATGAAGGCGGCGGTATGTATCAGCGATAAGGAAAAAGTTCTTGCTACGGCAGGCAGAAGTAAGGTTGCAGATGGTGTGGATGGTGAAGAAATGCGAATTAAGATAATAAGCGATGGTGATACGGTGGGAATCATTACTGTAAAGCGGGAAGGGACAGAAGGCTTTACGGTTTCGGAAAAAGCGTTGGCAGACGGTTTTGCAAAATTATTGGGACGACAATTGGAAATATAGGAAATTCTGAATTTCAGAAAAAAACAATTTCCTACTGCAGTATTCTTTGGTACAATAGTTGCAGGAAGGAAGAATATATGGCGAAGAAGAAAAAGAAGACAAAAAAAGTAAAGAGACATCGTGGCTTTTGGATATTTGTGAAACTCCAGCTTTTTCTGATGCTGGTGGTATTGGGGCTGGTGGGCTATTACTATCTGGGCGGTTATGCCAAGGAAGTGGAGGCTCTCAGACAGGACGCCCTACAGAAAGTAGCGGACTCCTCAGAAGATACCTTCCGTGCAACTCAGACTACAGAGGTTTACGATGTAAACGGCAAATTAATCTCCACTGTAAAAGGAGAGAAGGATGTATACTATCTGCCATTTAATGACATTCCACCGGATGCGGTGAATGCCATTGTTAGTATAGAGGATAAAAAGTTTTATCGACACATCGGAATTGACTTCATGGCTATTGCCCGTGCGGCTATTGCCATGGTGCGGGATCGAGAGGTTAGCCAGGGTGGAAGTACCATTACCCAGCAGCTTGCCAGAACCGTGTTTTTATCCAATGAGCGAACCTGGCAGCGTAAGGTGGAAGAGATTTACATTGCCCTGGAATTGGAGAAAAAGTACACGAAGAATCAAATATTGGAATACTATTTAAATAATGTATATTTTGCCAATGGCTACTACGGGATTGAGGCAGCCAGCAAGGGATATTTCAGTAAATCCGCCAGGGAGCTTACTTTGGCGCAGCTGACTTTCTTGTGTGCGATACCCAACAATCCTACCCTATATGATCCTTTGGAACGGGCAGAGAACACCATTAAAAGGCGGAACCGTATCCTGTTTCAGATGCATCAGGATGGGGTAATTTTTGAGGTGGAATACCAGGAGGCAATCAACGAGGCCGTTTCTTTGAAACCCACAAAGCGGAAGAAGAATGACTATGTTGAGACCTTCAGCTATTACTGCGCAATTCGGGAACTGATGCGAAGTCAGGGGTTTGAGTTCCGTAATACCTTTACCAATAAGACGGACAAGAAGCAATATAATACACTGTATAAAGCGCTGTACAAGGAATGCCAGCAAAGTATGTTCACTGCGGGTTATCGGATTTATACCTCCATCGATTTGAAGCAGCAGGAGGCGTTACAGAAGGCCATTGACAACCAACTAAAAGCTTATGGCGAGAAGACAAAGGATGGAATCTATAAGCTGCAAAGTGCAGGGGTATGTATTGACAATGCCACTGGTCGTGTAACGGCCATTGTAGGTGGACGGCATCAGAAGAAGAGCGGATACACTCTGAATCGTGCATTCCAGAGCTTCCGTCAGCCGGGAAGTAGTATCAAGCCCTTGATTGTCTATACGCCTTATTTGGAAAAAGGCTATACGCCGGATACCAGGGTAAAAGACCAGAAGGTAGATGGCGGCCCTAAGGAAAAAAGTTATCTTGGAAAAATCAGTTTACGCACGGCAGTGGAAAAATCCAGAAATGCGGTGGCATGGCAGATTTTTGATGAGATTACGCCGGAGGTAGGAATTCAGTATCTGCTGGATATGAATTTTTCCCGGATAGATAGTAACGACTATTATCTGCCGGCGGCTTTGGGAGGACTCTATCGGGGTGTTTCGCCTTTGGAGATGGCATCCGCTTATGCAACTCTGGAAAATGACGGATTTTACCGGGAGCCCACCTGTATTGTAAAGATTACAGATGCCAGAGGAAATGTGATTCTGGAAACCGAGCAGGAAGAGAAAAGCGTATATAAGGCCAATTCTTCCCGTATGATGACGGACATCATGACCGGCGTTTTAATTCGGGGAACCGCCAGAGGAAAAGGACTTTCCAATATGCCAACCGCAGGAAAGACCGGAACCACCAATGACAACAAAGATGGATGGTTCGTTGGTTATTCCTATTATTATACCACCAGTATCTGGGTTGGATACGACACACCACGGAAGCTGGACAAGCTGCAAGGAGGAACATATCCGGCACAGATTTGGCATGATTTTATGGCGGAGATACATAAGAATCTGGAACCGATGAAATTTATGCCATATTTGGACTATGAGAATCAGAAGGTGGATCCGACTTATGAGGATCGGGAAGAAGAGCCGGAGGAAGAAGAGGAGGAAACGGATCCAGATGATGAGGAGGAGACTCTTACTGACGAGGAAGAGCCTTCGGAGGAAGATACGGAAGAAGCAGAAGAATAAAACAAAAGCCGAGGAAGTTGTTCCTCGGCTTTTTCGCGGTATTTATAATTCAATACGTTTTCGTTCTTTGAAATACACAGGAGTAAAACCGTGTTCCTGAATCATCTTTTCTGCGGTATCAAAGTTCTTGGCAATGTTCTCAGTCTTATGAGCGTCAGAACCCACAGTGACCAGGCGGCCACCGAGAAAAGCGTAAAGCCGCAGAATCTCGTTCAGAGTTTCGTATCCGACTTTAGAATCCAATCGTCTGGTATTGATTTCCAAACACATATTATGATCAATCAGGAAATTGAAGATTGCCACAAAAGCAGCCTTGTGCTCGGAAACATGAAGCTCCGGATCCGAATAAGGAGCATAGCGGCAAATGTAGTCAATATGTCCTAAAGTATCAAAGTCATGGTAAGCTTCCAGACACTCCAATATACGGACAAGGTAGTTAGTATAAGCCTCGGACTTGTGAAGTCTGTCATAATATTCCAAATGGGCAATATCGCCTCCTACACAGTGAATGGATCCGATTACCATATCAAAATCATATTTCGAAATTGCGGCGGCCACCTTAGACAGGTTGTCCGGCTGCAGGCCCATCTCTACACCCAGTAAAAGGCGATTATTCCGATAAGGGAGATAGGTCTTGAAGTATTCCTCCGGTGAAAATTCGAAAGACATTTTGCCAACATAATTATAATCCATGTGTTCAGTAAGAACATAGCCATATTTACTGGTGGCATTGCTACCTACCACTTCATGAATACTCTGATGAGAATCCTGGGAAAAAGGGTAGGTATGAATATGTGTATCAAATGAAATCATAATTCTCTCCTCGCGACAGTAACAAATTGTTACCTCTCCTAACTTTTTAAGCATATCACAAAAATTGTCTCTTGACAATCGGCTTAAGATAATATAAAATTAATTTGTTGTGAACGATGCGTGGCTCAGCTTGGTAGAGCGCTGCGTTCGGGACGCAGAGGTCGCAGGTTCGAATCCTGTCGCATCGATACAAAAAAGGATTGCCGTAAGGCAGTCCTTTTTTGTATCGATAATATAGATTATGACCTGCGACTTCTGATGGAGCGAACACATAACGGAGAGCAATGGCTGAATATTATTGAAAAATACGTAGCGGGTGAATCCGCAAAAATGCGAATACAATCGCTACGGTTTGCCATCAGTCTTTGGTGTAGCGGAAGTTAAAATATTACAGGAGGTGGTCCAAGATGGACATGCGAGTCCTGACATCAAATAGTTCGACGCGAACCGGGTAAAATTTTACATTCTAGTAGAATTGTCTTATAATATTACTAATTCGAATAGAACCGAATGTGCCACATCGACTTGAGGACACTTGAAGAAACTGAGGATGTAAAAATAATTAATTTGTAAGAACTGCATAAGTGAGATAATAGGCAAGATGCGAATGCTTCAACTTTTTCAGGAAAGGATATGGCTTTATGAACAGAGTTATGGTAATTGGTGATAACGACATAATAGGACTAAGTCAAGTGACTTCCAGAACAGAGAAGGCCACGGCGGCTTAGTCCATTTTGT
>SVEZ01000020.1 GCA_015057115.1 Lachnospiraceae bacterium | reverse complement strand
AGCGCCGTATACGGAACCGTACGTACGGTGCTGTGGGAGGTCGGTAGATAAAATAATTATCTACCTCCTACCCGATTCCAAACCGAAGCGTAAATTGAACCCAGTGGGTTCAATCTCCGCTTCGCGCCCTATCTTCCGCAGTTGCGAGCGATGGAACGAGACTGAAAAACAGCGTTTTGCCGCTTCGCAGATGCGCAAGAGGCAGCAAAGCCTGAAAATGGGATCTGTTTCTTGTTATTATTTTCTATATACCCAGTAATGGGATTTATTTTTTCCAAAACTCCAAATTGGACCGAGAAAATCCATGGGAAAGTCATTTTTGACTCCGTATGATATGAAAAATGGGAACTAAAACATAGAAAGAAGGGTTTTTGTACCCAGAGCGTCATTGTTATTGCAATTCTCAGAAACCCGTGGTATGCTACAAATGTGACAGAGTGTAGGAAATCATTGGTAGGAGGGGCTTATGAAGGTTAACAAAACGTCTGTATTTATGGGAGAAGAAACCAGGGCGAATCGAGTAGAAGCAAAATCAAAGAAGGGGCTTTCCGAAAACAAAACAGTGGATGGAAGTGCACTGCAGGCGAAGTTTGATCCTGTGGAGGAAAAAAGGCGACAGACTCGGAAAAAAGCGATGAAAATTATAGGAGACGCTTTTAAGAATGAGCGAAGAATGGATGATGAGTTGAATGGAAGACGGGAGAAAGTAAGCTCATTACAAAAGGATATGGATGATGCCGGTAAAGGCATCAGAGAATTGGAGGAGCGCAGAAATCAATTGCGTGAGGCGTACGAGGTGGAACCGGATAGCCTAGAGGAACAAGACTTGCGAGTGCTTGAAAAGGCGCGAAAGGCAGCGGATCCAAGGTCAAAAGTTGAATTATCCGAAGAGGAAGAAAAACAGTACGCAGAAATACAGAAAAAGGGACTGACGGAGTATCAGAAATATTCCCTTGAACTGTTTGATCAGAAAGATAAATTTGAAAAAGATGCCTTGCAGGCTGCCAAGGAAATAAAGATCGAAACAAGAATCATTCGTGCCACAGAGTTGGAACGGTTGAAAACTCATCCCATGGCGGACGCTGAAAAACAGGCAGAAAAAGTGCTGGAAGAAGGCTCCAAGGAAATTATCGGCTTGCTGATTGACGAAACAAAAGAGCAGGTTGATGAGAAGGCTGAGGAGACTAAAGAAGAGGCCAAGGCGAAAGAGGAGAAAGAAGAAGCACTTAAGGAAAGAATAGACGCTGCCAAGGAAAAGCGAGAAGAAATGAAGGAATTTGCGGAGGACATTCTGGATGAGGTGCAAGAAATTTCTGCAGTTCAAAATGATGTAAGTACAGCACAGCAAGAAGTTAGAAATATGATGAGCAAGATGAAGATGATTGAAGAAGAAATCAAAGGTGCTGCCGTAGATGAAAATATTTAATTTTTTGTAAGATTTCTCCCACGACCGGTTCTTATAGAGTATAATAGAAAATAAGCAAGACTAAAGGAGGACGGTCTATGAAACGAATGGTACCATTTATTAGTTTAGGATTATCTTTGGCAATGATAGTGGGGTGTGCACATATGAACACGGGTGCAGTGAAGAATAAGGCAGATGACGTGCAGAAGGAAGAAACGGTTATTGCAAAAGAGGTTACCGCAGAGGACAGAGTGGCAGGTTATTTTGACCAGCTTCGCAAGATGGGTAAGAAGGGCAATTATATTTACAGCCCGGAATCCATGAACACAGCATTATGTATGTACCAGTATATTACGGAAAAAGAGGAAAACCGCAAGGTTATTGCAGATATTATTGGTGATACGGATTATCTTGCGTATAAGAATAATAAGAAGAGTTTTAAGCTGGTAAACCGAATCTGGAAGAACAAAGATAAAGAAATGAAGATTGCAGATGAAATTAAAGATTTCATCTATGAAATGGACATGACTGACAGCGTAGCTGCAACAAAAGAGAAGAACGATTATGTCAGTGAAATGACCAATAAGTTTATCGAGAGTACACCGACCACTTTGAATAAGGATACGGTTTTTGATGTTATGAACATTACCTATTTCAAAGACAAGTGGTTAGGCGGAGAACTTCGTAAGGATAAGAAGAAATACAATTTTACCACGAAAGCAGGTAAGAAGATTAAGACCCAATATTTGCACTATGATAAGGCAAATACCTACTTCGAGAATGCAACGGCAAAAGCAGTGGAAGTTCCTTATAAGGATGGTTTCTCCCTGTTGTTGATTCGTCCGACGAAGACCTTGGATACAGTGGATATTGCGGATTTGTTACAGCATGAAGAGAGTGCAGATGAGATTTTGACCAAATTCCCGGAATTTGAAATCAAGAGCAGTTTTGATTTGACAGACTACTTTATGGGACTGGGTATCCAGAAAGAATCCGTTGATACAGACCTTTCCATTATGCAGGTGGCACGTATCAAAGTGGACAAGAAGGGTACAGAAGCAGCTGCGGTAAGCGAGATTGTATGCGGCACTACAGCGGTTGAAACCAAAGAGCCAAAGATCGTGAAGATCTATATGAACAAGCCGTTTTATTATGCGATTTTGGACAAGAAGAATAATGACGTTGCTTTTGTGGGACAGGTTACAAAAGTGCCGGCGGCAAAATAATAGAAACTAGGAAACGAAGAAGGATAGTTACATGAGGGAAAAAGATTTGTTCCATGTTCACACCTATCGGTGCAAACATGCGGAAGAGGTTTCGGAAGAAGAGTACATTAAGAAAGCCATGGAATTGGGCGCAACAGGAATCTGGTTTACGGACCATGCGCCCTTTCCGGATAGAATCTGGTCCTACACCATGGACCATAATCAGTTGGAGGAGTATCTGGATACCGTTAGCCGGTTGAAGGAAAAATATTCCGGCAAGATTGATGTACATGTGGGGTTGGAGATTGAGTATTATCCATCCTACGACAAAAGGGGCTACTATAAGCAGTTAAAAGAGGATGACCGAGTTGAATTGCTGCTTTTAGGACAGCATCTGGCTGAAGTGGAACCGGGAGTCTTTACCATCAGTTGGGGTGCCAAGCGGCGTGAAGAAGAGGAGTTTAAGTTACTGGGTGAAGCTACCTGCCAGGGTATGCGAACCGGCTATTTTGATGTGGTGGCTCATCCGGACAGAGTTTTTCGTAGAAGACACGTTTGGACAGAAGAAATGGAGGAAGTATCCCGAATGATTGGACAAATGGCTCTAGAAACAGGTCTTCCCTTAGAGCAGAACGAGGAATCCAAACGGGAGGACATGTATTGGGAGCAGTTCTGGGAACTGGTTCCGAAGGGAGTTACCTTGGTTCACGGGTTGGATGCCCATTATTTACAGGAACTGATTCCGGTGTTTTATTCCGCATCCATAAAAAGATAAAAGAAAGGCTGTCACCGCGTGACAGCCTAAATTTATGCCGTATTCAAATGCTAAAGAATGGGAGAAGGATTACTCTTCGTCAATATCTGCGTTGGAGTCGTCCTCATCAAATTCTTCCTCCTCAACCTCGTTAACGGAAACCGCGCATTTTGCTTTCATTCCCTCGTAGGTTGCAGTAATGGTCGCTTTGCCAAGTCCAACTACGGTGACTTGACCGTCTTTCACGGTGACAACCGTTGTATCGGAAGACGTCCATTTAATCTTGGTAGGATCAACTTTTTTGTTATCGTACTTGCCAATAAGCTCGGCGTCATACTCAGGTCCATCCTCTGCATCAGCTGAAGTGTCCTCAATTTCAACAGTGGCTGGATCGTCTTCGCCCTCGCCCTCATCCTCGTCATCGGGAGTGGTAGCATTCTCGGTTGGGTCATCCTCATCGGAATAGTCAACTTCACAGTACTCCAACTCCAATTCCGGATCGTTTAAAACAAAGGAGTGCTTTACCGTGACTTTACAGGTTAAAGTGCACTTGCTGTAGTCTTCGCCAGCTTTGCCGGTCGGCTTGATTGTAACTTTAACCCGGGCAGAACCATAGGATTTGCCTTTGATTACTCCGGTTTTGTCTACTTTTACAACTTTTTCATTGGTCGATGACCAACTGAATTTGACATTCTTAACTGAAGATGAAGCTTTCAGTTGAAAAGTATCACCTACTTTAATTGTTACTTTTTCTTTGGAAATTTGTCCAGGAACTTTCGGCTTTTTAGCCTGTACCATTTTGCTTGGGGTAATCAGGGATACCACCATGGCCAGGGCTAAAAGAAGTGCCCCAAGTTTCTTTATGTTGCTTTTGTTCATAGCTTTCTACCTCCTTAACTAAAAGACTAGTGTCCGTAAAGAAAATTATATCATATTTGTAGTAATTCCTCAATGGAAGAAGGGTATGGAAAGTGTGAAAAAAGATTGTGCTAATGGGAAAATTGTTCTTGACAAACGAAGGGGAGACAGATATAATAAATCTTGCAGTTTTGCGAATGCAGGAGTGGTGGAATAGGCAGACGCGCAGGCTTCAGGTGCCTGTGGTAGCAATACCGTGTGGGTTCAAGTCCCATCTCCTGCATTGAAGGGGAAGGTATGACGAAAGTCATACCTTTTTTTGCACATGAAGAAAGTTGAGGGAGAAAAGGATGCAATACAGGGAGAATAAGAAAAACGGTCAGAAGCTTTCTATTCTGGGTTATGGATGTATGCGTTTTACCAGAAAGGGCGGAAGCATCTGGCAGGAAAAGGCAGAAGAGGAATTAAGGGCTGCCTATGAATCCGGTGTCAATTATTTCGATACTGCTTATATTTATCCGGGCAGCGAAGCAGCGCTTGGAAAATTCCTTGCAAAAGGATATCGGAGCAAGGTGTACGTGGCGGATAAACTTCCCCATTACCTGGTGAAAAAGCCTGAGGACATCGAGAAATTTTTCCGGGAGATGTTAAACCGTCTGAAGTCGGATTATATCGACTATTTTTTAATCCATATGTTAAATGATGTGGAGTCCTTTCAGAGAATCAGTAACCTTGGAATACAGGAGTGGATTGCAGAGAAAAAGAAATCCGGTGCTATCCGGAATATTGGATTTTCTTTTCATGGAAATACGGTAAAATTCAAAGAAATCGTAGATGCATATGACTGGGATTTCTGTCAGGTACAGTTTAATTATATGGATGAGCATTCCCAGGCGGGTATTGAAGGCATCCGCTATGCTCACAGCAAAGATCTGCCGGTGATTATTATGGAACCTCTTCGGGGCGGTCAGCTTGTGCAGGGGCTTCCGGAAAAAGCGAAACAGATTATTGTCGGAGATAAAACCGGCTATACCCCGGCGGAGTGGGGATTACGATGGATTTATCAGCATCCGGAGGTTACAGTGGTGCTTTCCGGAATGAACGATAAAAAGCAGGTAGAGGAAAATGTTCGGATTGCTGATGAAGCGAAGGATGGTCCTTTTTCACCGGAAGAAGCACAGACTATTGAGAATATCCGCAGAGAAATCTTAGAGCAGATTAAGGTGCCCTGTACCGGTTGCGGCTATTGCCAGCCCTGTCCGGCAGGAGTAGATATTCCTGCATGCTTTACTTCTTATAACATGAGTTTTACGGAGGGGAAAATTGCCGGTTTGTCAGAATACCTGAAACGTACTACAATGAAGAAGAACCGCACGAACGCTTCTCTTTGCGTGAAATGCGGAAGGTGCGAAAGCCATTGTCCCCAGTCACTGCCTATAAGACAGTATCTGGAGGATGTGCAAAAGCGAATGGAAACACCGGTGTATAAGGTGGTGGCGGCAGGAGCCAAACGATTTGGAAGATTCTAAGTTTTTGCAGCTATTAAAATTTTTCAACTTTTTTTTACAGAAAAGAAGGATTTTCGATACAAATAGGTAATAAGATAGTTGTGAGTGTTTTTTACAAAGGAAACCATGGGGGACTGAATTATGACGATACGAGAAAGTTTGGAACAGATGGAACAGGAAAGCTTAAGCCCTTATGCAAGCTTAAGTATTCACTCCAAGGGCAGAGACAGAGAGGAACCGCAGTGTGACATTCGCCCGGTATATCAAAGAGATAGGGACCGTATTTTGCATTGTAAGGCTTTTCGTAGACTGAAGAGTAAAACGCAGGTGTTTTTGGATCCCCAGGGAGATCACTATCGTACCAGAATGACCCATACCCTGGAGGTTTCTCAGAATGCTCGAACCATCGGAAAGGCTCTTCGACTGAATGAAGAGTTAATTGAGGCAATTGCCCTGGGACATGATTTGGGACATACGCCTTTTGGACATGCGGGTGAGAGAACCTTAAATGCTTTGTGTGATGAGGGATTTAAGCACAATGAGCAGAGTGTCCGAATTGTTGAGAAATTAGAGAAGAATGGGGAAGGACTGAACCTTACGGTAGAAGTAAGGGATGGAATGTTGAACCATCAGACCAGTACCATGCCCCATACCTTAGAGGGCAAGATTGTTCGGTTATCGGATAAGATTGCCTATATTAATCATGATATTGATGATGCCATCCGGGCAAGGGTGTTAAGCGAGTCGGATATTCCCGCATCCATTAAGGATGTGTTGGGAAATACCACTACCAAACGGTTGGATACCCTGATTCACGACATTATTATTCAGAGCATGGGTAAGAATGATATTATCATGTCTCCGGATGTGGAACTTGCCATGAAAGAACTTCGGGGCTTTATGTTTGAGCGGGTTTATATGAATAAGACCGCGAAGGCAGAGGAAGTGAAGGCAAAACGCTTGCTGGAGTTCTTGTTTGAACATTACATGGACAATTTTGACCGTTTGCCGGAGAAGTTCCGTCGCTTCCATGAAGAAGACGGTGACAGTAAGCAGAGAGTGATTTGCGATTATATATCCGGTATGACGGATGAGTTTGCCTATAATCTGTTTGAGGATTACTTTTTACCGAAGTCTTGGCAGATATACTAACAGGAGGGACATAGAATGGCATTTTATTCGGATGAATTGGTTGAAGAAGTGCGTTCTGCCAACAACATTGTAGATGTAATCGGCAGCTATGTCAGTCTGAAGAAGAAGGGCAGCTCCTATTTTGGCCTATGTCCATTCCATAATGAGAAGACCGGGTCCTTTTCTGTATCGGAAAGCAAGCAGATGTATTATTGCTTTGGTTGTGGTGCGGGAGGAAATGTTTTTACCTTCCTGATGGAGTATGAGAACTTCACTTTTGGGGAGGCTATGGAAACCCTGGCAGAGCGGGCGGGAATTACCTTGCCGAAGAAGGAAATGAGCAAAGAAGCCCGGGCAGAGGCCGATAAGCGAAGCCAGCTTTTGCAGTTAAACAAAGAGGCTGCCACCTATTTTTACGCACAGCTTCGTAATCCCAACGGAGAACAGGGGCTGAAGTATTTTACTGAGCGAGGCTTAAGTGCCGAGACCATGCGGCGGTTTGGTCTGGGATATGCCAACAAGTATAGTAACGATCTTTTTCAGTATTTTCAGAAGAAGGGAGTGCCGGAAGAACTTTTGAGGGATTCCGGTCTGGTGACCTTAGATGAGCGATACGGTGGAAGAGATAAGTTTTGGAATCGGGTTATGTTTCCCATTATGGATGTACATAATCATGTGATTGGATTTGGCGGCCGTGTTATGGGAGAAGGCGAGCCCAAATATTTAAACTCTCCGGAAACCATGGTATTCGATAAGAGCCGTAATCTTTACGGTTTGAATATAGCCAGAACTTCAAGAAAGCCTTATGTGCTTTTGTGTGAAGGATATATGGATGTCATTAGTCTGCATCAGGCAGGATTTGATATGGCGGTGGCATCTTTGGGAACGGCGTTAACGCCGGGACATGCCTCCCTTTTAAAACGGTATGTCAAAGAAGTATATTTAACATACGACAGTGATGGTGCCGGGGTAAAAGCGGCACTTCGTGCAATTCCGATTTTGCGCTCCGTAGGTATTATGACGAAAATTGTCCACATGGAACCCTACAAGGATCCGGACGAATTTATTAAAGCAGTAGGAGCGGAGGCTTATCAGAAGCGCATTGATGAAGCGGAGAACAGCTTTCTTTTCGAGGTGCGGATGAAGATGCGGGAATTTGATATGCATGATCCCCAATCCAAGACCGCCTTTCATCAGGAGGTGGCGCGGATGCTTCTGCGATTTACCGAGGAACTGGAGCGGAGTAATTACATGGAGGCGGTGGCAAGCGCTTTTGACATTCGGTTAGAAAGTCTTAAGAAGCTGGTGGCTTCCGTAAGCCTTACCATGGACCGGTCTGTGACTCGCAAAGAAACCCTGAAAGACGGTAAGAACAGTCTGAAGAAGGAAGACGGAAAGAGGCAGGCACAGAAAATCCTGCTGACGGCGCTGATTGAACATCCGGAAATCTATCCTGCGGTGAAGACCTATGTGACGCCGGAGGATTTTACGGAAGAGATTTTGTATCAGGTGGCCATGATTGTTTATGACGGTCTGGAACAGAACAATTTAAATCCACCTCAGATTATCAGCCGGTTTGCTGCGGAGGAAGAACAGAGAGAAGTGGCATCCATCTTTAATGCCACGGTTCACAACTTAGAGACCAGTTCGGATTTGAAGCAGGCCATTCGGGATATTCTTATGAAGGTGAAGCAGAACAGCATTCAGGAGAGGACGAACCGGATGGATCCGTCAGATATGAAGCTACTTATGGAACTACTCGAAGAAAAGAAAAAGCTTGAACAAATTGAAAAAATTGAAATTCCTATTAAGGAATAGAGTTACGGAATAGAAACTACGCGGAAACGAAAAGCTACGCATGGAAGGATGAAAAAATGGACGAAAAAGAACAGAAATTCAACGAGAAACTGCAGGAACTGGTGAGTCTTGCAAAAACAAAGAAAAACATGCTGGATGAGGCGGACATCAATGAGTTTTTCCAAGGACTGAATCTGGAGGCAGAACAGTACGATAAGGTTATGGAAACCTTAGAGTCAAACAACATTGAGTTTTTACGCGTGGTAGAAGGAGATATGGACAGCCTTTTACTGGAGCCGGATGACGCGGACTTAAGCGTAGAAGAAGACATTGAACTGGATGCCATTGATCTTACGGTTCCGGAGGGAGTCAGCATTGAAGACCCGGTACGTATGTATCTGAAGGAAATCGGCAAGGTGCCTCTTCTTACAGCGGAAGAGGAAATTGAACTGGCGAAACGATTAGAGGTTGGTGACGAGGATGCCAAGAAACGTTTGGCAGAGGCTAACTTGCGTCTGGTGGTTTCCATTGCAAAGCGTTATGTGGGACGTGGTATGCTGTTCCTGGATTTGATTCAGGAAGGTAACTTAGGTCTTATTAAGGCGGTGGAGAAATTTGATTACCGTAAGGGATTTAAGTTTTCTACATACGCTACATGGTGGATTCGTCAGGCTATCACCAGAGCCATTGCGGATCAGGCAAGAACCATCCGTATTCCGGTACACATGGTAGAGACCATCAACAAGCTTATCCGTGTGTCAAGACAGCTCTTACAGGAGTTGGGACGTGAACCGACCCCGGAAGAGATTGCAGAAGAAATGAAAATGAATGTGGATCGTGTCCGTGAAATCTTAAAGATTTCTCAGGAGCCGGTTTCTTTGGAAACACCAATCGGTGAAGAAGAGGACAGCCATCTTGGAGATTTTATCCAGGATGATCAGGTTCCGGTTCCGGCAGATGCAGCTGCATTTACATTATTAAAGGAACAGCTTTCCGAAGTATTGGAAACTTTAACAGAAAGAGAGCAGAAGGTACTTCGTTTACGCTTTGGTCTGGATGACGGCCGTGCCCGCACCTTGGAGGAAGTGGGTAAGGAATTTAACGTTACCCGTGAACGTATTCGTCAGATTGAGGCAAAGGCACTGCGTAAATTGAGACATCCAAGCAGAAGCCGTAAGCTGAAGGATTATTTAGAGTAATGGTGAAATTATCAGAAAGAATGAAGGCGGTAGCCGACCTGGTGCCGAAATCAGAAACTTTGGCGGATATTGGTTGCGACCATGGATATCTGCCCATCCATCTGGTGGAGCAGGGCGTGGTCTTAAAAGCTATTGCCATGGATATTAATCCGGGTCCCTTGCAGGCGGCAAAGGAACACATTGCCGAAATGGGACTTGGAGATCGGATTATTACCCGGCTATCCGACGGACTTGATAAGCTAAAACCCGGTGAGGGAGAAAGCATTATCATTGCCGGAATGGGAGGAAGACTGATCATTCGCATTTTGCAGGATGCCCTTCCCTTTTTAAAAGGAGAAGGAGGCGTAAGAAGCCTGATTTTGCAGCCGCAGTCGGAACTTGCTTATTTTCGGCAGGAAATGCGGGCAATGGGGTTTGTCTGCGAAAGAGAAGATATGGTTTATGAAGATGGGAAATTTTATCCCATGGGAAGATATAGCTTAGGAGACACTTTTAGAAGTGACAAACAGGAGCTTTTTGACCTGTATGGTCCGCTTTTACTAAAGGAAAAACATCCGGTTCTGCTGAAATATCTGCAGAAAGAAGCAAAGACTTTAGAAGGTGTGGCAGCTTCCCTTTCCAACATGAAAGACGGAGAGGAGAAAAGTCAGCGACAGCTTGAAGTGGCAGAGAAGCTTAAGATGAATCAGACAGCACAAAATTTATATTAGAAAGGGGCTTATGGTTATGGCAAATGTATGGGAAATCTCAGTGCTTGACAAGACATTGAGAGTAGAAGACAGAACAACGTTTCTGGAACTTGCAAAGCAGTTTCAGCCGGAGTATTCCGATGATATTGTATTGGCGAAATACAATGGCAAATTGAAGGAATTATGGCATTCCGTTCACGGTGACGGTCAGATTGAGTTCTTAACTACGAAGTCCGATGCCGGAAGAAAGAGCTATCGCAGAAGCGGTACCATGTTAATGCAGCGTGCTCTGCATAATCTGGATCCGAACCTGCATGTTACGGTTTTGTATTCCATCAGCCAGGGCTATTTCTGCAAGTTAGTTGAGGAAAAGCCTATAACGGAAGCCTTTTTAAGCGACTTGAAGGCGGAAATGCATAAGCTGGTGGAGCAGGACATTCCATTCCAGAAGGACAGTTATGATACTTCTGAAGCATCACGTCTGTTTCAGGAATTTGGAATGCAGGATAAGAGTAATCTTTTCAAATACCGTTCCAGTTCGAAGGTAAGTGTATATAGCCTTGGTCGTTATATGGATTACTACTATGGTTACATGTTACCAAGTACAGGTTATGTGAAATATTTTGACTTAAAGCCCTATGATGATGGCTTTGTATTAATGTTCCCCAACGAGGACAGCCATCAGGTTGCGGACTTTAATCCGCCTCATAAATTGTATGCTACGTTAAAGGAAGCTACGCAGTGGGGCAAGATGCTGGAGGTTTCCAACATTGGTGAATTAAACGATGCCATTGTAAATGGCCGTGGTCAGGATTTAATTCTGGTTCAGGAAGCACTGATGGAGAGAAAAATCGCAGAAATTGCCAGCCAGATTGAGGAATCCGGCAGTAAGTTTGTTATGATTGCAGGACCGTCCTCTTCCGGAAAGACCTCCTTTTCTCATAGATTATCCATTCAGTTGATTGCAAGAGGCTTACGTCCTCATCCGATTGGATTGGATAACTACTATGGTGATCGAAAGAACACACCGTTAGATGAGAACGGCAAACCGGATTTTGAGTGCTTGGAGGCATTGGATGTAGAGCAGTTCAACAAAGATATGCAGCGTCTGTTAAAAGGCGAGCGTGTGGAAATGCCGTCCTTTAACTTCAAGACCGGACAGAGAGAGTATCGCGGCAACTTCCTTCAGTTGGGCGAAGATGATATTCTGGTAATTGAAGGAATCCATGGATTGAATGACAAGCTGTCCTACAGTATTGACAAGAACTTGAAATTTAAGGTATATATCAGTGCTCTGACACAGTTAAATATTGACGAGCACAATTGTTTACATACAACCGATACCCGACTTTTACGCCGAATTGTTAGGGATGCAAGAACCAGAGGAACATCGGCGAAGGAAACCATTGCCATGTGGTATTCCGTACGTCGTGGTGAGGAGAAATACATTTTCCCACATCAGGAACAGGCAAATGCCATGTTCAACTCCGCTTTTGTATACGAGCTGGCAGTAATCAAACCTTATGTACAGCCGCTTTTATACCAGATTTCCATAGGAGATCCGGAGTATGATGAAGCAAAGAGACTGTTGAAGCTTTTGGACTATGTCCTTCCTATGCCTGGTGAAGATATTAATCGGAATTCCTTGTTCCGTGAGTTCATCGGCGGAAGCTGCTTCAACGTTTAAGATAATTTGAAGTGACAATTGAATAGAGTAAGCAGGATGGATGATCGCGGCTGCAAGTGTCGAAAGACCGCAGGTGAGGAAAGTCCGGGCTTCATAGGGCAGGATGCCGGCTAACGGCCGGTGGAGGTGACTCCCAGGAAAGTGCAACAGAAAATTAACCGCCGGGTAACCGGTAAGGGTGGAAAGGCAGTGTAAGAGACTACCGCTGTTCTGGTAACAGGACAGGCTCTGCAAACCCCATTCGAAGCAAGACCAGACAGAAGCGTTGACGTGGCCCGCTAGCTTCAGGTAGGTCGCTTGAGGCGGCTGGTAACAGTCGTCCTAGATAGATGATCATTCACGACAGAACCCGGCTTATAGTCCTGCTTACTTTTTAAATTGTAAAAGACGCTCCCTGAAAAGGAGATACTGCTATGGTTGACTACATTTCAGTCAAAGAAAAGGATTTATCCGAAGAACTGAAAAAAGAATATGAGACACTCAGCTGCGGCTTTTATGAAGAATTAAAACAGCTTACGGGCAGTAAGGGTTGCTCTCGCAAGAAAAGCGCCATGCTATTTTTGGCATTTTTGTTGGATGGGTTGTATGATACGCAAAGGGAAGTAACAACCCGTTATGCGGCGGATATGGAAGTGCTGGTATCTTACTGGAACACCAGGCAGGACTGGCATCAGAAGAGAGCTCTTACCCAGAAGACCAAGATTCGGAAGCTGGAAAAGACAGTACAGCAGTTGGAAGCACACTATGAAAGACAGGCGAAAGCTATTCAGACTTACCTGACCAAGCGTAGTGTGGCGGAGGCAGGCAAGGAGACGAACCTGGATGCGATTTCCGGATTGGCGGGAGAGATGCTGGCGGAGATTTTTGACTTTCAGGAGGATGAACACTCCGAGGAACTTCGTTGCATCGGCTATTATATTGGCAAAAGCGCTTATCTGATGGAAGTTTATAAGAATATGGAGCGGGATGCCAAGCACGGTGTTTACAATCCGCTTTTGCAATGGAAGAAGGATCATAAGGACGAAGATCCGACGCCCTTTGTTCGTCTGCGGGTAGAAAGCATGATTGATGAAAGTCGGAAGGCCTATGAGCGGCTTACCATTACCCGACACAGAGAAATTCTGGAAAGAGTGTTTTCCGGAAAAGTGATTGCCGGATTTTTCAGCGAGCGCAAAAATGGATAATTGTTGGGGACAGTCCCTTAAGGGCTGTCCTTTTTTGTATAAAAAGGGGTACAGGATTGGTTACAGTCGAAAACTTGTAAAAAATCTGTGTTTTTGGTATACTAGAGAGTAGTGTTTTAAGACGCAGAATGAAAAGAGGAATAAAATGAAACAGCTTAAGGATTTTTTAGAGGGCGTATCCTACACTGTGTTGCAGGGCTCTCTGGAAACAGAAATAGAGAAATTGGAATATGATTCCAGAAAAGTGCAGGCGAAGACATTGTTTGTCTGTATCGAAGGAACAGAGGTGGATGGACACAAGTTTGCTCAGAGTGCTGTGGATGCCGGAGCCGTTGCATTGTTTGTAACCAAGCCGGTGGAAGTGACCGGGGATGTGACCATTGTACAGGTGGAGGATTCCAGAAAAGCTTTGGCCTATGCTGCTGCAGCTTATTTTGACCACCCGGCAGAGAAATTAAAGGTCATCGGAGTAACGGGAACCAAGGGAAAGACCACCACCACATATATGGTGCGCTCTGTGCTGGAAAGTGCGGGAATGAAAACCGGTCTGATCGGAACCATTGAAGCGATTATCGGACAGGAACATATTCCGGCCAAGAATACCACACCGGAATCCTTTGTGATTCAGGAATATTTTGCACGTATGGTGCAGGCGGGTTGTAAAGCCGTTGTTATGGAGGTATCCTCTCAGGGCTTGATGATGCATCGAACCGATGGATTTACCTTCGAACTTGGTATTTTTACCAACATCGAGCCGGATCATATCGGACCCAATGAACATAAGGATTTTGAAGAATACATGGCATGTAAGGGACTGTTATTTAAGCAGTGCCGCTACGGTATCGTGAACTTTGACGATCACCATACAAAGGATGTGCTAAAGGGACATACCTGTGAGGTGTTATCCTACGGATTGTCAGAAGGTGCCGACATTCAGGCTGTGAATATTGAGCTGGTAAAGGAACCGGGATATCTGGGAGTAGCCTACGATACCAAGGGAGCTTACGAGGATCACATTATTATTGATATGCCGGGTAAGTTCAGTGTATATAATTCCCTGGCAGCCCTTTGCATTTGCCGTCATTTTGGAGTGGAGAAAGAAATTATCCGGGGCGCATTAAAGACCGCCAAGGCAAGAGGTCGTGTGGAAAAAGTTGAAACCGGAAGAGATTTTACCATCCTTTTGGATTATGCCCACAATGCCATGGCATTAAGCAGTCTTCTTTCTACGTTGAAAGAGTATAATCCCGGAAGACTGGTATGTGTCTTTGGCTGTGGCGGCAACCGTTCCAAACTTCGCCGTTACGAGATGGGAGAGGTGTCCGGTAAGCTGGCGGACTTTACCATCATTACGTCGGATAATCCACGGTTTGAAGAACCGGCAGAGATTATGGCGGATATTGAAACCGGAATGAAAAAAACACAGGGCGCGTATGTTTGTATAGAAGATCGAAGAGAGGCCATTGCCTACTCTGTAGAACATGCAAAGAGCGGCGATGTAATTATTGTTGCAGGTAAAGGACATGAGGATTACCAGGAAATCAAGGGAGTGAAATACCCTATGGATGACCGGGAACTGATTGAAAGTGCCCTGAAGAAATAAGAGGTAGGATGCATGGCAGAATATGCCCGGATCATTATTGATATTTCGCTGGAAAAGCTGGACCGACCCTTCACCTATCGGGTACCGGAGGAGTTGGAAGGAAAGGTTCGAATCGGTGACCAGGTACAGGTTCCTTTTGGAAAAGGAAACCGGAAGCTTACGGGCTTCGTCATCGGTTTGGCGGCGGAATCCGGTCTTAGTAAAGATATACCAATTAAAGAGTTGGAAGGAGTACTTCCGTCCGGAAGTATTACGGGACAGTTGATTGATCTTGCCCGATTTATGCGACAGCAGTATGGTGGAACCATGAATCAGGCGTTGAAGACCGTATTACCCATGAAAACTCCTGCAAAGGAAAAGCAGGTTCAATATGTGGAATTAACCCTGGACCGTAGCAGAGCACAGGAGTTGCGGACACAGTGGGAGAAGCGGCATGCAGTGGCAAAGGTACGTCTTTTGGATGCACTTTTAGCCGAAGGAGAGCTTCCCTTCACTGTAATCACCACCAAATTAAATGTTTCATCTACGGTGATTCGCGGTTTTGAAAAAGAGGGCTACGTGGCCATCCGTTCAGAGCGGACATACCGCAATCCCATGGAGTTTGATAAGGGAAACGATTATCGGCCTACGCTGAATGAAGAACAAAGCCGGGCAGTAGAGGGAATGTATGAGAATTTTGAGCATAGTCCTAAACGGCCCTGTCTGCTTCACGGTGTCACCGGAAGCGGTAAAACCGAGGTCTATATGGAACTGATTTCCCGGGTGCTTAAAAAGGACCGTCAGGTAATTCTGTTGATTCCGGAAATTGCGTTGACCTATCAGACCATGATGCGATTTTACCATCGCTTTGGAAAGCGGGTGTCGGTATTGCACTCCCGGTTATCGGCGGGAGAACGTTTTGACCAGTTAGAGCGGGCAAGACGTGGAGAAATCGATATTATCATCGGCCCCAGAAGTGCATTGTTTGCACCTTTTGAAAGACTGGGACTGATTATTATAGATGAGGAGCATGAAGGGACCTATAAGAGTGAGGATAAGATTCCCCGCTACCATGCGAGAGAGACAGCCATTTATCGGGCGGCCCAGATGAATGGTATGGTGGTTTTGGGTTCCGCAACTCCGTCACTGGAAAGCTTTTATAAAGCGCAAACAGGGGAATATGCATATTTTTCCCTGCAGAACCGATATCAAGGAAGAGCACTTCCCACGGTATCGGTGGTGGATTTAAGGGAGGAGTTAAAAGCCGGGAATCGCTCCATGTTCAGTAGAACGTTAAAGGAGCAGATACAGGATAAACTCCGGAAAAAGCAACAAATTATGCTGTTTTTAAATCGCCGAGGCTTTACGGGAGCCATGAGCTGCCGAAGCTGCGGTACAGCCTTTAAATGCCCCAATTGTGATGTGTCGCTAACCCTTCACAAAGACGGGAAATTAAAATGTCACTATTGCGGCTATGAAATTCCAAAGCCGAAGTTGTGTCCCGTATGCGGTTCCAAATATATCGGCGGATTTTCTGCCGGAACCCAGAAGGTGGAAGATGGGTTGATGAAGGAATTTCCGGAGGCACGGGTGCTGCGTATGGATGCGGATACCACCCGCAAAAAGGAGAGCTATGAGGATATTTTATCCCGTTTTGCCAACGGAGAAGCAGATATTCTGGTGGGAACCCAGATGATTGTAAAAGGGCATGACTTCCCAAATGTTACTCTGGTGGGAATTTTGGCGGCAGATATGTCGTTAATCGAGGATGACTTCCGAGGAGCGGAGCGAACCTTTCAGCTTTTGACCCAGGCGGCAGGCCGGGCAGGAAGAGGAGAGCATCCCGGTAACGTGGTGATTCAGACCTATCAGCCGGAGCATTATGCCATTCAGACTGCGGCAAAACAGGATTACGCAGGCTTTTTCGAAGAGGAAATCGGCTTTCGAAAGCTGCTTCATTATCCGCCGGCAGGACATCTTTTGTTGGTTCTTATGAAGGCGGAGAAGGAAGAGGATATGGAAGCCTTGGCTCAAGATATGAAACAGGCCACGGAAACAATGGGGCAGAAACATCCGGTGGTGATTATCGGACCGGCAGATGCCAGAATCCGGAAGTTAAATTCCATCTATCGGAAGACCTTATACATTAAAGCAAGAAACTATGATGAGCTTGTAGCCATCAAGAATGAAATAGAAAAATATCGGGAAGAAAGCGGCTATCCTTACGGAAGCGTTTCCTTTGATTTTGACCCGATCCATGGAGAATAAGTAGGAGGAACAAAATGGCAATCAGACAGATTCGTGAGTTGGGAGATGCAATCCTGACAAAAACATGTAAACCAATCAAAGAAGTAACCCCACGTATTAAGGAACTGGCAGAGGATATGATCGAAACCATGTATGAATTTCAGGGCGTAGGTCTTGCGGCTCCACAGGTAGGCGTATTAAAGAGAATGGTGGTTATTGATGTGGGAGACGGCCCGATGGTGCTTATCAACCCGGAGATTTTGGAAAGCTCCGGTGAGCAGACCGGTGAAGAAGGCTGCTTAAGCTATCCGGGTAAGGCAGGTACCGTAACCCGCCCCAATTACGTGAAAGCAAAGGCTTACGACCTTGACATGCAGGAATATATTATTGAGGGAGAAGAACTTTTGGCACGTTGTATCTGTCATGAGTTAGATCACCTGGAGGGACACATGTATGTGGAACTGGCAGGAGACACCATTCATGATGTGCAGTATGCAGAGGAAGAGGAATAGAGAATGAGAATCATTTTTATGGGAACTCCGGATTTTGCCGTGAGTTCGTTACAGACATTGGTGCAGAGTAAGCATGAGGTCTGTCTTGTGGTGACCCAGCCGGATAAGCCCAGAGGACGGGGCAATCAGGTCAGCTTTTCTCCGGTAAAAGAGGAAGCGGTGAAGGCCGGCATTCCGGTATACCAACCGGTAAAAATTAAAGAAAAAGAGTGTGTGTCCTATATTCGCAGCTTTCAGCCGGATGTGATTGTGGTTGTGGCTTTTGGACAGATTTTATCCAAAGAGTTGTTGGATATTCCGAAATACGGCTGTATCAATGTGCATGGCTCTTTGCTTCCGAAATATCGTGGAGCGGCGCCAATTCAGTGGGCAGTCTTAAACGGAGAAAAGGTTTCCGGCGTGACCACCATGCGGATGGATGAAGGGTTGGATACCGGCGACATTATGTTGAAAAAAGAAGTAGTTCTTGCAGAGGATGAAACCGCCGGCAGCTTGTTTGACCGGTTACAGGAAGAAGGCGCCGTGCTTATACGGGAAACCCTGGAAGCATTGGAAAAAGGAACCATAACCTATACGCCTCAGGTGGAGGAAGAAGCCACCAAGACCCGTATGATTACCAAGGATATGGGACATTTGAATTTTGAACGCAGTGCCGAGGAATTGGAACGGTATGTGCGGGGATTATCTCCATGGCCAAGCGCTTTTGGCAGATTATCCGGAAAAACATTGAAAATCTGGAAAGCGAAAGTGGCTGAGGGAGAGCAGGAAGCAGCCTGCAGGGAAGCAGACAGTGAGGAACTGGAAGCAGGAACCATCCTTTTAGTAACCAAACAGCATATTTTTGTAAAAACCGCGGAAGGGTATTTACGACTGGATGAGGTGCAGATTGAAGGAAAGAAGCGCATGGGTTGCGAAGATTTTTTACGGGGCTTTACTGTGGAGGCAGGAATGTCCCTTTAGGAAGAAAGGTGAGAGAGGATGTATTATTACGGAGGATATGGAATGGGATTGGATCCCACCTACTTGTTGGTGCTCATTGGTGTTGTAATTTGTATGATGGCATCTGCCAAGGTGAAAAGCACCGTGGCAAAATATTCCGGTTATCGGAGTGCGTCCGGTCTTACGGGTGCAGAAGCGGCAGAGGAAATGTTGCGACGGGCAGGGCTTTATGATGTGAAGGTTCGCCACGTATCCGGTAACCTGACAGATCACTACGATCCCAGAACCAAAACCGTGAATTTATCAGATCCGGTATATGGTTCCGCGTCTGTGGCGGCAGTGGGAATTGCCTGTCACGAGTGCGGTCATGCTATCCAGCATGCCAAAGCCTATTTCCCCTTGAATTTCCGGGCGGCGCTGGTACCGGTTGCCAACTTTGGATCCACCTTAAGCTGGCCCATGATTATTTTGGGACTGGTGCTTGGAGGCATGCGGACTTCCGGAATCGGATACTTTTTGATTGAAGCGGGAATTGCTTGCTTTGCCTTGGCTGTATTATTTCATCTGGTAACTCTTCCGGTGGAGTTTAACGCATCAAGACGCGCCATGGCCATGATTCATGAAACCGGAATGCTTACAGAGCAGGAAAGCCATGCAACAAGAAAAGTTTTAACGGCAGCAGCTTTGACTTATGTTGCCAGTGCAGCGGCAGCAATTTTACAACTTTTGCGACTGCTCATTATATTTGGAGGAAGACGACGTGACTAATACCGTCAATACAAGAGGACTGATTCTGGACATTTTACTTGCAGTGACAAGAGACGGAGAGTTTCTGAATCAGGTATTGAAAAATGTTCTTGATAAATACGCCTATCTGGATAAGCGGGATCGAAGCTTTATTTCCAGAGTATGCCATGGATGTGTGGAGAGAATGCCGGAACTTGACGGCATTTTGAACCGATTTTCCAAAGTGCCGGTTCGAAAAATGAAGCCGGTAATCCACTGTATTTTATTAAGTGCATTGTATCAGATGTTATATATGGACAGTGTTCCTAATCGTTCAGCGGTGGATGAGGCAGTTAAATTGGCGAATAAACGTGGATTTAGCAGCCTTCGGGGGTTTGTAAACGGAGTTTTGCGAAGCATTGATCGAGAAAAGGAAACTATTTCCTATCCTGACCCGTCTAACTTTAATGACTATATGGAAAAGAAGTACTCGATCCTTCCCTGGATGACGCAGCTTTGGCTTTCTTCCATGACAAAACAGGAAGTGGAAGAATTGGGAAGAGCCTTTTTGACAGAAGGACCTACCTGTGTCCGGGTTATGACGGATAAGATTTCCCCGGCGGAGTTGAAAAATCAATTGGAACAGGAAGGAATTCAGGTGCTTCTCCATGATGAACGGGAGGATGTAATGTATCTTTCGGGATATGACAGTCTTCCGGCTATGAAAGCCTTTCGGGACGGACTTTTTTATGTGCAGGATCCTTCTTCCATGGAAGTGGCCAATGCAATTGATCCTAAGGCGGGAGAAATCGGCATGGATGTATGCAGCGCACCGGGAGGAAAGGCTATTCATGCAGCCATGTTAATGGCAATGCAGGAGAAGAACGGGACAGACAAAGGAACAATTTATGCCAGGGATTTGACCCCGGCAAAGGTAAGCTTAATAGAAGAGAATATTAAACGGACGGGAATGACCAATATTGAGGTTGCCTGTCACGATGCAACGATTTTGGATGAGAACATGGTGGAGAAGGCGGATTTTGTTATCGCGGATTTACCTTGTTCCGGACTGGGTGTGCTTCGTAAAAAGCCGGATATTAAGTACCACACGTCGTTGGAAAATGTGCAGGAGCTGGCAAAGCTGCAGCAGGAAATGTTGAACGTGGTATGCCGGTATGTGAAACCGGGTGGAAGAATGATTTATTCTACCTGTACCATCAACCGGATTGAGAACGAAGAGAACACAGACCAATTTTTGAAAAAGCACGGAGATTTCCGGCTTGAAAAACAGGTACAGATACTACCGCAGGGTGGAAGACAGGATGGCTTTTACTACGCCCTGTTGAAGAAGGGAGAATAAGTAAACAACATGGAATTATCTGCAATGACTCCGGAACAGTTGACGGTTTTAATGAAAGAGTTAAATGAGCCGGCATTTCGGGCAAAACAGATCTATGAATGGATACATAAACAATGCGTTTCTTCCTTTGAAGAAATGAGCAATGTACCGAAGAAATTAAAAGAAAAACTGACGGCAGCAGGGTATACCTTCTGCGTGCCGAAGATTGTAGAGGTGCAGGAATCCAAGTTAGACGGCACCAAGAAATATTTGTTTGAGCTTTCCGACCACCAGGTGGTGGAAAGTGTGTTAATGAAGTATAAGCACGGCAATTCCGTGTGCATCTCCTCTCAGGTGGGATGCAAAATGGGATGTCGGTTCTGTGCATCCACCTTGGATGGATGGCTTCGGAATTTAAGCAATGGAGAAATGCTTCAGCAGATTTACCAGATTCAGAAAGAAAGCGGCGAGCGGGTAAGCAACGTAGTGGTTATGGGAACCGGAGAGCCTCTGGATAATTACGATAATCTACTTGCTTTTATCCACATGTTAAGCGATGAAAAGGGTTTACATATCAGTCAGCGAAACATTACGGTTTCAACCTGTGGACTGGTTCCGAAGATTCTTGAATTGGCTGAAGAGAGACTGCAGATTACATTGGCATTATCCTTACATGCTTCTTCTCAGGAGAAGAGGGAAGAGCTGATGCCCATTGCAAAGACCTACGAAATCCATGAGGTATTGGATGCCTGCCGGACATATTTTGATAAGACCGGACGGCGGGTATCTTTTGAATACAGCCTTGTGGCAGGGGTAAATGATTCCGAGGAGGATGCAGCGCGGTTAAAAGCCTTAATCGGAGACATGAATTGTCATGTGAATCTGATTCCGGTGAACCCTATTAAGGAGCGTTCATTCAAACAACCGGATCGGGAAAATATTCGCAGATTTCAAAATAAACTTGAAAATAACGGAATAAATGTTACTATAAGAAGAGAAATGGGAAGAGATATTGACGGAGCTTGTGGACAGCTTCGAAAGAAATATATGGAAAGGTAGGTGGGAAGATGAAAACACATGCAGTAACGGACATTGGATTAAGCAGAGCGGAGAATCAGGATTGCTTTTACACAACTGAGATGCCAATCGGAAATCTTCCGAACCTATTCCTTGTGGCAGATGGAATGGGCGGTCATGTGGGAGGTAAATGCGCATCTCACAAGGCATTACAGACAATGATCGATACCGTAAAAGATTTAGAGGAAACGGATCCAAGGGTTATTTTGGAAAAAGCCATGCTTCGTGCCAATGAAGAAGTTATGAAAGAGGCACAGCTTCAGAATATGGAGGGCATGGGCACCACCATGGTGGCGGCTACCATTCTGGGAGACAGAATGTACGTTGGTAACGTGGGAGACAGCCGGTTATATATTGTGAAGCCCGGAGGAATAAGACAGATTACCAAGGATCATTCTCTGGTGGAAGAGATGGTTCGTATGGGAGAGCTGGATCCGGACAATGCAAGAACACATCAGAAGAAGAATGTGATTACCAGAGCGGTGGGAATGAGCGAAGATTTGAAAATCGACGTTTTTGAAACCGAACTGGAAGAAGAGAGCATGATTTTAATGTGTTCCGATGGATTGACAAATATGGTAGACGATGAGACCATCCGAGTTATTATAAACAGTCAGCGGGATGTCATTGAACGGGCAGAGAAGCTGATTGAAGAAGCAAATAAGAATGGTGGAAAGGATAACATTACGGTTGTAGTGATTGAACCCTAGTGAGGTGAAGGCATGTTAACAGAAGGAATGAATATAGCAGATAGATATGAGATTATAGAAAAAATCGGTGCCGGCGGAATGTCGGATGTATATAAGGTCATTGACAACCTGTTAGGTCGTAACGTGGCTATTAAGGTACTGAAGAACGAATACAGTGAGGATGTGAATTTCCTTACCAAGTTCCGGACAGAGGCACAGTCCGCTGCGTCTTTGGAGAATCCTAACATCGTCAGCATTTACGATGTTGGAAGCGAGAATAAGATGCACTACATTGTTATGGAATATGTAGAGGGTATTACCCTAAAGACCTACATTGAGAAGAAAGAAAAGATTGGATACAAAGAGGCCATCAGTATTGCAATCCAGACCTGTAACGGTATTCGTGCGGCTCACAACAAGAATATTATCCATCGGGATATTAAGCCTCAGAATATTATTATTTCCACAGAAGGAAAGGTAAAGGTTACAGATTTCGGTATCGCAAGAGCAGCCACCAGCAATACCATTAACTCCGATGTGATGGGTTCTGTACATTATACTTCTCCGGAGCAGGCGAGAAACGGCTTCGTGGATGCCAAGAGTGATATTTACTCCATGGGTATTGTAATGTATGAGATGGTTACAGGAAGAGTTCCTTTTAACGGGGACAGCGCTGTGGCAGTAGCATTACAGCATTTACAGGAAGAGATTATCCGACCGAGTGCCTATACTCAGGATCTTCCTATTAGCCTTGAGAAGATTATTTTAAAATGTACTCAGAAAAGTCCGGATCGTCGGTATGCATCCGTGGATGAGTTGATTGCGGATTTGAAGAAGGCGTTAATTAATCCGGATGAGGATTTTGTAGTTTTGGAAAGCGTTCCGCTGGCAGAAAACACCCGTGTAATTACTGAGCAGGAAGTGGAGCAGATTCAGCAGGTTGCAAAGAGAAAAGACGAAATGAGAAAAGAACAAGGTAAAGAGAATCGCAAAGAGAACCGTAAAGAAGAGAAGAAGGAAGTACTTCGCGACGATTTTTATGATGATGACGAGGACGAGGATGAAGAGAAGCCACTGTTAAATCCGAAGATGGAAAAAGCGGTTACCATTATGGGAATCGTAGCTGCAGTCTTCATGGTAGTGGTTGTGATTTTAATCTTAGGAACCGTAATGGACTGGTTCCATTTCGGTGGCAAATCCAAGGATAAGGATGAGGATCCCACTGCGCAGGAGGAAGAGAGCGGACAGGTAGAAATGATTGACATCAAGGGTAAGACCTTTGAGGAAGCACAGAAGATTTTAAATGAAATGAATCTGGGCATTCAGTTAGAGGGTACCGAGTCTTCCGAAGATTATGCAGAAGGTCAGATTATGAAACAGAGTGTGGAAGCCGGTGAAATGGTTGATAAGAATACCACCATTAAGGTTGTTACCTGTGCCGGAAAAGAAGGCTTTGAACTTCCGGATGTGACCGGTCAAGAGGAAGCGGATGCCACAAGCTTGTTGCAGTCCGACCCCAATAATCTGGTTGTTTCCGTATCCTATGATTATGATGATTCCGTAGAAACCGGAAAAGTTATTTCTACAACACCAAAGGCAGGAGAAACCGTACACGCAGGAGATACCATTACCGTATCTGTCAGCCGTGGAAGTGAAACCACCGAGGTTCCCAATGTGGAAGGCAAGAAAGAAAAAGATGCCAAGTCTGCATTAACAGCAGCAGGCTTTAAAGTAAAAGTAACTACAAAACACGACGATTCCGTGGCAGAAGGCAAGGTTATCAGCCAGTCCGTAAAGGATAAGGCAGAACCGGGCAGCACCATTGAAATCGTAGTGAGCTTGGGAGCAGAGACTGTTTACTACACCTATAGCGCAACCGTAAATGAAGCGGCAGATGTGGAAAAAGGAGATTCCGTATACAGCGTGGAATCCGCCACCATTAAGATTACCGCCGGCGGCAAGACCGTTTACAGTGCAGAAATCCAGTCCTTCCCGAAGAAGATTTCCGTAGACGATTTAACCGAGTCCTCCGGTACCATTAAGATTGTATGGACCTATGTAAACGAGGATGACAGCAGTGACAGCTATACTGAAACGGAAACCAGTAACATTACCTTCAAGAAAAAATAAGTGAGTCTATGCAAGGAAAAATAGTGAAAGGGATTGCCGGATTCTACTACGTTCATGTAGTAGGATCCGGTATCTATGAATGTAAAGCAAAGGGAATTTTCCGCAAGGAGAAAAAGAAACCCTTAGTTGGAGATGACGTGGAACTGGAAGTAATCTCCGAAGAAGAAAAAATCGGAAATATTGTGCAATTGCTGGAGCGGAAGAATGAATTACTGCGTCCGGCTGTTTCCAATGTGGATCAGGCCATTGTCATTTTTGCTGCAAAGAAGCCGGATCCTAACTTTAATCTTTTGGATCGGTTCTTAATCCGGATGCAGATGGAGCATACGGAAACCCTGATTTGTTTTAATAAATGCGATTTGTTAAGCGAAGAAGAAAGGCAGGCACTTTTACACATTTATGAAGGCTGTGGAAGCGAAGTGCTTTTTACCAGTGCCAAAACAAAAGAAGGTATAGAGGAATTAAAAGGAGCCTTGCTTCATAAGACTTCTACCGTAGCAGGACCTTCCGGAGTGGGAAAATCTTCTCTTATTAATCTTTTGCAGGAGAATGTGGAAATGGAAACCGGAAGCATTAGTGTGAAGATTGAGCGTGGTAAGCATACCACCAGACATTCCCAGCTTATTCCGATTTCCGGGAATACCTATATTATGGATACCCCTGGATTTTCCACGTTGTACATCAATGAACTGACGAAGGAAGAATTAAAGGATTATTATACAGAGTTTGCGGAGTATTCCGGACAATGTCGTTACCCCGGCTGCAACCATGTAAGTGAGCCGGACTGCGGCGTGAAAGAGGCGGTAGCAGGGGGAGCAATCCCGGATAGCCGCTACGAGAATTACGTGAATCTGTTTGAAGAATTAAAGAATGTAAAACGATACTAGGAGGAAATTATGGAATACATTTTATCACCATCCCTTTTGTCTGCGGATTTTGGAAATCTGGCAGAAGCGGTGAGAACAATTGACGAGGCCGGAGCCCAGTATGTGCATATCGACGTAATGGATGGTATGTTTGTACCCAGCATTTCTTTTGGAATGCCGGTAATCAAATCCATTCGTCCGGTAACAAAGCGGGTATTTGACGTACATTTAATGATTGAAGAGCCGGACCGTTACGTGGATGAATTTGCAAAGTGCGGTGCGGATATTATTTGCGTGCATCAGGAAGCCTGCAAGCATTTAGATCGTACCATCGCTCACATCAAGGATGCAGGCTGTAAAGCAGCGGTAGCTTTAAATCCTGCAACAGACCTTTCTACGTTAAGCTACATTCTTCCGGAAGTGGATATGGTGCTTTTAATGAGCGTGAATCCGGGCTTCGGAGGACAGAAATATATTTCCTACTGTACTGAGAAAGTACGTCAGCTGAGGAAGATGATTGACGATGCGGGACTTCAGGTGGATATTGAAGTAGACGGCGGCGTGAAACTGGATAACATCGAAGAAATCAAAGAGGCGGGAGCCAATATTTTTGTGGCTGGAAGTGCAGTATTTAAAGGTGATGCGGCAGCCAACGTGAAGGAATTTTTGAAAAAACTAGGGGAAGAATAATTGACATGAAGATTGCCATTGTTACCGGCGGAAGTATATGCCCTGAATTTGTGGAAGAGGAATTAAGCAGGGAGGGGTTTGACGCTATTATTGCAGTTGACCGGGGCGCGGATTTTTTCCTGACATCCGGTCATACACCACAGTATATTGTGGGAGATTTTGATTCAATAGCGCCAGATACATTAGAAAAGCTGGAGAAAAAAACGGGGGCGGTAATTGAGAAGCACCCGTCGGAAAAAGATGAGACCGATACGGAACTGGCCATTTTGATGGCAAGCCGGATGAAGGCTTCGGAGATTGTGATTTATGGCGGAACCGGAACCAGAATGGATCATGTATTGGGAAATATCCAGCTTTTGAAAAAGGCGTTGGAGTGTAAGATTCCCTGTACCATAAAGGATCCCTTTAATCGGGTTCGGATGATTGATGCGCCCTTGCGTATTGCAAAAAAGGAACAATATGGATACTATGTATCCCTGATTCCTTTTACCGAGACGGTGGAAAAACTGACTTTACGGGGAATGAAATATCCCCTTGAAGAGTATACTCTTCATAGCGGCATTGCCCGGTGCGTAAGCAATGAGATTGTGGGAGATGTGGCGGAAATCAGTTTTTCGGACGGAATTATAATAGTAATTGAAGCCAAAAAGGATTGATATGAGAAGTAGTATGAAAAAGAGGCTGTGTGGAATTTTGTCGGTGATGTTGATATTTACCCTTTTATCACCGCTACATGCTCATGCCGGAGAAGGCACGGAGCAGTGGATGAAGGTGAATTTCCGGGATGGCGCTTTTGCCCAAACCTATCAGACTACGGTGGGATACACAGATTCATTCTTTGCGGATAAACCCACTCAGGATGGAAGCTTAAACAAAAGTCAGAAGGAGTTGGCACATACTTCTATGGTGGCGTCTGCAGCTATGTACAAGAAACGATATGCCATTCAGTTAATGAAGAAATTCGGTTTCAAGTACCTTTACCATTACGTGCGCACCACCAAAACCGATAATGATCATATTACCTATTGTATTGGCTATAAGCGAATTCGGGATTTTAATCTGATTGCCATCTGGATTAAAGGCAGCGGAGTGAATTACGAATGGGTCAGCAATTTTAACATTGGAAAAGGAAAGAACCACAAGGGTTTCTCCCTGGCGGAGAAGGAATTGGATGATCAGGTTACCACTTTTTTACAGCAAAAAGGTATTGTGAGTAACTTGAAATTCTGGATTACCGGTCACAGTCGGGGAGCAGCGGTAGCGAATCTGTTTGCAAAACGTATGACGGAGAAGTACACGAAATCCAGGGTCTTTGCCTATACCTTTGCTTCTCCCAGGGTTTCTACCGAAGGGAAGAGAAAGGGTTATGAAAACATTATTAACATCTTAAATCCGGGGGATTTTGTGACGGAAGTAGCGCCCAAGGCCTGGGGCTATTTGCGATACGGAATAGACATTAATCTTCCGGTGAGTAAACAGCCTGCAATGGAAAAAGCATTCAAAAAGCTGACGGGAAAAGCCTATGAAGGCTACAGCAAGAAGGGCAAGGAAGCTTTAGTCTACGCCTTTGTGCAATACGGCGGAGATACAGTAGAGGATTATTATACCCGCCCTTACATGATTGGCTATGGCTATGCGGCTTCGCCTGCAACTTTTTTTCAAAAAGGGCTGGGATATTTCCTTGCCGGGGACTACCGGGAAGGACTAAAAACGGCATTGGGAATTGCCATGCTAAATATCCGGGCACAATGGGTGTTGGGAAAGCTTTTTTCCGACGGAATGATTAGCGACCGGTTTCAGCATGCTCATTGCCAGTCCAGCTATGTATGCTGGATGGAAGCAAGTGGTTATGGTTTTTAATTGGGAGGAGAACATTTATGCAACCTAGGTCATTTAAACAGCAATTTCTGTTGTCACTGGAAAATGACGAATTGAAGAAGTTTGATTTGGAAGAATACGAAATCGAAAATGGTGTAATTTATACAACCATGCTTCAGTTGGATGATGACGACATTCCGTACATGGCACAGTTTGTCTTTTACAAAGAAGATGAATTGGCAGATGTTATGGTAATGAAGCCTATTAAATACTGGGATACGTTGGAAACCTATCGAATTGTAAATCAGTTTAACGGAGAGAATCGCTTCATCCGGATGCTGACCCAGGAGAATCTGGTATGTGTCAGAGGAAATGTATGGAAGGAAGAGGGAGTGGATGCCCTTTGGGATATGTTTTTCCTTGCTGCCAGAGCAGCCGGAGGCTATTTTGGAGAATTTGAAACTGCAGAGGAATGTGAATAGTCACGGATTGGTCATTTTTTCATGTTATTGTTATGAAGTAAGAGCGACAAAGGGATGGGGGAGCCCTATCATCATTTACGAGAGGTGACGACATGAAGGAAATGAAAGAAATCTTAGTGGACAACACAGAAGCAAAGACTGCCGAAGCACTTGCCATGGCAGATGAGTTCATCGGACGTCAGGGGTTAGACAGAAAGAAGGAAATTCACCTGCGTCTGTTAGCAGAAGAAGCACTGGGCATGATGAAAGCCATGACCGGTGAATTTCAGGCGAAATTTCAGATGGAAGCAGATGATGGGGAGTATCGAATTAAACTTGCAGTAGAAACAAACATGAGCCTGGACAAGAAAAACGATCTTCTTTCCGTATCAAAGTCAGGCAAGAATGCTGCAGTAAAGGGCTTCATGGGCAAGTTGGGTGAGATTATCGAGAATAGTCTGTTGAACTTTGATGAAGTTATGGAGTTACAGCAGGAATATGGTGGAGGCCGCGTAGATTACGCCTTTATGGGCATGGGCATGCCAGGGGAAATTCCAATGGAGATTGCCATCGAACGACAAGCCTTCACTTGGTCCTTACGCAACTATCGCGAGGGCTTAGAAGAGGCAGACCATAAGCCTGCAAGAGAAGCCTGGGACGAACTGGAGAAATCCATTGTTGCCAATATCGCCAAGGACGTTATAGTAGGCGTAAAGAAGAATCATGTGGATATGACCATTGTCATGTAAACCAATTTCATAATAAGAATGTTGAGACCGTTCTGCGTAGCAGGGCGGTCTTTTTGCGTGGTGGTGTGTGCGGGCGTTTAGAAATTGGGGGAAAGCAGGGATACTTTTGGTGGGGCGCAGGGCGTTAAGGCATTGCAAATGGTGTGGACTAGGTCAGGTCGGCGGAAAGTGTGAAAAAAATAGTGGTTGTGGCGATTCAGCTTTGGAAAGCAGGGTGCTGACTGGGGCGAGTCGGCGGGAACTGTGAAAAGACTGCCTCTGCCGGCGATTTTTTCTGAAAAATCGCCGCGATATGTGATGGAAAAATGAAAACCGCCGACGTTACCTTTGAACACTCGCCATGTGAAACAGGATTGACACAAATGCCGACGAGTATGAAAGAAATCCACGGCGCGGTGTGAGCATAGGACACACTTTCCGCCGAGACGCAAAAAGAAAATAGGCGTAGGACACAGTATGGACAGGATTGTCGCCGATTCAGCTACTAGTGCAACACCACTACACCATCCACACTTACATGGTCACATTATTTGCAATTTATGCGTATTGAAGGTGACAATTAGCATCAGGGCGTATGAAAAGGATATATGGGATTACTGGGGAGCGGCTGGGGGCAAGTCGGCGGAAAGTGTGAAAAAAATAGTGGTTGTGGCGATTCAGCTTTGGAAAGCAGGGTGCTGACTGGGGCGAGTCGGCGGGAACTGTGAAAAGACTGCCTTTGCCGGCGATTTTTTCTGAAAAATCGCCGCGATATGTGATGGAAAAAAGAAAACCGCCGACGCTACCTTTAAACACTCGCCATGCAAAATAGCGTTGACACAAATATCGCCGAGTTTGGGGAATTTTCTCGCCGCGACGTGAGTGTAGTACACACTTTCCGCCGAGACGCAAAAAGAAAATAGGCGTAGGACACAGTTTGGACAGCAATGTCGCCGATTCAGCTACTTTGAATACATGAGCCATGAGATGAAGCAGCTATGTCGGAGCTCAAATGGTATATTTCAGCAATTGGAGTAACTATAATAATAACAACACAGCGCAAAAGGCCAATTAAAAAGAGGCTTTTCCTGATTGACAAGTCCATGTGGGATATTGCAAAATGAGTATATGAAGGTACAAAGAAATTTTGTTAGAGTGTGAAGATGGAATTCTTCAGGAGGATATAGTATGGAGACAAGAAAATATTTAGAAGCATTAGATGAAATATTATCTAAACGTTATTCGCGTAAAATGTATCATATAGGTGGTTACCAAGAATCTGCTGTTTGTTTGCAATCTCAATCGAATGGGTGGATTGTGTATTATGGTGAGCGTGGAAACCACTATGATGAAGTATTTTGTAATACGGTTTTATCTGCATGCATGGAGTGCATAAGAAAGTTTACCCATCGTGTCGAGGATATTTCAGCCATGGAAAATGAGCTCTTGCTTGCCATTACTCGTGTAGCGTAAAGAGTAGAAAATACCATAGCTATTAAGAGAAGTACACCAGATGTGTGCTTCTTTTTTTGTTGTGCGCCTTGCGGCGCACGTTTCTAACGGGTGAAAGTCCCCAATCCACCCTAGTAGTGGGAAGGAT